>DATHKT010000018.1:0-200275 GCA_035489035.1 Mucilaginibacter sp.
GTAAAGGCCCTGCCCGAGATCATACACTTTTTTAAGAGCCATGGCTACAAATTTACCACCATTGCCGCTGTTGGCATCATCCTTTATAGGGGGCATAAGCTCGGCCTTGGTTTTGCCTAAAACATCGGCAATGGTGGTAAATTTGTAGCCATGGCTCTTAAAAAAGTGTATGATCTCGGGCAGGGCCTTTACCGTCTCATCGCGGGTATCGCCACCGGCATCATGCAATAATAGCATCGACCCGGCATCCTTTTGCCTGATGGTACGTGCAAGGATACTGTCGGCAGTAACGCCGGGCTGCCAGTCCCAGGGGTCAATTGACTCCCCAATGGTGATATAGCTTTGATTGCGGCTTTCAGCAACCGGGATAACTTCCGCCAGTGTTTGCGGCTCGGCATCAGCGTTAAAGGGTGGCCTGAATAATATGGTGCTCCTGCCGGTAACCGATTCTATCAACTTTCGCGTAGCATTCAACTCGAGGTTTACCCGTTGTATGCCAATGGTGGAAATATCCGGGTGAAAAAAGGTGTGATTGCCTATTTCATAGCCTTCTTCATACTCCCGTCTTAGGATCGAAATATTCTTTTCGGCCATAGATCCTACCACAAAAAATGCCGCGGGCACATTTTCCCGTTTCAATATATCCAGTATGCGTGGGGTGTAGTCGGGGTCGGGGCCATCATCAAAGGTTAAAACGATCTTTCCGGGGGCATAGCCATACCGCCTGATCACATATTTTGTAGGCAGGGTGATATAATGCTGGTTGGTTACCATAAAATTCACGGTATCCATGCTAACGTTGATCTTGCCCGTTGTAGGGGTCGTTACCAGGTCCAATACTTCACCCTCGCCGGCGTAATCTATTTTATTATTTAAACCTACGGTTTGTAAGCGTTTGATATCGAGACCAGTTTTCCGTAGAGAATCAATTGCAAGGTTTTTTTGGAAGAAGGTCCATAAACGCGGATCTTCAGAGCCAAGCCTCCATAAAGCTACACCACCGGTATCCCAGTCATCCGCCTTGCGTATGATATTGAAATTGGTAGCCGCATCAGCAAAATAAACGGTATGCTCCAGGCTATCCAGGTCAAAATAAGTGTAATTGAGGTTGGCTGATGAAGGATCAAAAGTGATCTTACTTTTGTTTTCCTGGGCAAAACTCACCGCTTGTGTATAACCTATTGATTTGCCGGTGCTATCCTCGGTCCAATCGCATCCGCCGCCTGCTACAGTCAGTAT
Source organism: Mucilaginibacter sp. (assembly GCA_035489035.1). Taxonomy (GTDB): domain Bacteria; phylum Bacteroidota; class Bacteroidia; order Sphingobacteriales; family Sphingobacteriaceae; genus Mucilaginibacter. The sequence continues at coordinate 1,240 of DATHKT010000018.1, forward strand.
AACCTTTTCGCTTGGTATTTTTGAACACACCTTATCCAGTATCTCCTCTACCCAATGCTGGTTGGTCACATCTCCCGGGTTGGTGCTTTCGTTATGCTGATCAATAGCCATCACGAACAGGAAATCATTATAATGCTGCAGTTTTACCAGGTCATACTGATCATCTTCGGGCCATACGTTTGTAGTTACCAGGTAGCCTTTTGGATGTAATATCTCATAAAATTCCTTTTCGAGTGCCAGGTAATTAGGATCATTGCGGTCTTTGATCTCATCCAGCTCCAAATTCAAACCCTGGAAATGATATTTTTCCAATTGGTTAACCACACTGTTGATAAATGTGGTACGCATATCCTTGTTTTTTATGATCCGGTATATATCCTTGGTATCAAAGCCGCCATGTTGCGCATCGTAATTGATGTAATTGGTGAGCGATATTAATACCGGCTTATTGTATTTTTTATTCAGGTTGATGAGACCGGTATCAATTTTGGCGGTTATAGTATCAGCATTTGGGGTGATAACAAAGCCCTCACTTACAATCATATCCAGTCTCGCTATATGTTCAAGCAGCGAGTTGTAGGCCTGGGGCTCCCATGCGCGGTAAAACCCGGCGTTTATGCGGTCTTTATTGTTGGGATGCCTTAACTGGTGAAGCTTTAAGTTGCGCTTTAACGCACCTATTCGCGCAGTATCTATCTTAAAATCTTTAAACTTGGTTGATCTTTTTAACTGCTCGAGTTCCTCTTTGGTCAGCTTTTTGGGAGCAGGGTTGAGATTGGGTAGGGCAGGATATTGTTTGGAGGTGACCGTAATAGCTGCACCAACCACAGCAGCAGCCAATACAATCAGCAATACGCGGCTTAGCCATTTGAACCGGGTCCACCTACCGGGGGTATCAGCTTGAAAAACCTGTTTAGACATTAAAAATTAATTGTCTTAATAAAATAATATAATCGGTTTGAGATTCTGATAAATGTTATTTATCGGGTTTAGGCGATTCGATATTCGAGAAATCAACACCGCACTTACAGTTTGAACCACAGCCTTTTTTGGCGGTAAGGCTTTTGTATACCAAACGTCCAACGTAAAAAACCGCAGCGGCAAAAAGTAAGGCTACTATGATCGACTGAATATTCATGCAACAAATTTAATACATTTTACAATGTATATACGAATATACAAGTGTAATAGTATAAGGTTTTACTTTGGCATGAAGGCTACGGTGCCGCCCACCCAGTCAAAATCCTTATTATAACGTACGCCTATCATCTTCCCGCGACTTAAACGCGAAAGGTTGATGGCGAGGGTAGGTTTGCTGTCGCCATCTGGCCAAAGATAAAGCAGGCGCACTTCCACTTTTACACCACCATCAGGCGCTTGTACTACGGGCTCGTAATTTACTTTTTGCTGCAATATCCAGTTTTCCGGGTCTTTGATCTGCTCTATGTCTTCCTTGGTGACATCAATAATTACACCCTGCCCGGCAAAGGAGAATAATGGCTTAAGCACATAATTTTCCAGTCCGTCCGGTATATTGTCCAACTCGTGTAAGAACACCGTTTTTGGCACATAGTCGCCGCTTAAAAATGGCATGGTAAACTTGCTGACGCGATAAAACCAGTTGGGGTGGGTGATCCATTCTACATCAAATGATTTACGGATATCAACCACGTTGTTAAAAATATCAGGATCGCCTTCTATTTCGTCAAATATCAGCCGGTTATAGATGCGCTTGATGGGTTTTAACTTACCATCAGCTTGATAAAACAGCTTCCCGTCCTTTTCAACAAGTTCATCTAAGGCAACCACCGGTGTACCTATCAATTCCTGTGTTTTATAGAAGTCCACCGAAGTCTTTTGCTCATGAGCATTCACATCCATCAATACCACCTCTTCGGGTTGATAGGGGCCAATGATGGTTTTTTTGAGCAGGTCGATATAGTCCGTCCGTCCTAAGTTGTTAAAGTATATTGTCCAGTCATCCGGGACATCGAAAACCTCCTTATAGGTATCACCCAAAAAAACCTGGAACCCATATAAAGAAGGGAAGCCCTGCAGCTCGATCAGCTTAGGCACAATATTACCACCCTCATCCTTGCAAACGCCAAAATCAAGCGCGATAAAGTGCGGGTGATCATTCTCATTAGCCACGTGCCATTTTTGGGGTATCGCCCTTTCAGTAAACTCTTTAAAATTGGGTTGAAGTATCACGTTGATGATATCTTCTCCCGCTGCCAATAGCTTATCACGGAAATCATTTGTCAGGAAAACCGGCGTTTCAGCCACACGAAAAGCAACGGGTGTTTTCAAATCCTCGTTTAACGAGTTTATAAAGCGCTCGTATTTTTTAGGAGTGAAATTGTCGTTGTAGCTTTTTCTGGCTGATGGATCCATATTTGTCTGTATCAACTATTAAACTTGTCATGCTGAACATCGTGAAGCATCTATTCGCGAATTAGATTCTTCGCTATCCTCAGAATGACAAAAGGGGAAGCTTACACCTCCTGCAAACTCATCACCGCCTGGTCCAAAAAATTGGGGATGATGGTATTTTGTGTATGCATGATCTTATCCGGATCTTCAAGGCGTTCCAGCATTTCGTTGTATTTATCCAGGCCATGCTCGCTCACCACTTCCTTTTTCTTTTCTTCCTTGGCTAAGTATACCTGCATACCCGCAGCGTCAGCTTCGGGATGAAATTGGGTCGAAATAAAATATTCATTAAAACGTATAGCCATCATCGCCCTTGGCAGGTCAACATATGGGCGCTCCTTTTCAACAGCAAGCAATTGCATGCCCAGTTCAACAAAGCGTTGTTCATTTGGGTTGATCACCTGCCAGCTGCGCGAGTCGACAGAATAAAATGGATCAGCCATGCTCTCGAATACCGGATCAGCCAGACCTGCTTTGGTTTGATGCACAGGTAACACACCGAATGACGGAGACCTGCGTAAATTAATTTCGCCCAACTTATACTTACGGCACATCAACTGAAAAGAATGACACACAAAAAAAGCATGCTTCTTCTGCGGATTGTTGGAAAGGTTATGATCTTCCAGCTTATCTACCAGGTTGAAATACTTCTTTTCCCATTCGGTACCTTCCGTCTCCAAAGGATTGCCAGGGCCGCCGCTTGATATGTAAATATCGAAATCCTGGTAATCCGGCATTTCGCACTTTTTACGCACATCAAAAATCTCGTAGCTTAAATTAAGCTGATTCTTCGATTTATATTTATTCAATATATCCTGGAAACCACGCATACCCTCGTTGGCAATGCCATCGTACAGGTCTAATATGGCTACTTTTATTTCTGGTTTGTCTTGTAAACCCATTCTGCTCAAATTCCCTTCAATGTTTGTGAGGTGATATAATCCACCACATCGGCAAAGTTATTATTTTGATTGTAAACTGCTAATTGTCTGTCTGCTCCTGTGCCGTGCTCTAATATTTTGTGTACGTATTGCAGGTCTTCGCGGCAACCTAATTCATCTACCACATCATCCACAAAATCCAATAGTTCCAGTATCAATGCACGGGTATTCACCTCCATCTCCTTACCAAAATCTATCATCTTTCCATCTATGCCATACCTTGCCGCACGCCATTTGTTTTCGTTGATCAGGGCCCGGTTGTAGGTAATGAACGACATATTTTGCAGCCTCAATTTATAGAGTTTGGCACATAGGGCCTGGAACAGCGCTGTAAAAGCCATCGTCTCATCTATGAGCATAGGGCAATCACATATCCTAAACTCAATGGTTTCAAAGAATGGATGCACCCGGATATCCCACCATATCTTCTTGGCATTATCGATGCAATTTGTTTTTACCAATAGCTTGATGTAACGGTCGTACTCCTCGATGCTGTTGAAATAATCGGGTATACCGGTACGCGGGAATTTATCAAAAACCTTGGTGCGGAATGATTTGAACCCGGTATTGCGGCCTTCCCAAAAAGGGGAGTTGGTTGATAACGCATATACGTGCGGTAAAAAATAGCGTACCTGGTTAGCGATATGGATAGCAAGATCGCGCGATTGGATACCTACGTGCACGTGCAAACCAAAGATCAGGTTAGAACGGGCAGCTTCCTGCATTTCATCCACGATCTCGAAATAACGGGGATGATCTGTGATCAACTGGTGCTGCCAGTGCGAAAAAGGGTGTGTACCCGCCGCACCTATCCGCAGACCGATATCTCCGGCTAACTGGGCAACCGTACCCCGCAGCTTGCCTACTTCCTTACGTGCCTCCTCGGTATTGCGGCAAATGTGAGTGCCTACTTCAACCACGGCCTGATGCATTTCGGCCTTTACCTGGTCTTCGTGGATCTTTTGCGCGCTGTCAACAATTTTCTGCTCATGCGATTTCAGCTCCCTGCTCACAGGGTCAATCACCATAAACTCTTCTTCAACACCTAAGGTAAACTCGTTCGTCATAATTGGTTAGGGGTTATATCTACTTGTCATACTGAACGTAATGAAGCGTCTAATGGCGAATAGATTCTTCACTATGTTCAGTATGACAAATCATTAAATATTATTTTTTAACAGCCTTCTTAGTGCTTGCTTTTACTTTTTTAAAGGCGCCCTCATCCGTAATGGCATGGTTTACCATAACGGTTTCAGCTTCTTTTTTCGCAGCCTTCTTCTCAATTTTTCTTTCTGATGATAGCAGGTCCTGCTTAGCGGCCCCTGTTTTCACATATTCACCCCAGGTCAGATTGTCTTGTCCGTCCTTTATTTTCTTAGCACGTTCAATGGCATAATCGGACGCGGTTTCCACTACCCAGTCGAAATTCTCCTGCCCCACGCTGGTCACCTCGGCATCAGGCGCCGGGTTGCAGAAATCAATGGCATAAGGCACGCCGTTGCGGATGGCGAACTCTACCGTATTAAAATCATAGCCTAAATATTTATTCAGCTTGATCACATAATCCTTCACCGTTTCCAACAGCTTTTTGGCAGCCGGGGCTTTGCCATGTTCATAACGCAGGTGATGCGGATTACGTGGTTCATACTGCATAATGCGCACATGCTTGCCGCCAATACAATAGCAACGGAAGTAATCCTCAAAAATGATCTCCTCCTGCAGCATCATCACATATTGCTTGGTTTGGTTGTATTTATCCCACAGGTCGTCCAGGCTGTTAATTTGGTAAACCTCTTTCCAGCCGCCACCATCAAAAGGTTTCATGTAGGCCGGGAAACCCACATACTTAAATATTCCTTCCCAATCCAAAGGGTAAGCCAGGTTGCGGAATGACTTTTCGGTAGTATCATCAGGCAGCTCTTTTGATGGCAGTATCACCGTTTTTGGTACCGGCACGCCGATCTTTACCGCCAAAGCATTGTTAAAAAACTTCTCATCAGCACTCCACCAGAAAGGATTGTTGATCACGGCCGTACCACAGATAGCCGCGTTTTTCAGCATAGCCCGGTAAAAGGGTACATCCTGCGATATACGATCGACGATCACCGCGTAATCCAATGGTTCGGCCTGCATTACTTTATCAATGCGTACAAACTCGGCCATTATATTTTTTTCAGCCTTTTGGTTGATCCTGTCAACAAAGGCCTGCGGAAATGAATTTTCCTGCCCAAAAAGAATGCCTATTTTTTTCATAAAGTATCTGTTTTAAATCTTGATTCCTGGCTCTTGACTCTTGGTTCTATTTAATGGTTGATAGATAATGCGGAAACATCTCCCTCCAAATCGGCCAATCGTGGCTTGCAAACGGGCGCACATCCAACCAATGGTTAATACCTTTTTGTGCCATTATGTTTGATAGCCTGTTATTATCCTCGCGACAAATGTCATGTTCGGCTGTGCCCAGTATAATATTCATTTGCCAAAGTTCAGGCTGATTACCGCCCGGCAAAAAATCTACCGGGTTGTTATAAAACACGTCATCGTTGTAAAATCCATCGGTAAACTGTGTCATATCAAATGAGCCGCTCATGCTGAACAAATGACCCGTTCTGTCGGGATGTTTCAGGGCGAAATTAGCCGCGTGATAACCGCCAAAACTACAACCTGCGGTAGCTACTTTGCCCACACCAGTTTCGTGCATGGCCCAGGGAGCAAGCTCTTCGTACAACATTTTATCATAAAGATTATAGTTGTGCGCCCTCTCGGCCGGATGCACGCCCTTGTTGTACCAGGTTAGCCAGTCGAAACTATCAGGGCAGTATATTTTCACAAAGCCTTCATCCACAAACCATTTCACCGCTTCTATCAGGCCCTCATCCTTATTCTGAAAATAACGCCCCTGCGATGTGGGAAACAGGATTACCGGGTAGCCGCGGTCGCCAAAAACCAGCATCTCCACGTCGAGACCCAAATTATGCGAATAGAATTTATGATATTGTTCAGTCAAAATAATTGGTAGTTTTTTGTGATTGTAAGTTAAGTGCTTTGATTTAAAAAGACAACATTCTGTCAATTTATTCCGTAAATGCAATTTAAATAAACGGATAAAGTTATTTTTGCCCCCTTATAATATTTTTGAAGAAGATGTACCCGAGTTGGACTGTGACCGCAATGGATGTAACCGAAAAAGAAATTACGCTAAATTCTGATTCGCTGAAGAGAGAGATAACCGTCACCTTATTGATGCCGGAAGGATATGAACTATCCGAGCCGCTTAACCTGCTGCTATTAAATGACGGCCAGGAAGCAGAAAATCTCCGTTTAAAAGAAACCCTTGAAAATTTATACGAAGCAGGCCAGGTAAAACCCATACTGGTTGCCGCTATCCATGCAGGCGATGAGCGTTTGCAGGAATACGGCGTAGCCGGCAAACCTGATTATAAACAGCGTGGCGCCAAAGCTGCGGCCTATACCAAATTCATTACTGCCGAATTACTGCCGGCCATCAAAAAAGAAACCGGCATCCAGGATTTTGATATTACAGCTTTCGCCGGATTTTCCTTGGGTGGCCTTTCAGCTATGGATATCACCTGGAACAATTTTCAATTTTTTAATAAAGTGGGTGTATTCTCCGGCTCGTTCTGGTGGAGAAGCAAGGAATTGGGCAAAGGCTATACCGAAAATGACCGCATTATGCACAGCATTATCCGCAACGCGGCTACTAAACCCGATCTGAAATTCTGGCTGCAAACCGGTACCAAAGATGAAGTTGCGGATCGTAATAAAAATGGCATTATCGATTCTATTGATGACACCATAGACCTGATCAAAGAACTGGAAACCAAAGGCTACAGTCGCCCGGCTGATATCCAATACCTCGAAATGGTTGGCGGATCTCATAACCCAGCTACCTGGGCCGATGCCATGCCGAAGTTTTTGGTGTGGTCTTTTGGAAGATAGTCATTTTTCACTGGTCATTAGTGCTTGTAAAGTGGCGATCTAATGACTAATGACCAATAAGCCAATCTGTCCGTCCGTTATTGAGTACAACATTTGTCCCGGACAATTCGGGTTTTAGAATATATCGCCACCTTACTAATGACCAATGACTAATAAACTAACCTTGGCTAAAACACCCCTTTTTTTGTCGCATATCGCCCTCGCTGGGATGGATGCAATATTTTATTTTTGATCTTTATTCAGCAAAATAGATCGAAACCAAAACCAACCCGATGAGAAATGTAATTTTTGGCATCAATCTCAGCATAGATGCCTGCTATGACCACACCAAATTTAATGGCGATGAAGAAATTCACGCCTATTTTGCCGAGCTGATGCAGGATGTTGACCTGAGCGTTTCCGGACGCAAAATGTATGAGCTGATGTTTCCCTATTGGAGCAATGTTGCGAAAACCCCAACCGGTGTTAAGGCAACGGATGACTTTGCGCAAGGAATTACCGCTATCGATAAGATCGTTTTTTCCAAAACATTGCAAAGCGTGGAAGGCAATGCCAGGATCCTGCGTGATGATCTGGAAGGCGAAATACGTAAACTGAAACAACAACCCGGCAAAAAGATATCTATCGGTGGGGTAAGCGTGCGCTCGCAATTGATGGCGCTTGGGTTGATAGATGAATATTTTTTTGTGATTCACCCGCTGCTGGTTGGTGAAGGAAAACGCTTGCTTGAAGATACCAGCCTGCCTGAAAAGCTCAACTTAAAACTGGTTGAGGCCAAGATATTTAAATCGGGATGCGTGGGGCTGCATTATGTGAATGCGTAGTCATTAGTAGAATTTTAAAACTTCGTAAGTTTGTTTTTACCCCCGGTGTAACGTCACCCTGATTTCATGCGTCACAAGTACAACTTCAAAAAGCCATCATGAAAAAATTTAACCTGTCAACACTTTTAGCTTTAGTGATTAGCCTAACCTTTTCGGTTACTGCCTCCGCCCAAAACCAGGGAGGATATGTTTATAAAACCAGCGACCAGAAGCTATACAATACCATTGTGCACATGGATAGCGTGTATTTTAACGCCTACAACACTTGCGACATGGATAAGCAAGCGGCCATTTATGCCGATAGCATCGAGTTTTACCACGATAAAGGCGGCCTGATGACCTCGAAGCAAGGCGTACTGGATGCCATCAAAAAGAATATCTGCGGCAAGGTGACCCGGGTGCTGGTAAAGGGAAGCGTAGAGGTTTATCCCATAGCCGGTTTCGGCGCGGTAGAGATCGGCCTGCACCAGTTTATCAACCATGCCGAAAGCGAAACGCCATCCAAGCCCGATAAGTTTATCGTGATATGGCGGCTGAAGAATGACAAATGGCAGATAACACGGGTGGTGAGCTTGCACTGAAAGCAGGGCAAAAACAGAACCGTTGATTATTTATGATTGAATGATGCCGCTGATGTTTTAACTTTTCACATCTGCGTAATCAGCATAATCACAAAAATCTGTGGTTCAGACAAATGCGTTAGTGATGGAAGCGGATACCGGCCTCGCGGTTAATGCCTGCGCAGTATGAGCGTACAGCACGGGCCGAAGGCAACGCCCAAATTCAGTTAGCAGTTTTGAGTTTGCAGTAGGGAGAGGCTATGATGATGGGGTGCCGAAACAAATTCGGCATGACGGGTGGAGAGGAGTGCCGACTTTTATAATAAACATAGCACTCCAACCATTACACCCACGTCCTACTAAAAACCATGAGCTATCGACCATCGACTATGGACTCAAATGTCCCTCAACAATTGACACCCAAATGTTAATTCCGCATCATTATTCCGCTAAAAGGCTTGCAGGGGCTTGAAAATTCGATATATTAAGCGTATCTTTGCGCAAAATTTAGAAGCCGCATTTTCATGCAAAAGATAAGAAATATAGCGATCATCGCTCACGTTGACCACGGTAAAACCACATTGGTTGACAAAATTTTACACAGTTGTGCCATTTTCCGCGAGGGACAGGAGACAGGTGAATTGATATTGGATAATAACGACCTGGAGCGCGAGCGAGGGATCACCATCGTATCGAAAAACGTTTCGGTAATGTACAAGGATGTGAAGATCAATATCATTGATACCCCTGGTCACGCCGATTTTGGTGGTGAGGTGGAGCGTGTATTGAAAATGGCCGACGGCGTTTTATTGCTTTGCGATGCTTTTGAAGGCGCTATGCCTCAAACCCGCTTTGTTACCCAAAAGGCTTTGGCTTTAGGCCTGAAACCAATTGTGGTTGTAAACAAAGTAGATAAAGAAAACTGCCGCCCCGAAGAAGTTTACGAACAGATATTTGAATTGTTCTTCAACCTGGAGGCTACTGAGGATCAACTGGATTTCCCGGTGATCTACGGTTCGAGCAAACAAGGCTGGATGAGCACGGATTGGAAGAAACCAACGGAAGATATTTTCCCATTGATGGATGCTATTTTGGCCAACATTCCACCGGCACCGGTTGCTGAAGGTACTTTGCAGATGCAGATCACCTCATTGGATTACTCTTCTTTCGTGGGTCGTATCGCAATTGGTCGCGTGGCCCGTGGTACCATTAAGGAAAACATGCCGGTATCGTTGGTGAAACGTGATGGCACTATCCAGAAATCAAGAATAAAAGAGCTTTACACTTTTGAAGGATTGGGTAAAGTAAAAACCACCTCGGTAAGCTCGGGTGATATTTGCGCTGTAGTGGGTATTGAAGGTTTTGACATTGGCGATACCATTGCTGATTTTGAAAACCCGGAACAACTGGCCGTTATCAAAATTGACGAGCCTACCATGAATATGCTGTTCACCATCAACACTTCACCGTTTTTTGGTAAGGAAGGCAAGTTTGTAACTTCACGTCACTTACGTGACCGTTTATACAAGGAAATGGAAAAGAACCTGGCGTTGAAGGTTATCGAAACCGAGTCGCCGGATTCGTACTTGGTGTATGGCCGTGGTATCCTGCACTTATCGGTACTGATCGAGACCATGCGTCGCGAAGGGTATGAGTTGCAGGTTGGTCAACCACAAGTTATTATAAAAGAAATTGACGGTGTTAAATGCGAGCCGATTGAAACGCTGATAGTAGATGTACCAGGTGAAGTTGCCGGTAAGGTAATTGAGCTGGTAACCCAACGTAAAGGCGACCTGTTAGTTATGGAGCCAAAAGGCGATTTGCAGCATTTGGAATTTGATATCCCGGCACGTGGCATCATCGGCTTACGTAACAACGTACTGACCGCAACAGGTGGCGAGGCTATTATGGCACATCGCTTTAAAGCATATGAGCCTTGGAAGGGTACTATCCCTGGTCGTTTAAATGGTGTATTGGTATCTATGGATACCGGTAAAACCACTGCCTTTGCGATTGATAAATTGCAGGATAGAGGCCGTTTCCATATCGATCCGGGAACTGATGTTTACGAAGGACAGGTTTTAGGCGAGCACATCCGTGATAACGACCTGGTGATCAACCTGACCAAAGGCAAGCAGTTAACCAACATGCGTGCATCAGGTAGTGATACCAACGTACGTATTGCTCCGGCTATTAAATTCTCGTTAGAAGAATCAATGGAGTATATCCAGGCTGACGAATACATCGAGGTAACCCCGCAAAGTATCCGCATGCGTAAGATATTCCTGAACGAGAATGAACGAAGAGTAAACGCTAAAAAGTTTGTTAATCAGTAATTTTTTTGGTTGACTGAGTTGATTGAGAGAGTAGTTGATTAAGTTTAATTTCTCGTCCGGATTAACTATTGAGTTTAATAGAAATAGAGAGCATCTTGTAATAACAGGATGCTCTTTTTTGTTGACATCCCTTATAGCACTCCTTAACCATTCAACAAATCAACCAATAAACTAAATCAACCAAAAACAATACATTTGTTGCAAACTATGCGCATACCCGGTATCCCAGGATTTGATCAGGAAGCACTCGAGAAGTATTTTAAAAATACCGGGATGTTATTTATTGGCCGTATAGGCAGCCTGCTGATCAAGATGATAGTTGGCATTAGTGTTGCCAATTATTTGGGCAGGGGCGAAAATGGTATCATCAGCGGCGGTACGGTTTATATTTATTTCTTTTCTGCCATTGCCACACTCGGCCTCGATCAGTTTATCGTAAAGGAGTTGCATCAGTTTCCAGAAAATCGGGACCAGATATTAGGTACATCCTTTTGGATGAAGGTGTTTGCAGGATTTTGCTGCATCCCGCTTATCTGGCTGGCTTATCACATTTACCCGGCTAAAGGAACACCTTATGGTTATGTACTCATTTTTTCGACTATAGGTATCATACAAGCTTTCACAGTAATTGATGCTTATTTCCAATCGCAGGTACAATCGAAGTATATTATGCAGGTACAGATCGTGGGCAACCTGCTATCTGCCGTAATTAAACTGGGATTGATTTATTACAAAATGCCCCTGGTTTATTTTGTGTATGCTTACGCTTTTGATTTTTTGCTGTTATCCATTGGCTATTACCTCACTTACCAGCGGAAAAGCAGGAGCATTTTAAAATGGACCTACAACTCAGTATTAGCAAAAAAGTTACTTGCCTATTCATGGCCGTTGATCATATCAGGCATTATGGTGGCGCTATATATGAAAATTGATCAGATCATGTTGCAGAATATGAAGGGCGTTAGGGAATCGGGAGCCTATGCCACGGTTGCTTCGCTTAGTGAGGCCTGGAATTTTGTTCCCACTGTAATTGTAACTTCCTTATTCCCGGCTATTTTAAATGCCCGCAGGGACGATATCGACAGGTATAAAAAAAGGATGCAACATTTATATGACCTGATGGTTTATTTAAGTGTGCCGGTAGCCATCATCATCACATTTGCTTCACCATTGATCTATAAACTATATAAGCCTGAATATGCGTATGCCGCTCCGGTATTATCGGTTCATATCTGGTCGGGCGTGTTTGTTTTTTTGGGCGCAGCAAGTACCCAGAATTTAATTGCTGAAAACTATAATAAGATTACTTTTATCCGCGCCGGATTTGGTGCGATTGTAAATATTGTACTAAACCTTGTATTAATACCTCATATGGGGATGATGGGCGCGGCTATCGCTACACTCATCGCCTATGCAAGTGCCGTATTTCTTATTGTATTTATTTCAAAGGTGAGCGAACAGGGAATAATGATGTTACGATCATTATTTCTATTTTCGCTTTTTAAAAAAATCTTTAAGCATTGAGTAAATATTCATCTACATTAAAGTTATTGTTTCAGCCATCGAGACTGAAAGCATTATTATCATTTAATCATAAGGGATATCTTGACGAGATTGGGTGGTTTAACTCATTTAATGCTAAATCCGCGTTCGATAAGGATGGCAATCCAATCCCCTGGGTAACCTATCCGTTTATTGATTTTATCAGTGAAAGAATAAAAAAAGAGCACGCAGTTTTTGAATTCGGCTCCGGGAACTCCACGCTCTTTTATGCTAAACACGCAGCTATTGTAGTATCGGTGGAGCATAATAAGGATTGGTATGATAAGTTAGTTAAAGAGAAGCCGGATAACTCCGAAATGATATTTTGTGATTTGGTTTACGGGGGAGATTACTGTAAAATGCCCATTAAACTCGAAGAAAAGTTTGATGTAATCATAATAGATGGGCGTGACCGGGTAAATTGCTGCAAGCAGGCTATAAATGCCTTGTCAGCCTCAGGAGTAATAGTTCTCGATAATTCAGAAAGGCCAGCATATAAAGCTGGTATCGATTTTTTAACCAAAAGTGGGTTTAAAAACATTGCGTTCAGCGGGATCGTTCCAGGCTTGTTTTACCGCGTTACAACTACCGTTTTTTATAAGGAAGCTAACTGTTTAGGGATATAAAACAACGTCTGGCAGCAACTATTCAGTCATGTTACAATTCAGTGGTCTGTTATTTTAGTTTAAAGAATAACGTCCTCATTGTTTTTGCAACCATCTCGTAACCCCTTTCTTCCAGATAGGTATAGACTTCAGAATCTGAAAGGTTGGTAAAATTTACCTTGTCTTCCACCAGTATATAAGCGGGTTTGTATTTATCCCAATTATTCGACTTTAAAACCTGAAGATCCAGTCCTTCAACATCTATTGAGAAAAAATCTATTTTTTGGCCTTGCGGCAGATGTTTATCCAATACTTCGGCGAGCGGATATGTTTCAATCTCCTTTTCTTCAATTATCTTATAAACCTTTGAAGATCGGCTTCTTTCTTCTGAAAGTTCCTTAGAAAAGCCGTTTAACGCCGGTTCATTAAAGCAATAAAAAGTTAGCTTATCCCTTTTGCTGCTAATACCAATGTTTAAATTTATATCCCTGCGCCTGAAAAAATTAAAAGACTTTATAGCACCTGGAGTTGGCTCAATGTTGATACCTTTCCAGCCCTTGTTATAAAAGAAAAGTGTATTTGAGAACCTATATGGATGATGAGCTCCTACATCGATATAATACCCCTTATAATGTTTTTTGCCCTCAAAAAATGATCTTAGAACCATATCTTCCCCTTCTTGTGAATAGGATTTTAATGATAGAAACCGGTCAACCGGAAAGTACTTTAAGATTATTTTTTTTAAGCTAAACATTTGGCCAAATTAGCAATATTCTTCTTTTTTAGCAGGCTAATCTCAAAAAAAGGTAGGCCGAGTATAGGTTGTGATATTGATAATCAAAAATTTACAAAAACATGCTTTTATCACATTAAGTGATATATTTGGGTAATATAATATGGTAAAACATATACTTAAACCTTATCTGCTCGTTTTATTCTTGTTGATATTGCCTTTTATCGGGATATGTCAGCAGTCGGCTACTCCTATTTGGGTAAATGATATAGGCGGCCCTGGTGATAGCAAGGCCACAGGGATGGCAAGTGACCCACAAAATAATATTTATGTTACAGGATATTTTAGCGGCACAGTAGATTTTGACCCCTCACCCGGAGTTCGAAATTTGACGTCGGTAGGTGGTTATGATGTTTATGTAGCCAAGTATGCACCTGATGGAACCCTTATCTGGGCAACTTCAATGGGCGGCGATGCGCTTGACCAGGTAAACTATCTTACCGTAGATAATAATGGCAATGTTACTATTACAGGGCAATATCAGTCATCCACTTTAACAGCAGGAACTACCGTTCTTCAAAGCCTGGGCGACGAAGATGCTTTTATTATCCATCTTGATGCAAGTGGGACGGTTGCATGGGCCAAAACGTTTGGGAGCTCTGGTTCAGATAGAGGAGAAGAGATCAACGCAGATGCTCAAGGTAACCTTATAGCAACTGCGATATTTCAGGGAACTGTTAACGTCGGCGCAACACCGGTTACTGCAATGGGTGGCGGATACAATGCGCTTATTATCAAGTACGATATTGGGGGTAATTTGTTGTGGGACATAAGGCTTGGCGATGTTTCAGGCGATACCCAGGTTTTTGGCGATGGAATTGATGCCAGCGGTAATATTATTGTAGCCGGAACGTTTACCGGGAATGTTGATTTTGACCCATTAGGAGCACATCATATTGTAAATAGTGCATCAGGGCCGGGATTTGTGGCTAAATATACACCTGCAGGAAAATTAATTTGGGTAAATACTGTAAGCGGGAATTTTGTAAACAGCCAAGCGGTAGTAGGGATTGATGCCAGCGATAATATTTTCATTACAGGAGCATTTTCGTCTTCGCTAACATTTGGCCCCGCGCTCACATTAACATCCACGGGTTCCCAAGACACATTTCTGGCGAAATATTTATCAAATGGCACTTTCCAGTTTGCAAAAGATATAGGCGGGAGTGGCGCAAATTCCTTTCCTTATCAAATCAGGAATGACAAAAATAATAATGTGTATATAAGCGGATATTTTAGTGGCACAATCGATTTTAATCCTGCTACTAACGCTTCCGCACCTGTATCTGATCACGGTCAAAGAGATTTTTATGTAGCGAAATATGATGCCAGCGGAAACTATCAATGGGCTTTTGGCGGAGGTAGCGCCGGCTGCAATAATACCTTTGGGATCGAACTAGCTGTTGACAATAATAACGACGTAATATTGAGCGGTTCATTTTGCCAGACAGTTGATTTTGATCCCTCTGCCTGCGTGGCAAACAATGTTACCGCTCAGAATTTTCTTACCGACACCTATATAGTTAAATATTTGCAGGTCAGCGCTTTGCCAAGCACTATCACCACCTTCTCCATCCCCCAGCAAATCTCCCCAACGATAATTGATGAGACAAATCATACTATTACCGTAACGGTTGCAGCAGGTACAAATGTTACCGCATTGGTACCAACAATTGCGGTCAGCAATAGCGGCGTTTTGGCACCGGCATCCGGGATAGCACAGAATTTTACAAACCCGGTAATTTATAACCTCACTTCGGGATGCGTGGCAACACCTTATACGATTAAAGTTATTTTAGCTGCTCCGCCGAAGCCTGTCACTACGTGTTCCGGCGCTCCGAATATAATAACCGGCGATGTAATAACTCCGGCCCCTACCGGCTACGCCTGGCAGGTGTTACAAAGTGGGGTTTGGGTTAATGCACCGGGAGTCATCAATGGTAAAGATTATCAAACTTCGGCTTTGATAAATAATGGAAACGCCAATATCGTTTTCAACTTAAGGCGACAGGTTACCGCTGCGGGGAATACTATTTACGACTCTTATTATGATGTCACTGTCCAATCCTCAATAGCTATATCCGGCAATGTGACAACAGCACCTGCGGCCATTTCTTTTTGCGTGACAGGAGATCCGGGCATCATTACCGGAAGCACTGCGACAGGTGGTAATGGCACTTATACCTACAAATGGCAAAGTTCGGCAGATAATGTTACTTTCACAGATATAGCCGGAGCAACTGCCAAAGACTATGATCCGCCTGTTGCGAACACAACCATTTACTATCGCCGTATAGTTACATCCGGCACTTGTGTTGTACCATCAACAAGTAATGTTATTACCATTTCTGTATTGCCTGTTGTTGCCAACGATGTTATCACCGCCCCTGCTGTTACTGCATTTTGCTCAAACGGCAATCCTGCCAATATTGTGGGCAGCACACCTACCGGGGGCGATGGTACTTATATTTATCAATGGCAGAGTTCAGCAGATAATGTCACTTTTTCTAATATAGCCGGGGCTGTTGCTAAAGATTATGATCCGCCTTTAACAAGCGCTAACATATATTTTCGCCGGACAGTTATTTCAGGGGCGTGTACTACACCTTTGATAAGCAATGTAGTTAGCATTACTTTATCCTCTCCGGCTACAAATAATACAATTAGCTACACGATCAGTTGTGTACAGCCATCTGATCTGGCAACTATTACCGGTAGTGTCCCGGTAAGTGGAAGCGCGTTTACTTACCAATGGCAGAATTCAACCGAAGGCATAAATTTCACAAACATCGCAGGGGAAACTTCAAAAGATTATAACCCGGTGGCTCTGCCTGCAACTATTTATTATCGCCGTATGGTAATTACCGGGGCTTGTGCCGATCCAAGCAACCAGATAAAAATAACACAGTTGACACCTATTGCCAACGATGCGGTCACACCACCGGCGATAACGGCATTTTGCCTGAACGGCGATCCGGGTATTATTGTGGGGAGCACACCTACCGGCGGTGACGGCAATTATACCTATAAATGGCAAAGCTCATTAAATAATGTGGGGTTTGATGATATTCCAGGCGCCAACTCGAAAGACTTTGATCCACCGGTGGTAACCCAGGATATTTATTACCGGCGCATGATACTTTCCAGTAACTGTATTACACCATCAGTAAGTAATACTATTCATATAACCATATTGCAAAACATTGCAAATAATACAATTACAGTACCCACGGTTATCGCTTTTTGCTCAACCGGCAATCCTGCAGTAATTACTGGCAGCACACCTTCCGGGGGTGATGGGGCTTATATTTATAAATGGCAAAGCTCTGTCGATAATATCACTTTCAATGATATACCCGGTGCTGCATCAAAAGATTTTGATCCTGCTGTCATCAATGCAACAACTTATTATCGTCGCATAGTCTCCTCGGCCGCATGCGGAGCGCCTTTAACAAGTAATGTGATCAGCATAATTATTGCAACCACCCCGGCCACCCCGGTTTTTGTCACTTCACCGGTAACTATTTGCACCGGTAATGCAGCTACGCTAACCGTAGCATCACCACAGCAGGGAGTAACTTATGATTGGTATGATTCTCCGGCAAAAACCAATCACCTGTTTACCGGTAATCCATACATCACATCTGCGCTAAGCGCGAACACAACATTTTATGTTCAGGCTACAAACGGATCATGCAGTAGCCCACTGGCAATTGCGCAGGTAAATATTACCGGCAGCCCTGCTGTCCCTTTAGTGAACACGCCGGTTGCGGTATGCACCGGATCATCGGCTACTTTGAACATATCAAATCCACAGGCAGGCTTAATTTATAATTGGTACACAACTGCCACAGGAGGCAACCCGGTATTTACAGGCATTAATTTTATGACCTTGGCAATAATCGCAAATACCATCTATTATGCCGAAGCGGTAAATAATGGCGGTTGTGTTTCGGTATCACGCGCAGCTGTAAATGTTACTGTTAACCCATTGCCACAGGTAACGGCCCAGGGCACTTCAATTTGCCCTGGCACTACTGCCACACTTACGGCAAGCAGCACCGACCAGAATGCTGTTATTAATTGGTATGCCAGTTCAACCGGCGGGAATATCATATTTACGGGCAGTCCATTTACAACCAATGCTTTAAACGCCAATACCACCTATTACGCCGAAGCTGTAAATACTGTGAGCGGTTGCGTGTCAACATCACGCAGCCCGGCAGCTATCCAGATGATACAGGCCATTGATGCCCCCGTGGTGACGGTAAGTGCAACAACAACATCAAGTGTCACTTTTAAATGGAGTGCGGTCAACGGCGCTACAGGTTACCAGGTCAGTATTGATAATGGGCAAACATTTACAGATCCAAGCTCAGGCAGTGCAGGCTTAACTCACACGGTCAGCGGGTTACAATTGCTTCAAAGCGTTACAGTCGTTGTTCGTGCTACCGGAAGCTCTTCCTGCCAGCTGAGCACCGGTTCAGTTGCGGCAACCGGGACAGCAGCAAATCCTTTGGGCGATCAGATATTTGTACCTAATGCATTTACCCCTAACGGCGATGGTAAAAATGATATAGTGTATGTGCGCGGCGGTACCATAAAAAGCCTGAAATTTTATGTATATGATCAATGGGGCGAATTGCTATACACATCACTTAACCAACAGAGCGGGTGGGATGGCACTTATAAGGGTACAAAAGAGCCTGTAGGGGTATATGTATATTATGTTGAAGCTATTATGAATGATGGACACCAGGTAAATAAAAAAGGAACGATTACTTTATTAAAGTGAAAAAACTAACAGGAATTATAGCGGTACTGCTCCTGTTAGGGGGGGTAAATACACTGAAAGCACAGGTTGATCCTCACTTTTCGCAATACTATGCCTATCCGTTATGGCTTAACCCGGCCTTAACCGGTGTGATAGACGGTGACTTGCGTATCAACGTAAATGCCAAAGATCAATGGGCGGGCATAAGCAATGGCTATAAAACCGGCGCTGTATCGGTAGATTTCAAGCCAACCGACCGGGTGGGGTTGGGCTTAAACATCATCAACCAGGCAGCGGGCTCAGCGGGATATAATTACTTTGCCGCTTACGGATCTTTTGGTTACGGAATAACGGTTTCGGAGGATGGGAATAAGAAAATTCAATTTGGCTTCCAAGCTGGTTTTATTAACCGGAGTTTCGACCCCAATAAATTGCAGCTGGATGATCAGTATAATCCCATAACCGGCTATGACCCCTCCATGCCGAGCTTTGAAAATTTTGCGACCACCAATGCCACTGTCTTTGACGCCAGCGCAGGAATATTTTATTATGATGGCGATCCTGAAAGTGCCGCGAATTTATTTGGTGGCGTAAGCGCCGCTCACCTTACCAGTACTAAAGATCCATTTGCTACCGGTGGGTTAAATACCAGGATGCCTCTTCGTTATACAGTGCATGGCGGTGTCCGTATCAAGGCTTCGGATGTGTTTGATATTACACCGCATGCCATCTATATCAGCCAGAAAAAAAACCATATTAAAGCAATTGGTATTTATTCCGAACTAAAGTTCCAGGACGATAAGGGACTGATACTTGGCGGCATGTATCGTGTCAATGATGCGGCGGTGGCCGATGTGGGCTATCATCTCAATAATTTAATGATAGGTGTCAGTTATGATTTTAATACATCGGCATTAAATGCCGCAACAAGCGGGCAAGGTGGTTTTGAGCTATCGGTAAGTTATGTATTCAAGAAGCGCTTTAAAGGTCCGGCACCTGTATGCCCAAGATTTTAAACCCTGTGGAAATGAAAATCCTATACGCTATATTTTGTACGTTTTTCATATCAACAGGGGTTTTTGCTCAATACCATACTTTTAAATCCAAAGCTGATAAAGCGTTTGAAAATAAAAATTATTACGAAGCTGCCTATTACTACAGGAAAGCTGTTGAGGATAAAAAATCTTCGCAAGCCAAAATCCCATTTTATTCAAGCGCCGGGACTCAAAAAAAACCCGGGCACGGCGAATACCTTTATAATTGTTACCATTTAGCGGAATCTTACAGGCTTTATGAGAATTATTCACAGGCTATCGAATGGTATAACAAGGTATTAAGCGAAGATAACGGCTATAACTACCCTTATGCCCGGCTTTGGTATGGAATATGCCTGAGAGCAGGCCAACAGTTTCATGAAGCCTTAAAGCAGCTGAAGCAATTTGTGATCCTATATAAGCACAACGATGCCTTTGCTGAACTCGGTAACAGGGAGATCGCCAATTGTTATTTTGCTGAAAAACAGTACAGCGGCCACCCGGCTACAGAAATAAGCAAAATGGCTAGCCCATGGAATGCGGGCGGCGGTGATTATGCTCTTGTAAGGAATAAGAATAACTATTGGTTCACCTCCACCAGGTTTGTAGCAAATGACAAAAAACATCTAAATAAGATCTATACCGCCCCTGTACAGGGTGCGGCTGAGCCTACTGTTTTTGAGCTTAATTTTGCTGATCAGGAAAAAAATGGGGAGTATGGCACCATATCTCTTGATTCCTCCGGAAAAAGAATGTACCTGACCCGTTGGTACCGGCAAGCAGCTAAAACCATGATGGCCATTTATCATACCGAATTGGTAAATAATACCTGGTCTGCGCCTCAAAAATTGAACAATATTATAAATGCTGAAGGATTTAATGCGTTGCAGCCATTTGTTACGGCCGATGGTAAACGCTTGTTCTTTGTGTCGGATAAACCAGGCGGGCAGGGAGGTGATGATATATGGGTGAGTAATTTAGATGATACCGGCAACCCGGTTGACGCGGTTAACCTGGGCAAAATTGTAAATACGCCGTTTGATGAGCAATCGCCACTTTATGATAATGAACACCAGCGATTGGTATTTAGCTCAAAGGGTTTTACAGGCTTGGGCGGGTTTGACCTTTTTGAAAGTCTCAGCAATAACGGCCAATGGTCAAGCCCGGCCAACCTTGGCTATCCTGTAAATTCATCAAAGGATGATCTATATTTTTACCCTGACCCCGGCAATAAAAGTAAATTTTATATCAGTTCTGATCGCGAATCTGAATGCTGTCTGAACTTGTTCAGGGGAGAATTTAAACAAAGCTTTATAACAGGAATATTGATCGATTGTGACGCAGGTAAACCACTGCCTGGCGTTAAGGTCAGCCTGGTTGATTCTATGTCAAAACAAACTTTACAACAGCTAACAACTGGTCAAAATGCTGTTTATAATTTCGAGGCTACAGCTAATCATGCCTATAAGGTTGTATTTGAAAAAAGCGGCTATTTAACAAAAGTAGTTCCTGCATTAGCCAGGCCCCGAACAGATACTTTGATCAACCCGGATATCTGCCTGCAGGAATTTAAGATCAATAAACCTATTGTCATCAAAAATATTTTATATGACTTCAACAAGGCAGATCTACGCCCCGAATCTAAAATAGCATTGGACGGAGTGGTTGCGGCAATGAATGATAATCCGCTTATAAAAATTGAATTAGGATCGCACACGGATTCTATCGGCAGCGATACTTATAACCTAAAGCTGTCGCAAAAAAGAGCTCAATCCTGTGTTGATTATATTATTTCAAAGGGAATTGCTAAAAGCAGGATAATTGCCAAAGGGTATGGCGAAAGTATTCCTAAAGCACCTAACTCCCTTCCGGACGGACATGATGATCCGGCCGGCCGGCAATTAAACAGGCGCACAGAGTTTACGGTAAAACAATAAAATCAAACTTTATCAGTATTAAATAGTTGAATCGTATAAATTTGACAGTGAATCAGCGCAAAAATAAATCTGCTGGCAATATTGAGCTATAATTTTATCTTCGCATTTCATGCAGCAATCTATCATCAGCGGTAATGTTAAAACCGCCTACGACGAATTTTATCAAAAGCACGACGAGGCCTGGCGCATGCTGGGCGCAAAATATAAAGCGCAGCATATTATTGATGTTTGCAAGGGCTATACCTTTAAAAAGGTATTGGAAGTTGGCGCCGGTGATGGTAGCATTTTAAAGCTATTGGCAGATCAGAATTTTGCAGCAGAGTATCATGCTGTGGAGATATCCGATAGTGGGGTGGAGCATATCAAAACAAGGGATATTGCCAACCTGAAATCGGTGCAGCTATTTGATGGTTATAAACTGCCTTTTGAAGATAATACCTTCGATCTGATCATCTTGTCACACGTATTGGAGCATGTGGAGCACGAGCGTTTGCTGCTGCGCGAATTAAAACGGGTGGCTAATTATTGTGTTATCGAAGTGCCGAGGGATTACAAAGCAGGTGTTGATAATAAAATAAAACATTTTTTGGCCTACGGGCATATTAATGTGTACACACCAACTTCGCTGCGATATTTATTGCGTACCGAAGGGTTTGAAATTGAAAATGACCTGACCTCGATGATAGAGCCTGAGGTGACCAAGTTTAATACCTATATCAACCAAAAGAAGCCAAAAAGCCTGATAACCGATTTGAAGATCAACGCCGAATATGCGGTAAAAAATGCACTGATTAGTACCCTGGGTAAAAATGCCAAAGAGAAGTACGCCAGCGCCTATACGGTGCTTTGCAAAAAAGCGGATCATCAACTGGAGATATTCTAACCAATACCTATGCAGAACCTGGCCCCGATAGCCTTATTTGTTTACAACCGGCCAGAGCATACGCGCCGTACCATAAGCTCATTGCAAAAGAATTTGCTGGCGGAGGAATCGCGTTTATTTATTTTCTCTGACGGGCCCAAAACCGAAGCCGACAAAGCCAAGGTAGAAGAGGTACGGCAGATGGCCAAAGAGGTAACGGGTTTCAAATCTGTCAAAGTAATTACAAGGAAAGAGAATTTAGGTTTAGCCAATTCCATTATCAGCGGGGTAACCAAATTGGTGAATGAATATGATAAGGTGATCGTTTTTGAGGATGACCTGCTGTCTTCGCCGTATTCGCTCCAGTATTTTAACGAGTCGCTTAATCGCTATGCGACGGAAGAAAAGGTAATGCATATCGGTGCTTATATGTATGATCTGCATGATAAGAAATTACCTGAAACCTTCTTCTACCGGGCAGCTACCAGTTGGGGCTGGGCCACATGGGCCAGGGCCTGGAAAGATTTTGAGCCGGATGTAGATAAGCTGATGCAGCAATTTGATAAGCAGAAGATCAATTGGTTTTCGATAGAGGGCAGCATGAATTTCTGGAAGCAGATGCAGCAGTTTAAATCGGGTAAAAACAATTCCTGGGCCATCCGCTGGTATGCGTCTATCTTCCTAAAGGACGGACTAACACTTAACCCCTCGCATTCATTGATCCAGAATATCGGGCATGATGGCAGTGGCGTACACTCCAATAATGAAAAAACCTACCAGGTGCATGTCGCCCGCAAGGCTGTGAAACAATTTCCGACTGAACTCAAGGAAAACCAGCAGGCCTACCAGGCCATCAAGCAATTCCTGGGTAAACGTAAAGGTAATTTACTGCAACGTGGGGTGCGGTTTATTAAGCAGTTGCAGGTGAAGTATTTGGTGAAGAAATAAAATTATTTCGTAGCCTTCACCACAATATAAGGCGATAACGATTTACTCTCTACCGGCACTATCTTGGTAGCAACCTTACCAGTCAGCCATAAAACTTTTAGAAAAGCTTTAGCCAATCCTGATTGCTGGGCCATATTTTCCAGCCAGATGGAGAATCTTCCGTAGTAGGAAGCTTCCACATTTTTCAGCCCTAACTCTTTACAATAAGCGGCCAGCAACTTCGGGTTCATGCTGCTGATATTGTGCTTATCGTAATTGCTCATATCATATTTACGCTGCACCCAACCGTTAACGCCGGTAAAGTTAGGCAGGGTGATGAACAAGGTACCACCCGGTTTTAAAAATTGCAGGTGACGGGCTATGATATCTTGGGTATCATTAAAATGCTCTATCAATCCGCATGAAAGCACCAGGTCGTATTGTTTTTCGGGTTGATATTTGAACAGGTCGCCCTCTATTACTTCAATATCTTTTTCGGCTAATTGATTGACTTGCAATACCTCTTTTAAAACAGGCTGATGTACATAGAAATCAAACAGCGTGGTATTTACGCCGAAATACTTTTTTAGGAAAATGGCATAGTAGCCTGGGAAACCACCTAATTCAATAGCTGAGGTAGTTTTATTTTCCTCCACTATCGTTTTTAACAGCTTATGAAAAGTATAGTCAGTAGGTACGGCAAATGCCAAATCAGTTTTTGATTCCCAGTAATTAGCCCAAAATGCTTTATCGGTGAGTTCGTTGCTCATTAAGGATGCAAAGAAAAGGTTTTTAACCAATTTATTTAGGTAAAAACCTTAAATGTGTATACTCGTACTTTGTCCGCCGTAGATGTCTACATAATAACGGACGGACAGAACAATCCGCTATTGCAAGCCTGCCTTCAGTCAGGCAAGCTTGCAAGGCGATGTTTTATTTTTATTTCAAATCCTTCATGATCTCCTCAATGGCCCTATCCAATTGCGGGTCTTTATTTTCCAATCTATCCGTAAAGGTTGTTTTTACAGTGATATCTGGTGTTACTCCTGTTTTCTCAATGTCTTTGCCATCCAGCGTAAAGCATCCCCAGGCCGGTATGCGGTAAAAGGAACCATCAACCAACCCTGAGCCACTGGTAAAAATGATCCAGCGGTAAGTTTCGGTGCCGATGATCTTGCCTAAGCCTAAAGCCTTAAAGCCTTGTGCGGTCATTTCGCCATCACTCAGGGTTTGCTCGTTCACCAAAAGGATGATCGGTTTTGCTGCGGGTGCAAAGTTGGGCTGCGATGTTTTCTGACCACCACGATATTGCCATTGCAGGTAGGGGCGCTGTGCCAAAAACTTCAACACATTATCGTGCACATTACCGCCGGTATTGTAACGCAGATCAAGGATCAGGGCATCTTTTTTATAGGCATCATCCACCATATCTTCCAGGAATTCTTCCAATGCACCACCGCCCATGTTTTTCATGTAGACATAGGCTATCCTGTCTTTACTTTTCGCTTTAACAACATCCCTGTTTTGCTCTATCCAGTCATCATATAAGTTGCCTGTAAATTCTCCGGCAGGTTCGGGGTGCAGCTTTACGGTAATATCCTTGCCTTTACGGTCGAAGGTGAGTTCCATCTCCTGGTCCAGCGAAGGCTTAGTGAAATAAAAATTCCTGTCCTGCTTTTCATCTACAGACACGCCGTTGACTTCTTTCAGTCGGTCGCCTGCTTGGATATCCACACCGGCACGGTAAACATCACTTGTTTTCAACAATTCTGTTACTTTGTATGGATCCTCATTATCAAACACGATCCCGGTTTCCATAGTGTGGTAACGCAGGGTTTTGGTTTCCTCGTTGCCATTGGAATAAAAGCCCTGGTGCGATGAGTTGAGCTCGCCCTGAAGGTCGTTTAATAATAGTCTAAGGTCGGCGCGGTTGGTAACATAAGGGAGGTACACACTGTAGCGGTCGTGCATTTTTTTCCAATCTGCACCATGGAACGTGCCATCATAATAGTTTTCCTCTAATCCGGCCCAGGTCTCATCAAACATCTGCTTAAACTCGCCGTCAAGGTTACGGTCAAATTTTAGACCGATATCTACCTTATCCATTTTGTTATTATCAATGTTCAGGGTGAAGATGCCGCCCGATGCCTGCAGGTAATATTTATCACCCGAGGACACAATATCAAAACCATAAACACCATCTCCTCCGGCTACTTTTTCTGTTTTGTTTTCTTCAAATGGCTGCAGGGTAGTACGATAAACTGCCCGTTTGCCTTCGGCCTGGTCTGATGTATAATAAACCAGCGTCTTATCACCTTTCTGTATCACATAAGGCGATGCCTGGCTGCCAAAATCTGGGCTGATGCGCTCCAGGCGTTTCATCAGATATTCGGTATTGATCACGATATCCGCAGGCGCTTTTGGTGTAGGCTGCTCAGATAAAGGTTTTTTTGCAGCGGCTTTTTTGTCTTTTTTATCGCTATCACTTTCCTTTTTCTCCTCCTTAAACAAATCTCTGAATTTATCCAGCTTATACAGTTCGTCAAATTTTTGCAGCGGCATCCGGTAAATATGTACGTCACGTGCGCCATAAGGATACTGCGGCTGGGTACGCGATGAGGAAAAATAGATGTATTTACCATCCGGCGACCAGAATGGCTCTGATTCAGTAACACCGCTGTTGGTCAGGTTTAATGTTTTTTCGGTTTTGATGCCATATACAAATATATCCTGCTCAAAATTGCGGTGGGCGGTATATACTACGTATTCGCCATTGGGCGAGATATAAGGCTGCGCGGTCTGGAACCCCCAAATCTCATCTTTCGCGACTGTTTTGCTGGTCAGCGCTTTCAGGTCGATCAACCTAACTTCCTCGCGACCACTCAAATAAACGCCTTGGGTGTGGGTTTTGTTAACAGCGATCTGGCGGTTATTCTGCTTATCGCTGGTAATTTGTTTTTCCTGACCTGTGCCATCCGCTGCAATGGTGTACCAGTTGTAGTAACCACCCAGAGTGCGGGTAAATAGCAGCGATTTGTTATCGGGCAGCCATTTCACTTCGCCTACGCGCTCGGCATTGCCGCGTTCTATCTGCTTCACAAACTTGCCTTCCACATCGCTCACAAATAGCTCACCCCTGGATACAAAAGCTAATTTCTTACCGTCAGCCGATACATCCATCGACTCAATTTTACCTTTTACGTCAAACTCTTGTTGCTTAGATAATACATTATTACGGAAGATGGTAAAATTTAACTTTTGGGTTTGTTTCGATGCCACATCATATACAAACAACTGGTAATCTTTTTCAAAAACCACCTTTTCGCCATTGGCGCTTACATTGGGCCTTTTGATGGAGGTAGTGAATTGGGTCAGTGCAGTTTTTTTGTCGCC
This sequence comes from Mucilaginibacter sp., assembly GCA_035489035.1. Lineage (GTDB taxonomy): Bacteria > Bacteroidota > Bacteroidia > Sphingobacteriales > Sphingobacteriaceae > Mucilaginibacter. The sequence goes on from DATHKT010000018.1 coordinate 28,161, forward strand.
AACAAAGGTGTACAGGTTATACTCTTCGTTCAGTTCATCAGATACAAAATAGATGTTTCCTTTTTGGTCGAGCGTTGCCCAAAAATCCTTACCTATCCAATCGGTATATTGTTTATAGGCTTTCGTTTTTGGATTGTACGATTGTATGTCGGGATTGTAGGCGCCCTTGTAGCGCTTGCGTTGCGAAAAGAATAAGCTTTCCCAGGTATTGTTGAAAAACAATTCGCCGGTTTGCGGATGCTCAACTACGCCATGTATGGTATTAAAATAATTTCCAAATAAGCGGGATGGGGTACCACCGTTCAGGCCTACTTTATATTCGCTGAAACCATTGTAACGGCTGGAGGTAAAATAGATGGATTTTGAATCCCAGCTCCAGGAATCAACCAGGTCATTCGCATCATGATACGTAAGCTGTTTGATCTCGCCCCCGGTAAGCGGCATCACATATACGTCGGTGTTACCAAATTGATTGGAGGAGAAGGCCAGCCATTTACCATCAGGAGATACCCGTGGATTGGTCTCTTCACCCTGCATGGCAGTCAACCTTACGGCGACAGCATTGCCGCCTGCATCGGTTTTCCAAAGGTCGCCCTCATAGCTGAAAATTACGGTTTTGCCATCGGGCGTAAGGGTAGGATAAGAGGCAAAATACACCTCGGGGCTTTGGGCTTTGGCAAAGCCTTGCGATAGGATAGCTGCAAATAATAGCAGGTACAGTTTTTTCATATCAGTTGAAAATTATTTGAGTTGAATAAATGTATTTTTGAGACATGATAAAGGTAGTGCATTTAAATACTTACGATGGCAACGGCGGTGCAGGCAGGGCCTGTATGCGGCTTAATCGTGCATTACTCAACCAAAATATTGATTCTAAAGTAATTGTTCACTATAAATTTGGAAAAAATCTGCAAGTAGGTGATTTTAACAGGAATATTATTCAAAAAGCCTATACCGCTGCCATTATTATCTTAGAACGGATATGGGCCAAAAGATACCTGAAGGCGCTTAAAACACCATTTTCATTCGCATGGTTCGGGCGATCAGTCATTCATCACCCGGATGTTAAAACCGCTGATATTATTCACCTGCATTGGGTAAATCACGGGTTTTTAAATCCAAAGCATATCGCGGAGATCGCCAAATTGAATAAACCTGTAGTATGGACCTTTCACGATAGCAATGCCTTTACCGGTGGTTGCCATGTGCGCTATACCTGTGATAATTTTCAGCACGAATGTGGTAACTGCCCATTGCTTAAAAACTCAGCCCCCGATGATGAATCGCACCGGATATGGAAGCAAAAACGGAATGCCTATGCTAAACTGGATTTCAGGGTGATCGCTCCCAGCACCTGGATGGAGGCATCGGTAAAGGCAAGCAGCCTGATGAAAGGGCGGGAGATCGCACAAGTGCCCAATACTTTGGAAACTGCTATTTTTAAACCTGCGGATAAAAAAGTAGCTAAAGAGCGGGCAGGATTTACGCCAGGCAAATTTATCCTGCTGAGCGGGTTTATGCCCTCACGGAAGGACCTGCATAAAGGAACCAGTTACTTGTTGGAAAGCCTGGCGTTATTAAAGGCGAGGCTGGGTGCCAAAGCTGATGATGTAGAATTGGTGGTATTTGGAAACCGAAATACGGATGATATGCCCGATTTTCCATTTAAGACCAGTTTTTTGGGAACGATCAGCGATGATGAAAAACTGGCAAATTGCTACGCTGCCGCTGATGCATTCCTGATCCCGTCGCTTGAGGATAACTTACCTTATACCGTAATGGAAAGCCTTTCGTGCGGCACGCCTGTAATAGCTTTTACGACAGGCGGTATACCTGATATGGTGAAGCATGAATACAATGGGCACCTGGCGACCTATCGCTCAGCAGAGAGCTTTACTGATGGCATGGAGTGGATCATTAACCATCCTGATAAGGAGAAATTAAACCGCCAGGCCAGGCAAATGGTGATGGATCATTTTTCGGAAGAGATCATTGCCAACAAGCATATCCGATTATATCATGAACTATTAAAGCTTCCTGGACAGGAAACGGGAGGGATAAATGTTTAAACCGAAATTAAGCATCATCACCATAGTTTATAACAACGCTAAAGATATTGAGCGCACCATGTTTTCGGTTTTAGATCAAACCTATCCTAATATAGAATATATTATAGTTGATGGCCTTTCCAATGACGGAACATTGGATATTATCAAAAAACACCAGGACAAGATCAGGCTGATCAGTGAAAAGGATGAAGGTATTTATGATGCCATGAATAAGGGATTAGCCACAGCTACCGGCGACTATGTGTTGTTTATGAATTCCGGTGATGAGATCTACGCCCCGGATACCGTTGCCAAAGTTTTCACGGCTACTGATGATGCCGATATTTATTATGGGGAAACGGAAATGATAAATGCTCAGGGCGAAAGCCTGGGGCAGCGCAGGCACAAGGCACCTGAACAGTTTACCTGGCGCAGCTTTAAATATGGTATGAGTGTAAGTCACCAGGCTATTTATATCAGGTGCTCATTAACCGAACACTACGATAGACAATACCAGTTAAGTGCTGATATCGACTGGATCATCAGGGCGGCTAAAAAGGCTAAAACGATTGTGAAGGTTGAAGGCTATGTAGCCAAATATTTGGTGGGGGGGATGTCAAAACAAAAGCACCGCCAGAGCTTGCAGGAGCGTTTTAATATTATGAAACGGTATTATGGATTAGTGCCAACCCTATTTAACCATTTGGTGATCGCTTTTAATTTGGGCTGGTATTGGGTGAAGAATAGGAGAACTAACGATTAAAAAAAATAGCGATGGGTTTCAACCCCATCGCTATCTATCTGTGTAATATTTTGATCAAAAAATCACCGGTCAGGCTTTTTTAGCTTCCGGTTTCTTTTTCTTCGTTTCCGAATAAACCACCCCGCCCAAAGCCAGCACCAATAATATGGAACCTGCCAATGAGATCTTCTCACCCGCGTAGTAAGATGTCGGATGGAAGATAAATTCCACTTTATGGTTACCTACAGGTAATTGTGCTGCACGCAAAATATAATCCGTACGGAAGAAAGGTTGCTCCTTACCATCAACATACATTTTCCAGCCTTTGTCATAGTAGATCTCCGAGAATACAGCTATTGATGATGTCGTGCTACCACTTTGGTAAACCATGTGGTCTGGTGAGTAATGTACCAGTTTAACGGTTGCGTTAGGATCAAAGCCAACTCCTTTTTCATCGATAAGACTCTTAAAGCGCTGGTCGACAACAGCCGCATCTTTCGGCGCAAAGGCAGTAATAGCCTGCATTTCCTCATCCGCATTTTTGACATATTTAACGCTCTTCACAAACCAGGCATTGCCGCAAGCTGTTGCGTTGCGCCGCATACTAACCCCCTGTGTTTTTTGATCCGCAGTGATAACGTATTTGGTGTTCAGCATATCCAGCACATCCTGGTTAAGGCTTTTGGAGAACTGGCTATCAAATAATTCTTCAATACGCTTTAACCGCGCGGCAGAATAACCACCAACTGATTTGTGGAAAAACGGTGATACGAAGTCAGATTTAAGGTCCTGAGTTAAATCCAATACCCTGAAATCAGGGTCGGTGTCGCGCAGAATGAAAGTATCAACCTCGCGCGGTTTAGGTTGGGTGTTATCATCTTTAGGAGCAAAACTTTCATCTTTCAGGTAGCGTTTATCCACCTGCCACATATCCACCAAAATCAAAGCGAAAAAAGCTATTGAAAGCACAGTAATGTTAACCTTTTGCTTAATAAATGCCCATAAAATACCAAAAGCGATCAGGATAAAAACAAAGGTTCGGATAGCGTCGGCCTGCTCTAGGCTTGTGCGGTCTTTTACCATAGCACTAGCTACCGCATTGGCGGTCGCGTTATCGCCTTTTAATGCCTGGGCCAGTGCAGTAACACCGCTCGCCTGGTCGGATGCCCTGAAACTCAGAAAAATACCCGGCGCTACGATCAATATTAAGGTGAGGCCACCCGTGATATAGAACGCGATCTTTAGTTTTTTGAAGATCGTTGCTTTATCAGTTGTGGTGATCACCTCCTTGATAGCCAGCAAGGCTAAAATAGGGAAACAAATACCGGCCACGGCCAATATGGATTCCACCGCTCTGAACTTGTTATAAAGCGGGACGTATTTAAAGAAAATATCAGAAACATAGGGCCAGTTGCCGCCAAAAGAAAGCAGCATGGTTAATATAATGGTGCCCAAAAGCCACCACTTGATACGGCTTTTTACCACGAACAGGCCAAATACAAATAGGAAGCAGATAACCGCGCCAAAGTAAAATGGTCCGCTGGTACCGGGTTTATTCCCCCAATAGGTCAAGAAGCCAGGGAAACTGCTCTGGATCTGCCCGATAATATTAATGGCCTGATCTTGAGGTACCTGCTTGTCAGTGAATACTTTTACAACTGCTGAATTTGGATCGGGTGCTATTACGGTTGGGCCACCATAAGCATTCGGAATTAAAAAGGTAAAGCATTCGCCTACCCCCTGGCTCCATTGGTATGCATAATCTTTGGCAAGGCCGTTGCTGGGCTCTTTGGTGTTTTGAGTTAAGTTAGATTGCCCGCGGATAGTTTCCTTGCCATATTCATAAGTACTCCATAATAAGGAAGCATTTATTGCCAGGGCCAATACGGTGGCAGCGCCAAGATAAGCCAGGGATTTAAGGAACACCGAGGTGTTTTTACCCTTGATCGCGTGATACAACTCAATGCCCATCAATATGACGATGGCAAACATTAGGTAGTAGGTCATCTGCACATGGTTAGCGCCTATTTCCAAAGATAAAAAAAGCGCTGTAAGTGCGCCGCCCAGCCAGTATTTTCCCCTTAAGGTTAAAATAATGCCGGCTAATATCGGTCCAAATAAAGCTATGGCATAAGCCTGGTTGGAGTGCCCCGCGACCAGCAAAATGATATTATAAGACGAAAATGTGAATGCAACCGCCCCTGCCGCAGCAAGCCATGGATTAAGCTTTAATACACAAAACAGGAAATAGGTGCCTAAAAGGAATAATAATACGGTATCAATAGGATTGGGAAATATGGCTTTCCCGGCAGAAATGATGTGCTTGGTGATATTGCTGGAATAAGGGGCCCAGATCTGGAATACCGGCATACCGCCGAATATCTGGTTGGTCCACAAAATGGTGGTGTCTCTTGCCCTATAATCGTTTATTTCTTTTTGGGTGGATTGAGCGCCTATTACGTCCTTTTGTCCCAAAGTTTTCCCCTGGAAAGCAGGCGTGAAATAAAAGAAACATATCGCTAAAAATATCCCGATAACGGCAAGGTGGATGCCATTTTGCTTGAACCAGTTATTCATCTAAGTTTTTTGAATGGATAATATAATCCCCAAAAATAGAAATTTGACTGAGAAAAGGAATTATAATTAATTGCTGAAAAGAATAGGGTGTATCAGTCAGCTCAGAACATGAGGAAAAGAAGCCCTAAACCCGCGGTACCAATGATATAGGCAATGATGCTTGCCTTGTTGTATTCTGACCAGTTTCGGCGTAGGCTAAAAACATTGTAAATCGCAAGTAAACCAAGGATTACCCAAAAAAACCAATGTATTTTATGATGCGAGGTAGTTATAGAAAGCCCCACAGCCATTACTATGTAATTGGTGGTGATCAAAGTGAACGATTCCGGCGTACCATAGTGGCGCCGCTTAAATACCTCATGGGGTTCCATTGGCCTACTTTATTTCTTCATAGTCCACAAAGTCGCCTTCCGAATCCGGGATCTGGCTTTTGGTTTGTGGTTTAAAATCAACCTTTATTTTCCCTTCGGGTGGGTTTTGACTGCGGTATTGTTGTTGCTGATGTTGCTGTTGTGCTTTATTTACCATGTTTTGAAAAAGCATAGGTAATAACCAACGGGCAAGATTGCGTATGATATATAATACAAGTATTGATATGAGCAGAAAGCGGATAAGTATCATCTCTGTTTAATTTTAAGACTACAAATATAAGTTTAAAACGTAGAAAATGTTTGGATATGATTTTTCATAAAATTTTGACATCCAACAGATATACGGATTAGGGTGCTATTATAATCAAAAATATGACGCGCGGGCGAAATAATTGTTACATCATCACAAAGTCACATCCACATATCAAAACCTTTCTTCCATCATTTTTTCCAGGGCGAACATTTCATCGCGTAATTTGGCAGCCATCAAAAAGTCCATGTCCTTTGCCGCGGTAACCATTTCCTTTTTGGTGTTTTCTATCGCTTTTTTCAGATCGGGTTTGGTCATATATTGAACGATAGGGTCAGCAGCCAATGAAACGCTGTCTGCTTCTACATAAGCTTTGTGTGTTCCACCTGCAAAATCCATTACCGATGTTTGCTCCATAATAGATTCCCTTGATTTGTTAACGGTGGTCGGCACAATGCCATGTTCTGTATTATAGGCTACCTGCTTTTCACGGCGGCGGTCGGTTTCATCCATGGTAAGCTGCATGGAGTCGGTGATCTTATCGGCATACATAATTACACGGCCACGATCATTACGCGCGGCACGACCAATGGTTTGTATTAAGGAACGCTCCGAACGCAAAAACCCTTCTTTATCCGCATCCAGTATAGCTACTAAGGATACTTCGGGTAAATCCAGCCCTTCACGTAATAAGTTGATACCGATCAGCACATCAAATACACCCAATCGCAGATCTCTTAAAATTTCAACCCGTTGCAGGGTTTTCACTTCGCTGTGTATGTAACGGCATTTAATGCCCAGCCGGTCCATGTATTTGGCCAGTTCTTCGGCCATGCGTTTGGTGAGGGTAGTTACCAGCACGCGGTCGCCCATTTTTACGGTTTTATCTACCTCATCCAGTAAATCATCCACCTGGTTTATGGCCGGCCTTACGTCGATCATCGGGTCGAGCAAACCGGTTGGGCGTATCACTTGCTCAACTACTACACCGCCTGATTTTTCCAGTTCGAAATCGCCGGGAGTGGCGCTTACATAAATGGTTTGTGGCGCCAGTCGTTCAAATTCCTGGAAATTCAAGGGGCGGTTATCCAATGCGGCGGGCAGTCGGAAACCATACTCAACCAATGATATTTTGCGCGAACGGTCGCCGCCATACATGGCCCTGATCTGCGGTACGGTGGCATGGCTTTCATCTATCACCATCAAATAATCATCAGGGAAATAATCCAGCAGGCAGAATGGGCGTGCGCCGGGCAGTCGACCGTCAAAGAATCTGGAATAATTCTCGATACCGGAGCAATAGCCTAATTCACGTATCATTTCCAGGTCGTAGTTGACTCTTTCTTCTAATCTTTTTGCCTCCAGGAAACGCTTGTCATCAATAAATTGCTTTTTGCGGGTTTCCAGTTCTTCCTGTATGGCCCAGATAGATTGGGTGAAACGCTCCCGCGGTGCCACATATAAATTAGCCGGGAAAACAACCATGTGGGTCATCTTCTCGATGGTTTTACCTGTTCCGGGATCAAATGTGCTCAATTCTTCAATATCATCGCCAAAGAATGAAATACGATAAGCCACATCCATATAAGCCGGGAAAATATCCACGATATCGCCCTTTACCCGGAAAGTGCCGCGTTTAAAATCAGCAGTAGTGCGGGCATACAGAATTTCGACAAGGCGGTGCAAAAAGGCATTCCTGCTGATGCGGGTACCTACGGCGAAACGGAAAACAGAATCGGCAAAGTCATCAGGATTGCCCATACCATAGATACAGGAAATGGATGAAACCACGATCACATCCCTTCGCCCTGACATTAAGGAAGAGGTTGTGCGCAGGCGCAGCTTCTCGATCTCCTCGTTTATTTGCAGGTCCTTTTCAATATAGGTATTGGTGCTGGGTATAAATGCTTCGGGTTGATAGTAGTCATAGTAGGATACGAAATAGTTCACCGCGTTTTCGGGGAAGAACTGCTTGAACTCGCCGTAAAGCTGAGCTGCCAGTGTTTTGTTATGACTCAGCACAAGCGTTGGCTTCTGTGTTTGCGCGATAACGTTAGCTATAGAAAAAGTCTTCCCTGAGCCCGTAACACCGAGCAGGGTTTGAAAGGGATCCTGGTTATTTACACCTTCAACCAACTGCCTGATGGCCTCGGGCTGATCGCCGGTGGGAGAATATTGAGAGGTTAATTTAAAATCCATAGATGATTACAAAAATACGAATAATAGTATAAAGGCTATGCGTGTAAAACGGCAGCAGTTTTGCTATAACAGGATTATTGAACAACAGTTTTTTCAAGGTTTGCATGAGTTTTTATTTTCTTGATCAAAACTAAAAAGCGCGGGTGACAACCCTATGTCAGCAGGTTTTGGGATAGTGATTAGTTTATGTAGATATCGAACCTTTTTACTGTTTATCGGTTAATTAATCTCTGATCACTATTGCGTATTTTTACTAATCGCTGATCAACTAACCTCTAATCTACAGCCCATGATCTTCATCCTCAACAAAACCAATACAGTAGGCAACCAGTTTTTAGCCGAACTGCGTGATGTAAATACACAGCAGGACCGGCTGCGTTTCAGGCGCAACCAGGAAAGGTTGGGCGAGATACTGGCTTATGAGATCAGCAAAAAATTAAAGTATATTGCGATTGACGTTCAAACCCCTTTGGGCATTGCACCTGTAAACGTGCCTGATACCCATCCTGTGCTGTGCACCATCCTGCGGGCGGGCTTACCCTTTCACCAGGGCTTTATGAACTTTTTTGATAAGTCGCCATCCGCTTTTGTAACTGCCTATCGCAAGGTTAAAAAGACCGGCGCTTTTATCATCAATATCGATCATATCTCGTCACCGGATCTAACTGGGAAAACACTGATCATCTGCGATACCATGCTGGCTACCGGGCAAAGTATTGTATTGGTTTGTAAGGAACTGATAGCGCAATATGATATTAAAGAGCTGCACGTAGCCGCCATCATAGCCAGCACCGAAGGTATTGAACACGTAAAAGCCAATTTACCGAAAGCGCATTTATGGCTGGGCGCGGTGGATGAGGAAATGACTTCGAAAGCGTTTATTGTGCCGGGATTGGGGGATGCGGGAGATTTGGCGTTTGGAGAGAAAGTTTAGGGGATTTCGGAAGTCGGATTAACTACGTTGAGGGCTTCGCCGTTTTCGATTTCGGATTTTGCCTGAATTATAACAGATAAGTAATCTTCGATTCCCCTTTCCTTAAGTATTTCTTTGTAAGCTATAGATATATCGTTTGACTTACTAAAATTTGTTAAGCGTGCCGCAATAGTTTCTGTGCTTAAGTGTCGAAACTTTTCCTTTAATAAATTTATTCGCTCGATATTTCGTTCAGATTTATTTTTGCTCATTGATATGCTAAGATAATTGATTTAATAGTAAGTGTTCAACCGGATTGAAAATCCACGAAAACAATATTAACAAATTGGATTTTGCAGCGTATTTTTGACGATAAAGATTATCTACAAATCCGAAATGGAAAATCCGAATTCCGAAATAAGCTATAAACACATTTTCTTCGACCTCGACCACACCATCTGGGATTTTGATAAAAATGCCGAAGAAACATTACATGAATTATATGGTATTTATGCTTTAAAAGATTTGGGTTTGCATTCTGCCGACCTGTTTATCGAAACCTATACCCGCAATAATCACCAGCTTTGGGCTGAGTATCATGTGGGCAAGATCACCAAGGCAGCGTTACGGGAGGCGCGTTTTAAAAAAACTTTCCTCGACCTGGGTTTGCAACCTGAAATTATCCCTGTTGGATTTGAAGATGACTATGTACAGTTGTGTCCAACCAAAACCAACCTGTTTCCCGATGCGCATGAGACACTGCAATACCTGCAATCAAAATATACCTTGCATTTAATATCCAATGGTTTCCGGGAATCACAGGATGTTAAGATCAGCGGGACAAATATTGGCGGCTATTTCCAGCATGTTATTATTTCGGAAGAGATCGGGATTAATAAGCCTGACAAAGCTATTTTTGAGCACGCACTCGGCTTAGCCGGGGCAAATAAAAACGAAAGCCTGATGATAGGTGATAGCCTTGAAGCTGATGTGTATGGCGCATTGAATTTTGGGATAGACGCTATTTATTTTAACCCAGCAGGACTGGAAAAGCCGGATGATGTGCCGGTGCAGATCACTCGGCTAAAAGAGTTAACTTTACTATTGTAAACTTAAACCAGGTAAAGTGTATTATATAAATCCGAAATCGAAAATTCGATATTCGAAATAAAAGACCCATGGGCATCGGATCGCAACGTAAAAAAATTGATGAAGCGCTGGATACTTATCGCAGCCGGTTGGATACTATCCCGGATGAGTTATTTGCGGTGACTCCTCCCGGCGGCGGCTGGTCTTACGCTGAAGTTTACTCACACATTTTGCAGGCTGATATCGGTTCAACCATTGCTCTTGAAAAATGTACCCTGAGTAATTGTGTGCCTACATCAAAGGGCCGTACACCTATAGGTTTCATGGTGTTGACATTTGGCAGGTTCCCACCGTTCAGGGTAAAAGTACCAAAAGCTGTTTCTGATAAAGTGGCTGTCAACAAGATCAGCAAGGAAGAAGCCCGGAACCTGCTGGTGAAATGCCGCAAGCGCATTGATGCCGTGGCGCCGCTTATTCATGGTTCATCAAAACATTGCCGCTATAAACATGCCCGCCTTGGTATGCTGAACGCCAGGCAATGGTTTAAGTTTATCCTGATCCATTCCAGGCATCATTTAAAGCAATTGGACCGTATTGAAAATAAATTTTCATCGGCATGAAACCTTTTACATTTAACGTAGTCTTAATGTTATAATAATCTGGATATCGGATATTTGTAAAATAACACAATATGAATTTTGAATATACATATTTGGTTGTAGTAGGGTTGCTGTTATTGGTAGGTATGTTCTACGCAAGCCCTTATGAACTGAGCGTTAATGAAGACGACGAAGACGAATAATAGTCGTTACTTAGTATTCTGCAAATCATTCCCCGGCAAAATTTACCGGCCGGTAAATTATCCCCCAAAATTTTAATGGCAAAGCGTGAAGTTGATATCGTGGTTATATCCGATGTGCATTTGGGCACCTATGGCTGCCATGCTAAGGAATTACTTAAATATTTAAAAAGCATCAAGCCCAAAATGCTGATACTGAACGGCGATATCATTGATATCTGGCAGTTCAGCAAATCCTACTGGCCCGAGGCGCACATGAAAGTGGTGCGCCGTATCCTGAAATTTGTTACCGAAGGCATCCCGGTTTATTACCTTACCGGTAACCATGATGAAATGCTGCGCAAGTTCGCTGATTTTAACCTGGGCTCATTTGTGCTGCGCAACCGTATTGTTTTGAAGATCGATGGTAAAAAAGCCTGGATATTTCATGGTGACGTGTTTGATGTAACCATGCAGCATTCCAAATGGCTAGCCAAGCTGGGAGCCGTTGGTTATGATACACTGATTCTGTTAAACAGCTTTACCAACTGGCTGTTGGCCGCAATGGGTCGCGAAAAGATGAGCTTCTCGCAAAAAGTAAAAGCAAAATTTAAGGACGCGGTAAAATTTATCAACCAGTTTGAACAAACTGCTGCCGACCTGGCCGTTGAAAAGGATTATCAATACGTAATATGCGGGCATATCCACCATGCCGAGATCAGGGAGATCAAAGCGACCGATAACCCCGGTTCGGTGTTATACCTTAACTCCGGGGATTGGGTAGAGAGCCTGACCGCTCTGGAATATCATAACAAAAGCTGGTCGATATTCAAATACAACCCCGATGACTTTAAAAGCGATACCGACGACGAGGATAAAACCGATGCCGAAGACCTGGACGCCAAAATGGATGTGCGGACTTTGCTGGAGCGGTTTAAGCAGGAATCGTATTGAGCAGTGTATTATTCGTTTTTAAAATGTACGCTTTCCAAAAACGTTTGCAATGCGGCATGTGCTTACTCTATTAAAAATCCGCATTTCAAACCCCACCATTGAATCATTCAACTTTCGTTAAAATAATATGGTTAGGTACATGAATATTGCGATCAGGCGCCTTCTGGCCTTTGGGTATATATCTCACTCCTTCATTGTTTTTCAATGTCCATCTAAGTTTATTTCCGGGAAGTAATTCTGTCCTGCCTTCCAAATTTGTTTCTCTCTCCAAATCAGTGAAAACAAACTGAATTGCATTTTTGGGCTCTGTTTTTTCAACAAAATCATAAAAATAATTTCCAAGTATTATGGTCTTTTTCTTTCCAATAGAACTTTGAATGACTTTATTGCCTCTTGAATAAAGATGATAACCTTCAACATGATCCATATAAGCCTCACCTTCTTGATAATAGATTTTTTCTGCTTTTAAAACTATCTTAAATGTTATACCACTATCGACATATTGCCACGTACCATTAAATTTACTTAAATCCGGAAATTGCCGATAGGTAGTGTCTTTATTAATTGGTGACGCTTTTACGGTCATACATCCAAATAAAAGAATAATGGTTATAGTTAATGTTTTTATGAGTGTGTATTTGAGGGCCCGAGAAACCATTTTCAATTTTTAAACTGAATTGTTTTTAATAGGGTGTCTAATAATCCTTTAGCTTTATCCTCATCAGGTTTTTTAAATTGTATAAGCCCGGAAATATTCTTATTATTTTTATAATCTGAATAAAATCTTAGATAGACTTCATCACCCTCCTGATAGTTTATTACTAAGAATTGATTATGATTTATGGTAATTATATTTGCTTCATTAACTTTTAAATTTTTATCTATTTTTAGAACCTCTAAAAGCTCAGCTTTTGAATTCTGAAGAGATCTTTTGTTGTCCCCAGAAACACTCAAATCCCAAAATGAGATGATCACCCCATCCTTTATATATATATTTTCCTTATCTAACGGGACTTTTGACTTTTTAAAATTCTCTTTTAGATAAGATGATGATTGTGTCCTATTTAGTTTCTCTGCTTTATCAGGCAATTTAATACTTACTACGCTACTTAAATTAGGCTGTTGACTCATGCAAGAAATGCTAAAAACTAAACCTGCTATTAAAAAAATTATTCTTTTCATTTTATTCTAATTATTTAATTATAAAGTTAATATTATGGGCATGGTAAAGCTATTACCTGGTTATTATTTATAGTTAATGGGATAAAATTTGTAGACCCAGGAGATGCTTTATATAAATTAATGGCGCTTCCAAATATTGACAAAAGAGCATATTCAGTAGATTGGTTAGTTGCTGCTGTATTGATATAATTAGCTTCAAATGCTGCGTTGTTATCGCTATACGTACTATAACTTGCTTGAAATGCATCCCAATTTTTAATGGTAACTATATATGTGCTTATGCTGGTAATAACTGTTAGTGAAACATTTTTTTTATAAAAGTTTATTGCTGTGGCTCCAGAAGTTCTTAATTGTTGATTAGTTATCAAGTTATCGATCATTATAAAAACATCCGCAGGAGATGGTGCACTTCCTCCCGGATGACTATGCGCCATTCCTATTGTATATCCATTAGTGCTATTCCAAGTCAAATTAAAATTAAAGGTATTTGGAGATCCATCTGTTCTAACTGGTGTATTCAAATATGTACTTCCGGGAAAAGTCGATAGATTTTGTTCGGTACCATATTCATTAGCACCTGTATTTGCTCTAATTTGGTTGTTTTGTTGCGCTATTGTGGAATTTGCAGCCTTGCTGTTTACGCTGACTTTTTGTGCACATGGATCAATAAAAATAGTATCAACTACAGTTTTTGTCGGACATGGATTAGGAGGTGTCCCCGGTGGTGCAGGTGGCGTAATCCCTCCGCCAGGATCAATTGGCGGCGGGTCTGGCGTTACTACCATCACCACCTTATTAACATTATCCGGAACGGTTGAGCCCCCACCAACCGGTACGGTACATGGAGGAGGAGCGGAACTTCCACCTCCGCCGGGAGTCGTTGGTCCGCAGCTATTATAAATGGTTTGGGTGGTATAATAATAACAATCAAACGGATGTTGAAAATTGGGGTCATTTTCATAGTAAGCGCAGTTCTGCCAAAAAGTGGTGATCATGGTGGCCGTGCATCCCGTAGTATTGGTTTTTTGATTGCCGGTGCTTTGTACCACTAATTGATTGGTTGCATCCGGCGCATTACCTTCATACAAAGGCGTGGTAACTTTACCGTTAACATATTGCCAGCCATTGATAAAAGTACCATCAAGGCTGTGATAAAAAACCGCCCCGGTAAAGTCTTTATCCCGGTTCCGGTAGGTGTTGTTTTTCAGTTTGCCGTAATCACCTTTCAGGTAGGAAGGATCGGCCATAATGGTCATAGCATATATTCCGAATGTGTTTTGCTGTTTAATAATCAGCAGGGAAGTGATGCTGTTGGAATGGCTAAAGTCAAATTTATTGGAATCAACCGTTAAGGTTGAAAATGCCATATCCCCTTTCTTCAGCGCCTGGGCTTCTACAATAGTCATATCCTTGCTCACAAAGGCAACAGATTTGTCCCAATACGGGCTGAATATTTTATTCCAATCTTTGGATTCATGGCCAATGCTTTGTGTACTTAATTTATTGACTTTCGCTCCCGCATATGAATTTTCGTACCATTGTTTTGCCGCCATAACTGTCGGGTCCGAAATGGTTTCTGATTGGATGTTGTGGTTATCCTTTTTACAGCTATGGATAATTAAGGCGAGTCCCATTACCATCAGCACAATAATCAACCGGAAGGTTAAAGGTTTAAGATAAAATTGCTTCATAAAAAATTACAGGGTTTAGGTCGCCACCAAAGTAGGTGAATGAAACCAGGTGTGCAACCCGTGTTTTCATGGTATTTTTATATAATAATTAATCACCTCAAGATAACTCCTATAAATTTCTTAACGGCTGTTATCTTTATTACCTTGCTCCCGCATTTACCATGAAGATACTCTATGCCATACAGGGAACGGGGAACGGGCATATCAGCCGCGCGCGCGAGATAGTGCCTTTACTGCAGCAATATGGCGAGGTCGACCTGCTTGTAAGCGGTACCGAGGCCGAAGTGGCCTTATCGCAACCGCTTAAGTATCGTTTCCATGGGTTCAGTTTTGTGTTTGGCACCAAGGGCGGGGTTGATAATTGGGCCACCTTTAAGCTGATGAAGCTGCGGACGCTGTGGCGCGATATGCATAGTTTGCCCCTGGCTCAATATGACCTTATCATTAATGATTTTGAACCGGTAAGTGCCTGGGCCTGCCGGTTGCAAAAGGTGCCTTCGGTATCTTTAAGCCATCAATGTTCCTTTGTATCGCCCAAAACACCAAGGCCGGATAAATGGAACTATGCTGAGTGGCTTTTTAAATATTATTCGCCCACCACGCATCATATCGGTTTCCATTTTGAAAAGTATGCTGATTTTATTCATACACCGGTTATCCGGAGCGAAATAAGGAGTCTTACGCCGACTAATCTTGGCCACTATACCGTATATCTGCCGGCTTATGATGATAAAACACTGGTAAAATATTTAAGCCAGGCCGCGGGTGTGCAATGGCATATATTTTCCAAAAGGCAAAAAACCACCTATCATAGCGGCAATATTCAGATATTCCCGGTTAGCAACGAGGCTTTTAATCAAAGCATGGCCAGCTGTGAAGGATTGCTTACAGGCGGTGGTTTCGAGGGCCCTGCCGAAGCTTTATACTTACAAAAGAAGGTATTGATGATACCCATGCGGGGCCAATACGAACAGCAATGTAACGCCCTTGCCGCTTCCCGGTTGGGTGTGCCGGTTATTCATGCTATTGACGGGCACTTTGTGCAGGAGATCAGCAAATGGATAGCAGATGATAAGAGGGTGGAAGTGAATTTCCCGGATGAAACCGCGCAGATCATCGATAATATGGTAAAACGCTATGCAAAGCCCGGCTCCATTTCAGCTTAAGCAGTTTTTCTGTTAATATTGCGTTGAATTCCGCAGCATGATCAAACTTTTCCGATCCTTTAATCCCCTTAACATACTTTGGCTGGCCATATTGTTGGTTATCCTGCGGGTCGGTTATGTATATAATGCCCCTGCTAAAGTTGATTTTCCCTTTATCGAGCTTTTTTCGCGCCTGCTGATACCCGATGCTTATCAATTTGTGATATCGCCGGTTTTTGATATGTTTTTGGCGGCGGCACTGGTTTTTGGCCAGGCTGTATTACTTAATTACCTGGTCAATCACTTTAACCTGCTTGGGCGGTCTACCTTTTTGCCGGCGCTGATGTATGTGGTTGCATCCGGATTATTCCTCCCGTTTGTGATGCTGAGCCCTCCGCTGGTATGCAACTTCCTGGTGATATGGATGCTGTATAAGCTGGTTGATCTGTATAAGGGCGAGGAGGCCAAATCAATTGCGTATGACCTGGGGATGATTGTGGCGGTGGGTACGTTGATCTATTTGCCGTTTATATATATGTTTTTGGCGATATGGGTGGCCCTGGTGCTTTTCCGCCCGTTCAACTGGCGCGAGTGGGTAGCGGGTATCATTGGTTTTGTGACCATATTTTTCTTTTTGGCTGTATTTTATTACTGGCACGATAAGCTGGGCCAGTTTTATAATATATGGCTGCCTTTGGGTACCAAGTTCCCTGTGCATATCACCATTAACTATTACAATTACCTGGTGCTGATACCGGTAATACTCATCCTGGTGTTTTGTTTTTTTAAATTGCAGCAAAATTTCTTCAAAAGTTATGTGCAAACCCGCAAATCATTCCAGCTATTATTCTTCATGTTTTTGATAGGCGGGTTCTCGTTTTATGTGAGGTCTGATTTTCATCTCAACCACTTTTTATTATGCACAGTGCCTGTGGCTGTATTTTTTGCCTACTATTTTTTATATGCCACAACCCGGTGGTTTTACGAAACTTTGTTTTTTTTGCTGTTCGCCAGCATCATTTACTTCCAGTTTAACACTTTTTAACTTTTAGATTCGTTCAAATTTCAGGGGTTATATTAGTTTTGTATCATGAAGTTTGGAGTAGTTATATTTCCGGGTTCTAATTGCGATGAGGATATCATCTATGTATTAGAAAAAATTGTAGGCCAGCAAGTAGTTCGCCTATGGCACAAGGACCACGATCTGCAGGGATGCGATTTTATTGTTTTGCCGGGTGGTTTTTCATTTGGCGATTATTTGCGCTCGGGCGCGATAGCACGTTTCTCGCCTATTATGCAGGAAGTGATACAATTTGCTGCCAAAGGCGGCTATGTATGGGGTATATGCAATGGTTTCCAGATACTGGCCGAAGCAGGCTTGGTGCCGGGAGCATTGCTGCACAATACCAACAGGAAGTTTAACTGCAGCAATATCTACTTATCGGCGCAAACATCCAATTCATTACTTACCTCGCAGATCGAACCGCAAAGGGCATTGAAAATACCTATCGCCCATGGCGAGGGTAATTATTTCGCGTCAGCTGATGTGTTGAAATCATTGAATGATAATGACCAGGTGCTGTTCAGGTATTGTGACGAGGCTGGTAATATAACGAGTGAAGCTAATCCTAATGGTTCTATAGAAAATATCGCGGGTGTATGTAATGCAGGCCGTAACGTATTCGGTATAATGCCGCATCCTGAACGTGCCTCTGATACTTTGGTTGCCAACCAGGACGGGCTGGCGATTTTTGAATCTATATTATCATTGGTTAAAGCCTGATGGCCAACCTGGTTATTGATATTGGTAATACTTTCACAAAAATTGCAGTTTTCGGGCAGGATGAATTGTTACAGGCTGAACATTATTCAACTGTAGAGGCCAAAACTCTGCTTGATTTGATAGGGAAATACCAGGTTAGCCAGGCGATCATTTCATCGGTAAAAAAAGAAACGGAAGAATGGCGGGATGCATTAAAAGAAAAAGTTGACCTAAAGTACTTTAATGTTGAAATGACCGCCGGTATCCATAATCAATATAAATCCCCTAAAACACTCGGGCTTGACCGTTTAGCTGCTGTTATAGGCGCGCATCAATTGTATCCGGGTAAAGGCAGCCTGGTTATCGATGCCGGAACGGCTATTACTTATGACTGGGTGGATGCGGAAGGAAATTATTTTGGAGGCAGTATATCACCGGGGCTGAATATGCGTTATAAAGCATTAAATTATTATACCGGGGCGCTGCCATTAATTGAAGCAGATACCACGTTTGAAAATGATTACGGCGATGATACTACAACAGCAATACGATCGGGTGTGCAAAACGGAATAAAACACGAACTAAACGGCTTCATACAAAGCTATCATGCCAGGGAGCCGGAACTGAATATTGTACTAACCGGGGGCGATAGCAATTTTTTTGATACTCTACTGAAAAATAGCATCTTTGCCCCCTATATAAAAAATGAGCCTTATTTGGTACTCAAAGGATTAAACGCAGCTATACAAAACAATAATGATTAAATATACCAGGTTTCTTATTACACTTTTACTTGCTGTTATTGTATTGCAGGCAAAATCGCAATCAACAGCAACTACAAGTTCACCATATTCACGTTTTGGCTTAGGCGATGTATCCGACCAGCTTTTACCGCAAAGCATAGGTATGGGGGGGATAGCTACTGCTACTAACAGGGTAGGCGGTTTCAATACCATAAATATTATCAATCCAGCTTCATACGCTGTGATCAATTATACCACTATTGATGCCGGGCTATATGGTAACTTTAATACCTTAAGTAAAACCGGCTTTGCTGATCAGAAAAATTCAAATTTCAGGTTCAGTCATATTTTATTTGCCGTCCCGGTTTCTAAACGTTCGGCGCTTAGCTTTGGATTATTGCCTTACAGCGAGCTTGGGTATAATTACAGGCAAACCTCTGTACGCAATGGCAGCGCCGGTACCGCCGGATCTGTGGATACCACTACAAACTATCTTTATTCGGGCGATGGCGGTTTATCAAAAGCTTATATAGGCTATGGGTTTGGTATTGGTAAGCACTTGCTGGTAGGCGCTAATATCTCTTATATATTTGGCAGCTTAAAACAGGATCAATCAACAGAGTTGCCTGACCTGTATGGAACATTAAACTCGCGCATTGAACAAAACAACCATATTGGCGGCTTAAACTATGATTATGGTGTACAGTATTCGTTTGATTTTTCTAACTCCAGGCACCTTATCTTAGGGTACTCAGGTTCGGCCGGTACCAAATTGAATACGCAATACAGCTATATAGTGAGCCAGTATTTTCGTGATGTAAATGGCAACGAGGATGTGCCTACAGATACGCTGGTAAATAACCAATCGCCAAATGCAAAATTACAGCTGCCACAGATCAATCACTTTGGTATTTCATTTCAAAAGGAAGGAAGCTTCCTGATCGGCGCTGATTTCACCACCGGTAAATGGTCCGATCTTTCTATAGCAGGCGTTAACCAGGGTTTGCAGGATAGTAAAATGTTTAACCTGGGTGGCCAGATCACACCTAATGTTAATTCATTGTCGAACAACCTGGCCTTATGGGATTATCGCCTGGGCATACTTTACGAGAATACCTATTTAAAAGTAAGCAACACTAATATCAAAAGGTATGCGGCCACTTTCGGCTTTGGTATCCCACTGCCGCATGACCGCGCTTCGTCCGCTTTTTATAAGATCAATTTTTCAGCGGAAATAGGCAAACGCGGAACACTGGAGAATAGCCTGATAAAAGAAAACTATATGAATTTTCACTTAGGTTTTACACTTAATGATAAGTGGTTCCAGCGCTACAAATTTGATTAAACCTGGCTATGAGGATGGCAAAGCAATTATCGAAATTATTTTTGCCGGTTGTGATCGCTGGTATTACTATAATAACGGGTTGTGAGAATGATCTGAAAGATATCCAGAAAATATCAGCAGCTGAAGTAAATAAACCGGGCGAACGCTATACCGGTGTTGATGTGATCTATAGCGACTCTGCCAAAGTAAAGGCCCACATGACCTCGCCTTTAATGATCCAGTATAAGACTAAAAATCCTTATACCGAGATGCCTAAAGGGGTAAAAGTTATCTTTTATGATAAAGACATGAAAGAGTCGAGCACGATAACCTCTGAGTACGCCATACGCCATGATTCTTTAAAGGTGATCGAGTTGCGTAAAAATGTGGTTGGCACCAATGCCCAGGGCGATATATTCAACTCAGAGGAGTTGATATGGGATGAAGCAAGCCGACAGATCCATTCTAATAAACCGGTACATGTTAAGATGGCGGATGGTAGTATTACTGATGGAACAAGCTTCATCAGCGATGAGAATTTTACCCATTGGAAAATGCCGCAGGGGCGGGGTACAATCCATGTTGACAGCAAGGATGTTGCACAATAATTTTTGTGTTTTAAATTTTGCTAAAAGTTGTATCTTGCGCCCTCTTTTTGAGGAGTTAAAATAATTATAATAAAGTATATGGGTGTAATGAATTATTTGCGCGAGCGCATGGGTAAGATCGTCGCAATGGTGATCGGGTTTTCGCTGCTTGCATTTATTGGTGAGGAAGTAGCAAGACAGGGGAGTTCAATTTTTAAAGGTGACCGAAACGAGATCGGCGAGGTTGCGGGTGAGAAGCTGACTTATGATGTTTTTTCAAAAAAGCTGGAACAGAATACAAATCAGCTAAAACAACAGTCAGGGCAGTCAAATCTTAATGCACAGTTTACTACTTATTTACAGGAAAATACCTGGAATGAGATGGTAAGCGGTAAGATATTAGACAGGGAGATTGATAAACTGGGCCTTTCGGTAAGTGATGATGAAGTTAAATCCATGATCAGTGGTAATAACCCTAATCCACAGATCGTACAGGCTTTTGGAAACCCACAAACAGGCCAGCTGGACAAAACCAGGTTGAATGCATTTTTAAATAGCCTGACGGATGCAAAGGCGGATGCCCAGATGAAGGTACAATGGACTGCTTTCGTAACAGGGATGATCGATACTAAAAGAGGTGAGAAATATGTTTCTTTAGTAACTAATGGCCTTTATGTAAACGCTCTTGATGCTAAGGACGATTATGAATCCAAAAACAAGCTGGTTAATTTTAAATATACCATGCTTGATTATTCATCAATACCCGATAGCAAGGTCACTTTAACAGATGACGATTACAAAAGCTATTACGATGATCATAAATCGGAATTTAATAATAAAGAAGAGTTAAGGAGCTTTGAGTACGTTAGCTTTAATGCGGCCCCTTCAAAAGAAGATTCAACAGCTATTAAAGACCAGGTAGAAAAATTGATACCTGCATTTAAAAGCAGTACAAATGATTCGCTTTTTGTACAGGTAAATGCCGAAACAAAAACTCCTATTCAATATAGAAAGAAAGGCCAGCTTGGTGACCCTAAACTGGATTCGATAATGTTCGGCGCTCAAAAGGGGTTTATTTACGGGCCTTATTTATCAAATGGAAGTTATAAACTGGCAAAACTGGATGATTCACGCGTTGGGCCCGATTCGGTAAAAGCCCGCCATATATTAATTGATGATAAAACCATTGGTCTTGAAAAAGCTATTGCTAAAGCCGACTCATTGAAGAAACTGATAGCGGGCGGCAGGTCATTTGCCGAACTGGCCAAAACTTTTTCGATAGACGGATCAAGAGAAAAAGGCGGCGATTTGGGTACGTTTGGCCGTAATACCATGGTAGGGGAATTTGACCAGGCTGTATTTAATGGGAAAAAAGGCGATATTTTAGTGGTGCCAACTCAATTCGGGGTTCACCTGATAGAGATCCAGGACCAAAAAGGTTCGTCACAGGTAGTTAAAGTTGCTGTGATCGATAAACCGGTAACAGCAAGCTCCAAAACACAATCAGCCTCATATAGTAAGGCGCAGGCATTTTTAGGAGCCCTTACCAAAGGTAACTTTGATGCCCTTATCAAAAAGGACGGATTGACCAAGAAAGTTGCCAATGATGTAAATGGCTTAGCATCTGCACTTCCGGGGCTTGAAAGCGCCCGTGAGATAGTTAGATGGGCATTTAAAGTAGAAAAAGGTGATTTTGGCGACCAGGTATATGTAGTGGGCGATCAGTATATCATCCCTTCGTTAACAGAAATTAAACCTAAGGGTACATTGCCGCTTGAGGCGGTTAAAAAGCAAATTACGGCAGCAGTGCGTAATAAAGTGAAAGCTAAATTGCTGGTGGATAAATTACAGGCTGCTGCAAACGGAGCCTCTACAATTGACCAGGTAGCTCAAAAAGCCGGAACCAAAGCAGTCCCTATTCAAAATATAGTGTTGGCTAACCCGGTGATCCCAGGTTTATCAGTTGAATATAAACTGATAGGTACGATCTTTGGCTCGAAACCCAATAAGGTATCAAAGCCAATTGAAGGCCAAACAGGCGTGTACGTATTCTCGCTTGAAAGTTTTGTTAATCCCGCACCGCTTACCAATGCGGTAAGAGAAAGGCAACAGATAACCCAGGCATTGCTTACGCGGTCACAAACACAGATATTTGACGCGCTGAAAGATAAGGCGAATGTAAAAGATTACCGTTCTAAGTTCTTGTAACAATATTTAAAGTAATTTTGTATCCGGGAGCAGTTTGACTGCTTCCGGATTTTTTATTTTAAAGAAAATGGACATCCAGGAAAATATAATCAATAAAGTAGCGCAAAGCGGTTTGGTAACACTTGACCCTGCCGCTTTTTATCCTAGGGGCGATCGTGTGGTATATGATATCAAGGATAACCTGTATATGGAGCTCATGCTGCGCGAAAAGGATTTCAGGGAATTTGTAAAAGCACATGATTGGGCGCAATACCAGGGCAAAAATGTAGCTATTACCTGCACGGCAGATGCCATTGTGCCTGCATGGGCCTATATGCTGATAGCAAACCGCCTGGCTCCTTATGCGCAGGAGGTTGTTTTTGGCGACAAGAATGTGCTGGAAACAGTACTGTTTGAAAAGGCTATGGCCGGTATGGATGTTGAGCAATATCGCGACCAGCGTATCGTTATTAAGGGGTGCGGCGACATTGATGTTCCGGTTTCGGCTTATGTTGAATTGACGAAAAAGCTAACACCGGTTGCCAGGAGCATTATGTTTGGCGAGCCATGTTCAACCGTCCCTATTTATAAACGAAAAGATTAATCCTGCGCTTTGGCGGCCTATGAAGAAATATGTACTTGCTCTTATTCTGATAACAGGCTGCTTTGATATTGTTTTTGCCCAGGAGCTTACCAAAAACAGCGAACCCGCCTTTAAGATCGGTGAAAAGCTAAACTATAAAATGAAATACGGCTTTTTTACCGCGGCCGAAGCAGAGATCAGGGTGGAGGATAGCCCAACCAAATTTGCCGGGCAGCCTGTTTACCATATCATAGCCGAAGGGAAAACGGCCGGGGCGTTTGATGTATTTTATAAGGTACGCAACCGGTACGAAACTTTTGTTGACCGAAACACCCTTGAACCTTATTTTTATGCGGAGAACAGGCGCGAATCAAGCTACAAGCATACGGATAAGGTAACTTTTGATCATGAAAAAAATACGGTAACAGCCGCTAAGGGAACTTTCCCATCTAAGGGCAAGGTGTTTGATTTTGTATCCGCTTACTATTTTGCCCGTTGTATTGATGTTTCAAAGATCAAGATCGGTGAAAAATTTGACCTGCAATATTTTTTGGAAGACGGTATACACACGCTGAGTATTACCTATGTAGGCAAAGAAAAAGCGGAATGTTCAATGGGTACGTTTAATTGTCTTAAATTTAACCCGACTATTATCCCCGGTCGTATTTTCAGGAAAGACAGTAAGCTGTATCTTTGGATAACGGATGATAATAACCGTATCCCCGTAAGGGCGAAAGTGGAGTTGGTAGTTGGCAGCCTGACCATGGATTTGAATGGCGCGGCAGGATTAAAATATCCTTTGAATCCGTTGAAGAAATAGTTGATGTTTCATAGATCATAGTAAAAAAATAACTGCCATAATTTTAGAGATTAGTAATTAGAATTTAAGAATATATGATCGAAGTAGGCAGTGTTTTGGTGCATGAGGACGTAGTGAAGGAAAACTTTGTCTGCAATTTAAATAAGTGTAAAGGCGCTTGCTGCCTGGAAGGGGACTCTGGCGCGCCGCTAAATCATGATGAGTTAGGTATCCTGGACGAGATCTACCCCAAGGTGAAACCGTTTATGACCGCGAAGGGTATCAAAACCATTGAAGAGAACGGCACCTATGTAACCGACTTTGAAGGTGATTATACCACCCCCTGTGTGGATACCAATAAAGAATGTGCCTATGTGATCTGGGAAAATGGCATTACTAAATGCGCTATAGAAAAAGCTTATGAAAATGGCGCCATTGATTGGAGAAAACCTATTTCCTGCCATTTATATCCTATCCGTATTACCAAATATCCTGAGTTTGATGTGTTAAATTACGACCGCTGGAGCATCTGCAGCCCCGCCTGTGCTTTTGGCGATGAGCTGAAGGTGCGTGTGCACGAATTTTTAAAGGCGCCGCTGATTCGCAAATATGGAGCGGATTGGTATAAGGAGTTGGAAGAGCAGGTGGCGGGGATATAGGCTGAAAGATTTGAAAACTTTAGAAAGTTGTCAAATCTGCCTGCTTTAATTTAAATCAGCAATTTAGATAATTCTGTAATGCGTGCCAAATGATGATCGTCATGCTCGGCGACAAATAAAAATAGGTCTATGGTTCGCATCGGTGTTTTGAGCCTCGGGTGGAGTGCTGATTTAAATATCGTTTCCTCATCAATTTTTTCAAGCATCAATATGGTTTTTGCCCGTATTTGCCTAAAGGATCTCAACAATTCCTCTAACGATGTGGCATTATGATTTGCCAGGTCTGTATTTCTATTTGCCAGGTCTGTGGGCCTTAATTCTATCTCCCCGTTCATAATATCTTCAAGCCGCCCTTGCCAAAGCGGCTCAAGATCGGTTAAATGCCCGATATTCTCTTTGATTGACCAGGTATTATCCAATTTAAGGGTTAATATCTCCGTGGGTATATATCTCAGCTTTTCTTCAAGCCGGGCGGGCGTTCCCATAAGCCGCTCAATAATTGACGGAAAAGTATTTTGTTCCGAATTGAAGTTAAAACTTCTCTCAAACCATTTAGCTTGTTTCATATATACTATTAAAGCTTTTGATAGATCCCTTTTACTAACAAAATTTTAGAGCCAACCAGGATAAATAAATGTATCCGGAGCTAATTAGGTACAAATATACCTTTTTGCGTTTTGCTTATAAACCATCTGTCATTTTGATCATATTAAAGCCAAATGCCAATATTTTCAATTTAATTGGATATTATTGCACCAAAATCGCATTTACTTAATTTGATGAAAAAAGCTTTAATAACCGGAATCACCGGGCAGGACGGCGCATATTTAGCCGAGTTTTTATTGAAAAAAGGCTATGAAGTGCATGGCGTAAAAAGAAGGTCTTCTTTATTTAACACCGACCGGATAGATCATCTTTATCATGATCCGCATGATCAAAATGTTAAATTTAAACTGCATTTCGGCGACCTGACCGACTCGACCAACCTGATCAGGCTGATACAGGAAGTTCAACCCGATGAAATTTATAACCTGGCGGCCCAAAGCCACGTAATGGTAAGTTTTGATACTCCCGAATATACAGCTAATGCCGATGGTATAGGTACGTTACGTATTTTAGAAGCGGTAAGGTTATTGGGTCTTACAGAAAAAACGCGCATTTACCAGGCCTCTACCTCCGAACTATATGGTTTGGTGCAGGCTGTGCCTCAAAGTGAAACAACTCCTTTTTACCCCCGCTCACCTTATGCCGTAGCCAAATTATATGGCTATTGGATCATCGTAAACTACCGCGAGGCTTATAATATGTATGCCTGTAATGGTATCCTGTTTAACCACGAAAGCCCGATCAGGGGAGAAACTTTTGTAACCCGTAAAATTACCCGCGCGGCCTCAAAAATTGTTTTGGGTCTGCAGGATTGCCTGTATTTAGGTAATCTTTCGGCTAAGCGCGATTGGGGGCATGCCAAGGATTATATCGAAGCGATGTGGCTGATGCTGCAGCAGGATAAAGCTGAGGATTTTGTAATTGCTACAGGCGTAACAACTACGGTAAGGGATTTTATAAAAATGGCATTTGCCGAATTAGGTGTCGAAGTGGAGTTTAGCGGGAAGGATGAGCACGAAAAAGGAGTGATCATTGATATCGACCAGCAAAAAGTAACTGAACTTGGGCTTAATGCCGATGCGCTGAAATTTGGACAAACCGTAGTAAAGGTCGACCCTAAATATTTCAGGCCAACTGAAGTGGAACTTTTAATAGGCGATGCTACAAAAGCAAAGGAAAAATTAGGCTGGGTTCCAAAATATGACCTGAAGGCCCTGGTGGTTGATATGGTACATGCTGACCTGCAACTGGTAAAAAAAGATGATTATTTGAAAAAGGGTGGTTTTAAAACATTAAACTATTTCGAATAAAAAAGGTTTATGATAAAATAACTATTAAGGAACCTATGAAAAAGCTATTTACCAGTATACTGATATTGATGCTATTTGCTGGTGTTGCACGGTCGCAATCACAATATCAGCCTTATTCCTACCAATTTTATCAAAAGCTTGATACGGATATTTATTCAACTAAAACACGTATTCACACCTCGCTGAAACCGTTTTTTGTTGACGATAGTTTAATAAAACCTCATTATGATTCTTTAATGAATTATGGTACGGATACATCGGTTCATCATAGCTGGGTTCACCGCAAATTATTTGATGAGCACCTGATCGATGTAAAAAAAGACGGCTACACCTTTTTTGCCGACTACCTGCCCGATCTTACTGTAGGCAGGGATGTTACAGGCCACAAAAATACCTGGTTAAATACGCGCGGCTACCAGCTTGGTGGTACTATAGGCAGCAAGTTTTATTTTTATTCGAGCGGGTTCGAGAACCAGGGTGCGTTTCCGGAGTATCTGGATACATATATCAATCAAGTGGGTGTAGTGCCGGGGCAGGCTTATGACCGGAGTTTTGGTAAAAACACAAAAGACTGGTCGTACGTAACATCCATCGTATCCTACACACCCGTAAAGTACCTGAACATTACCCTCGGCCAGGATAAAACATTTATAGGGGATGGTTATCGTTCGCTGCTTTTATCCGATGCTGCATCACCTTATCCATTTTTAAAGTTGACGGGTAAGTTGGGCAATGTGCAATATATGGCCATGTGGGCCTATATGGATGATCCCATGGCCCCCAAGTTTAACAGTTTTGGTGATGACCGCAGAAAATGGGGCGTATTCCATTACCTCGACTGGAATGTAAGTAACCGCCTTTCATTAGGTTTCTTCGATTCGGTGATCTGGGCTGCTTCAGACGACCAGGGGCATCCCCGTGGATTTGATTTCCAATATATCAACCCGATCATTTTCTTAAGGCCGGTAGAAGCTCAAAGCGGTTCAGGTGATAATGCGCTGATCGGATTTACAGGCAAGTATAAGATTACCAACGGCATAACCGCTTACGGGCAGTTTACGCTGGATGAGTTTTCTGCATCTGAGTTTTTCTCGAGCAAGGGCAGCTACCGTAATAAATATGGCTACCAGTTAGGTATTCGTGGTGCTAATTTGTTCGGCGTAAAATCACTGAACTATTTGTTTGAAACCAACACGGTAAAACCATATACTTATTCTGAACGCGCTTCGATCATTAACTATTCAGAAAACAGCGAACCGCTTGCTCACCCATGGGGAGCTAATTTCCGCGAATTCGTAGGCATTTTGAATTATAGTTACAAAAGGTTTGATTTCTCCGGCGAAGCCGATTATGGCCATTATGGATTAGATATCAACAACCTTAATTATGGTAAAGATATTTTCCAGGTGTATATTGACCCGGCAAGGCAAAACGGAAACTACACAGGGCAGGGTTTAACTACCAATATGTATTACCTGGAGGGCAAAGTAGCCTATGTGCTTAATCCAAAATATAACCTGAGAATTGAATTGGGTGGAATATTCAGGCAGGAAAAGAATGATCAATTTGTAGATAAGACCACTATGTTTACCATAGGTCTGCGCAGCTCGTTCCGTAATTTATATACTGATCTGGCGAGTTATAAAACTCATTAATGTGCAGATGAGTAAAATATGCAAATGTGCGGATGAATTTTGTGGTGAAGATTTAGATTTCAGGCGAGATCAACATTTGCAGATCCGCACATCTGAAATCTGCACATCAACTAAGAAGCTATCGTATGCGCGTTTCGCTTAAGACCGAGCTTTTTCACCTCGCTTGCTATGGATTGTGCATCATAACCACATTCGGCCCAAAGTTCCGGCTGCTCGCCATGTTCGATGATCTTATCCGGTATGCCTAAACGTACAACCTGTGAGTGGTAGTTATGGTCGGCCATAAATTCAAGTATAGCGCTTCCCATTCCGCCTTCGATACAGCCATCTTCAACGGTGACCACTTTGCTGAATTTTTTAAACACTTCGTGCAGCAGATTTTCATCAAGCGGTTTTACAAAACGTATATCGTAGTGGGCAGGATAAAAGCCATCGTTCCCAAGCTCGGCGGTTGCTTTTACCACCTCGTTGCCTATGGCACCTATGGATAGTATGGCGACTTCTTCACCATCGCATATTTTACGGCCTTTGCCTACCGGGATAGCTTTTAAAGGCCGTTGCCAGTCGACCATAACACCTGTACCGCGTGGGTAACGTATTACAAATGGGCCCATATCATCCTGCTGGGCAGTATACATCAGGTTCCGTAGTTCTTCTTCGTTCATTGGCGCCGAAACGATCATGTTCGGAATGCAGCGCATATAAGCCAGGTCATAAGCGCCATGATGGGTTGGCCCATCTGCACCGGCTATTCCGGCCCTGTCCAAACAAAACACTACGTTGAGTTTTTGTATCGCCACATCATGTATTACCTGGTCATACGCCCTTTGCATAAAACTTGAATAGATATTGCAGAAAGGGATAAGCCCCTGTGTTGCCAGTCCTGCCGAAAAAGTTACGGCATGTTGCTCGGCAATACCAACGTCAAAAGCACGATTAGGCATTTGCTTCATCATCATATTCAGCGAACATCCCGAGGGCATGGCAGGGGTGATACCCATGATCTTGGGGTTCTGCTCGGCCAGTTCAATAATGGTATGGCCAAATACATCCTGGTATTTCGGAGGCTGCGGTTTTTCAGATTTTGTTTTTTGGATCTCGCCGGTTATCTTATCAAATAATCCTGGAGCGTGCCATTTTGTCTGGTCTTTCTCAGCTAATGAATAGCCTTTTCCCTTAACCGTTACACAATGTAACAGCTTTGGTCCGGGTATATCGCGCAGATCGCGCAATACTTTTACCATGTGCTTCACATCATGCCCGTCAATCGGCCCAAAATAACGGAACTGCAGCGCTTCAAAAAAGTTACTGCGTTTTAACAACGTCCCTTTTATGCTTTTTTCTATTTTTTTGGCGATTTTAAACGCGTCAGGGCCAATGGCTGATAGCTTGGTTAATACATGCGCGATATCGTCCCTGAAACGGTTATAAGGCTTGGAGGTAGTGATATCCGTCAGGTATTCTTTTAACGCACCCACATTGGGGTCTATCGACATGTTATTGTCGTTGAGGATCACCAGCAGGTTGGAATTTTCGATACCGGCATGGTTAAGCGCTTCAAAAGCTAAGCCTGCCGTCATGGCGCCGTCGCCGATAACTGCCACATGCTGCCGGTCGGTTTCGCCTTTATATTGCGAAGCTACGGCCATACCCAAAGCTACCGAAATAGAGGTAGAAGAGTGCCCAACGCCAAAAGTATCATACTCGCTTTCTGAACGTTTTGGGAAACCGCTGATGCCTCCGTGGATACGATTGGTATGAAAAACGTCACGGCGGCCGGTCAATATTTTATGTCCGTAAGCCTGGTGGCCCACATCCCAAACCAGTTGGTCATAAGGCGTATTTAAAATATAATGCAGGGCAACGGTTAATTCAACAACACCAAGACTGGCGCCAAAATGCCCACCATTTACGGATACCACATCAATAATATACTGGCGCAATTCCTGGCAAACTTTTTCGAGTTGATTTTCGCTAAGATGCTTTAAATCAGAGGGGTAGTTTATTTGTTGTAGTAAATCACCGGCTGTTACCTGCATGGACGTCCTTGTAGAAATTTAAATTACAAATTACGGTATTTAATTAATAAAAACAGTAAAAAATCGTTTACAATAATTACGCGTTTATTCATACATTTAAAAAACTTAATCCCATCACATTGAATAAACTTTTACTGCTTGCTGCAGTTGTCATCCTGATTGCGGGATGCTCGAAAAAAGATAACATCACCCCAAAAACTCAACCCGTGGTAACCGGGCAATGGTACTATACCCTTGATTCTGCTAAATTGTATCAGAATGGAAAGCTTGTTCAAACCTACGGATTAGCATTTGACCATGTAGCGAGCATAATTTTCAGGCCAGACGGCACCGGCACCCAGTATGATCCCGGACATGTCCTCTATTATTTCACCTACGTTATTTCAGGCGCTAACATCACACTCAATTACCAGGCCCAATCGATAAGCAACCTGTCGTTACCTCACCCGGTTTCGGAAACAGCTGCATTCAAAATAATTACCGATACAAAATTGGTATTGAATTTTGATGAAAGTTATGTTGACAGTAATGGAATAAATACACGTGTTACAGAAGAGATCGACTTCGGTAAATAATCCAATCGATCAAACAGTACTTAATCTTCCTGTCGTCAAAAGCTGTGTGGAATTAATTTTTGTGAATGTTTATAAGCTTTATTCCATTAGTTATATTTTTGGTTTTTTATGACCGAAGATAGTTTTGAAATAAAATTACCGCAGTTTGAAGGCCCCTTTGACCTGTTGCTTTTTTTTATCGAAAGAGACGAGCTGGATATCCATGATATCCCCATTGCCCGCATTGCCGATGATTTTTTGAACTATATCCACCACATGACCAGCCTTAACATGGAGCTGGCCAGCGAATTTATTTTTGTGGCAGCTACGCTGATGCGCATCAAGGCCAAAATGCTGTTGCCCCGCTATGCTGCGGAGGAAGAAGGAAGTGAACTGGACCCCAAGGCAGAACTGGTTCGGAAATTGTTAGAATACAAGCGATTCAAACTAATATGCGAAGAGATGCGTCCTTTGGAAGAAGAGCGCTTAAAACAGGAGAAACGCGGTAATATCGGCTATGATCTGCAGCAGGTAGAAAAAGCAGTGGTGCCTGGTGAGGAGCTTTCAGAACTCACGCTGTATAAACTGATGATGGTGTATGAGCGCGTAACAAAACGCTTTTTGAACCGCACCGAAGAGGTTACGCACACTGTATTACAATATCCATATACTATAGAAAAGCAGAAGAAAGCGATCAATGACCTGTTGTTAATCAATAAAAAGCTCGACTTTAAATCCATAGCCGGTAATTCGGAAAACAAGGTACATTTTGTTTATAATTTTTTGGCGGTGCTGGAGATGCTGCAGCAGGAAATGATCAACATACAGGTAGGGTTGGGATATAATAATTTTTGGATATCGGCGCGTTAGTAGAGCCAAGAGCCAAGAATCAAGAACCAAGATATTGAAAGGTGTTTTAAGTATTTAATCTTGGTTCTTGATTCTTGGCTCTTGACTCTAAATAACTAACTTAGCGCCGTTTTTAAGCATAGCATGAAAAGAGACAAATTGATATTTAAGCTGTTGGATGAAGAACAACAGCGCCAGGAAGAAGGCATTGAACTGATCGCTTCAGAAAACTTTGTAAGCCGCCAGGTAATGGAAGCCGCAGGCTCTGTGGCGACCAACAAATATGCCGAGGGTTTGCCCGGTAAGCGCTATTATGGCGGTTGTCAGGTGGTTGATGAAATTGAAACCATCGCCATTGAAAGAGCAAAGCAATTGTTCAATGCCGAATGGGCAAATGTGCAGCCGCACTCCGGCGCACAGGCTAACGCCGCTGTAATGCTGGCACTGTTGCAGCCCGGTGATAAAATATTAGGTTTTGATCTTTCGCATGGCGGCCACTTAACCCATGGCTCCCCGGTAAATTTTTCCGGTAAGCTATATAAGCCGCATTTTTATGGGGTTAGAAAAGACACCGGCAGAATTGATTATGATCAGCTTAAAAGCGTGGCTCTTAAGGAAAAACCGAAACTGATCGTTTGCGGCGCCTCGGCTTACTCGCGAGATTGGGATTATGAATTTATCCGTAAGGTGGCCGATGAAGTTGGCGCCCTGGTGCTGGCAGATATCGCCCACCCGGCTGGATTAATAGCCCGTGGATTACTTATAGACCCGCTGCCCCACTGCCATGTAGTTAGCACAACCACGCATAAAACACTGCGCGGCCCGCGTGGCGGCATGATCATGATGGGTAAGGACTTTGAAAACCCCTTTGGCTTGAAAACCCCTAAAGGCGAGATCAGGATGATGTCATCACTGCTGGATATGGCAGTTTTTCCGGGTACGCAGGGTGGTCCGCTGGAGCATATTATCGCTGCCAAAGCTATCGCGTTCGGCGAGGCCCTGAGCGATGAATATATGAAATACATCGTGCAGGTTAAAAAGAATGCACACGCTATGGCCGATGCCTTCACTGCACTTGGGTACGAAATAGTTTCGGGCGGTACGGATAATCATTTGATCCTGATCGACCTACGTAATAAAAATATAACAGGCAAGGCGGCGGAGAACGCTTTGGTTGCCGCCGATATCACCGTAAATAAAAATATGGTGCCTTATGATGATAAATCACCATTTGTAACTTCAGGTATCCGTGTTGGTACCGCTGCCATATCTACCCGTGGCATGAAGGAAAAGCAAATGGAACATATTGTAGAACTTATCGATGCCGTAATTGTTAATCCCGAGAATGAACCTTCTTTAAAGAAAATCCGTAAAAAGGTTCATCGGTTAATGGATGATTATCCATTATACCGCCATAAAGGCTCGGATTAAAAAGTGAATAAGCATCAACCCATTTTTGTAAAAGATAAACGAGATAAACGCCTTAAGGCGCTCAAGTTATACAATGTACTGGATACATTGCCCGAAAATGAGTTTGATGCGATAGCGCGCCTGGCATCACATATCTGTAATACACCTATAGCCCTCATCTCATTTATAGATGCCGACAGGCAATGGGTAAAATCAAGGGTAGGCATTGAGGCAAAGCAGATGCCACGTGCTGATGCTTTTTGTAACCATACTATTCTTGGTAATAAAATATTCGAAGTACCGGATGTGCTGGAGAGTAAAGCCTTCAGAATCAACACCTTCGTAATCAACGACCCACAGATCCGGTTTTATGCCGGCGCGCCTTTGATCGACCCTAACGGCTACCGTTTAGGGGCTTTGTGTGTGATGGATATGATCCCGCGCAAGCTTGATAAAGAACAGCTTAATGCTTTGCGAACCCTGGCCGATGACGTAATGACGCGCCTGGAATTGCGAAAGCAAAAAAAGGAACTGGAAGAAAATCAGCTGCGGCAGAATGATTTCCTTAACCTGTTTAGTAACTCGCCCGAGATACAATGTATCATGGACAGGGATTTCCGTATCGAAATCATTAACCGTTCAGTTACCGATATTTTAGGTTACACCCCTGACGAGGCGTCGGGCCATTCCCTCTGGAATTTTTTTTCGGAAGGGGTGCGTACTTCTGCGCTGCAAAAATTAAAAAGGAATATAGATCATAAAAAGTCAGTTGTTATAGAAACGCCGGTCTTAACGCTTTCGGGCGATATCAAATGGATCAACTGGTCATTGGTATTCAAAGAAAGTAAATGGTATGCCAGCGGGCGCGACATCAGCTATCAAAAGAAAGCAAAAAGCGACCTGGATATACTTTCTTTCGCCGCCCGCAAATCGCCCAGCGGTATGGTTATACGGGATAACGAGGGTAAAATCATTTGGATGAATGAGGCGCTTGAAAAATTGCTCGGCTATCCATTGGAAGAAGTGAAAGGCATGACGGTGGGCAGTATGATCATTGGTGATGAAACTGATATGGACGTTTTCAACAGTGCTGTATTGGCTTTCCAGGAGAACAGGCCTTATGAAGTTGAATTAAGAGTTTACAGGAAGGACAGAACACCAATATGGGTATTCCTTTCCAATAGCCCCTTATTCAACGAAAGTGGTGATGTTGAACGGCAAGTGGGTATGATGGTTGATATATCCGGGCGCAAGAAGGCTGAAGAACAGCTTACCCTATTATCATTGGTGGCAAGCAGCACTACAAGCGGTGTCATTATCAACGACAAGAATGGCAAGGTTGAATGGGTAAATAAAGCGTTTGAACAAATTACCGGCTATACATTGAAGAATGCTGAAGGCAGGCCATTGGGCGATGTATTGAAGGGGGAGCTTACGGATATTTCCGTTATCAACAAATCGCGCGAGCTTTCTAAAAATAAGCAATCATTTGAGGTTGACCTGCTGGTATATCGCAAGGACGGCCAGCCGTTGTGGATATCCGTAATTAATTCGGTTATCCTTGACACCGCAGGCAGGGTTGATAAATATATTGAGGTTATCATTGATATCACCTCAAAAAAGAAGGCGGAAATTGAATTGATCGCCGCAAAAGAGGAGGCTTTACAATTAAGCAGAGCTAAGGATATGTTTATCTCTGTAATGAGCCATGAGATACGCACGCCTTTAAATGCAGTAATTGGGATATCGCATCTGATGCTTGATGATAATCCGGTTGAAATACAAAAGGAGAATTTGAGTATCCTTAGATTCTCGGCCGAAAACCTGATGACATTGATCAATAACGTGCTTGATTTTACTAAGATAGAAACAGGCAACATTGAACTGGAAAAAACAGAGGTTGAACTGAACGAACTGGTTCAAAGCATTACCAATTCAATGCAGTTTAATGCAGGTGAGAAAAAGATATATCTTAAATGCAGCATTGATGAAACCATACCCGAGGTTGTTATAGGCGATAGCGCACGGTTGTGCCAGGTATTGCTGAACCTGGTAGGCAATGCTGTTAAGTTCACGGAGACAGGAGGCGTAACTATTGATCTTAAGGTTGTTGAACAAACAAACAAGGACGTAAAAATACGCTTTGCGGTAACAGATACAGGTATAGGCATTGCAAATGACAAAATAAACACCATCTTTGAGTCTTTTAAACAGGCAGAAGCCGATACTTCACGTAAATATGGGGGAACCGGCTTGGGTCTTGCTATCACAAAAAGGCTGATCGAATTGCACGACGCCAAAATAAATGTGGATAGCGTACCGGGAGTGGGTTCAACTTTTTGGTTTACAATAAAATTTGATAAGGGGCATATTCATGCCATTAATAATAATAAAGTGGAAACAGGATTACAATTAAATGTACTGGTTGTCGATGATAATCAAATTAACAGGCTGTTAATTAATAAAGTGCTGGGCAAATGGGGCGCGACTATTGACTTCGCCGAAAACGGTTTGGAAGCAGTTAATAAAATTGAAAATAACCCCAATTTTGATGTGGTGTTAATGGACATTCACATGCCTGTAATGGGTGGTTTGGAAGCTACACAAATTATCCGTGCTAAAAGTGAGGCTTACTACCAGGAACTGCCAATAATTGCTCTTACCGCATCCATGCTAAACAGCGAAGTTAACGAGATTGCCCGCTCTGGTATGAACGATTATATCCTAAAGCCATTTGATCCCAAAGGCTTATATGATAAGCTGAGCAAGTATCAGAAGGTTGGGTAATTAGAGATTAGTTATCCCGATAGCTGTCGGGAGGTGATTAGAGATTAGTGTTACAAAATATCATCAGCGAAATCATAAAATCAATTAAATCAGCGGTTCAGACCTACTCCGCGCAGGCAATCGTAGCTATACTCAGTTTTAACCCCTCAACTTTAAGCAGTTCGGCGCCGCAGGCCTCCAATGTTGAACCTGTGGTTACTACATCGTCCACTAATATCACATGTTTGTTTATCAAAGCTTGCGGATTGACCATTGCAAATACCTCCTGCATATTTTCAAACCTCAAAAAGCGCGAACGATGGGTTTGTGTTTCGGTAGCCCTTACGCGTACCAGGTTATGCTCATCAACCGGGATGTTTAATTTTTGTGATAAGCCTTCTGCAAAACAAGTGCTTTGGTTATATCCCCTTTTCCGTAACCTGCTTTTGTGTAACGGAACAGGTATAATAACATCCGCTTTGCTGAAAACCGGACTAACAGCTAATTGCTCACCGGCAATATTGCCCAGCATATCACCGATCTTCTGAATCCCTTTATATTTAAATTGGTGCATCAGGTGCTGCATTTTGCCGCCTTTAGTAAAGTAGCACATAGCATAAGCAGCTTCCAGGTTGATCTTGCCCCAAAACTGCTGGGCAACCATATTGTCCGCTTTCAGGTGGAAGTTGGTAAAAGGTAAATTATAGTGGCAGTCGGTGCATATCAATTCTTCGCCTGTTACCAGGCTTTCGCCGCAAGCGTTACAGAGCTCGGGAAACAATAGGGAAATAAAATCAGCAAAATAGCCCGCCTGCAATTTCATGCAATGAATGTAGCAGATTTTCAGCTTTATTCAGAAACTTTTGCTTTTTCTTTAATGGCTAATTGTCCGCAGGCTGCATCAATATCTTTCCCGCGGCTGCGGCGGATGTTGGTGATCACGCCCTGGTTACGCAGGTAATCAGCGAATGCTTCGATCTTATCCTCTCCTGCGTTGGTATAATCGGCGAAGGAAATAGGGTTATATTCGATGATGTTAACCTTACAGGGGATATGCTTGCAAAATTTGGCCAGCTCTACCGCGTCCTGTATCTCGTCATTAAAATCATTAAAAACGATATACTCATAGGTAACCGCGTTCTTGGTGCGGGCGTAATAATATTTAAGGGCCTCGGCCAAAGCCTTTAACGAGTTTTGTTCATTAATGGGCATTATGGTATTCCGCTTTTCATCGTTGGCTGCATGTAAAGACAGTGCCAGATTGAATTTTACCTGGTCATCACCCAATTTTTTGATCATCTTGGCAATTCCAGCTGTAGATACGGTGATCCTTTTTGGCGACATATTAAGCCCGTCTTCGGCAGTTATCCTTTCAACCGACTTTAATACATTGGCGTAATTAAGCAGGGGTTCGCCCATACCCATATATACGATGTTGGTTAGCGGCAATCCGTAATTTTCTTTTGCCTGCCTGTCGATAAGTACTACCTGGTCATATATTTCGTCTGGATTAAGATTGCGTTTACGCTCCATATAGCCTGTGGCGCAGAACTTGCAGGTTAAACTACAGCCCACTTGCGAGGATACGCAGGCCGTCATCCGCTCGGGCGCCGGAATTAAAACACCCTCAATTAAATGAGTATCGTGTAAAATGAAAGAATTTTTTATAGTTTTATCAGCACTAAACTGTGAGTTGCTGATTTTTACGTTATTGATAATAAAATTTTCATCCAGTTTTTTACGCAGTTCTTTTGAAAGATTGCTCATTTCGTCAAAAGAAAAGCACGATTTTTTCCATAGCCACTCATAAACTTGCTTTGCCCTGTAACTTTTTTCGTCCATTTTAGTAAAATGTTCGTATAAAGTTTCAATGCTTAAGCTGCGGATATCAATTTTATCTTTAGTACTGTTCACGTTGCAAAGGTACTCAAATAAAAAAAATCCGCTTTTGTTATAAATGTTTCTTTTGTAATCTTTTATTAAGAACAATATCAGGTAGTTAATTGTATTGAATTACTATATTGATTAATCAAGTCAAGGGAATGTTAATGATGCTTTTAAGCGACATGTTATTTGTATTTGAATGAAAAGTTTTAAAGCTGATTACGTTTTCCCTGTTTGTGCCGATCCCATTAAAAATGGAATAGTCACTGTAGATGATTTTGGTAAGATCATTTCTGTTTCTGAAAATGCCCCTACCGGTGTAAAACTGGGCCAGATAGAGCAATTGAAGGGGATTATTTGCCCTGGATTTATCAATACCCATTGCCATCTCGAACTCTCGCACCTTAAAGGCAAGCTATCGCTTGGTGGCGGATTAATAAATTTCATTAAAGAAATTCAGGCGCTGAGGGCTGCTGATGCTTCGGAGATATCAGCCGCTGCTGAAAAGGCTGACCAGGAGATGTATGAAAATGGCATAGTCGCTGTTGGCGATATATCGAATAGCAATGCCACTATACCGGTTAAAGCTAAGAGTAAAATTCATTACCATACTTTTGTTGAAACATTCAGCTTTCTGCCAGGTAAGGCACAGGAAGTATTTGATAAGGCGCTTTCCTTGTTAAGTGAATTTAAACCGCAGTCGTGTTCCATAACCCCGCATGCGCCATACTCGGTATCAAAAGAATTATTTAAACTGCTAAAAAAATACTGCGAAACGGGCCGCAACCTCATCAGCATACACAACCAGGAATGTGACGATGAGAACAAGCTGTATCGCTATAGGTTAGGGGGCTTTATTGAGCTTTACGAACATTTCGGTATGGATATCAGCCACTTTAAATCGCAGGC
Source organism: Mucilaginibacter sp. (assembly GCA_035489035.1). Lineage (GTDB taxonomy): Bacteria > Bacteroidota > Bacteroidia > Sphingobacteriales > Sphingobacteriaceae > Mucilaginibacter. The sequence goes on from DATHKT010000018.1 coordinate 66,726, forward strand.
GCGTAATTCGTTGCAATCCATCATCCCTTTGCTGACCAATAAGCAGGATATATTGATGGTACATAACACCTGTACTAATTTAAAAGACATTTACTTTATCAAGCGCTTTGACAGGAAGGTTCATTTTTGTTTTTGCCCCGGCGCCAACTTGTATATTGAAAAGAAACTTCCCAAAGTTGAACTTTTTGTAGACCAGGGATTCAATTTAACTTTAGGAACTGACAGCCTTGCCTCAAATACCAAATTATGCATCCTGAATGAGATGCGTATTCTGCAGGAAAAATTCTCTTCGCTAAGTACCGGCAGGTTAATTGAATGGGCCACTATTAATGGGGCAAAATATCTGGGCCTTGATGATGAAAAGGGTACGTTAGAGGCAGGCAAAACCCCGGGCTTAAACCTGGTAACCGGTCTCGATGGATTGAAGATCACGGCCAATACAAAAGTTAAGAGATTAGTTTAGGGTGGATGAGTTGGATTAAGTTGATTGAGTTGTAATAGGACAACCACTTGCTACGGACACTACCAATCGCTACTTTCCACAAGATTATTTATTTTTTGTTATTGAATAGATGGATTTGACCGATATTTGGCCAACCACTTACTTAATCAACTTAATCTAACTCAATCAACCAACTAATGAAACACCTCGATATAACTATTAAAGGCAAAGTACAGGGTGTTTTTTACAGGGCTTCCACCAAGGCGGTAGCTGACCAATTGGGGGTAAAAGGATCTATAAAAAATGAATCCAATGGCGACGTGTTTATTGAAGCCGAAGGAGATAAGCTCAGTCTTGAAATGTTTTTGGATTGGTGCCACGAAGGGCCCCAGGATGCCGATGTAACTTCCGTTGAAAGCCATGAGGGCGAATTAAAAAACTATCGTAATTTTGAAGTGGTAAAAAAGGGGTAATTTTAAGCCTCTAATAATTAATTATTTCCATTTATCATTGTCAACAGCTAAAAGATTTGCAGGGCAAACCGCCGTATACGGATTAAGCACCATAGCCGGGCGGGTTCTTAACTTTTTCCTTACTCCTGTTTATACAAGTGCCTACTCCACTAAAGTTTACGGCATATTTGGCAACATGTATAGCTATGCTTCTATGCTTAACGCGCTTTTGGCGTTTGGCATGGAAACTACTTTTTTTAGGTACCTTAATAAAAAGCCCGATAATAAAGACGTAGTGTATAATAACTCCTTCGGCGTTATCCTTTGCGTATCTGCCATTTTCCTGCTGATCACATTTCCATTAAGCAGTTTGATCACCGGTTGGATCCAGATCGATCCCAATACCCCTTTTGCAGAATATGTGCAGTATACCAGGTTCTTTATTGGTATCCTGGTGATCGATGCTTTGTGTGTGATACCCTTCGCCAAGATACGTGCAGATGGCAGGCCCGGCCGTTACGGCAAAATTAAGCTGTTGAACATTATCATATTTGTAGGGCTTAACCTGGCTTTTATTTATGTGCTGCCTTATATGATCAGGCACAATTATCCCGGTGTGGCTTTAATAACGCCGTGGTTTAAGCAAGGTTGGCTTGGTTATGTGTTTTTATCAAACTTTATTGCCAGCATAATTACCTTAATTATGCTGCTGCCCGAACTGGTAAAACTGAGGCCTAAATTTAGCCGTACGCTGGTTATCGAAATGTTGATCTACAGCTGGCCGGTACTGATCGCCAATTTCTCGTTCCTGATCAATGAAAACCTGGATAAAATATTGCTGGGTAAACTGCTGCCTATAAAAGAGAGCGCGACCCAGGTTGGTATCTATGTGGCATGTGCCAAAATATCTATTTTTCTCAGCATCTTCGTCAATGCCTTCAGGCTGGGCGCCGAACCTTTCTTTTTTAGTCATGCCAATACTAAAAACGCCAATCAGACTTATGCCCGTATTATGAATTATTTTGTAATTGCGGTGTGCATGATATTTGTGGCGCTGGTGGCCAATGTTGATCTGCTTAAATATTTTATTCATGGCGCAGATGCCACGCAAACCGCGTTATACTGGTCGGGTTTAAAGGTGGTGCCAATACTCCTTTTTGGCTATGTAAGTTTGGGCATTTATATGAACCTGTCGGTCTGGTATAAATTATCCGATCAAACCAAATACGGCTTATATATCTCTGGCGTGGGGGCCATTCTTACTATCATACTCAACATAATCTTTATCCCAACCTATGGCTACATCGCATCGGCATGGATATCATTGATCGCTTATGCCAGCATGATGATATTATCTTACCTGTGGGGGCAAAAAAACTATCCTATCCCATACAACCTAAAAAAGAATTTAACTTATATCATTATTTCAATTATACTCGTTTATTTATCTTTCTATGTATTTAAACGTAATATATTTGTGGGGAACGCGCTGTTGGTATTATTTGCCGGCGCGGCCTTAATGGCAGAAGGAAAAGAATTAAAAGCTATATTCAGCAAAAGATGAACATCAGGATAATAAACAAATCGAAAAATGATCTGCCTGCTTATGAAACCGCGCATGCTGCCGGTATGGACCTTCGCGCCGACCTGGAAAGTACGGTGCTGCTCCTGCCATTGGAACGCAAACTAATACCCACAGGATTATATATCGAATTGCCGGAAGGGTTTGAAGCACAGATAAGGCCACGCAGCGGACTGGCATTTAAACATGGGATAAGCATTGTTAACTCGCCGGGCACTATTGATGCCGATTATCGTGGTGAAATAAAAGTATTGCTCATCAACCTGTCAACCGAGCCGTTTGCGATCAATAATAGCGACCGGATAGCACAAATGATAGTAGCCAGCCACGAAAAAGTAAGCTGGCAGGAAGTAGAAGTTTTAAATGAAACTTCGAGGGGAGCAGGGGGTTATGGTCATACAGGAGTAGGATAAGATAAATGAAGCAGAGGCTCTTTATATGGTTGTTGTTTTTAATAATGCCCGTTTTTGTTTTTTCACAAAATAAAAATCCGGGTAAGGGCAATGCTGTGGTTATGGTTGTAGGCAAGCCTATGACTGACAAAGACAGTTTGATGGTTAAGCAATTGTTCTTTTCGGCTATTCGCGAGAAAACGGTTGAAAACTTTGTACACGCCGGCGAATTGTTTAACCAGGTGCTGCAGGCTGATCCTCAAAATGATGCGTCCCTGTATGAACTGGCTAATCTGAAAAAAATACAGAACGAATATCCGGATGCCCAGAATCTGCTGGAAAGAGCGGTAACCGTTAAACCGGATAATGAATGGTATTGGGTAGGGCTTGCTGATTGTTATGAAAAGACTAACGATATTAATAAGCTTGAAAATGTTTTCAACGAGCTGATCAGGATCGATCCGGATAAGCCTGAATACTATTTCGATAAGGCGAATGTTTATTTTCAGCAAAAAAGATATGATGATGCGCTTGGGGTTTATAAACAATTGCAGGAGTTAACGGGTATTTCTGATGAGATAGTTGCCAAGCGGGAGATCATTTTTCTTAAACAAGGCAAAATTAGCGAAGCCACGGCTGATCTTGATGCCATGATAGCGGCAAATCCCACACAAATAAGATACTACCTGCTGCTTGGTGAGCTTTATAACTCCAACGGATTGCCAGATAAGGCCCTGAAAGTGCTGCAAACAGCTGTAAAAATAGCTCCTAATAACGGACAAGTTCATCTTGCCCTCGCCGATATTTATCGTGATAAAAAAGATTACGAAAGAAGCTTTAACGAATTAACATTAGCCTTTGCGATTACTGACCTGGATATTGACCAGGAAATAAAAGTGGTACTGGGGTATCTGCCAAAATTCCCTGATCCTAATGCTAAAGCCAGCGCCCTCGAACTAAGCCGTATATTAACAATTGCTCATAAGGATGACTCTAAAGCGTATGCCCTTTACGGGGATATGCTGCTGCAAAATGAAAAATACAAGGATGCCAAAGCCAACTACCGGAAATCGATTGAGCTGAACGGGCAGGTATACGAAGTACATGAACAACTGATAAGGCTCGAATTGGGCGACAGTGATATAGACGGCGCTTTAAAAGACGGAGAAAATGCTTTAACGCTGTTCCCTAACCAGGCATGGCTTAATTACCTGGTTGGTGTGGCATGGTTGCAAAAGAAGGATTATACCAAAGCATCCGGGTATATAAAAAACGCGACTGCACTGGAAACACAGGATAGGGAATTGTTATCCCAATGCTTTTCTTCATTGGGCGATTGTTATCATTCATTAAATGACCTGCAAAAATCTGATGAGGCTTACGAAAAGGCGCTAACCTATAATCCTGATAACGCTTATACCTTAAACAATTATGCCTATTATTTATCGGTAAGGGGCATCTCCTTAGATAAAGCCGCCGAAATGTCAAAGCACTCCAACGAATTGCAGCCAAACACTGCGTCTTTCGAGGATACTTATGCCTGGATATTGTTTAAACAGAAAAAATATACGGATGCAAAGCTATGGATGGAAAAGGCTTTAACCCATGATAAAGACCATAGCGCCGTGCAAACAGAGCATTACGGCGATATCCTGTTTTATTTGGGCGAAGCAAATGCCGCTGTCCAAAACTGGAAAAAGGCAAAGGACCTTGGTGGCAGCTCACCGCTTTTAGAACGGAAAATAAATGAGAGAAAATATATTGAATAAGCTGCTCATCATTTTTTGTGTGCTGGCTATTGTGGGCTGTAAGGCCAAAAAACAAGCTATTGTTGATCGTAAACCGGTTGATTCGGCAGCTTTAAACATAGCCAATACCCGCAGCAAACTGAACGCGATCATAAAGAACCAGGCAAGTTTCAATAGTTTTTCGGGGAAGGCGAAAGCCAAGCTTTCCATCAATGGTAATAGTAACGATGTTACCCTCACGATAAGGATTGCCAAAGGCCAAAAAATATGGGTATCGATAACCGCCATAGCCGGTATCGAAGTCGCACGCGCACTCATAACTCCTGATAGCTTACTGGTTATCAACCGGCTGCAAGGAGTTTACCTGCGCAAGCCCTTTCGCTATATTTACAGCTATTCCAACAAGGAAATAGATTACAACAGCCTGGAGGCGATCCTTGTTGGCAACGCCATGCCGCAGTTGTTGAATGAGCACGCAAAACTGCAGACAGATAAACTTACCATTACGCTGCAAGGCAACCTGGATGATCTGCTGTATCACCTGATCGTTGGGCTGGATATGCGGGTTACGCAGACGGATCTTAAAGACGAGGCCGGTGATATGTCGTTAACGGTGACCAACAGCCAGTTCATACAATCTGGCAGCAGGATAGTACCATCACAGATAGATATTGGGTCGACAGCGAAAAGAAATAAAATAGTGGCGGGTTTACATTATAGCAAGGTAGATTTCGACCTGCCCCTTGAATACCCGTTTAGCATCCCATCAAGATACGACCCGGCTAATTAAAATTTATATTTTTGGTTAATGAAATTTTTAAAAGTATTACTCTTCCTGGTTGGTGTTTTTGTCGCGGTAGGTGTGCATGCACAAACCAGTGATGAGCTAAAACGCCGCCGTGATAAATACAATGAAGAGCTGGAAAAGCTGAATCGTGAGTATGAGGAAACGGCTAATAATAAAAAAAGCACTCTGAAGCAATTAAGCCTGCTCAAGGCCCAGATCAACCTTCGCGAAGAGAAGATCAATACCATAAATTCTGAAGTAAGAAATTTAGATAATCAAATCTCTGAGAGCAACAGTACCGTACATAGCCTGCAGGGCCAGCTGGACCTGCTGAAAAAACAATATGCCGCTATGATACTTTTTGCTTATCGTAATCAAAGCTCCTACAATAAGCTGATGTTTATTTTCGCTTCAAAAGACTTTAACCAGTCGTACAAGCGTTTAAAATACCTGCAGCAGTTCGGGGCTTACCGCGAGCGGCAGGCGCAGTATATCGAAGGCACTGAAAAGGACCTGCATGTAAGGATAGAAGAGCTGGATAATACCAAAAAGAAAAAAAACACAATACTGGTTGACCAGGTTAAAGAAAAGGAAACGCTTGGTAAACAAAAAAAGGACCAGGCAAAAGTTGTAGCCGTTCTTTCAGAACAGCAGGGGGAGCTGAAACAGCAGCAAAAAGATCTGCAGCGGAAGTTAACCAGGACCAACCAGGAAATAAATGCTGCTATACGCAGGGAAATAGCCGAAGCAAGGCGCAGGGCCGAAGAAGCGGCAGCCAAAGCGGCGGCGGCTCAGGCTGCTGCCAATGCAAAGGGTGATAACAATAATGTTACAGTTCCTAAAAAGGTTATTACCAAAAATTCCACCACCAGTGAAGTTTTAAGGGCAACACCTGAAGATAGCAAATTATCGAATGACTTTTTAGGTAACAGGGGTAGGCTACCCTGGCCTGTAAGCAATGGCGTGGTGATACAGCCATTCGGTTCTTATTTGATCCAGGGTATCAGGAGTGAAAACAATGGTATCGATATCAAAACCAACTCAGATGCATCCGTAAGGGCTGTTTTTGACGGGGATGTAGCCAGTATCAACAATATTTATGGCAGTTATACAGTTATCATAAGGCATGGCGAATACTTTACTGTCTATTCAAATTTAAAATCGGTTGGTGTATCCAAAGGACAAAAAGTGAGCACAAAACAGAGCATCGGTACGGTTGCCAACGAAAGCTCGACAGGTATACCACAGGTTAAATTTGAGCTATGGAAAGGCTCAAATCCGGTCAATCCCAAAATATGGCTATTACCTGATTGATAATTGGTTTTAAATTTGTGCCATTTAATTATCTATATTTGTAAATTAATTTTTTGACTATGTTTAGTTCGGTTTTATTGTTTTTGAATATCGGTGGCCCCGAAATGATCCTGATCGTTTTTGTGGCGCTATTGCTATTTGGCGGCGAAAAGCTCCCCGAAATTGCACGGGGGTTAGGGAAAGGGATACGTGATTTCAAAGACGCATCCGAAGGTGTAAAACGCGAGATCACCAACCAGATCAATAGCTACGAGGACAAAAAGACAGAAGAGCCAACGGTAACAACTCCTATGGCCGAATTACCTCCGGCTGATGAACATTTTATCGCTGAGCATAAAGAAGATATAACACATGAGCACGCGGAATCAACCCCGGCACATGAAACCGATAGTGTACCGGTGGTACCAAATACAATGCCTTTTGTTGAACATTACGGGCACGTTCCGGATAGTCATACAGCGGAGGAACATACTACTGAAAATAAGACAGAACCAGTTAAAACTACACACGAATAAATAATCATTAATATAAAAATTTAAAATCATGGGATTAGGCGCACCAGAAATTATTCTGATCATCATTGCGATATTGATACTGTTTGGAGGAAGAAAAATTCCTGAACTAATGAAAGGTTTAGGAAAGGGCATGAAGGAATTTAAGGACGCTCAAAACGGCGAAACCAGCAATCCTACAAACACTACCACTACAGAAGAAAAACCTAAGAATTAATCATAACCGGTTAATTTTAGCAAGTTTCTCCTACACGGAGAGATTTATAGGAACTCTTATAGCATTTTACTTATAACTTATCCGTGGAAATTTCTATTTCACCGGATAAGTTTTTTATTTTAGGCCCATGGCTAAATTTTATTCCTCTTTAGATGAAATAAAGAGGGAATTACAAAGTGGCAGGATCACGGTTGAGGCATTGGTAAAGAATTATCTTTCCCAAATTAGGTCAAACACTCATTTGAATGCTTTTAATGAAGTTTTTGAACAGGAAGCGCTTTCGTGCTCAAAAACTGTTGACGATCGCATAAAATCAGGTACAGCCGGGAGGCTTGCCGGCATGGTGATCGCCATAAAAGATAATATTTGCTATAAAGGCCATAAGGTAAGCGCATCATCCAAAATATTAGAGGGTTTCACCTCAATTTATTCATCAACCATTGTAGAACGGCTGCTTGCAGAAGATGCGATCATTATAGGCCGTTGCAGTTGCGACGAGTTTGCAATGGGCGGTTCAAATGAAAATTCGTATTACGGCCCCGTAAAAAATCATGCAGACGAAACTAAAGTGCCGGGTGGCTCGTCAGGTGGCTCGGCAGTGGCGGTACAGGCAAACATGTGCCATGCAGCTATTGGTACCGATACGGGTGGTTCAGTAAGGCAGCCGGCATCATTTTGCGGATTAGTGGGATTTAAGCCAACCTATGGCAGCATCTCGAGGCATGGTATTATTGCTTATGCCTCATCCTTTGACCAGGTGGGCCCCATTACCCGGTCGGTAGAAGACGCTGCTCTTTTATTGGAGATCATGGCCGGTGCTGATGATTATGATAGCACGTTGTTGCAAAGGCCGGTTCCTTCTTATAGTAGTGAGCTTGCGCCATCATCCTCAAAAAAGAAGATCGCTTACATACAAGAAGCTTTATCAAGTCCGGGTGTCGACGATGAAGTGAAGAACGCACTGGTACAATACATTGAAAAACTGCGCGAAGACGGGCATACCGTAAAAGCGATCGCATTTGACTATCTCGACTATATCGTTCCCACTTATTACATATTGGCTATGGCCGAAGCGTCATCCAACCTGGCAAGGTATGATGGAGTACACTATGGTTACAGAAGTCCCAATGCAACCGACCTGCAATCGACCTACAAGCGCTCCCGTTCTGAAGGTTTTGGCAAAGAGGTTAAGCGCCGTATTATGCTGGGCACATTTGTATTAAGCGCGGGGTATTATGACGCCTATTATGCCAAAGCGCAAAAAGTACGCAGGCTGATCAAAGAGATGACGGATAGCTTATTGGAGGAATATGATTTCATCCTGTCGCCTACAGCTCCAGAGCCTGCATTTTCGATAGGCAGAACGGAAAAAGATCCGGTTGTAATGTATCTTTATGACATTTTTACCGTACAAGCATCATTAGCCGGAGTTCCGGCTATTTCCCTGCCCGTAGCTAATAACAATAAAGGGTTGCCCATTGGCTTGCAGTTATTAGGCAGGCGATTTGCTGAGCAGGAATTGTTAAATTTTTCTAAGTATTTCTTAGAACTGTAATAAATTTAATAGATTAGTAAAAATTGGATCTGGGCAGCATCCGAAATTAATTTAAGGTAGAATGAAGAGATTATTTGTGTTTGTTATCTTCCTTTTCTTATTGCAAATTGTAAAAGCCGCCCCCTCATCTGTCACCGATTCATCCCGGTTAATGTCAAAAGCGATCCAGGCCAATGTTTTAGCAGCCAGGGTTACTGCCGATACGATCATGGTGCCTGTTACTGAGCCAGCACCCATTAGCTTTTATCAAAATAACCTGTTTAAAAAACGCCTTGATTCGGTACAGAAAGAAGTACAGCTGGATTACAATGCCTATGTACAAAGCTATATCGATCTTTATTTAACACCTGTCCGCCGCGCCGATATAGGTCGTGTGCTGGGCCTTACCAAATATTACTTTCCCATTTACGAAAAGGCTTTCCGCGAAGCAGGGATTCCTGAAGAGATCGAATATCTCTCTGTAGTTGAATCGCAACTAAATCCGCATGCTGTATCACGTGTTGGCGCAACCGGGCCATGGCAGTTTATGTCGACCACGGCCAAAACTTACGGCCTCACCATGGACAATTATGTGGATGAGCGGCGCGATCCGGTACAATCAAGCTATGCAGCAGCAGCCTATTTAAAAGATGCTTACCAGGAATTTGGCGACTGGCTATTGGCCATCGCATCTTATAACTGTGGTAAAAGCAATGTGATCCGTGCTATTGAAAAAGCAGGCGTTAACGATTTTTGGGCGATACGCCAGTATCTGCCTGTTGAAACAAGGGGATATGTGCCTGCATACATCGCTATTACTTATGTAATGAACTATTACAAAAAGTATAACATCATTCCGCAGCATTGCAATTATGTGTTAAATACAGATACTGTTTCGGTTGATAAAGTAGTATCGCTGAATAGTGTGGGTCGCGAGTTGAATATCGATCCTTCGCAACTGGCTATTCTTAATCCTGCCTATTTACAACAAATAGTGAACGGCACAGCCGTATCGCCTAAAACATTGGTAATACCACAAACTGCAAGAGAACAATTTACGACATCTTACAGTGCTATGAACAGTGATATGGCACCTTTCAGACCGAAGCCTGTCTACGCTGCTATTGCTGTGAAAAAACCGGAAGAGCAGCCTGCTTTTGTACAACCTGCTGTTGCACAAAAGGTTAATAATGTTCAGGCGGCCGTTTCATCAAATAAAAAATCATCAGGGGAATATATCAGCTACAGGGTACAGCCCGGTGATACCTTGCCGGTAATAGCCAATAAATTTGGCGGTACCAGTGTGGAAGAACTTAAAAAACTGAACGGATTAAAAAGCGACGATGTGCAGCCCGGCACAATGATCATGATCAATAAAGGATAAAAAACCACATAAAATATACAAGCCCGGTTCCTAATCAAATAAGAACCGGGCTTTTTTTATATCAGCCCAAAAAGAATCGTAATTTTGAGCGCTTGAATGAACACCAATGAATAAACCAAATCGTAAACAGGATGCACTGGATTATCATGCAAATGGTCGCCCGGGTAAAATACAGGTAGTACCTACCAAACCTACCAATTCGCAGCGGGACCTTACGCTGGCCTATTCGCCTGGCGTAGCCGAACCATGTTTACGCATTGCCGATAACGTAGAGGATGTTTATAAATATACCGCCAAGGGTAATTTGGTAGGTGTGATCACCAATGGTACTGCTGTTTTAGGGTTAGGTAATATAGGTCCGGAAGCCGCTAAGCCGGTGATGGAGGGAAAAGGCCTGCTGTTTAAAATTTATGCCGATATCGATGTTTTTGATTTAGAAGTAAACGCCAAAACGGTGGACGAATTTGTCGCCATTGTTAAAGCTTTGGAACCAACATTCGGCGGTATCAACCTCGAAGATATTTCGGCACCAACCTGTTTTGAGATCGAACGCCGGTTGAAGGCTGAAATGAAAATACCCGTGATGCATGATGACCAGCATGGAACGGCTATCATATCGGGTGCAGCATTAATAAACGCCTGCGAGATACAGGGCAAAAAACTCGACCGGATAAAAATGGTGGTGAATGGCGCCGGCGCTGCTGCGGTATCCTGCTCCAAAATGTATCTTTCGCTGGGTGTCAAAAAGGAAAACCTGGTGATGTTTGATATTAATGGCCTGATCACTTCCGATCGTACTGATCTGGACGAAATGCGGCTGCAGTTCGCGACAGAACGCAAGGATGTCAAAACTCTGGCTGATGCCATGAAGAATGCTGATGTTTTTATCGGCCTTTCTGCCGGAAATGTGGTAACACCCGATATGCTGAAGCAAATGGCTAAAAATCCCATTGTTTTCGCCATGGCCAATCCCGTGCCCGAAATAGAGTACGATATCGCTATAAAAACCCGTAAGGATATCCTGATGGCAACCGGTCGTGCGGATTACCCCAACCAGGTGAATAATGTATTGGGCTTTCCTTTTATTTTCAGGGGCGCCCTGGATGTGCGGGCTACTGCCATTAACGAGGAAATGAAGATAGCAGCTGTGAAAGCAATTGCGGAGATGGCTAAAAAACCGGTTCCCGAAGCAGTTAACCTGGCTTATAATACCCAGAATTTGAAGTTCGGCAGGGATTATATCATCCCAAAACCTATGGACCAGCGCCTGATCACCGAAGTTTCTTCAGCGGTTGCAAAGGCGGCTATTGATTCCGGAGTTGCGCGTAAGGTTATCACTGATTGGGATGCTTACAGGGAGCAGCTCCGTTTACGCATAGGGGCCGATGATCGCTTACTGAGAAATATAGCTAACAAAGCCAAGCAAAACCCAAAACGTGTGGTGTTTGCTGAAGCGGATAATTATAAAATTTTAAAGGCCGCCCAGATCGTAAGGGAAGAAGGTATTGCCACCCCAATATTATTGGGTAATGTAGCCAGGATCAAAAAGATCATTAAAGAATGTGACCTGGAACTGGATGATGTCCATATTATTGATCCGCGCGAAGAGTGTGAACACTTTAGCGAGTATGCGGAGTATTTGTACAACAAACGTCAGCGTAGAGGCATCACCCTTTCTGAAGCAAGAAAGATGCTTACCCAGCGTAATTACTACGGGGCCTGCATGGTGCAGTTTGGCGAAGCCGATGCATTGATCTCAGGTCTGACCAAAGATTATGTATCAACAGTCAGACCAGCCCTGCAAATTATCGGTACCGAGCCGGGTGTGAACCGTGTGGCGGGTATGTATATGATGATCACCAAAAAAGGGCCTGTATTTATCGGGGATGCAACGGTAAACGTTAATCCATCTGTGCAGGAACTGGTGGATATCACGGTATTGATCGATCGATCGGTTAAGCAATTCAATATAAAACCACGCATAGCCGTGCTTTCCTATTCAAATTTCGGTTCGAACGAAGGCGATATACCTGTAAAAACAAGGGAAACCGTGCGTGTATTGCATGAAAAATACCCCGATATGGTAGTTGACGGCGATATGCAGGCCAACTTCGCTTTAAATTCAGACCTGCTTGCAGATAATTTTCCCTTCTCTACGCTAAATGGTGCACCTGCCAATACGCTGGTTTTCCCTAACCTTGAATCAGGTAATATTGCCTATAAATTATTACAGGAAATAGGTGGTGCTGAGGCTGTTGGGCCGATACTTTTAGGGCTAAAAAAATCGGTGCATGTACTTCAATTAGGCAGCTCGGTAAGAGAAATTGTTAATATGGTGACAATTGCAGTTGTTGATGCGCAGGAAAAGGCCGAAATTGAAACCCGTAACGTGATTTCACGTACACGTTAAATAATAATCGAAATTAAATGTACGCTTATATTGATGGCAAGCTGGCTTATAAGAGCCCTTCGTATGTGGTGGTTGAGGCAGGTGGTGTGGGCTATCACATCAATATATCGCTGAACACCTATTCAAAACTGGGCGCTGCCGAACGATGCAAACTGTTTACGTGGCTGCATGTGAAGGAAGATGCCCATACCCTCTATGGTTTTTATGATGAAGGCGAACGCAGGCTGTTTTTGCACCTCGTATCGGTATCGGGTATTGGCCCAAACACCGGGCGCATGATGCTTTCGTCCATTACTCCTGATGAGATACAGTCGGCCATTGTAAAGGGCGATGTCCCGCTGATACAGCGTATCAAGGGTATCGGCCCAAAATCAGCCCAACGCCTTATTTTGGAGCTGCAAGATAAACTGCGCAAAGAGGGCCCTGATACCCTCATCAGCATGCCATTAACTAAAACAGTTAAGGATGAGGCACTTTCGGCTTTGGTGATGCTGGGCTTTGCCCGTAATGCCGTTGAGAAGGTATTAGAGCAGGAATTAAATAAAAATAGCGGAGATTTAACTGTAGAACAACTAATTAAATTTGCACTAAAAAGCTTATAATTACGCATATTTTTACCTTAACGCTTGATCCGGAACTTTACCTCTAAGGTTGTACTAAATGCACTGCTAATTTCTGCATTTTGCGGGTTAGGAAATGCTTTTGCTCAACAGCAGCCTGCCAGATCAAAGAGTGATTCACTAACTATTAAAACGCCCTACACAGGTTTAGAATCGAGAAACAACCAGTTGAGGCACGGCTACGTTTTGCCCGATCCGCCAAACCTGGTGCGTACCTTTGAATACAACGCCGCTACTAATCAGTATATCCTGTATGAAAGGGTTGGTAATTTGCTGTACCGCCCGCCACAGTACCTTACTTTTATAGAGTATTTACGTTTGAAAGAACGGGAAGAGCAGCGCACCTATTTTAAGCAGCTGGCGGATAATTATGCTTACCAATCGCAGCAGGCCGGATTTATATCGCCTATACAAGTACGGAGCCGTACGTTTGAGCAGATATTTGGCAGCTCCAATATTACGATAAGGCCACAGGGCTCTGCCGAAATGATCATGGCCGGGCAAATCAACAGCAACCAGAACCCGTTGTTCAATACCAAGCAGCGCAGCCAGTTCAATTTTAATTTCGACCAACGCATTCAAATGAATGTGACGGGCTCTATTGGCGATAAGTTAAAGATATCAACCAATTACAATACGGATGCGCAGTTCCAGTTTGAGAACCAGATAAAACTGGATTATACCGGCCACCCGGATGAGATCATTCAGAAGATAGAAGTGGGTACAGTTAGCTTTCCGCTAAATACAACATTGATCACAGGTACGCAGGCACTGTTCGGTATCAAAACCAAACTGAAGTTTGGTAAACTGAACGTAACCAGCATCCTGTCGCAACAACGATCGCAATCAAAAACTATAACTATTACCAATGGATCGCAGCAGGGAAACTTCAGCCTGACGCCCGCTGATTACGAAGCAAATAAACACTACTTTTTATCCCAATATTTTCGGGATAGCTACAATAAGACATTGGCCAATATCCCCATCATCAGCACCAATGCAAATGTTACCAAAATTGAGGTTTGGGTAACCAACCGTGTAAACAGCACTACCAACTCGCGTGATATATTGGCTTTTATGGATTTAGGCGAAAACAAGCCTTACAATAAAACTTTAGTGCAGGGTGGCTCCGGGTTTAGCGGCCTGCCTGCGGGTTTCCAGGGGCCGGGCTTTCCGCAGCAATCAAATTCGTTATTGACTAACCTGCCCGCTACTGTCAGGCAAACCAATTCAAATACGGTTGTCAGCTATTTCCAGGCAACCGGGGGAAATGATAACTACGCCAAGCTGACCTACGCCCGAAAGCTGACTGATAAGGAATTTACCCTGCATTCGCAGTTGGGTTATATCTCGCTCAATTATCCCTTGAATAATGATGAAGTGCTTGCCGTTGCTTATCAATATACCGTAAATGGCGTGCAATACCAGGTAGGTGAGTTTTCAACTGATGTCCCGGTAGATCCGGCTACGCCGAAGGTGCTTTATGTAAAGTTGCTTAAAAATGCTTTGCTAAAGACCAACCTGCCCACCTGGAAGCTGATGATGAAAAACATATATTCATTAGGGGCCTTCCAGATCAGCCCGAATAACTTCAGAATGACTATATCAAGGCTTGATGAGAAGTCGGGTATTGCTAAGCCCATTATGGACGAGGGGCTGCATACCAAAAGCAAGCTTTGGCTGCAATTGACCGGCGTGGATAACTTAGATCCGCAGAATAACAAACAGCCGGATGGCTATTTCGATTACCTGGAAGGGATCACGATCGACTCGCAGAATGGGCGGATTATGTTTCCCGTACTTGAGCCTTTCGGCGGTGACCTGGCCAAGCAATTTGACCCCGGCGAGCAGGACCTGATCAAACGCTATGTATACCAGCCGATATATGATTCGACCAAAACCATCGCGCAGCAATTTTTCCCGCAGTTAAACAGGTATGTGATCAAGGGAACCTATACTTCGCAAGGAGGCTCGGAATATCAACTAAACGCTACTAATATTCCGCAGGGATCGGTAATTGTTACCGCCGGGAATTTGAAATTACAGGAAGGCAATGACTTCACGGTAGATTACAGCGCCGGTAGAATACGCATTGTTAACCAGGCATTACTTTCATCAGGGCAGCCCATCACCGTGAATTTGGAGAATAACGAACTATTCGGTGTTCAACAAAAATCATTGTTTGGGTCGAGGTTTGATTACCAGGTAAATGATAAACTGGCTTTGGGTGCCACGATCATGCACTTAACCGAGCAGCCTATTACGCAAAATGAAGTAGTCGGGCAGGAATCCATTTCCAATACTATTTACGGCTTTGATGTCAACTATAATTCCAACTCAAGATTTTTAACCCGGCTGGTTGATAAGATACCGTTCATTACCACCAAGGTGCCATCGTCCATTAGCTTTAATGGTGAGTTCGCGCAATTATTACCCGGTAATCCAAGTGTATTAAATTTTGCCGGCTCGAAGAACGGTACATCTTATCTGGATGATTTTGAAAGCAGCCAATCGGTAATTGATATCAAGAGCGCTTCCACCTGGCAAATTTCGGGTACACCGCAGCAATTCCTCGAGTCGCAGTCATTTGGTTTGGATTACGGTTATAACCGTGCCCGGCTTGCCTTTTATAACATCGACCCTGTATTTTATACCGGCGGTACCATACCGGTTTCGCGCACCGAACTATCTAACCCTTACGTAAGGGAAGTATTAGAGACCGAAGTGTTCCCTTACAAGCAATCGGTTACCGGTCAGCCTTTAACCCTGCCTACCTTTGATCTGGCTTTTTATCCAACGGTGCGTGGGCAGTACAATTACGCTACCACAGGGATCAATAGTGATGGTAGTTTGGCAACCCCAAGAAACCGTTGGGGGGGTATATTCCGCGGCATATCTACCAATGATTTTGAATCGTTGAATGTGCAGTATATCGAGTTTTGGGTAATGGACCCTTTCATCACCAAGCCCAATTCGCAAGGCGGCGATCTGTACTTCAACTTAGGTAATATATCCGAAGATATATTGAAGGACGGGCGCAAGAGCCTGGAAAACGGCATCCCGGTAAATGGTGACCTGAGCCAGGTTGACAATACCGTTTGGGGCAGAGTTGCCAAGTTACAACCGGTGGTAAATGCCTTTGATAATAACCCTACAGCGCGCGTATTACAAGATGTCGGCCTTGATGGCTTGAATGATGCTGATGAAAGAACGAAATTTGCAAACGTAGTACAGCAGGTATCGGGTGCTGTAAATCCGCAAGCCGCTACTGCAATTACTAACGACCCGTCATCAGACGACTATCAATATTACCAGGGACCTTTGCTCGACCAGGCAAACGCGGGTATTTTGCAACGATACAGTAAGTATAATGGAACCGAGAGCAACTCTAAAACCGCCGAACAATCGCAGGCGGCACTTGGTATTCCAACGTCAGCCTCTACCTCCCTGCCCGATGGGGAAGATGTGGACCGGGACAACAATATGAACCAGGATGATGAATATTTTCAATACAAGGTATCCATTCGTCCGCAGGATTTGGTAGTAGGAAAAGGATATGTAAATGATAAGGTAACCTCGCAGGTTAAATTGCCAAACGGGCAAACACAGGCTGTTACCTGGTACCAATTCAGGATACCGATCAATAGTGATCAAAAAACGGCCGTGGGCAACATCCAGGATTTTAAATCCATCCGCTTCATCAGGATGTTTATGACCGATTTTGTCGATACGGCTATATTGCGTTTTGCCACCATGCAGTTAGTGAGAGGCGAATGGCGCGCATTCAACAACGAAAATAACCCTGCCAATGTGATCGCTGATCCGGCTATTGTAAATGCGCCGCTGGATAATTCCATTTTGGATGTAGAAACGGTGAACATTGAAGAGAATGGCAATCGCACACCCATACCTTATGTGGTGCCGCCAGGTATTACAAGGCAGAAGAATTATAACAATCTGCAAACAAATAGCCAATTGAATGAGCAATCGCTGAGCTTAAATATCACCAGCCTGCGCGATGGTTATTCGAGGGCAGCATTTAAAACATTTAATAATGATCTGCGGAAATACAAGCGCCTGCAAATGTTTATCCATGCTGAAGGCAGCACACTGAAGGATAATGACATGAGCGCCTTTATCAGGCTGGGTATTGATTATGTAGATAACTATTATGAATATGAAATACCGCTAAAGGTAACGTCACCCGGCACTCATGATCCAAATTCAATATGGCCGGCGGCAAATGAGCTCGACCTGCAATTGTCCCTGCTTACCAGCGCCAAAGTAGCACGTAACAATGCCAAATTGAATGGACAACCCTGGCCATTGAATGTGCCGTTTACTTTAACAGACGGCCGCAATAAAATTACGATTAAAGGGCAACCGGATCTGAGCCGTTTAGCTACTGTAATGGTAGGAACGCGAAACCCTTATAGAAACAACTCACAGGCAGGCACTGATGACGGGCTGGATAAATCGGGTATTATATGGTTTGATGAATTACGCCTGACGGATTTTGATAATAAAGGAGGTTGGGCGGCTACCGGCAGGGTTGATGCAAAACTTGCCGATTTTGCTACCATCACGGCATCCGGTACCCGCACTACAGTTGGCTTTGGCGCCCTTGACTCAAGGTTGAACGACCGCAGCATGAACGACACTAAAAGCTACGATATAGCCGGAAACGTGGAGTTAGGTAAGTTTTTCCCGGATAAAAGCGGGATTCATATCCCACTGTATGTCAACGTATCCTCGCAGATAAGTACGCCGCAATATGACCCCGCCCAACCTGATGTGGAGCTGAAACAAACCTTACGAGCCGCAACCAGCACCAAACAGCGGGATTCGATACAAAATGCCGCGGAAGATTATACGGTAAGGAAAAGTTTTAACTTCACTAATATTCATAAATCCAAAACCAATCCATCGGCCACAAACCATATTTGGGATGTTGAGAATTTGAACGCGACCTATTCCTATACCGAATATGATCATCATGATTTTAATACGCTAAGCGATTTTGAAAAAACATATCATGTGGCGTTGGCTTATAATTATACCAATCAGCCTAAATATTATAGCCCGTTTGAGAAGATCATAAAGAGTAATTTGCTGTCGCTGATAAAAGATATCAATATCAGCCTGATGCCGTCGAGGTTGAATTATAGCATTAATTTCGACCGCTTCTACTCAGAAAACACACTCCGAAACAACGATCCCACCAACCTGATCCCGATACCGACTACCTATAATAAAACTTTCAACATTACAACGGTATATGGCATGGGCTGGAACCTGACCAAATCGCTAACGCTGGCTATTGATGCTACCAACCTCGCTACAGTGGATGAGCCTGCGGGGCGTATCAATGGTCTAAAACGGGATACACTATGGCATAATATATTGAACCTCGGCCGCACCACCAATTATAACCATACCCTGGATTTTAACTATAATGTGCCGATCAGCAAGCTGCCTTATATGGATTGGACAACCGTTATCGCCCGATACAGCACGCACTTTACCTGGCAGGCACAACCACTTTTTGCTATTAATGATCCCGCTTATAATGTGGGTAACAGCATACAAAATTCGCGCACAATCCAGTTGAATCCGTCGCTCAACTTTGTCACCTTATATAATAAATTCCCGTTCCTGCGTACTACAAAGGCGGCTACCAAGGATAAAGACAAGGAAGAGAAAAGCGGGATTACTAAGGTGCTGCTCGGCTTGCTGACCAGTATTAAAGAAGTTAATGCTTCTTATTCACGTACCGAGGGAACGTTCCTGCCCGGCTATTTACCCGGAACGGATTACTTTGGCGAAGATTTTAGTTATAATTCACCGGGCATAGGATTTTTATTAGGCAGCCAGGCCGATATACGCCAGAGAGCACTTGCCAATCATTGGATCACAGCGGATACCTTACAAAACCAATTGTATGTAAAAACGCTGAACGAGGACCTGCATTTGAATGGAACATTGGAACCATTCAAGGATCTCCGGATAAAATTGATCGCTTTTAAGACACAGGATCATAGCTATCAAACCAATTTCAAATATCTGCCTTCTACCAACTCCTTTGATAATTTATCCCCTATTACCTCAGGCGATTACAGCATATCCTATATGTCTATCGGAACCGCCTTCTCAAAATCGAGCGGACTGGATAATTCCTCGCCTATTTTTGATAAGTTCCTGAGTAACCGGGCTATTATATCACAACGCCTGGGGACGCAAAACCCTAATTCGGGTGCACCGGTGGGAGGGTATGCTGACGGTTACGGGCCGAACTCACAAAATGTAATTGTGCCGGCATTTTTGGCCGCTTATACCGGCAAAAACGCCGGCAGCATAGACTTAACCGGATTTCCCAATATACCGATACCTAACTGGGATATCATGTATAGCGGATTGAGCCGTATCCCATTTTTCAGCGAAATGTTTGAGTCCGTTGATATAAGGGATGGCTACCGGTCAACTTATACGGTTGGTAATTACAATACCCTGCTGCAGTATGCAGAAACGGGTGGGCACGTCAGTTCAAAAGATTTGAACGGGGATTTTTTGCCCTTCTACCAATTCTCTTCGGTCACCATATTTGAGCAGTTTGTGCCATTGATTGGTATTGATGTACGCTTCAAAAATAATATTACCGCCAACATGGAATACCGCCAAAGCCGGACTTTGAGCCTAAGCCTTTCTAACAGCCAGCTTTCGCAGCAAAATGAAAATATATTGGTGTTTGGCTTTGGCTATAAAACCAAAAATTTCAGGTTCCCATTTGGCTTGTTCAATGGCGGGAAGTTGAATAATGACCTCACCTTCAAACTGGATTTCTCTTTACGGGATAATAAGGTGCTGATATACCAGGCAGATATCCAGGGGGCCGAGATATCATCAGGCGCTCAAAACATCACTTACCGCCCATCAATTGATTACGTGATCAATCAGCGGTTTAACCTGAGCTTATTTTACGATTCCAACATCACCAGGCCTTATACTTCCCAAACTTTCAATACCGCCTTTACCAATTTTGGTATCAACTTGAAATTGCTGCTTCAATAAAAATGTCCGCTTTTTAGGGCGTTCCACTTTTAAATGTGGAACACTTGGAACAGGTCAATATAGTTCCCTATAAATCAACAGATTAACTTTTAATGACACTGAATTTTAGGCATTTTGGATCATTGTCGTAAACGTTTCCACTGTAAACAATTGTCTATAAGCCAATTAAGTGTTCCAAATCACATTGAAAATCGAACGATCTTAGTTGTTGATTATCAATTAGTTACAGCTAATGAATACCTGATTTTGAGTTTTTTTGATATTTGTGTAGACGATTTTTCTCTTAATAATTGTATACCAGCCAATTAAGTGTTCCACATGCTGCGATTTTTTTCAATTTAACAGACTTACGAAGTTTTAGAAACTTCATAAGCCTTTGTGTTTTAGTATATTAAGAAAATCTATCCCCAGTGGGTTTCTCAACTATGGCGCATAAAAAAACCGCCAACACAGGCGGTCTTTTATGTTTTGAATATCATAGCGATGGGTTTCAAACCCATCGCTATAATGAAAATCGCTATAAAATTAATCAGCTTTAGTAACCCTGCCAGAGCCGGTATACCTGGTATCAACTACATTGGCGTTACCTGAATAAACCACACTGCCCGAGCCGGTAATATGTGCCGAAACACTTTTATCAGCAATCAAATAAACATCACCTGAACCGGTAATAACAATCTTTGCCGACTGTGTTTTAAGTCCTTTGCCGTGAATTTGTCCCGATCCGGTTACCACCATATCTGCGCCGCCTGTGCTGCCATCCAGGTTGATAGAACCCGAGCCGCTGATCACAGCTTTTAATTCGTCAGATTTAACGGATGTGCTGACATTTCCTGAACCGCTTAGTACAACTTTAAAATCAGATGCGTTGATAGTTCCGTCAACCTTCATTGTTCCCGATCCGCTGTTGATCAACCCGTTTAATGATTTTGCAGTAACGTATACATCGATCTTACCGGGATTATTATGTTGATTGTCGCGGTTTTTAAATTTGATCTTAAGGGTGCTATTTTCAACTACGGTTTCGATGTCATTGATAACGTTGGCATCGGCCTCAAGTCTTAAGCTTTCGGTTCCATCCAATTTAATGTGAACAGAGAACGGGCCGGCTGACGCTACAGTAGTAAAGCCCGAAACTTCTCTTTTTTGTCCCTGGGCCAGGGCACTGAATGATACCGCTGCCAGCAGCATCAACGATAAAAGGGTGAATGAAATTCTTTTCATAGTTTTTCTATTTTAATCAATAGACGCAATTGCCTTAATAAACGTTGCACAAAAAATGTATTCAGTTCACGATTACCAATTTTCACCAAATTAACGCCGAAACAGTTTTGAAGCTGATCAGGCATCAGGTATTTCAGGTTCAACCAGCTTAATGAGCTTTTCCAGTGACTCCTGCCAACCCAGGTAACACATTTCGGCTGGTATCACAGCAGGTATTCCTTCCTGCAATATCTTCAGTTCTGTACCTACTGATGTTTTTTGAAGCCAAACGGAAGTAGTCATTACTCCAGGCAAGTTTGGGTCGTCAAATTTGTCTGTGTATTTCAGAAACTCATTGGGTTTGACCTCTAAATATTCCCCACCAAATGAATGGCTGCCGCCGGTTGTGAAATTGTGAAACGACATTTTAAAAGTACCGCCTACCCGAACGTTCATATCTTGTACGGTACAAAGAAAACCATAGGGCGGCAACCATGAAGCAATCGCCACGGTTTCGGTAAAGGCACGATACACTTTTTCAGGTGAGGCCTTAATAACTCTGTGCAATGAAACTTTGTTGTCTGACATAAAATTATTTTTTTGTATCCCTACTCGTTTGGCTTTTCGGATCGCCCGTTTTTGCATGTGGTAGCTGCTCCACTAGCTATTAATTGTTGCTTATATCAATTTGTTTTAACAAAGATGCAAGTAAAAACAGGCACTGAACAGGGGAGTATACGACATTGTTGCAACCAATTTGCGACAAGCTATCCAGGTTTTATCGACCATAGTATGCTATCCTAACGTATATGCCATGAACCAGTAACTTCTGAAAATCACATGATAACCTTCAAAAAGAACGCATATGCCATCAACTAAAAACTATTGGCAATCCACTATGACCTATGAACCATCAACCATGAACTACTAAATCTTCTTTGCATCCTGGTTCTGTTTCTCCCTTTTCTGCCGTTCCTTTTCTTCTTTTTTTAGCTCCCGTTTCTTCTTCCGTTCGGCCCTTCGTTCTTTTCTTTTTGCTTTTTTAATAATATGCTCTTGTTTCTCCTGGGCATGCTTGGTCAAGGTGGCTTTAACGTTTTTCTGCATTTGTTCATCGAGCCCTGCGCATGGTTTTATGCCGGTAAGCAGTGTTTTCCATATCGTTTTAAAAAATGGCGAATCCTCGGGCCGATCATAAATCACATCGGCCGACCGCGGAGCCTCGCCATCATTATCAGGGTTATTATGTTTGATCACTACGATATTGGCATATAACGAGGCTATGGTCATACGTTTTAGCCGGTTATTATCCGTATCGGCCTTCAGCATCACTACTTTAAGGTCGTTATACAATATGGATACCCTCCCTTTTGAAACCTTACTATCGGCCTTGATATCAAAATCCAAACGTTTTAATTTACCCGAATTGAGTTTTACAAGCGCAAGCGGCATAACTGCCGGATTGACTAACGACAGGTTCATAGGTCCTAATGAGCCTTTATAGCTGTAAGGGAAATTCTGGTCAGTAAGATTAAAGGCAAATGTTACATCCAATTTACCCTCATTCATGAAATAACTGCTTAGCTGCGCCGTGCATATATTATTTTTTTGCAGAGCTGTTTTATTGGTGGTAACATTTAAAAACAGGCCCGATGAGTTATTAAAAACGATGGTACCGGTTTTTTGAGATTTCTTATTAAACTCGGTATAGCTTACGTTAATATGGCTGGCTTTGATGGTATCAATAGTCAGATCAGCCTTTATGTTTCCCAACCCGAAATTTGGGAAGGTCTTTACTTTGTCAGTTGTTGCAGGGTTCTTCTTCGGGTTATTAAATATGCTAAGACTGCCATTTGATAATACCAGGCTGGATGCATTTAAGATGCGGTATTTGTGATAGGACAAGAAATCAAAATTATTCAACCGCAACGAATCAAGATGAAATTTGAAGCGGCTACGCTTACTCTTCTCAAAAAACACACTGGGGGTAGCCGGTTCCAGATCAAGGCCTTCAATATGCAGCTTTGATGTCTGCGTGGATAAACGCAAGAACTTCATTTTATAGGAATATAAGCCATCAGATGTTTTTCCCGAATAGTTATTCAATTCTGTTAAAATGTCCTTACAAAATAAAAGTCTTGACCGGTCAGTTTGGGTAGCCGAATCTATGAGCAGGTCAGTAGCGCTTAAATTCATTTCCTTTAACTCGGATATGGCTACTTTGTTCCCGGAATAATCTTCGTATTTAAACTTCACATCGCTCAGCAATATCTCCCCGATATGGATCGACTTAAGTGATTTTGATATTTTTTGCCAGGTAGTGCGGTGGTCTTTTGTAGTAGTATCTTTGGTGTGATTTAACTGGTAGCTCACATTTAATTCGGGCTCCCTTAATATAACCTGGCCAATATCCAGCTTATGGCCAAAATACAGTTTAAAGGGATGAATATGTGATAACACAATGCGCTTTACGTGCAGTTCCACCAGGTTATTGGGTGCCAGATGATTTTTTTGTCGCCGGTTATAAACCGCAGTATCCGGTTTTAAAACGATATTATTTATTTCGATCTCGCCACGTATGATATGCAGTTTAGCATCCGAAAAGTCAACTTTGTAAAGGCTATCGCTGCTGGTTAAAACTGCGCTCTTTAGTTTTTTAGCCAATATGGGCGACCAGTAAAGGTTGATGAGAAAAATAAGAATGGCTACGATACCAAAAAATACCAGGAGAGAGATCAGCAGCCTTTTTTGCCATTTATGCTTTAAAAATTTTATCTCCATTCGCTAATTGTCACGTACTTTTGTTTGACACTTTTTTGGGTCGTCCTGCCTTTGTTGAGCAATTTACTAAATTCGGTATAGCTGAGTTAACCTTATTTCTTTTTGTTTATTATTCAATCACAACAACATTATCATGTTTTTGTTAAATACTGACAAACTGTCACTTTATATTTAAAAGTTTGTGTAATTTTGCTGCTCAATTTTTTAATGATGATGGATTTGGTTATTCCGGATAAAACACACGATGAGAGCAGGCAGGGAGAGGCTTTAGTATTAGAGCCGGTGAAAGGTAAAAACAACGGTCGTAAGCTTTATATTGAAAGTTATGGCTGCGCCATGAATTTTTCGGATAGCGAGATCGTGGCGTCTATATTAACTGACCAGGGTTTTGAAACCACAGCCGACCATACCACCGCCGATGTAATTTTCATCAATACCTGTTCCATACGCGAAAATGCCGAACAGCGTGTGCGTAACCGCTTAAAAGAATTTGCAGTAACCAAGAGCAAAAACCCGGGTTTAGTGGTGGGTGTATTAGGCTGCATGGCCGAGCGCCTGAAATCAAAATTTCTGGAAGAAGAAAAATTGGTTGATGTAGTAGTTGGCCCTGATGCCTACCGCGATCTGCCAAACCTGATAGGCACAGTAGATGACGGGCAGAAAGCCGTCAACGTTTTATTATCCCGCGAGGAAACTTACGCCGATATCAGTCCCGTACGCTTAAACAGCAATGGCATCAATGCTTTTGTATCCATTATGCGTGGCTGCGATAATATGTGCTCCTTCTGTGTAGTACCATTCACCCGTGGCCGCGAGCGTAGCCGCGAGCCGCTTTCGATCATAAAAGAATGTACCGACCTGTTTAACCAGGGTTACCGCGAAGTTACTTTGTTGGGGCAGAATGTGGATAGTTATAAATGGAACCAGCCCCACCCAACCCTCCCCGGGAGGGAGGGCTTTGAAGAAACCAATTTAAAAGTCTCCCCTACTGGGGGAGATTTAGAGGGGGCTGTTGTCAACTTCGCCAATCTCCTCGAAATGGTTGCCGCCATTCATCCTGATCTTCGGGTGCGTTTTTCTACTTCGCATCCAAAGGATATTACCGATGAGGTTTTATACACCATTAATAAATACGAGAATATCTGCAATTACATCCATCTGCCGGTGCAGTCAGGCAACAGTCGCGTACTCGACCTGATGAACCGCACTTACGACCGTGATTGGTATATCAACCGTATCGATGCCATCCGCCGGATCATCCCCGGATGCGCCATATCAACCGATGTGATCACGGGATTTTGCACCGAAACTGGCGAGGAGCACGCGGACACTTTGAGCATGATGGATTATGTCCATTATGATTTTGCTTATATGTTCATGTATTCGGAAAGGCCGGGTACTTTGGCAGCGAAACGTTATGCTGATGATATACCTGACGCAGTAAAAAGAAGCCGGTTAAAAGAGATCGTTGCCAAACAGCAGGAGCACTCGTTCATCCGTTTGCAATCGCAATTAGGCAAAGTGCAAAAAGTATTGATCGAAGGTTTTTCAAAAAAATCAGACAAGGATTATTGCGGAAGAAGCGACCAGAACGCAATGGTAGTTTTCCCGGTTGATGAAAAATATAAACCCGGTCAGTATGTAAATGTAGTTGTTGAAAAGACGACTACGGCTACGTTGATAGGACGTGTAGTAGAGTAGAACCAAGAATCAAGAGCCAAGAATCAAGAGAGACAGAGATTTGTTTATGCACAATTTTAAGAATTTAAAAATATGGCAGAAATCAATGGACCTTACAGATTTGGCACTTTATTATATTGAAGATTTGCCGGTTAGGGAACGATTTAATTTAATTGATCAGATCAATAGATGTTCGTGCTCTATACCATCAAATATTGCAGAAGGTTCAGGAAAGCGTACTATTAATCATTTTGCAGAATTTTTAACTACTGCTTTAACTTCATCATTTGAATTAGAAACCCAATTGTTAATATGCGAACGCAGGCAATATGGTGACATTGATAAATTAAAAAATTTAGCGCTAACAGCAGAAGTACAAAAGATGATTTTCGCTTTTAGAGATAATTTAAAATAACAGGTCTTGGATGTTGACTCTTATAAAGATGTAATTTAAAAATAAAGTCTTGACTCTTGATTCTTGGCTCTTGGTTCTGAAAGCGAGTCTTGACTCTTGGTTCTTGACTCTTGATTCTAAAAAATGGAAATACAAGAAATAAAACAACGCTTCGGTATCATTGGCAATTCGCCGTTATTGAACCGGGCTATAAATATTGCCAACCAGGTTGCACCTACCGATATCTCTGTTTTAATAACAGGGGAGAGCGGTAGCGGCAAGGAGGTTTTTTCGCATATCATTCACCAGATGAGCCCGCGCAAGCATGGGCCGTTCATCGCGGTTAACTGCGGTGCCATACCCGAGGGTACCATAGATTCTGAATTATTCGGTCACGAAAAAGGAGCTTATACAGGTGCGATTGGCGAACGTAAAGGCTATTTTGAAACAGTAAACGGCGGAACGATATTTTTGGATGAAATAGCCGAAATGCCTTTGGGTACGCAGGCGCGTTTGCTCAGGGTTCTTGAATCAGGGCAATATATAAGGGTGGGTTCATCCAAAGTTGAAAAGACCAATGTGAGGGTGATAGCCGCTACTAATGTGGATGTTTACGAAGCCGTGCGGAATGGTAAGTTTCGTGAAGACCTTTATTATCGCTTAAATACGGTACCTCTCCGTATTCCTCCATTGCGCGAACGGAAGGAAGATATTTATCTGCTTTTTAGAAAATTCACATCTGATTTTACAGATAAATACCGCACGCCACCTATCCTGCTGGACGAAGAAGCTCAGCAGCTATTAATCAATTACTCCTGGCCGGGCAACGTGCGCCAGTTAAAAAACATTGCCGAGCAATTGGCTGTACTGGAGAGGGACAGGCTGATAACAGGGCCAATATTGCTTAATTATATCCCCCTTGAGGCCACCAGCCGGAATTTGCCTATGCGCCTGGGTAATCAACCCAAAGAAGACTATTCTGAACGCGACTTATTATATAAGGTATTATTTGATATGAAGCGCGATATGGTCGAACTGAAAAAATTAGTTGCTGATATTATCGAACATGGCGGGGTTTCTGCCAACTACTCAAATCATTCGCAAACGCTGAACCAATTGTACCGGGACATTGAATTGCCGGGAGGCAACCAGGAAGGACAATTTACCTTGCAGCAACCCGTTATAAACAACAACGGGAACAAAAATGACGCTTATAATATAACCCATGATGCCGAAGAGGTAGAGGAATCACTGTCGCTGATCGATAAGGAATCGGACCTGATCCGCAAGGCCTTAAAAAAGCATAAAGGCAAGCGAAAATTGGCCGCGAATGAGTTGGGCATATCGGAAAGAACGTTATATCGTAAAATAAAAGAGCTGGATCTATAGTAAATAATGAAAAGGATATTTGTAATAATGATGTTGATGGGTACGCTGGTTCTATTTAACTCAGCATGTAGTATAAGCCTCAATGGTGCGTCCATCCCCCCAGATCTAAAAACGATCAATGTGGAATATTTCGAGAATACTGCCCCCCTGGTAGTAAATTACCTGAGCCAGCAATTTACGGAGTCTTTAAAAGATCGTATACGATCCACAACCCGCCTGTCTATTGTACAGGGTGAGGCCACCGCGAGGATGGCAGGCACTATAACAGGTTACTCTATCGAGCCCATATCTATCCAGGCTACCAATAACAATGTGGCCCCGATAGCTGGTGCACAGCGGTTAACCATTACAGTGAATGTAACTTACACCACCTATACCAATGCTGCCGATAAAAAGCTTAATTTTACCCAGCCATTTTCTGCACACGCCGATTTTACTGGTAATATATCCGACCAGGAGCAGCAGTTAATTACTACCATAAATAAGCAGTTGACAGAAGATATTTTTAACCGGGCCTTTGCCAATTGGAATTAATTTGTAGTTTCAACCTCGTGGATCAATACCTAAATAACAGGCAGAACGAAATTTTATGGAACCTGTTGGCTAATACAGCCGACAAGGGTCATTTGTATACCCAAAATTTGCAGCGCCTGGTGAGTGAATTTCCGCAAAGCGGACTTTTGCATGCTCTGCTTACACGTTCGGATAGCGAACAAGCCACAAGCCATGCAGCAGCTTATTTTAATCCGAAAGCCCTGTATAGCCTGATAAATTCCCCTGACAGTTTAGCCGAAGTGGCTGATACGCAGATCATACAGGAATTAAGCAGTACCGCTCATTATGCTGTTGAAGAAGCTGACCTGCCTATGCAGGAGGAAGTATCCCAGTTGAACGATTTAGATAAGCCGGTAGCGGAAGAACATAATAGTTCACCTGTGGTAGTAATCGGTGATGATGAAATTGCAGAAGTAGAATCAATAGAGCAGTTGGCTAACACAGAACAAGCCACGGAGGAACCGGAGCAGGTAATTTCTGAAGAACAAGCCAATGAAGAAGAAAACAGGGAAATTATAGAATTACCTGGGGATGAAGAGTTAGAGATTGAAAACCAAATAGAGTCAGCAGAAGAACCTGAACTTGATACGGAAGTCCAAACGGATGATGCTCGTGATACAGAATCAATTGTGATCAACGAGAGAAATGAGAGTTTTTATGAAGATGAATTGGTAACAGAAGCCGGCGGTGTTGAGCAGGATGAAATTAGTGATGAAAACATCCCACAGGAGGATTCAATAGGTGAAACAATTCCTTTTGAGCCTGTAGAAGACAGGAAAGATATCGAGGATGATATTTATGACGAGATAGTAGGGATTGAAGATATCAGTTTCACGCAGGTAGCTAAACCTGTAAACGAGGAAACGTTAAGCACTGCTGATGAAAAATTACCGGAAGAAATTTCAGGTAAGCCGGCAAGTGAAGTAAATAATAAAGACCGTGTGCTTAACCTGGATGATGAGGCGGAAAAACTAATAGTGGGCAATATTGCCGCAACAGATTATTTTGCGTTTGACAGGGCCGTTGGCGACAGGAAGCAAACCAGCGTAACAGAAGACGATTCAATTACGCCCCCGGTTAATACTGATAAAGTCCCTTCAACTGAAATAACAACGGCAGGCGGTGAGAAGCAGGATGTATCTAAGTATCACGATGAGCAAATGCCTTATACCTTTATGTGGTGGCTTGATAAAACCCGTAAGGAGCATGCCGGCATCTATCAGCCTTTTAAATTGGATACTACCCAGGCTATAAGACAGAGTGGCGCCGAAGAATTGCAGCAGCAGTATTATGAAAATATATTCCACCTGAACGCGGTTGAAGAGCTTAACAGAAGCACCTCGCCGCAAACGGTTGAATTTGATCTGAATACCAGGGAAGACAGGATCATTAAACGGTTCATCGTTGAAGAGCCGCATATCAGCGCGCCAAGCAGTGATAAACTCGATAATGAGAATAAAGCCAAAAGGAGCGCCGAAGACCAGGATGAGTTAGTTACCGAAACCCTGGCCCGCATTTACAGCGACCAGATGCTTTATCACAAAGCCATCAATACGTACAAAAAATTGATGTTGAAATTTCCGGAAAAAAGCCGTTACTTTGCCGACCAGATTGAACTGTTAGAAAGAAAAACCAATTAATATATAAAGAAATGTATTTTATTTTAGTGATCCTGACCATTATCGTGTGCGCGCTTTTAGCAATGATCGTGTTGATCCAAAACCCAAAGGGAGGCGGTTTAACATCCAATTTTTCAAGTTCATCCCAATTAATGGGTGTGCAAAAAACAGGTGATTTTTTAGAAAAAGGTACCTGGATATTAGCTATATCTTTAATGGTATTATGCCTTGCAATTAATGTTGCCGTTAAACCAGGCTCAGCAAAAGGTGATGCCCCGGATATAAACAAAACGATTGAGCACGCTTCTAAACCAACTGCACCTGCTAACAACGTTACACCAATACCTGCAGCAACAGGCACAACCGGTAAGAAGAATTAACAGTTATTAAAGATATTTTAAGTAGCCCCGGTAATTGTCGGGGCTTTTTTGTCTAAAATGCCAACTGACATGATGACACGGCGACATTAAGTTATCATTAAGAATAAAAAGTGAAGTTGTATAAATGTGACAATTGAACAGTTTACCTGTCAATTTTGGACTTTGATCTTGCTTGGCATAATTGATGTTCATTGCAACCTGCCTGCCTGTAGGCGGGGTTTGAAACCAGAAACTATTATAAATTAAAATTAAGTATAATTATGTCATTAAACGTTAAACCTATCGGGGATAGAATTGTAGTAGAAGCTGCGCCCGCTGAGACAAAAACTGCATCAGGAATATACATCCCTGAAACTGCGCAGGAAAAACCGCAACACGGAACAATAGTAGCTGTAGGGCCAGGTAAATATGCTGAGCAAACAGGTGCTTTAATACCTCTTACAGTAAAAGTTGGTGATAAGGTTCTTTATGGAAAATTTGCTGGTCAGGAATTTCCATTAGAAGGTAAAGATTACCTGGTAATGAGAGAATCTGACATATACGTAGTTCTGTAAAATTGTTAAAGGTTGCAAAGTTTAAAGGTTTTAAAGTTGCTTTAAGCTTGCTGAGATTTATTGAAGAATAACCTTACAACGTTTCAACTT
Organism: Mucilaginibacter sp.; assembly: GCA_035489035.1. Taxonomy (GTDB): domain Bacteria; phylum Bacteroidota; class Bacteroidia; order Sphingobacteriales; family Sphingobacteriaceae; genus Mucilaginibacter. The sequence goes on from DATHKT010000018.1 coordinate 97,833, forward strand.
TAAAACATTCAAACAAAAAAATTCAAGAAAATGGCAAAACAAGTTAAATACAATGTTGAAGCACGCGATGCTCTAAAACGCGGTGTTGATATTTTAGCCAATGCGGTTAAAGTAACCTTAGGCCCTAAAGGTCGTCATGTAATTATTGATAAAAAATTCGGTTCACCATCGATCACTAAAGACGGTGTAACTGTAGCAAAGGAAATTGAGTTAAGAGATCCTATTGAAAATATGGGCGCTCAAATGTTAAAAGAAGTTGCTTCAAAAACTGCTGATATTGCAGGTGATGGTACAACAACTGCTACCGTTTTAGCCCAGGCTATTGTTACTGCGGGTATCAAAAACGTAGCAGCAGGTGCAAACCCAATGGATTTGAAACGTGGTATCGACAAAGCCGTTAGGGTTGTTGTAGAAAACTTAAAATCACAAAAACAGGATGTTGGAGATGATTTTGGTAAGATCAAACAAGTAGCTTCTATCTCGGCAAATAATGACGAGGTGATTGGCGAAATGATCGCTGATGCGATGAAAAAAGTTGGTACTTCAGGTGTGATCACCGTTGAAGAAGCAAAAGGAACTGAAACTGAAGTGAAAACTGTGGAAGGTATGCAGTTTGACCGTGGTTACCTTTCTCCATACTTCGTAACCAATGCTGATAAGATGGAAGTAGAGTTGGAAAACCCTTACATCCTGATCTACGATAAGAAAATATCTTCAATGAAGGAATTACTTCCTATCCTGGAGAAACAAGTTCAAACCGGCAAACCATTATTGATCATTGCTGAAGACCTTGATGGTGAAGCATTAGCTACTTTAGTGGTTAACAAGATCCGTGGCTCACTGAAAGTGGCTGCTGTTAAAGCTCCTGGCTTTGGTGATCGTCGTAAGGCTATGCTGGAAGACATCGCTATCTTAACCGGTGGTACCGTAATATCTGAAGAAAGAGGGTATAAATTAGAAAGCGCTGATCTTTCTATGTTAGGTCAGGCCGAGAAAATTTCTATCGATAAGGATAATACAACTATCATCAATGGTGACGGTGATACCGAATTGATCAAAGGCCGTGTTAGCGAGATCCGTACCCAGATCGAAACTACAACTTCTGATTACGATAAAGAAAAATTACAGGAACGTTTAGCCAAATTATCTGGTGGTGTTGCTGTATTATATATCGGTGCCGCTTCTGAAGTGGAAATGAAGGAAAAGAAAGACCGTGTTGACGATGCATTGCATGCAACCCGTGCTGCTGTTGAAGAAGGTATAGTTGCCGGTGGTGGTGTAGCTTTCATCCGCGCAGTTGAAGCTTTGGTTAACCTTAAAGGTGATAATGATGACGAGAACACTGGTATCCAGATCATCCGTCGCGCTATCGAAGAGCCTTTACGCCAGATCTGCGAAAACGCAGGTATCGAAGGTTCTATCGTAGTACAAAAAGTAAAAGAAGGTAAAGGTGACTTTGGTTACAATGCCCGTACTGACAAGTATGAAAACCTTATCGGTGCAGGTGTTATCGACCCTACTAAAGTAGGTCGCGTAGCTTTAGAAAACGCAGCTTCAATCGCATCAATGCTGTTGACTACCGAATGTGTTTTAGCTGACGATCCGGAAGACGAAAAAGGTGGCGGTATGCCTCCTATGGGCGGCGGCGGCATGGGCGGAATGATGTAATCTCCCCATACTTAAGCTAATAAGTATATTTAAAATCCCTGTCTATTTTTTTAGACAGGGATTTCTTTTTTACTGAACCATCCTATCGTCATGACAAAGTAAACGGACGGTCATCTGTTAATCAAATGATTGATTAAGTAATAATCCGGTTACTATTAAGCTTATTTTTGTGCTATAAGTCAATAAGATAATATTAGGCATAGCATTTGAATAAATTAAGACATGAAAGCGATTACAGAAACAGCAAGGCACCTAACAACCCAAATAGTGGAGTGGGTTTTGATCAAAGGGCCTGAATTATTTATAACCATCTACGGCAAGTAAATAAATTAGTAACTTTGGCTTCTGACTATGAAGCTCGAAGAATTTTACCAGCAATTCCATATTTGGGTAGTTACAAGGGGCCCAAAATACGTTTTCGGATTGATCCTGTTTTTTGCAGGCATTTGGTTCATCAGGTTATTAAGGTCACGTCTCCGTGCCCGAATGAGCAAAAGACAGATCCACTCTACCTTACAGCCTTTCTTTTTAAGCCTTACCATTACAGCGATGTATATTCTGCTCGTAATTTCAGTGATGCAGATCATTGGGATCGAGATGACCATTTTTACCACCGTAATTGGCGCCTTTAGCGTTGCTGCGGGTTTGGCATTATCAGGCACGCTGCAAAACTTTGCCGGGGGAGTATTGATACTGTTACTTAAGCCATTTGAGATCAATGATAGTATCCTGGCCCAGGGGCAGGAGGGTACTGTAACCTCCATACAACTTTTTTATACGGTTTTGCTAACTGCAGATAATAGAACGATCATTATCCCGAACGGTAAATTATTTAACGAGGTGATTGTAAATGTAACCCGCGAAGGAAAGCGAAGGCTGGATTTTGAGTTAAAGCTGGGCTACATTGTGGATGTAGAACAAGTAAAAAGCATTATTGAAAAGGCGATTAACGGGGCCCCCAAAATATTGAAAGACGAGCCAATACAGGTTGGTGTAATTGCCCTGGAGATAGACGGTATAAAATTTACCATAAAGGTTTGGGTTAACCCGGATGATTATTTAACGGTTAAACTATATCTGCAGGAAAAAATAATAAAAGATCTGAGGGATGCCGATGTCAAGCTTCCCCTTCATCACTTGCTGCCGGGCACCTGATCTATATCTTTTGCTTCGCTTTTAATTCCAAATACCGGTTAATGGTATTGATCGTCAGATTTTGAGGCGTACTCAATATAGATTGAATACCATGTTTTGCCAGTTCCTTTACAATCAATTTCTTGTCGTAAGCAAATTTTTCAGCGATCGTTTTTATGTAGATATCCTCCACATTGCTGGCCGATTGTTCACTCAATGTTTTGAGTTCTGTGTTCTCAAAAAATACAACTAAAAGCAAATGAAACCTCGATATTCGTTTTAGAAACGGAAGCTGGCGTTCCAGTGCCGACATGCTTTCGAAATTGGTAAAGAATACTACCAGGCTGCGTTGCTTCAGCACATTGCGGATGGTGCTGTATAACAGTTCCATATTGGTTTCCAGGTACCGGGTTTTTTCTTTGTATAGTACTTCCAGTATCCTGTTCAGTTGTATTGGTCGCCTATCGGCAGGTACTACCGCCCCCAGCTTTTCGGCTATGGTGATCAGCCCTGCTTTGTCTTCTTTTAATAAAGCCACGTTGGATAGTACCAGGCTGGCATTGATGGCATAATCCAGCAGGCTCAAACCCTCAAAGGGCATCTTCATCGCCCTCGACTTATCTATCACACAATACACATGCTGCGATTTTTCATCAGTGTAGATGTTGGTCATCAGGTCGCCACGGCGTGCGGTGGCTTTCCAGTTGATGGTGCGGTAATCATCACCTGCTACATAAGTTTTCACCTGTTCAAACTCAAGGCTATGGCCCAGCCTCCTGATCTTTTTTATGCCGATCTCGGTCAGCCTGTTCGAGATCGCCATCAGCTCATATTTCCGCATTTGCAGGAAGGATGGATATACAGCCAGGTTCTCGGCCTGGTTGAAATTATACCTGCGCCTGATGAGCCCCAATGGAGATTTAACAAACACCCTGATATCACCGAATTCATATTCACCGCGTTTGGTTGGCCGCAAAAGGTAGTTGATCAATTTATGCTGACCGGGCTTTAATTCGGTTTTAAACCATACATCCCTTTTTTGAAACTGGAAGGGGATCTCATCAATAATGCCTATGGTGACATTGAAAGGGTAGAGGTTTTCGATATAAATACCCAGCTCATTCTCATCGCCATTACTCAAACGCTCGGGCGCATGGCGCCTTGCGAAAACTCCTTTTGAGGTGCGGTATAATAACAATACATCAGCCATGAAAAGGAATATTAAGATCCAGAAAAATAGTTCGGGAAGTATACCCAGCCAGCTGAAAAAGAAAGAAAATGCGAAAAGTGTAGCGCAGCCAGCCAAACCCGCAAAAAGCCGGTTGGTTAAAAAGAGGTTTTTATAAAATAGGCTATAAATATTTTTCACGCCGCTTACCGTGGGATCTCAATTTTCTGAATGATCTGCTTAACTATTTCATCGGGGCTCACACCTTCCATTTCCTTATCCGGAGTAAGCATAATGCGATGCCTTAACACCGCAGGCGCTACCCAAACGATATCGTCAGGTGTTACAAAATCACGCCCCTTAATGGCAGCCAATGCTTTCGCAGCATTTACTATGGCCAGCGAGGCACGCGGCGACCCGCCCAGATATAGTGATTTATTGTTGCGCGTTTCGTGGATGATCTTAGCCACAAATTCTAAAATTTTCGGTTCAACATGAAAACCTCTTACCAGTTGCCTTAACGAAATGATATCATCCTTTGATAATATGGCTTCGATATGTGTAAGCTGCTCAATAGTTTTTTGCTGATGCTGTTGGGTAATAATGGCAATTTCTTCTTCCAGCGTAGGGTATTTTATTTCGATTTTGAATAGAAACCTGTCCAGTTGCGCTTCGGGCAAGCGATAAGTGCCTTCCTGTTCTATAGGGTTTTGTGTAGCTAATACAATAAACGGCTCCTCCATTTTATAGGTTTGGCCGTCAATGGTCACCTGGCGTTCTTCCATCACCTCAAACAAGGCCGATTGTGTTTTGGCAGGCGCCCGGTTTATCTCATCGATCAATATAATATTGCCGAAAATAGGCCCGCGTTTAAATTCAAAATCTATGGTCTTCGGGTTAAAAACCGAAGTGCCCAGCACGTCTGACGGCATCAGGTCGGGCGTAAACTGTATGCGCGAGTATTGAGCGTCTATTGCCTTTGCAATTAATTTCGCTGTAAGCGTTTTAGCTACGCCCGGTACGCCTTCTATCAGGATGTGCCCGTCGGCAAGTATGCCGGCTATCAACAGTTCTATGGCATCCTGCTGGCCTACTATTATTTTAGCGAGCGTGGCCTTTATTTGATCAACCGCCAGGCTAAGCTTGCTCAGATCGGTTCTTTGTGTAAATTGTTCGTCTTCCATAATTACCTGGATTGAGTATAAAATTGTTCGATAAGTTGGTTTAAATAAATGAGGTCGCGATCGGTAACCTGGTTTTGTACATTGATATAATTGATATGGCTGACAATATTATTAGCAAATGAATGCTCAATGCCGGTTTTTTGCGAAAGATGTTCAATAAAGTCAGTCTCTAACGCGTTGGTTTTCAGATAATATTTTGTGCGAAGGTGCTCCAAAAAATAAAGTATTTTCTTTTGTGCGATATTCAGGTTATTCCTTTGCTCGTAGTATACCTGCCCCACAACATTTACAAAATCAACGGTAGAGTTTTTTAAAGGCTCGATAACCGGAATAATACGCTGCCTGCGTTTCATCTCGTAAAACACAAAAAACACCATGCTGATAAGCGCGATATAATAGGCCCATTTTAAAGAAGCGTTCCTGAAAAATACCCGCATTATGGATTGGTCGCCTTCCCGTCCTTTGGTATAGTATTCATCCCAGATGATCAGCTTATTATTCTTTAGGTAGGACAACACCTTGGCAGCATATTCGGCGCCATTTGGATTTAGTAAGCTGTAATTAGTAAAAAACTCGGGGTTAGCGTTTAAATATAAAGTACCCTTTCCAAATCCATACTTTACAAATGTGCTCTGCTTAAAATCATTTTGTGCAAGCGAAGTGGCGTGTAAAGTATCCAATTCGCTAAAATAAGTGTCATATTGCTCCTTGCTTAAAGCATACTTTTTGTTTTGCCCCAGGTGCTTGTTTACAAAATGGATCTTATCAATGGGGTTTTTAGGGTCATAATTCATATCAGTTTCCACCTTTAGCTTTTTGGTTAGCAAATCACCAAAGGATTGGGCCGATATCAACACGTCATTACCCTTTTTTATAAATTCCAGTAACTTTTTAATGTCAAATTCGGTCAGATTAATGTGCTCGCAAATGATGATATAGGTGGCATTATTGATATGATGATCATTAACAACATTATAAACCGGCTCGCGGTAGCTCTCTACTTTAGCCCCGGGGAAAATATCACCGATGCTATTAAAAAGAACATAAGTACCATAAGGTATCTTGTCTTCCTTTAAATAGGTAGGTGTCCAAACCACCGGTTTAGGTTGATTATATTCTGCAAGCAGGTATATGACCAGTAAAAGGGAAGCAACGATAATATAGATCCTAAAATCTTTCATTAGGCGGCTTGTTTAAATTGCTGGAACAATGAGCTGATATTTTGAAAGGAATTGGCATCTATATAGAAGTTGCCGTACCATACATATTCAAATTGATAAGTAAGCAGGCTGAATACCTGCCGTTTTTTTCCGTCGGGCAGTTCATATATGTAGGCAGTATTGGTTTTTTCAAGCTGCCAGTTTATCAGGCCGGTGTCGCTCAGGTGTTTCAGGCTGTTCAGGTACAGCAGGCGCACAGCAAGCCGGTAATTATTAGTAGCTATGGCTTTATCTATCTCACTGTCGAAATCAAGTTCATGGATGTTTTCAAGTGATTCAGTATAGGGTACAGTTACCACTTTTGAATCCCGGCGAATGATCTGTATCGCGTTTATGCCCGTGATCCTGAATAATATAAAGGCGATAAAAATAACACCAAGGGAAAGGAACAAGTAGTAAAAAAATGAATTTGATTCGGATGAATTGAATACGTTTTTAAACAAGTGATCCCATACCCACCGCCAAAAAAGTGTCCATATCGACTGGCCCGGAACATTGGATTTATCATATTGCAGCTCTTTATCATTAACAAAGCCACGCATCTTTTTCTCGTCAAACTGGTGGGCCTTTACAGCTGATGTATCAGTTTGAAGAACGAGCGGATGTTTAACAACCGTTGCTTTTTTTGTAGTAGTACCGGCAATGGTAGTAGCCGGTATAAAAAAGCAGAATGTTAATATAAGTACGTATCGTATGCCGTTATTAATACTCTTCATTAGTAGCAGGATCAATATCTTCAACCGTTTTGCCTATGGCATCAATGCGTTCAAATAACCCGGCGCCTTCCTTATCCTCAATATAGCTAAAGTAGGTAACGGATGAAGCCGTTAATGGCACAATATTCAGCACCTGCACAAGGCTTATACATACGGTGTAAGCAATTGCTAAAGGAAGTGATACGTTGTATGAAAGAAATGTAATAACCCCGCCTGATGCAACTGAAAACGGGATAAGAACCAGCAGGAAGCCGGCATAAACTATAATGGCCACCACAAAAACTACACCGAAAGTATTCCACCATTTACCTCTTATCAATTTAAAACTTTTTCCAAAGGCATATCCAAAGCTTCCGTTCTCGATAATAACAATAGGGAAAAAGAGACTAAATACCGTTAAGAAATAAATAACAGGTACCATTAGGCATACTATTAAGATCACTCCTGAGATAAATGGATCGCGGCCACTGAATATCAAGAAAACGGGAATCAGTATGATTAAGAATCCTATAAAAAAAATGAGGAATAGTAATAATGAATGGCCCACTACCCGCCAAAAATAATATTTGTAGTAGCCCCATACCTGGCTTATTGTAGGCACTTTCTTGCCTTGCTCATTGTATAAAGCGATGTAGCTAAGCAGGCTGAGTGTGGCCGATATGATATTAAGAAAACCAAATATTAAAACCATAAAATATTCAAGACCAAAAACAGCGGCTGCAGAGGTTTGATGGCCTGATAATTGTCCCTGATGAAGGTTTATCATTTTCATGCGCAACAGGATAGAAAACAGCATGTTACCGGCTATAAAGAAGCCGCAGAATACAAAGTAAGTTTTTGTAAGGCTTTTCCAGTTTTGTTTGATAAACAGGATACAATCACTTATGATCTCTCCAAAATCACGGGCTTGTTTTAATTCAATGTTCGCTTTCATTATTTGATAAGGGTAGGTTTAGCTTGCGTTGTAATAGGCCTGGGTAAATAACAACATACCAAATGATAAATGACAAGGAGCTTAGCAGTATGCTAATGCTTAGCCACAGGGGCATTTCGGTATGGCGGGTTACAAAGCTTTCAAAAATTGCGGCAACAACTATAACGGGCAGTATGCCTATAGTGATCTTCATGCCATCCGCCGCGCCTTTTTTAAGGGATTCCAGCCGGTTATAGGTTTTAGGAAAAATTAAGCTGTTGCCTAAAACCAACCCTGCCCCGCAGGCAATAATTATGGATGATATCTCTAAGGTGCCATGTATCCAAATAACCAAAACGGATTGCATGCCCAGGCCTTTGCTCACAAAAAAATACTCGAATGAGCCCAGCATTACCGCATTCCTCATGGAGAAATAAAGGCTGCCAATTGAAAAGAAAAAGCCGGCCGCAAAGCAAATCACAGTTACATACAGGTTGTTTTCAGCAATATGGATAAACATTAAAACAGGATCTTCACTTTTATACACACCAAACGGATCACCTTTGGCTATGTTCTCGTTGGTCATGTTCACATAGCCATCGCCCATGATAAGCCTCACAAAATTGTTATCATATTTTGCCGACAAAGCGCCCATAAACCCAAAAAGCACGAACACGATAAATGAGTACAGTAGTTGGTTCCGGTATTGCGCGAAAAGTAATGGTAGCTCTGTTTTCCAGAATTTTATAAACCGGCTTTTGTTTTCCTTTTTATTTTTATAGATGGACTGGTGAAAGCCCGAAGCAAGCCCATTGAGGTATTGCGTGGTCTTTGATTTTGGATAAAATGTTTTGGAGTAAGCAAGATCGTCTGTAATAGTAATAAACTGTTGTGCCAATATATCCGGGTCATGGCTTGGCTCATTTTCAAACGCCTGCCACTTTTCCAGATTTTGTTTTATAAACAAGGCCTCCCTCATCAATACCGATATTAATATTTTCTGTTAAAATAATAACAAAAAAGTAAATGGCAATTAAATAAAGTATAATTCAAACAATATATTTGCTTGTATGCAAACTGTTGGAATTAAAACAGCCCAAAACATAGATATTGATTACAATGTAGCCGGCCTGGGCGAACGTATTATTGCACGGATAATAGATTACGCATTGTACCTGGCGGTTTTCCTGCTTTATTCCTGGTTGTTTAAAGCAATACACTCCTCGTCAATTTTATGGGATTATACCTTTCCCGAAATCCTGTTTTTTGTTTTTTACGCTTTTTATGATATCGTATGCGAGACATTTTTTAACGGGCAAAGTTTGGGTAAATATATCATGAAGATAAAAGTTGTCAGCCTGGATGGGGCAAGGCCCAGGTTTGGTCAGTACCTGATGCGGTATATTTTCAGGGCGGTGGATTTTCTATTGACCCTGGGCGTAGGCGCAATTGTTTCAGTATCATTAACAGATAATAAACAACGTATAGGGGATATAGTGGCCGGTACAACGCTGGTAAAAACGAAACGCAGAACAGTGGTTGAAGATTTGAGCTTTACACAAACCGAGATCGGCTATGAACCCGTATTTAGGGGAGTGCTTTTATTAAAAGATGCAGACATTGCATTGATAAACGAGGTCATTAATAAATATCATAAAAACGGTAATTTTTTATTAATAGAAAATACAGGCAAGCGTATTAAGGAGTACCTGGATATAGATGTTCCTAAAAATATGGAGATGTATAAATTTTTGGATACGGTTGTAAAGGATTACAATCATTTAAGCGCTCATATGGATACATTATGATGCTGATAAACGCCCCACATTTTTATACTATAACTTACTATAATTATAATCCCTACCGTGATGTACAAAGCATTTTTGATCACCTTGCTTTTGCTAAAGCGGTATTTAATATTAAGCAGCAAAAAAATGGCAGTTATTAAAATGGGTATAGTTGCCGGATAAAAAGCAAGGCTTTCTTTCCAATGCCCCCTCAATAAAGCAATGCAAGACCGTTGAAACCCACAGCCCGGACAATCAATACCAAATATTGATTTATACATACACGGCAGCATATGCTTCTCCAGCCAGCCAATCACATTGTTTATTTAAAAGAAATGATAAACTCAGCTACAAACTAATCGTATTTAATAATGCGAATTGCTTAGCATAGATAATATGGTGCCCCCTACTATTATAAAGTATATGGTATACAAACCTCCAATAACAGTGCCTATTATCGACATAATAAAGCCTGCATTTAATGAGCTAAATCCATCGTAATGGGTTGGGTTATCTTTATAAAGCTTCCTTCCTTTGCCTGAAAGGACTATGCCGATAATGCCTAAAACAAGGCCTACAAAGAAGCAGCCAAAAACTATTGAGCAAATGCCCAATACCAGTACTGCAGTTGCATTTGGTAAAGTTTCTTTTTCCATTTTAATGATTTATGATAAGTGGTGGGTTTATTAATGCAAAATATAAATATTTTTATATACAATGTGCAATGTGTAAAATTATTTTTTAGCCCCCGGTTATCTATTTGATTTTATCCGCGTCCTCATTTTATATGTAAGTTTGCATGAATGAAAAGAGAACAGATCTCGGTATTCGATATATTTAAAATAGGTATAGGTCCCTCAAGTTCGCATACGCTTGGGCCCTGGAGAGCTGCTCAACAATTTGTACAGCTATTGGAGCAACAGCAGGTACTATCGCTGGTAGCGGGTATAAAAATTCTGCTTTATGGCTCACTTGCCAAAACGGGCCGGGGGCATGGTACCGACATAGCCATACTGCTTGGGCTTAGCGGCGATGATCCTGTTACTTTTGATGTAAACGCTATCGACAGTAAAATCAATGATATAAAAATCACGAACCTGTTGCAATTGGGTGGAGAACACGAAATAATGTTTTCCATTGATGATGACCTGCTGTTTTTGTTTAATGAGAGTCTGCCTTATCACCCTAATGCAGTCACCTTCCAGGCATTTTTAAGTAATGGCAAAGCTGTTTCAGCAACTTTTTATTCTATCGGGGGTGGATTTGTGGTGAAGGAAGGCGAACAAACGCAGGCTACCAAAAATGAAGTTGATCTCCCGTTCCCGATAAATACCGCCGGAGATTTATTGCACTGGTGTATTAAAACCGGCTTGAAAATATCCGAAGTAGTGATGGAAAATGAGCTGGCCTGGCGCAGTGAACAGGATACACGGGCAGGCGTACTCAACCTATTCAGAGCGATGAGAGAGTGCATGTACCGGGGCTGCCATACCACAGGCCATTTACCCGGAGGATTGAATGTGGCCCGTCGTGCGGCAAATTTGAATCGCAGGCTTATCGGGGGATTTCATTATCAAAATTATGAGGAATGGGTAACTGCCATCAGGCAAACCGGTAATGGTTTTCAGAATACGTTAGATTGGGTAAGCTGCTTTGCTTTGGCGGTGAATGAGGAGAACGCATCCTTCGGCCGGGTTGTAACTGCCCCAACCAATGGCGCTGCAGGTGTGGTGCCGGCAGTGCTGCAATACTATATTGTTTTTTGCAATGGTTTTAGTGACGAAAAGATCATTCAATTTATATCTACCGCATCCGAGATAGGCAGCATTTTTAAAAAAGGAGCAACCTTATCCGCCGCGATGGGCGGCTGCCAGGCCGAAATAGGCGTATCGTCAGCTATGGCGGCCGCGGCATTAACAGAATGTTTAGGTGGCTCGCAACGGCAAGTATTAATGGCCGCCGAGATAGCGATGGAGCACCACCTGGGCCTTACCTGCGACCCGATTGGCGGCCTGGTACAGGTACCCTGTATCGAGCGGAATACCATGGGAGCTATAAAGGCGATCACGGCATCGCAGCTTGCTTTGCAAACCAATCCCGACAATGCCAAGGTAAGCCTGGATGCTGTAGTGAAAACCATGTGGCAAACCGCTTTGGATATGAACTCAAAATACAAGGAAACATCAGACGGTGGCCTGGCTATCAATATCCCAATCAGTTTGCCGGAATGTTAGCGTAGTCTACGCTTTAAACAATCTCGTATCAAAAGTAAAAGGTTCAGCTTCCATTACTTTTACCCTCTGAAAATCCTTATGCATCGGGTTGATGATATAGTTCCATTCATCTTTTATAATGGCTGATGGTACTTTCATCACTAAAGCTTCTCTTGCGGCAAGAACGGTATTTCCGATACGCTGGGTGGAAGGCGAAATGGGGTTACTATTCCAGTTAGACGGCAGGTCTTTTAGATCAATAGTTTCAATTGGGGTATTGTCCGGAAACGCTATCGAGATCATAAAATAATCTTTTGGGATAATGCCGGCAGGTATATGGACAAGAATTTCAATGGCACATAATGCGCGGGAGGCTGAGGTGTATAATGCGGCTGAACCTTTTCCGTTCCAACGGCCGCCGCTGGCTTCGGCGCCACGGCCTGTTAAGTCATCCACATATTTTTCCCGGCACAAGCGATAAACGATCATGCAAATATGCCGTGTTCAATGCGCCCTAATTCATCAGCAACCAGGTTGATGCCATAGGTGGTATCTAATAGCTCCTTGGGCTTAACACTACCAAGCGGGATGCTTTTGGTTTCCATCCAGGTATGAAAATTTTCTTCATCGCCGAATACTTCAGCACCCCTTTTGTATAGCCGGTCTATCTGGATGATTTTTTCAGTATAAATGGTATCAAAGGCTTTCTTGTCTTTTTTGTAGCGTTGAATAGTGCGCTCTGAAAGATGGAGGAATGACGACCAATCCTCTAATGTAAAATTGATCCTGTTTGAAATGGTGGTTAAATAAGGAAAAGGAACGCCTTCCCTCAGCATGCTTACCATTTCACGGGGATCGTCATCTTCTAATACAGGATATTTTTTTTCAGGCTTTGCTTTCATAACTATGACATATGTCATCAAATTTATGACAAGTTTCATGAAATTCCAAATTAATTTTCAAAATACTTCCTCATTCGCCCTTTTTGCTTTGCTGTTTTAAAACTGTAATTTAGTTCATCATGACAAACTATCGCCGCACTTTCCTGAAGCAGGCTGCCACCCTTGCCGGGGCCTTTTCTGCTGCCAGTCTTTTTAACCAATTGCATGCCGAAGAATGGAAACATGCCGCAAAAAAGATCGAATACCTGGATGCGGGGCAGATTGCCCAGGACGAAGATTACTGGAGCGTGATACAAAGTGCTTATTCAGTAAACCCCAGCATCATCAACCTGAATAATGGTGGGGTATCGCCTGCACCATTGGTTGTACAGCAGGCGGTGGCACGGTTTAATGATTTGTCTAATGAAGGACCGTCCTATTTTATGTGGCGCATCCTCGACCAGGGCCGCGAGCCATTGCGCGAGAAGCTGGCTTTGCTGGCCGGGGCGCTCCCTGATGAAGTAGCCATCAACCGCAATTCGACCGAGGCGCTCAATACGGTCATTTATGGACTCGACTTGAAAAGCGGCGATGAAGTGATTGGCACCAAACAGGACTACCCCAATATGATACAGGCGTATAAACAAAGAGCCCTGCGCGAAGGGATTGTTTATAAGCAGCTCAATTTTGATTTCCCGATTGAGGATGACGCCCAAATAGTAAAAGCTTATGCGGATGCTATAACCCCAAAGACTAAAATAATTCACGTAACCCACATGATCAACTGGGTTGGGCAGATCATGCCGGTACGGAAGATAGCTGATATGGCCCATGCCAAAGGGATTGAAGTGATCTGCGATGGAGCGCACTCATTTGGTCTGCTTGATTTTAAAGTGCCGGATCTGGGTTGTGATTATTTTGGAACCAGCCTGCATAAGTTTTTATCAGCACCTATCGGCAGCGGAATGTTATGGATAAAGAAAGAGAAGATTGCCAAAATATGGCCCCTGCTTTGTAATGGCGAACCACATAGCGGCGATATCCGTAAATTTGAAACACTGGGCACACGCAGTTTCCCGATAGAACAGGGAATAGGCGAGGCGATCAATTTCCATGAAGCTATAGGCAGCAAGCGAAAAGAAGACAGGATAAGATACCTGAAAAACTATTGGGCATCGAAAGTAAAGGAGATACCCAAAGTGAAACTTCACACTTCCTTAAAAGCGCCCTATTCCTGCGCGATATGCGGGGTAAGTGTTGACGGAATGACACCGGGCGAACTGGATGGCGCCTTGTTTAATCAGTATAAAATACATACCGTTGGCATAGTTTGGGAAAATATCAGTTGTGTGAGAATAACGCCGCATGTTTATACCAAAATAGCCGACCTGGATAAACTGGTGAAGGCGATTGGTGAGATAGCTTCGAAGAAAAAGTAAGTAGTTATGGCCAATGATCAGCCAAATATTCAGTATGCGATACCATTATTCATGGTATCAAATATGGAAGCTTCGTTGAAATTTTATGTAGATGGATTAGGATTTACTGTTGTTAATACCTGGACACCGCGCGGCAAAATAGAATGGTGCTGGCTGCAACGTGAGGGCGGCCCCATTATGCTACAGGAGGCCAGGGTAACGGACAGTAAACCTTATCTCGCAGGTGACAGACCCGGCGCAGGTGTGTCAACCTGGTTCCAATGCCTGGATTCTTTGGCTTTATACCATGAATTTATCAGCAGGGGGACGGATGCAAAAGAACCTTTTGTGGGCAATGGCTTATGGGATGTAAAAATTGTCGACCCGGATGGCTATGATCTGCATTTTGAAAGCCCGACCGATGTCCCCGAAGAAACAACCTATTCCGATTGGTTAAAAAGCAATAAGAGCGCCTAATTTACCTTCAGTTTTGCTGTGATCATCGGCAATAACTGCTCAACCCACAGTTGATACATTTTTGGGGATGGGTGCAGCCCGTCATTGGCGATGAGGCTGGGGTCTGTGGCTGCCTGGCGGGATATGCCTGTTATGTCTAAATAGTTTACCCCGGCTTTTGTGCTGATGTCTTTATTGATAGCGTTAAACTGGTCTATCTCGGGGCCTATGGATGCTTCATTACCGCCGGCAAATGGTGTAACGCCGTAATCAGGAATGGATAATACAAACACGCGGGTTTTGTCGCCATTGGCAAAGGTGATCGCTGTATTTAATACCTGTGCGAACTTGATCTTATAGTTATCCTGGCTTACATGCTGAAACTGGTCATTCACGCCAATCAATAAAGTTACGAAATCATACTTTTTCCCGGTAAGGCCGCTTCTATCGATCGCGCTGATGAGGTTATCCGTAGTCCAGCCGGTAACCGCTATGATTTTTGGCGTTTTTATTGGATGCTTTTGCAGTGTTAATCCAATGGACAACTGGTGCGGGAACGATTCACTTGCCGGAACAGCCTCACCAATAGTGTACGAATCGCCCAGGGCAAGATAGCTTAGTGAATCGGCGGCGACTGTGGTAGTATCCTTATTATTCATATCAATAGTGACGGGCGTATTATTATCATCCCCTTTTTTGGCGCAGCCCGATAATGCAGTAATTGTAAATATGATCGAAAACAGCAATCTCATAAAATCTCCATATTGAACAATACGGAAATATGATGTTTAAGGTTTTTTTTAACGTCTTCTATATCTACTTCTTTTCCCAATTCCTTTTGCATGGAGGTTACGGCCTTGTCGTCAATACCACAAGGGACTATGTTATTAAAATAACTAAGGTCGGTATTCACGTTAAAAGCCAGGCCGTGCATAGTTACCCAACGGCTGCATCGTACACCCAGCGCACATATCTTGCGGGCATTCTCATTATCCGCATCGAGCCATACGCCCGTGTAGCCGGGATACCGCTCGCCCGTTAAACCGTACTGGGCCATGGTTAGTATCACAGCCTCTTCCAGGGTACGCAAATAAAGGTGTATATCTGTAAAAAAATTATCCAGATCAAGTATCGGGTAACTTACGATTTGCCCTGGCCCATGATAAGTAATATCCCCACCCCGGTTGATGGCATAATAAGTTGCATTTTTTTCCCTCAGCCCCTTTTCATCCAGAAGCAAATGCTCCGGCTTGCCACTTTTCCCTAAGGTATATACATGCGGATGTTCGCAAAATACCAGGTAATTAGGCGTTTCTTCGTCTTCATCATACTCATCGCCCTCACTGGTTATTATACGGTTACGAATATGGGTTTTTAAAGCAACCGTATCAGCAAATAAAACTTCTTGTTTATCCCAGGCTTCCTTGTAGTCTACCAATCCCCAATCCTGGAAAATTACTTTCTTGTTCTTCATGTCTCTATCCCTTTACGTACCCAATCATATAATCTTCATATTGCAGGTAGTCAACCTGGTAATCCAAATTGACATCCTCCTTAATCAAATGGGCATTCACTTTGCCTTCTTTATCAAAGTTAAATGGTTTTAACAAAATATTATCAGCAAAAGACACCTCTTTTTGCCCGTAGCACTTGTAAACAGCCTCTTTAGCGCACCAGCAAACATATAATTGTTCTATTTTATGCTGATCGTTAATAAAAGCCATCTCTTCCGGCCGCATAAATTTATGTGCTATGCGCTCTACTTTTTCTTTGATCTGCTCAATATCGATGCCGACTGGCCGTGTTTTGCTGATCATCACCGCGGCATAATCAAAGGAGTGGCTCAATGAAATATGATATGGCAACTCCACAAGATAGGGCTTGCCGTGCTCATCAACCTTGCAATCGATATACTCATCAGTTTGCAGCATTTTGCGTAACAGAACGCGTGTTCCTAACCAATGCAGGTTCCGTTTGCCGTGACTTAGCTGCTCCACAAAAGCCTTTTCCTGGTCGTTCAGCTGTAGTTGGTTATACAGATCTTCGGCTTTTTCTTCTATTTTCCAAACAGCAAATTCGGTATCGTCGTCAATTCGCTTTTTGTATGCTATTGCCATGAAGTAAAATTGCAAAAAGGATGGCAAACTTAGACCAATTAATTCTAATTTAGGCCAAATATCACAGTACTATGATTTTATCCGACAAACGTATTCTTGAAGAAATTGACAAGGGCCATATTATCATTGAGCCGTTTCAACGCGAGTGCTTAGGCACCAACTCGTATGATGTGCATTTGGGCAAACACCTGGCTACCTATCGTAACCGCGTGCTGGATGCTAAAGTGCATAATGAGATCGATGGTTTTGAAATTCCGAAAGATGGGTTTACATTACAACCCAATACGCTTTATTTGGGTGTGACAATGGAATATACCGAAACACATGCCCATGTGCCATTCCTGGAAGGAAAATCAAGCACCGGGCGTTTGGGTATAGATATCCATGCAACGGCAGGCAAAGGGGATGTTGGTTTTTGCAATACCTGGACACTGGAAATATCATGCGCGCAGCCGGTAAAGATATATGCCGGCATGCCAATAGGCCAGCTGATCTATTTTGTAGTTGAAGGCGAAATTGAAACCATGTACAATACCAAAGCTAACGCTAAATATAATAATCCCACCACCCGGCCTGTGGAAAGTATGATGTGGAAGAATAAGTTTTAAGTAGTGAGTAGTGAATAAATATTCCATTCACTACTCACCACGCTATTTCGCCAAATAGTATTTCTCCCAGAAATCTACCGATTTAGATAATTCATTGTGGTCGGCCTGTGCGCTGTTGCCGCCACGTTGCCCACCGCGACCGCCGCCGCCTTTTCCTCCACCGCCGCCGCCCCGGCCCCCACCGCCAAGTCCGCCACCACCACCACCCACTTTACTGGGGCCTTCATCATTGCCACCATTTTTGTTTTGACCTGGTTTGGTTATGCCGTTTATTTTAAAATTAAAAGCCCATTCGCTTTTGGTAATATCATCCACATGAAAAAACTTTAAGGGAATGGCCGCTTCATAAACCAGGTAATCGTCTTTATCATAATCAACAGCGGTTTTAATTCCATAAGTATTGGAGGTAGTGATCACATCATCTTCAATATCCTTAAAACCAGATACTTTGATCTCTCTTAGTTTGGTCAGCCGGGCCTGCATCAACTCATCTTTGTCCTCTTTTGCGAGGTCGCCATTATCAGGCCGCTCCATACCCAGCATAGGCACTCCGGTCTGTGCAATCGGGAAAGTTAAAGTAAAGCTTTCCTTTTTCTTACCCCGGGTATCAATACTCAAGGTTAGCCCGGCGTTTAGTACGCGTAACTGTTCGGTACGGTCATTAATGCGTACAGCGATATAAAGATTTTCCTTGTCATTGGCCAGGCTGTAGTGTATTTGCTTATCGGCGTTAAAATAGCGCAGGCTATCTCCCCAATCCTGCAGATCGCCATCAATGGTTATGTTAGGCGGCGGAGGCTGCAATATATTTTGAACTGGTTTGGTTTGGGCGTAGCACAAGGTTGCGGCAGTTAGTTGTACAACACTGATACAAAACAAACGGGTGAAAAGATGTTTCATAAAAATTATCGTGATAAATGTTTAGGCTGTAAACCGCATTTTAACCGTTTTATTATAGATTTTAGGTAAATTTGTCATTACATATGCCAACAGAAACACAGGAAGAAACGCTAACCCTCGAAGAGATCCTGGCGGGGCTCAAAGAAATGCACCGCCTTATTTTATGGAATGATGATATCAACACCTTTGATCATGTGATATTCTGTATGATGAAATACCTGGATTACTCCGAGGCGCAAGCAGAAAAAATAGCAGCGAAAGTACATAACGAGGGCAAATGCGCAGTACTGGAGGGCTCCTTCACCGAAATGGAGATCTATCGTAAAATTTTGCAGCAGGAAGGATTGAGTGTTACTGTTGAGTAATAAAATTGTTACAAGTTGCTGATTATTAGCAGTTAACACTAAATTAATATATCGGCTGCCTATATCCAAATATATATCATATGAATTGGTACCGATAATATTCAGAATTATGTTTTTGGTATGGTGTCGATTTTTTTATACCGATAAAGTAAAGGTTAAATATTCGGGGTTTTAAAAGAATTAGTTTTTTAGAAAGTGATTCAAATTTCGTT
Organism: Mucilaginibacter sp.; assembly: GCA_035489035.1. Taxonomy (GTDB): domain Bacteria; phylum Bacteroidota; class Bacteroidia; order Sphingobacteriales; family Sphingobacteriaceae; genus Mucilaginibacter. The sequence continues at coordinate 116,793 of DATHKT010000018.1, forward strand.
TTAAGCAACATCTCCGCTTTGTTAATATTTTATAGCTCTTATTATTCCGGGCAATATTAAATCAAGAATATTATTTTATTAAGTTTTTCTCACCACTATAAAATTCCAGAATTTCTTCAGAAAGTTTTCCCATTAATCTAACCATAATGATGAGTTTACACTTTGATTATATTCAGCGGGTTTCTTTGCGGGAATTAATCCCGGCTAATAATGAAGAAACGCTTACCTCTTTTAATCCTTCTTTTTTGTTCGTTTTTCAGCTTTGCGTATGCAGGAGGTATCGTAAAGGGAACGGTTACTGACAAGAAAAGCGGCGATCCGATGATAGGATCAACCATCACCCTCACCAATGAATCAACCGGTTCAAAAATTGTTATCAGTGCCGGTCTTGATGGTTCATTCATCTTTAAAAATGTAGAAAGCGGAAAATACCTCATTGAGGCAAAATACGTTTCCTATAACAACGCCCAAAAGCATATTACTGTTGACGACAACGCTACGGTAACAGTTAATCTTACACTCGAAGGGAAGAACACCAGTTTAAACGAGGTCAATGTATCAGCCCGGGCAGGCAGGGAAACAGACCAGTCGGCGCTTAATGCCGAAAAACGCTCAGATCAGGTGCTGAATTCTGTATCGGCCCGTACCATTGAGGTGTCACCCGATATTACGGTAGCTAACGTAACACAGCGTGTGTCAGGCATCTCTATCGAACGCAGCAATAATGGCGAGGGGCAATATGCCATCATCCGCGGTATGGAGAAACGGTATACCTATACCTTAATAAATGGCTTTAAAATACCAAGCCCGGATAACAAAAACCGTTATGTGCCCTTAGATATATTTCCGGCTGATATTATTGAAAGACTTGATGTATACAAATCACTAACACCCTCTATGGAAGGTGATGCCATCGCCGGAGGGATCAACCTGTTGTTGAAGGATGCGCCGGATGATTTTACCCTAAAATTAAACCTGGGTACCGGCTTTTCGCAAAGTGTTGCCGATAATGGTTTCACAAAATTTGGCAACAATAATACCTCGCTTCGTTCGCCGAGAATTATGCATGGCGATAATTACATTGCCAACCGCGAAGATTTTTCTAATAACGGCCAGCACTTTACCAACTCAAAGTTGCCACTGGGCACTATCGCCGGACTGAGTATCGGCGGCAGAGCTGCTGACAAAAAATTCGGCGCGCTGGTTTCCTTAAGCTATCAAAACATATTTAAGGATACCAAAGGCACTTTCTTCTCAACGGATGTTGACGCCGTTAGCAACCTGCCGAAACCCACAAATATACAGAGCAGGGTTTATAACACCCAGCAGGAACGCACCAGTGCCATCGGCCGGTTTGATTATAAATTTGATGGTCGCAACAAATTAACACTGGATGCGGCGTATATCGACCTTGCCCAAAACCAATACCGCTACGTATCAGACACGAGCTTAACACTTGCCCGCACTGGCGTTGGCCAGGGCCGTATAACCGAATCACCAAGAAGCATCCGTAACGTTCAAAAGATCGTCAACTTTTCGTTGCGCGGCGATCATCGTCTGTCGGATGATTTCAGCTTCAACTGGACAGGTATTTACTCAAAAGCTACAGCCAACGAAAATCGCTATGAGCTAAATTTAATTACCTCCAGGACATTACAGACAGATGGCTCTGTACTGCAAGCTCCCTTAACCGTTGATGCGTCAAATGGATTTGCCCAAACATTTGCCTATAACTCTGATCAGGACAAGAGCGGGTATTTAAATTTTATTTATTCGCCTAAACTGTTTGGCACCAAAGTGGAGTTCAGCGCCGGTGGCATGTACCGCAACAAAACCAGGAGCAGCACTTTTGATGAGTATACTTTAACCCTGCCTATTACCAATTCGACCCAGGTATACGATGGCAATATAGATAACAACCAATTCGAGCTGGCCAGCAACAGGCAGGGCACACCGGGTGACGCGCTTAACTATGATTTTACCGAGAATGTTGGCGCGGCCTATGGTCAGTTTAAATTTACGATAGGTAATTTGCAAACATTAGGTGGCCTGCGCTACGAACATACGGCCCAAAGCTGGTTAGATGCGGAGCCGGTTACTAAAGATGGCAAAACCGGGTCGATCAAATACTATGATCTTTTACCGAGCCTGAGCTTTAAGTACATGCTTTCAGATAAAGAGAATTTGCGTGCGTCCTACTACTCTGCCATCAGTCGCCCTAACTTTTACGAGATAGTGCCGCATACCAGCGGCGACCCGGATGCTGATTACCAGGAAGTAGGCAACACCAATCTGAAGCACGCTACCGCGGATAACTTTGATCTGCGCTACGAGCTTTTTCCAAAGCCGCTCGACCAGTTTTTAGTGGGTGTTTTTTATAAAAGCATTGCCAACCCTATCGAGTATGCCTTAGTAAGCTCAAGCTCCAATAAGGACCTGGTTTTAGAAGCCGGTAACTTTGGTACAGCTCACAACTATGGATTGGAAGTGGACATTACCAAATACATCAGTCATTTTGGTTTCCGGGCAAATTACTCCTTTACACAATCTGAAATAACTACCACCAAAGAGGAAGCGTATAAAGATGCCGGTGGGAACAATACGATCAGGACAGTTAATCAAACACGGCCGCTGCAGGGGCAATCCAAGCATTTGGGTAACCTGTCATTATTATACAAAGATACCAAAAGCGGCCTCGATGCCCAGGTATCAGCTGTTTATACCGGCGAACGCATTAACAGCGTATCCCAATTCCTGAACAATGATGTTTGGCAAAAAAGTTTTGTAAGCCTGGATGTATCCGCAGAGAAAAAGATATTTAAGCAGTTGTTTATCTATGCTAAAGTGACCAACCTTTTAAATACACCTTACCAGTTATTTATCAAGCTGCCATATCCTCCTTTAGCAGCGCCAGGTGCAGCGGGACAGGCTATAGAATTCCAGCAGGCGGGTCAAAACACCTTTGTGCGCAAGGATAACTATCAGCAATATTATATACTGGGCTTGCACTTTAAATTATAATTCAAATGAAGACGAGAGCGATATTAAATCAATTGATTGCAGTGTTGGGTCTGGGCATAGTGCTAAGCGCCTGTCATCAAAAAGAAATTGTGGAAGTTTCGGCAGCGCTGGTACAAACTGCGAACCCCATCACTACGGATACGTTGGCAGGTACTGTTAAGGGCACCCTGCTGAGCGGTAAAACCTATTATTTTAAAACCGATATTACCGTTAATGATGGTGATACCCTATTGATGCAAAACGGCGTTCATCTGATCGCTTTGGGCGATGGGATAACCGCGGCAACAAGTCCTGAAATATTTGTGCATGGCACGTTTATAAGTTTAGGCACACAGGATAAACCCAATTACATCACGGTTAAAAATGCGGATGAGCTGCATGCCCAGGCTGCACAACAAAACTATACCAATGTATTTTTCGGCTGGTGGGGCGGTATTACCTGTACGCCGGCCACGCCAAGCGATTTAAAGCCAAATCCTGCCGGTGGTGATGCCATTATCAAGTGGACGCATATTGAATTCGGCGGAGGCCCGGCGGGGGCGCTTGATAACCAGGATATTTATAAATCAGGCACTGCACGCTTCAACATGTATTTCGGCAACAAAACTAAAAACCTGATCATTGAGGACTCATGGTTTTTTGGCGCAAAGGATGATAATATACAGGTAGGCGGGGGCCATATCAGCATTATGCGTAATACTTTTGAGTTATGCGGTGGTGTAGGCGGCGAGCTCTTTAATATGAAAACCGGCACTTTAGGGGATATCGCTTATAATGTTTGTATCGGCTCGGCCACCAATTCTTTTAAAATTTCCGACTCTGGTACTTCGGGCATACAATGTACAGCCACGGTTTACAACAATACCATGATAGATGGCGGTTACAGGCAAACAAAGTCAGGCAGGGGCGGCTCTATTGATTTTGAAAAAGGCGCAAGGGGCCGTGCTTATAACAACCTGATTGTGAACTGCCGTTTTGGCCTTCGGGTTACACCTGATGCTGATGTGCCGAATGTGGCTTATGGCAATCATGCATTTTATGGGTATTCGCAAGCTATTACAGACCAGTTTTATACGTCGGATAGCGATCCGGCTGTAAAAAATGCAAAGGCACCAAGTGATATTATATCAACCACGCCAAAGCAAAATAATCCTGTATTTTATGGGTTTGATGTGGATCAGTATGATTTTACAGCCAATCCCGGCCCGATTAGCGCCAGTCTGCAACCATCCAAAATAGTAACCATTGGTATCTCTAACTTCAAATTGCAGGCATCTTCACCGGCACTTAACAAAGGAAAAACTGATTTTGCGCCACTGGCTTCTGTAACAACCACCGGGACATACGGAACCACTATCACGCCGCCGGGCAAGGATATCGGCGCCTATCAAAATGACGGCACAGGTAACCAGCATTAAAACTTTGTAGAGACGCAAAATTTTGCGTCTCTACTTTGCGTCTCTTTATAATTTGTACAAGGTATATTTGATCAATGAAGAAAGTATTAGGGCTGATTCTCTTTTTAAGTTGCTTCGGCTTTACGGCCTCGGCCCAAAATTGTAATGCAGATTTTTTAGGCACTAAGACACTTTATAAGAAGGGTAAACAAAAAGCCACTCCTGCACCAGCTAGGTATGTGCCTGTTTTTATCAATCATGTTGGCCGTCATGGAGCAAGGCATTTGACCAAGGATGTTACAGCTTCATTCGCCTATGGATTATTACTATCAAAAGCCGACAGCGCAGGTGCATTGACAGAGAAAGGGAAAAAGCTGCAACAAATGGTAATAGCCCTGCAAAAGGTGGAGAAGGGCAATATCAAATCCATATCCGCCGAAGGGGTATCAGAATTGCAGGGAATAAGTGAACGGATGTTTGCCAGATACAGCAATGTATTTAAAGGTAAGCCTAATCTAAACGTTATGATAACCAAAGAGATCAGGACAAAACAAAGCGCTGATGCTTTTTTAAAGGGACTCAACAGTAAGCTAAAAGAGACTGCCAGCATCAATGAGTATACGGATGATACCCATCTGCGTTTTTACGATGCCTCACCGGCTTACAAAAGATTTGAAGATGAGGTAGACAAAAGCGAACTGACGTTATCCCTGCAAAAGAAAGAGCGCCTGGCCGAGCTCAACAATGCGGTAGCAGGCCGTTTTTTTAAAGATGATTTTTTAAGCCGGATAGATGCGGGTGAGAGATCAAAGTTTGTAACCGATGTATTCGGATTTGCAACCATCGTATTTTCATTGGATAAAGAGATCAAACAGGCTGGGTTTAACAATTCGGATCTTGACTTTAAATCATTGTTTTCCTGTGATGAATTGTCAAAACTGTCCTTATTTGATATGGTTGATGATTACCTGAAAAAAGGCCCCGGCACCGATAATAACGGGATACAGGTAAGAGTTGCTGTTCCGCTTTTAGTTGATTTTATCAACAGCGCCGATGAGTATATTAAAACCGGCAAGTATAATGCCTGCCTGCGCTTTGCCCATGCCGAAACTACCGCGCCATTTGCCACATTGCTGCAGATATCAACTGCCGATAAAGTAAGCAAAGATATCTCAAAGGTTAATGCTGCCTGGAAATGCTCCGGGATCATCCCATTAAGCTCAAATATTCAATGGGTGTTTTATAAGAAGAAGGGTACTACAAGCTATTTAGTGAAGATATTACTAAACGAAAAAGAGGCGCACATAACTGGTTTAAATACCAGGTCATTCCCATATTATAAATGGAGCGATCTGCGGGCATTATACCTAACCAAGCTAAGCAAGTTAAACGTTAAGCTGACTGATGATATGGCAAGCTATTTAACCAATCTTAAATAAAAAGAACTTCAAATAAGTTATTAAAACCTGTTGTTCTTCATTTGATCAAGAGACTTTTTATATCCCGCTATCTCCTCATCACTATCAGCAATATTTTTAACCGACATTAACTTTAATGCCTTGGCTTGATAGGTTATAGCTTTTTGTTTAGCCCCAGAACGGTATAAATAGCTCGCGTATGTGTTTAGGCATACCGGGTAAATGTATTTGTAGTAGCCGGTATCACGCTCAGCCAGGTAGATGCAACGCTTCATCCGCCGTAGGCCATTATTTATATCCTGTTTTTGTTTGGAAAACGATAGTATATCCCGGCAGGTTGAATTGACAACCCTGATCAATTGAATGGTTTGGAGATGCCTGTAGGATGATAAGGCTTGTTGTTTCTCCTGGTCGGTTTTGTTAGCGAGATTTACCTGCATCGATTTGGTCACATCGTCAAGCGCAGTCTTATCACCCTTTTCCAGTGTGGTATCGGGGATGGTTATCAGCTTTTTGTCTACCAGGATACTCGCAGTGCTGATATATTTTTTATGCTGACCTGTGGCATTAAGGTATTTAAGTTTCAGCATGTCATCATACTCATCGTCATATGGTGGAAGCTTGCGCGTTTTATTTAATTCCAGCACGGTATGGAGTAAATTCTCATCTTTCAGACTTATCGCTTTAGTGAGTGTTCTCTGCTCCGCTAAAGAAATATAAGTATCCACACTTTCGGTATTTTTGAGCAATGGGAATTGTTGTTGATTCTTCAGCAGTAAGGTCAGCGCTATGCCAATTTGCAGGTTCCTGACGCTAAAAGCCCCATTATCAGCGATCAACTGCAATGTTTTTAGTGACGACTGTTGCGATTCGGTAAGCAGCCTGCAATATTCATCCAGCAGGTCCGCATTGTCCTGTTTCAATTTGAGCCTCCGTTGCAGGTAGGTATACATAAAAACAGTATCCTGTTTTTTAGCCACATATTGACTGTCCAACTGCAATAGTGTTACCGGTTCTTTTGCTTCGTTAAGGGCATTAGCCGCCTCCTGTAAAAAGTTTTGTGCCGGCATTGATCCATTTGCCCGGTAGATCAATGTTCCGCCACCGTTTATAAACAGGTAGGTGGGATATGAAAAGACATTGTACTTTTTGCTCAATTCAGGCCCCCGGCCTTTTTCGGCATCCAGTTTATAACATATAAAATCGTTGTTGAATGGTGTGCTCACTTTATTATCGGTAAACACCTCCTGGTCCATCAATTTGCAGGGGCCGCACCATGCTGTATAAACATCAACAAATATCAGTTTACCCGACGCCTTAGCTACAGCCAGGGTGCTATCCCAGGATGTGTTTTTGCGGAATTTGATCTCCTGCGAATAAACCGATGCAGAACAAATGACCAATAAAAAAACAGCCCCTGTAAAAATTTTATTTTTTACCAGGGGCTGTTTTATCTTGTATAAATAGGAGAAGGCCATTTTTAATAGCCAATATATCACTTTCTTTTAAGAAACCATATAATTCCACCCGTGTGTATCAGCAACGCGGCCATATTTTATGGCATCCAGTTCTCTTAATACCTTTTGGGAAAATTCTCTTTCTTTAGGATCGACTAAGAAATACTCTTCACCATCACGACTGATAGAGCCAACCGGGGCGATGGTTGCAGCGGTACCGGCGCCAAAAGCATCCTGCAGTTTGCCGTTTTTAGCGCCTTCAATAATTTCAGCAACAGAAATACGGCGTTCTTCAACAGGCATACCCCACTCGCGGGCAAGTGTTAATACGGTATCGCGGGTAACACCATCCAAAATAGTATCCCGGGTTGATGGGGTGATCAGCTTACCGTCAAGCACAAACATGACGTTAGCTGCGCCCATTTCCTCTACATACTGGTGATCTTTAGCATCGGTCCAGATCAGTTGGTCAAAGCCCTCCTCGGTAGCCTTGCGGGCAGGCAGCATACTGCCACCATAGTTGCCGGCTGCCTTGGCATAACCAAAACCACCTTCGGCAGCGCGGGTATAATGTGTTTCTATTTTAACTCTCAGGGTTTTTGAAAAATAAGGGCCTACCGGGCCGATCAAAACCATGTACTTATAAGTTGATGAAGGAGCAACACCAAGGAAGGGATCTGTAGCAAACATAAACGGCCTGATGTATAGCGAGTGGTTTGCTTTAGAAGGCACCCAGTCGCGGTCGATATCAACTACCGCGGCAATACTTTGTGTAAATATTTCTTCGGGAAGCGCAGGCATGCACAGGCGCTCAGCCGATTTATTAAAGCGGATGGCATTTTTATCCGGGCGGAAAACAGATACTTGTCCATCTGCATGTTTGTAGGCTTTTAAGCCTTCAAAAAAAGCCTGCCCATAATGCAAAGCGGAAATAGCCGGACTCAACCCAATTTCGCCATAAGGGACGATCTGAAAATTCTTCCATTCTCCATCGGCATAATCGGCCACAAACATATGGTCGGAAAATGTTTTACCGAAGGGTAAATTGTCGAAATCCGTTTCTGATAAACGGGAATTGGTAGTCTTGGTGATCTTGATGTCCAGCGTTTCGGTCATGGCCTTTTGTATTTAATTCGGAAAATGGCAATTTAGGAATTTTTTAGCTTATTGCTGTAAATCAGCTTAAAATAACCCTCATTTGACAATAAAAAGATAGCAATGGCATATTTTGATTAACCAAAATACTACAGTTTACGACCAACCGTTTTTATTTGTTTCCTTTTGTTCAGGCAAACTTATAACCCAAGCACATCATCCACCCAGGCCTTGCCCCAGTTCTCTATTTGTTCGGCCGTCCACAGTGCAGGGTAGAATATCCGTTTCTGAAAACGCGGAGGCAGATACTTTTGCCAGTTGGTGCCGCCGGTTGCTTTTATTTCATCAGGTTCGCGGTTAAGGTAGCGCACGGCAGATTTATAGTGCACCAACGGCCAGTTCACATTTACATTCACATCCAGCCGGCGCAATTCATTTTCTAACGCAGGGGTCGATTGTTCGGCATATTGTAATTGCTGCAACAAGGCATTAAAATTATGCTGTGTATTGGCTTTGCCCAGCTCGATAAATGTTTTGGCGTATTTTTTTTCGAACTGTTTTAAAGTCAATGTTTTTTTACCTGTGGATAGCTCGGTCGCGCCAAATTTCCAATACAGGAAATCAAACTGCTCCTCCATGGTAGCGCTGCGCAATTCCTCCCGCTTATCCTTATCCACCAGGTTGATAAAATCGGTAGCGTATATTTCTATCATGCGATACTGCCCGCTCTGGAAACCGCTGGCAGGTAATAATGACATCCTGAACTGTAAAAACTGTTCCTTTTCCATCCCATCAACCATGATAGCGAACGATTGCGTAAGCGCTTCGAAATAGCTGTTGATCCGTTTTACCCTGGCCGTAAAAAACTCCGTCGTCAACGGCTGTTTTTCGGTGATCTGTTTGCACTCATGCAGCATCAGCTTAAAATACAGTTCCGTGATCTGGTGATACATGATAAATATCTCCTCGTCAGGGAAGGGGGTTTTGGGGCTTTGCAGGCTCAGTAAAGTGTCCAGGTGAATATAATCCCAGTAGGTTAAAAAGTCGGCGTGCAGCAGGCCGTCCAGGTAGGATATCATATCCTGGCCCATGGCTTCGTATTTTTCCTGCAAAAGCGCCAGGCGTGTTTCTATTTCGGGTGAAAAAGGCATGGTCAAAGGTAGAAAGTTTTGTTATTTATCAAGCCGGGCTTTCTGTGTGGTTTTAAGGTAAATTTCTGCGGGAGCAAAACATAATCGGCATAAGTTGTTTTTATCTTTATAAAAATCCTAAGATCATGATCATCACTAAAATTTTGATAGCCGTTGACGACAGCAAATTTTCAGAGCACGCAGCCGAATATGGCTTTGATATTGCGCGCACTTACAAGGCGGAAGTTGGCCTGGTACATAATGTGCAGCCCATTATCTTCCCACCGGCCAGTCCCGAAGGGATAACTGGAATGCCTATTGAAGTTGCAGGAGTTGATGATGCTGAATTAATCAAAGCACAAAGAGAGTCTTCTGAAAATATGATCGACCGTACCATACAAAGATTTGGGGAAGGCATACAAGTAACCCAGTTTACCGAATACGGATCAACTGCCGACAGTATTGTTAATTGCAGCAAAGAATTTCAAGCCGACCTGATCGTACTGGGTACGCACAGCCGTAAAGGGTTGGACCGCCTGTTTATGGGCAGCGTAGCCGAGCATGTGGTGAGACATGCAGATGTACCGGTATTGGTGGTGCCGTTGAAGGAAGTTGATTGAGTTGGATTAAGTTAGAATAGGTTGATTGAGTTAGCTATTTCAACCTAATCAACTACTCTCCCAATCAACTTAATCAACCAAAACTAATACAACAACCTAAACTTGATCGTATGATCAATGGCTTTCAGCTCGTTTAGCACCTGCTTGCCGTAGCCTGCATTCACATCCGTTATTACGTAGCCTATCTGCGCGTTGGTTACCAGGAACTCGCCTACAATATTGATGTTATACCGGGCAAACACCTCGTTGATCTGGGCCAGTATGCCGGGTACGTTGGTGTGGATATGTATCAGGCGGTGGGCATTATCATTGCGTGGCGGCTGCAGATCAGGGAAGTTACAGCTCATGTGCGTTTTACCCTCGTTCATAAAGGCGATCACCCGCCTGGGGATGAAATCCACATTACGCGGGTTATACTTTGGGTCGTCAAAAATAATAATGCCATTCTCGCAGGCAGCTTCGGCTAGTGTACGGTTTTTTACCCTGCCAAAGCAGCCTATTACTTTAAGTCGACCGGCGTTTTCCAATTGCTCGGGCGTGGGCTGGTTGGCCTCATCGCATAATAATACACCTGCTTCCTCCAGGTACTTTTCTTCAATGCTTTCTTTCTGACGGATATTATAACCCTCTTTTCGCATTTGCTCCAGGGCCTCTTCGTCAATATTGCCCACTACAATGCATTTGATACGGTTTTTGGGATAAGATATAGCACGTGGCAGCTTGTTGATGTATAAAAACTCATCAAAGCTGGGCGTAATATGATCGGCTTTTTCGGCCACCGATTTGCGCTCGATATTCTCGGTAAAGGCAAAGAATTTTTTGATCAACCCGGATTCCTTTAGCTGAAAATCTGAATAGCCATCACCTATGCCAAATATCTCGCCCTGCAGGTTCATCTGCCTCAACAGCTTTACTTTGCCGCCTTCTTGAGAGAGAGGATTTTCGCGATCGTAACCAATGATATTGTCGTTCTCATCAAATACAAAAGTATTGGCGTAGATATTTTCCTTTTTGATATAGTATTCGGTAACAACGGGCGTGATAAATTCCTTAAACCCGCCTGATACGATCAGCACCTTATCCTGGTGTAGTTTAAAAAAATTGCTGTTGCGGGAGAACGAGGTGGATACCTTTTTTTTCAAATGGGTGATCAACTGCTTTAAATGCTCGCGGTTTGCTTCCAAAAGTTTGACACGCCCCTCGAGGCTTTCCCTGAACGATAAGCGGCCTTCCATCGAGGCGTTGGTAAAGTCGTCTATCTGTTTGTAAATTTTCTCCCTGTCGGGATGTTTTCTTAGCGAAATGCGGGCAAGCTCGTCTAATGCCTCAACCTGCGTAAATGTGCTATCGAAATCGATAATAAAGTACTGGTCCATTTACCTGCAAATGTGCAACTTTTGCACGAAGCTTCATAGCATAATATTGAGTTTGTTGATAGAGTATGTTGGATAGATGCAAAATGTTAATAACATTATCAACAATTGTTAATTTTTTAATAAATAATTGATTGTGGTTTGAATATTATTGATTAAATTGCCTATAGAAATGAATAGCATAAAGAAATCGCATTTTTATTAAAAAAAGTTAAAACACACCAATAAACTTTTTGTTATTGCTTTAGGATTGAGATGGGCAAGATCCGACCATAAGATTGAATATTTTTAATTTAAACACTTAGGAGTATGATCTGGATTATCATTGCCATCGCTTTAATGGTGATATCTTTTATCGCCAACGTAATGCTAACCCCTGAATGCGACCATAACTGGGAGGACAGGGAAGACGGAATTTCCACCTGCAGCAAGTGCAAACGAAAAACAAGCCAAAGATCTTATTTGAGGTATAATTCCGGCCGTTAAAAAAACATTTAATTGTATTGACGCCTGCCTGTAAAACGGGAACGGGGACTTATTGTGCAATATTCCGGTCATGACTAATATCTGCGGCATTGAGCACATTATTCATCGAATCTAATTCGAAGCGGTATCTTCTTACCCTTTTATGCCCGCCCGAATCGATCTTGAAGGTATAAATAAGCGAATAATAAGTTAGTTTGCCACGTTCAATATTATCCATATCCTTCAGGTTATTGACAACCAGGTCGGGCCGCTGCTCATTCTGACTGTCGACAAATTTTTTAATTTTTTTGTGATCATCACTTTTGATATTGGCATAATTTAAAGCCGAATCCAGAGCGGTGGTATATCTCTTTTTTACAAGGGGAGTAAACGCAACCGATTCAAAGTATTTAGGATATTCCAGCATGTGCCTTGTATATTCCTCCACAGCCTTGTTGGCCCCGGTTTGTTGTGGCGACATGCATCCGCAGATCAATAAAATCAATAATAAATACTTTCTCACGCTGATAGGAAACGAAGTTAGGTGGTTTTAGTTTGTCCGGACCTGAATTTTTAGAATTATCCGAATTGGTTAATTACAGCTAATAAATTCTGTCAATTTATTAATTCGTTTAATTCTGGTTCAGACCTTTAACGCCTTACAAACCTCCTTAATAGACACACTCAATGGCTTAAATTCAATCCCCGTTGCTTTTTTGATCTTGCTGTTATCAAAGTCCCGATGTATCGAAGCCGATTGCGCCGAAACTTTATCAATGGCAGGTGTGCCGCGGGTTATAAAGGCAACAAACGCCATTGCCCGCCAGGCCAGTTCCATCATCCAGGGTTTGGCCAGGGTGGCAGGTGGTTTTATATTGAAGCCCTGCGCTATTTCGGTGGTAAGCTCTTTGTAGTTACAGTTTTCGGCGCTGATGATGTAGCGTTCAGCATGAATGTCGCTGTTCATCAGGGCGATCATGCATTTGGCCACATCTTCCACATCCACAAGGCCCATGCTGCCATTGGTGTAAAATTTAAAGCCTTTTCTTATCATTTCAAATAAGGCCCCACTGCCATCAATACCCGCATTCGGGCCGATGATAATGGAAGGATTAACGATCACAGCATCCAGCCCTTCGGCAATGCCTCGCCAAACTTCCATTTCGCTTTCCAGCTTGGATATGGCATAGCCATCATGCTCTGTAGCCTGGTCGAGGTGATGTTTTTCGGTGATCAGTTCGCCGGGTTTCGCCTCGCCAACTGCCGCTACCGAACTTACGTGCACCAGCCGGATATTATTCAGCAGGCACAAATTCACCAGATTGCCTGTGCCGGTTACATTGGTATTAATCATCGGCTCTTTATCAGCCTGTTTCAATGATACCCAGGCAGCGCAGTTATAGGTCTGCGTAACATCGGTAAGGGCATCTTCTAAGGAGAAAACATCCAGCAGATCAGCCTCCACCCATTCAATGTTTTCGTTCAGCGGGACTAATAAAGCCGGAATTTTAGAGGCGCTTCGTTTAGTACAGCGGATGCGGTTGCCCTGCAGCACCAGTTGCTTTGCCACTTCAGAACCCAGGAAACCCGTCGCGCCGGTAACTAATATCATAATTGCAAATGTGCAGATTTTTTGTTTCACCCCGAATGAAACGAATTAATGAAATACCAAAATTAAACGGGTGATAAACATTAACTACATTTAACATCCGCACATTTGCACATCTGCACATCAATCTGCACATTTGCAATCAAACAATCTGCATATTAGCAAATGTCCTTATCCGATTTCTTTACGCCGATAGACCTGACCAGGATCACACCAAAAGACGGATACTTTGCCAGTCATTTGGGTGAAAAGATCAGCCATTTTTCTGGTAGTTTTCCTGATCTTGACAAGAAAACGGATATCGCCATCATCGGTGTGCAGGACGACCGCAATGCAGTTAATAACCCCGGCTGCGCCTTAGGACCCGATTATGTGCGCGAAAAACTTTACCAATTATTCGAAGGAGCTTATAAAACCAAAATTGTCGATCTCGGCAATATCCGCCAGGGAGCAACCATCACCGATACCTATTTCGCGGTAAAAACGGTGGTTTATGAGCTGATCAAAAAAAATATTTTACCCATCATAATTGGCGGCGGACAGGATATTACCTATGCCCAATACATGGCTTATGAGGAGCTTGAGCAGAAAGTAGACCTGGTGATCATCGACCCACGCTTTGACCTGGATGATGACGGAACCCCCGAAAGTATAGAAACAACATCAACATCATACCTTAACAAAATATTTTTGCACGAGCCTAATTACCTGTTCAACTATAGCAATTTGGGTTATCAAACCTATTTCTCGAGCCAGGAGAGTTTAAGGGTAATGGACAAGCTGTATTTTGATGTGCACCGGTTGGGCGAGATCAGTAAGCAGGTGGAGGTTACCGAGCCTGTCATCCGTAATGCCAGCATGATCAGCTTTGATATGGGCGCCATTCGGTCGTCAGATGCGGCAGGTAATGCCAACGCTACGCCTAATGGTTTTTATGGGGAAGAAGCTTGCCAGATTGCACGCTATGCCGGTTTTAACGATAAGTTGAGTTCGATAGGATTTTACGAATTTAATCCGGCGTATGATAATAACGGGCAAACCGCTACATTGCTGGCACAGATGGTATGGTATTTTATTGATGGCTTTTATAACCGGAAGAAGGATTTCCCGCTTAACCCAAAATCGCAATACCTGATCTATAAAACAAGTTTGAAGCACGATGATCATGAGGTGGTATTTGTGAAGAGCAAAAAATCAGACCGCTGGTGGATGCAGGTGCCTTACCCGGCAGGCGGCTCCATGAACGAGCGCTTCCACCTGGTGCCCTGCCGCTATGATGATTATAAAACAGCCGTGGCCGGCGAACTGCCCGACCTGTGGTGGCGCACCTTTCAAAAACTCAATTAAGATGGTTCACTTGTTCATTGGCTCATTAGTTCATTGGTATAATAGTTTAATAGCATTAGCAGAGTTTTAAGGTTGGATACTAAATAATTAAATTGTGAGTTTTTATAATCTTGAAGATTTAGAGGTATATCAATTGGCAGAGAGTTTTGATGATGAGGTTTGGTTTATAGTAAATGAATGGGATTATTTTGCAAAAGACACCGTTGGTAAACAAATAGCGAGGTCGGCAGATTCGATAAGCGCTAATATAGCTGAAGGTTACGGCCGATATCATTACAAGGAAAACAGGAATTTCTGTTACTTTAGCAGGGGATCGATCATAGAAACCAAGGGTTGGTTAAAAAAATCCAGGAACAGAAAGCTTTTATCAGAGGATCAGTTTAATTTATTGTATGAAAAGCTTCAAACAATTCATATAAAATTAAATGCCTATATCAAGTTTATAGGGAAATCCGGCGCTGGCAAAGCAGACCAATGAACTAATGAACAATTGAACTAATGAACGTATAATAATGAAGAAGTTACTTTTTTGCCTGATGCTTTCACTGCCCATACTGGCATTTGCACAGGTACCGAAACCCTTTAATGTGGTTGGAAAATTTGGCACGCTAAACGCAAAGATATATTTGGGCTACCAGTTGGGGTCGAACAGGGTACTGGATTCCGCGCAAGCGGTTAACGGCAGTTTCGAGTTTAAGGGCGACCTGATCTATCCATCACCCGCTATAATGATAGTTGATTATAAGGGCGTTGGTGCCAATAAACTGGATGTGGGTGATAATTCGGATAAACTGACCTTTTACCTTGATAAGGGAACTATCACCTTAAAAAGTGTTGATTCGGCTTATAAAGCGCAGATCATCGGCTCACCAATAAATGATCAATATCAAAAATTGTTGGCTATAAATGCAGAATCAAGCGCCAAAACAAACCAGCTGATGACAGACGCGGTAAAAAGCGCGGATGATAAATCAAATACGGTAGAACGCCAGAATCAGCTGCAGGCCAAGCTAAAAGCAATACAAGCAAATTACCATGCCGCGCTTAAGAACTTTATTCTGACCAACCCAAACAGCTACCTGAGTTTGCTCAGCCTAAGCTCATTAGGCGGGCCATCGCCTGATCCTAATGAGATCGAGCCGCTTTTAAACGGCCTTTCAAAAGAGATACGTGAAACAGAAACCGCCCGGACGCTCAAAAATGCCCTGGAAAACTTAAAAGCTACGGCTATTGGCGCCATGGCGCCGGATTTTGAACAGACCGATACGCTGAATCGCCCGGTAAGGCTATCCTCTTTCAAGGGTAAATATGTATTGCTGGATTTTTGGGCATCATGGTGTGTCCCTTGCAGGCAGGAAAACCCCAATGTTGTGAAAGCCTATAACCGTTTTAAAGATAAAAACTTCACCATCATCGGTATTTCATTAGACAAGCGGGACGGTGCCTTTGCCTGGATGAATGCCATACGGCAGGACCATTTAAACTGGACGCAATTATCCGATCTTAAATTTTGGAACAACGCGGTAGCACAGCTTTATTTTGTACAGGGCATTCCCAAAAACTTCCTGATAGACCCAAGCGGGAAGATCATTGCGCAGGACCTGCGGGGAGATGACCTGGAAGCCAAACTGGAGGAAGTTTTAGGGAAAATATAACGCGTCCTCCGGCCCGCTTTCCTTAATTTAAATATATGTAACAAGTATGTTACCGACATGTAGGCTTATGCCCGGCAAGCCCGGTTTTTTGAAAATATATTGCTATTATTGATTTCTCAATAATCAAACACATGAAAAAAATAGTTTTAGCCATTATCGCCTTGCTACCGGCGATGGCTTTTGCCCAGATGGGTAAATACACGGTTGCGGGTACTGTAGGTACCCATAATGCACCGGCAAAGGTATATCTTGAGTTTTCGCTTAATGGCCAGGTAAGTAAAGACTCGGTTACTCTTAAAGATGGTAAATTCCTGTTTGTGGGCTCGGTAGGGACAATCCCTGTTAACGCCTACTTGATTTTAAATGAAAAGGGAACAGGTCCTGTTTTTAAGGACTACAAGTCGATATACCTGGAACAGGGAACGATCACTGTAACCGGCAGCGATCTGATAGCCAATGCTAAAGTTGATGGCCCTAAAAACAACCAGGAAAATGAGAAGCTACAGGTTGCCCTGAAATCGGTTAACGATGAATATGCCGCCTTAGAGGCTAAACAAAAAGCCGCTACCCCTGAAGAGCAAAAATCAGAAACATTTGAAAAAGAAAATAACAAGGCGGAGAAGGTGATAGAGGCGAAGGAAACGGCTATCAATAAAAAATTCATACAGGATAATCCTGACTCCTACATCAGCTTAAATGCGCTGGAATCTTACGCTTACAGCGCTGATTATGCTGACATTGCACCTTTGTATAACGGTTTATCTGACGCGGTAAAGAAATCTGAGGACGGTAAGAAATTTGGTGAAAGACTACCTAAATTAAAAGCTGTGGCGCTTGGTGCAATTGCACCTGAGTTTGCCGAAGCCGATACAGCGGGTAAAGTGGTTAGCCTTGCATCCTTCCGGGGTAAATATGTGTTGATTGATTTCTGGGCGTCATGGTGCGGCCCTTGCCGTCATGAAAACCCTAATGTGGTAAAAGCCTTTAATAAATACAAAAATAAGAATTTTACAATATTGGGCGTATCGTTAGACGGGCCCAGGGGCAAATTAGACAGACCTAAGGCTAAACAAAACTGGCTGGACGCGATCCACCAAGATGGTTTGACCTGGACACAAGTATCTGATCTTCAGTTTTGGAAGAGTAAAGAAGCTGATCTTTACGTTGTTCGCGGTATACCTCAAAACTTTTTGATCGACCCAAGCGGTAAAATAGTTGGCAAAAACCTTCGCGGTGATGACCTTGAAGATAAGTTGGCGGAGTTGTTTGGGAAGATTTAATTAGTCCGAAAGTCCGTAAGACGGAAAGTCCGAAAGTTGAAGAGTTTGATATCTCCTACTTTCGGACTTTCCATTTATAACTTAAATACCTATAATATCTTTCGGACTTACTGACTTCCCGACTTTCAGACTACAGCAAATCAAACCCAATATCTTTCCTGAAATAGAGGCCATCGTAATAGATTCGTGCGGCATCGGCGGTGGCTTGCTGCAGGGCGTCAAATAGGTTGTCCTGTAAAGTAGTGACAGCCAAAACACGGCCACCAGTGGTAATGATATCTTCACCCTGCATAGAGGTCCCGGCGTGGAAAACGTGGGATTCACGAATATTTTCAGTGCCGGTAATTACTTTGTTCTTTAAATATTCGCCCGGGTAACCGCCTGCAACGCAAACTACCGTGGCTGCAGTTTTATTGGAGATGATCAGTTCTTTTTCATTCAAATTCCCTTCGGCAACGCCAAGCAACAGATCAACAAAATCTGATTCGATCCTCGGCATAACGCTTTCGGTTTCCGGATCGCCCATACGGCAATTGTATTCAATTACATAAGGTTCGCCTGCGCAGTTCATCAACCCGATAAAAATAAAACCCTTGTAAGGGATGTTTTCATTCTTTAATCCTTCAACGGTAGGGATAATTACCCTGTCTGTAACCTTTTGCATAAAGGTCGCATCCGCAAATGGCACTGGTGAAACGGAACCCATGCCGCCAGTATTCAGCCCTGTGTCACCTTCGCCTATACGTTTATAATCTTTTGCTTCAGGCAAAACCTTATAGTTGCGGCCATCGCTCATTACAAAAACGGAAAGCTCGATCCCCTGTAAAAACTGCTCAACCACCACTTTGGAGCTGGCATCGCCAAATTTGGCTTCGGTAAGCATTTCCTTGAGTTCCTGCCGGGCCTCTTCCAAATTCATACAGATCAGCACCCCTTTACCCGCGGCCAGTCCATCCGCCTTTAACACTACCGGGAATCCAAGGGTAGCCACATATTCCAGGCCATCTTCTAAAGTGTCTTTTGTAAACGTTTTAGACTGTGCAGTAGGAATATTATTCCTGAACATAAAGTCCTTCGAAAAATCCTTGCTGCCTTCTAACTGTGCACCCTCTGCCTGAGGCCCTATCACCGGGATGCTTTTTAATTGTTCATCAGCCAGGAAAAAATCATGGATGCCTTTTACCAAAGGTTCTTCGGGACCAACCAATACCAGGTCAATGGCATTTTCCAAAGCGAACTTACCCACGCCCTCAAAATCTGTTGCCTTGATATCGATGTTTTTGCCATATTGCGAAGTGCCGGCGTTACCGGGCGCTATAAAAAGCTGCTGACATTTTGGGCTTTGCGAAATTTTCCAGGCGAAGGCGCTTTCCCTTCCGCCCGAACCGAGGAGCAGGATATTCATGCGCCAAAGATAGTCAGCCCCATTTATAATCTTCCTTATGTGGTAGAGATTTTTTAAAACAAATAAAAAACAATTTTACCCGGCAAAGATTACTTTTATATCATGTCAAGAAGATTAGACAAATACGGAAAGCTGCCTGTATTCCAAAAGTCGGAAGAGCTGTTACAGCTTGCCGAAGTTATAGCCGAAACTTTAAAGGAAAATGAGAAAAAGGAACACCTGGCGGCCGAGATACTGACCAATGCCATGCTTATCCAGGTAAAAATTGCCGGTGCAGAGGGTGGCGGCCTGTATTCGATCAGGATGCAAAACGCTGTTTTAATTAAGCTGGCAGCTCATGATCTGCTTAACGCGGTAATATTTGCCGCGATGGTTGAAATAAATGAAGAAGATTATGTGGAGTTGATGCGCGACAAGGTGGAAGAATTCAGACTGGTCTTTGTAGACTGGATAAGGGGATTTGATAAAACCTATGATATTCCTGATAACTGGGCGATACGCTTTGATGCCAGTACGCCCGAACAGGAGAAGCTGGAACAACTGATGTTTGATGAAGATAAGTTCGACGCTGATGATGAGGGTTTTAATTGGGACGATGACGGGGATGAGGATAAAGATGATTGATATATTGTTGAAAAGTTGTAATGTTGAAAGGTTGTAAAGTTGTTTTATTAAAATAATGGGAAGGTTGAAAAGTTTGAAGAATTAGAGATATGGAAAATAGCTATTGCCATTGCTGTAGAAGTATATTTATTATGTGATAGTGAGCCACTAAAATCTGATTGGGGAATGAAGGATCAAATCAGGCGGGCAGCCTGTTCTATGTCAGACAATATTGCAGAAGGGTTTGAATATAATAACAATCCTGATTTTATTAGATTCCTGAATTATGCGAAAGGTTCGTCTGGTGAGTTTCGAAATAAATTAACCATATTAAATCAGGCCGGGAAATCCATGATGAAAGGTTTAAAAATTTATATTCTAAAAGCATCGACTTCTCCGCCAAAACCAAAAGTCTTATAGATTATTTAAAGAAGTTTGAAGTGAACAAAAAGAAAGCTTGATTCAGCAAATTGAAGCATTAAATAACCTTCCAACTTTTCAACCTTCCAACTTTCCAACAAATAAAAATCCGTACCTTTGCCTGCCATTATGACCTCATAAATTGCTATGGCGCAATTGTTGAGTTTGTCGGATTATATCGAATTAAATATGTTAGAATTTATCAGCAAGCTTTTTGGAAGCAAGTCGCAAAGAGATGTAAAAAGCATACAGCCGATAGTAGAGAAAATCAAGATCGAATTTTCAAAACTGGATGGTATCAGAAATGATGACCTGCGGGCTAAATCCATAGGTTTTAAAGAGACTATAAAACAAGGCCTTACCGACATTGATAGCCAACTGCAGGAAATTAAGGATAAGATAGAAAACAACCCGAACCTTGAAGTAAGCGAAAAGGTTGAGTTATATACCCTGGTTGATAAACTGGAAAAAGACCGCAATAAAGAGCTGGAAGTGATCCTGATGGATATACTGCCCGAAGCTTTCGCGGTGGTAAAAGAAACCGCGCGCCGGTTTAAGGAAAATAAAACTATTGAAGTTACTGCCACCCAGTTTGACCGTGACCTGGCTGCCCGTAAAGGCAATGTGGTTATAAAAGGCGATAAGGCTATACACCACAATACCTGGCTTGCAGCCGGTAATGAAGTTACCTGGGATATGGTGCATTATGATGTGCAGCTATTAGGTGGTGTTGTATTGCACCAGGGTAAAATTGCTGAAATGGCCACAGGTGAAGGCAAAACGCTGGTAGCCACCCTACCTGCCTATCTTAATGCTTTAGCCGGGCAAGGTGTTCACATTGTAACGGTGAATGATTATTTGGCCCGACGTGACTCGGAGTGGATGGGGCCGTTGTATGAGTTCCATGGATTATCGGTTGATTGTATCGATACACATGAGCCAAACTCAGAGGAACGCCGTGCCGCTTACCTGGCTGATATTACTTTTGGTACTAATAACGAATTTGGTTTCGACTACCTGCGTGACAATATGACACGTACACCTGAAGAACTGGTACAACGCAGATTGCATTATGCCATGGTGGATGAAGTCGATTCGGTATTGATCGATGATGCCCGTACGCCTTTAATTATTTCGGGACCAATTCCACGTGGCGATGAGCATGAGTTTTATGAGTTGAAACCACGCATCGAGCGTTTGGTAAATACCCAGAAAAGCTATATCAACGGTGTGCTGAATGAAGCCAAGAAATCCATTGCCGAAGGCAAAGCTGGTACAGATGAAGGCGGTATGGCCCTATTGCGTGCCCACCGTGGTTTGCCTAAAAGCAAAGCCTTAATTAAATATTTAAGTGAGGGTGGTAACAGGCAGATATTATTAAAAACCGAAAACTATTACATACAGGATCAGAATAAGGAAATGCCTAAGGTGGATGCCGAGCTGTATTTTGTGATAGATGAAAAGAATAACCAGGTTGAGTTAACCGAAAAAGGTATTGAGCTGATCACAGGCTCCGGCGAGGACCCGCAATTTTTTGTGATGCCCGATGTAGGTTCAGAAATTGCCGAGATAGAGAAATCGACCCTCAGCATTGAAGAGAAAGTGTCCCGCAAGGATACCCTGATGCGCGATTTTTCTATCAAATCAGAACGTATTCACTCTATTAATCAATTGTTGAAGGCATACACGCTGTTCGAAAAAGATACCGAATATATTCTTGACGATGGCAAGGTAAAAATTGTTGATGAGCAAACAGGCCGTGTATTAGATGGCCGCCGTTATTCTGACGGATTGCACCAGGCTATCGAGGCAAAGGAAAATGTGAAGGTGGAAGATGCCTCGCAAACATTTGCGACCATTACCCTGCAAAACTATTTCAGGATGTACCACAAGCTTTGCGGTATGACGGGTACTGCCGTTACTGAAGCAGGTGAATTCTGGGAAATATACAAACTGGATGTGGTTGAAATACCAACCAACACCGATTTGATAAGGGATGACAGGCAGGATTTGGTTTACCGTACTGTACGCGAAAAATACAATGCGGTAGCAGAGGAAATTCAGCAATTGACCCAGGCCGGTCGCCCGGTACTGGTGGGTACAACTTCGGTAGATATATCAGAATTATTAAGCCGTATGCTTAAGCTCCGTGGTATCAAGCATAATGTGTTGAACGCTAAGCTTCACCAAAAGGAAGCCGATATTGTGGCCGAAGCAGGTAAAACAAGTACCGTAACTATCGCCACTAACATGGCTGGTCGTGGTACGGATATAAAGCTGGGGCCTGGTGTAAAAGATGCCGGTGGTTTGGCCATTGTAGGCACCGAGCGCCACGAATCGCGCCGTGTTGACAGGCAGTTGCGCGGACGTTCAGGGCGCCAGGGTGACCCGGGTTCTACGCAGTTCTTTGTATCGCTGGAGGATAACCTGATGCGTTTGTTCGGCTCAGAACGTATATCAAACCTGATGGTGCGCATGGGTATCGAAGAGGGTGAAGTGATACAGCACTCGATGATCACCAAATCTATTGAGCGTGCCCAGAAGAAGGTGGAAGAAAATAACTTTGGTATCCGTAAGCGTTTGCTGGAGTATGATGATGTGATGAACTCGCAGCGTACCGTTATTTATGCCAAGCGTAAAAATGCTTTGTTTGGCGAGCGCCTTGAGGTAGATATCAACAACACCATTTTTGATGTGGTGGCTGATGTCGTTACTCAATATAAGGAAGAAAACAACTACGAAGGGTTCCAGTTGGAACTGATCCGTATCTTCTCTGTAGATACTGAAGTTACCGAAGATGTGTTTGGTTCAACAGCCATCAACCCGCTTACTGAAAAGATATTCCTCGAAGTAACCGCATTTTACAAACGTAAGGCAGAGGCTATTGCCAACCAGGCTTATCCTGTTTTAAAGGATGTGTTTGCTACCCGCGGCGAGTATATTGAAGATATTGTAGTTCCTTTTACTGACGGTATACACGGCATTCAGGTTGCAGTTCCGCTTAAAAAAGCCATTGCAAACAAAGGTGCTGAGGTATTTAAATCGTTTGAAAAGAACGTAGTATTGTACCTGATCGATGATGCCTGGAAAGAGCATTTACGTGAAATGGATGAACTGAAGCAATCGGTACAAAACGCGGTTTACGAACAAAAGGACCCGCTATTGGTTTATAAGTTCGAAGCGTTTGAGTTGTTCCGCTCGATGCTGGCCAATGTGAATAAGGAGCTGGTGAGCTTCCTGTTCAGGGGTGGCATACCGGTACAACAGGCACCGGAAGAAGTGAAGGAAGCCAAACCGCAGCCTAAACTCGACCTAAAAAACCTGCGTACCTCAAAACCAGAACTGGTGAGCGAGGCAAATGGCATGCCGATGGATGATATGCGCGAAGTGCAGAAAGCTGTCCCGGTTAGGGTTGAACAAAAGATAGGACGTAATGACCCTTGCCCTTGTGGCAGCGGCAAAAAGTATAAAAATTGCCATGGCGTAGGGCAAGCATAAGTTCACCTAAATTGTCATCCTGAGGAACGAAGGATCTATTCGCCTATAGATTCTTCGCTATGCTCAGAATGACAAAGTGTTTAATGAAATAAATCACTATGAATAAAGCAGCATCAGTTTATAAAGCGTTTTTGCAAATAACCGGGTGCTGCTTTTTTATTGCTTTGTTTTCCCCCGTATCTGCCCATGCGCAAACCCGAGGCAGGGTGGAAGTGATCAAGGACCCAAGAATAGATACCCTGGCTGCCAGGCGTGTGGAATTAAATAAGGCAACCGGTGTGGATGCAACAACTGCCAACGGTTTCAGGGTGCAGATATTTACCGGGCCTAACCGCAAGGAAGCGTATGATACGCAATCCAAATTCCATGAGGCATTTCCTGATACCCGGACTTATATTATTTACAGTGAACCCAATTTTAAAGTACGGGCCGGTGATTTCAGAACCCGCCTGGAAGCCGAACAGATGCAGGAGGAATTGAAGAAATGGTTCACCGGGATGTTTATCATATCCGAAAAAATTAACCTGCCTAAACTGGATAGTACCGATGAATAAAGAACAGATACAGGAGCTTTCGAAAAAGATATTTGATGATGTGGTAGCCAACCGCCGCCACCTGCATTCGCACCCGGAACTTTCTTTTCACGAAGTGGAAACGTCCGCCTATGTGGCCCGGAAACTGGAGGAAATGGGACTGGAATACCAAAAGATGGCAGATACTGGTTTAGTTGTCTTAATAAAAGGTGATAAACCGTCAGACCAGGTAGTAGCCCTGCGTGCGGATATGGATGCGCTGCCTATTACCGAGGCTAATGATGTTTCTTATAAATCGCAAAATGTAGGCGTAATGCATGCCTGCGGGCACGATGCGCATACATCCTCACTATTGGGTACAGCAAAAATATTGACCGAATTAAAAAGCCAATTCGCCGGAACGGTAAAGCTGATCTTTCAGCCTGCAGAAGAGAAATTGCCCGGTGGCGCAAGTTTGATGATACAAGAGGGCGTGCTTGAAAATCCAAAACCGCAGGCCGTATTGGGTCAGCATGTAATGCCTTTGATCGATGCCGGTAAGGTAGGCTTCAGGGCAGGCAAATACATGGCATCAACGGATGAGCTTTATGTAACGGTTAGGGGTAAAGGCGGGCATGGCGCGCAACCCCAGCAAAATATCGATCCGGTAGTTATTACCGCGCATATTATTACCGCTTTGCAAACTATTGTGAGCCGGTCGGCAGATCCAAAGAGCCCCTCTGTCCTTTCCTTTGGCAAGATCATCGCCAATGGCGCCACCAATGTGATACCGAACGAGGTTTACCTGGAAGGCACCTTCCGCACAATGGATGAAAAATGGCGCAGTGAAGCGCATATCAAGATAAAAAAGATGGCCGAAGGCATTGCCGAGAGCATGGGCGGAAGCTGCGAATTTAATATTATGCGTGGCTATCCTTTCCTCATCAATGAAGAGAAACTTACTGCCAATACCCGCGCCCATGCCGAAGATTATTTAGGAAAAGAGAACGTGCTCGACCTGGATATCTGGATGGCTGCCGAAGATTTTGCTTATTACTCGCAGGTAGCCGATTCCTGCTTTTACCGCTTAGGCACCCGTAACGAAAGCCGGGGCATTACCTCATCTGTTCATACCCCAACTTTTGATGTAGAGGAAGACGCATTTAAGATCAGTACCGGTTTGATGGCTTATCTGGCGTTGAAACAACTCGGGAATTAATTTCTTTGGTTATATTTGATTGGCCTTATCTCACGATTCCTGATCGATGACAACAATCATAAGCGAAAGACATTTCTTTAAATTTTATATTTCTATATTGCTTTTCGCCCTATTTTGGGGCCTGCTCTCCTTAGCTACCGGTGTGCTTTCTGACCAGGGGACTACATTATTCGGCAGGATCATGATGATTGCCATGAGCGCAGGATTGGCGTTCATGGTATTTTACACCATATTCAGGTATTATAAGAATGCACCCCGTATTGTAGTCAATGATAATTCTATCGCTTTCAATTCGAAAGTTTATTATTGGAGGGATCTGGAAAAAATCGAGATGACCGGCAAACGGCCGTTTAAGTTTATGGGCGAGCGAAAAGAAGGAGTGGTACTTAAATTTAAAGGAGAGAAGGAGCGGTATATTTTTGATGACATGTATGAAAATACGGCTCAAATAAAAAGTTTTATTCAACAAGTTATAATTGATAAAAAGCCTTTTGATATAATATCAAAATCCGAAATTGTTTTTAGTGCTATAGCCAATGAGATACCTAAATATTACAAGGGCCTTCAGTTTTTTTGTTATGAAGGAGCAATAATTTGGTTCTTCATTTTGGGTTTTTTATATGTTCTAATTTTGAGTATCAATACGCTAAACTTTGAATTTTCAGGGGCACTATTTGTACTGACAATGCCTATTGTAATCATTCTGTCTTTTAGAATGTATTATTTTGGATTATCAGAAAACTACCTTGTCGTTCGTAATCACGATTTTTTCTGGGTCAAAAAATTCCATCAGATTAGTAATATTAAAGAAGTCGTGTTCGAACAAAGGCATAATATGCCTGTAAGTCTTAGAGTCATAAACAACGATTTTACAAGTAAGTTATACCCGGCCACTACCTTAGGGAGCAAAAAATGGCTGGCGCTAAAAGCCGACCTTGAGAGTAAAGGCGTCAAAGTTCGAAATGAGTGTGTGTATTACGAGCCGTTTAAATTTAAATTTAAATTCTTCAACGATTAACTTCCTCCCCAAAACTGGCTTCAGTCTGCGACTGAATTCCTTTTGATGTTTGGCAGTTTTAAATTGCTTTTGATCTGTGGTTTCAGTTTAAAACTGAAACCAGTTTAGGAATTGATTCTTGAGATGATATTTGATTATCTTTATCAAATAAACCTTATCGTATGAAATTACTGATTTGTACCCTACTGATAATTATTGTCGGCTTTAGCACGGGTTATGCACAATCAACAGAAAAGATTACTGTTCCCGTTCTAAAAGAAAATAACAAAATTGATAAGTTAATGGATTTGGTCTTGAATCCGAATAATAAAGACAAATTCGAGCGCACAAACAATTCAACTGATAGCTGCTTTTTGATATATTTTTTCAAAGAGAAAACTGGCAATTATATTTTTCAAATCGAAAAGAATACAAAACTTGTCACTGATACTTTAGTCAATCTAATGGCAAGTAGAAAGTTCAATTTTGGCTATTTTAGATATAAAAAATACAAAGTATTCATTTGGGCAAATGATCTCTTCTATGATTTTTTTAATAAAACCTCAGAAACTATCACTTTTGATTTTGTCAGTAAACTGCCGAACCCTCTTTCGCTCGGGAATGAGCATTATTTGGCAATATGGCACTATCAATATGAAAATGGTCGTTTTTCGGTAGAGGGTCCGCCACCTGTGATGGAATTGGAAAAGAATTAATTTAAATTTCCGCCACCGCCTTTATCACCCTATTCCTTTCCTCCAAAAGCTTCTTCATATAATTCCTCAGGAAAAGAAAATTAGCTAACCTGCCTAATAGACCCAACGGCGACTCAAACACAAACACATCTTTCATTACCGTATAATTATCGACCATAGTAAAATGATGCTCATGCCGAATGCTTTTGAACGTGCCATCAACCATTTCATCTACAAAATAATTGGGGTAATCGTACTCAGTGATCTTCGAGGTCAAATTTTGCCAGATACCAAAATGCTTTGCCCGCCAGGTTACAGTTTCGCCTAACCCTATCAACCCACTGGTTTTCCCTGCGATAGCTTGCTCGCCCGTTTGTTTGGTGGATTTTATGTGCAGATCGATGCTCCTTGCCAGATCGAAGCACTTTTCAATTGGGGCGTTGATTTCGGTAACGAGTTCGATTATCGGCATAGAATTAATGTTAAATATTAGGTGCCTTATCTGTATGTTTAGGAATGGGAAACATCACTGAAATAATCTTATTGATAATTTATCTGGGGCTCTTTGTTTTAGCGATCTTTATATATTATAACTTCAAAAATGTAAATAGTTGGGTAGTTAAAAAATCGTTAGAAAAGAAACAATATCTGTATTTCATCGGCACTTCAAAATCTGCATTTTGCTCATGCTTTATATTCATTGTATTTTTTATTTCCCAGGAAATTTATCTCAAACAGGCTTCAAGAATTGATTCTTATGATGATATGATAAGAATATCTCTATTCATTTTTACGCCCATACTTTTTTCAATTGGCGGTTTGATAATCTATTTGCGCAAGAAACTAAAGGCTTTAACTTATACTACAAATGGTTTATGGTTTATTGCACTGCACTTTTTTGCAATTACCGAAATATTGCTTGGAATATTCTGCTTGATCGCTTCATTGTTTTTCCTGGTTTTCGGCTTTGGTCGTTTTGATGGCATTAATTGAAAAAGCAATCAATAAAAAAGGGCCACTTTTCAGATGGCTAGCATCGGTTCACACCAATCACAGAATAGGTGTGATCCCATCAGAACTCCGCATTTTTCGGAAACCTCGGGAACGGAATCACATCCCTGATATTACCCATGCCGGTAACAAATAGCACCAAACGCTCAAAGCCTAAACCAAAGCCGGCATGCGGACAAGCGCCAAAGCGGCGGGTATCCAGGTACCACCAAAGTTCGTCCTTAGGTATGCCCATTTCGTCCATGCGCTGCTCCAGTTTTTCCAGACGCTCCTCACGTTGCGAACCGCCTACAATTTCACCAATGCCGGGGAACAGGATATCCATGGCGCGCACGGTTTCGCGACCCTGCGCATCGGGTTCGTTTTGGCGCATGTAAAATGCTTTGATGGCTTTCGGGTAGTCGGTTAATATCACCGGTTTCTTAAAGTGTTTTTCAACCAGGAAACGCTCATGTTCTGATTGCAGGTCGGTTCCCCAACCTTCAATTGGGTATTGGAATTTCTTCTTTTTATTCGGGGTCGATTCCTTTAATATGTCTATCGCTTCGGTATAGGTTAAGCGTTGAAAATCGTTATCCAGGCAGAACTGCAGTTTTTCCAGCAGTGTCATATCGGAGCGATCCTGCTGTGGCTTTTGCTTTTCTTCCTCGGCCAAACGCTGGGTTAAAAATTCCAGGTCTTCGGCATTGTTCTTTAAAGCGTAGCTGATCACGTATTTCAGTAACTCTTCCGCCAGGTCCATGTTATCATTCAGGTCATAAAAAGCCATTTCGGGCTCTATCATCCAGAATTCAGCTAAGTGACGGGTAGTATTGGAATTTTCGGCACGGAAAGTTGGCCCGAAGGTGTAAATATCACTTAAAGCCATCGCACCCAGTTCGCCTTCCAGTTGCCCGGAAACGGTGAGGTTGGTAGCCCGGCCAAAAAAGTCTTGCTTGAAATCGATCTCGCCGTTTTCAGTTTTGGGCGGATTGGCTAAATCGAAATTGGTTACGTGGAAAGTTTCACCAGCGCCTTCGGCATCAGATGCGGTAATAACAGGTGTATGCAGATATACAAATCCACGCTCCTGAAAAAATTGATGCACGGCAAATGCCAGGCTGTTGCGTACACGGAATATCGCCCCAAAAGTATTGGTACGGAAACGCAGGTGCGCGATCTCCCTTAAAAACTCCAGGCTATGTTTTTTAGGCTGAAGGGGATATTTTTCGGGGTCGCTGTCGCCTAATATTTCTATTTCTTTGGCCTTTACTTCAACCTTCTGGCCTTTGCCTAAGGAAGCAACCAATGTACCCGTAACGCTGATAGCAGCGCCGGTAGTTAGCCTTTTTAAGATAGTTGGATCGGTGTTTTCAAAATCAACCACCACTTGGATATTGCTATTGGTGGAGCCATCATTTAAAGCGATGAACTGGTTATTGCGAAAGGTGCGTACCCATCCCTTAACCGTTACCTGTATGTCGGTTTGTTCACTCTCCAATAATGCTTTGATCTTTATCCGCTGGCTCATATAAAATATATTTTCGAGCGGCAAAAATACAACTAATTACCTAAATATGCAGTGAATTTTCCATCCAAGAGGCTTACGCTGGTGGTGTGCGCCGGGTCGACAAACTTCAGGTTAAATGTGGCTTTCAATACAGTTGCATCAGAGCCTGCAGTGGCGCCATTGGTTGGTGTTGTGTAATTGGTAATGGTAAATGTGTTATCAAAGGTAGTATCCAAAACATAGTTGGTCTTAGTTCCGTTCGAAAACACGGTGTAGGTGATCTGCTGGTCGGTAAGCGCATAATTCCCCAAACCGGTATACGCCAGGTTAATGCTGAGCGAATCTTTTGCAGTGTTTAGTAATTGAGGCCCGGCCGTATTTATGGAGATATTATTATTAGCGACCGTGCTTTTTATAATGGGCAATTGCCAGTCCTGTCCATTTTTTTGTGCGGTGATCACTACCGCCGGAGGCAATACGCAGCAAAGCGGTTTTTTTGAACAAGAAGTTGATAGTAATGCGGTACTTAGCAGAATAAGGCAGATCAGTTTTTTCATCATGTGAGGGTTTTATACAATTACGAAAATACGGCTGCTTCCGCTACACAGCGTTTTAAAAATAGTAAAAATTAGCTCAGCTTATTTAATCAAACCTGATTTGCTTAAGTTTGCCATTAATGAACCCCAAAGCAAGTCTGATCATTGGCATCGTTTGTATTTCCTTTTCGCCCATATTTGTAAAGCTTGCTGTATCGCCGCCTATCGCATCCGGGTTTTACCGTATCTTTTTTGCCTGGCTGGTATTGGCCCCCTATTGCATTTATAAAGGTGCGCTAAGGATCGAAAGAAAAGCATTGTGGATAGCTGTATTGGGTGGTGTGGTTTTTGGCGCCGACATCGCCATTTGGAATTTATCACTGATAAAAATAAGTGCGACTATCTCCACGCTCATCGCTAACCTGGCGCCTGTTTGGGTGGGGCTATTAAGCTTTGTAGTGCTACGAAAAAGATCAGGCGTTTTATTTTGGATAGGTACCTGGGTAGCTATTTTGGGGATGGTGGTTTTGGTGGGCTATCAGCATATATTGCACCTCCAATTTAATATCGGGCTGGTTTATGCTTTGATCGCCAGCCTGTTTTACGCTATTTATATTATGATCACCAAGGATGTATTGCGAAAAATAAGCACCATCACCTTTATGTTTTATAATATGCTTGCCGCAAGTGTATTTTTACTGGCGATATGCGGTTTCCGGCATGATGAGCTGCTTCATTACCCCACAACAACCTGGCTGCACCTGCTGGGGATGGGTTTAATATGCCAGTTGGCAGGGTGGATCACCATCAATTATTCACTGAATTATTTGGAGGCCACCAAAGTTTCCATCGCGCTGCTCAGTCAGACCGTAATAGCCGGTTTTTGGGCCATGCTTTTTTTGAGCGAAAGGCTGGAACTTAAAGAAATTATCGGCAGCGTAATTGTACTGGCCGGTATCGCGGTTACTTTCCTAAAGAAAAAATCTATAGAACGCCCGGTCTGATTTGTTGGATCAAGGTAGTTCTATCCATAGTTTACCGTTGGTAAAGCTTAAGGCATTATCTAAAGTAGGTGCACCTGTTATTTTTTTAAGATTCAGCTCAAAATTTCCTTTTACTATACCTGTACTAACATAAAAACTGGTTACCGTAAGTGTATTGGTTTTTGTGGTATCGGGTTGATATTGACTGGTGATCGCACTCCCTCCCGCTGTGGTATAGTAGATCGCCTGGTCTCCCTTAAGCTGATAAGTGCCCACTCCATGAAATGGTATCTTGAGCGTGATCTGCTCATCGCCTTTTGTGCCATGCATCAAGAGGGTGTCTTTATTAGGGGTATAAATAGTTCCGGGGTATTTTACCAACCAGTTAGTGCCTTTTTTATTGGCGCCTATAAACAGGTCATCAGCAGGATTATGGCTGTCCTTTTTGCAGGAGAATGTCAGCATACAGCAAAATGCAAGCATTGCTAATAATATCGTTTTCATCTTTATATCAGTTTAAATTACTATACGTTATACTCATGACGAGTGCTACAGTGTTTATAAAATTATAAATTAAACAAGGAGTCTGGAAAAGCTTAAAAAAGTTATTTTTGTGATCGTTCCTTTACGCCGTATTGTTAAATGATTACTAAACCCACCATTGACCGCATTATGGAAGCCATCGACATTGTTGAGGTGGTGGGCGAATTTGTGCAGTTAAAAAAACGAGGCGCTAATTATGTGGGCCTGTCGCCATTCAGCAACGAGCGTACCCCATCATTCACAGTTTCGCCGGCCAAGGGTATTTTCAAGGATTTTTCATCAGGCAAGGGCGGCTCAGCGGTTACCTTTTTAATGGAGCTGGAGAAATTTACCTATCCCGAGGCGTTAAAGTGGCTTGCTAATAAATACAGCATCGAGGTTGAGGAAACGGTAGAATCCATCGAAAATAAAGAGGAGGAAAATCATCGCGAAAGCCTGATGATTGTGACCGCTTATGCCGCTAAGTTTTTTCATGAAAGTCTGCTGGAAACGGATGAAGGTAAAAATATCGGCCTGAGTTATTTTAAGGAACGCGGTTTCAGTAATGATACCATCAAAAAGTTTGAATTAGGGTACTCGCCCGACCAATGGGAAGCTTTTACGAGTACAGCCTTAAAGGGAGGCTACCAGGAAGAATTTTTAGTCGAAAGCGGCTTGTCTGTAAAGCGTGATAATGGTACGCTGTATGACCGCTATCGCGGCCGGGTAATGTTCCCAATACATAGTTTTACGGGCAGGGTGATCGCCTTTGGTGGACGAACGCTGAAGAGCGATAAGAACGTACCCAAATATGTTAACTCGCCAGAGTCGGAGATCTACCATAAATCCAATATCCTGTATGGACTCTATTTTGCCAAAAAGGCGATAAGGGACGAGGATAACTGCTATTTGGTTGAAGGTTATGCCGATGTGCTGTCGGTTCACCAGGCGGGTATTGAGAATGTGGTGGCATCTTCCGGTACTTCGCTGACTGTTGAGCAGATCAGGCTAATCGGGCGCTTTACCAAAAATATCACCATTTTATATGATGGCGACGCGGCAGGTATCAAAGCCTCATTAAGAGGTTTGGATATGATATTGGAAGAAGGACTCAATGTAAAGGTGGTGCTTTTTCCGGATGGTCATGATCCTGACTCCTACGTCCGCAGTTTTGGTACCAGTGTTTTCAAAACCCATATCGATAAAAACCGTAAGGATTTTATACTCTACAAGACTGACATCCTGCTTAAAGAGGCAGGCAATGATCCTATACGCAAAGCTGATGTAATAAGGGAAGTGGTAGAGAGCATTGCCAAGATACCTGACTCCATCAAGGCTTCTGTATTTATCAAGGAGTGTAGCCATTTATTGCAGATAGATGAGCGCGCATTGCTTTCGGAGCTGAATAAAATGCGGATGGCGAAATCCCGGAAAGATTCGCAACAGCAAACATCAAGGCAGTCTGTTCCCGTTGACGAAAGTTTGCTGCAAGAACCAGTAGTACAGGAACTCAAAGAAGATGCCAGCCAGGAGAAGGAAATTATCAGGCTATTGTTGCTTTATGGCAACCGGATGATCGATTGGGATGGCATTGCCAATACCTATATCGGGCCATTTATGGTTGCGGAGTTGAACGATGTGGAGTTTGAGCATGCGCCAAGTAAAGAATTTGTCAGAATATACAGCAAGGAACTCGAGAACGGTGTTTTGCCTGAAGAACAATTTTTTATCCATTATCCTGAAAAGGAGATAGTTGATCTGGCCATTACTCTCATAGCTACCAAATATACGCTAAGCGAGAACTGGTACGAGATGCACAAAATACTGGTGCCGGATGAGCAGGTAAATATGAAGGCTACTATTTTAGGCGCGATATTTCATTTAAAAAAGCACAAAGTTGGTAAGATACTGGACAACCTGCGCGCCGAATTGCAAAAGGTAGAGGGGGAGGCAGATACCGAAATATTGCTGACCCAATATATGCAGATGAAAAAGGTGGAGAAGAGTATTTCGGATTATTTAGGTTCGGTAATTATTAAATAATGGCGCTGCATCTCGACCTGGGCCGCAAAGGCGAAAGTTTGGCAAAAACATTCCTGGAGGCTGCGGGTTACGAAATATTGGACGAGAACTGGACCCATGGCAAGGCCGAAATAGACCTGGTTGCCTATAAGAACAGTGTAATTATATTTACCGAAGTGAAGACCCGTAGTGGCAATGCTTTTGGCGAGCCGGAAGATTTTGTAGATGCGCGCAAACAAAAATTACTGGTTGAAGCCGCGGATGAATATATTTACCTGATGGATCACAAAGGAGATGTACGCTTTGATATTATATCTATTTTATTTGACAGGAAAGCTAATTATACCTTAAAACACATTGAAGACGCCTTTTGGCCGTCTTCGCCTATTTAACCTATGAAGAAAATTATTCTGATTTTAACAGTTGTAGCCGCGTTGATGTATGGCTGTAGTGGTTGTAAAAACGCCAAACAAGAGGCCTCATTATCATTAAGCCCCGAAGCCGGAACAAATTACAAGCAGGGGCAGGATGTAACAGTGAAGATAAGTTTCCCTGCTGATCTGAAACCCGATTCTGTTGTCTACCTGCTCGATTCAGTCAGGTTTGCTTCTAAAAAGGATTCTTCGGTTATCAGTCTGAAAACAGATACCTTACCCTTAGGGCCACGGGGAATTACTGCCAAAGTATACAATGGCGGCAAAAGCCAGGATATATCCACCAATATTGTTTTAATGGCCGGGAAAGCGCCGGAGGAGTATACCTATAAAGTTGAAAAGGTTTATCCGCATGATACCAGTTCCTATACCGAAGGCCTTTTATACCAGGATGGCTTTTTATATGAAAGTACCGGTAACCCTGGACATTCGACCTTAAGGAAAGTGAACCTGGAAACCGGGAAGGCTGTACAGGCAGTGAAGCTGGATGATAAATATTTTGGAGAAGGCAGCGCCATCATTGGCGATAAAATATTGATGCTTACCTACAGGGACCCCAGGGTTGCGCTGGTATATGACAAGAATACCTTTGAATTATTAAAGACCATGCCCTATAACATCGGTGTAGAGGGCTGGGGCCTTTGTTTCGATGGTAAAAAACTCTACACTGATGACAGTACCAATAGGATTTGGTTCTTAGATAAGGATAATTATCATGCCACGGGTTTTATAGATGTATATGATGATAAAGGGCCAATAGATGGTGTAAATGAACTGGAATATATCGATGGCAAATTATTCGCTAACGTTTATACTACGGATACCATTTTGATGATTAATCCTAAAACAGGTGCTGTGTTACAAAGAATGGATATGAAAAACCTCTGGCCCTTAAAGGACAGACCGGCTAAATACGATAATGGCCAAAATGTGCTGAACGGTATCGCCTGGGACGAAAAAGGCAAACGCCTGTTTGTAACCGGCAAAAAATGGCCGCATTTGTACCAGGTGAAGTTTGTGAAGAAGTAGTTAGCGGCCCCTCCTAAATCCTCCCCGGTAGGGAGGACTTTTTATAGCGCAGGCTTATTTCATTAATTAAATTTAAAAGTCTCCCCTACTGGGGGAGATTTAGAGGGGGCTTCTCCACCCCTTATACTGATTGATCAATCCATTAGTAGATGAATCATGGCTTGTTACCTCATCGTTATTCCTTAATTCGGGAAGGATCTTTCCGGCTAATTGCTTGCCTAATTCAACACCCCATTGGTCGAAACTGTAGATGTTCCAGATAATGCCTTGCACGAATATCTTATGTTCATACATCGCGATCAATGAACCCAAAGTGCGGGGAGTTATCTTTTTAACCAGGATGGAATTAGTTGGACGATTACCATCAAATTCTTTAAACGGCGCCAATTTTTCTATTTCCTCGGCTGATTTACCGCTGGCTTTTAACTCGGAAACTACTTCATCACGGGTTTTACCATTCATTAAAGCTTCGGTTTGCGCGAAGAAGTTGGACAATAACATAGGGTGATGCTCGCCCAGCGGATTATGTGATTGTGCCGGGGCTAAAAAATCGCAGGGGATCAGTTTGGTGCCCTGGTGTATTAGTTGATAAAAAGCATGCTGTCCGTTGGTGCCGGGTTCGCCCCAGATGATCGGGCCGGTTGAGTAATCAACAGACTCGCCGTTGCGGCTCACGTGTTTGCCATTGCTTTCCATATCCCCCTGCTGGAAATAGGCGGCAAAGCGGTGCATGTATTGATCGTAAGGGAGGATAGCGTTTGTTTCAGCCTCAAAAAAGTTATTGTACCATATACCAACCAGCGCCAGTATTACCGGGATATTCTGCTCCATCTCGGTGTTTCGGAAATGGTTATCCATATCATGGGCACCGGCTAAAAGTGCTTCGAAATTTTCAAAGCCTATGCTTAGTACAATAGATAATCCAATGGCGCTCCATAGCGAATAACGTCCGCCTACCCAATCCCAAAATTCAAACATGTTTTTGGTGTCGATACCAAATTTGGATACACCTTCAGCATTGGTAGATAATGCTGCGAAATGTTTGGCGATATCTTCCTCTTTTGCACCACCGGCAATCGACCAATCCCTTGCGCTATGCGCATTCGCCATAGTTTCCTGCGTGGTAAAGGTTTTGGAGGCGATAAGGAACAAGGTAGTTTCCGGGTTAAGCGGTTTCAGGGTTTCAACAATATGGGTAGCATCCACATTGGATACGAAATGCAGGTTCAGATGATTCTTGTAGGGTTTTAGCGCCTCGGTAACCATCACCGGGCCCAGGTCTGAGCCGCCGATACCAATATTTACCACATCCGTAATTGCTTTGCCGCTAAAACCCTTCCACTCGCCGGAAATGATCGCCTCGCTGAATTTCTTCATGTGATCCAGCACTTTATTTACATCGGGCATCACA
The DNA here is from genome assembly GCA_035489035.1 of Mucilaginibacter sp. GTDB lineage: Bacteria > Bacteroidota > Bacteroidia > Sphingobacteriales > Sphingobacteriaceae > Mucilaginibacter. The sequence continues at coordinate 153,446 of DATHKT010000018.1, forward strand.
TCTTTTCCATCGACATAAACCGGTGTATTGCTTCTGTTACGAAGTGCGGTATGTAACACTGGGCGACCCTCCGTTACGTTGATCTTTTCGCCGGAGAACATGGCTGCAGCTGCATCTTTTACCCTACACTCTTTAGCCAGTTGTATCAATAAAGCAACGGTCTCTTCGTCTATACGATTTTTTGAATAGTCAACAAGAATATCGTTGAATTGCAGGGAAAAATTGTTAAATCGCTGACTGTCAGCTTTAAACAGATCTTTCAGGTTTCTTGAGGTAATATCAATAAAGTGATCGGCTAAATATTTATAAGCCTGCGTGGTGGTGAAATCAATGTTTGGCAGCATAATTGAATGGTTTTATACAAAAATAGAATTAAAAATCCGGGCCTAAATTAAATCTGAATTTATTGTGATTGGTGAGACAAAAACACCTACGATTAGTGTTGAAACTACACCGTTTTTTAGTGTAAAAACAACACACCTTACTTAGTGTTTGTTTTACACCAAAAAATTATTAAATTATTAAAATATTCTGACAATTCTTTTGAATATTAAAAAAATTAAATAGTACTTTTGTTTAAATGATAAATAAAATGCTTGTTTGTCATCAATTTGTCAATCAGTTTAAAAAGTGAATTTTTATGTTTGAAAAACTCTTTTTGCTTGTAAAAAATAACGCCGGGACGGCTGTTATAAACAACCCCGAAATTCCTGAAAAGGATCGTGAATCTGTTATCATTGAAGCATCGAGTTCTATTATCGAGGTTTTAAAAGGGCAAATGGAATCGGGCAAGATGAAGGACCTGGTAAAGTTCTTTCAATTCCCTGAGATCAGCAGCTCGCTGATCAATAGTGTAGTGAATAAATTTGCGAGCAAGCTAAATAAGTTTTACGGAATAGGCCCTGCATCTGCCCTGATCACCGCCAATTCATTAATACCTCCCGTAATGTACGAATTGACAAAACAAGACGGCGAGAACAATAAAGAGTTAGCAATAACCGTTTTTTTATCAAAGCTTAACGGCAACCGCGCCGACCTGAGCGGGCTTGTTCATCAAATGATGGCTGCCTGATCTATATAAGAACTACTACCTTGAAAAACGAGTTCAGAGGGGCTGTAAATTTAGATTTGCAACCCCTTTGACATTTTTGCCTCACCCCAAACCCCTTTTCAGGGTTTAAGTTTACCTATAAAATCAGGTTATAGAATAATTTCCGGTCTTTCACCAAGCGTTCCTAAGGAACGCGCTTTTATATGTTTATTTTTTACCCACCAGCCGTCCCCCCGGGACGGAAGACATGAAAACGTTCCGTAGGAACGTCTGGTTGGTAATAGCGACAAATAACCATTTTTACGTTCCATAGGAACGTTTGATGATGCGCTATTGCTTCCAAACGTCTGTTAGACGTGAATTTATAAGTAAACTTAAACTCCGGGGGAGAGGGCTTTAAATTTATTGTTTAACTTAAAATAAAAGTCCTCTCCTTTGGAGAGGATTAGGTGAGGCTTTTTTATATTTGCCAAATGACTAAAGAACAGATCAACGATTTGAGGGATAGAACAGCTTCCCTGAGGAGGCATCTTTGACATCGATAACAAACTTAATGCGCTGCAAAAAGAGCAGGATATAACTATCGGCCCCAATTTTTGGGATCACCCTAAAGAAGCCGAAAAAGTACTGGCTTCCATCAAGCTAAAAAAAGTCTGGACAGACGCTTTCCAAAAAGTGGTATCCGTAGTGGAAGACACTGGGGTAATGTTTGAGTTTTACCAGGCGGGCGATGCTACCGAAGCCGAAATGCAGGAGCAATTTAACGCAGCCGTCAAGGCGGTTGAGGAGCTTGAATTTAAAAATATGCTTTCGGCTGATGAAGACCAGCTGAATGCCGTATTGCAGATAACAGCCGGTGCCGGCGGCACGGAAAGCTGCGACTGGGCCGGCATGCTGATGCGCATGTATATTATGTGGGCCGAAAAGAATGGTCATAAAGTTACCGAACAGGATTTCCAGGAAGGTGACGTGGCCGGTGTTAAAACGGTTACCCTGCAAATTGAGGGTGAATTTGCCTATGGTTATTTGAAAGGCGAAAACGGTGTGCACCGGTTGGTACGCATATCTCCTTTTGATTCAAATGCCAAGCGCCATACTTCCTTTGCCTCGGTATATGTTTATCCTTTGGTGGATGATACTATTGAAATTGATATTAATCCTGCGGATATTGAATTTGAAACATTCCGTTCGGGGGGCGCAGGCGGACAAAACGTGAACAAGGTAGAAACCGCCGTGCGTTTGTATCACAAGCCATCGGGTATCATCATTAAAAACCAGGAATCGCGTTCGCAATTGCAGAATAAGGATAATGCGATCCGGTTGTTAAAATCGCAATTGTACGAGATCGAAATACGCAAGCGCCAGGAAACCAGCAATGCTATTGAAGGTAATAAGAAGAAAATAGAATGGGGTTCACAGATCAGGAATTATGTATTGCACCCGTATAAACTGGTAAAAGATCTGCGTACCGATTATGAAACATCAAATGCCGCCGCCGTATTGGATGGCGACCTGGATGATTTTTTGAAAGCCTACCTGATGGAATTTGGCAGCCCTAAAAGTTAATTTGATCGTTAGTATATGTTCACCCGTTTAACAGCTGTATTTGTAATGGCAATATTTTCACAATCTCTTTTTGCCCAGGATCAAAAACAAATTCCTTTGTACCCTAATGGTGTGCCAAATTCAAAAAAGGCTCCGGCTGGTTATGTTGAAACAACAAAAGATGGTGGACTGATCAATGTGACCGATCCGGGGATTATTCCCTATTTTCCCGAAAAAGGAAAAGCAAACGGAACAGCTATCATAGTTTGTCCCGGTGGTGGTTACGGCTGGCTGGCAATGTCGCATGAAGGTAAAGCAATTGCCCAGGAGTTTAATAAGATCGGTGTTACGGCGTTTGTGCTAAAATACCGGCTGCCAAGTGACGCCATTATGGTAGATAAAACTATCGGCCCATTGCAGGACGCGCAGCGTGCCATACAAATGATACGGCAGCGCGCCGGGGAGTGGGGCATTAATGCATCAAAAGTTGGTATCATCGGCTTTTCGGCAGGCGGGCACCTGGCCTCTACCTTAACTACGCATTACAACAAAGCAGTAATTGAGAATAAAGAAAATATCAACCTGCGCCCTGATTTCGCGATATTGCTTTACCCGGTTATTACTTTCGGACCGTATGCCCACACCGGTTCGCGGGATAACCTGATCGGTAAAAATCCATCTCAACAATTGGTAGACCTGTATTCCAATGAAAAGCAAATAACAACCGATACACCACCCTGTTTATTGATACATGCTGGTGATGATGATGCTGTACCCGTGCAAAACTCACTACTATTTTATGATGAGCTTTTGAAAAATAAGGTAAAAGCTGAAATGCATATTTTCCAGGCAGGCGGCCATGGTTTTGGGTTGAATAACCCTAAAAGCAAGGATAAATGGTTTGACTGGGCGGCAGATTGGTTGGCTGGGAATGGGTTTTAAATCCCTGTTGTCATTTCGAACGACAGAGAGAAATCTTATACACCATTAACGGTCCGCGACTCGCTTTTATAAGTTTTCTCCTCGTTCCTCGTCGAAATGACATTATGCTTGATCCAAAATACTGAGCAATTCATTCAACTCCGCCACTTTCTCTTTTGATCCTAAATTTTCATAAGCACTGATGAGGTTACGCAATACCCGTCTTACAATATCGGCATTGGAACAGGGCTCGTAAAATTGCTTATCGGCTTTCAGGTTCAGCTGTTTCAGAAAACTATCCACATCCCGTCGACCAAAAATAAAACCTTTATTAAAGGCATTGATATAGAACAGGATGCCACCATCAAATTCTGTTTCCGCGGTTTCATCCACATAAGCTAAAATAAAATGTTGTGGCAGGTTTACACCGTACACCGGTATATCCAGCTTTTGAGCTATGATGGAATAAATAATGGCCAACGATATCTGATTGCCCTTTTTTGTTTCGAGTACCTGGCTCAGATAGCTGTTTTGCGGGTCATGATGATTGGATGTGTTGCCGCTGAAGCCGTGTATGGTGTAAAATACGTGGTTGATCAATTTAATGTGCTCAGCGGGACTGGCGTCATAGATCATCTGCAGCCATATATCACGCTTAATGGCCTCGATCTGGTTGATCATTTTTTGCTCGTCCAAATCGGGGTATTGGTATTTATTGATGGTGATCACGCCCTGCAGCAAATCAAACGCGCCGCTTTGATACCATAGTTTCAGTTCCTCCTTCACTATCCTGAACTGAATCTCGTGCACCAGGTTGGCAATGCGCTCCTGTTGTATAGGGTCAAATGCCTGCTCCCAGGCAGATTCAAGATACTCGATCACCTCGCCGCCATAGGATGCCAGCTTCTCGTGTATATGCTCAAAGATCTCCGTATCCGGATCATCAAGCAGGCGTATCAGTGAATTAATTTCTTTAGGGTCGACCATGTTTCTACTATGCTAAAATACTAAACCTTTATATAATTTTACAGCCATGTTAAATTTTAGGTTCGCGAAGGATTATTTGCTGCATCGGTTGAGGGGGAAAAGCAGGCATGGGCTACATTCGCCTTTCGTTTACAGGCTGGTTGATGAAGTAATTTACGATTTCAGTCCCAAAAAAGTATACGGGGAAGTTGAAAGTATCCGTACCCAACTGCTTTCTGACGATAAGATGATAACTGTGACCGATTTAGGGGCCGGATCATTGGTCAACAACAACCGCCAGAAGAAGATCAGCGATATCGCCCGGAATGCCTTAAAGCCACCCAAACTGGCGCAGCTGCTTTACCGATTGGTGAATGATCTGCAGCCGCGTAATATCATAGAATTAGGAACCTGCCTGGGCACTACATCTTTGTATTTACAGAAAGCCGCGCCCAAAGCGCAATTATTTACGCTGGAGGGCTGCCCGGAAACTGCTCGTGTAGCATCAAAAGTATTTAAACAGGCAGGGATCGATGATATCAACCTGGTAACCGGCAATTTTGATGATACTTTGCCGGGTGTAATAAACGGCCTGGATCAGCTCGATTTTGTCTTTGTAGATGGAAATCATCAAAAGGATGCGACACTTAGATATTTTGAATGGTGCCTGCCCAAAGTGCACGAAAACACGCTGCTGATATTTGATGACATCTACTGGAGCGAAGGCATGAAAGAAGCCTGGGCTGAAATAAAAGCCCATCCGCAGGTAACGGTTACGGTCGATCTGTTTTGGATCGGGTTGGTGTTTTTTAAGAAAGGGCAGGTGAAGGAAGATTTCCTTATTAAAATTTGAAAATGAGTTGATTTGAAAATGCTTTAATTGAGATAAATGATTTTCAAATCTTCAAATGGTTTAATTTTCAAATTAAAAGGCTTGCCCCAACCCCACATAAAAGCCGCTTTGCCTTGACTCTCCAGCCGCTTTTTCGCCAAAGCCATAGTCAGCACGGATGCTTAGTCCTTTTTCGGTATCAAAAAAGTAACGGATGCCGCCGCCGTAATTTGGTTTCAGGGCGCTGATACTAAATCCATTGTGTGCCACCTCGCCGGTACCTAAAAATCCTACGATGCCAAAGCGGTCGCTGATGCGGTAACGGAGTTCAGTTTGCCCAGCTATAAAATTGCGGTCGCGGTAACGGCCGTTGTAGTATCCGCGCATCAGCTCATCGTTCCCTAAAGAGGGTAATAGATAAAATGGCGAGCGGCCCCCGGTAAGACTTTGTTCCTGGATATCAAATCCCAGCACCAGCCTTTTTGCAAGCAGGAAAAACTGTGAGTATTCAATATTAAAGAAACCGCCCACGTAACTATTATTGCCAAAAATGCCATGCATCAGGTTATAATAGCTGGTGATCACTACTCCTTTGGTGGTATAGGTGTTGTTATCACGATTATCAAATGTAACGGTGGGGCCCGCTAAAATACTGGAACCGCCAAAACGGTCTTCCAGTTGCGGGTCGGTATTAAAATGAAAATTTACAGGATCGGCATTTGCATAGGAATAATGAAATCCGCCAAATACTATCCCGGCATACAAGTGTTTAGTAACCAGTTTTTGCGCGCTTAAATTCAGTTTGAAACGTTTTTCGTCAACCAATTCAACATCAGCTTTTTTTGTATTATTACCCAGTCCATAATAATTGAAAGGAAAGTGGATATAATTCATCCGCGATGAAAAATACCAGGTGTTCAGCGGTTTCCAGTAATTGGAATTAAGGCTGAAGCGGGTTTGTCCTTTTGTAGTAATTGTAGCATAGGCATAAATATCCGAAACCCGGGTAACACTTTTCCTTGCTGTATCGGTATAAAAAGAAAATAACCCTGCGCCGCCTGCTTCCAGGCCTGTCTCGGGAGCAGAAGTAAGCACCGGCAAAACAACAAAACTGCTTTTCCTGGTGCTGTCCTGGTCAAAGTACATCTTCCTGATAAATTTTGGGATAAGCTTGGTTTGAGCCGCAACCTGTTGAAATACAGAACCAATAAGAAGCAGGAGCAGCAATTTTTTCATAGGGAATGGAGTGCGCTAAGATAAACTCAAATTTTTATTGAATAACCCTTTTTAGCGAATTTTGATTTTAAAATAGCGGATTGAACAAAATAGCTACTTTTGCGAAAGATTTTTATGTCTGATACTATGAGCAACACACGAGGACCAATTTCAGCTTTTATTGAAAGAAATTACCTGCATTTTAATGCCGCGGCATTGATGGATGCAGCCAAAGGATATGAAACCCATTTGACCGAAGGCGGCAAAATGATGGTAACGCTGGCAGGCGCTATGAGCACTGCCGAATTGGGTATATCCCTCGCCGAAATGATCCGCCAGGGTAAGATCGATATTATATCCTGCACCGGGGCCAACCTGGAAGAGGATATCATGAACCTGGTTGCACACTCGCACTACAAGCGGGTGCCTAATTACCGCGACTTGAGCCCACAGGATGAGTGGGACCTGCTGGAAAATCACTATAACCGTGTTACCGATACCTGCATACCAGAGGAAGAAGCCTTCAGGCGTTTACAAAAGCACATCCATAAAATATGGAAGGATGCTGATGATGCCGGTGAACGCTATTTTCCGCATGAGTATATGTACAAATTGCTATTAGGCGGAGAACTGGAACAGTATTATGAGATCGACCCAAAAAATTCATGGATGCTGGCGGCTGCCGAGAAAAACCTGCCTATAGTTGTACCCGGATGGGAAGACTCTACCATGGGTAATATTTTTGCATCGTATGTAATCAAAGGGCAAATAAAAGCCATCACGATGAAGAGTGGTATTGAATATATGGCATGGCTGGCCGATTGGTATGTAAAGAACTCGGAAGGCAAGGGGATCGGCTTTTTCCAGATAGGCGGCGGCATTGCGGGCGACTTCCCGATATGTGTAGTACCTATGCTTTACCAGGATATGGAAATGCAGAATATTCCTTTCTGGAGCTACTTCTGCCAGATATCGGATTCAACTACATCTTATGGTTCTTACTCGGGCGCGGTGCCTAATGAGAAGATAACCTGGGGTAAGCTGGATATCCATACGCCCAAGTTTATCGTAGAGTCGGATGCTACCATAGTTGTGCCACTTATTTTTGCATGGCTATTAAAACAATAAACTTTATTTCAAATTATAAGTAATATTGTATTGCATTATAATTTCAGTATATTCCTTTCAAAACAGCATTTAAGCTGATTTAGAGGGCTTTTCGTATTTATTTAGAACGATTATAAATTATATATAACGGTCATTTATTTGTCAGGCATACTGTAATAAATTTTACTTTTGTGGCTGAAAAAGCCGGATAAAACATGCACCCTTTGTCCATTTCAAACATTTAAATAAAAATTATTTAGCATAAATACACTTTATGAGAAGTATCTCATTGATTTTAAAACAATTCTCAAGGTCGGTTATGCTCGTAGCCGGTCTTGCTATTTGTGGGTTTTCTGCTCATGCCCAGGGAGACGCTGCCAAAGGCGAGGCCCTATTTAAAGCGAAATGTACCACCTGTCATAAGATCGACGAGCGCCTGATTGGTCCAGCCCTTGGTCCGCAGATTACGTCAGAAACTGATGACAAGTACCTTATTAAATGGATACAGAACAACCAGGCTTTAATTGCAGCAAAAGATCCCAAGGCGCTCAAAATTTACAAAGAGTTCGACCAAAAGGCAATGACTGTTTTTGCCGACCTGTCTGATGCGGATGTTACCAATATTATTACCTATGCCCGCACGGAATGGAAAAGCATACAGGATGCCAAAGCGAAAGCACCTGCCGGTGGCGCTGCTGCGGCAGCTGAATCAGGCCCGAGCGACCTGGTGATCTTTGGTTTGATCGGTGTGATCATCGTTGCCTTTATCATCATACTGGTATTAAATAAGGTTATCGCCACACTTGAGCGTTTATTACTAAAAAGAAAAGGGCTTGAGCTTGAAGAGGAAGAAGTAGTAGAAGAAGGGCCGAAAGCCGACCGTTTAGCTTTTGCAAAAAAACTGATCAAGAATAAGAAGTTTGTATTCTTTGTTTTGATATGCGGTACCCTGGCTTCGGTAAGCTGGACATGGCAGACTTTGTGGAACACCAATGTTCATCAGGGTTATCAGCCGGTGCAGCCTATTAAATTCCCGCATGACCTGCATGCCGGTGCCATGAAGATCGATTGTCAATATTGTCACTCCGGTGCCTACAAATCAAAAAATGCTTCTATCCCGTCATTAAACGTTTGTATGAACTGCCATAAGGTAGTAAAGACAGAATCGGCTGAGATACATAAGATATATGATGCTTTGGGTTACGATCCAAAAACGCAAAAATACGACAGTACTAAGACAAGGCCGATGCAGTGGATACGCGTGCATAACCTGCCTGACCTGGCTTACTTCAACCACTCGCAGCACGTTAAGGTTGCCGGCATTAAATGTCAGACCTGCCACGGCCCGGTTGAAACCATGAAAGAGGTTTATCAATATTCGCCGCTTACCATGAAATGGTGTATACAGTGCCACAAACGTACTGCGGTTAACGCTAAAGGAAATGCTTACTACGATTCGATCATAGCAGCTCACGATAAGATCAAGAAGGGCGAGAAAGTTACAGCAGCAGTGTTGGGCGGTATCGAGTGCGGCAAGTGCCACTATTAATAAATATTTGAGAAACATTACAGTTTATATAGCTTAAATGGACAGCAATAAAAAATACTGGAAAGGTTTAGAAGAACTAAACAACGAACCGGAATTTGTTGAATTGAATAAACACGAATTTGCCGAGCCTATCCCGATCGAAGAAGTTTTGAGCGGAGCGGGTTTGATGAATAAAACACCCCGTCGTGACTTTTTAAAGGCTTTAGGCTTTGGTGTTGGCGCGGTTACCCTGGCAGCTTGCCAAAAGGTTCCGGTGCATAAATCGATACCATACTTAATTAAACCGGAGGAAATAACCCCTGGTGTAGCTAACTACTATACTTCTACCTATGAAGGACATGCCATCCTGGTTAAAACCCGTGAAGGCCGGCCTATCAAAATAGAAGGTAACCCCAACGACCTGCTGTCAAAAGGTGGTTTAAGTGCGCAGGCACAGGCTTCGGTTTTAGATCTGTATGATGTTAACCGCCTGAAAAACCCAATGCTGGATGGCAATGATGCAACCTGGGCCAATCTGGATGCATTTGTGAAGAAAGAATTGGCGGCGATTAAAACAGCAGGAAAGAACATTCGTATTGTTTCGTCAACGGTTCACAGCCCTTCAGCTTTAGCTGTTATTGCTGATTTTATCGCTCAATATCCTACTGCCAAACATATTAATTATGATGCGGTATCTTATACCGGTATCATCCAGGCTAATCAAAACAGTTTTGGTAAAGCAGTATTGCCGCACTACCGTTTTGATAAGGCCGATATCATTGTAAGTTTCGGTGCCGACTTTTTGGGTACCTGGATATCTCCGGTTGAATTTACCAACCAGTATGTTCAAAACAGGAACAACAAGTCGCTGGAAAATAAAAAAATGTCGCGCCATATCCAGTTTGAAAGTGGTATGAGCCTTGCAGGCAGTAACGCCGATAACCGTATCCTGATCAAACCATCAGAAGAAGGTGTAGCTTTAGTTAATTTATACAATCAAATTTCAGGTACTACTTTACCGGGTACCAAAAAACTGAATAACGTTATAGCTGATAAAGCTTTAACCATTGTGGCTAACGAACTGAAAGCTGCTAAAGGCAAAGCCCTCGTAGTGTCAGGTTCAAACGATGTAGCAATACAGGTTTTGGTAAATGCCATCAACTCCCAATTGGGCAGTTACGGTACGACTATCGACCTGGATAATTATTCAAACCAATACACAGGAAACGACCACGACTTTATTGAACTGGTTGAGCAAATGGGCAAAGGCGAAGTTGATGCCGTGCTGTTCCTGAATGCTAACCCTGCTTATGATTATCACAACGGTGCCGCTATAAAAGAGGCCTTGAAAAAGGTACGTTTAAAAGTGTCGTTCTCCGATCATAATGATGAGACCACCTCACTTTGTAACGTAGTTGCGCCAAATCATTATTACCTGGAATCATGGGGTGATGATAACGTGCTTGAAGGATATTATACTGTAGTACAGCCAACCATTAACCCGGTATACAACACCCGCCAGGCCGAAGAAAGCCTGTTGCTATGGTCTGACAACGCGGTTAAAGAGTACTACACTTATGTTAGAAATAACTGGGATAAGAATTTATTAGCCAAAGGCGGACTATCCGGTCAAAAGGGATGGGAAACTTTATTGCAAACAGGCTTTATAAAGCTTGCTGATAAAGCTCCCGGCACTTATACTTTCAGCCGCGACCTGAATGGTGTAGCCCAAACAATTTTGAATGTTGCCGGCCAATTGGCAGCGCCTGCTGATAAATGGGAAGTACAGCTTTACCAAACTGTAGCGATACGCGATGGCAAACGTGCCAACAACCCATGGCTGCAGGAAATGCCTGATCCGGTATCGAAAGTTACCTGGGATAACTTTGCTGCCATGTCGCCAACAGATATGAAGGCTAAAGGCTTTGTGCAGGGTGATGTAATTACCATCAGCGCAAATGACCACAATATCGCATTGCCGATATTATCACAGCCAGGCCAGGCACAGGGAACTATTTCCATTGCTTTAGGTTACGGCCGTACACAATCGGGCCCTGTGGGTGATGGTGTTGGTCAAAATGCTTTCCCTTTTTACAGCTTACGTAACGGAACCTGGCAAACATCAACGGTAGCCGGAATTTCTAAAACCGGTGATAATGTGATCCTGGCTCAAACCCAAACTCACCACTCATTTGAGGGCCGTAATGTTATACGCGAAACTACTTTTAAAGAGTATTTGAAGAACCCTGAATCAAACAGCGGTGGTTCATTAAAACATAAAAAATACGAAGACCTGTTCTGGCAGGATTATAAGCTGGACAGCAACCCATACAACTGGGTGATGGCTATTGACCTGAACGCCTGTACCGGTTGCGGTGCCTGCGTGGTTGCTTGTAGTGCTGAAAACAATATCCCGGTTGTAGGTCGTGACGAGGTTCGCCGCCGCCGCGAAATGCACTGGATACGTATCGACCGTTACTACAGCTTTAACGAAGAAGGTAAATCGGTAACTGAAGAGCAGGAAATATCTACGCTAAAAGATCTGGACAATGTATCGGTAGTATATCAACCCATGCTTTGCCAGCACTGTGACCATGCACCTTGCGAAACTGTTTGCCCGGTATTAGCTACCGTTCACTCATCAGAAGGGCTGAACCACATGGCTTATAATCGTTGTATCGGTACACGTTATTGTGCTAACAACTGCCCTTATAAAGTGCGCCGTTTCAACTGGTTCAACTACTGGAACGATGCCCGCTTTGATAACTACCTAATCAACGAACATACGCACCTGGTGCTTAATCCTGATGTTACTACACGTTTCCGTGGGGTAATGGAAAAATGCTCGATGTGTATACAGCGTATCCAGGCCGGCAAGTTAAAGGCCAAGATCGAGAAACGCCCGCTTAAGGATGGCGATATCAAAGTGGCCTGCCAGCAAACCTGTCCTGCAAACGCGATAGTTTTTGGTAACAAAAATGATCCGGAATCAGAAGTTTCAAAAGCATTGAAGAGTGAGAGAAACTACTATGTGCTTGAGGAACTGGGTGTGCAGCCGGGTATAGGTTACCAGGTAAAGGTTAGGAATATTAGTGAATTAGAAGCTTAAATTATTATAAGAGAGATTTAAAATATGGCATCTCATAATGAATCAATACTAAGAGAACCGTTAATAACCGGCAAGGACATCACCTATGCTAAAATAACAAATGATGTGCTGCACCCAGTTGAAAACATGCCAACCAGGGCCTGGTGGATAGGTTTCGTTATAGCATCACTGGGAGCATGCCTTTGGGTGTTTGCCGTAAGCTGGACATTCTGGTTTGGTATAGGAGCATGGGGCTTAAATAAAACAGTAGGATGGGCCTGGGATATCACCGGTTTCGTGTGGTGGGTAGGTATTGGTCACGCCGGAACGCTGATCTCGGCGATACTTTTATTGTTCCGTCAAAACTGGCGTAATTCCATCAACCGCTCTGCGGAAGCGATGACCATCTTCGCGGTAATATGCGCGGCTACCTATATCGTAGCGCACATGGGCCGCCCATGGATGGCTGTGTATTCATTGCCTTTGCCTAACCAGTACGGTTCGTTATGGGTAAACTTTAACTCACCGCTCATCTGGGACGTATTCGCGATATCAACATACTTCTCCGTATCATTAGTATTTTGGTATACAGGTTTATTGCCTGACTTGGCAACTATACGTGACCGTGCAACCGGTCTTCGCCGCAGAATCTATTCTGTATGTTCATTCGGCTGGACAGGTTCAGTAAAAACATGGCAGCGTTTTGAAACGGTATCCCTGATATTAGCAGGTATATCTACACCATTGGTACTTTCGGTACACACCATTGTATCCATGGACTTTGCCACTTCACTGGAGCCGGGCTGGCATACTACCATATTCCCGCCATACTTCGTTGCAGGTGCTATCTTTTCAGGATTTGCCATGGTGCAAACCTTGTTACTGGTAACCCGTAAAGTATTAGGGTTGGAGAATTATATCACCATGTTCCACATTGAATCGATGAATAAGATCATCCTTTTAACAGGTTCGATAGTAGGGGTTGCTTATTTGACTGAATTCTTTATCGCTTACTACTCAGGTGGTGAGTATGAACAATATACTTTCCTGAACAGGTTTATCGGGCCATATTGGTGGGCAGGCTGTATGATGTATGGCTGTAACGTGCTGATGACCCAGATGATGTGGTTCAGAAAGGTTAGAACAAATATTCCTATTTCATGGGTGCTATCCATCGTAGTGAATATCGGTATGTGGTTTGAGCGTTTTGTGATCATTGTAACCTCATTGCACCGCGACTTTATACCATCAAGCTGGGCTATGTTTTATCCTACCTGGATCGATATGAGCGTGTTCATCGGTTCTATCGGAGTGTTCTTTACCCTGTTCCTGTTGTTTATAAGGGTGTTCCCTTCCATAGCGATGGCCGAAGTGAAATTATTGCTGAAGAGTTCGAGCGAGCAGGCTAAAAAGAAATTAATAGATGAAGGCCATGTTGATCCTTCACATGCCGAATTCTATAAAGAGTCATTAACCAAATTTGACAGTGTTGAGCTGTCGGACTATGAAAAAGCATAAGTAATGAGCAGTACTAAATTTATATTAGGCCTTTTTGATGATCCGGATGTGATGATGCATGGGATCGACAAATTACAAAAGAACAGCGTACCTATTTATGATGTGTATACACCTATGCCTATCCACGGCATTGACGCTAAACTGGGTATAAAGCCATCACGCCTGGGCTATGCTGCATTTATGTTTGGATGTTTGGGTGGTACAACCATCTTTAGCCTGGTTTATTATTTCCTGGTGCATGACTGGCCTATGGATATTGGTGGTAAACCAGCTTTTGCTGTACCGGATTTTATCCCGGCTACATTTGAGTGGACGGTTTTATTTACCGCTTTTGGTATGACAGCCACCTTCTTTTTTGCAACGCATCTTTTCCCCGGCCGTGCCCCAAGAGTAATGGATCTCAGGGCAACTGATGACCGATTTGTAATTGCAATTGACGCCAAAGGAAATATCCCGCACGAGGATATCACGAATATATTAAAAGAAGCAGGCGCTGTAGAAATAAAGCATAACGACAGAAAATATGTTAGCTATGAATAAAAAAGGAATATTGGGGATTACGGTTATTACTATTGCTGCATCGATTGTAATTACATCGTGCAAAGATAAAAGGAGCACCGGATGGGAATACGCCCCCAATATGTACGAGCATATTGCGTATGATCCCGATCAGCTTAATACAAACTTTAAAAATGGACAAACCGCGCAACATCCACCGGCAGGTACTATCCCGGTAGGGTTTACAACGTTTGATTATCCAAATACAAAGGATGGTTATGAACTGGCCGGTACTGAAGTAAAGAGCCCGCTGCCGCAAACCCAGGCAAATTTTGCTGAAGGAGAAGTGTTGTTTCAGCATTTCTGCTCACCATGCCATGGTATGAAGGGATTGGGCGACGGATTGGTAGTGGCGCACGGTTTTCCGGCTCCTCCTTCTTATTCATCAGGACAATCATCACGTGGTGGTGCGATGAAAGACCTTAGTGATGGTAAAATATACCATACTATAACCTTTGGTGTGAATGCAATGGGTTCTTACGCTTCGCAGCTTGCACCTGAGGAGCGCTGGAAAGTGATTATGTATGTACACCATTTACAAACTTTATAAGATTATAATTTAGATGAAAACTCATAATAGTTTTGACGAGCAATATGATTTTGCAGGTAAAGCTAAAACCTGGAGTCTGATCGCTATTGTTATTGGTGTGATTACCATAGCACTTGGATTGTTAACGAACACCGAACGCACATTTGCTAATTTATTGCTGATGGGGTACTATTTTACTTGTGTTTGTGCAGCCGGTGTAATGTTTTGCGCCATACAATATGCCGCGCAAGCCGGGTGGTCTGCTTCTATACTGCGTATACCACAGGCAATGGGTAAAGTATTGCCAATTGCTGCCCTGATACTGATCGCGATCATCGTAGCCGGGCTGTCTATAAAACACACTGTTGTTAACGAAGACGGTGTAAGCTATGTAGCGCCTTACTTATACAAGCATTGGGCCTCGCATGATCTGACCGTTAAAGGCAGTGAAATATATGATTCGGTTATTGCCGGTAAATCGGGCTTTTTGAATGTGCCTTTCTTTTTGATCCGCATGGTTGTTTTATTGGGAAGCTATAGCCTGTTTGGTTATTTGCTATATAAATACTCAAGCAACGAAGATAGCCTGGGTGGTATGTTCAATTATAAAAAGAGCTATGTGGTATCCTGTGTGTTCCTGGTAATATTCGGGTTCACGGTTCCAATATTTGCTTTTGATACCGTGATGTCAATCGAGGCACGCTGGTTCTCCACTATGTTTGGTTGGTATAACCTGGCGGCTATGTGGGTTAGCGGTTTGGCAGTAATTACCTTAGTTATTATATTATTAAAAAAAGCCGGATACCTTACCTGGGTTACTACAGATCACCTGCATAATATGGGTATGTTTATGTTCGCCTTCTCGATATTCTGGACCTACCTGTGGTTTGCACAATTCCTGCTAACCTGGTATGCCAACATACCCGAGGAGTCGGCCTATTTCTTCAGAAGATGGGAGCCGGACTTTAAACTATGGTTCTGGTTGAATATCGTTATCAACTTTGCAGCACCATTATTGGTATTGATGTCCCGCGATTCAAAACGCTATGTAGGCACTTTACAAACCATGTGTATCATTTTGATCATCGGCCACTGGCTGGATTATTTCCAGATGATCATGCCGGGTACATTGAAGGAAGTAGAGAGCCCCTTTGAAGTATTTACCTGGATCGAGCCCGGTGTATTTATAGGGTTTGCTGGCTTATTTACCTTTATACTGCTTACTACGTTGAGCAAATTTAAATCGCTTGTGCCGAAGAATCACCCGTTCCTGCAGGAGAGTCTTCATCACCACATATAATAATTAGTAAATTTACAACTGATACAGAATACCAAACAGACATTAAAAATGGGATTCAAAAATTTAATAAATAAGTCTAAAAAAACACTTTCGCTCTTTGCTGCACTGATGCTGCTTGGCACTAACCTGCTTATGGCACAAGGTACCAGCCCGGCAGCTGCAGACGCTCCACCGGTAGATAAAACAGCTATGTGGATGGGCGTGGGTTATTACACCTTGCTTTTGTTGCTGGCCTGCGTTGTAGTAGCGATAATTGGTAAAATATTAAAGATATATGACCTTACCCTGCAAATGCAAGGCAAAAAGGGAATGAACTGGAATCATATCATTGGGGTTATTTGTATAATATTCCTGGTAGTTGGTTTATATGGCGCTTATTGGTCATTAGCCGTGCAGGGAAATATGATCTTACCTGAGTCTGCTTCAAAACATGGCGTCGAAATCGATTTTATGTTTTGGGTGACTACGATCATTACCCTTATCGTATTTTTTATTACCCAAATATTACTGTTTGGTTTTGCTTTCAAATACCGTGGATCAGACAAGCGCAAGGGATATTATTATCCGCATAACAATACCATTGAAAAAATATGGACGGTTATACCTGCTATTGTTTTAACTATCCTGGTTGTATTCGGATTCTTTACCTGGCGTACAGTTACCAATACCGACAATGTTAAAGGCGATATCAATATTGATATAACAGGCCACCAGTTTGCATGGGAGCTTCGTTACCCTGGTAAGGATGGTAAACTGGGTGCAGTAAACTATTCTGCATTTTATTCGGCATCAAACGTACTGGGTGTTGATTTTAAAGACCGTAACAGTTTTGATGACTTAAAGGCTGATACCATGGTATTGCCGGTTAACAGGTCGATCAGGTTAAATATACATGCACAGGATGTGATCCATAGCGTTTACCTGCCTCATTTCAGGGTGCAGATGAATGCTGTTCCGGGATTGCCTACCTATTTCAAATTCACTCCGACCATTACTACTTCTGATATGCGTATTAAAATGGATGATCCGAAGTTTGATTACCTGGTATTGTGTAATAAAATATGCGGCGGTGGCCACTACAATATGCAAAAGCCAATTAAAGTAGTTACCGAGGCCGAATACCAGGAGTGGATTTCAAGACAAAAACCTTACCTGACCGACCAACTGAAAAAAGAATTAAAATTTGTAGATGCTGACCAACAAAAAAGTGCAGCGAAAAACAGGTTAGTATTAAACAATTAATCAAGAATAACGATTATGTCAACACACGATCACGGAGTAGTAGGTCATGACGATCACGAACATCATCATAAGGATACCTTTATAACCAAATATATTTTTAGCCAGGATCACAAAATGATCGCCAAGCAATTCCTGATCACAGGTATTACGATGGCGGTTATTGCGATGCTGTTGTCTATCCTGTTCAGGATCCAATTAGCCTACCCTGATAAAACCTTTCCATTAATGGAAACTTTATTGGGCCGTTTTGCCCCTAATGGTCGTTTAGATCCTGAATTTTACCTTTCGCTGGTAACTATACACGGTACCATCATGGTGTTTTTTGTATTGACAGCCGGCTTAAGCGGTACCTTCAGTAACCTGCTAATCCCTTTACAGGTAGGCGCACGTGATATGGCATCGCCATTTATCAACATGTTATCTTACTGGTTCTTCTTTACAGCCAGTGTGATCATGATAGGCTCATTCTTTGTACAAAAGGGCCCGGCCGGTGCAGGTTGGACCATATATCCGCCGCTATCTGCTTTACCAAAAGCAATGGGTGGTTCCGGATTGGGTATGACCTTATGGCTGATCAGTATGGTATGTTTCATCGCTTCATCACTGATGGGTGGTATCAACTATGTAAGTACTGTATTGAACATGCGTACCAAAGGTATGGATCTTTGGAAAATGCCTTTGAGCGTTTGGGCGTTCTTTTTAACAGCTGTATTGGGTGTATTATCATTCCCGGTACTGGTAGCAGGCGTTGTATTATTGATCTTCGACCGTAGCTTTGGTACAAGTTTTTATCTATCTGATATTATATTGAACGGGCAGAAAACGCCGTTTGAAGGTGGCAGCCCTATCCTGTTCCAGCACTTATTCTGGTTCCTGGGCCACCCGGAAGTTTATATCGTGATCATGCCTGCGATGGGTATCTCATCCGAAGTAATTGCCGTAAACTCGCGCAAACCGATATTTGGTTACCATGCGATGGTTTATTCATTGATCGGTATCACCACACTTTCGTTTATCGTATGGGGTCACCACATGTTTGTAACGGGTATGAATCCGTTTTTGGGTGGAGTGTTTATGATCACCACCTTAATTATCGCGGTACCATCAGCAGTAAAAACCTTTAACTGGATAGCTACGATGTGGCGTGGTAATATACGCTTTACACCGGCCATGCTTTTTGCAATAGGCTTAGTTTCCTTCTTTATATCAGGCGGTTTAACCGGGATATTCCTGGGTAACGCCGCATTGGATATCAACCTGCACGATACGTATTTTGTGGTGGCTCACTTCCACCTCGTTATGGGTTCGGCAGCTATATTCGGGATGCTTGCGGGTGTTTACCACTGGTTCCCTAAACTGTTTGGTAAGCTGATGGACGAAAAATTAGGATACCTGCACTTTTGGATAACCTTTATCTGTGCTTACCTGGTATTCTTCCCGATGCACTTTATGGGCTTGGATGGCGTTCCGCGCCGTTATTATGCTATGACCGAGTTCCCGGCATTTAACCGCTGGTTATCAGTAAATACATTTATTACCTGGGCTGCTATTACTGCGGCGCTGGCACAAGTGGCGTTCATTTACAACTTTATACATTCTATTTTCTGGGGTAAGAAATCACCTCAAAATCCATGGAACTCTACCACTTTAGAGTGGACAGCGCCTATGGAGCATATACATGGTAACTGGCCCGGAGAGATCCCTACCGTTTACCGCTGGCCTTATGATTACAGCAAACCAGGGCACGATACAGATTTTATCCCGCAGACTACACCTTTTTCAGAAACCATGAGCTCAAACTTACCTCATGATTTTGAAGATAACCCTGCCGGTCTTGAACAGTATAATACCTGGGCAAAGACTCAAAAGTCGGGTGAAGAAGTAAAATAATAAAATACCGATCTGATCTTTTAGGGTATCTGTACCGGAATTATTTCCATAACAGGTACCCTAATTTTTTAGAAGCTTATAGATGAATATAGCAAAGTCTCAAAACCGGTTTCAGAAAATTAATCTTATTACAATTGTTCTGCTTTTTGTATTGATACTTGCTGGTGGAGTTGTGCGTAGTACCGGGTCGGGAATGGGGTGCCCGGATTGGCCAAAATGCTTCGGGCGTTATGTACCGCCAACCAGCAGTTCGGAATTGCCTGCAGATTATAAGCAAAAATATGTTGACGGGCGCTTAGCAAAAAATCAAAGGTTTGCAAAAACATTGGATGTATTTGGATTTAGTGATCTGGCCACGCATATCAGGCAGGATAAATCCATATTAGCACCGGAAGAGTTTAACGTTGCAAAAACCTGGACAGAATATGTTAATCGTCTTTTAGGAGCTATATCGGGCATATTCTTGTTTTTAACTGCGATATATTCCTTGAGCTACTGGAAGAACAATAAACTGATAGCTGTATTGAGCATTCTGAATTTGATCCTGGTAGGTTTCCAGGGATGGTTGGGTTCCATCGTGGTATCTACCAATTTGGTAGCCTGGATAGTTACCGTACACATGCTGCTGGCGCTTGCTATACTGGCATTGAGTATCGGTACTTACCACCTGGCCAAAGTTTATGGTAAGCCATCTGTAAAAACTACACCACTCATTCATATCATTACTTTGGTTGTACTGATATTAAGTATTGCCCAGATCACGTTCGGGACAGAAGTGCGCGAACGGATAGACGCGGTGGCAACACGTTTAAGTGGTTACCGTAATGGCTGGGTAAACAGTGCAGGGCAAATATTTACACAGCATAGGGATGTAGCCGTATTGGTGCTGTTTGCTAACCTGGTACTTTATGCTTTGATACGCAAGCATTTCAGCAGGCACTCCATTCAGCAGCAATTGATGAGCTTTACTTTTCTGATCATTATGCTGCAGATAGTAACCGGTATTGTATTATCGTACTTATCGTTGCCACCCTTCGCACAGGCGGCGCATATTGTATTAGCCAGTTTGTTGTTTGGCGCTCAATTTTATTTAATGCTGAACTTATACCGTTCGGCTAAAGTTTCGGGGGGGCACAAATGAACTGGAAAGATTTTTCAAAGCTGATCAAATTCAGGCTCACCTTTTTGGTGGTGTTTTCGGCATCTATATCATTTATCATCGCGGTAAAAGCCAATGGCGGCAATACCTGGGGCTCGTTGTATAGCACCACTATGTGGATCAACTGGCTGAAACTGGTTGCAGGCGGCTTTTTAGTTACCGCCGCGGCCAACTGCTTTAACGAGGTGATTGAAGTTGACCTGGATAAACTGATGAAACGCACCATGGACCGCCCTATGCCGGCCGGGCGTATGACTACTGGGCAGGGTTTAATTTTGGGATTGTTGATGGGAATGGGCGGCACCTATATTTTAGGCAGCCTGAATATCCTTACAGGTTTATTATCCGTATTTTCTATTTTGCTATATGCTTTTGCTTATACACCCTTAAAACGGAAGTCGCCGATCGCAGTATTTGTAGGGGCTATACCGGGGGCATTTCCGGCTTTAATAGGTTATGTAGCCGGCCAGCCACATGGCCGCATAGATGAAATAGCGTTGATATTGTTTTCCATCCAGTTTGTGTGGCAGTTTGTACATTTCTGGGCAATTGCCTGGGTGCTGGATGATGATTATAAACTGGCCGGCTTCAGGCTGCTGCCAACCCAAAAGCGCGACAAGGCGAGTGCGATTATTACCGTTATATTTGCAATAATATTAGTGCCGGTTAGTTTATTACCAACCATTTACGGGCATGGCGGTTATTATGTGGGTGGCGTATCTTTGGTGTGCAGTTTGATATTTTTGTACCAGGCAATAGATTTATTACGTACACGGCAAATTTCGGAAGCACGTAAACTGATGTTTGGTTCGTTTTTTTACTTGCCGGTAGTGCAGTTGATGTTTTTATTTGATTTTGTGAAATGATGGCTCAGATACAACAGGAAAAAGACAGGTTAAGCCTGGCGCCGAAGAAATTTAATATGTGGTTGTTCATATTCACCTCGTTTATGCTGTTTGCGGCATTTACCAGCGGGTTTATCGTATATGCGGGTGGTAAAGGACATGGCTTAAATGTGATATTGCCGGATGTGTTCAGATACAGCACCATTGTGATCGTATTGAGCAGTATTACCTTATTTTTAGCTTCGAGAGCTGCTAAAGGACTGCAGTTTGAAAAGCAGCGGCTTTTTTTGTGGATGACATTTACCCTGGGAATTGTTTTTTGCGGATTGCAGTTTGATGGTTGGTATATCCTTACCCACAAACTGTCCTTGTATTTTGTTAATCCGAATGCATCCATATCATTTATTTATGTGTTGACAGGTGTGCATTTGGTACACATTATAGCGGGTTTGTTTGTATTATTGAATGCCTTGCGGGGCAGTTATCGCAATATACCACAGGTAATGAATTTATATAAGATGGAAATGACCTCAATATTTTGGCATTTTGTCGATATTATATGGATTTATCTGTATGTTTTTTTACTTTTGAATCAAAATTAATAATCTATCAATTCAGTACAAATGAGTACAACGGTATCACAAATAGACGACGTTAAAACAACACCCTGGGCGGGGGGCAGATCGCCTTTCTCTGTTGAGTATGGTAAAATGATGATGTGGTTTTTCCTCCTTTCGGATGCGTTCACATTTTCATCGTTGCTGATATCTTACGGGGCATTACGTTTCAGTTCGGCCGCATGGCCTGCACCAGACCTGGTTTTCCAATCGGTACCTGGACTTCTGGAGCATGGAGCGCCATTGGTATTTGTTGGTTTAATGACCTTTATCCTGATCATGAGCTCGGTTACTATGGTATTGGCTGTTGAGGCAGGCCATCGTAATGCCAAGAAGGAAGTGGTTTGGTGGATGATCGGTACTATTATAGGTGGTTTAATGTTCCTGGGCTGCCAGGCGTTAGAGTGGAATCACCTGCATAGCGAAGGCTTTTGGTGGGGCGCGATACCGAATATGGAAGAGCTGAAAACGCTTTTCCATGAAAAGAATGCTACTGACGCTGTTATGTCTACCTACGGGCACCAGTTTGCTAACTTATTTTTTACCATAACGGGTTTCCACGGTTTCCACGTATTCAGCGGGGTGGTTATCAATATTATTATTACCATTAATGTTTTAATGGGCACTTACGAAAAACGCGGCAGTTATTTAATGATCGAAAAAGTTGGCCTTTACTGGCACTTTGTAGACCTGGTTTGGGTGTTTGTGTTTACTTTCTTTTACTTAGTTTAAAAATTTACGTATGTCATCAGAACCTATTCATACAGAAGAGCATGCCGGCGAACATGAAGGCATGACGAAAAAAAGGATTTGGAATGTTTTTTATGTATTGTTAGCAATAACTGCAGTTGAATTTTTTATAGCGTTATTCCTTGTGCCAATAGGAATTGGCGGATGGAAAATGCATTACAGCACGGCTAACCCAATTTATATTATTTTAACATTAGCTAAGGCATTTTTTATCGTAGGTTATTTTATGCACCTTAAATTTGAAAAGGTGGGGTTGGTGTTTGCAATTATAGTTCCTGTGCTGTTTATAATCGGATTGATCCTGGTACTTACTAACGAAAGCCACCACTGGATTGATTTGAGGAGTTAATGAACAAAATACGACTGATCCAAAAAATATTGATCCTGGTACTCATCTTAGCGGTACCGGGATTTTTATATTATTTACTAACTGTTAAGGGTAAAAACAGGTATCATCCACTGCCCATATACGGGACAAAGACGCTTGCAAAAACCACCCACAGGGTACATGGTAAAGATATTCCGGATACGATCTATCATACCCTGGCCGACTTTAAACTGTACGACCAGGAGGGGAAGCCGGTATCGTTGAAAACATTTGATAACAAAATATTTGTAGTTGGTTTTTTTTATAGCCATTGCCCTACGGTATGTAATGAGATGAACAGCAATATCGATAGCCTGGCTAAGAACTATACGAAAACCAAAATGCTGTCTTTTGTTTCAATCACCGTAGATCCGGGGCGTGATTCGATAAAGGCCTTAAGTGCTTATGCTACCAAATTTAGTGCAAAGCTGCCCCAATGGATGTTCCTGACGGGAGATACTACCACCATCTATCAACTGGCCCGGAAAGGCTTTTTGGTAAACGCGATACAAGCCGGGAAAGATGATTTTATCTATTCGGACAAGCTGATACTGGTGGATCAGAATAAGAGGATAAGGGGATATTATTCCGGCGCGTCCGCAGCGGATATACTGCGTTTGCATGATGAGATCAAGGTACTGATCTACGAAGAGCTACGCAAGAAAGAGTCCGCTTTATATTAATAACTATGACTGATAAATTTATATTCCGATTTGTAGCTGCCGTTTCCGGTTTTGTGTTTTTGGTGGTGATTATTTTAAACAGGCATCTGATACCCGCACCGGCTAATGTACCCTCATTTATTACATTCCTGCCTAAGCTGAATGCCATATTGAATGGAACATGCAGTGTTTTATTGCTGACCTCTTTATATTTTATAAAAAACGGCAATATTCCGATGCATAAACGGATCAATATTTTAACGTTTTGCCTGTCATCCCTTTTCCTGGTATCATATATCCTGTTTCATTACCTGAAACCTGAAAGTATATTTGGCGACCTGGATGGTGATGGTGTTTTATCTGCGACTGAAGTGGCGGCTGTTGGCTCGGCACGTACCATTTACTTGGTTATTTTAACTTCGCATATTATATTGGCGGCAGGTGTTTTGCCACTTATCCTCCTTAGTTTTTACCGTGGCCTGCAAATGCAGGTAGAGAAACATAAGAAACTGGTAAGATGGGCGTTTCCTATATGGTTATACGTTACGGTAACGGGTGTGATCGTTTACCTGCTGATCGCTCCGTATTATCATTTTTAAATCAGGAAACAGCTAATTGACAAATTAAATCCGCAATTGGAAATCTGAATTCCGAAATAATAGGTATTTTTGTATACAATGAAAGGCATAAAAATAACATTGATCCTTTTGGCATTTGGCTGCATGGTTTTAGGTACCGTGCCGGCGAAAGCGCAGTGTGCCATGTGTACTACAGCCGTTGAATCAAACAATAAAAGCGGAAGCAAAACAACTCACGGCCTTAATAATGGGATCATGTATTTGTTAGCTGCACCTTATTTAGCAGTGGCTGCTGTAGGTTTGATATGGTACAAAAAGTATCGCCGTAAAAATGTTAACCTGAACATGCGCAGCGAGAAATTAAACATGAATTAAAGCGCGGTTTTTCAGCAGAAATATTCGCTCTGGTTTCTTCCATTGCAAACAATTTTCAGATATTCACGTCAGTATTTTAATATACGCTACCGCCTTTTTTAGCTAATGAAGATCAGCCAGGATACCATTATTTTTTTAAAAGATCTTGCCGAAAATAATGACCGCGAATGGTTCCAGGTCAATAAACATTTGCATGATGCTGCACGCGAAAATGTGATCGGGTTTACTGCCGGACTCATCAAGAAACTGCACCTGGTTGATCCATTAGTGGATATTGACCTAGACCCCAAAAAATGTGTATTGCGCATTTACCGGGATATCCGTTTCAGTAAAAACAAGACTCCTTATAAAAACAACTTTGGTGTAAGCTTACCTACCCTCGATTCAAAAAATGGTGGAGTTGAGTATTATTTCCATATCCAACCGGGCAAGGCTTTTATTGCCGGCGGTTACTGGATGCCGGAGGCTGAGCACTTAAAAAAGATCCGCTCGGAAATTGACTATAATGCCCAGGACCTGAAGAATATTATCGATAACGCGGAGTTTAAAAAGCTATTTGGTGATTTCAGGAAACAGGAGCAATTGAAAACTGTTCCACGGGAATATAGCGCTGATAATGAAAATATTGAACTGTTAAAACTAAAAAGTTTCATAGTTTCGCATCATATAAAAGATAAAGACCTGGTGAAACCCGATGCTGCAGAATACATCGCGATGGTGTGCAGTAAATTATACCCGCTTAATGTTTTTTTGAGAAATGCCCTTGCTTAACCCATAAAACCCTGATATCATGAAGATAAAGTATTATTTGTTTGCTGCAACCTTGTGTTTAACACTGCACTCCTGCGTTGTGCTTTCGCCTAAAAAATATAAATCGTTAGTTGCCGAGCGCGATTCGCTTTCTAATAGGACAACCAGTCTGGAAGCACAGGTTTCAAGCCTGCAGGCTGACACCATGCACCTGCACCGTGCATTGGCTGAGCTGCAAGGCAGCTACAATACCTTAAGCGGCAACTATAATAAGCTGAACGATAATTATAGCAGCACTAATACCAAAGTGAGCCAGCTGTCAAGCGACCTGCAAAAAAGGGAACAACGCTTGAAAGAGGTTGAAGAGGCATTGAAGAAACGTGACGCGGCAACCAATGCTTTGCGGGATAAATTGCAACAAGCTTTACTTGGGTTCCAGCAAAGTGGTTTAACAGTTGATATCAGGGATGGAAAGGTATACGTTTCTTTGGCTGATAAACTATTGTTCCCATCGGGTAGTATCATAATTGATGAGCATGGTAAAGAGGCGCTGAAACAACTGGCTGTGGTACTTAATAAAGAGACCAACATTAACATGGCTGTGGAAGGGCATACTGATAATAAAAAGGTAAGAAACCTGGGGCAGATCAAAGATAACTGGGACCTGAGCGTATTGCGTGCTACTTCGGTAACCCGTTACTTGACCGAAGTTGAAAACGTTGACGCGAAACGCCTTACCGCGACCGGTAAGAGCCAGTATCAGCCGATAGATCCGGGAACTACTCCTGAATCACTTGCCAAGAATAGGCGGATAGAAATTGTGCTCTCGCCAAAACTGGATGAGTTGTACAACCTGATAAAACAATAACAGCAAGCCTCCCGAACTAAACGGGAGGCTTTTTTGTTATAAAGAAAAACCAATTATGGAAACCTATGCTATAATTTCAGATATACATGGCAATTCGCTGGCCCTCCATGCAGTTTTAAAGAATATAAAGGCGCGCGGGATAAAGAAGATCATTAACCTGGGCGACCATTTTTTTGGGGCGCTGGAGCCGGAAGCCGTTGCTGATCTGTTACGTGAACAGGAGATGCTTTGCATCAGTGGTAATACCGACCGTGAGATATTGGAAAGCCTGGCCGGCAAACTGGACAAGGAAGGAATGGATAGGGTGAAAGCCGACTTATCTGAACAAAGCATTGCCTGGTTGAGAACACTACCCAAAACCGCAACGCTTGATGGACTGTTTTTCATTTGCCATGGCACGCCCGAAAGCGATGATGAATACCTGTTGGAGAAAGTGACCGCCAATGGTGTGTTTGTTTATAATGATGAGGACTTGATAGAACGATTAAGTAATATCAAAGAACGGATCATCCTGTGCGGGCATTCGCATGTGAATCGGGTGGTGTATCTATCTAATGACAAAATAGTACTTAATCCGGGCAGTGTGGGGCTACCGGCCTATCTTGGCAATGGCGAGCACCGCTTTGCCATGGAATCTATGACTCCTCATGCCAAATATGCCATAGTTTACGCCTACGGAAATTCGATCAGTATTGAACAAGTGCTGTGTGCTTATGATTGGCACAAAGCATCAGAAGCAGCACGAAAAAACGGTAACGAAAAGTGGGCGCAGTTTTTATTGCATGGCAGGATGCCGAAGGAGTTGAGGATTTGATCGAGGTCGGAAGTCGGAGTCAGAAATCGGGACCTAAGTGGGTGTCACCCTGAGGCACTCGAAGGGTGAGCGCAGAGGCCTTTGCCCGCATGTTTCGAGAGCCTCAACATGACACCCCAATTTATTCGGACTAATAAACCTACAGCTCGTCAATCGTCTCCATCAACGTATGGAACAAGGCAAAGCGCTCTTCAAATTGGGCGTTATGGTTTTTGTGAAGCAGTTCCATATGCTTGTAATAGAAATCACTGTAGCGCTCTACGGTATCCGTTTGATACTGGAAGCAATAGGTAATGCCCTCGTTAGGGGAATCGAGCACAGTAAGCACCTTATAGCTATCAAAGGCGCCGGTAGCGAGTATAGCAGGGATATGTATGGTTTTTATCCAGGTTAGCCACTCATCAATGATGGCGTCGTCAACAATAAAGGTTTCGTTATAGATTAGCATGGGGTAAAAGTAGTGATTTAGAGTTAAGATACGAGAACCAAGAGTCAAGATACAAGAACCAAGATTAAACTTAGTAAAAATTTATGCCCGCGCGTCATTGCGAGGAACGAAGCAACCTCTGGGCTATCCAAATCAAAAAGTTAGGTTTTGTTAAATGGAGTAATATAAAAATGCGTTCACTTGACTGTCCTTTGTAGAGGTTGCTTCGTTCCTTACAGCAATGATGTTCTTTTGAGTTACCTTAAACACTATTAAGACGCATCAGGTTTATCACCCCTTAACAACCTAAACCGTTTTCGCGCCTCGTTGATGTACAGACTGGATGGGTAATCAGTGATGATCTTTTGGTAATATATTTTAGCTTGCTCTTTATTGGCCAGGTGGTTTTCGTAAATATCGCCCAGCATAAAAACAGCGTCATCCGCCCAAAGGTTGGTGGCGTGTTCTTCTGCTATTTTTTTAAGAGGGATGATAGCGTCAGCATAATTTTTTTGTTGTATCAGTATCCGCGCTTTGGCCATCAGAATATCATCATCCAAAGAATTTGCCGGATATTTTACATCGATGCTGTCTAATATCAGCACAGCATTTTCGGGTCGCTCCTCAAATATCTGCAGATCGGCGCGGGCATACATTTTTAAGGCATTGCCAGATGTGTCGGCAACTAAATTGTCGGATATCAACAGGGATAAATTAATGGCGTCATTAGCGATCAGCTGCGTGGTGGCAGCTTTCAACACATCCAATTGCCCTTTGGCCCAGGTAAAATCGCCGGTGTAATAAGCCAGCTTGGCGTTACGAAATTTGGCGTCCTGCCCTATGGTAGTATTTGGATAGGCGGTCTCTACCTGGCTGTATAATAAGGTAGCCTCCCAGGGCTGGTTATTCATCAGGTAGATATCACCCAGGTCAAGCTTGCAGCTGTTCAGCAGGTTGGGTTTGATATTGGGTATATTGGTGGCTTCTTCCAGCAGTTTCTGGGCTTCACTCAGTTTGTGCAATTTAAAGGCCTGCAGTTTGGCTAATTTCTGCATAGCAAAAACGGTGCTTGGGGTTGTACCAAACTCGGCCAATAGGTCATTATAGTCTTTTTCCAAACTCAGCAAATCAGCCTGTGTGTATTTTCCGGCCGTAACCAACAGGTTTTTTGTGTTGATCAGCTCGATCTTTGCCGGGATGTATAATTGCTGATCTTTGCCTCTGCTGATGATATACTCGTATCCGCGAACGGCGGTTTCATAAGCCTGGTTGGATATTAGTGTTTGGCACAGGTCAAAAATACTGGTGCCATCATCATTTTGGCGGCGGCTTAAGGCAAGGGCCTGGTTCAGGGCCTGGTCGAATTCCTTTTGCTGCAGAAATTGCCAGGTAAGCAGATCAACATAAATTGTTTGCTGCGGGTCCTTTTGTATGCGTTTAAATAAGGCCGTTTTCAACATCGTATAATCAGGCTCACCCTCAAACATGGTGGATAAAGTATTTTCAGCCTGGGTAATAAATGATGGATTATCCGGCAAAAAATTCAGGTATTCTTCAACCAACGCGGGCTTATCCCTCTTAAAGCGGTACAGGCTTATGAGCTCAAACGTGTACAGTTTGTCATTGTGCAGCAGCTTACGCCCCTGCTGAAATATTTTGATGGCGTAATCGGCATTTTCGGCCTGGTAAAACTGCGTGGCAAGGCTGGCTATCTCACCTGCATCGGCGGGCAGGTTTTTGATCATGCCATCATATATCGAATTGGCTTTATCTACATCACCCTTTTGTGTATAAATGCGCCCTAAACTAATGGTGTATTGGTAATCGCCGGGGTGTTTGCGAAGCATCTTTTTGGCGATGGTTTCGGCTTCATCAAACTTTTTAAGGCCAAGCAGTCCGCTGATATAGTAAGGGTAATAAGTTTCATTATCTTGTTTATATAATTTCTGATAAATTTCAAGTGCCTTTTGCAATTCGCCATTGGTGGTGAATTGTTTTGCGAGTCGCAGGTCATCAACCTGGGCGAAAAGTTTTGAAGATAACAGAAATAAAAAAAAGATAACCGAAAAAAAACGCTTCATTTTCTCAAAAATAATCAATTAACTCCAAATATGCATTTGTGTAACGAACAGATTATATAACGGTTTAAACGGGTAAAATTGTAGTGACATTTTGTATCCGTTAAGTAATTTGATTAAGTTTAACCTAATATCATGGCTTGTACCCATTACAAAGAATGTTAAACCGGTTAAGAGTTTTACTTTTCGTTTTCGTCACATCTGTCTTATACTCCTGTAAACAGGACCAGGTAAGGCAAATACCTATTAGTGATTTTTTTAAGAATGCCCAGGAGAGCTTTTTCAGAATATCTCCCGATGGCAAATATGTATCATATTTAAAATCTTACCAGGGGCGGCAGAACTTATTTATTAAATCACTGGCAGACGGGAAAGAACGGATGGCTACTTCATTCACTGATTACTCGGTGCGCGATTATTCATGGACTTATAGCGGGCAAATTGTTTTGAGCCAGGATATTATTTCGAATGATGAATTTAAGATGTATGCGCTGGATGTTTCTACCTTAAAGATCAGGGATATCCTGTCATTAGAAAAAGGAGGGGTAATACGCCTGTTGAATAACAGGAATAAACAGGAGCCAGATGTGATCACTATCGGCATGAATAAGCGCGACCCGGCAAACTTTGATATCTATAAGCTGAACATAAAAACAAGCGAGCTAAAACCATACCTGGTAAACCCGGGTAATATAACCGAATGGTTCCCGGATGATGACGGCAAAATACGCCTTGCAAAAACATCCGATGGTGTGGATGAAACTATTCTTTACAGGAAGGACGATAATGCGCCTTTCAAACCTATCATTAAGAATAATTTCAAAAACAGGGTGCAGCCTATCGCTTTCACGGGCGAGAAAAGCTACTTCTATGCATTGTCAAACGTTAATCAGGACAAAACTGCCCTGGTAGAGATAGATGCCAATACAGGCAAGGAACAAAAGGTAATATTTGCCTGTGAAAAAGCCGACATCAGCAGGGTAGATTATTCGGGGGGCAAACACCGGCTGGAATTGGCAACTTGTGACGAAGCTAAACCCAAAAAGCATTTTTTGAATAGTGATATGGAGCATATTTATGCCAGCCTGTCCAGCCATTTACATAATACCGAGATCAGCATTATCAATAGGGACAGTGCAGAAAATAAATTCATCGTGTTTACCTATACTGACCGGAATCCGGGTACTTATTATTTATATGAGCGCAGCCAGGAGAAACTGACCAAACTGGGCGATATAAATACCAGTATTAACCCGGATGAGTTGTGTGCTATGCAGCCTGTATCTTTTAAGGCAAGGGACGGAATGCTGATCAACGGTTATTTAACCTTGCCGCAAGGAACTAAAACGACCAACTTGCCGGTGGTGGTGATGCCACATGAAGGCCCCTGGAGACGTGACACCTGGAGGTATAGTAACGAGGTACAGTTTTTAGCTAATCGCGGTTATGCGGTTTTCCAGGTTAATTATCGGGGATCAACGGGTTATGGCAAAGCGTTTTACAGCGCTGGATTTAAACAGGCAGGTGGCAAGATACAGGATGATATAACCGATGGTGTAAACTGGCTGATCGATAAAAAGACAGCTAATCCTAAAAAGATAGCCATTTTTGGCGGTGGTTTTGGCGGGTTTTCGGCTTTATATGGTGTGTCCTTTCATCCGGGCTTATACAATTGCGCGGTGGTGCAGTACGGACTGATCAATTTTTTCACCTATATCAAAGATGTTCCTCCATACCTGAAACCACGCTTGCAGATGATGTACGAAATGATAGGTAACCCGGAAAATGATGCCGAACAGTTAAGGGCCATTTCCCCGGTATTTCATACTGATAAGATAAAAGCGCCCCTGCTGATCTTCCAGGGAGCTAAGGACGAGAGCGCGAATATCAGCGAATTGAACCAGTTTGTACGCGAGCTGAAAAAGCAAGGCGTATCTGTTACTTATTATTTAAAACCGAATGAGCGCAAAGTTTTCAGGAACGAGCATAACCGGATGGAGATGTATGCCGAAATAGAGAAATTCCTGAATAACAATATGCGGGTGAAACCCTAACCCCGTTTGCAATGAAAGCAGAGAAGAGCGTTTATAGGAAGAATTTTTCATTGATCATTGCTTTCCTGATACTCATATCAGTCACCTTTATTATAGCGCTTTTTATTGCATACAACCTAACCGCCAAATATGAGGAAAACGAATTCGCATCAAAAAAAAATGATGTGCTGGAGCAAACCACCAAACCCTATATTGATTTTTTTTACAACAGGATCCCCGAAATAACTTTTTACCAGGGCTACCTGGATTCGGCCTCGGCGGCGAAGTATTCAAATTCGGTTTTAAAGGACTATCCTTTTGTAAAGCGCATCATATTTTATGATGTACAGGTGGGCAGCCAGGAAAATAAATATATCAATGGCCAGGAATTGGGTATCAGTGTTAAATCAATATTTGAATACTATTTAAAAGATGGCAAAATTAAAAGCATAAGGAAACAACAGCCTCAAGATTATGGTGATTTTAAAGCTATGGCAAATAAGCTGAATAACTTTGTTGCCGTAGCTGATACCTCGCGTGAACCCACCCAGGATGAAAAATTTAAAACCTTTTACGATATCAATCCCGAAAAAATAAGCTATTTGAATATCCCTCGGCGCGAGGAAGTAAGACGATACCGCGAGTTACAAAGGGGAAGTCATCCGTCGTCATTCTATAAGCAAAATATGCTTACATTTATTTTGAATCAGGACGCGTTGACGGTAAAAAATACCCATCCAGAATTGTACAGCAGTGTTGCTATCAAACCGGTTGTTTATGATCCGATTGATAACGAAAATAGCAATATTACTACAGAGGTGCCTTTTCCTGGTGCTTTTTCGGATTATAAACTATATTTCAGTTCGCCTAAGGACTACCTTACAGGCGTAATCAATAAGCGGTTTATGCCTATCGGGGCAATGGTTTTGCTAATCTATGGGTTTTTGGTTTTGATAGGATATCTCATCTATCGCAATATGAATGTTAATTTGAAGTTATTTAAATTGCAATATGATTTTATCAATAACTTCACTCATGAATTTAAAACACCCATCAGTGTAATAAAGATAGCAGGGTCGAATTTGCGGAGCGATGCCGACCTGAGTGAGCGGCAAAGAAGGCACTACGGTAAGATACTGGATGAGGAAGCTGATAAGCTGAATGAGTTGATGAATAAGCTGTTATCATTCACCCAGTTGGAGAACAAATCGATACAGATAAAAAAGGAAGATATACAACTGGAAGATTTTGTTAATAGTTATATCGAAACCTTCAGCATAAAATATCCTGATTTTAAGCTGAATTATAAGATCAACGGAATTATCGATTTTTATACTGACCCGGTTTTGCTGGGTAGCATATTTCAAAACCTGATTGAAAACGCTTATAAATATTCAAACCCAAAACGCCGGGAATTGATGATCAATATCAGGCTTGAAAAAAAGAATATTATACTTTCATTTACCGATAAAGGTATCGGTATTGCTAAAGATGACATAACTCATATATTTAAAAAGTTTTACAGGATAGAGAACCAGTATAACCAGAACGGCAGTGTTGGGCTCGGTTTGGCATTCTGCAAGGAACTGGTTAATTTTATGAACGGAGAAATTGCAGTTAACTCCAAAATTAATGTGGGGTCGGAATTTATAGTTACACTTCCTTATGAAAGTGCTGTGTACACTTAATTAAATTGAATTATGAATAAAGAAATAAAAATCGCGTTGGTTGAAGATGATGAAAACCTGCGTTTCCTGGTAGCCGAGCGCTTACAATCAGAAGGTTATAAAGTACTGGAAGCCGATAACGGCGATGATGCGGAAGAAATGATACTGGCCGAACAACCGGACATTGTTTTGCTTGATTGGATGCTGCCCGGCAAGCAGGGCGCCGATGTGTGCAGCACCATACGTGAAAAAGGTTTTGATAAATTGGTGATCATGACGACAGCCAAAGCCCAGGATATAGATAAAATAGAGGCTTATAATTTTGGTGTGTCAGATTATATTACCAAGCCCTTTAACATGGATGTGCTGGTAGCGATGATTGATAGCAAGATCAAATTTTCATTGAATAGTGAAAAATCGGAATCGTATCGCTTTGCCAATATGGAGCATCATCCAAATACTCACCTGCTGATCAGGAACGGGAAAAAGATAGAGCTTACTATACTGGAGAACCGGATATTGCTGTATTTTTTGAAAAACAAAAACAAGGTGATCAACCGCGAGGAACTGATGATGGAAGTATGGGGCTACAATGCCGATGTGAACACGCGCACACTGGATATGCATATTGTAAGACTCAGGAAAAAAATAGAGAATAACCCGGATTCGCCGTTGTACCTGCAAACCGTAAGAGGGGTGGGGTATAAGTTTGTGTATGAAGGATAGGTTGATTTCGGATTTCGAATGTTCGATTTCGGATTTATGAAATTTGAATATTTGAACTCTCTGTGAACTTTGTACCTTTCTTTGTGAATCTCTGTGGTAAAAATTAATCACAAAGGACATAGAGAAGAATTTAGACTTACGAAGTTTTTAAAACTTCGTAAGTCTTTGTTTTTTGATAGATACTTGAAAGAATAAACTCCCCGAAAAAGGATTTTTGATCGACTATTTGATATCCATTTTGCTGAAAGCATTTTTCAATATCGGGTAGCCTGGTGGATTCTATCCTGCAAATCAGCCTGAAAAATAAAAGCATAGTTCTGAGCAATATTTTTTGCCACCACTTGCCCGTTAGTTGAAAATCTGTATTCAGCCAGATCCCTGCCGGTTTAAGTGAGTTATGAATATGGACAAATACTTTTTGCAGGATTTGTTCCGTAAAATTATCGAACAAAAAAGGGGTGATCACAACATCCAAATTAATCAGATCGGGAACATTTTCAATCGCTTCGTTGATATAGCTTACCTGGTTATCTCCGGTATTTCTTTTGCGAGAGAGCGTCATCATATTGGCTGATATCTCTACGTAGATTATAGTTAAGCCTGAAGGATGGATCTTTGCTATTTCTTCCAATATCCATCCAGTGCCTCCTCCAACTATCAAAATATTCGCTCCGGCGGGGATATAATTCAACAGATATACCTGCGACTTGATGATAGCTTTGCCATAAATCAGCCTGGAGAGGCGATCATAAAACCACGCAGAATTATCATAGTTGGCAGCCATTTTACAATAAGCGATAATTTAAACTATTGTTATTATATTTAATGCAGGTATCCTCAATATCATTAACTATGAACTCATTTTTTACCCGCATCACAGGCTTGATGCTTTTGCTTTTACCCATAGCAACATCAGCCCAACAAAACAAGCCCGAAGATAAGTATAACCGCCAGGAAGTAATGATACCCACCCGCGATGGGGTTAAATTGCACACGGTAATTTTTACACCCAAAGAAAGCGCAGAAAAGCTACCCTTCCTGATGTTGCGAACGCCTTATGGGGTAAATAAGTACCAGAGTCCCGAAAAGATTGGCTATGTAAAAGATATGGCCGAAGATGGTTATATTTTTGTTTACCAGGATATCCGGGGCCGATATAATTCGGAGGGGAAATATCAAATGCAGCGTTTTAGCCGTGATAAAAAAGACCCCAAAGCTATTGACGAAAGCAGCGATACTTATGACACTATTGATTGGCTGTTGAAAAATATACCTAACAATAATGGCAAAGTCGGCATGTACGGGATTTCGTATGACGGCTGGACAACCATCATAGCCGCCACCGACCCTCATCCGGCTTTAAAAGCAGTTTCGGAACAGGCTACGCCCTCGGATATGTTTATGAATGATGACCTGCACCATAACGGCGCGTTCCGTTTAAGCTATGCCTTTGAATATGCTTTTATGGAAGAGATATCAAAAACTGATTCGCTTTTCCAATTTGGCAATTATGATACCTATGATTGGTATTTGAAGCTGGGGCCCTTATCAAACATCAACAAAAAGTATATGCACGGCGTACTGCCAAGCTGGAACAGCTATGTAAAACATCCTAATTATGATGAATACTGGAAAAGGCAATCATTGCCATATCGGTTAGACTCGCCAAGGGTGGCCACGCAGCACGTTAGCGGGTGGTGGGACCAGGAGGATATGGTTGGTCCGCAGGCAGCTTATAAAGTTCTGGAAAAGCGGGACAAACACAACCAGAACTTTATTGTGATAGGTCCCTGGCGGCATGGCGGCTGGGCCGGTGGCGAAGGCAGCAGCTTAGGTAATATTAAATTTGATGTAGCAACAGGGCCATACTTCCGCAAGGAGATCCAGGCCAAATGGTTTGCCTGGTATTTAAAGGGCAAGGGCGACGGGAAGTTTGCCGAAGCTATCACCTTCCAAACCGGCTCGAACCAATGGAAGAGTTATACAGCATGGCCGCCA
This sequence comes from Mucilaginibacter sp., assembly GCA_035489035.1. Lineage (GTDB taxonomy): Bacteria > Bacteroidota > Bacteroidia > Sphingobacteriales > Sphingobacteriaceae > Mucilaginibacter. The sequence goes on from DATHKT010000018.1 coordinate 189,450, forward strand.
AAGGAGGCGACGGTTAAAAATATCTATTTTCATTCAGGCGGTAAGTTATCCTTTAAACAGCCTACGGCGACAGAAGCCCGGCCATTTGACAGCTATGTGTCCGATCCGGCCAAGCCGGTTCCATATCGTGCAAGACCGATAGAGGAAACTTACGGCCCGGGGTCAAGATGGTATACCTGGCTTACCGATGATCAGCGATTTGTGCAAAACCGCCCGGATGTATTAAGTTGGGAAACCGATACGCTGACCGAAGATATGGCCGTAACAGGCAACCTGGCAGCTAAACTCTATGCGGCAACATCAGGCAGTGATGCCGATTGGGTGGTAAAACTGATAGACGTTTATCCTGCCGAATATAAAAAGGAGCTTAAAATGTCAGGTTATCAATTGATGATCGCCGGGGATGTTTTCCGGGGGAGGTTCAGAAAAAGTTTTGAGAAGCCGGAGCCGATGACGCCGGGTAAAGTAGAGTTATATACCATAGACCTGCATGGCATCGACCACGTATTTAAAAAGGGCCATAAGATCATGGTGCAGGTACAAAGCACCTGGTTCCCGATCATCGACCGCAACCCGCAAAAGTATGTACCCAATATTTTTGAGGCGAAGGAAAGCGATTACCAGAAAGCAACGGAGATGATCTATCATTCGGCAAGCGCGGCATCTTGCATTAGTTTGCCGGTGGTAAAGTAATTAGATAAATAAAAATGAAAGCTTTGATATTGGGATTTTTATTTTGCTTTGGTTCCGTTTACTGCCTCGGCCAAAAGCAGGCGGAATATTGCCAAACCAAGCTTTCTCCTTATGGGTCCAATTGCTATATCTTAAAAAAGCTTAATAATCAGTCAACTAAGGGAACTTTTGAAAGAATTCAGGAATTTGATGACGGCCAGCTATGGCGTGGGTCAGGTACATTTATAGAAACAAAAAACCGAATTATTTTTAGCGGGATCGATTTCATAAAAAAACAATATTCTTTTAAGGATAGCACCTGGAGAGTACTTGATACGGCTATTGTGAAAAAGGTAACATTCTATAAGAAAGATAATTTTTTGATTGAATATGAAGTAAAGGGAGTGGGAAAGCGAAATAAAATCATCTATCGAAATCCACGCGATAGACTTCTTTATAAGTAAGTAGTCTACAGATTTACGAAGTTTTTAAAACTTCGTAAATCTTTCTACGCTACATGATATATGGTCAGAAATATGCGCTTAGCTTACTGAATACTATCACAAACACATACTGCAGTATCAAAACCCCATCGAGATAAAAGAAATAATAATACTCATTCTTTTCCCAGGTGGATTTGAAGATGAGCCAGCCGGTTAATATGGCTACTACGGATATTGCCCAAAAATTGGCACTGAACCCGTTATTCCTGAATAAGAATAACAATACTAAATGCCCTGCCAGTAATACCTGGCAAAAGAGGTAGGCATTTTTTTCGCCCCAGGCAACGGCTATGGTTTTAAGGCCATGCTGCTTATCTTCAAACAGGTCGCGGATATCAAAGGGTATGGCCATAGCTGCAATGAATAGAAATCTTTTGGCTAACAACAAGGTAGTATCGCGCATGGAGATCGTCGCCAGGTGATTGGCTTGAGCTTCCAGTACAGGCAATAATACGCAGCTCATGGTCCACACCAGGGCTATCATAAATAATTTCAAACCGGGAATATTACGCAGTCCGAATTTTTGTTCACCGACGCTAAATAAAGGCAGGCCATAACAAAACGAAAGGACAGCTAAAAAGATCAGTAATATTTTGGAGGCTGTCGAGATTAAAAAGAACAGGGGGATAAGCGACAATAAGGAAACGATGGTAAGCGTAACCATCAGCCGGTAATGCGCGAAAAACCACCTTACACGCCTGTAAGATGACTTCTCCGGATTTTTTGGTTTGGCGATGAGGATACTGAAATTATAGATCCCGAGCGTAGACGTAAACAGCAGACCGATGGCGGGATAATCAGGTTTTGAACCAATTAGCTGGAAAGTAAGCAAGCCTTGGGCGACCGCGCATAACGACATGAAGACATTACTGAAGAGCAAAAAATCAAAGGCGGGCTGTAATATTTTCCTCATCGGTAAAATGAAAAAATGATAAGCCTTTTATGCCCTGTTTTTTAATGATGGGTCAGGCCCGGCTTTTAATTCAAATATCGTAATCTCCGGCAATATTCCAAGCCTGCCAGGATAGCCCAAAAATCCATAGCCTACATTTACATACAATTGCTGCGGCCCTTCATGATAAAGCCCCGCCCATTCCTTGTAAATATATTGCACGGGGCTCCATTGAAAATGCTCAGTCCGTATGCCAAATTGCATACCATGTGTATGCCCGGCAAACATTGCATCTATCTGCGGGTAATGCGGCAATACCTGCGCCCGCCAATGTGATGGGTCGTGTGATAGCAGCAGTTTTACAGGCAGATCATCCGTATCTTTTGTAGCCAGATCCAGCCGGCCGCGACGGGGAAACCGGGCTATGGTGCCCCAATTTTCAACCCCTAAAATGCCAATTTCTTCGCCATCCACCTTTAAGCGGCGATTGGTATTCAGTAGCAAATCCCAACCCATGTTTTTATGGGTGGTAATTAAATCGGCCATGTTTTTCTGCTTGGCGGCTTCATCGGGCCAATCATAATAATCGCCATAGTCGTGATTGCCCAGCGACGAATAAACGCCCAGCGGAGCTTTCACTTTGCTAAAAATATCCTGGTAGCCGTTCATTTCGCTGGTGCGGCGGTTTACCAGGTCGCCGGTAAAAAATATGAAATCGGGCTTTTCTTTTAACAGCATTTCAACTCCTCCCAAAACCGCTTTTTTGTTGTAAAAACTACCTGAATGGATATCAGATATTTGCCCCAGTTTAATACCGTCAAAAGCTTTGGGGAGATTAGGTAAGTACAAAGTGCGGTGTTTAACCCTGTAGTCATATACCCCCCTGATAGTTCCGTAAGTTAATGTTGCTAAAGGTATAGAACCTGCGAGTAAGCCGGCTTTCATTAAGAATTCTGATCGGGGAATAGCAGGACCAGGTTGTATTATAGGCGAAGATTTTTTTGATCTCCGGCTGAACCATATGATCAGTCGCCTTACATCGTCGGCCAAAATAAATGGGAGAAACAATACTTTGGCAAATGCCATGAGGAAAAACCCGAGCAAAAATGCCGCACGGACGCCAAGCCCCATTTTAAAAAATACGCTGATGAATACTCCGCCCGTAAAAAGGATCGATATTACCCAATAGGCTATCGTAAATGACCTTTTTTGTGTAAATTTCCATTTCTTAAGCCCCGCGCGAATGCCGCCAATAAGGTAAAAGTCGGCCAATAAAAAGCCGGCGCATATCAATAGTATAGTAAAAGTTTCCTGCTGCATTAAATAAAAAGGAGATTAATAGCGATCATCATCTATATCCAAATCGTCATCATCGGGCTCCAGGTTGAACAAGCTGTTGAACATATCAGAAAATGCAAAACCATTATCCAAAAATCCTTTGTTTAGTTGTGAAAACTCCGCCAGGCCATGAAGCACAAATTCCATCAAAAGTAATTGTTGGTTGGCACTTAACGAAGGATGGAGTTTTTTAACCAGGTCTTTCAACCCCGCAATGGAGTTAAGGGCACTTTTATATTCTTCAAAAGGCAGGTCATCATTCAGAAGGATGGTATTGCTGTCGCCAAACCAGTTGATGATAGCGGCATAAGGATTGGGCGCTTTGGATTTTTTAACCTTTTCGGGGTCGGGGAAGAACTGCAGGAGCAAAGTTTTCACCGCTTTGCCTATCAGCATATTGGCTACTTTGGCGGGGCCCTCCAATTCGCCTTCATATACCAGTTCGATCTTACCGGTGATAGCAGGTATCACACCCAGGAAATCAGAAATACGCACAAATGTGGACGCTTCTCCATTGATGATCATGCGCCGCTCGGCATTGCTGATGAGGTTTTCATAAGCTGAGATAGTTAACCGGGCCGATACGCCTGATTTCTTGTCGATATATTCTGAGTTGCGGGCTTCAAAAGCAATTTGTTCAACCAGATCTTTTACCAGGCCATCAGCTTCGATCTTTGCTAATTGTTCTGGTGATATTAAAGCTTCCTGCTGGGTGATCTTGCGGGAGATCTCAACCGAACGTGGATAATGTGTTAGTATCTGGCTTTCGATGCGATCCTTTAATGGCGTTACGATGGAACCACGATTGGTATAATCTTCCGGATTGGCTGTAAACAGGAATTGAATATCAAGCGGCAAGCGCAGTTTAAAACCACGTATCTGTATGTCCTTTTCCTGCAAAATATTGAACAGGGATACTTGTATACGAGCCTGTAAGTCCGGCAGCTCATTAATGACGAAAATGCCGCGATGCGCACGTGGTATCAATCCAAAATGGATCACCCGTTCGTCCGAATAGTTCAGTTTCATAGTAGCTGCCTTGATAGGGTCGACATCACCGATCAAGTCGGCAACGGTAACATCTGGCGTAGCGAGCTTTTCTGTATAGCGTTCGGAGCGGTGTATCCAGGCTATCGGTGTATCATCGCCTTTGGTGGTCACTTCGTTGTGCCCGAACCAGGAGATGGGTTGCAAGGGGTCATCATACAGTTCAGACCCTTCGATGTAAGGTACATACTCGTCCAGCAGGTTAACCATCAGGCGGGCTATGCGTGTTTTTGCCTGTCCGCGTAAACCTAACAAAAGGATATTGTGCCTTGATAAAATGGCAGTTTGCAGATCGGGGATAACGGTATCTTCAAAACCGACAATGCCTTCAAATCCACCTTCCTGCTTTTGAAGCTGTGCGATCAAATTCTGTCTTAATTCATCCTTAACCGACCGGCTTTTGTACCCTGTTTTTTTGAGTTGGCCGAGTGTTTTTATATCTTTTTTGTTCATTGTTCATTTTTAGTCCGGAAGTCGGTAAGACCGAAAGTCCGGAAGTATTTAATTCGCATTTGTTTTAAGTCCGATCCTAATCTTACGGACTTTCCGACTTCGCGGACTTTCGGACTCATCTAACAGTTCTTCTCCGGTTACGGATGTAATCCTCAAAAATATATTCGCCCAAACCAGTAAGCGAACTGTAGAAAGCTTTGCCGCCGTTGGTTTCTGTGAATTTGCGCACAAACTGCTGCAGGTAGGGGTCTTTTGCGATCATAAATGTGGTGATCGGAATTTTAAGCCTTTTGCATTGTGCGGCCATATTAAGCGTTTTGTTTACTACTTTGCGGTCGAGGCCAATACTGTTTTTATAATATTTGGTGCCCTCCTTTAAGCAGGTAGGTTTGCCATCAGTTATCATAAATATCTGCTTGTTGTGCGTTTTACGGCGGCGAAGCAGATCGGTGGCCAGCTCTAAACCGGCGTAGGTATTGGTATGATAAGGGCCAACCTGTAAATAAGGTAAGTCCTGCAAAGTTATCGGCCAGGCATCGTTACCAAACACTACGATGTCCAGGGTATCCTTAGGGTACTTGGTGCGTATCAGTTCGGCCAAAGCCATCGCTACTTTCTTTGCAGGTGTGATGCGGTCCTCGCCATATAAGATCATGGAATGCGATATATCGATCATCAGTACGGTAGAGGTGAGGGTTTTGTAATCCATTTCCTCTACTTCGAGGTCGCGCTCGGTCATCATAAAGTCGCCGATGCCGTGGTTGACCTGGGCGTTGTGGATGGATTGGGTCATATCGATCTGGTCGAGACTGTCGCCAAATTCATACTCGCGCCTTTCGGCATTTTTTTCATCACCCTGGCCCGACTGTGGTGAACGGTGATTACCCTTACCTGATTTTTTTAGCTTGCCAAATATTTCTTCTAACGCCGATTGGCGGATGCTTTGCTCTGTTTTTGCAGTGATGCGGAACTCGCCCTTGTCGCCGCCATCATCCAGGTAGCCTTTTTGCTTTAGCTCATCAATAAAATCGCCCATGCCATACTCATCATTGGTGATGTTGTATTGCTTGTCCAACTCGTTCATCCAGGCCAAAGCTTCGCCTGCATCGCCGGCGGTGTAATTCAATAATTCGAGAAAAAGCTTTAATAATTCGTCAAACCCGCCTTTTTCTATTTTTTTGGGAATGAACTTCGAAAATCCGAAACCACGCATATTTATCCTTTCAACTATAAAGTAACGGATAAAATCTTTTAAAAGTTTGATTGGCGAGCCTCAAAGCAGAAATGTTATGCCGATATGACATTTCAGTTTGCAGCTGCCAGCTTGCAGTGGGCAGTTGCCAGTTGGCAAGTGGCCAGTTTGTACGTGCAAACTGCACACTGTCAACTGCAAACTTCCTCAATCCAGCCAAAGCATTTTGCGGATATTATCATCATAAGGTGGATTTGCGCCACGGTTACTGGCTACGAAGGCACCTACCGCGCATGATTTATCAACCAATTGCTGCATGGGTTCGCCTTTTAACAGGCCGGCTACGAAAGTGGCCAGAAAGGAATCGCCAGCGCCTACAGAGTCCCCGCCGGTTGCCGGGCAACCGGGAGAATCAAAAAAGTCGTGGTCGTGCCAAACGATTGCGCCGTGTTCGCCACGGGTTACGCAGATAGTTTTGCTGTGATATTTTGAGCGAAATTCCAGTATCTGTTCGCGCAGGTCGCGGTTGCTGCCGCCTATCAATATTTTGGCTTCATCCTCATTCATTTTCACTACGTCGGCCCTGGCGGTTAACGTTTCGATAGTAGAAAGTGTGTAATGCGGCGCCCGCAAGTTCACATCAAAAACTTTAAGTGCGTCGGTTTCGTCCAATAAGTTTAACAAAGTATCACGTGTTGCTTGTTCGCGGCAGGCCAGGCTCCCAAATATGATAGCCGAAGATTGCGCTGCGGCTTGTGTCAGCAAGGAATCAGTTTGAATATTATCCCATGAAACCGGTTCGGGAATAATGTAGGTAGCCTGCCCATTGCCATCCAATTCTACAGTAACTTCACAGGTTGGAGATTGCGGATCGCGCTGGATCAAGTCCGGAGGTAGTTCGTGTATCTTCAAAAATTCGACCAGTTCATCACCCGATGGGTCTTCACCTACGCGACTGGCAAATTTTACATCGACGCCTTGTTGTACCAGGTGCATGGCCACATTCATGGGTGCGCCACCGGCTTTTTTGCCATCTTCAAAGGTGTCCCAAAGCACTTCGCCAAAGCATAGTATCGGTTTCATAAGTTTCATAGGATATGCCACAAAGCTAAAAGCTTTTTACACACAATTTTGTTTATTTTCGGATATGAAAAAAATAGTGCTGTTGCTGATCTTATCCTTGCTTATGTTTAAAGTAAATGCACAGGATAAGAAAGCCATTCTGCAAGTACTCGAAACCCAGCGCCAAGCCTGGAACCGCGGTGATATCGATGCCTATATGCAAGGCTACTGGAAATCAGATTCGCTGCTATTTGTAGGTAAAGCAGCGCCAGTACACGGTTGGCAGGGCACACTGGAACGGTACAAAAAAGCTTATCCCGGCAAAGCTGCCATGGGTATATTAACCTTTACCATTTTAAAAGTAGATGTGCTGGACTCTAATAATGCCTTTGTGCTTGGAGGCTGGAGTTTGAAGCGGAAAAAGGATGCGCCGGGCGGTTACTTTACTTTGTGGTTTAAGAAAATAAATGGGGCGTGGAAGATCGTTTGTGATCATACTTCTTAAATTATGTGGAGTATCGACCATACGCTGGTAACCGTTTTCGGGTATCCCTTAAGCTATATTGAATTTGTTGGAACCGTAACCGGATTGATCTCAGTTTGGCTGGCTACCAAATCAAATATCTGGACATGGCCAACCGGACTAATAAACGTGACCTGCTTTTTCCTGATATTTTTCCAGGTGCGGCTATATGCTGATATGTTTTTGCAGGTATATTTTTTTATAACCAGCATTTATGGTTGGATCATCTGGAAAAGTGATAATGAGTATAGCGAAATTAGAATATTGTCAAAAACGCAAAGGATAAGCTTATCAATGATCACGATTATTTCCACCGTGATCATTGGATTTATTGTGAAAAACATCCACTTAATATTGCCATCAATTTTCAATAAGCCTGCGTCTTATCCTTTTCCTGATACGTTTGTGGCGGTAATGAGCATAGTTGCAACTATACTTCTTGCCCAAAGAAAATTAGAAAACTGGATATTATGGATTTTGGTTGATGTTTTGAGCGTGATACTTTATGCCAAAAAAATGGTTGTATTTATATCTATCGAATATTTTGTGTTTTTGTGCCTGGCGACCGCTGGCCTATTCACGTGGCTAAAAATTATGAAGCATGAAAAGGGGACTTCTGTTAGGTAAATTTATGCCTTTGCACAAAGGGCACATGGAGTTGATAGAATTTGCCTCACAACGGTGTGATGAATTAACAGTTTTGATTTGTGCAACTGTTGATGAGCCAATTGCCGGATCGGTCAGGCTGGAATGGCTAAATAATATCTATAACGCGGATCATAAAATTAAACCGCGGCTATTAATATACGACGAGGCATTGTTGCCAAACACTTCCACCTCATCTGAAAGCGTTTCACGTTTATGGGCAGGTTATTTGAAGGAGAAATTATTTGAGATAGATATATTCTTTTCTTCCGAGCCTTATGGTAAATATATGGGCGAGTTTTTAGGCTGTGAGTATGTGATCTATGATGCCCAAAGATCGATCACTTCTATTTCATCAACCCAAATAAGAAATAGGCCTTTTGCTTATTGGGATTTTATACCGGCGGAGATTAAACCTTATTATGTAAAGAAAATATGTATTTACGGAACAGAATCCACAGGAAAAACCACTTTAACAAAGAAGTTGGCTGATTTTTTTAATACAACTTATGTTATAGAAATGGCAAGGGAAATACTTGAAAAGACCCTTGAGTGTGAGGAACATCATTTAATGGAGATAGCCACCTTACATGCCAAAACGATAAACGAACAAGTTAAAAGCGCTAACAAACTGTTATTTGTTGATACAGATATTAATATTACCCGGTCGTATAGTAAGTTCCTTTTCAAAAAGCAGATGGAAGTTCCTGAATGGATTGATGAAGCAAATAATTTTGATTTGTATTTATACCTGGATAATGACGTGCCGCATGTTCAGGATGGTACAAGGCTTGAAAAAACAGATAGGGACCTGTTAAATGACTGTCATCAAAGGGAATTGACTGATCGAAATATCGATTACATACTATTGAAAGGTGATTGGAATGACAAATTTGGGAAAGCGATCACGATAATTAACGAACGGTATGGGTTCCCGGTTGATGAAATAGTACAAGCATCGCCATAGCGATGGGTTTTAAACCCATCGCTATGAATTGTAACGAACCGCTTTTATTTACGTCTTAACAGCATGATAAAAAGATTATTCACTCTTGTTTTCGTGGTGGTCAGTATGTCGGCCTATGCCCAAAAGGACAACCGGATCGTGATCGGTACGGTGGATACGGTTTATTCGAAAATATTAAATGAGAAAAGGACGATTTTAATACATGTGCCACATGGCGGTAGCAAAGACCAGCGCTATCCCGTATTATATATACTTGATGGCGAATCCCATTTTCAATCGGCGGTGGCTATTGATGAACAATTGAGCGGGGTGCTGCCGGATATGATCATTGTGGGCGTTACCAATACCGTACGCGAAAGGGATTTGACGCCCACTAAAGTAAGCGGCAATCAAATAGCCGGTGGAGGCGAGAATTTTATTAGCTTTATCGAAAAGGAATTGATGCCTTATGTTGAGTCGAAATATCCAACCGCGCCTTACCGGGTTTTCAGCGGTCATTCATTGGGTGGATTAACGGTGATCAATGCTTTTATTAATCACACTGCCCTGTTCAACGCTTATATAGCCATCGACCCCAGCTTATGGTGGGATGGCCAGAAATGGGTGAAACAAATTGAAGCTAAACTGCCCCAGCTTAATTTTACCGGCAAGTCATTATTTGTGGGTATCGCCAATAATATACCCCCCGGGATGGATACTATTAGCGTAATGAAGGACACCGCCAACAGCAATACTTTGGTAACGCGGTCGGTTTTACCGTTTGTAAAAGCATTACGGAATGCAGGGAACAAGGGCCTGCGCTGGACATCAAAATTCTACACCAATGAACGCCACGGAACGGTTGAGCTAAATGCCGAATATGATGCCCTGCGTTATTTGTTTAATTATTACCAATTCCGTACGAGCCAGTTCGAGGGGCATCCTGAATTGAATATGGACGTGGTACTGGCAGCGCATTTTAAAGTGGTCTCGGATCATTTGGGCTATAAAGTATTACCGTCTGAAGACCTGGTTAATGAACTTGCCTATAGCTGCATGGGTCAGCATAAAATGGATGATGCCTACAAACTTTTTAAAAGGAATATTGATAACCATCCCGAAAGTGCAAACGCCTTTGACAGTATGGGTGATTACTACGAGGCAGTGGGTGATAAGCAAAAAGCTATTGAAGCTTATAGCAAATCCCTGAACCTGCACGAAACTGCGGATACCCGCAGGAAAATGGAGGGGCTGAAGGAGAAAAAGTGATCGTGTAGATAGATAGCGATGTAGTAGTTGTCTGTGAGGACACAGACAACGGGGGAAAGAATTTCAAAGATTGGATTTGCAACCCGGTATAAATCAATACGCTGGAATGCAGTAATTGTCTGCATTGTAGTTGTCTGTGAGGACACCATAGGTGTTCGGAAGAAATAAAAATGAGCAAAGGCGTGTGCGATTCCTTCCTCGGGGAAGGGGAGGTAGGGGTTTTTAGGTAACTCTTTTGGCGCAGAAACCCCTCCCTGCCACCACAAATCCAACCGCATCCCTCC
>DATHKT010000019.1:0-2207 GCA_035489035.1 Mucilaginibacter sp.
CTGATCAACAATACCACCAGTTTCAAGCTGGTGAAACCCTATAGCCTGTTCTTCACTTCGAAAAATACAACGGAATCCATATTTGAAATTGACTATACGGTCAACAATAAAAATACCTGGGCCAGCAATTGGTTCGCCAGCAATATTACGGGTGGTAAAAGAGAATTGTTACCTACCGATGAATTTATTGCCCTGGCTAATGATCCCAAAACCGGCGGTGACAGATCAGCCCTTCTTCTGCCGGTAAGTGGCGTAACCTATGGTAATATGAATTTTAAAATTGCTACCGGTGATGACCAGGTGTATGCCATCCGTATCGCGGAAATGTATTTGATAAGAGCCGAAGCAAGAGCCGAAAATCCTGCACCCAACTTCGCTGGATCATTGGATGATTTGAATGTAATCAGAAGCAGGTCGAATGTTCCTGCTGTTGCCGTTATAGCAGGTAAACAGGAACTGATCGATAAGATTTTGGCAGAAAGGAGAATTGAATTTGCTTACGAAAGCCATCGATGGTTTGATCTCATCAGGAAGGGTAAGGCGCAAACCGTGCTCGGGATTACAGATCCCAACAAATTGTTGTTTCCCATTCCAAAGCAGCAGCTGCTGGTAAATCCGGCACTGGTACAAAATCCAGGATACAATTAATTAAAAACACACAATAAAATAATATGAAAAAGAAATTCAGTTTTGCAGCAGTGATGGCATGTAGCGCGGTGTTATCGTTTGCCCAAACCAATAGCGCTGCGCCCGCATATCCGCCATTGACCGTAGATTCTTTTGCCGCAAAAATAAGCGGGCAAACAAAACCCCAGATCATTGATGTGAGAACGCCGGAAGAGTTTGAGATTAACCATATCAACGACGCCATTAATATCGATCTCACTAAAAACAATTACCTGGAGGGTTTGAAACAATTTGACAAAAGCAAACCTGTTTTCATCTACGCCATACAAAACTACCGGCCGGGCTTACTGGCCAGGGAGCTAAGAGAAAAAGGTTATACAGAAGTGTATGAATTAAAATCCGGTATTGCGAACTGGATTGGCGCTGGCCGCCCCTATTACAGTTCGGCCAAAAATATAGTTTCACTTAACGAGTATAAAAAACTAATTGCTGATCACAGGTTGGTGCTGGTTGATATCGGCACTAAGTATTGTGGCGCCTGTGTGAAAGTCAAAAAGATGGTTGACTCGCTGAAGACTGAAAATAATAATGCTTACGAAATCCTTCAGCTCGAATTATACAATAACCCCCGGCTTGCAGCTGATCTAAAAGAAATACAATCTGTTCCAACAATACTGTTCTATAAGGAAGGGCAGTTGGTTTGGAAAAAAACCGGGCTAACATTTACCAAAGAGGAATTAGTGGCCGAAATAGACAAAGTAAAATAGCAGCCCGTGTGCTATTGATGCAAAATGATGCAGTATAAAATTATACTTAGCACGAAAATGATCTGAATTCATTTATAAAATAAAATCATGAAATATGAAAAATAGGTTTATCATAACACTCGCTGGTATTTTCACTTTTTTTATTTCACTTGCGCAAACAGAAAAACAACATGAGCTGATCATATCCTTGGATTTATTTTCTTCTAAACTACAACAACAGCCTAAGCCACAAATTATTGATGCCCGGAGTGCTGAAGAGTTTGCCTTGAACCATATTGAAGGCGCGGTTAATTTTAATTTACAGTCCCGGGACTACGCGTCCCGGGTGCAGGCGCTGGACAAATCAAAACCCGTATTTGCTTATTCTATCAATACAGGAAGAAGTGGTGCTTTGGCCCGCGATCTGAAACAGCAGGGCTTTCCTGAAGTGTATAATTTAGAAGGTGGTATTGCTAATTGGATAGGTGGCGGCAAGCCGTATTATAGCGCATCTGCGAAGGGCTTACCATTATCCGAATATAACAGCATCGTTAACAATAATAAATGGGTGCTGGTAGATATCGGATCACGTTATTGCGGGTCCTGCAAAAAAGTTAAACCCATCCTGGATTCGTTACGCCGGCAGCACGGAGATGCTTTAAGAATCGTAGAGGTTGAACTGGAAGAAAGTCCCGAACTCATCAGGGATTTGAAAACGGTGAATGTTTTTCCCTATATCATCTTATATGACTCCGGAGAAATTGCCTGGAAAAAAGCCGGCATAAATAATTTGAAAAAAGAAATTGATGTGGCGCTGGCAAAAAACAAGTAGTC
>DATHKT010000020.1:0-89242 GCA_035489035.1 Mucilaginibacter sp.
ATAAAGCCAGTAATAAGCTTCATCAGCATGCACTTCTAAAGTATAGGCCTGTATAGCGTTTAAGATCGTCCAGCACAGCAAAAAATACCAGATAGGTTTATCGGATCTTTCCGCTGCTTTAAAATTATCTGGATTGGACAATGGCATTCACTGGATTTGATGCGGCAAATTTAGTTAAATAAATGAGGCCTGCTAAATTGAGGTAATACCCTATACGACTCACCCGGTCTTTTCCGCTAGCCAGCGGATCGACCACCCTCTCTACCGCAAGCGGTAAAGAGGGTTTTTCTTTATTTTTATTTTATTCCCCTCTCTACAAAGTAGAGAGGAGTGACAAGCGCAGCGATGTCGGGGTGAGTCCACCCGGCGGAAAAGAATTAACGGGCTTTATTGCTTCGATAGCGCAAAAGCCACATAAGCATCCCCTGATTTAGTCCCAAGTTTACCGCCGCCACAAGCAATCACCAGGTATTGCCTGCCGTCAATGGCATAAATGCTCGGCGTTGCAAATCCTGACGCAGGCAGGTTGGCTTCCCAAATCAATTTGCCGTTGCGCTTATTAAAGGCGCGTATCTTTTCATCCTTAGTTGCGGCTATAAAGACCAGTCCACCCGCTGTAACCACCGGGCCGCCGTAGTTTTCAGTCCCGGTAGCAGGCCTGCCTTGCTGGGCAAAAGTGGGATCATTACCCAAAGGTATGCGCCACACCATTTTACCTGTATTCAGGTTGATGGCATTCAATGTCCCCCATGGTGGCGCTATAGCCGGAAAGCCTTCCTGCGATAAAAACTTATCATAGCCGGTCATCTGGTAAGGGATGTTAAGGTAAGGATCAACGGCCTTATTGCTTGGCACAAAAGTATTGTCGGCTGTTTTGATGTCATTATTAATAAAGGATATAATGGCCTTTTTTTCCTGTAAAGTCAACTGCCTGAAGGACGGCATCATCCGCCTGCCGTTTTGCATCAGGTCTACTATCTGTTCGTCTTTATATTTTTTGCCAACGCCGATCAGTGAAGGGAAATTACCCGTACCCTTCCTGTCCTGCCCATGGCAGCTCATGCAATTATTGGTAAACAAACGTTCACCCGCCTGTTTAAAGTTCTCTGATTTGGGTGCCTCGGGCTGTGCATCGATGATGGTCATTACCCATGCCATTTCATTGGCATTGATGTATAACAAACCTGTGGTCGGGTCATAAGCCGGACCGCCCCATTCCGCTCCGCCATCAAAACCAGGAAATATGATAGATGGTTTCTTTCCCGGCGGTAAAAACATGCTGCCGTAACGATAGGTGTGCAATCTTTTCAGCACCTCCGCTTTTGAGTCATCTGACAAATAGGGATTGATATCTTTATCCATAATAGTTTGCCGGGTAAAAGGCACCGGTAACTCCGGTATAGGTTGAGTGGGCCAGGGTTTTTCTCCTTTTAATTCCGAACTGGTAGATACTGCCATTTCCTTTACCGGGAACAATGGTTTTCCTGTGGTGCGATCAAGCACGAAAATAAAGCCATGCTTGGTAGGCTGGGCTATGGCGTCAATGTTTTTTCCATCTTTTTTCACGGTGATCAATACAGGGGCAGTTGGCAGATCCTTGTCCCAGATATCATGGTGGATCACCTGGTAATGCCATTTTAGCTTACCGGTAGCGGCATCAAGTGCCAGCACGCAGTTGGCAAACAGGCCCGCACCTAATCGCTTACCGCCGTAAAAGTCATAAGCTGCTGACCCAGTTGGAGCAAATAGTAAGCCTTTCTCTTCATCCAAACTAAACCCCGCCCAACTATTGGCCGAGCCGATATGCTTCCAGGCATCGTGGTCTTCCCAGGTTTCATAACCGGTTTCTCCCGGTTGCGGTATGGTGTGGAATATCCATTTCAGCTTACCTGTTCGCACATCATAAGCGCGGATATGGCCCGGTGCGGCATCGGCGGTTTCATTTACCCGGCTGCCTAATATGTACAGATCGTGATAAATTATGCCTGGCGAGGTGGCTGTTACATACATCTCTTTCGCGTAGCGGCCCAGGTCATTGTGCAGATCAACGGTTCCGCCATTCCCAAAGCTTTTGATCATCTGTCCGTTAGCAGCATTTATTGCGTAGATATTGGAGCCGGCACAATACAGTATCCGTTTGTCGCTCCCGCTTTCCCAATAAGTTACGCCGCGATTATTGTTCATCCCAAAAGTGGCTGATGAATTAGTGTTTCCAACCGGGTTGAATACCCATTTCTCCGTACCTGTTTTAGCATCCAGGGCGATCAGTTTTAGCTTGGGAGTTGTAGCATAAAGTATCCCATTTACTATGATAGGGTTACATTGTATCTGCGAATGGGCGGAGAGGTCGGCATCATTGGTATGGTAGGTCCAGGCCATTTTCAGATGCTTCACATTGGCCGTGTCTATCTGTTTCAGGGATGAAAAGTGATCGGCTCTTTTAGACCCGCCGGATACCTGCCAACCCACATCTTCCGCAGGCACACTGGTAAACTTTTCGGAATCAACGGTATTCTCTTCCGGCGCGGTAGCCTGTTTGCAGGAATATACGATAACACTCAGGATAAATAGACAAAGAAACGCTTTTCTGAAAGCCATCATTTCAATTGGTTTTAGCGGGAAGGTTGAGGTGCTAATTTATTGATATTATTTAGAATTGGCCTATCTTTACTTATCATGACCAAACAAATTGAAACCGTAAAAACATTAAGAGAATTTTTGCTTACAAGCGTAAAAGATCTGACCACCGAACAACTCAACAAAATACCCGAAGGCTTTGGCAATAATATTATCTGGAACCTGGCGCATTTGACTGCCGCGCAGCAAAGCATATGCTACATCAGGGCCGGCCTCGCTGCTCCTTTAGGTGAAGATTTTGTAAATACCTACAAACCGGGAACTAAACCTGAAAAATTTGTTGATGCTACCGAAATAACGTACATCAAACAACTGCTTTTCGCCACGCTTGAGCAATTGGAAACTGATTACAATAATAATATTTTCACAGGCTATACAGCAGTAACTACCCGCTATGGCGTGGCCTTAAATAATATTGATGACGGCATCAACTTTCTGCCATTTCATGAAGGGTATCATATGGGTGTTATTATGGGATTGAAGAGGTTGGTGGGATAATTTAGATCAACATAAATTGGATACTTATGCAAGTCAAAAAACTTATATTCTTACCGTTTTTATTTCTATCCACCCTTGCATTTTCACAGGCAGATACCTCACTGGTAAAGTTTCTAAATCCATCATCAGTTTCCACACCCAGGGGCTACTCACATGCCGCGCAAATTGATTTGGGAACCTGTAAAATGCTCATCATTTCCGGACAAGTGGGACTTGACAATAAAGGTAACCTGGCGGGTAAAGATGATTTCGCCAAACAAACCGAACAGGCTTTTCAGAACATCAAAAGCATTGTAGAAAGCGCCGGTGGCAAAATGGATAATGTGGTTAAGCTTAGTTTTTACCTGCTCGATGTGGGCCAGGTGCAAACTTTAAGGGCCATCCGGGATAAATTCATCAACACCAAAAACCCACCGGCAAGTACTTTGGTACAGGTGAGCAAATTGTTCAGGGATGATATATTGGTGGAAATTGAGGCGACTGCTATTATTCCAAATAAAAAGTAAACAAAAAACCCGGCACAAACCGGGTTTAAATATCATTCAGATTTGACAACTTTTTAAAAGTTGTCAAATCTTTATACGCCTAATAACAACCTTGCCGGGTCTTCCAGCAATTGTTTTACCCTTACCAAAAAGCTTACCGATTCACGGCCATCAATGATACGATGATCATAAGATAGCGCCACATACATCATCGGTTTGATCACTACCTGTCCGTTCACAGCCACTGGGCGCTCAATGATATTATGCATACCCAAAATAGCAGATTGCGGCGAGTTGATGATCGGTGTTGACATCATCGAGCCAAACACCCCACCATTGGTAATAGTGAAAGTACCGCCGGTCATTTCTTCCAGGCTCAGTTTGTTATCACGGGCTTTTACGGCCAATGCAGCAACTGCCTTTTCTATTTCAGCCAGGCTCATAGCATCCGCATTGCGGATCACTGGCACCACCAGTCCTTTTGGGGCTGATACCGCGATGGATATATCAGCGAAATTGCTGTAAACTACTTCTTCGCCTTCAATGCGGGCGCCAACAGCGGGCCATTCCTTCAAAGCCTCGCAAACCGCTTTGGTGAAGAACGACATAAAGCCTAAACCCACGCCATGTTTCTCTTTAAATTTATCTTTGTATTTAGCACGCAACTCCATGATCGGCGACATATCAACCTCATTAAAGGTGGTCAGCATGGCGGTTTCGTTCTTTACAGCAACCAGCCTGCGGGCAACAGTTTTGCGCAACGGCGACATTTTTTCACGGCGCTCTCTATCTGCGTTTTTAGTGCTTGGTGTTGCAGCTGACGTTTTAATTTCAACTTTCGGGCTTGCTGCTTCTGGCTTACGTCCGCCCTGTGGGTTTTCCGAAATCAGGTCGGCGGTTGCAGCGGTGAGGGCATCTGCTTTGGTTATGCGGCCATCAACCCCATTACCCGGAACTGATTTTGGATCGATACCTTTTTCAGCCAATATTTTCGCGGCAGCAGGTGATGGTGTACCTGAGGCGTAAGTTTTTTCTGAACTGGTAGTTGCGGCTGCAGCTACAGGTTCTGCTACTTTTGGCGCAGAAGATGTTGCAGCGCCGGCACCTTCAATAGTACAAACTACAGCGCCTATTGGCAACACATCACCTTCTTTCGCTATCGTTTTTAACGTTCCTGCTTTTTCGGCGGTCAGCTCAAAAGTAGCTTTATCTGATTCCAGTTCAGCAATGGCTTCATCCATCGCAACCGTATCACCATCTTTTTTGATCCAGCGGGATAAGGTTACTTCAGTAATGGATTCACCAACTGTAGGTACTTTTACCTGTAATGAGCCACCATCAGCAGCATGTGCAGCAGCAACCGGTGTTGATTCGGCAGGGGCCGGAGCCGGTGCATTGGCTACAACCTCAGGTTGTGGTTGGGCGGCCGGCGTGGCTTCCTTTGCAGGTGCAGCTGCGCCGCCATCTTCTATACTGGCAATCGCGGCGCCTATGGCTAGGGTATCCCCTTCTTTAGCGATGGTTTTTAAAGTCCCGGCCTTTTCGGCAGTAAGCTCAAAAGTGGCTTTGTCTGATTCTAACTCGGCAATTACTTCATCCATTGCAACAGCATCGCCGTCTTTTTTTATCCAGCGCGACAGGGTTACTTCGGTAATTGATTCGCCAACCGGCGGAACTTTTATTTCTAAACTCATAGTGGTAGGTTGTACGTTTTGCGTAATACGTTTTACGTTTTTGCTAATATCTCAATTAAATAACATTTGACGTATAACGTACCACGTCAAACGTATAACGTTATCAATCGGCGGCTATATTAGCCATTTTTTCTGTTGTCTTTTTTATAGTTTCCTTTACAGTTTTGCCCACAGGGGTATCAAATGCTTTCGAAACGATATACATCTGCTGCGAAGTATGTTGTTTGGCAAACCCCGTAGCGGTGCTTGCAGCCTCGTTACGTGATATTACATCCAACTGTAATTCGCCCTTACGGAACTTGCGGCACATATACGGCCAGGCACCCATGTTTTCAGGCTCCTCCTGTGTCCAGATAAATTCAGTGGCTTTGCTGTACTTAGCTTTTATCTTCAACATTTGCTGTATCGGTGTCGGGTATAACTGTTCAATACGAACAATGGCGACATCTTTACGCTGATCGGTCTGTTGTTTTTCTAACAGGTCATAGTAGATCTTGCCTGAACAGAACAATACACGTTTTACCTTTTTGGCATCAACGTAATTATCATCTATCAACTCCTGGAACCTTCCATCAGTAAAATCTTCCAGCGGCGACACACATTTAGGTGCGCGCAGCAAGCTTTTCGGTGTGAAAATAATCAATGGCTTGCGGAACTCTCGGTGCAGCTGCCTGCGTAAAATGTGGAAGAAGTTGGCCGGGGTGGTACAATTTGCCACCTGGATATTGTTATCGGCACAAAGCTCCATAAAGCGCTCGATACGTGCTGATGAATGTTCAGGTCCCTGGCCTTCATAACCGTGAGGCAGCAATAAAACCAAACCATTACCACGCTGCCATTTTGTTTCGGCGCTGGCGATGTATTGGTCAACTATGATTTGTGCACCATTCAGGAAATCACCAAATTGGGCTTCCCATATGGTCAATGCGTTAGGGTTTGCCAGGGCATAGCCATATTCAAACCCTAAAACACCATATTCAGATAACAGTGAATTATAAATGCTGAATTTAGCTTCCGTATCTAAAGTAGTCAGCGGTGTGTACTCCTCTTCCGAGTCGGCCATAGTTAAAACAGCGTGACGGTGCGAGAATGTTCCGCGCTTTACGTCTTCACCGCTCAGTCTTACCGGGTGGCCTTCTTTCAACAACGTTCCATAAGCTAATAATTCGCCCATGGCCCAATCAAAAGAATGGGTTTTATTCACCATCTTTCCGCGTTCCTCAAACAGCTTTTCGATCTTTTTGAAGAACTCTTTGTCTTTAGGCAGTTCGGTTATTTTTTTACCGATAGCAGTCAATTCTTCTTTTGAAACCGAAGTATCAACCGAAGCAGCAAAATCATTATCTGTCGCTAAATGCAATCCCCCCCATGCGCCCTCAAACATTTGAATGGTATCTGTAAACCTGTCTTCGGCTTTTGATTCATCCAGTTTTTGCTGCAGCAGATCGCGGAAACCTTTTTCCATTTGCTTCGCCTGCTTTTCATCAATTGTCCCCTGCGCCAGCAAATGCTGGTAGTAAACATCACGTGGATTGGGGTGATTTTCTATCGCCTTATATAATACCGGCTGTGTAAATTTAGGCTCATCTGATTCATTGTGCCCATAGCGACGGTAACATAAGATATCAATGAACACGTCATCGTGAAATATCTGCCTGAATTCCATCGCCAGGTTGATCGTATATACCAAAGCCTCCACATCATCACCATTCACATGGAATACCGGCGACAATACCGTTTTGGCTATATCGGTGCAATAAGTGCTCGACCGGGCATCCTTAAAATTAGTAGTAAAACCTATCTGGTTATTGATCACCAGGTGAATGGTACCGCCTGTGCTGTAACCGTCCAGCTTTTCCATTTGCAATACCTCGTAAACAATCCCCTGGCCTGCTACAGAGGCATCGCCATGAATCAATATCGGTGCTATTTTGGTATGATCGCTGTTATATTTAAAATCTATTTTTGAGCGGGTAAGGCCTTCCACAACCGGGTCGACCGCTTCCAAATGCGAGGGGTTAGGGCACAGGCTCAAATGCACTTTATTGCCGCTGGTAGTTTCCACGTCAGTTGAGAAGCCGAGGTGATATTTTACGTCACCACCGTGAGCTGAATCCTCGTCATAATTTTTACCTTCAAACTCCGAGAATATCTCTTTGTAGGTTTTCTCCATGATGTTGGCCAGTATGTTCAAACGGCCGCGGTGTGCCATACCAATAATAAACTCCTGTATGCCTAATTGGGCTCCCTTCTGAATAACCGAATCCAAAGCAGGTATCAATGCTTCTGCCCCTTCCAGTGAAAAACGCTTTTGGCCCAAAAATTTCGTACCCAAAAAGTTTTCAAAAATAACGGCATGGTTCAGCTTATCCAACATTTTCAGCTTATCTTCTGTTGAAAAGGATGGCGTATTACGCTTACTTTCCATACGGTCTTCAAACCATTTGATCTTTATTGGGTTGCGGATATATTTATATTCGGCGCCTATCGACTGGCAATAGGTTTGCTCCAGCATATCGCGAATATCACGCAATTTGGCAGGCCCCATTCCAACTTCCACACCGGCATTAAACACGGTGTCAAGGTCGGCATCACTTAAGCCAAAAGTTTCCAGTTCTTTACCCGGAAAATACTTGCGGCGCTCACGAACAGGGTTTGTTTTGGTGAACAGGTGACCGCGCGTACGGTACCCATTGATCATATTAAGCACATTGATCTCTTTCAAAAAATGCTCAGGTGTTTCCTCACCGGCTGCGGGTGCAACAGGTGTTTCGCGACCAAAGTCAAATCCTTCAAAAAACTTTTGCCAACCAAAATCTATCGATTCCGGGTCTTGTTTGTATGCTTCGTAGAGAGAATTAATATAGGCAGCGTTACCGCTATTGATATAATTGAGGCGATCCATTTGAAAACCAATCTTAAAGATGGTACAAAAGTAAGCATATCGGTTTAGAAACTTTATAAATTATTTGTAAAACTTAACCAATCATTAATGCAGTTGGTATTATGATAGATAAGATTTAATCATGGTCATCGGTAAATCCTATAAATCATGGTTCAGACAAATTTTTAATGCGCCTTTTTGTGCAGCAGCTTGCGCAGGAAATCGCGCAGGTAGGATATCCCCTCAAAAAGTACGGCAAGTACCCCGATAATTACAGTATATTGTTCGAAGGAGTTCATAACAATTGGTATTATAAATATAGACGTAAAAAATTGATAAAAGTTACTTTGTGGCAGGGTCTTAATTATCGTTGCAACAAACTATTTACATACCTGTTACATACCCGGCTTTTTTGCAATCCCTATTACATCAACATCAACCACCTCCAAAGCAGTAACCATGTGCTGAACAGTTTCCTTATACTTTTTAAAATGGGCAGACTGGATGTGGGCTTGGTATGCGGCCAAATCAGCATAAACTTCAAAGATCGTGATGTGCGAAGGGTCTTTTTTATCGGCAACCGCGTAATAACTTAATACGCCCGGTTCAACACGGATAGCGGTGGTCATTTGTTCCTTCAGCGCGATGTTATATTGAGCCAATTGCGCAGGGTCTACCTGGATCCTGGCTACCCGGTACATGTGGTTCTTTTCCTGTGCCATAACTTTACCAAAAGAAAATATAAATATGACGGCTAAAAATACCAGGTATTTTCCGCCTGATCCTATTTGTTTCATGATACGATATTGAGTGTTACCCGAAGATACTAAAGTAATATGGAATATGATTACAACGCCGGAACATCTTCCAAATGCCCCGCATCGTACACCTCAGGCAGCCAGGTATTTATAAAATCGCTGTTGGTTTCCAGTTCTGATGCATGCTTTGCGCCGATAAAATAGCGGTTATCTTTCGGGTCGTTGCCTACTCCCGCTATAAAGGCCCAGTTGCCCCAATTGCTCGCTGGTGAGTAATCGATCAATTTTTCTTCGAAATAAGCAGCCCCTCTTGTCCAATCCACTTTGAGCTGATTGGCTAAATATCCGGCCACTATCTGGCGATTATAGTTTGCTATGTAACCTGTGGCATTCAGCTCGTGCATACTGGCATCAACGAAGGGTACGCCGGTATGCCCGCTTTTCCATTGGTCAAAAAGTTCGTCCTGGTTTTTCGCCAGTTCGGGCGCTTCTTCTTTAAAACCTTCGGGCCTGAAAAATTGCCTTCCATGTTTTTTGAACATAAACCGGAAATAATCGCGCCACAGCAATTCCAATATCAGCGGGATGCTGGATGTATTGCCGCCATGCCCATGTTTGATCACCTCGTGGTAAACCCAGCGCTGCGACAGGCAACCCATGGATATCCAGGCTGAAAGTTTGGACGAATGGTCAGTTCCCGGACTATGCTTTGTTCCTTTTGAAGATATCACCTGGTCAAGGTTCAGGATATATTGATGCAATTGCTGTAATGCTGTTGTTTCACCACCCATAAAATGAATAGCGGCGCGCGAGTCATCAGCGGGTTCGGTCAGGCCCAATTCTGTTATGGTAGGGATGTTGCCAGCATCCGTGATTTCGGGCGTATGGATCTGCTGCGGGGTTTCAATACAAGGCCGCACTTGGCTATCCCTTTCAACCTTCTTTTTAAAAACCGCAAAGCTTTCCGGTATATCCCTTATCGGGAAAGGCAGGTCTTCCTTATTATATAGGGTATGCCCGATAAAATGTTTCAGATTAAGCCTGATCTTCCAAAGCGCGGATTCTACCTCCTCAGATATCTCGGTCTCGTCAAAGGCAACTTCGCGGTGGTGATATACTTCGCTCACCTGGTATTGCTGTGCCAATTGCGGGATGATCTCTGCCGGATTACCGATTTTCACGATCAGATCACCGCCCAGCTTCTGTAAATTCTGGCGAAGGTCGGCAACAGATTCCAGTAAAAAACGGGCCCTGATGTTGCCAGTTTTGGCTAAACCTGCGGGAGTAGTTTTAAAATAAAATGGGTCGAAACAATAAACAGGGAGTACTTTATCGGCTTTGCGGGTGGCTTCCAGCAATATTTCGTTATCGTGAACACGCAGATCGTTCCTGAACCAAACTAATATTGTTTTTTCGCTCATTTTGATTATTCCTCCGGCAGCGTTGTGATTAGTTAACCCACAAATTTGCAATAAATTAAGCTTATCGCCTAATTACGTGCTATTATTTGACATCAGCTTAACATTTTCAGGAGGTTTTAGGCCATATTCAATCGCCGTAAAACATACTTCACAACAGGGCGTTTAATTATAGATAAGTATGACATTTGATAAATCCAGAAGTTATAATTTTATAATTTAAATCATTAAAGCTAAACACTATGGCTACCATTGAAAGCATCCAAAAAGCTTATATCGATTATGTGCTGACCGAAGGCACTGAGCCGAAGTCGGTTTATATTTTCGCCAAGAAAAATAAAATGACCGAAGCTGAATTTTACAATTACTTCTCCTCGTTCCAATCGCTGGAGCAAGGGATTTGGGCCGATGTAGCCAATAAAACATTAGCCGAAATTAAAGGCCAGGAAATATGGCCGCAATATTCGGCGAGAGAGAAAGCACTGAGTTACTTTTATGCTTTTTTCGAGTTGCTGAAGCAGCAGCGCAGCTTTGCGGTTTACAGTGTTAACAAGCAACCACGCACCCTTTCAACGCCGGCTGTTTTTAATCAGCTAAGAGAGATATTTGAAAATTTCAGCATCGAAATATTAAATGAAGGCCTTGAATCGGGCGAACTTTCCGACCGCAAATTTTTCAGCAAACGCTATAAAGATGCCCTATGGGTACAATTTGGCTTTGTACTTCATTTTTGGATCGGCGACAGTTCTGCCGGATTTGAGAAAACAGATGAGGCTATTGAAAAGGGCGTAAATGTAACTTTCGACCTCTTCCAGCGTTCACCTATTGACAACCTGTTTGAGTATGGCAAGTTTTTAGCCAAAAATGGCGGCATGAAAGAAAAGATGGGTTTTGGCATTTGATAGCCTCACCCCAAACCCCTCTCCGGTAGAGAGGGGCTTTAAGAAAGTCTCCCCTACCGGGAGAGATTTAGAGGGGGCCGGTTTCGCAGTCATCTTCGATATGGATGGCACCCTCATCGACAATACCCCTTATCATTTTAAATCCTGGCAGGCGCTGTTCAAAAAGTATGACTTAGGTGAGTTGAGCAAACAAACCTATTACACCGAAATCAGTGGCGTGCCGATCATGGGGACTTTGAAAGGGCTTTTTCCTGATCGTGATGAAGCCGGGTTGAAAGAATTGCTGAAAGAGAAAGAGGAATTTTACCGGAAAGAATACGCGCCTTATTTGGTTGCGATAAACGGTTTGGAAAATTTCTTATCAGCACTAAAAAGCGCCGGTGTAAAAATGGCGATGGCCACCTCCGCAACTGTGGAGGATATTGATTTTATATTGAACAAAATACCCATCCGGGATGATTTTGAGGTGATCGTGAATAATTCGATGGTGATCCGTCCCAAGCCAAAGCCGGATATATTTTTAAAAGCGGCTGAAAAACTGAATGCAGACCCCGCCAGGTGCATTGTATTCGAAGATTCATTGGCCGGGGTAAAAGCTGCAAACAGTGCGGGCATGAAGGTTGTAGCGATAACTACAGCACATCCGGCTGA
Source organism: Mucilaginibacter sp. (assembly GCA_035489035.1). Lineage (GTDB taxonomy): Bacteria > Bacteroidota > Bacteroidia > Sphingobacteriales > Sphingobacteriaceae > Mucilaginibacter. The sequence goes on from DATHKT010000020.1 coordinate 11,928, forward strand.
TGAACTGCACCCGGTTGACCTGGTGATCGATGATTATGCAGGGCTAACCCCGAAGAAACTGTCAGCATTATTTAACAAGGACTAAGATGAGTGAGACACCGAAAGAACAAAACAGTATACCAACCAGCAAAACACAACGCTCGGCCAAGTTTGTGAAAACAGGCTTTAAGATAGGCGGCAATTATATCAAGCATTACTCCAAAAAGCTGTTCAACCCGGATATGGATAAATCCGAACTGAACGAGGATAATGCCTCAGATATTTATGAGTCATTAAGCGAACTAAAAGGCAGCGCGCTCAAAGTGGCGCAGATGCTCAGCATGGATAAAAACCTGCTGCCACAGGCTTACACTGATAAATTTTCGCAGTCGCAGTACAATGCCCCGCCGCTTTCGGGACCGCTGATCGTACAGACATTTAAGAAATATTTTGGCAAAACGCCGGATAAGATATATGACAAATTTAATGTGCGCTCATCTAATGCAGCGTCTATCGGGCAAGTGCACCAGGCCGAACTGGATGGTAAAATACTGGCGGTAAAGATTCAATACCCCGGTGTTGGTGATTCCATTTCGTCCGATCTGAAATTGGTAAAGCCCTTTGCCTTCCGTATGCTGGGTATGAGCGAAAAGGAACTGGACGTTTACATGAAAGAAGTTGAGGAACGCCTGCTGGAGGAAACTGATTACGAGCTGGAAGTGCGCCGTTCTATCGAGTTTTCAACCGCTTGCGCCAATTTGGATAATGTGGTGTTCCCAAAGTATTACCCTGAACTATCCAGCAAACGTATCATCACTATGGACTGGCTGGAAGGCCAGCACCTGAAAGAGTTCTTGCAAACTAATCCATCACAGGAACTGCGCAACCGGATCGGTCAGGCGCTTTGGGATTTTTACAATTTTCAGCAGCATGAGCTGCGCGCCGTGCACGCCGACCCGCACCCCGGTAATTTTATGATCACACCGGAGGACAAACTGGGCATTATCGATTTCGGCTGTATTAAAGAGATGCCGGAAGATTTTTATTATCCTTTTTTCTCGCTCACCTCAACCGGGCTGATGGATAACCGGGAGGAAACCATCAAGGCTTTCCGCCAGTTGGATATGATCCACCCTAAAGATACCCCGGCGCAGATAGAGTTTTATTACAGCATGTACCGGCAGATGATCGGCCTGTTTGCCAAACCTTATATCACCGATCATTTTGATTTCGGGCAGACCGCGTTTTTTGATGAGTTGTATGGCTTCGGCGAAAAGGTATCTAAAATGCCGGAGTTTAAGCAAGCCCGCGGCGTGAAGCATTTTATTTATGTGAACCGCACTAACTTTGGTTTGTATAATATTTTGCATGAGCTAAAGGCGGAAGTGAAGACGGATACCTTTAAGCCGCATGTGGTGGAGCAGTTTGCAGCGGTGTGATTACATTTACTGACCAGATTTGACAACTTTTAAAAAGTTGTCAAATCTATTATTCACCCTGCCCTATCCAAAAGCAGAGGTTTTGAGAAGAAGGGATTTAAAATATGATATATAAAGTATGACGCCAGAGTTATTCAACCAGGAATTTGAGGGGATCATAGGGCAATTGAAATCCTATATCCTGAGAATAACCGCAAGTGTAGCAGATGCAGAAGACATTGTGCAGGATACCTACCTTAAGGCCCTCGAAAAGCTACATACTTTCAGAGGCGAATCAACTTTAAAAACATGGCTGTTCAGCATCGCGTCCAACCTGGCTAAAGATAATTTAAGGGTTCAAAAACGCTGGACCGAAAATGTTACCGACATTTCCAGGGCCGCCGCCATTACGCACCAGGATTTTTTTCAAGAAGCAATGAATATCCATATGACCTCGCCGCAAGGGCAATTTGAGGCAAAGGAACATATCGCATTTTGCTTCACCTGCATTTCAAAATCACTGCCGCTGGAACAACAGCTCTGCCTTTTTTTAAAAGAAATATATGAATTTAAAGTAAGTGAGATCACCGCCATTTTGAATACGACTGAGGCAATGGTTAAATATTATCTTCATACCGGCAGGTCAAAAATGATCAGCATTTTTGAAGGCAGATGTGCCCTGATCAATAAGAATGGAGTGTGTGATCAATGTTCGGAATTGAATGGCATTTTCAATCCAAAACAAAACACCCAGGAAGAATTGATGAAAATTGAATTGGTAAAAGAGGCAGCGAAGGGAGAAAAGGAACACTTATTTGATCTGCGGATGCAAATATTAAGAGAAATTGATCCTTTCAAGTCAAAAGCATCCGCACTGCAACTACATCATTTAGAACATAATAGAAAAGTGATGGAAAATTATTCCGAAAAACCCATTGATTAGCCTATCGTTTTGTTTTGCCCGTTCGTCAAAAGAGGTATAAAATCAAACCAAATGAAAATAGTTAAAGTAACCTATACCACCAAAGCAGAATTTGCAGAGCAAAATCAAGTTAACATCAAAAGTGTGATGTCCGATCTGCAAAAGATAGGCTCTTCCGGCATTAATTATAACTCGTGTATTGCTGCTGACGGAAAAACATTTATACACACTGCCTTTTTCAAATCGGAAGAGGATCATAAAATCCTTAATGAATTGCCTTCCTTCAAATATTTCCAGGAGCAGCTTAAATCAACCGGGTTTGAAGCTCCCCCAAAACAAGAATGGCTGACTTTAGTTGCCTCTTCTGTTAATATTTTCAACTCCTGAACCATAAAAAAATGAAAGACCAGATTGGAACAAAAGCCAACCCCATGCCGCTCAAAACACCGCCACTATCATCGGAATATACTATGCATGTGGATGAAAAAGATGGCAAAGAAATTTTAGTTTGTACCGTAGGTAAGACTGTTTTGCATTATGATATCCGTTGCCTGAATGATCTTCATGCTATGCTGAAAATGCACGGCGATTGGATGGAATTAGGCAGCGCTGACGAACAAAAGCCGGCAAAGGAAGGAACTGTTGAAGCATGGGGGCGTTCGGAAAGCAATCCGGTTGGCGGATGGTATGGGCTGAAAAAAGGACTTCGGGGGCGTTTTGGGATGTATATTCCACCATTGATGGAGCAACTTAGGTTAGCAGAAGTAACCCACGAGGCAAAGGGGAATAAAATGCGGGCGATATAATCTCATCCACCCATTAATACCAGAATTTTTGTATGATTGCAATAGCTAAAATCAAATATCTATGCTCCTAAAAAACACCTTCGTCCACCACGTACATTTCTGGCTTAAAAACAAAGAAGATAAAGCTAAACTTTTAGAGGGGCTCAATCTCCTGCTGCCTATCCCCTATATCCGCAGTATTCATATCGGTGTACCGGCCGATACCAACCGCGATGTGATCGACCGCTCCTATGATGTTTCGCTGCTGTTGTTGTTTGACGACCTGGAGGCCGAAGAAGCTTATCAGCATGACCCAACCCACGTGATATTTGCCGAGCAATATGCCAAGCCGCTTTGTTCTAAAGTGGTAGTAGTGGATAGCATCAACGTGTAACGAGGTTTATACCTTAAAATTTAGTTAATAATAAAGTAAATATTATCTTAGCCTGATAATCTTTACCTCATTTACAATGCCTAAACGTATACTTCTTTTAACCGCAATATCAGCTTTCTTATTTTTTACTGCTAATGCTCAAACCGACAGCACCCATTATGACCTGGGCCATGTTTTGGTTAAGAAGGACTTTACCCAGGCCATTACCATTAAGGGCAGCGATTTGGAGCGATACCCCTTCGCTAACCTGGCCGATGCCATCAATGTTTGGCTATACGGCGCCTACAGCAATTCGACAACGTTGGTATATGTGGTCGATGGGAATATGGTTACCGATGTTAATGCGTATGATATTCATGATATTGAGGAAGTTACTTTGGTTCAGAATGCACTTTCCCAGCTTAATGGCGCGGGACCACCGCAGCAGTTAGTATTGATAAAGACCCGCAGGAATAAACCGGGCAAAAAAGGCATCGAAGCTTCCGGGCAGACGAGTTTGGTAAGCAGGCGCAATACGGCTGTTCCTGCTGATGGTAAAAGTGACGTCAATTTATTTCACCAGTATTACCTATCAGCTTATCAGAATAATGCCGACAGCCACTTTGGCGCCTCAGCAAGTTTTATGCGCGATGTAATACCTTTCATAACCGGCGATAACTATAAAGTGAACGATCCCTATCATTACACCAGGTATAAATTTAATGCCTATGCCGGCATCAAACCATGGAAGGGCTCTACGCTGGATGTAGGTGTTAACTGGGTACCCGAGGAGATCAAGGCCGATGAAAGCAATGTTTTGATAAACGCTCAGCCAACCCTTTTACAGTCGCATAGCTTTATTAATGTAGAGCACCTGGTCAGCGCTGATCTGAGTCTCAAAAGCGATCTCGGCAGTGGTTTAAAAAACACGCTCTCAGCCGGGTACAGCCATTTTAATTATCATGGTTCAGACGAATATGACGCTATCTATCTGACAGATCCGGCTAATAGGGTTAGTTCTCTTTCGTTCACCTACAGCACAATAGCTAACCTGCTGATCCGTGATAATTTGTATTTCGAAAAAAAGATAGGCAACTGGACAATTGAGCCAGCTGTAAATATCTCGTTCCGTTACTTTAGCGATTCACTTGCTTTTCATAGCATATCAATGACCAATAGTAATGATCCAAACTTTCCCGGCGGGGCAAATTCGCAGGGCTCTACTAATTACTACCATTACAAAACCTATTTCCTGACACCCTCGCTGAATATTTATTACAAAAACCTGTTCAACATCCAGGGTGGTTTCCTATATAATTTATCTTCAAATAACGCTTTAGCCATAAGCGCTGATCCGCCCAGGTTTTTCCCCTTTGTTAATGCAACTGCGGATATTATGCACCTGTTAAATAACAATGCGACTACGTCAATTAAATTACATGGCGCCTATGCGGTGTCTTATCCGCTGGGTGATAACTATGTTAGGTTAAGCGATTTTAGTTCTACTATTGTTTCCCCGGTTACTATTACCCAGGTCTATAATCCGGGTGATCCAACTAGCTCAGGGGGCTTTTTCCAAACCGGCGGCAATGAACTTTACAGAACCTTCAAAACACTTACGGCAGGTATTGAAATAGCTCCGGCCAAAAGCAGATTTACAATCAGCTATCTTTTTGAAAAACGGGATTATGTAACCACCATCGAGCTATCCACACCAACAACCGGTGGATATCAGCCTGTTAACACCAATACCACTACTTATTTAAACACTATAAATGTCAATTATAAACTCTTCAATACCGCTACTTTTAAATGGCAAGCCGGTATCAACGCCACTTCTATCAAGCAAAAGATCGACTATTTTGGTTTGATAACCGGTGCCGGTACCTGGACGGGTGGTTTTACCAATCGCCTTGAACATAAAAATATTTTCTGGGGAGCCGATGTACTTTACCTGTTTGGGCAAAACCTGTACAACATAGCATCCCCTCAAAAGATCAATTCACTTGTTTTACAAAACCTGTATGCCGGGGCCAAAATAAAAGTAGCGCATTTGAAGGATGCGGAAGTGTTTATTAATAGCCGCAACATCGCACAAAACAAAACCTCGGACATTACTGATAACCGAAGATTTTATGGTTTTGGATTTAAACTTGGTTTATAAAAACACCATGGCTTTTTTATTGTTGAGCATTAGATGAAGGTGTTGCTTGCAGGTGCGAATAGTTATATAGGCAAACGCCTTATACCGGTTTTACTCGAAAAAGGCCATGAGGTGATATGCCTTGTACGGGACAAAAAAATCTTTTTACAGCAAAATGATCATGAAAGGTTACGCGTAATTGAGGGAGACCTGTTGCGCCAGCGGAGCATCGGATCTTTTCCCGGAGATATTGATGCTGCGTATTACCTGGTCAACAGCCTCACCCAAACCCTGGGTTTCGCCGCTCTCGAGGCATTATCGGCACAAAACTTTGTTGACGCGCTTGATAGGACCGGTTGCCGGCAAATCCTTACCATAACCGAGATCAGTAATGATCTGTCTGATTCGGCAATATCACGAATAAATGTAGAAAATATACTGAGCAACGCCAGGGCCGAACTGACCATTTTACAAACCACTATGATCGTAGGATCGGGCAGTGTAGCGCTTGAGTTATTTAATGCGCTCACAAAAAAATCTCCTATTGTGTTGGTACGCAACTGGACCAAAGCACTTACACAGCCCATTTACACAGGTGATGTATTGGGTTACCTTGAATCGAGTTTATTGAATAAAAATACCTACAACCACATATTTGATATTGGCGGCCCCGAGGTACTCCCCTTTAAACAAATGCTGCTGATATACCTTGCTATGTTTAAAGATTTTAAACCAAGCATTGTGACCCTGCCATTTTTAAACGATAAACTAACATCTTATCTTTTAAACATGTTATCGCCGGTAAGTTACCCCACTTCGCAAACACTGATCGATAATTTAAAAAATGATACCATTTGCCATGATAACTCTATCCTGGATATTATACCCCGCCAGTGTTTAACATTCAAAGAATCGTTGCGAATGGCACAAGGTTTGCCCATTATGGCGTAGTTTGATCAGGTACATTTTTAACAGGCATTTTGCAGAAGGCATAATTGGCAATCACCATGGACAAAGAATTACCAAATAAAAATATTCTCATTACAGGTGGAAGCGGCCTTATCGGCAAAGCGTTGACTGATGAATTGATAAGGCGGGGATACAAAGTGAGCCACATGAGCCGGAAACCAGTCAACAAACCGGAGGTAAAAACCTACTTATGGGATATCGCCAAAAATAAAATAGACGAACATTGTATTGATGGGGTTGACATCGTTCTCCATTTAGCCGGCGCTGGTATTGCCGACAGGCGCTGGACAGCCAAGCGAAAAAAAGAATTGATTGAAAGCCGCACCAAATCAATAGCATTAATTTATGGGCTGATAAAAAACAGGCCCAACAAGATAAGTTCGGTTATATCGGCATCCGCAACCGGGTATTATGGCAATCGGGGCGATGAATTATTGACCGAAGAAAGCACACCGGGCGATAATTTTTTGGCTGAATGTTGTATAGAATGGGAAAAAGCCGTTGATGAAGGTAAAACGCTAAGCCTTCGGGTTTTAAAATTCCGTACCGGCGTAGTACTGGATAAAAAAGGCGGGGCTTTACCACAAATGGCACTCCCGGTTAAATTTGGTGTTGGCACCCCTTTTGGCAAGGGCAAGCAATGGATACCCTGGATACACTGGCAGGATGTGGTGGATATGTATCTGTATGGCATTGAGCATATCAACCTCAGTGGGGTTTATAATATGGCAGCGCCCAACCCGGTTACCAATAAGAAATTTACCCGGGCCATTGCCAAACAGTTATTCAGGCCGGTATGGCCGCTAAGGGTTCCCTCCATTGTTTTCAAGCTTTTGATGGGCGAGATGAGTATTGTTGTATTAGGCAGCACACGGGCATCGGCACAAAAAATTGAACATGATGGCTTTGTTTTTACTTACCCCGAATTGGCCGGAGCATTAAAGAGTATCTATGGATCATAAGTCCCCTGTAAATATTTTCTGGTTTCGACGCGATCTGCGGCTTAATGATAACGCCGGGCTGTATCATGCTCTCAAAGGCACAAATCCGATGCTGTGCCTATTTATTTTCGATAAGGCAATACTCGATGAACTGGAAGATAAAGACGATGCCCGTGTTACTTTTATTTACCAGGCTATTGAGGAACTTCACCATGAACTAAAAAAACATGGCAGCGCGTTGATGGTAAAATATGATACTGCTGATAAAGGCTGGGATGAGGTTTTAAAGGAATATGTGGTAGGAACGGTTTATACCAATCATGATTATGAGCCTTATGCTAAAAAGCGGGATGAAGCTATTGAGGCGAAACTAAAAAAGCATAATATCGCTTTCAAAACCTATAAAGACCAGGTGATATTTGAAAAGAGTGAAGTAACAAAAGACAATGGCAAGCCTTATACGGTATATACTCCTTATAAAAATAAATGGTATCAAACGCTGAAGCCATTCTACCTTAAAGGCTATACCACAAAAAAATACCTGCGCAATCTCTATAAACATAGCAGTCACGCTCTACCGTCACTAAAGTCGATGGGGTTTGAAAAAAGCGACAGGAAGTATCCCGGCCGGCATTATGAAAATGTGATCGAAGATTACCGGGAGAAGCGGGATTATCCAGCTATCAAAGGCACATCGCATATCGGTTTGCATTTGCGGTTCGGCACGGTGAGCATCAGGGAACTGGCACGAAAGGCCAATGGCTACCACGAAAAAACCTGGCTGAATGAATTGATATGGCGCGAGTTTTATATAATGATCCTATATCATTTTCCAAAAACAATGGATAATGCCTTCAGGCCGGAGTACGATCGTATTAAATGGGTGAATGACGAAAAGCAATTTAAAGCCTGGTGCGATGGCGAAACCGGTTATCCTTTGGTTGATGCCGGTATGCGCGAACTGAATACCACCGGGTATATGCATAACCGCGTACGCATGGTTGTAGCTAGCTTTTTAAGTAAGGATCTGTTAATAGACTGGCGCTGGGGCGAACGATACTTTGCACGCAAGCTACTGGATTACGAAATGGCCAGCAACGTAGGCGGCTGGCAATGGGCCGCCGGGTCTGGAACGGATGCGGCTCCATATTTCCGCATATTCAATCCGGAATCGCAAATGAAGAAATTCGATCCGCAAATGGCTTACATAAAAAAATGGGTTCCGGAATATGCTGACTTAAGCAAATATCCAAAACCCATTATTGACCACGCCTTTGCCCGCAAACGCTGTTTAAAAGCGTTTAAAGAGGCATTATCTAAATAATCTTAATTAGTTACGGTCAATACAGTAAATTCAAACCTTAAGCATGCATTTGCAGGTATCGTTGCTCCCGTGCCCGATGCACCTACTTTTCCGTAGCCTAAAGCTGAGGGTATTAACATCGAAATAACTGATCCGGCTGTAGCATGCTTCAAGCCCTCAAATGCTCCATCAATTAGATTAATAGCATCTAATGTTGCTCCACCCGTAGCGGTGTTCGAATCAAACACAGTACCATTTAGTAATCTGCCCGTATAATTACAGGTAATTGTCGAGTTTCCAGTTATCGGGCCTGTTCCGGTTCCCGGTGTAGTAATTGAGTAATATAAGCCTGATGCTGTTTTAGTATATCCGGTCAGGGTATTCGTAGATATGTAGTTCTGGATCACCATATCATCATATACATCCTGCTTATCGATCAGGTTTATTGTATAGTCAAGGCATTGGTTACCTGCTATCCGGCCGCTGGTATTGCTACTGCTTCCTTGACCTTTACCATTGATACCAAACGCCAAATGTGAAGGTACAAGCAGCCTGATCTTGCCGCCTTTGTATTTTAAAAGGTTGCGGATACCCAATAATAACCCGTTAGGTGATATATTACCCAATACTCCGTCAAAATGATTTAACACGGTATCTGCTGCTATATACTTGCCGTCAAATGACTTTTCGGTGTAAACCGCCGATATATCATCCGGATAATCCACCTGTGCGCCCTTACCCGGTGTAATGATCTTATATCTTATCCCGGAAGTATCTCCGCCTGTTGTATCCCTTTGCATGCCGGTAAGTCCGTTTGCAGCAATGTAGGCATCCATCTGTTGCTGGTCATATTGCTTAATGTCAATATCATTCCTGTTTTTCCGGCACGACATTAAACCTATTGTAGTAAGTATCAGAAGAGTAAAAAGTATCTGTTTCATTTATATTTATTAATTCTTTATATCATAAAGCCGTATATTAAAGTCGAGCACCGCATTTATAGGCAAATTTAATTGCGGTTGGGCATACGGCCCGTAAGCATAGCGCGAAGGTATAAGTAATCTTACTATGCCCCCTCTTTTTATTTTTGGTATTCCCAGCTGCCAGCCCAAAATCACCTGCCCTAATGCATAGGAAGGGTGAAAATCATTGGTTTCTGTAAATACTACTCCGGTGGTTAAAAGCTTGCCTGTATCACCCACTGTTACCTGGGTTGATGATGTGAACAGGTCATTCCCCGCTCCTGGCTGCAAAACAATATAATAAACCCCCGAGGTGTCAGTGGTCTTTAATGCTTTACCTGTCAAACCATTAGCAGCTATATAATCGGCAATGATTTTATCATCAATGCCAGCTTGTATTTTTATCTTTTCCAGATCACTCGTGGTTTTCTGGCATCCAAACGCTGCACAGCAAATAAGCAATATCAACAACAGCCACCTATTCATTTTTCAATCGGCAAATTTATTGTTTTATAATTCAAAAACGACTGGTTAACACTTTTTAACAATTCAGAGTCAGATAGTCTCTCAAATCGCGGTTAAAATGTTTAAGCGCCTTGTTTAAAATGTATTTATTAACGCTTAAATGGGGTTTTTATTTTGGGGGATCAACCCTCTGTGCTTAGGAAATTTAGAGATATCTTACTCCGGTTTATAATTGATCGTAAGCTGGTTTATCTTTTTCAGCATTTCGGTAAGATATTCCTTATCATGCTCGCTGATATGCTTGTTCAAATAATTATTAAACTGCCTTACCACGCCACGGGCCAGGTGCCGCTTTTCTTTACCGAGATCAGTGAGGTAAATTTTAACTGAACGCTTATCGCCTTCATTAGATTCGCGATAAATTAGCCCTGTTTCTTCAAGTTGGTTCAGCATCCGCGATAAGCTGGTCGACTTAAGCCCCAGCAAAGCTGCTGCCTGCGAAACGGTAGTCCCCTCCTTTTCGTCAATGTTGATAAGCAAATAGCCTATGGATTGTGTAATACCAAATTCGGTAACTAATTGGTTATAGCGGTTAGCCATAGTTTGCCAAACTATCTTCACAAAATAGTCGATCGTTTCCTGGTGTTTGATATTACTTTGCATTGCCAACAAACATAAAGTGCGCGAATTGATTATACAAGTTTTAATTCAGTTGGCAGTTTTCAGTTGGCAGTAGGCAGTTTTTGATGCGGTTGCAAACTGCCAACTGCACACTACAAACTGATCTTACCACCCCAGTTTAGTATCATCCCCTCTCGGGTCAGCGCCGCCTTCGTAATATCCCCATTTGGTTTTCAGTATGGCATCCACACGCCCGCTTGGGCCGCTTTCAACTATCTTATACCCTTTTTGTTCCAGTTTGATCCGGGTATCGCTGTCTATACCATCACGCTCCACATAAACCACATCGGGCAGCCATTGGTGATGAAAACGTTTCGAAGTCACCGCTTGTTGCATCCCCTGGTTAAATTCGATCACATTTAATATCGTCTGGAAAACGGAGGTGATAATGGTTGATCCGCCAGGCGTTCCTACCACCATAAATAATTTACCATCCTTTTCAATAATGGTTGGTGTCATGGATGATAACATCCGTTTACCCGGTTGGATACTGTTGGCTTTACCGCCAACCAAACCAAACATGTTGGGCACGCCCGGCTTCGAGCTAAAATCATCCATCTCGTTATTCAGCAAAAATCCGGCGCCTTTCACAAATATTTTTGAGCCAAATCCGCCGTTCAACGTCGTAGTGATAGCTACGGCATTGCCATCGCGGTCAACAATGGAATAATGGGTGGTTTGGTCGCTCTCGTAGCCAACAAATTTACCCGGCTGGATACTGGCGCTTGGTGTAGCCTTATCCCAGCTAAAATTGCTCATCCGCGATAAGTTATAGGCCGGCTTTAATAAACTATCCACCGGAACTTTATAAAAATCCGGGTCGCCCAGGTATTTCGACCTATCGGCATAAACCCTGCGTTCGGCCTCTACTACCAATTGCATAGTCGAATCCCGGTTAAAGCCCCACCTGTTCAGTGGATATTTTTCTACCGATTGCAACAATTGCAACAAAGCTATCCCCCCGCTTGATGGCGGCGGCATGGTGATGATCTTATAATCCTTATAAGTCCCCGTAATTGCCTTGCGCCAAACCGAATGATAATTTTGGAGGTCGGTTTTTGAGATCAATCCTTTCCCGCTTTGCATTTCGGCTACCAGTTGGTTGGCCACGGTACCTTCATAAAACCCGGCCCGTCCTTTATCGCGTATCTGCTCCAATGTTTTAGCCAGGTCTTCCTGCACCAGCAGATCACCTTCTTTCCAGTCGTCATCACGCAGCAGGTAGTTTTTACCCTCGTTCAATTTTCTAAATTCAGCGGCCGTACGGTTCAGATCGGAAGCCAGGTGTTTCGTTATTATGAAGCCATTACGAGCCAGGTCAATGGCGGGCTGAACCAACTCTTCCCACTTCAGATGCCCATATTTATGATATGCCTCTACCATACCATCAACCGAACCCGGCACCCCCGATGCCAGATGCGTGGATAAGCTCATATTGGGTATCACATTACCTGCGGAATCCAGGTACATATTCTGACTCGCCGTAGCAGGGGCTTTTTCCCTGAAATCTAAGGTATTGGCATCGCCTTTAGCCGGCCTGTAAACCATAAACCCGCCGCCACCAATATTACCTGCCTCTGGCACGGTTACGGCAAGCGCGAATTGTACAGCTACTGCGGCGTCAACCGCATTGCCCCCTTTTTTTAATATACTGAGCCCCACCTGCGCGGCATCCGGATAGGCGCATACCACCATACCGTTACGGTATTGCGCGCCGTTGTCTTTGCCCAGCTGGCCTCTTACACAGCCTACCGGCACAAAAAAAACGGCAAGCAAAAGCATAGATAATTGGTATCTCTTCTCTCTTTTAAATAAGCTCATCATAATTGGTTCAACTAATTCCGGCCTAATTTACCCTATTTTTTCTAACTAAGAATTACGTAACAAAAAGCATACGTTGATTCAAAACAATATAAATTCCAGTCATTATTTATAAAAATATATGTTTCTTAACTATTGATAATCAACAATATATAGTGATAATTTAAAGTGTAACAGCCTCAACGACAATTAAATCGAAAAAACTAACGTTATTTGCAGAAACATTATTATGAAAACAGCTACATACTTTTTGATGATCGTGGGATCATTGTTTCTTTTCAGCAGCGGCGCAAAAGCGCAGGAGTTTAAACCCGAATATAAGCCGAATTACACTTTTGCCTTAGGCCTCAAATTTGGCGGTTACGAGAACGGCCTTTCCGGCAAATATTTCATGACTACCAATACCGCATTGGAAGGTATTTTAGGATTCCGCTCACATGGTTTGGTTGTAACCGCATTATACGAGATCAACCAGCAAGCCTTTGGTGTAGAAGGATTTAGATTTTATTACGGTTTCGGCGCGCACATTGGTGGTGTTGGCGCAGGCGTGTACAAAAGATTTAATGGCGATAACGAATTATATAACAGCAACCAGATATTATTAGGTGCTGACGGCATCATCGGGCTTGAATATGTGATACCAAAATCACCTATCGCCGTGAGCCTCGACCTTAACCCAAGAGTTGAACTGGCTACAGGCCCATTTTTTGATATCGCACCGGGTTTAGGTATAAAATACGCTTTCTGATAAATGAGCGAATAGAATTGACAACTTTTAAAAAGTTGTCAATTCTTTGATTTTAAAAAGTCTCTCCGCCAGCCGGCGGAGGAGATTGAGAGGGGGCTTACCTCGTAATAATAATCTTCTTCTTATAAGCCTTCTGCCCCAATTGTATCTTTAAAACATACGTTCCCGGCGCCAGGTGGTCGACATCAAGCAATGTGCTGAAGTTTCCGGCAGGTAATGCTTGTGCTGCTGAATAGCTTGTTTGCCCGGCGCTGTTTATTAATGATATATTTAATGCTGTAGCTGTTTTAGCGGCAAAAACAACATTTAGCTGGTCGTTGGCCGGTACGGGGAACACGGCCAGGCCTATATCATTATCACCGGGATTAGCAGCCAGTATCACATATACAAAATTATCGGATTGGGAAACACAGCCATTTGCCAGGCCAATATCTACCCGGTAATTGCCGCTTTGCGCAGGCGAAAAGGTTTGCCCGGTTGCCCCGCTAATCACATTCCCGTTTAAATACCATTGATTACCTGTAGCAAAATTCGAACTTAAAACAGTGCCATTTTGTGTAATAACCGGTTTAACAAGCGTTACCGGCTGCTTTACTATCGATGCGCAACCGGGGCTTTTTAAATGGATATCGTATAAATAATAATAAAAATTCTTGTAATAAGCCGTATCACTCTCTGATGTAGCTGTATTCCCTGTGATACTGAACACATCACCTATTTTAAACGGGTAGCCACTTACGCCCCCATTGTTGCGATAAATAGTGGCGGTATTATCAAAGGAGGCGCTGATGGTGTAATTCCCGGCAGCGGGCAATTGTAAATTGAGGTTATAAACCTGTCCCTGGTCGGCCGGGTCATCGGCCTGCGCACCGGGTTGCGGGTTGGTACGGGTGGCAGTTGCATTAATGGTAGTGGTGGATACGATCTCGCCGCTATCATCTGATACGCTGAAAGTGATCTTACCCGGATTGCCAATATATAACCTGGCACTTTCAATAATTACAGGTATGCGGGTAAACACATTGATGGCCGGTGTAAACTGGTTATAACCACCGGCGTTGAATAAATTCTTTGTTGCCGGGCCAACCGATCCGCTAAAATCATTAAGCCCTGCAAAGTAGGTATTATTTACAGGCGCCTGGGTAGTAGTTGCAGCGGAGCCATAGGCGATAGGGATAACATCTGTACTGTTCTGATACCAAAGCAATTCCCCATCACCTGTACCGGTTAACAAATAGGAATTGGTGCTGTTACAATAATTGGCAGCAAGGTCGGTCGCCGCAGGCGGATTACTAACTACAACTGTTTTCGTTACCTGGTTATTACCGGGTATGGGGTCTCCGGCCAGGCTTGTGGATGCCGCTATGGTATAAGTTGCCCCGGCAGTAATATTAAAAGTAGCGGTAAAGGTAAAATCTTCGGTTGCTGATGGCGCAAGCGTACCGGTGTAAACCTGGTTGAATGTAGTCACCGTGTTATCGGCGGCAGTGATGGTCACATTTACAGGTATATTGCTGATGGTCGCGCCTCCGAAATTTTTAAGGGTTACGGTAACGGGGGTTGCCCCCGAGCAGTTGCCACCTTCTGCAGGATTGACAATAGCGATCACCCCTGCATCAATACTTGTTTGTGTAAATTGCACCCGGTAATCCTGTGTTTCGCCTTTAGCGTAAGTTCCGCAGGCATTAATGGTTGAAGCATCTGTTGTCTCAACCAATACCACGCGCATCAAACTAAAATTGCCCGGTATAACGGATGGCGGAACGGTTATATTGGTGGTATAAGTGCCCGTAGTGCTTATCGTCCCGGTAGTGGCTACCAGTTCATCCGTTCCAAAAGCTCCATCGCCATTCCAGTCAATAAACACCTTGGCTATTTTATTAAAATTGGCTCCGCAGGTGCCCAATGTCAGGCTTAAAGGATAAGTTTTGCTTTGCTCCAGTTGCACTGTCAGGTTGGTATAATCCGAATAAGTGGTACAACCAGCAGCAGGTGTATTATTTAAATTCGACAGGGTAACATTATTAACGCGCGAGTCGGCGCTGGATAGCGGGCTCGATGCGCAATAAGTTGTACCGCCAATGCCGGTCACAATAATTGAATATGCCTGCGGGCCTTGTTTCAATATACCCTTAT
Organism: Mucilaginibacter sp.; assembly: GCA_035489035.1. Taxonomy (GTDB): domain Bacteria; phylum Bacteroidota; class Bacteroidia; order Sphingobacteriales; family Sphingobacteriaceae; genus Mucilaginibacter. The sequence continues at coordinate 27,574 of DATHKT010000020.1, forward strand.
GCGAAACGGTGATAGTATATGCTTTACCCGGAGTGGCATTGGCTATATAAACCTGTTCCACATTATCCCGGATATTATCTCCTTTTGTAGCGGCAGCACCTGGATTAGCCGGGTCCAATACCCATGGGGTAAAGGTAGTGGTGCCATCACTGACCCTGATATCCAGGTCATTTACTAATTTGGGTGTGCGGCTATTGATCGTTCCATCGGTTGTTATGGTACCTTCGGGATCGGTCCATGATATAGTTGCCACCAGGGCGCCGTTACCCGATGCCACTACATTATAGTTTTGTTGTTTCCCCTGTGCTAATGAAACTTCCCGTATCAGGCTTTTTACACTATTATCCGTAATTGCCTGGGCGGCTTTTTTCATATCCAGCAGGCCCCAGCCGTAAATATAATCCGGGCCAACGTTACCTGCATCAAACGCAGTATGACAGGCCAGCCCCTTCAGCGTTGCTGCCCGCATAAAGTTTCCTGCATTTTTTTCTGCATAATACTCCTGCAACAGGTATAATGAGCCTGTTATATTAGGCGTTGCCTGTGAAGTACCCGAAAAGGTGATATAACTGGTAGGGCTGCTGCTGCCTGCAGATAACACATTCAATCCGTTGCCAACCAGGTCGGGCTTGATACGGCCGTCATCAGTAGGCCCCCAGCTGCTGAAAAAGGTAGTAGCGATGCTTTGTGAATTGGTCGGCCCATTGGGCAGCGGGTTTATAGCGCCTATGGTTAATATGTTTTTAGCATTAGCAGTAGAGCTGATACAGTCGTAACTGTTATTGCTGCTTATGCCGGCCGGCCTCGGGCCTTTATTAATAAAGGTTTGATCGCTGGCGCTTCTGTAACCATAGTAGGTTTCACCAACAGCGGGCCCGGTGCTGCCCCTGCTATTGCCCGCCGCTTCTACAATCAGGTAATACGGCGCGTTAAAGGCTATCTTGTCCCATGCCTGGGCCCTGTCTGAATAAAACCCAAAAGTATAATCAACCGTATCGCCCGGTATTCCAAACCATTCCCAGTGATTGTTCCCTTCATTGAAATTCCAGCCTGCTTCATCGCCATAAGAGTGATTTGAAAGCAGCAGGTTTGAAGCAGCCGCGCTCATTTCGGCCACATCATTATTAAAATCATAGGATAATAAGGTGCCCGCGTTAAAAGCCATCCCTTTTGCAGGAGCATACACCCCTTTTGCAAGCAAGGTGCCGCTTACGTGCGTAGCATGGTCAATTACGAAAGAAGTATCTTTCAGTGTGATGGTTTTCCCGGCAAACTCCTGGTGGGCCTTATAAACCCAGCCCCCATCCCATATAGCCAGCTTATTATTTAAAAATGTACTTGATCCGGATAGATTTAATCCTAATGAACCACCCGGCTGTACAGTAACTGTATTAGTGGTAGCGGCAGATGTTGTGTTGTTATCAGTAATGAGGTATACCGGGAACCCCAGTTTGTTGATACCCTGCAAGGATATGATCCCACCGTTCTTAGTTTTTCTGCTGATCAGCCATCCCCGGCTTTTAGCCAGTGCCAGTGCCTGTTGCCTTCCCTTAATATATAAGTCATTTGATTTGGCCGACAGAGCATCCAGCTCCTTCTTATTAGCGGCAGATGCAGGCACTTGCTGACCAAATGCACCTACGCCAAAAAACAACAATAAAAATCCTGTAAGTAATGCCGCGTAGTGTTTTCTCATCAGCTTAACAATAAATTAACTCGTTTTGATAGCTGGGAGCAACCTGCAAAACAAATCCCCGCGACAATATATTTGATCATTTTTGCTAAAATTATAGATTTTTAATCTCAAATCCGATAACAACCTTTTATCGTTAATACATAAACAGCCACATCACAACAATTTTATCGCATTATTAGTATACAGGCATATACGTATAAAATAACCTCAACGGCTACAATATTATTATAAAATGCGTTGTATAAAACTTTCTGCCGAAAATTATGGTAAAAAGGAATAATTTTGTAACATTGAGGTTTAAGAATATAAATATGAAATTGAAGGCAGGCTTAGTGGTATTTGTATTGTTATTGATCAGCATGGTAAACGCCCACGCCCAGGGCCTGCCTTGCGGTGGTGATGACCCGGATGCTGTTTGCCCGCTTGATACTTGGGTAATAGTTTTGGTTGTTGCCGCATCTATGTTTGCCGCATTCCGCTTATACAGCCGCCAAACATCTGCGCTGCAGGGTACTCCTCAATCAAGATAAGGGTTCACTCAAACCCGGAGTATAAATAAACCCTCTTTATCCAAAAAAATATTCATTTTTTGAATGTATCATACTTTCCATGTAACCAATTTATTACAAGGCTTATATTAATCAATGATTAATTTTTATGCAAAAAATGGAAAACCAATCTGATTTTTTTAACGTAAACAAGAAAAAATTAAGTTAACTTCACTGGCGACCTGAGTTTTATTGATGACCCTAACATCAAGCAGGCCAAACCGGATTCTCTTATTTTGTGTGTTGTGTTAAAGATTGGTGACTATTAGCCCCCTTGTACTTTGAAGAAACTTCTATTATTTGGCTTGATTGTTTTATCTGCCTCATTGTTAACTAAAAATGCGAAAGCGGCAACTTATCAATGGTGGGGAGGAACGGGTACGTGGAATGTGTCGGGCAACTGGTTAAATATGAGCACCGGCTTTTTTAGTGGTTATCCCGGCAGCGGCGTTGGCGATGTGGCTTATTTTAATTCTGTTTTTACCAATAACGTTACCTTATCGGCCAATTTACCCAATGCTATTATTCAAGTACAGGCGCAAGCTTATTCAGCCTGTAAAATTACCATCAATAGCGGCATAACCCTTAATGTAAGCAACGGACTGGCAATCACCGGGACCTATGGAGGCTCCTATGACGGGATCACCTTTGCGGGCCTGGGCTCCGCAGTGATCGGTGGCGCTTCAGCATTTACATATTATGCAACGCTTACTATTGGCGCTTCAAATACGGTTACATTCCCTGCTGGTTCAAGTATATCCATGGCAAATAGCTATTGTGGCATTACCAATAACGGCACACTCAAATTTACAGGCACATTAGCATCAGGTGTTACTGTAACGTTTGCAGATTATGGTACCCTGGCTAACACAGGTACGATGACGGCAACATATACCACTATTACATCGGCTAATATTAATCCCACCGTATCCAACACCAACTCTTTTACCTTAACATCATCCACCATTCAATTGGGAGGGCAAAGTGGCGTTCTTACCAATTCTGGTACATTAAATGCCACATCATCAACATTTGCGCTTTCGGCAAATAATACTGCCATTAATAATACAAAAACCTTTACTGCTACATTATGTCCTATTAACTTAACCGGGCAGGCGGCAGCCATTAACAATACTACCGCAACAGGTAGTTTTTTAGTTAATGCTTGTCCCATTGTCCTTTCCACTCAAAATCAATGTAATATTACTAATGGCGCCAGTGCAACATTCCTGGCTTCCGGCGGGTCGTCTATTTCCATTTCAAGTTACCAGGGATATATTATAAACAACGGAAATTTTTACTCCGGCACATCTAATTCTGCATGTCCCATTACTTTAAGCTCGCAAGGCTCATATATAACTAACTCGGGTACATTTTATGTCGGGTCTACCTCGGGTATCAATCTTACGGGTTACCAGGGGCTTGTTACCAATAACCCTGCTGGTTTTTTCATTTTTCAATCGGATACTTATGGCTCAGCCTACGTTGGTGCTATCCCGACTGCTGTACCGGCCAGTGCCAGCGGCCAGTTTGTTGGCACGTTTCAAATTCAGCGCTATATCAGCGGCGGCAGTGCTGCTTACCGTGGTTATCGCCTGTTTTCATCACCTGTTTATGCAAGTACCGATGCAAGCAGCAACCACATCTACAGTCTTAATTATGTAAAGGCATCAGCGTTGGTAACCGGCAGCGCGAGTGGTGGTTTTGATAAAACAGGTAATCCAAGCCTTTACCTCAATCGCGAAAACATTGCAGTTTCAAACGCGACTTTTGTATCCGGAAATTTCAGGGGCGTCAGCAGTATTCTAAGTGCCCCCACCTACAGTTTTAATGGGGAAGCATCTACTTACAGCATACCTGTGGGCAATGGCTTTCTTTTCTTCTTCAGGGGCGATCGTACAACCAATTTAGCTAATAAATATACCCCCGGCACCAGTGCCGAGAGCGTGATCATGACAGCCAGCGGAACCTTAAATACCATGCAGGTGATTGTACATCCGTGGTATACGCCCGCTTCTGCAAACCTGATGTATACCACTACAGCTGGCAATACCACCGTTAGAGGCTATAATATGGTAGGAAATCCTTATGCCAGCTCTATAGACTGGGAAACCTTTCAAACCACAACATCAACAACCGGCATTTATGCACCGGTCGTGAGCACCGTAACCACTGTTGGCCCAACTATCTATTTATTAAATCCGCAAAATCATAATTATGGTGCGTACACCAAGGGGGGCGCTGGCCTTGGCACCAATGGCGCAACCAACATTATAGCCAGCGGGCAGGGGTTTTTCGTTTTGGCCGCAAATGCATCGGCACAGCTGATCTTTAATGAGTCGGCAAAAACTACCGCACAAGCCACAGGGCCCGCTTTGTTTATGGGAATGCCTGCCGACCAGGTTGCCTTCAATCCGTATATCCGATTACAAATGGCAAAGGATTCGGCTGACTCAGATGATCTGCTGCTGCGCTTTAACAGTAGTGCCCAAGTTAATTATGTTGAGAACGAAGATGCGCCTTATAAAAAAGGATTTGGCAAAGTAAGCTTGTCAAGCAGATCAAACGATAGTGTTGACCTGGCGATAAATGCTCTCCCGTTACCCAAACAAAACGCTGAAACTGTTGGGCTAACAGTTGATGCCACTGCGGATGACATTTATCAGTTAAGCCTGAAAGATATTAACCAGGTTCCGCAGCTTTTTGATGTATGGCTGATGGATGCCTATAAAAAGGATTCGTTAGATATGCGCCATAACTCCACTTACAGCTTCAACGTTCTTAAAGGTGATTCGTCAAGCTTTGGATCGAAGCGCTTTAGTTTGATCATCCGGCAAAACCCGGCTTACGCCTTCCGCCTGTTAAATTTTACCGCTCAAAAAATAAACAATACCACGCAGGTACAAGTAGCCTGGAAAACCGAGAATGAACAAAACTACACCAACTTCACTGTTGAGCGCAGCATCGATAATGGTGCCACCTATGAAGTATTGGGCGGTGTATCTTCAAGCGGGCTCGGCTCATACAATTTCCTGGATAAAAGCCCGGTAATTGGCCAAAACCTTTACCGCCTGAAACAAGAGGATATTAACAATACCATTACCTACTCCAAAGTAGTACAGGTGCTTTATTCTGATAAGAGCAACAACCTGGCTGGCAATATCAGTATATATCCTAATCCTGTAAACAGCACACTTAATTTAGCCATAGCTTCTCAGTCGGCGGAGAGCGCAAGCTATAATATTATAATCACCAGCAGTTCAGGCGCGGTAGTAAAACAAGCTATTACTAACGAGCCTAATTGGCAGGGTGCGGTCAATAATTTGCTTCCGGGTACTTACCTTGTACAAGTGATAAATAATAAAGATAAAAGCCTTGTCGGAAACAGCAAGTTTATCAAGATTTAGGTGTGAATGCCTGCAATTATGGGGAGAATATTACCCGTTAAAAATGGGCAGGTATTGATTTAAAAAGCTGCTTTAAAAAAAGCCCCCAATTAAGTGCCCTAATAGCCTGTATACGCACTTTTTTATCGTGATTGGATAATTAATATTATTGGCAGTTAATTTGTTATATCGAGGCAGGAAACAACCTCCGCCTTTTGAAACAATTTATACTTAAAATAATAATACTATGCGCGCTGCCCATTTTCTTCATGGGAGAAGTGCGTGCAGCCAATACTTACGACTGGACAGGAAATACTTCAACCAATTGGGCCGCCGCAAGTAACTGGAAGAAGAATAATGGTACATCAACCACTTATCCTGGCCAAAGCGGCAATACCGATATTGTACGCATCGGCGTAGTTACCACCATTCCTACGTTTTACACCTACCCTGTTTTAGCAAACAATATTACTATAGCTTCATTAACCTTCGGCAACGATAATTCGCCTGTTGCAAGTTTTGGCGGAGAAATGCAATTGACTGTTAATGCTACATTAACCATAACCGGCACCCTTTTGCAAATGCATAGCGCTACAGGCGGCCCTGCAAATTCGGGTGGCACGGGTTCAACAGTTGATGACTCTGATTTTGAAAAATTCACATTTGATGAAATAACAACGCTGCTTGGTACCGGCACAATTAACTGCGCCACATTCCAGGTGGGTGATAATACTACAGGAGTAAATAACAGCACCGTTAACGCTACGCTGGTAGATATTGGAAATGACTACACCACATCAACATTAACCATAAACGTAAGCGGTGATTGTGTCCTGAACTCGGCAAGTAAAAACAATGGCACAGTGGTAACCCGCAGCAGCCGTTCGCTTATTTCGCTCCAGGCCGGAACCTTAAATATTACCGGTAAACTGAACTTAACCAATAACAATGTCTTTAAATTTGTATTGCAGCAATACGAGTCCCTTTGTCTTTTTTCGATGGACCTGTATGCCAATGCCAACAGCCCGGTATTAAACCTTAAAGGGGCTACCCCGGTTTTGGTCGGTACCTCACAATATGCCGCTAACCCTGTCGACTTTTATAATGTCAACGCCACCGGCGGTACGGGGACTGCAACCGTTAATTATTTAGGAACCAACCAGCGGATATATACTTATAACGGATCGTTAGATCCCAACGAATGGATAGACGTGGTTCCTAATGATATCTATCAAAATCTTACCCTGTCGAATTCAGGAACAAAAACAGTGGATGCGGGTTTGCTTTCTGTAGCCAACAATTTTACCGTATCCGGTACTGCAACAGTAAACATGACTTCCAATAACCCGACTGTAATTATTGGTAATGATCCGGCGGCAAGTGGAGGTGGTTATTATACAATCGGTGGCACCACCGTTAACCTCGGCACGGGTACTGTAAATATCACCGGCTCTACTTTCAGTAATTTGGGGACTACCAGCATTGGTACCGGGTTGATCACTTTCGATTCACCCTCCCCTACAACGCTTACCACAACAGCCGCGCTTGCCTTTAGTAAAGTTGCCTTTAGCGGCGGCGGTACAAAAACCCTGTCGAGCGGAAGCTTCTCGGTATTAAACACCGGCGTATTAACCATGAGCGGCGCTACAACGCTACAGGCAGGGGGGCATTTAACGTTAAATTCCAATTCCACCTCTTCAGCAACCGTAGCCGCTATACCTTCAGATTGCGCCATTAACGGCAATGTTAGCGTTCAGCGTTATGTAACCGGCGGTATTGGCTACCGGGGTTACCGGTTATTATCTTCTCCTGTTAATACGGGCACCAATGATGCCAATGGTAATAAACAGTTTAGCTTTAACTACATAACTAATTCAACCTATACAACCGGGCTTAATGGCGTTGCCGGGGGCTTTACCCAGGGAGGCAACCCAACAATTTATTTATGGCGCGAAAACTTGATCCCCTCAAATGCATCCTTTACAAGCGGCAATTTCAGGGGCGTTGGTGATCTGAGCGCATCACCCAATTACCTGGTAATAGGCGATGGCACATTCAATATGCCGGTAGGTAATGGGTTTTTAATGTTTTTCAGGGGCGGGATAGGCACGCCAAACCCCTTTCAAACCACATCTACTCCTCTTGCTGCCACATTCACTACCACCGGGATATTAAACCAGGGATCAATAAGTGTTAAAGACTGGTATACACCAGCTTCCCCAAGCCTTGGTTTCACTACTATTTCGGGCACAATCGCGGTAGAAGGTTTCAACCTGGTGGGTAACCCTTATGCCAGCTCAATCGATTGGAGTACTTACAGCACCACCAACGCCGCAGCCGGGGTATATGCCGCTGGTGGCAATGTGGGGCCATTTGCTTATATATTGCACACTACAGGGCAGGGTAATGGCAATTATGGCACTTATGATGCCGTCCATAATGTAATTCAAAACGGGGGTTCAAAAACTATTCCAAGCGGCATGGGCTTCTTTGTAATAGCATCAAGCAATACCGCATCAACATTGGTATTTAACGAAGCTGCAAAAACTAATACACAAGTTAGCCCGCTAAATTTATACATGGGCAAACCTGTAGCAACAAATACACTCTCTCTACTGCGCCTCCAATTGACACAGGATACCATGAGTACAGATGAAACATTGGTGCTTTTTGATGATAACGCAAAAGCTGGCTACGATTATAAGGAAGATGCTCTTTATAAAACAGGAACCGGTAAGGTAAGCTTATCCAGCACATCAAGCGATCAAATAGCCCTGGCTATTAACGATCTTCCTTTAAGCTTAAAAGGCCAAATCATTCCATTAAAATTAAGCGCAACCATTGATGGCACTTATACTTTAAAGATGACCGAAATGAAAGGGATTCCGCAGTTATACGATGTATGGTTAGTGGATGCTTTCAAAAAGGATTCGGTAAACATGCGTACCACTTCAACCTACAGCTTTACCATAGCCAAAGGCGACACCAACACTTTCGGTTCAACCCGCTTTAAACTGGCACTGCGCCAAAACCCTGCTGAAATGTATAAGCTACTAAGCTTCACTGCCGATAAGGTTGATAACAAGGCACAGGTAGAAGTAACCTGGAAAGTTGCCAATGAGCAAAACTACACCCACTTTACCCTGGAGCGCAGCAACAATAACAGCAAAACTTTTGAGGTGATAGGCGGCTTAACTTCAAGCGGTCAATATAACTACAGCCTTTTGGATAAAAACCCGGAGAATGGTATCAACCTCTACCGCCTGAAACAGGAAGACTTCAATAGCAAGATCAGCTACTCAGATGTAGTGGAGGTACAATATGCTGATAAGAGTAATAACCTAACCGGCAGTGGCCACCTGAGTGTTTATCCCAATCCTGCGGTGAACACTATTAACTTAATCATTGATCCCAAAAAACAGGTAACAACCTATAGCATCAGGGTCACCAACAGTGCAGGTACAATAGTAAAACAAGCTACCACCACGCAACCCAACTGGCAGGATAATGTAAGCCGCCTGCTTACCGGAACCTACCTGATCCAGGTAGTAAATGGTAAGGACAACAGCCTTGTTGGGCAAACAAAATTTATCAAATTATAACCCCAAAAAGCTCCTGATTTTGAGGTTTCAGAAGCCGTTATTGAGACAAAATCATCCGGCGTATTAACCCATAATTAATTTATTGCCGCTATTTTCGGCTATTAATTACAGGCCAGCCCCATGGGCCGTTCATACTATTCATAATCGAAGATGTCGGATCAACACTTTAAATAGAAGCCTTAAAGCTCTGATAATACATTACTTAAATTTAATACACTTAAGTGTTCCCAATTGGGCGTTGATAATAATATTAAAAGCCGTATAAAAAATGTTCTTTTTGCTTGATAAAGTGCATTTTATCCCTTAAAATTGTATAAGGAATCATATTTACCTGGTGTAATGAAAAACAAAAAAGTTGTATTCCAACTCCTTGATCTTCATTATAAACGGATGCATTTCTTTGCTAAATATTTTTTATTATTTTAATAAAAACAATAAGTAATAAAACAAGTTGTACAACAACTATGCGTGGTGTTGATTAGTGTACTTTAATTATTAAGGTTGGTGCTGATTAACCAAGAGTTATTGACCTTAAACCTTTGAAACGTGAAACAGCTTTTACTTAAAATATGTATTGTAAGCGCCCTGCTTATGATCTCTGCGCGAAGTGCTTTTGCGCAACTCACTTATGACTGGACCGGAACAACCAATACAGCATGGACTATCGCCAGTAACTGGAGTGTTGGCGGCGTAGCACAAACCGGAACCAATTATCCCGGCGGCGCAGGCCGGACAACTGATATTGTCCAGGTTGGTGTTGACGCAAGTATTACCGCGGCTCAATTTCCTGCTTTATCATCATCTTTAACTGTAGCTTCAGTAACTTACGGATACAACAATAAACCAGTTAATACCAAGGCCAATATGGCATTAACAATTAACGGTGCCGGGGTGACGCTAACCGTTACAGGTGCGTTTTTACAAATGCACAGTCCCAATGGCGGCAACGCCAATAGTGGCGGAACGGGACCGGGTGTCGATTATACCGCAAGATTTACCGCGATTACAACATCGATAATAGGAAATGGCACGCTTCATTGCGGATCACTTATAGTAGGCGATCCCACTACCATCCCCCAAAATTTATATACCAACGATTATACACAGCTGCTTATTGGCAGTAATACTGGTGATAATCCTATAAATATAATAGTGGATAATGATTTTATACAAAACTCCGTAAGCACCCGGCTGGGTGGAGACCCAACCGTTATTGCCAGGAACATCCACACTGAAGTTTTTTTTTACCAGGGGACTTTAACTATAGGCGGCACACTTAAATTGGTGAATAATAAAGCGGATGGCAACGATTTTGCTTACTCACTGGATCAGTATTCTCCTTCAAATCATTTTACGATCCAACTTTTTGATGTAGTCAATGATGCCATTTTAAACCTGGGGGGAGCCCCATCTGTACAAATTGGTGATATAACAAGTCCAGACTATGCATTGACCAACAACTACATCGATTTTTATGAAATAATAAATACACCGCACAAAACAAGCACGGTAAATTATTCAGGCCCGGGCAACCAGGAGGTATTTGCTGATGGTGTAACAGGTATTGACAATACTACAGCGGTGTATCAGAACCTTGGTTTTGCGGGTGGTGGAATAAAAACTGTAGATGCAGGTTCACTTTCTATTGATGGTAATTTTAACCTGGCCCTCACCGGTACAGGGTCGGTCGACTTAAAAACCAATAACCCCGTAGTTAATATCGCAGGGACTTTTACATCCAACAGCACAAACGATATACTTAACCAGGGTACGGCAGCTATCAACATCACAGGCCTTGCAACAAATGCCGGCGATATTGATCAATTGAGTTCAGGCGCTTCGGGCACTATAGCTTTCAATGGAGGATTTACCAATACGGGTAATTTAAATCAAACCAACGGAGATATTACGGTTACCGGATCTGTATCAAACACAGGAAACCTGAACCTTGGTTCGGCCAATTTCAGTGTTTCAGGAGATTACAGCAATAGTGGTAATTATACTCAAACTACAGGTACCACTATATTTAATGGAACAGGTGCTCAGGATTTAGCCGGTGGAGCAGGTGCAGGTACTGCTTTCCATAACGTAACATTTAGTGGTGGCTCAAACAAAACATTGCAAAGCGGTAATTTTTCTGTAGCAAGCAGCGCTGTGATGACACTGAGCGGCACCAATACCCTGGTGACTGCCGGTACAGGCAATTTGACGCTTATTTCGGATGCGGGTGGTTCTGCAACAATTGCCACTCTCACCAATGGCTGCCAGGTAAACGGGAGCAACATAACTGTGCAGCGGTACATAGCAGCGCTTCGTGGTTACCGTTTAATGTCTTCCCCTATATATGCGGCTACAGTAGGATCAAACAATGTTTACAGCATAAATTATTTACAGGCGAATACGGTATTGACGGGTATGGGTGGTGGTTTTGATAAGGTAAGCAGCCCAACACTTTATTTATACCGTGAGGATGTGCCTGTTTCAAACTCCTCATTCTTAACCGGCAACTACAGGGGTATACATGATATAACCACTCCGCCCGATTATACGGTTGAAGGTGATGCCGCTTCCTATAACATTCCAACCGGTAACGGATATCTATTCTTTTTCAGGGGATATAGTGATAAAAGCCCGGCTTCTATCGCTGCGGAAACTTTAACAACTTATGTTGCCACAAGCGCCACGGTAGCGGCTACCGGCTCGTTAAATCAAGGACCAATAATTTTCAGGGATTGGTATAATGCCGGGTCAGATAATTTAGGCAAATCAAATGTCGATCCGGCTGCCTACGGTTTTAATTTAACCGGCAACCCGTATCCAAGCTCTATTGATTGGGAAACTTTTAATACCACCACCTCCGGAAGCGGAATTTATACGCAGGGCCTGGTTAGTACAGTGTATGAGCTTAACCCGGTAACCAAAAACTACGACATTTACCAGGTTGGAGGAAATTCTACCAATAATGGCAGCCGGTATATTGCAACCGGGCAAGGTTTTTTTGTACTTGCTGATTTTTCATCAGCGCTGGCGCCACAGCTTACATTTAATGAGTCGGCAAAAGCTACTGCACAACCAGCAATCTTATTGATGGGCAAACCTGCTGACCTGGTTACAAACAACCAATTTATGCGCCTGGAGCTTGGAAAAGATTCGATAGACAAGGATAATGTCCTGATCCGCTTTAACAGCAATGCCAAAGCCGGATATAATATCAAAGAGGATGCACCTTATAGAACCGGGTTGGGGGCTGTAAGTTTGGCCAGTATTTCGAGCGATAAAGTTATCCTGGGTATCAACCAGCTTCCATTAGCCTCCATGGGGCAAACCATTGCTTTGAAAATAGGCGCCACTACTGATGGTAGCTACATCTTAAACATGAAAGAGCTTGTCGGCGTACCACAATTATATGATGTATGGCTGATGGATGCTTTCAAAAAGGATTCGGTTAATATGCGCACCGATAAACTATACAATTTTACCATTGCCAAAAGTGATACCAACACATTTGGTTCAAATCGTTTTAAACTGGTTGTGCGCCAAAACCCAGCCCAGATGTGTCAGCTGATCAGCTTTAATGCCAATAAGGTTACTAATAAAGCACAGGTTGAAGTAATTTGGAAAGCTGTTAACGAACAAAACTATACCCACTATACCGTAGAACGCAGCACCGATAACGGAAAGGTGTTTGAAGTGGTGGGTGGTTTAACCTCAAGCGGACAGGGTACCTATAGCCTGCTGGATAAAAACCCGGCAAACGGAATTAATAAATACCGCCTGAAACAGGAAGATTACAACAGCGTCATTACTTACTCAAACGTGGTAACTATCCAATACTCAGACAAAAGCAATAATCTTACAGGGAGCGGCCACCTGAGCGTTTACCCTAACCCGGCGGTAGGTAATATTAATTTAGCCATTGATCCGAAAAAACAGGTGACAGCTTATAGCATCAGGATCACCAATAGCGCGGGTACAATAGTAAAACAAGCGATCACTACGCTACCAAACTGGCAGGATAACGTAAGCAAATTGCTCACGGGGACTTACCTGATACAGGTGGTTAACAATAAAGATAACAGCCTGGTTGGGCAAACCAAATTTGTGAAACTGTAGTTCTCAGCCGTCTTTAAAACTCATTATAAGTGCAAAAAACTTCAGGCTTTGCTAACGCGGCCATTGTTTCCATGCTTTATGCTGAATTAATACAGCCTGAATTCTTCTTAAAAGCAAGGGAGTGATTTTTGATCACATTCCCGCCAGCAGCGCGTTTTACGCCGAAAAAACCCTTAACAAGCTAAAATAACTCAGGAAACATGATTGTTACACAATCCCCGGCATTTAACTTGTGGACAAATAATTAATCATAAGGAATTTTATTATTCAATAGTTAAATTATATGGTGGTTTTTAAAGATACGTCATCAATTTGGCCGGTTAAATTAATTTATGATTAATTAAAAAATAGTATTAAATATGAAACATCGTACAAAATCTCTCCGTAAGAATATGTCATAATAACACAATGGCTCATCGGCAATTTTGACTAATAACCTTATTCTTGAAAACACAACTACACCGAATTCTGCTTCTCCCCCTCTTTTTATTTTTATTTTTTGAAAAAGCCAACGCTTATACATTCGACTGGAAAGGTAACACCAGTGCTAATTGGGCCACAGCAAGCAATTGGACCAGGACAGGTTCTGGAGGTACAAGCACTTATCCGGGGCAAAGCGGTTCGGTAGATATCGTCAGGATAGGGGTAAATAATTATACAGGTAACCAGCCCACGCTGGCTGCTTCGGTCAGTGTAGCTTCTGTTGAATTTGGCGATAATAACGGCAATTCCATCACTTTAACCGTTAACACTGCGGTTGTACTTACAGTTACAGGTACAGTTTTACAGGATCATAACGCGGCTAACGGGGGCATGACAGTCACTGTTACAGGGACGGGCACAGCCGGGCTCACTTGTTCCGCATTAATAGTTGGTAATAGCGCGGCGCCGCCGGTTCCCGATGGCGATTCTCTTTTTGGCGGCAATTTACCAACCAATAATACCACTACATTTGATTGCAATATTGCTGTTTTAACTATAAACGGCGATCTTACTTTACACAGTACCACTTCGGCATTGGCTACCTGGACCTTCTTTTTTGTGCCTATAGCATCCAATTATTCCGTTAATAATCCATTGTTCAATCTTAACTCGGGCACGCTTACAGTCAACAATATTATAACCACTAATGGCTTATATGTAAGCCGGAATGATGGTTATTATTACGTGCAGACCACCGCGAACTATAAAATGGATTTAGGTGCAAGTACCAATACGCTGAAATTATTAGGGGCCAACCCGATAACAACAGCTACCGCCGGCAACATAGATTTTGTAAGCGGGGGCACAGTAACAGCCAGCACAGTAAATTACGCTGCAACATCGGGCACCCAAACTATTTACACCAGTGCCGATGCCTCTGTGAGCCCGGCGCCAACCGTTTACCCAAATCTGATACTTAGCGCTGCCAGTGCTAAAACCGTACATGGCGGCACATTAAGTATAGGCAGTGACTGGACGACCAGCGGAGGATCTGTGGGCCTGAATACGAATAATGCTATAGTAACTGTAGCCGATGATTGGACCAACTCAACCACTATTACACAAGGGACGGGAAGTATTTCAACCGGGGGGGATTTGAGCAATACAGGCACCCTGACCCTTGGAACCGGAAACTTAACAGTAACCGGTAATTATACCAATAACGGCACCTATACACAAAGTATCGGCAATACCATATTTAATGGCGCCTCACCCGCGTTAAATGATGGCGGCTCGGGTACAATATTTAATAATGTTACATTTAGCGGCAGTGGCACGGCGCTTTTAAACTCAGGGAGCTTTTCGGTATCAAATACCGGTACCTTAACAATGGCCAATACCAATATCTTAAATGCAAATGGCCATTTAACATTGATCTCTGGTTCTACCAGCACAGCAACCGTGGCTACCATTCCATCAACCTGCAGCATTACGGGCAACGTAGCGGTACAAAGGTATATAACTGGCGGCAGCGCCACATACCGGGGCTACCGCTTAATGTCTTCGCCTGTAAATGCAGGTACAGTTAGCGGTAATAAAGTTTACAGCATCAATTATCTAAAAAACTCAATGTATCTAACCGCTACAACTACCGCCGGCGGCTTCGATAATACCAGTACGGCTAATCCTACTTTATACCTGTACCGGGAGAACATGACACCGGCATATTCTACATTTTTAAACAGCAATTTCAGAGGGGTCAATAATATCAACGCCTCGCCAGGCTATACTTTAGATGTGGATGGGTCCGGGTTTAATATTCCTGTTGGTAATGGCTTTTTATGCTTCTTTAGGGGTAACAGGGCTTCTGCTACTTTTGCTGCTGAAACAGTTTCAACCTATGTTCCGCAAGCCGCAACGTTAAGCACAACCGGTACATTAAACCAGGGGCAGGTAACCGTTACAAACTGGTTTACGCCTGCCTCCGTAACCTTAAGTTGCACAGCCGGCTCCCCGGCTGCTGTAAAGGGCTATAATTTGGTGGGTAACCCTTACGCCAGTTCTATTGATTGGAACACTTTTCAAACTGCTTCAACTTCAACCAATATTTATGGTACGGCTAATGTTGGCAATACCATATGGATGCTTGACCCGGTAAGTAAAAACTTTGGCGCCTATGTAAGCGGCACTCCCGGTGGAACAGGAACCAACAGTTCTTCGCATGTAATAGCCAGCGGGCAGGCATTTTTTGTGGTGGTTTCTTCAGCGGGCGGCAAGCTTATTTTCAACGAGGGAGCTAAAACAGGCACCCAACCTAACCCGGTAACCGCCCCCAAGCTGCTGATGGGAATGCCTGCGGATTATGCTGACAATCAATATCTGCGGCTGCAACTGGCTATGGATTCTGTTAATACAGATGATATTTTGCTTCGTTTTAAAAGTAACGTCAGCACTGCCTATGTTCCAAATCTTGATGCTGCTTATAAAACAGGGTTTGGTGTTGTAAGTCTGTCAAGCCTGTCAAGTGACCAAATCCCTTTGGCTATCAATGTGCAGCCTTTGCCTGATAATAGCGAAACCATCAAATTAACCATAAATACTGCTGCTGATGGAAACTATTCATTAAATATGAAGAATCTTGTAGGCATACCCCAGCTTTTTGATATCTGGTTGATGGATGCTTTTAAAAAGGATTCATTGGATATGCGCCATAATACTTCTTATCATTTCAATGTACTAAAAAGCGATTCCAATACTTTTGGCTCAAAACGCTTTAGCCTTGTTATCCGCCAAAACCCTGCCTATGCGTATCATTTGCTTGATTTTGCCGCTGCAAAAGTGACCTCATCAACGGATAAGCAAGTACAGGTAACATGGAAAGCAGAGAATGAACAAAATTATACCCATTTCACAGTGGAACGCAGCATCGATAGCGCAAAAAACTTTGAAGTGATTGGAGGAGTGCAGGCCGGCGCCCGGGATAATTACAGTCTTTTGGACAAGGCTCCTATTGCAGGTCAAAATCTTTACCGCCTGAAACAGGAGGATATTAATAACAACATCAGTTACTCTAAAATAGTTCCCGTAGCCTATGCCGACCTGAGCAACAATCTTGCTAAAAATGCTATCAACGTGTATCCTAACCCGGCAAAAAATACCATAAACCTGGCCATAACTGCCGATATTAACAAACCGGTTACTTACAATATCATGATCACCAACAGTTCAGGGTTGATTATCAAACAGGCTACTTCGGCCCAGCCGGAATGGCAGGCCAGTATTAACGACCTGCTTCCTGGCACTTACCTGGTAAAAGTGATCAATAACACAGACAACACCCTTGTAGGTAATACCAAGTTTGTAAAAATGTAGTCAAAGGCGGCTTTAGGCATATACTTTTATTTCCGAACGACTATTTCTAAAAAGAGTTTTTCATAACGTCCAAAACACAGGTTTAATATGATCTTGCCCGCACGATTCGGCCAAATATCATCAAATGTTCTAACTATTTTTCAACATATTAACATTTGTCAATAATACATGTGTAAAAACACGGTTGATTACTTTTTGCTTATTGGTAAAATACAGTTTATAAATATTAATCTATAATATAATATTAACTAATAATATATACAAATTGACCATTTATTAATATAAACGAAATATTTAATTGGTATATAAGCATTTATTGGTTACAAAAATTCACCTCCGGTAGTTTATGTCATAAAAAAAATACCTTAAAAATCATTAGTTTCGGGTCCAGTTACTTAAACTATGGTATTTTGAAAAGGCGGCTGTCGTATTTAGTTGTTTTATTGGTCCTATTGATATCTGCTATAAATGTTGTAGCGCAAGCTCCCAGCATTTCATACTCTCCATCAACCAATGCGTTGTTAAATGGCTTACCATTTTCCATTAGTCCTATTAATTCTGGCGGAGCGGTACCTGCTACCGTTTATGGCACCATAACTACATTTGTGGGTAGCGCAGCAGGCGCAGGAGGCAGAGCAAATGGAACAGGCACTGGCGCTACTTTTAATTTACCTCGCAGTATTGCCATTGACCTTGCCGGTAATCACTATATTTCTGATGCAGGCAACAATGAGATCAGGTTGGCTACTTCGGCTGGTGTTGTAACATTATTGGCAGGTAACGCAGCAGGTACAGCGGGTATGGCAAATGGCACAGGGACCGGGGCCTCTTTTAATTTACCCTATGATTTAACAACAGATCCCAGCGGAAATTTATATATAGCCGATTATAACAACAATCAGATCAGGAAAATAACCATTGCAACGGGTGCGGTAACGCTGTTAGCGGGGAATGCAGGAGGGGGCACAGGTTCAGCCAATGGCACAGGAACTGCAGCAAGTTTTAACGGGCCCGTAGGAATAGTGTACAATCCCGTGGATGGGTTCCTTTATGTTTCCGACTACGCAAATAATTTGATCAGAAAAGTTAGCCTTGCAGGAGTTGTTACAACATTTGCCGGCAGTGGTACAGCCGGCACTACCAATGCAACCGGTACCGCGGCACGATTTGACGGCCCTAACGGAATTGGTGTGGATGCAACCGGCAATATGTATGTGGGCGACCAGAATAATAACGAGGTCAGGAAAATCATAAGAGCAACTGCTGTAGTGAGTTTATTTGCCGGAAGCACGGCCGGTACTGCCGGCACTACTGATGGTACTACCACGGGCGCAAGGTTTAACACCCCAAGAGGAATTACCGTAGATGCATCAGGCAACTTATACGTAACCGATAGCGGAAACAATACGGTTAGATTGATAACCCCGGCAGGTTTGGTTTCAACGTTTGCGGGCGGCGCAGGTACTGCGGGTTACACAAACGCTGTTGGTACCGCCGCACGATTTGACCAACCGAGAGGATTAGATTTTGATCCGGCTACAGGTAATTTATATGTCGCTGATTACAATAACAATGCCATACGTCAGATTATAACAACCGGGTATTATATTAGCGCCCCCCTGCCTGCCGGGCTAGCCTTTGATAATACAACAGGCATTATCAGTGGCACCCCCACAGCGAATTTTGGCGCAACTCTTTATACTGTCTTTGCCTTTAACGCCACCGGAAGTTCGTCAACAACTATCACTTTATCCTGTACCACCCCTACAACAGTTACAAGATGGAGGGGAACCACCAACACAACATGGACTACTGCATCCAATTGGAGCAATGGCGCGCCTACGACAACTGCAAGCATTGAAATTGGCACAGTTGCCTATACCGGCCTAAAACTCCAACCAACCATTAGTGCAAATGCTACCATTCAATCAATTGAATTTGGAACCCTTAATACACCTACCTTAACCATAAATTCCGGAATAACTTTAACTGTTAATAGTGGTATGGGGGTTGATGCATCCTCAAATGCAACAATAAAAGGCCCGGGCACAATAAGTTTGGATGGCAGCTCGTATATTGTACCCGGAGGATCAATAACTGTCGCGTTAAACGGGATAGTTAAGCTTGCTGCCACAGCCCAACTTGTTAATTCAGGCACATTTACTTTAGCTTCCGATGCCAGTGGCTCAGCATCTATCGGTGCCATTCCTTTAACCTCCAGCATAACCGGAACATTTGCAGTGCAGCGCTATGTATCAGGCGGCAGTAATACTTATCGTGGATATCGTTTGATGTCATCACCTGTATACGCTGCCCAGGTTAGCGGTAATAACGTTTATAGCTTAGATTATATAAAGACATCCGCGTTGATTACGGGCACCAACGGTTCTACCGATGGATTTGATAAAGCAGGTAATCCCACCATTTATTTATTCCGCGAGGATCAGGCGGTATCCAATACAACATTTACCAGTGGTAATTATTTTGGCTTAAGTAAGATGAATAATGCACCATCTTACAATTTCTATTTCAATAATGTCGCCACATTACGGCAGATAACTGCCGGCAATGGCTTCTTATTCTTTTTCAGGGGCGACAGAACCACTAACCTGATTAACAAATATACTACAACCACCAGCGCGGAGAGTGTGACCTTTTCCTCATCAGGCACCCTGAATACTGGAACAATAGTTGTAAAAGACTGGTATCTTGCCTCTGGTCTCGGCTATAGCAGTACTGCTGGCAACGCCGCCGTGAAGGGCTTTAACCTGGTGGGCAATCCTTATCCCAGCTCAATTGATTGGGATACATTCGGTACCAGTATAACTGGCGCTAATCTTTCAAATACCATGTATATATTGGACCCAGTAAGTAAAAACTATCGTTCTTATACAAAAGGGAATGGAGGAGTAGCAAGCGATGGTACTACTTCAGCCAATGTTATACCCAGCGGGCAAGGGTTTTTCGTACTGGCCACCGCTGCCAATCCCACACTTACATTTACTGAAGCAGCCAAAACAGCTTCACAGGTGCCCAATATTAATCTCTACCTCGGAACACCTGCAGACAATGTTGTAAATAAGCAGAATCTGCATTTGCAATTAGCAAAAGATGAGATCAATACAGACGGTATCCAGATCAGCTTTAACAATAATCACATTAATGATCAGCCATATGA
This sequence comes from Mucilaginibacter sp., assembly GCA_035489035.1. Classification (GTDB taxonomy): domain Bacteria; phylum Bacteroidota; class Bacteroidia; order Sphingobacteriales; family Sphingobacteriaceae; genus Mucilaginibacter. The sequence goes on from DATHKT010000020.1 coordinate 47,892, forward strand.
TTATAAGGTGGATGCACCTTACAAAGTGGGCTATGGTGCAGTGAGTTTATCCAGCAGATCGAGCGATAATGTCGACCTGTCAACACATACTGTTTCTTTACCGGGCCAGGGCAAAGCAATTATAGCCTTAAATGTAAGTGCCAAAGATGATGCTATCTATAAGTTAACCCTGAAAGATATCACCGGTATTCCACAGCTATATGATATTTGGCTAATGGATGCATACAAGAGGGATTCGATGGATATGCGGCAGAACAAAACCTATAGCTTTAACATTTACAAAAAAGATACATTAAGCTTTGGGCCTAAGCGCTTTACCCTGGTTGTCCGTCAAAATCCGGCTTATGCCTATCATTTATTAGATTTTACAGCTAATAAGCTACCCACTGCCCGCCAGGTACAAATAGTTTGGAAAACTGAGAACGAAGAGAACTACACCCATTTTACTGTGGAACGTAGCATCGATCAGGGTAAAACATTTGATGTATTGGGCAGCGCAAAGGCGGCAGGACAGGGTACCTACAGCCTTTTGGATAAAACCCCGGTTGTGGGCCAAAACCTGTACCGTTTGAAACAAGAGGATATAAACAGTACCATTTCCTATTCAAAACCGGTTACAGTGCTTTATGCAAATCTGAGCAACCAAACCATAGCTAATAACCTGAGTATTTATCCCAACCCGGTGATCAATACCGTTAATTTAGACATCCTTTCAAAAACCACCGAAAATTCTTCTTACCGAATCAGGTTTATGAGCAGCGCGGGTGTTATAGTGAAACAGGTTATTTCATCACAGCCATCATGGCAGGGCAGCATAAGTAATTTGCAGCCGGGAATTTATCTCATACGCGTATTTAATAACAAAAATGACGCTTTTGTGGGTGAAACAAAATTTGTAAAATTATAATTTTCAGCAATTAAAATCAGTCCTTCACTACCTTAAAACAAGGATTGGGTGGCATGATGCATGTTTAAACAATCAACAGAAATGCCTCATAATCAGCCTCCTATTTATATCTACGTAAAGTGCTTTATATCAGCACAAAACACCAAAAATTAGCTATAAAAAAGCCGTAATTTAATTCGCTTTTTTTTGGAACCTATTTAAAAAACATTCGTATAAGTTTTCAAGTATCTTATTAATTTAAATTGAAAGCTATAATACATCGATTGTTTCTAATTGGTTTTTTGATAACCATTTTTGCGGCAAACACTTTTGCTTCAACTTTTGATTGGTCGGGCACCAAATTGGTTGGTGGTGTATATAACTGGAATACGATAGCAAACTGGAAGGTTAACGGCCTTGCTGCTACCAGGCTTCCAAATAATACCGATATTGTACGGGTAGCCGTTACCGCATACACCAACGATCCTACTATTACAGACGCTCAATCATGCGCTGTTCTTATACTTGGCGTATTTGGCAACCTTGATCTCACTGTAAATGGTACCCTAACGGTTTTGGGTGATATCACCCAAAATAATGATCCTGATTTTTTTCAAACCACTAAATTGGCCGGTGCAGGAACTATCATCTGTAAGAATTTTAATGTTGGCGACAATACTCAGCCAACCAGCGAAACAGGTGTAGTAACTGCTATTAGCAGTACGGTGAAGCAATTGACCATAAATGGCAACCTTACATTAAATGCAGCGGGCAATAACCTTGGCGATGGTATAGAGTATCCCTTCTTTTCATTAGATGCCAATAAGCTATTATTATATGGTCAAATAAAAACTTCAAGCTATAGCAATCCAAAATCAGGGGCCGTTGATGATCCATTATTCCCTGGTATAGGGTTGTTCCAGGCCGACTCTTATGCGGCAGCAACAACAATCGAATTACCAAATAATAATCCTATCGTATTACCTATTGTTACAGGATTTACTATTGACTTTACCAACAACGGCCCGGGGCTCGGAACTGTTATTTATGATGCAGCAGCAGGCACACAAGCAATTTACACTACCGCAACAACCGGCCTTGGCATAGTTTACTATAACTACGATTACCTGCTCTTTTCTGGCGCCAGCGCCAAATTAGCAGCCGGAGGTGCATTTACTATTGGTAAAAACTGGACAACAAGCGGTACCGGTGCAGTAAATCTAAATACCAATAACCCGACTGTCTCCATAGGCGGTGTCTGGGCTAATTCAACCACTGTTACACAGGGTACCGGGAGTATCACAGTAACCGGGCCATTCATAAATACTACCGGCATAGTGCAGTGCGGCACGGGAAATATCGTATTTAAAGGAAACTATACCAATAGCAAAACTTTTAATGTAGGAACCGGCACGATCAGTTTTTCCGGAGCAACACAAACGCTGTTAGATAATGGCACTGGTACCATATTTAATAAAGTTACTTTTAATGGCACGGGTACATCCACCATGACAGCAGGAGTAGGTAATTTTTCGGTATCAAGCACTGGTTTGTTAACGCTGGTGAGCCCGGCTAAACTGGTTACCGGCGCCGGCGCTGCCTCTTTTTTAACCTTGAAATCAGGCGCCACCAGCTCTGCTACTGTTACTGCCTTATCCGGCACATCAACCATTACAGGCAATGTAAACGTGGAACGCTATTTAACAGGCGGCAGCGCTACTTATCGCAGCTACCGGCTACTATCATCGCCGGTGTATGCCGCAACAGTAGGCGGGAACAATGTATACAGCATTAATTACTTAAAAAAATCCAGTTACCTTACCGGTACTTTAGGAGCCCTTGGTGGTTTTGATAAAGCTGGTAACCCTACCCTTTATCTATATCGTGAAAATACAGCAGTATCAACCAACTCATTTAGCGCCGGGAATTTCAGGGGCATCAATAGTATTGTTGTTTCGCCAAACTACCTGATAGACGGTGATTTGGGTATATTTAATATCCCGGTGGGTAATGGCTTTCTATTCTTTTTTAGGGGCGATAGAAGTACCACCCTTGCCAGTAAAACTATAGCTCCCTATACAAATCCTGAGAATACAACTTTAGTAACTACCGGCTCATTAAACCAGGGCCAGGTAACAGTAAAGGATTGGTATACACCTGCCTCGGCAAATTTGGGGTATACCACAATAACCGGTAATGCCTCTGTGCGGGGTTATAATTTAGTGGGTAACCCTTATGCAAGTTCCATTAACTGGGATCTGTATAATACAACCACGCCTACTACTGGTATTTATGCCTCCGGTGTTGGTACTACTATCTATGTATTTGATCCTTCGAGTAAAAACTATGGCGCTTATACTAAAGGACTTGGTGTTGGCACACACAATGCCAGCAGCACGTTGGCAAGCGGCCAGGGCTTTTTCGTTGTAGCCACAAGCGCAGCAGCCAAATTGACCTTTAACGAATCGGCTAAAGTAAATACCCAAAATACCGGCCTTAAATTATTAATGGGCAAGCCCGTTGACGATTACGCCAACAACCAATATATACGCCTGCAATTGAACCAGGATTCTGTTAACAATGATGACATCGTTATCCATTTTAGCAGCGGGGCCAGTACGGATTATGTACAAGATGAAGATGCCCCATATAAGCCGGGTTATGGTACCGTGAGCATGGCCAGTATATCAAGCAATAATGTGACCCTGGCTATCAATAACCTTCCTTTGCCAAAAACAAGTCAGACTATAGACCTGGCTGTAAATACCGTTGCTGATGGAACTTACAACATAAATATGAAGGAGCTGGAAGGTGTACCTCAACTTTTTGATGTATGGCTAATGGATACTTTCAAAAAGGATTCGGCAGATATGCGTCATAATACAACTTATACTTTTGAGGTTTCAAAAAGTGACACCAATAGCTTTGGTACGCACCGGTTTAAGTTGGTTATCCGCCAAAACACTGAATATGCTTACCAGTTGCTGAATTTCACGGCGGCTAAAGTAACAGCAGCAAATGCCAGGCAGGTGCAGGCAACCTGGAGAACCAAAAATGAACAAAATTATACACACTTTACCGTGGAACGCAGCACCGATAATGGAAAGAATTATGAAGTTTTGGGTGGTTTTGCCTCAAATGCCGTAGGGTCGTATAGCATTAAAGATAAAAATCCTGTTAACGGGCAAAATCTTTACCGGCTGAAACAGGAAGACATTAACAGCAATATCAGCTACTCCAAAGTTGCACCTGTTGAGTATTCTGATCTGAGCAATAGCATGGTTAAAAGTAATATTAACGTATACCCTAACCCGGCAACCAATGTAATTCACCTGGCAGTATCGCCCGATGCGAATGTCAAAAATTATAAGATCACGATCACTAACAACGTAGGTTTGGTCATCAAAGAAGTCACTTCTGCACAGCCGGTGTGGCAGGGAAGTGTAAGCGAGTTACTTGCCGGAACTTATTTTATCCAGGTGATAAGCACTAAAGACAAAAGCTTTGTTGGCCAGGCGAAGTTTGTAAAGATGTAACTGTAGCCCGCAGTAATCTAATTTCAAATAATCATATAATACTATTCAAAAAAATCCCCGCTGCAATCTGCAGAGAGGATAATTAAAACAATAAATACGTAGTAGTATTATGATCTTGTTGATGCAGTTTGTGGCGGAGCAAGTTGTAACTGGCTGATAATGCCATCCACCACCTTAGGCAGATCATCAATATTCTTTTGAGGGTTTTTGTGAACCTCACCCACACCAAATCCACGCCATACAACTCTTTTGGTATGGGTATCAATCAGGTCAATAATAATGGTGCCTTCCTTATAGTGTTCCTTATCCACTACCGTTGAGCCACCGTAATAGATGAATGGTTGTCCGTATCCGTAATAATAAGGGCGGTAGCCTCCCCAGCCATATCCGTATCCAAGCCCAAAACCCCAGCCGGGATAAAAGCCCGAGCCATAACCGCTGCCATAATAAGTATCAGCATATACTTGTTTAGAGCCGCGCCCTATTTTAGCGGTATAGGTTACCAGCAGGTCGGGATTGGTGGTTTGTAATTTCAACCCCTTCATAGAAAGTGATGCAACAGCAGCATCCTTTATTTTCAGATCAGCCATAGCACTGCCTGCGGCGGATCTATTGTTTTTACCTTCAGGCGGGATCCATGCGAACGAGCGGTACCTGCTCATATTGGTTTTATTAAGACCGGCAGTATAATAGTTATAGCTGCTGCATGCTGATAATCCCGAAATAATTAATAATCCGAGGATAAGATAAGATGATGTTTTCATGGCTATGTTCCCTTTGTGGTTTATTAGACAATTTACAGTTAAAAGGGTTTAATCAGAAAATAAATTTTTTAGCGTTTTTCTGTCACTTTTTCAAGACAAATATTTACCTACAATAGGCATACGCCTGCCCATTCCAAATGCCTTTGGCGATACCCTTAATATAGGCGGAGTTTGATAGCGCTTATGCTCGGCAAGGTTTACCAGTTTAAGCACCCTGCGGACGGTTTGCTCGTCATAGCCCATCTTGGTGATCTCACCTGATGAGCACCTGTTTTCGATATACTCCATCAAGATAGGATCAAGCACATCATACTCAGGCAGCGAATCGGTATCCTTTTGGTCAGGCCTCAATTCGGCAGAGGGTGGTTTTACGATCGTATTTTCGGGTATGATCTCGCGCTCGCGGTTAAGATATCTTGCCAACTCAAACACCTGGGTTTTGTAAACATCACCGATAACCGAAATTCCCCCGCACATATCGCCATATAAAGTGCCATAGCCCACCGCGGCCTCGCTTTTATTGGAGGTATTTAACAAAATATAGCCAAACTTATTACACATAGCCATAAGCACCACGGCGCGACTGCGCGATTGTATATTTTCTTCAGCGATATTGAATGGCAAATTGTTGAACTGTGGCTGAAGCGTGCTTTCAAATGCTTCGGTGATATGCCTGATAGCAATAGTCTCGCTTTTGCAGCCCAGGTTCTTCACCAGGTCCTCCGCATCCTTGATAGAATGATCACTTGAAAAGCGAGAAGGTAACAGCACGGCCATCACATTTTGCGGCCCCAGGGCCTCTGCCGCAAGTGCGCAAACTACAGCCGAATCTATCCCCCCTGACAATCCCAATATGGCGCTCTTAAACCCGGATTTATAAAAATAATCCCGGATGCCCAGGATAAGCCCCTGGTATATCTGTTCAATATCACTTTGCCGTTCTTTTTTGCGGGTTGTGGGTTGCTGCAACTGTACTTCGGCTTTGTCTGCCAATACATAATAAGCCACACTTTCTTCAAAGTAAGGCAGTTCGTCCACCAGTTCACCGGTATTATCAAATATCAGCGAACCACCATCAAATATCAATTCTGTTTGCGCACCAACATGGTTCAAATAAAATAAGGGTAATTTATATCTCTTGGCGTTATCACTCAGGATAGCAATACGTTCCTCATCATGATTGTAAGCAAACGGCGAAGCCGCAATATTGATCATTACATCGGGCTGCTCCTTGATAAGCACATCCATCGGGCGGGTTACATACAACGGATTTTCGATGGTGTTCCATAGATCCTCGCAAATGGTCAATGCTATGCGATGCCCTTTAAAATCAATACACTTGAATTGGGTTGATGGTTCAAAATATCGGTATTCATCAAATATGTCATAATTGGGGAGCAATGCCTTATTTACAATGGCCTTTACTTCTCCGTTCTCAATAAAATAGGCGGAGTTATTCAACTCCTTACCTTCAGGATTATTATTATAGGTTGGCAGGCCAATAATACAAGCGATATCCCGGCAGGAGTCAGCAATGGTTTTAGCCGCCTGGTCGCACAGGTCAATAAATTCCCTGAACTCCAAAAAATCCCGCGAAGGATATCCGCAAACACATAGCTCGGCAAAAACTACCAGGTCGGCCCCTTGTTGTTTTGCTTTTTGTATATGGTCGATAATTTTAGCAGTGTTCGATTCAAAATTACCAACATGATAGTTCAATTGTGCCAGTGCGATCTTCATATTACAGATGATATCAATTTGCTTGTGTGAATGTGGGTTAAAAATCTAATTTTGCTAAAAGAACGAAAAATGACCTTCAATTCGCACACAGCAAAACAAATTTACCTAATTTTTCTGACGAGTTTGCTATTAACCGCCTGCGGCCGCTCTAAAAAAGTCGATGTCAGCAATATTGATATTAACGTGACAATAGAGCGCTTTGACCATGATCTGGACGCTATGCGTACCAAGCCGATGAATACGCAGGTGGCCTTTATGGAAACAAAGTATGGGGCCTTTTACCAGGACTATATGGAGCGTGTTGTGCGCTGGGGGGCTATTAGAGATACCGTTTATTATAAAACAGTGCGCGAAGTGCTGGGCGCCCAATCCTACAAAGACCTGAAGCATGATGTGGATTCCATCTACCCTAACATGGATAAACAAAATGCCGAAATAACAGACGCCTTCAGGCATATTAAATATTATTTCCCCCAGAAAAACCTGCCTAGAGTATATGCTTACTTCTCGGGCTTCCAGTTGCAAAAATCTATCGGCAATGGCTATTTCGCTATCGGGCTGGATATGTTTTTGGGGGCAGATTCAAGGTTTTACCCCGCCCTTAAAGAAACGATACCGCATTACGTATCGCGCAGGTTTACGCCGGATAACATTGCACCACGTGTAGTAGAAGGTATAGCCCGCGAGGACATGTTCCCGGAGAACGACCAGGATAAATCCCTGCTCTCCAAAATGATATACAACGGGAAGATCTTGTACTTTATGGATAGGATACTACCCGATGCACCTGATTCGACCAAAATTGGCTATACCGGCAAACAATTCAAATGGTGTGACGATTTTAAAGCCAATATATGGGGCTATTTTTTGGAAGAAAAGCTTCTGTATGAAACCGATTATGAGAAAATTCAGCGGTACCTGGGTGAGGCCCCTTTTACACCGGGTTTAGGCGAGAATAACGAGTCGGCCCCAAGGCTTGCCTTATGGACCGGCTGGCAAATAGTACGCCAGTATATGGACAAGCATCCGGAGGTGACGCTGCCGCAGCTAATGGCCGACAGGGACGCGCAGAAGATACTGAATGAATCGAAGTATAGGCCGAAGTAGGCCTCCTCTAAATCTCTCCGCTGGTTAGCGGAGAGACTTTTAAGCCCTCCCTTCCGGGGAGGGTTGGGTGGGGCTTTGGTTCAGACAACAAAAAGAGCGTTACGGGATATCCGCAACGCTCTTTTTATATGGAATATTTTATTTAATTTATTTCAAAATCGAAAATACACCCTTTAAAGCAAGTGCAACACCAACGATCAATATTACATTAGATGCCCATGAAAAATAAGCGGCATCATTAACAAAACGAAGGTATACACCCACCAGGCCAATGATAAGAGATATAGTGATCAAGAAGTAATGGCGTTCATCGTTTGCGTTCTCTACTGAGTTCATGTTGTTACGGGTTATTGTTTGCGACAAAAATAGCAATGTTTAACTAAAATCGATAATACTTTTAACATTTTATACCGTAGGCTGATTGGTTATACGCACTCTGTTCTTATAATACCGATAGCCCATCCAAACGCCTATAGCGGCCAATATAAATACCCACAGGTTGAGCATCCCTACCAGCATATCCATAAAAATCGCCCAGCCATTACCAAGGGCCAAACCCAATCGCTGAAACATGGGTATATTATAAGCTGAAGGATCGCTATTGGCCATTACCTCTTTAAGTATCGTATCGTTTTGGTAAAAGTTAAGATTAATAGTACTGTACATCACCTGTTCATCGGTTTTCAGATTACTGATTTGCTTATCAACCATATCATCCTTTACGGTTAATATTTCATCCGGATGTTTCAGCGTTATCTTTCCTGATTTTTGCTCCTTAACTAACTCTTTCCGGTTATCAGCTTTAAGTTTTGATGACAGGTAATCCAGGGAGCGGTCCTCAATATCCATCTTACTTGAGCTGATATAGATGCCCATTCGATTTACCTGGTTTACAAAATTCTCCAGCTTGTCAGATGGGATTTTCACAGTCATCTCCGCTGTGGTGTTAAACGCCGATATAAGCATCATAGAATCATTGCTGAGATGAATATTTTCAACCTTATTAATCGACGACTGCATTTGATGATGCATTACCATCCCATCAAATTTATCAGTCAATGCAGAGATAGCCTCACCTGTTTGTTTTACGTCTTTCACTTTAAAGCTAATATCGGCTGTCTTTACCAGTTTGTTAGCCATGGTTACGCTATCAGCGACCTTTGCACTATCAGCAGATGATTTGTAACTTTTGCCCTTGCATGCCGCCAGCAACGCAACCGCAACCAGCAGTATTGGTAAGAATTTTGTTTTCATGATCTTAGGTTTTTAATTGGATTTTCAATTAATACCACGTGCTCACGAAAGGTAACCTTGTATAATAATGTTGTTACAATATTTTATTTTGAATAAGAATAATAAATAAGAATATTATTTCAACATGCAGCACATATCCATCCTGTCATTCTGAGCATAGCGAAGAATCTATTCTGCTGTAGAAGATTCTTCGCTACGCTCAGAATGACAAGAGGAAACAAAAAAGGCTTCTCTTTGCAGAGAAGCCTTTAAATATTGCTTTAGAGTCCTCTCCTTTGGAGAGGATTAGTTGAGGTTTAGTTTGATGATAACGCAGCCGCACCGCTCACAATTTCGGTAAGCTCGGTAGTAATAGCTGCCTGGCGGGCCTGGTTGTAGGCTAATTTAAGCGCCTTGATCAGTTCGCCTGCATTTTCAGTTGCCTTATCCATCGCTGTCATACGTGCGCCATGCTCAGATGCATGAGAATCAAGCACTGCCTTATACAACTGTATCTTGATATTTTTAGGGATCAATTGTTCCACGATCTCTTCCTGCGAAGGCTCCAGGATATAATCAACCTGCACAGCTTTTGCATCAGGTTTCCTTTCTGTTTTTGGAACAGGAAGCAATTGTTCAACCGTTAAAAATTGAACAGCGGCATTTTTAAATTGATTGTAAACCAGTTCAACCCGGTCATAATCACCTTTTAAAAAGCCCTGCATAATTTCTTCCGTAACTTTGGATACATTGATAAAGTTAAGGTCGAGATATAGCTCGTTATTATTACCAATCACGTTGTATTTACGTTTCTGGTAATATTCCTGCCCTTTTTTACCAATACCTACTATGGAAACATTACCCGCTTTTAACTGGTTGCTGTATTTCTCAACGATCAGGTTATTAGCAGTTTTGATCACGTTAGCATTGAAAGCACCGGCCAAACCGCGGTTTGATGAAACAACTACGATCAGCACGCGTGTTGGCTCACGCTCCTGCAAAAATGGTGATGAACCATCCTCCAAACTTGCAGAAAGGTTTGACAACATTTCCTTCAGCTTATTGGCATAAGGGCGCAACTGTACAATAGCATTGGTAGCCCGTTTCAACTTAGCCGCCGAAACCATTTTCATAGCCTTGGTGATCTGCTGCGTTGAGCTTACCGATACGATCCTGTTTCTTACTTCTTTTAAATTAGCCATTCTTTTTTTGAGTCTTGAGTTCTGAGTCTTAAGTCTTAAGTCATCTTCTGACCACCAACTTCGGACTTCCGACTTCTAACTAATTAATACTTCTCTGCCAGTTCTTTAGCAACTGTTTCCAGTACGCCTGTTATCTGGTCGTCCAGTTTGCCGGCTTTTAAAGCAGCCAGTGTTTCAGGATGACGCATTTCTAACTGGGTAGTATATTCGCTTTCAAATTCTTTGATCTTGTTCACAGGCACGTTACGCATCAGGTTTTTTGTACCGGCGTAAACAATAGCCACCTGTTTTTCAACCGTTACCGGTGAGTACTGACCCTGCTTCAAGATCTCTACGTTACGGGCACCTTTATCAATTACGTTTTTGGTAGCCGCATCAAGGTCCGATCCGAATTTAGAGAAAGCCTCTAACTCGCGGTATTGAGCCTGGTCAAGTTTCAAAGTACCAGCTACTTTCTTCATGGATTTGATCTGTGCGTTACCACCCACACGTGATACCGAGATACCCACGTTAATGGCCGGACGAACACCCGCGTTGAACAAGTTCGACTCCAGGAATATCTGTCCATCCGTAATTGAAATTACGTTGGTTGGGATATATGCTGATACGTCACCCGCTTGTGTTTCAATAATAGGCAATGCGGTTAATGAACCACCACCCTTAACGATGCTGCGGATAGACTCAGGAAGATCATTCATAGCCTGAGCTATTGAATCATTTTCGTTGATCTTTGCAGCACGCTCTAACAAACGGCTGTGCAGGTAAAACACGTCACCAGGATAAGCCTCACGGCCCGGTGGGCGACGCAATAACAATGATACCTCACGGTAAGCAACAGCCTGTTTTGACAAATCATCATAGATGATCAAGGCAGGGCGACCAGTATCACGGAAGTACTCGCCAATAGCAGCACCGGCAAATGGCGCGAAGAACTGCATTGGAGCAGGATCGGCAGCAGAAGCAGATACAACGATAGTATAAGCCATAGCGTTATTTTCTTCCAGCGTACGAACGATGTTCGCTACTGTTGAAGCTTTCTGACCGCATGCCACATAGATACATATAACCGGCTCGCCGGCTGCGTAAAATTCTTTTTGATTGATAATGGTATCGATACAAACAGCAGTTTTACCTGTCTGGCGGTCACCGATCACCAGCTCACGTTGACCGCGACCGATAGGGATCATCGCATCGATAGCCTTGATACCTGTTTGCAAAGGCTCGGTTACCGGCTGGCGATAAATTACACCCGGCGCTTTACGCTCTAAAGGCATTTCGTATAGTTTACCTGTAAGGTCCCCCTTGCCGTCAATAGGAACGCCCAAAGTATTAACCACACGGCCAAGCATACCTTCGCCTACATTGATGGAAGCGATCTTTTTAGTACGTTTGATCGTATCGCCTTCCTTCACACCGTCCGACTGACCCAGCAATACCACACCCACGTTATCTTCTTCCAGGTTTAGCACGATACCCTGTAAACCTTTTTCAAATTCAACCAGCTCACCCGATTGCACTTTTGTTAATCCGTAAACGCGGGCAATACCATCACCCACCTGAAGTACCGTACCTACTTCTTCTAATTCAGATTCTGACTTGAAGCCCGATAATTGCTGACGCAAAATTGCTGATACTTCGTCTGGTCTAACCTCTACCATTTTTTATTTATTTAGAGTTTTGTTTTTAAATTATTGCTTTACCCCGTGGGCAAAATCCTGTTTTAACCTGTTTAAGCTTGCTGATATACTGGTATCCACCTGCCTGTCGCCAATGGTAAGCACAAAGCCACCTATTAATTTGGCATCTACCCTGGTGTGCAGTTCAATTGTTCCGCCTGTTGAGGCCTCCAATTCGGAGATGATCTTCTTTTTGTTTTCTTCAGACAAAGGCGTAGCCGAAACTACATACGCCCGCATAATATGTTTGATGATATTATACTGGTTGATAAATTCCTTCGATGTAGCGTATAAGATCTCTGCACGGCTTTTATTCACCATGATCTTCAGAAAAGAATCGGTCACCTTATTAATCTTGTTACCGAAAATAGCTTCCAGTATCCTGATCTTCCTGGCATGGCCGATAATAGGATTAGCCAAAACTGCCTGCAGCTCGTGATTGGCCCTTAATGTTTGCGAAAAAAGCTCCATATCTTTCCTGATCGCTTCAAGAACTTTTTGTTCCCCTGCAAGATCGATGATCGATTTGGCATACCTGGTTGCAACTGTTGTTTCAGACATATCTTTTTATTTCGAATTTCGGATTTACGATTTCGAATTTATTTTTTTAGTCTTCTTTCTGATCTCAATTCTGGATACTTAAATCCGAAATCGTAAATCCGAAATCCGATATCATTATAACTTCACTTCCTTTAGCAGGTCGGCTACTAATTGGTCTTGTTTATTTGAGCTTTCAAATTGCTTGCGCAATATTTTCTCCGCGATCTCGATAGATAAAGTAGCCACCTGGTCTTTTACATCAGCCATAGCTTTTGCTTTTTGATTATCAATCTCCAAACGTGCACGCTCTATCATACGGGCGCCTTCTGTGTTAGCCGCTTCTTTTGCCTCGCTGATGATCTGGTCTTTTACCTGTTTAGCTTCGCGTAATATTAGGTCGCGCTCGGCACGGGTCTGTTTAAGGAGTTCGTCATTCTCGCTGGTTAAACGTGCCATTTCTTCTTTAGCAGCTTCGGCCATTGAAAGCGCGCTTTCAATAGATTTTTCGCGTTCGCTGATGGCAGCCAAAATAGGCTTCCAGGCAAATTTGCCTAATATCCATAATAATATGCCGAAACAAAGGGTAGTCCAGAAAACTAAACCAATATTGGGGGTAACTAAATCCATTGTATATTTTTTGTTAAAATAAGCTAACTTAAGTTTAAAACAGCCCGGAGCCAATCGCTCCGGGATATTTTTTTCTTCCTCAGTTTGAGAGGAAAGCCGCAACTACCACCGCGAACAAGGCCACACCTTCTACAAGGGCGGCAGCGATGATCATGTTTGTTTGGATTTTAGAGATAGCTTCGGGCTGACGAGCGATAGCTTCAACAGCTTTACCACCGATCTGGCCAATACCGATACCAGCACCGATAGCCGCTAAACCAGCGCTAAGCGCGCCGATGTTTCCATGCATTCCTACAGCCTGAACTAAGGTTCCAATCATTCCAGTCATTGTTTGATAATTTAAACGTGTATATTAATATGTAATTAATTCGAATTAATGATGCTCTTCTATCGCCATACCAATGAATAGCGCCGAAAGCAATGTAAAAATGTAAGCCTGCAGAAATGCTACCAGTAATTCAATAGCATCCATAAACACAACGAAAATAACCGATACAGGCGATACCCAAATTGTATTCAAAATAAATATCAGCGATATCAGGCTCAATATTAAAATGTGGCCGGCTGTGATATTAGCAAACAAACGTATCATTAAAGCTATAGGCTTTGAAAATATACCTACCACTTCAACCGGTATCATGATGATAAATAACCACCAGGGGTTCGGTACAAATATATGTTTCCAGTAAGTTTTGTTACCGTTCAGGTTCACTACAAAAAAGATAATAACCGATAGTACTGCCGTTACCGCGATATTACCCGTCAGGTTAAAACCTCCGGGAAAGAAAGGCACCATACCTAATAAGTTATTAAGCAGGATAAAGAAGAACACGGTAAGCAATAAGGGCATAAACCGGGCATACTTATAGCCCATGTTCGGGATAGCGATATCATCGCGCACAAACAGGATCAAAGGCTCCATCCATGATTGCAAACCTTTGGGCGCTTTGCCTTCACGTTTTTTATAAGTTGATGATATGCTTAAAAACACGATCAGCAGAATGGCGATCCCCATAAACATACTGACCACATTACGGGTAATGGAAAGATCAACTATTTTTTTACTGCCTTCCTCATCAATTTTTCCGGAAGCGTCCACCACTTTAATTTTGTTGGCTTCTAATTTATAGCTGTGGTTTGCAGTACTGTATACTGTGCCCTCAGGAAATAAATGGCCTGATGAGAAAACCTCCAAACCCTTATCAGTGTAAAGAATAACCGGAAGCGGGATATGCCTTTCTTCAACAAAAGGAAATGCGAATGGCCAGGCGTGCGAATCACCAATATGTTCAAGTATTACTTCTTTAGCATCAAACTTCTTTTCCTTATTATCTGAGGCCTTTTCCTGACTGAAAGCTGATTGAGAAAATGCGCCTGCAATTAAAAAAAACGCACAAATCAAAGAAATTCTAAAAGTTTTTAAGTTCAAAATCGAGCCGTTTGCCATCCTAAATGAAGTTTTCTACCTTAAATTTTTGTGCCGCAAGTTACGCAACAAAAGATAAACTTCAAAGCCCATATTTAAGAAATATATGTAAAAAAAATCGGCTATAAAAATGTTCTTATTTAGCTTATTTTTTGCCACTATTATTAGTATAAAAATCATACAGGCCAATATTTTTACAGTGCTGCCCGCCAAAAATGCGGCAGCATAATAATCCTGATTTTTAGCCTGTACAAACAAAATGCAGCTTACTACTAAAAATGTGAGCCCGGATAAATAAAAAAACACCAGCCAGAAATTAGGGACAAGCAAGCCTGTATTTCCGCTGAATTGCAAAATAGCCGGGGGGATTGCCAAAACAAATGTAAAAAGCAGGAAAGCTAAAATTGAGGGAAGTATTTTCATTTATATATTAGGTTATACTTAGATTATTTTTTCAAAGATACGATAACTACATACAAGGAGATAAAGACCCCGGCTAACGAAAGTATGGCCGTTACCCATTTTGTGGTATGATGGGCCGATTCATCAATTTTCAATCCTGCATAAGTGAACAATCCTATTATAGCGATCATCTGGAAACCCATACCGCTGTATTTCGCATAAGCATTTAGCGAATCCTTATCATTTTCATCCTGTTCATTTTTAGCCATCTGCAAATTTATTAATCCTATTGCATACTATTTACTAAATTAGCAAGGCTTTTCTAATCGATGGTTTTATTTTGAGGCGTATTTCTGAAACTTCCGTATTAAAACGAATAATTTTCCCGGTTTTGGTGCTATTGCTGGCAGGTTGTTCGCTTGAAAAAGAAAGCGCCCTTAACCGCGGCCTGCAAAACCTGACCGCCCATTATAATATCCTGTTCAACGCCAACGAGATCCTCCGGCTGAAACAACAAAGCTATGCCCTGTCTTTTGTCGACTCTTATAACGAAATACTAAGTGCTTACCAGGATACAACGCTCAAAGGCGCCAACCCCGATAAAGACCTGGAAGATGCCAAACTGAAAGCCAACAAGATCATCACCATTAAGGAACAAAGTCATTATTTGGGGGATGCTTACCTGGTTTTAGGTAAAGCCAATTATCTGGAAGGTGATTATTTCCAGGCGGTCGAGTTTTTTAGTTACGTTATACGGTCATTCCCAAAGCAGCTTAATTTGACCCAGGAAGCATTGGTATGGAAGGCACGGTGCATGATCTACCTCAATCAGTTGCCCCAGGCCAAATTGGTATTGGATACCGCCATACGGAACATCAACCCTAAAAAAAGAATCACTGCCGATGTGTACGCCACCAAAATGCAATACGATATTAATGTACAGGAGTATGCAGATGCCGAAGAAATGGGCAAACAGGCCATACATTATTCAGGCGAAAAAGAGCAGCGGCTTCGGTGGACATTTATAGTGGCCCAATTGCAGGAGTTGAATAACAAAAATGCCGATGCCATTAAAAATTATACCAGCATTGTAAAAAGCAACGCGGCTTTTGAAATGGCCTTTAATGCCAATTTGAACCGCATCAGGATAACCGATAGTCAAAACGGGATAAAGGTTAGCCGTATTGACAGGCTAAAGAGCTTACTCAAAAACGAGAACAATAAGGATTTTACAGATCAGATCTATTACCAGATAGCGGAGTATTATTATGCCAACAAGGATATTGATAATGCCATCAAAAATTACAAATTATCAACACGCTACAGCCGGAAGAACCAGAATCAAAAGGGCCTCTCCTACCTGCGCCTGGCTGATATTGATTTCAAAAACAAAGCCGATTATGTCGGCGCCAAAAAGTACTATGATAGTACATTGCTTAACCTGTCGCCCAACTACCCGGGCTACCAGTTGATACAAAAGAAAAGCAGCAATCTGCAGTTATTGGCCGACCGGTATACTATTATCTCGAAGGAAGATACTTTGCAAATGCTGGCACAACTGGACGAAAAAACAAGAGCCGCCCGCATTGATGCTATGGTAAACCGGGAGATCTTACAACAACAGGCTACTGATGCCGGTAACGTGGCGAATACGGCCTTTAGCAATTCCCAGTCTGGACCTGGAAGCGGAGGCAGTGGCGGCAGTTTCTATTTTTACAATTCAAACGCCGTAAGCCAGGGGTACAATGATTTTAAGCGAAGATGGGGCAACCGCAAATTGGAAGATAATTGGCGCCGGAGTAGCAGGGCCAGTAGCGACATTACTAATAATACATCGCAAACTATTGACCCCGACGCCCCTGCCGACAAGGTACAGGGTAAAGGAACGGCCACTGCCGGCAACTACCGCCAGCAGCTTACTCAAAATCTGCCGCTCACCCCCGAACTGCTTGCACAATCAAACGCCCGGGTATACAGCGCTTATTTCGACATCGCCAATTTTTACAGGGACATTTTGGGCGATAAAAAGGAGGCGATAACCAATTATGAATTGCTTTTAAACCGTTTCCCGAATAACCCTGATAAGCCCGCGATCTACTATAATCTATATCGTTTATACAGCGGGGATAATGAGGCAAAATCTGAAGAATATAAAAATCTGTTGCTGAAAAATTACCCGGATACCCCTTATGCGAAAGTGATCATCGACCCCGAATACAGCAAAAGGCTGAATGATGCCGATGCCGCGTTAACTACTGCCTATAACCAGGTTTATGACGATTATTCAAAAAAGGATTACAAAAAGGCGATAAGCGATATTGACGCCATGCTGCTGCAATTTCCGAACAACAAATGGTCGGCACAGCTGGCTTATTTGAAAGCGATATCCGCAGGGCATGATGAAAAACTGGCTCCTTTTAAGGATGACCTTACCCAAATCATGACCAAGTATCCTGCAGACAGACTTATAGCCCCATTAGTAAAACAACATTTGGCCTATATCGATGCCAACCAGGTGGAAATGGCTGCAAGACCGGTGGTATTAACAGATAATACACTGGAGGAAAAGCCATTTATACCGTCAACCGTAGCAGATCAGCCTGCTATCAATTACAGCTTACAGGTAGCACAAAAACGGATCGAACCAAAAAAACCACCGGTTACACCACCTGTAACTAAACCAAAGGCAACTGAGAAGCTCCTGGCAAAACAGCCACCGGCAACTAAACCCGCTGTTGATACCAACCGGGTGATCACTAATAATCCCGCGGCGGCCAAACAAGATACCAGCACGCAACCCGATCCGGATCGACCGGTTGTAACCACCACCCCTGCCGTGGTTACGCCACCTAAACCCAAGCGGCCATCTATCTACTCGCTGCGCGACAGCACTAATTACTATTTCGTGGTGGACGTAAGCACCGCTACTACCAACCTGGCATCGTCACGTTTTGGTATCGGGCAGTTTAACCGGGCTAATTTTCCAAACGGGAATATCAACCACCAACTGGTAAATGTTGGCGAGAATAACCAGTTGATATATGTAGGTCGATTTTATAGTCTCAGCTCTGTGAAAGACTATGCACGTGCCATAATCCCGCTAATGCCCGAGATAATGAAAGTGCCGAAAGATAAATACAGCTTTTTTATTATAACCCAGGAAAATTTAGATAAATTGAACACTAAAGCCCGGCTTGATAGCTATATGGATTTTTACCAGGATAACTATTGAAAGGTTGTTGGAAAGTTGTAAGGTTTTAAAGTTGAAAGGTTGGGATAGCGCACATAAAATCGGTGTAATCAAAAACAGAATCGGTGTGATCCAAAAACAAAATCGGTGTAATCATCACATAAAATCAGTGTAATCCCCAAACAGATGATCATTAAACTTGCCCCTGCGGATATAAGAAGATACAACTGGTATATATGGCGGTTCTTTATCGGTTGTTTTTGTTTTTTGGTTTTGATGATATTGCTTACTGCCTTTGGCGCATTTGGCAGTCTCCCCTCATTCCGCGACCTGGAAAATCCTAAGAGTAATCTTGCATCTGACGTGATATCCGAAGACAAGGAGGTTTTGGGTAAATACTTCGTTCAAAATCGGTCGCGGGTAAATTATAACCAGATTTCCCCTAACGTCATCCACGCGCTGGTAGCTACCGAGGACAATAAATTTTACAGCCATTCTGGTATCGATTTCGGCAGGTCGTTCACCATCCTGTTATATAATATGATAGGGAACAAGCAGGGCGGCAGTACCATCACCCAGCAATTGGCCAAGAACTTATATTCAGCGCCCTCCAGTAATATTTTCACCCGCATCATCCAGAAAATGAAGGAATGGGTGATTGCCGTAAAACTCGAACGTCACTACACCAAAGAAGAGATCATAACCATGTACCTCAACAAGGTGGATTTTGGCGCTTATAATACTTACGGCATTGCCTCGGCAGCACATACCTATTTTAATACTACGGCTGATAAGCTGACCCCCGACCAGGCCGCTTTGCTGATACAAATGGTGAAGGGCACCAGCCTGTACTCGCCTATCCGTAACCCCGACCGGGCGCTTAACCGCCGCAATTTTGTATTGGGACGCATGGCACATGAAGGATTTTTGAGTAAAGAACAAGCCGAAGAGTTTGAGAAAAAACCATTAGGCTTGGATTTTACCCGTTCTGATCATAATGAAGGACTGGCTACCTATTTCAGGGCGGTATTAAAACGCGATATCCAGAAAATATTTGCAGATAGGTCGATCACCCATTCCGATGGTACACCTTATGACCTAGACCGTGATGGCTTAAAAATATATACCACCATCAATTCCAGCATGCAGGAATATGCCGAGGCATCGCAGGCTGAGTATATGCGCAACTTGCAGGCGCAGTTTAATGAGCATTGGAAAGATGTGAGCCGCTGGCGCAACATTCCTAATTTTAAATTACTGATAGATCAGGGCATGCGGCGATCCGACCGTTACCACTGGTTAAAGGCGCAAGGCAAATCGGATGATGAAATTAAACAGGATTTTAATACACCTGCCCGTATGGACCTGTTTACCTGGAGGGGCGATATTGATACTACGATGAAACCCATTGATTCCATTGTTTATTGTAAAATGACGCTCAGGAATTCGTTAATGAGCATGGACCCGGTAACAGGTTATGTAAAAGCTTGGGTAGGGGGTACCAACTTCGAGCATTTTAAATACGACCAGGTAAAAATGGGCACACGGCAGGTAGGTTCAACGGCTAAGCCATTTACTTATGCAGCGGCCATTGCAGCCGGGTATTCCCCATGTATGGAAGTGGATAACGTGCCGGATACCATAAGAGGTTATGGAACGCCATGGTGCCCTGCTTCGCCGGATACCAAACAGGGTAAGTTGACGCTTTTCCAGGCCCTGGCCCATTCGCAGAATTGGATAACCGCCCATATGATGAAACTGGTTAATCCAGAACCGGTTGAACAACTGATCAAAAAGATGGGCATCACCAGCGCCGTACCGGATTATCCCTCTATATGTCTCGGGGTGTTTGATGCCTCAGTTTATGATATGACGGGCGCTTACTCCGTATTTGCCAATCATGGGGTATGGACTGAGCCTACCTATTTACTGCGTATCGAAGATAGAAACGGCACCCTGCTTTACGAAAACAAACCAAAGCAAACACAGGCCATGGATGAACAAACAGCCTATGTGATGACCTATATGCTGAAGGATGTAGTGGCCGAAGGCACAGGTTACCGCCTGCGCGGCAAATATGGCCTTACCAATCCCATCGGCGGCAAGACAGGTACTACGCAAAAAAACTCCGATGGCTGGTTCATTGGTATCACCCCGCAATTGGTTACCGGTGTGTGGACGGGTTGCGAAGACAGGGATATCCATTTCCGTACACTGGCACTGGGCGAAGGCGCCAATACGGCCCTGCCCATATTTGCGCTCTATATGAAAAAGGTTTATGCTGATGCGTCCCTGGGCATCAAACAAAATGTGGATTTCGATCTGCCTAAAAGTCCTTTAACTATTACGGTTGATTGCAGCGCCTACAGTCAGCAACAAAACGGCACGCCCGATCCGAACAAAAAGCAGGCTTTTTAGTTTGTTTGGAGGCACCTGAAGTGATTTGCTAAATATCAAAGTTGAATTTGTAATTT
This sequence comes from Mucilaginibacter sp., assembly GCA_035489035.1. Lineage (GTDB taxonomy): Bacteria > Bacteroidota > Bacteroidia > Sphingobacteriales > Sphingobacteriaceae > Mucilaginibacter. The sequence goes on from DATHKT010000020.1 coordinate 68,695, forward strand.
GGTATATTTGCAATTCTGCTGCACATCGACCCAACAAGAAAATGATTGTAAAACTTAGTAAACACGATATAAGAAGATATAACTGGTATATCTGGCGGTTTTTTATTGCCTGCTTCGCGCTTTTGGTTATATTAATAGTGTCCACTTATTTGGGTGCTTTCGGCCCTCTGCCACCATTCCGCGACCTGGAAAATCCTAAAAGCAACCAGGCATCAGAGATCATTTCGTCCGATAAGCAAATATTGGGTACCTATTATATTCAGAACCGGTCGAATGTAACCTATAAGGAGATATCCCCCAATGTGATCAATGCGTTGGTGGCTACCGAGGATGAGCGCTTTTATCAACATTCGGGCATTGATTTCAGACGCACATTTAGTATTATTTTCCTTAATATTTTCAAAAAACAGGGAGGCAGTACTATTACACAGCAATTGGCACTTAACTTGTTTTCAGAGCGATCGCATAATAAGCTGGTGCGTATCACCCAAAAATTGAGGGAATGGATAACAGCCGTACAATTAGAGCGTCATTACACCAAGGAAGAGATCATCACCATGTATTTGAACACGGTTGATTTTGGCGCTTATAATACTTTTGGGATCAAGTCGGCGGCGCGTACTTACTTCAGCACCACGCCGGATAAGCTTACACCGGACCAGGCCGCACTTTTAATAGCTATGATCAACGGGCCGGGCATTTATTCGCCTATTAATCACCCTCAAAACGCGCTGAACCGCCGTAATAATGTAGTGCTTACGTTGATGGAGCGCCAGGGATATTTAAGCAGCGGGCAACTGGAAGAATTTAAAAGCAAGCCTTTGGGCCTGCACTTTAACCCGATCAATCATAACGATGGGCCTGCGCCTTATTTCAGGTCGGTGCTTAAAAGGGAAGTGCAAAAGATATTTGAAGCCGAATCCATAGTCAGGGCTGATGGTACTCCTTATGACCTGGACAGGGATGGATTGAAAATTTACACCACGGTAAACTTAACCATGCAGCAGTATGCCGAACAGGCCCAGGCCGAATATATGCGTATACTGCAAGCCCAATTTAAATCACACTGGAAAGGATATAACTTTAGCAGGAGCATCAAAAATTATAAGCTTTTGCTTGACCAGGGTATGCATCGTTCCGACCGTTACAAGTCGGACACTATACAGGGTAAATCGCCGGAAGAGATCAGGAAGGATTTTAATACGCCGGTGCAGATGATCTTATTTACCTGGCGGGGTGATACCACGGTAACCATGAAACCGATCGACTCTATTGTTTACTCCAAATTCCTGCTGCGCAACGCGATGATGAGCATGGACCCTACAACGGGCTATGTGAAGGCATGGGTTGGGGGCATCAGTTTTGATCATTTTAAGTATGACCAGGTGAAAACAGGCAGCAGGCAGGTGGGTTCAACAGCCAAGCCTTTTACCTATTCGATAGCTATAGATAATGGGTATTCCCCTTGCATGAAAGTGGATAATGTACCTGTCACCATCAGCATCCCGGGGCAGCCGGATTGGGTGCCGAGGCAATCGTCATCCGATTGGAAGCAAGGGATGATCAGTTTGCGCACGGCTTTGGCATTCTCGCAAAACTATGTTACGGCTTATGTGATGAAACAGGTGGGCCCGGTACCGGTAGTGAACCTGGCGAAGAAAATGGGCATTACCAGCCCTGACCTTGGGCCTTATCCTTCTATTTGCCTGGGCACATTTAATTCGACAGTATATGATATGACTGGCGCTTATTCTGTATTTGCCAACCATGGTGTTTGGACCGAGCCAACCTATTTGCTACGTATCGAGGATAGGAAGGGTAATGTATTGTACAATCATAAGCCAAAGATCGTACCGGCCATGAATGAGCAAACCGCCTATGTGATGACCTATATGCTGAAAGGGGTAATAGAAAATGGTACGGGCTCAAGGCTGACCTATAAATATGGCATCCGCAATCCTGTAGCCGGCAAAACCGGGACCACACAGGATAACTCTGATGGCTGGTTCATCGGCGTTACACCGCAGCTGGTAACCGGCGTTTGGACAGGCTGCGAGGACAGGGATATTCACTTCCGCTCGACTTACCTGGGTGAGGGTGCGAATACCGCGCTGCCTATTTTTGCCCTGTATATGAAGAAGGTTTATGCCGACCCGGCACTGGGTATCAAAAAGAATGTAGATTTCGACGCGCCAAAAACACCGCTTACCATCAACCTGGATTGCGATGCTTACGACCAGCAGGAACAGGGCACTACAGAAGCGGACAAGAAGCTAGGGTTTTGATTTTGTTGTAAGGTTTGAATGTTGTAAAGTTGGATGCAAGGGTTACAGTGTTTGGTTAATTACATAGTGACCAATGATGACTCAATGACCAAATGAATATGGAGAAATTTGATCACAGGGCGGCGTTAAAGAATATACCTCACAAACCGGGGATATACCAATTTTGGAATACCGAGAACGAGCTGATCTATATCGGTAAGGCCAAAGATTTGCGCAACCGGGTAAACTCCTATTTTAATAAGGATCTGAATGTAAATGCTAAGACGAAGGTTTTAGTATCTAAAATACGCAAAGTCACTTTTACCATTGTTGATACCGAGGTAGATGCCTGGCTGCTGGAAAACAGCCTGATAAAAAAGCATCAACCGCGGTATAATGTGATGCTGAAGGATGATAAAACTTATCCCTGGATCATCATCAAAAACGAGAATTTCCCCCGGATTTTCTGGACACGCCGCATAGTAAAGGATGGTTCTAAATACCTTGGGCCATATGCATCGGTAAGCATGATGCATGCTATTTTGGGCTTGATCAAAGAGACCTATCCACTTCGCACCTGCAACCTGGCCCTTAGCCGCCAAAACATTGATGCCGGCAAATTTAAGGTGTGCCTTGAATACCAATTGGGTAACTGCAAAGGCCCTTGTCAGAATTACCAGACTGAGAACGACTACGATCATAACATTGAGGAGATAACAGACATATTGAGCGGCAAAATAGGCGGAGTGCTGCGAAACCTCAAAGCTGATATGGAAGCTGCTGTAAGCAACCTTAATTTTGAGCAGGCGCACCGGCTGAAAAGAAAATTTGATCTGCTGGAAAATTACCAGAGCAAATCAACAGTGGTTAACTCCTCCATTACCGATGTCGATGTATTCAATATCGCATCGGATGAAAAGTATGCCTTTGTTAATTTCCTGAAGGTGATGAATGGCACCATTATCCAAACGCAAACCATCGAGTTGAAAAAACGACTGGATGAAAGTGATGAGGAATTGCTGACCATTGCCATTTCTGAATTCAGGACGAGGTATGATAGTAAGTCGAAAGAGGTTATTGTGCCTTTTGAATTAGGGGTGGATGATCCGAAGATCAAATTCACCGTGCCTAAACTGGGCGAGAAAAAGAAGCTGCTTGACCTGTCGCACAAAAATGTGCAATTCTTTAAAAAAGAGCGGATTGACCAGTATGAAAAGCTTAACCCCGAGATACGTACCGAGCGCTTGCTGACCACCATGATGAAGGATCTGCGGATGAATCAATTGCCGCGACATATCGAGTGCTTTGATAACTCCAATTTCCAGGGGAAATATCCGGTATCAGCTATTGTAGTTTTTAGGGATGGCAAACCATCCAAGAAGGATTACAGGCACTTTAATGTGAAAACAGTAGAGGGGCCCAATGACTTTGCCACGATGGAAGAGGCTGTCCACCGCCGTTATAGGCGTATGCTGGATGAAGGCACTGAACTGCCCCAACTAATCATTATCGACGGCGGCAAAGGGCAATTGTCATCGGCCATAAAAAGTCTTAAGCTGTTAGGCATCGATAAGCAGGTCACCGTGATCGGCATTGCCAAACGGTTGGAAGAATTATACTATCCCGGCGACCAGTATCCGCTATATCTTGATAAAAAATCAGAAACCTTAAAGATCATCCAGCAGCTGCGTGATGAGGCACACCGCTTTGGCATCACTTTTCACCGCAAAAAACGTGATAAGGGAACACTGGCTACCGAACTGGAGTTGATAGATGGCATCGGCAAAACATCAGCCGAAAAACTGCTAAAATATTTTAAATCAGTAAAGAAGATCCGCGAAGCAAGCACTGAGGAATTGCAGGAGGTGGTGAATTTGAAACAGGCTAAAGCGATTACAGCTTATTTTGGGAAGGAAGTGGTGAGCACTTAGTTTGAAAAAAAACTGATGTCATTTCGAACGATAGTGAGAAATCTTATGCAACATACATAGTCCGTCTTGCAAGCTGTATAAGATTTCTCCTCGTACCTCGTTCAAAATGACAAGTGACTATTAGGAATTCTTAAAAACAAAAAAAGTCCTGAGCGGAATACCGACCCAGGACTTTTCACTTATGAGTTTAGATTAATTTAGTAGTTCCACAAATTGAGTTCCCAATCCATCAGCTGTTTTTTCACCTTTTCAGATTCATACAGCTTATCGATGCCCTGGGCATAATCTTTAATACGTTCATCCCTATCGTTGGATACTTTTACGATGTAACTGGTAAATATCCTCTTCATAAACACGTCGTCAAAGCTTAAGCCAGTTGCATCGCTGCTCCTGCTTACAGCTTCCTTAGTAGCTAAGATCGGGCGGGCATCAGGGAAATATATCCAGAATGCCGGTTGATAATCCAGATCAACACCACCTGCTTTTAATTTTACCATTGGTGCAATACCAATGATACGGGGCTCAAACATTGAACGCTGCCTGTCAAATACCCAATCTTCTTTGATACGGAATTTTACTACGCTATCCGGGTTAAATTCACCAGCTTTCATTGATGATCCTACTTTATCGCCATTCTTATCAAATCTGTCAACCATCGTGCTATCGGCTAATTTATTACGAGCCTGGGCTGGTTTCAATGGCGTTGCAAAACTATCGCCATTAACGTCATTTTTAGGATCTGGAGTAGCATCATAAGCAGTTAGTTCGCCTGCTGATACTGCATTTAACAATACATCTATCAAGCGCAGTTTTGGCGATGCCAGGAACTGGTTCATTTTTTCGCGTACATCAATTTCTCTCCATACCCGTTTCGCAAACGCAACATCATTTTCGCGCAAATTTGGATACGGCGTTACCTTAGCATTCAGGATATTTGCTTTTTTATAATACCCGTCTAACGGTCTGTCAAAGGGTTTCGCTGGTCCTGCTGCTTGTTTTTTAGTGGTATCAACCGGCACGGCCGACTGTTGCCGGGTAGCTCCTGCATTGCTTACCTGCTTTGGGGCGGTCTTCCTTGTTGTCTTTTTCCGCTGAGCAAAAGCAGCGGTACAAGCCAAACAAAGTACAATAACCAAAATTCTCTTTTTCATAACGCTATTAATTTGCACTTAATATTATATCTTCTAATCCGCGCTCTCCACCCGGGCCTTTAGCCATAATATTTGTAAATATTATCCTGCTGCCTGGTGATAACGTATTTAATGCGGCTTTCATTTGTGATGATAACTCACTGCCGTTGGTACTGTAGCTAACTGCGTCCTGGCGAGGTCTTAATATGATCATGTTAAATCTAACCACGTCGAATTTAAGGTCGAAGTAAAAATCTATCAACTTTGCAAAAAGCCTGTCCTGCGCTTTTAAATTAGCCGAGCTGGTTGAACCGGAACTTTTACCGGCAAACTGTGCTTTAGGATCAGGTACACGTTTAATTCTGAATAAAGTTGAGCCCAAAACCTGTGTTTTTCCAGGCATAAGTTCACCTGAAACGGTAATAGTTGCGTCACCAGGCGAATTGACAGTAACAGCGTATTGCCCATTGCTACCGCTTATTGAGCCATTTGAAATACTCACATGCAACTTTTCTTTGGGAATACCGGGAGCGGAAACCGAAACTGGATTGGACACACCAATGAACAATACATTCATTTTATCAGGTGATACTACAGCCGATGGCTTAGCTACCTGGTAAGTTTGAGTTGGTGTTGGATATTCTTTAAGAGATCCGTCAGTTTGTCTAACTTTTATTTTACCAACCCAAGTGTGAATACCTTCACTGGTGGTTGCTGTATAAGTTCCCACACCATTTTCAGTATGTATCTTTGAACCATCTACCGTAATATCAGGATTTGATTTTGAATCATATGCTGTCAGGAATACCTGAGCGGTAAAGGGTTGTCCTTGCAATATATAGCTTGATGGTGCTACTGCAACCGCCTGAAACTTATCCAGGTTAACAACAGCCTGGTCAACTTTACCTAATATCTTTTTAACAACTTCGTTCTCAGAGTTTTTTAGATCCGCCTGTATTTTTATGAAAGCAGTCATAGCAGCTCCCATTGGGATACCTTCACCAAAATTCGCCCGCTCCCAATCTTTATCAGGAAAACCTTTACGTGGGTTTGGTGCTTTGGCCTCTAATGCCAATTTTACACCAAATTGGTCTTTGGGATCTAATAAAGCTAAAAGCTGATCGTGGGTAACTTTTATCTTTTTATGCAGATCGTACGCATATTTTCTTCTTTCAATCATCAGGTCAACTGCAAAATCCATTCCTTCGCGGCCTGCATAATCACCGGTAGCTTCACTCATACCACCTGATTCTTTGATCAATACATTCTTTAAAGAATCAATGTAAGCATTCAGATCGTTAGCTAATTTTTTTGCCTGTTGTGCCTTTGCATATATAGGCTTAGCCCTTTCGGCTTGTTCCTTCAATTTAGTTGCCTCAAATGCAGTAAACGTATTGTCAATGCCAGTTTGAACATTCTTGGTTGAAGCATTTAAGCTATCACTTATATTTTTAAATGAGTCCAGCAAATTCTCGGGTACTTCAAGGGCAATTAAGCCTAAAAGCACCAGGTATAGAATACCTATCATTCGCTGTCTTGGGGTTTCCTTACCTCCGGCCATTTGTTATATTTCTAATCTTAGTATTAAGTATAAAATCAATTAATTAAACACGTGGCTGGCTCATGGCTGATAACATATTGCCATATATAGAGTTTAATGAACCCAGGTTCTTGGCCAAACGTGCAACCTCAGTTTTAAACTGTTGTGAATCGTCTAATGACTCATTAAAGTTTTGCATGGTTGAGGCCATATTATGATAAAATTTATTCATTGATTTTAAATGAGCGCTTGAATCCTGTAATTCCAGTTCGTACACCGCATTTAAAGCCGAAAGATTTTTAGCCAGGTTGTTCACCTGCTCGTGGTAAGCTTTTGAATCGACATTTGAGTTAGCCATTTCAGCCAAATTAGCTGATGCCTGGTCAAATGCGCTGCTTAGTTTATCATAGCTTGCGCTTGCTGATTTAACTTTTGAAGAAAATTCCGTAGTAGCCATCCCTGCATCGGCAACACTGGATATAGTAGCAACCTTGTCACCAAAAGTTCTTAAACCATCACCAAGGCTGGTGATCAGTTCCGGACCGATCTTGGCATCAGATAACATTTTATCTAAAGCAGCTGTGCTCGAAACACCACCACCACCTGACTGCGATGATTTTGGTAGTTCGCCTTTGAAATCCTCACTCAATTCGGGATATACACGGGTCCAATCTATATGCTCTTCCTCTTTATCTCGCATAAAGCCCAAAAGGAAAAACAAAGCAGCTTCAGTTAGAAGTCCTGCTGATATAAATGTACCACCATAAGGCCAGTGCTGGATCTTGAATAATAATCCAATAATAACCACCGATGCTCCCCAAGATACGATATTGGTAATCCCGTAAGGTTTTTTCTTATCAGTCATAATAATTTAATAAATAGTTAGCAGTTCAATTTTTAGTTTAGAAAAATAAATTTAGTGTTTATCCTTAATATCGCGGCCCAAATAATGAGTAACGCAACGGAAACCGATGTATGATTTTGCAGTATCCTGGTATTCATAGGTACGGGTAGAATTCTGAAGGAAATAACCAACGTCTTTCCATGATCCGCCTCTTACCACTTTACGTTTTAATACAGCAGGATCACTTGCTTTTGCTTCATATCTGAATGTTGGAGCAAGGTCATGCACAAAGGTTGATGCTGATTCATCAAATGCTGATGCTGTCCATTCGGCAACGTTGCCCGCCATATTATATAAACCATAATCATTAGGGAAATAAGAGCGAACGTTCACCGTATAGGCACCACCGTCATCGGTATAGTTACCGCGGCCTGGTTTAAAGTTGGCCATTAAGCATCCCTTAGCATTTTTGATATAAGGACCACCCCATGGGTAATCGGTACCTATCCTGCCACCGCGTGCTGCATATTCAAATTCAGCCTCGTTTGGTAATTCATAGTCCAGGCGGTGAGCCAGGTTATGTGATTCTTTGTAGTTTTCGTTATAACGTGTACGCCATGCGTTAAATGCCCTTGCCTGGCGCCATGTTACGCCCACAACAGGGTAATTACGATAAGCAGGGTGCGAAAAATAACCCTGAACCATGGGCTCGTTGGCAGAATAAGAAAAATCGCTCAGCCAAACCAGGGTATCCGGGTAAACGGGCACGGTATCACGTACGATGAAATCAGAACGTTTTTTTGTTTTGTCATCCTTGTGATTAGCAGCATCACGCAATGACAAAAGAGAATAATTATATTTTAATAAACGTACATCCAGTTCGTTGCGGTCAAAAACCCTGTCATCGCCCTGGTAGTACATACCCTGCAATTTGGCCAAATTAGCTGCGGCGCCTTTATTGCTTCCTTTGCTACCGTAATAGGAAAGAGGATAGTGCTTTACATAAGTCCAGTTGATATATTTTTTGCCGTTGATGCTGGCAGCAGCGCCCTTGAGAGGCTTGATGTAATATTTATCATCATTAAGGTAGTTGGTGATGGCGATAGAATCGCGCACCCAGTTTACAAACTGCCTGTATTTAGTATTGGATACCTCTGTTTCATCCATAAAGAATGCAGGGACGGTAACCTGTTTTGTTTGGGCTGTTTGCGCAAATGTTACGTCCTGATCTGTTTGTCCCATCAGGAATGAGCCTGCGGGGATATAAACCATTCCGTAAGGGACCTCGGCCCTGAATGATCTTTGCGGTACTCCGGTAAGTTCGCCTCGGTCGCCGCCTTTGCCACAACCACCTAATATGCCGCCGGCTAAAACTAAAATTAAAAAGTATATCTGCTTCATTTTACTATCAAAATTCAGTTATATATTTATTATAACGCAATGTGACCCACTAATATATCAAAATAGATTAATCAAAACACAAAAATGTTTTTTTATATGCAAACAATGGCCGTTTGAAGTAACAAAAATATAAATTAATAGTTTATTGTAGTAAAAAACATATTAACCTATGCTCTAATTGATTACCCTTGCCAGGTATGCAAATATGTGGCATTATACGGCCTGCAAGTTCAAAAAGTTGCAGGCTGATTCCATAAATTACTACAAATTATTTATTTACCAACTTTACATATTGCTCAACCGCCATGGTCATTGATGGCGCGCCGGGTGTTGGTGCAGGTATATCCAAAATTAAACCCGCATCGACAACAGCTTTGTGCGTAGTTGCCCCAAAAGCGGCAATACGGGTGTTATTTTGTTTAAAATCAGGGAAGTTCTTATAAAGAGATTGAATACTGGATGGGCTAAAAAAGGCGATAACATCATAAAACACCTCGGCCAAATCAGACAGATCGCTGCAAACCGTGCGGAACAATACCGCAGGGGTAAAATTATATCCATTATCCAGCAAAAACTTTTGTGTTTCTTCGGCAGCTACATCTGAGCATGGGTAAAGAAATCGCTCGCTTGAATGTTTTTTTAGTATTTCGGCCAGGTCGGCAGCAGTTTGCTTACCGAAAAATATTTTTCTTTTGCGGTACTGAATATATTTTTGAAGATACAGGGCAATCGTTTCAGACAGGCAGAAGTATTTCATCTCAACTGGTACCTCAAATCTCATTTCCTCACAAATGCGGAAAAAATGGTCGGCAGAGTTCCTGCTTGTAAAAATGACAGCCGTAAAGTCAGAAAGTGTGATTTTCTCCTTGCGAAAGTCTTTAGCCGGCACACCTTCCACATGAATAAAAGCTCTGAAATCTATCTTCAGATTATGCTTCTTTGCCAGGTCGGCATAGGGATTTTTATCATTCTCGGGTTTTGGTAAGGTAACCAGTATACTTTTAACCTTTTTCTTTCTTTCTTCCAAAATGTATATTGTATAATAACCTAATTCCTATATGTTTAATGCCTTTATCAAAATCAAAATAGGACAAATTTCGAGGGCACAAAGATACACAAATAAATAAAATTTATGAAATAGAATGTTTGAAATGATATTTACGCTGCTGCGCAGGTACTGCCAGATAAATATGATCACTATCAAAATAAGCGCAATAGCAAGAATATACGGGATCAGCTGGTCGGTTAGTAAGCTAAAGCATACTGCTACCGGCAGAAACACAAAGGCAATATTAAAATAGGTGAGGTATAAAACTGACAGGTATTCGCTCACCAGCTTGTTGATATTAAAAATAAAACCGATAAACTTTAATATTAAAAATTTAAGGGCAAATAAGCCGAGAATATAAAAAGAGAGCCTGATAAAAAGCGGGAAACCGCTTATGCTGTAAAAAACGTGATTATAGGCTGCCAACTGGTATAAGAACAGGCCAAATGTTAATCCAAATAACAAAAACAAGCCGATGAATGTCCACGAATTAATGAGACCGTCCTCCCTGCTTACCTGGGTGAGCATGCGCTTGTTGTAAAACGATTGCCATACACTTTCAAAATCCTTGCTCATGATACGATTTAAAATTGCCGTATACAGCAATAAACCGATAATGATAACGATAACCCATTGATCGCGTGTTTGGCGGCTGCGGCCTTCTTTTTGGAGACTTTTAGAGGTGGATGGGATATCCAGGAACTGGCCATTCCCTTTATACACATATTTCGTAAACAGGCTATCAACCCATTGATTGTGGCGCGCAGGATCGGCTGGTTTGATATACATGGTTGCTAACGAGTCAGAAACAAACTGGTCGCGCGCCTGGATGGCCTGGGCTACCGAATCAAGCAGGTAAAGGTGGTCTTTCTGCCCTCCATTTGATAAAGACGTATCATTGTTTTTTAAGCCTGATGAATCTTGCTGCGCATAAGTTTTATCCGCCAGTAAAAAACAAAACAGGAAAGCCACAACAATAAAACGCATATAGATCAGCAAGCGATTATCTAATTTCCTGCAAAAATACCGTAATAATTGGTTGTTTTATTAAACCGTCTTTTTATTACCGCAATTTTTGAGGAGTTTTTTTTAAGACATAGTCCCGGTTGGCAATACCCAACCGGGACTATAATTACCTGACTATTGTTTTTGCAAATAGCCAAAAAGACCATGTGATTCATCATTGGGGCCTGCAGTAAAAAACAAGGGATCATTAGGGTTTCCGCCTGGGGCGTTATTTTTCAGGAAATCAATGGCCCATAATCCTTCAATAACTAAAGGTTGTCCATTACTTTCCAATTGACCTTTAAATTTTCCACCCATATCAAAAACATTGATCCGGCCATCGCCAAAATTACCAATAAGGACTGATTCTGCATTGCCTGCAAATCCGGCTGGGGCAAGGGCTATACCCCATGGTGAATTAAGGGTGCCCTGGGAAGCAAAACGTTTTACCAAAACACCTTTGGGAGTAAAAATATCAACATATCCATTGCCCGGGCCCGCTTCGTCGTCCTCATTATCAGGCCCTTTTAGTTTTGCATAGGTAACATACAACTGACCGCCAATATTTTGAATATTAAATGGAGCAAAACCAGCAGGAATGCCAGGATCAAGAAAGGGCTTATCTGTAACGTAACCAAAATTAGCATCGAAGACATCAATTTTGCCCCCTTTAAAATTGGCCAGGTAAAGAAGATTTGCCGATCCGTCTGTAGCCATTGCAATGCCTTTATATACCGCATTTGACGAGGACCTGTCTGCAACCTTAACCGCCGAATTACCTGAAGCCCATGCGGTAATTATTCCATCCTCCCCAGCAAAAATGAATTTATTTCCTCCAAAATCCGTGGTGCTGTTAAAAATGATCCCGGTAGGTGCACCTGCCGCACCAGGTGTGGTGGAAGGAATGGTAACGGGCGGCCTTATTGTGCTGCCTGTTTTATCATAAATCGTACTGAGGGCTGTATGATTGGCCGATATCCATATTATCCCGGTTGGCGAAGCGGCAATACCCCAGGCATTGACTAAGGCGGTGTCAATCTTTGCAGCTCCGTACCCGGCAGTATCAGCAACGAGATTTGTTTGACTAACATTAAACTCTTCGGTAGGTTTGTGGTCTTTCTTACATGCATAAAAACAGGTGATCATTAAAAGCGCTGCAAGCAAAACTTTAGAAGTAATTAAATTTTTCATTGGTATATATAATTTAAGGTTAATAAACTATATGTAAGATTTAGTATTGGGTTATTTTTAAATTTTTCCTGATCGCATTTCCTCCTTTTTTTATTTAACTGACAATGAGCACAAAGCATGCTTTTAACCTACACGAATGAATTTATAAAAAGGTTGCCCCTTGGTAAAAAAAATTAATATGAAAGAAATAAATGTTGGGATTATTTAAATGTATCCAGAGCAGGGGCGATGTTAAGACGCAAGCCCTACAAGGGATTTATCCGATGATCAGGCACTCTGGTTAACAGTCTGCTGCTTTACATCTATCCTTAACTGGTGAGTATTAAATACATTGGAGTATGGACTCACACTTTTGGTTAAAAATACACTCCCGCCGATAATGCTGTCGTGTCCGATAACCGTATATCCGCCCAAAATAGTGCTGCGGGCGTAAATAATTACATTATCCTCAACCGTAGGGTGCCGCTTGGTAGCTGATAGGTTCTTATTCACCTGCGATGCGCCCAGTGTTACCCCCTGGTAAATACATACATTTTTGCCGATGATGCTGGTAGCGCCGATAACAATGCCGGTACCATGATCTATGGTGAACGGAACACCAATAGTGGCATTAGGGTGGATATCAACCCCGGTTTTGCCGTGGGCGTGCTCGCTCAAAATACGTGGCAAAATGGGAATTTGCAATTGCGACAACCGGTTTGCTATGCGATAAACGGCAATGGCGTAAAAGCCGGGATATGACACGATCACTTCGTGGATGCTGGTTGCGGCAGGATCATTCTCGTGTATCTTACTGGCGTCCTGCCGCAAATTTTCATAAATAACATCCAGCGATTCATAAAATTCATTAACCGTATTTTCTATGTCGACCGTATTTGGGTCGAGATAACTCAGCAACAGGTTTTCAAGGTCGATCTGGTTCTTCTTCAGCCGGCCTATGTAAGTTGACAGCTTATTCAAATGATTATCCGGGAACAGGAATTCGATCAGGTCGCTCAGCCACAATACCGCCTGCTGATTGGAAGGTGTGGCCTCCCATTCAGCTTTGTGCGTTTTATGCAGCAGATCAATAAATTCCTGTATCCTCCCGTTGCTCATTCTTATTAATTTTTATGCCCGCCTTTTAAGCGGTGTAAAGTGAGTACCATGGTATCGATATCGGCACAGGTATTATAAAAAGCCAATGATGGCCTTACAGTAGTTTCCTGTCCAAACCTTCGCAAAATAGGCTGCGCACAATGATGGCCTGAACGTACCGCTATACCTTCCTGGTTTAACGCCGCGCCAACTTCTTCGGTATGGAAACCATCCAGCACAAAAGATAGCACACTGGCCTTGTCAGGCGCGGTACCAATCAAATGCAATCCCGGCACCTGTTCCAGCAACCCGGTGGCGTATACCAACAGGTAATGCTCATATTGTGATATCAGATCGATGCCAATTTTGGTGACATAATCTATAGCTGCGCCCAAGCCTACCGCGTCTGCTATATTGCCTGTACCGGCTTCAAAGCGTAGCGGGGCGTTATGATATTGGGTATATTCAAAAGTTACATCTTTGATCATATTACCCCCACCCTGCCATGGCTGCGTTTCGTTCAACAGGTCTTCTTTGCCATATAGCACGCCAATACCTGTCGGACCGAAAATTTTATGTCCGGAGAAGACAAACCAATCGGCATCCAGCGCACGTACATCTACCCGCATATGCGAAACAGATTGCGCGCCATCTACCAATACCTTTGCCCCGGCCTGGTGTGCCATGTCAATAATTTGCCTGGCTGGCGTGATGGTGCCTAAAGCATTTGATACCTGTGAAAATGAGACCAGCTTAGTTTTCGGTCCTAATAATTTGGAATATTCGCTCAATATCACCTGTCCATCATCATCAACAGGGATCACTTTGATCTTGAGCCCTTTTTTAGCCGCCAGCTGCTGCCAGGGAACTATATTGGCATGATGCTCCAGGTGGCTCAGTATGATCTCATCACCGGCATTTAAATATTGTTCGCCCCAACTTTTGGCCACCAAGTTGATGGCTTCGGTTGCCCCGCGCACAAATATGATCTCGTTGAACGAGCCTGCGTTTAAAAATGCCTGCACCTTTTTCCTGGCATCTTCATAAGCATCGGTCGCCCGTGCAGCCAATTCGTGCGCTGCACGATGGATGTTGGAATTCTCATGCTCATAAAAATAACTGATCCGGTCGATCACCTGCCTCGGTTTTTGGGTGGTCGCCGCGTTATCCAGCCAGATCAAAGGCTTACCGTTCACCCTTTCCTGCAGTATCGGGAAATCCAGTTTAATGCGGTTGACATCGAATGCTTGACCATTATTATCCTTAAACTCCTTTTGAACCAAATCGGAGGCTTCCGGGGTAGACCTGAAATTGCTCTTCTCATTCAAAAAATAAAATCCCGACCCGGATGGGGGCGTAAAAGGTAATTGCTGACCCGGAAAGGTGGTGGTAATATTTTTTAATACACTTAACAATTCCGTATCAAAAGGTTGCTCCGATTGATAAGGTAATGTTTGCAGTGATGAAGGCAACGCGTAATTATTACCGGTGTGTAAAGGCGTTTTTCCGTCAAAGCCGGGGAAGAAATTAATATTCTCCAGGTAAGAGGAAAAACCTTTAAAATCCGTTGAATAGGGTGATGCCGGGGCCGCAGTACTGGTGGTGTTTTGAGTTTGTGCAGGTTTGCTTCCGCCGCTGGTATTATGCGGATCGGGAAAGCTGGTTTGCGGGTTTTTCAGGTCGACCGCGTTTTTCTGATCGATAGCTGAAGGCGATATCCCGCTCCCGGCAACTGATTGGGGTACATTACCCAACCCGGTGCTGTTTGATCCGGGTAAATTGGGCTGCGAACCATTGATATCCACTGCTTTGCCTTTATCACTGGCCGATGGCGATATACCGCTGCCTGCTACGGACTGAGGGATATTACCCAAACCCTGGTTGTTAGGATCAGGCAGACTTGTTTGCGGATTTTTTAGGTCGACAGCGTTTCCTTGTTCAGCAGCTGAAGGCGATATGCCACTGCCCGCTACCGACACCGGAATTTTACTGGAACCTAAATGATTGAATTCAGGCAAGCCCAGTTTCGGATCACGCAGGTCTATTGCACTGGAATAGTTAGTTAACGATGGTGAAACACCAAGCCCACCCATTGATGGTGGAACTTTACCCATGCCTATGGATTCAGGCGATAGTAAAACAGCCTGTTCGTACGGCAAACCAACGCCGCTCAAATTATTGGCATAGGACGGTGATATCCCGCTGCCCGCAACGGATGAAGGGATATTACCCAAGCCCAAAGCATTTACACCGGGCAACTCATGGGGCGCCTTGTCGAAATTAAAGCTGCTGTAATGCGGCAATGACTCCGGGCTCTGCGGTTGCTGGCCAAACTGCCGGGCACTTAAATCTATAGGCGGATCTCCCGGAAGCAATGAAAAAAACTGGTTGGCCAGTTTCTCCAATGCACCCAGATCAGGCAAGCCGCCGGGGAAATCATTTGTACTCATAATAATTTCCTATTTCTACATCTTCCAATACAGCAATAGCATCATCAACCAAAACGGCCAGCGAGCAATACAGCGAAACCAAATATGAAGCAATCGCTTTATTATTGATGCCCATAAAGCGCACAGATAACCCGGGGGTTTGTTCACCCGGTAATCCCGGCTGGAAAAGACCAACCACACCCTGGCGGCTTTCGCCTGTGCGGATCAATAAAATTTTGGTTTTACCGCCCACGATCGGCACTTTATCCGATGGGATCAGTGGGATACCGCGCCAGGTTAAAAACTGGGAACCAAACAGGGAAACTGTTGGCGGTGGTACGCCCCTACGGGTACATTCGCGACCAAAAGCGGCTATTGCTAACGGATGAAGCAGGAAAAATCCCGGCTCTTTCCAAACTTTAGTGATCAGGTCGTCCAGGTCGTCAGGAGTTGGTGAACCGTTACGCGCTTTTATATGCTGCGATGGTGCGATGCTGTTTAACAGTCCATACTCTTTGTTATTGATCAGCTCACTTTCCTGTCTTTCCTTTACAATTTCAATCGTAAGGCGCAATTGTTCGCTGATCTGGTTATAAGGCTTGCTGTACAGGTCGGATACACGGGTATGCACATCCAGTACCGTATTTACCGCGCTCAGGTTATACTCGCGCGGATTTTCTATATAATCCACAAAGGTTGAGGGCAGTGTTTTTTCATCGCGTGATGAGCAATCCACTTCTACATTCTCTTCATTTTTTACCTTGTTCAGGCGATATACACCTGATTCTACAGGTATCCAGCTCATTAAATGAGTGAGCCACCGTGGGCTAATAATGTCTAACTGCGGTACGGTACGTGTGGCGATTGCCAGCTGCCTCGCGGCTACATCGCCAAGAGCTGTTTGTTTGGGTTTCTGTTCGGCCATTGGAGTAAGTGATTTAAGTATTTAGCTATAAATGATGGTTCAAGATATGATTAAAGTGCCTTGCATTAATTAACAGTTAACTTCTATTTTTTAACATTTAAATCCATTTTATCTGTTCTACAAGTATACTATATTAATTCTATAGATTTTATATACTAATGAAAAAATATTTTCAAATTTTTTATCAACCCTAATAAAATTATCCTTTTGATCGCTGTTAGCTTACTTTTGCGGTGTAATCTAAAACTAATGGCCGGCATCTATCTACACATTCCTTTTTGCAAGCAAGCCTGCCATTATTGCGATTTCCATTTCAGCACTTCGCTGACCTACAAAGCTGAATTAGTACAATCCCTTTTAAAGGAAATAGAGCTGCAAAAGAGCTTTCTAAATGGTGAAACAATTGAAACGATCTATTTTGGCGGGGGTACACCATCTTTACTCAGCGGCGAAGAAATTAACCTGCTCATCGATAAAATAACCAAACTGCATACGGTATCCGCTGATGCCGAAGTTACCCTGGAAGCCAACCCGGATGACCTTGGCAGCGAAAAGTTGAAAGCGTTAAGGCAAACGGCCATCAATCGTTTCAGTATCGGCATACAATCTTTTTTTGATGACGATTTAACTTGGATGAACCGCGTACACCGCGCGGCGGAAGCTGAGTCATCTGTGAAACGAGCGCAGGATGCTGGATTTGAAAATATTACAGTCGACCTGATCTATGGTTATCCCCTGCTTACATCTCAAAAATGGAAAGGTAACCTGGATAAAGTGTTTGAGTTGGGGATTCCGCATGTATCCGCCTATTCTATGACAGTTGAACCACGCACAGCCCTGGCTTCCTTCATCAAAACGAAAAAAGAAGCCCCCATGAGCGAGGAGCAAAGTGCCGAACAGTTTATGCAATTGACGGATGCCATGCAAACGCGGGGTTTTGAGCATTATGAAATATCCAACTTTGCATGGCCGGGTCAGTATTCGAGGCATAATACCAACTACTGGAAAGGGGTGAAATATCTTGGTATAGGCCCATCGGCACACTCTTATAATGGTGAAGCAAGACAATGGAACGTTGCCAACAACGCTAAATATATGCAGGAGATCGGTATCAATAAAATACCTGCCGAAATGGAGATCCTCACCGAAACCAACCGCCTCAACGAGTATATCATGACCTCCTTGCGTACCATGTGGGGGCTTGATCTGGACCAGCTTAATAAAATAGCTAAAGGCTCCTCAGATCAACTATTAAAAGAAACTATTGAATTTTTTGAAAAGGGCTGGATCATCCAAAAAAACCAAACCATTTACCTCACCCAAACAGGTAAATTATATGCCGATCATATTGCTTCAGAACTG
Organism: Mucilaginibacter sp.; assembly: GCA_035489035.1. GTDB lineage: Bacteria > Bacteroidota > Bacteroidia > Sphingobacteriales > Sphingobacteriaceae > Mucilaginibacter. The sequence continues at coordinate 86,842 of DATHKT010000020.1, forward strand.
TTTTTCTGAAAGAAACAGGCTATTATCAAATGATTGTGATCGTTAAGTTAAATCAAAGTTAATAAACGTAACCCAATGTTTAAATGACGAAAATATTAATTTACTCAAATCGTTATCTTGTATCTTTGGCAAACAACAATGCCAATTATTATTGATTTGAGATAATTATATGAGCTTTATTCTTCGCCCGATAGATACTGTAGATACCATTAGTTCTGAAGATTTTACTGAGAGATATTTAAAACCCCGCCGCCCGCTGGTAATCAAAGGGTTGACCAAAAGCTGGCCCGCCCGCGATAAGTGGACACCTGAATATTTGAAGGAAATGGTAGGCAATAAAGTAGTACCGTTGTATGATAACTCAAAAGCCGATCCCTCAAAACCCATCAACTCGGCCGCGGCAGAAATGCCATTTGATGAATATATCGACCTCATCAAATCAAAACCTACCGAGCTGCGGATTTTCTTTTTTAATATTTTCAAACAAGCGCCGCAGTTGCTCAATGATATCGTATTACCCAAAAACCTGATGGGCGGCTTTATAGAAAGCATGCCAGCCATGTTTTTCGGGGGGTCAAATTCGGTTACTTTTTTGCATTATGATATCGATCTACCTCATATTTTCCATACCCATTTTGGTGGCCGCAAGCACGTGATCCTTTTCGAAAACAAATGGAAGCGCCGCTTATACTGCCTGCCCAATGCTACCTATGCATTGGAAGATTATGACGTAGCAAACCCGGACACTAAAAAATTCCCCGCGCTGGAAGGTGTGGAAGGCACTGAGGTTTTCCTGGAACATGGCGATACCCTTTTTATGCCCACCGGCTACTGGCACTGGATGAAATATATTGATGGCTCCTATTCCCTCAGCCTGCGCGCCTGGGATGCATCCCTTACCCGCAAAGCGGCCAGCCTGTATAATTTGGCCATGAAAGGCGGAGTCGATAGCCTGCTAAAAATGGCCTTCAAAGGCGATTATGCAAAATACCGCGAAAAGGTAGCCATTAAATGGGCCGACAGGGCATTGGCGGCGGGCAAACCCCTATAGGCAAAAAAAGCAATATTTCCTTAATAAATTGTCCACTTTTCAGGGCGGTCCGTTCCAAAAATGTAGAACACTTTGGAGTACCATAATAGTTAAGAAATTTAACTAAAAACGTACTGACAAACTCGTGTCAGTAACTAATTAAAACCCTTTCCGTAAATTTGTATATAGCCCTTTTCCCCACCCTCTCTGCTGCGCAAAGAGGGTCGACAAGCGCAGCGTAGTCGGGGTGAGTCCACTCACCGATTTGCACAACTACCCCATAATTAACCCCCATTGTCTGTGTCCCCACAGACAACTACAAACACAGATAACTACTGCATTCCATCATATAAATTATTTGTGAAAATAATTGAATTGTTCCTTGACGTATTAATTCAGGCTGGACTTATAACATTGCATATCCCGGCCAACAGGTTTCCGTAACACCACAACAGCAATATACCACACCGGTATCAGCATCAGCACATCCACCACATGCCCGATCGATTCGATCCGTAATATCCGGGAAACAGGGAACAAAAGACCGCCTGCCGCCAATAGTATGCCTGTCCATAAGGGGACAGCCTTTTTCACACAAAGCATGATACCAAGTACCAAAATGCTAAGCGGAAAAGCCGGGCCGCCAAACCAGAATATGAGGTTAGCTGCAACCGGGTGTTGTGCAAGCGCCTGCAACATAGTTTTATGATCGATGCTAAACATTTCGGCAAATATACCCTGCAAGCCAAACGCCACACCGCCGCATACAGCGCCGTAAATGGCTATTGCTTTACCCCAGGCCGCATATATGGGGGCTTTCTCCTTCAGCAAACCAAACAAGCCATCAAAAGCAAAAACCCAGAAGAAACTGCCGATAACAACAAACGTACCGCAGGTAACGCTGTACTGACCACCGTTCAGCCAAAAAAAGCCGGATATGGTATAAAATAAAGGCGCGAGGAATAACGATGATCTGTGAAGCTTTAATTCCATAAATTCAGGTTTAATTAAAGCTCAGACTACCCAATAATCACACAGGTTACAGTGCCTTAACTCTTTGGGTGTTAAGAGAAACTATTTTCATTATAAATCCCCTCCCCTGGGAGGGGTGCGGCTGGATGGGCGGTGGCAGGGAGGGGTTTCTACACTTGATTAACCCCTTCCCCAGGGAAGGAATTGCTCAACCCAACCCTTTTAAACCCTTCCCCGTTGTCTGTGTCCTCACCATAGGTGTTCGGAAGATTTGATTATCAATGTAAATTCCCTCCCAACGGGAGGGATGCGGTTGGATTTGTGGTGGCAGGGAGGGGTTTCTGCGCCAAAAGAGTTACCTAAAAACCCCTACCTCCCCTTCCCCGAGGAAGGAATCGC
>DATHKT010000021.1:0-38268 GCA_035489035.1 Mucilaginibacter sp.
GCGGCTTATATGGTGTTGCTATAGGCCCGGTATTTTGAGGCATTACTAACCATGCTGAACATACTTTCGCCGCAAAATACCGGGCCTATAGCAACACCATATAAGCCGCCCACCAATTTATCCTGCTCCCAAACCTCAACAGAATGTGCCTTGTCTTTGGTGTGCAGCCGGATATAAGCTTCCTTCATCTCGCTGGTTATCCAGGTACCGTCCTGTCCGTTGCGTTTTACCAGGGAGCAAGCTTCTATAACTTTTTCAAAACACTGATCCCGGGTAACGGTAAATTGCCCTGAGCGCAGCACCTGCTTCATGCTTTTGGATATCTTCAGATCGGCCGGGAACAGCACGAACCTTTCGTGCGGCGAATACCACAATATGGGCGTATCATCGTCATACCATGGGAAAATGCCATTCTGATAAGCCAGCTCCAGGCGTTCTTCTGACAGGTCGCCGCCAACTGCCAGCAGCCCATCAGGTTCTGCCAGTGTGGGGTCAGGAAACAGCAAACGTTCATCCAGCCTGAATATCATCAGGACAAATTTACGCTTTGCGGCGTATCACCAGCTTTTTGTTCTGCGCTTTGGCTATGCCATCCATGTATTGCTGCATCTCGGTGTATTTGGCAGCGGGTATCAACTGGTTATTTAAAACAAATTTTGCGGTGCTTATTACCTCATTCTTTGCAGCATTATAAGCATAGTTGATATTGTAACTGCCATAGCTGAACTTCAGATTAACGTTTACGGGCATCGCCTCCACTTCAAATCCTGTTGGTAATTCAATGGTGGTAACGCTTGATTCCTGCAGGGGAAATTTGAAGTAGTAATCCGCTTTTCTTTTTTCAGTTATAGGTACAGTAATATCCCACCAGGAAAGTACCCTCGGGCGGATAAATTGCTTATCACCAGCCATTACATCACAAAACTTGTCGTAGTCGAGATCAAGGCTTGTTTCCTTTGTGCCGTTAATATCAGTTCCCAGTTGAAAATCGAACGAAGATGGTTGCTTTATATTAAGAAACCTTAACAGGGATTCCTTTTGCTGATCAGCTTTATATTGTGGTAGCAGGTCAACAAAAACATCCCGGATGTCTCCTGTGCTGAATATTTTTACTTTTGCTTTTGCGCTGCCATCAGCTTCAAGCTTAATATGCACTTCGCTATTAAATTGGTTTTCATCCGAAGTGCTTTTGGGGGTGCTGATCAATTTTCCACCGTCTTCGGTAACTATCAATGCCTTTCTATTCTCTGTAAATGACCCTAATTTACCAAATGGCTGAGTATTACTTGTACATTCTAACCAGGTAGTGTCGTTTTTAAACGGCACACATAAAATCACATGATTAAAATAATTATGCGGAAAGGAAAAATCAGCAGGTTCAGCGTTGGCGCCGGCGTTTATTACTGCATAATAAGAATTAATATCTACCGCTTTGAGTAATGCGCGCATGTAGTTTGACAGTGCTTTACAATCCCCATATTTTTTATCATCCACAAATGTGGCAGCAAATGGTTTCCATCCACCAATACCTAATTGAATGCTTACATAGCGCATGCTTTGCTGCATGTACTTATACAGAAACCTGACCTTCTCTTTATCTGTTTTTATGGTATCTGTCATTTTCCGTATTTCCAGTACACGTTGTGTGGTTAATGCGCCCACATCTGTATTTAAACCCTGCATCCATTTTCCAAAGCTTTGCCAGGTGCTTAGATCCCCGGGATAGCCGCGGCAATTAAATATTGAGGTGCTGAATAATATACGGGGAAGCACGGTCCACCCCCTTACATTTTCTTCTTTTTTTATTGGTTTTAGATTTTTCAGTTCCCATGTAAACACCTCGTAATGGGGGTCATCTGTTTTTTTGGGCGACAGTGATATGTTCTTGCACTTATATTTAAAACCTACTGAAGGATCTGCCAAAACTTTGTAAGTAGAATTCTGAACTGACTGCTCCAAATGGTCTTGTATATCCCAGTCATCAGGTGTAATAAAGCTCGTCAGGCTTTCCTCATATTCTATCTCTATGGTTGCCGGGTAATTTGCAATTGTATGTTTAAGTGCCAGGAAACGCTCATCGCTCACCAGCGTTTCGTCCCCATCATCTGCACCATCATACATATCACTCTTATGATATTTTTTTATCATCTTACCCTTATCGTCATAAATATGAATATCTACAAAGCTGTAAGTATCATATTTCCGATTATAGCCATATTGGATTATCGCTTGTCTTTCGGCCTTTTCATTTAAAATAGTTAAAATACTATGATGTTTAACTGTAGCCTTTCCTGATCCTTTTATGGTTATTTCATGATAAGAATACCTTACTACCGAATTAGCATCTTCTTTCAACGAATCGGGTATACCTGATGCTGTGTAAAGCTCTTTCGGAATATCCTTGTCCTGCCCGGTTACCTTGGCAGCTATAAAAACACACAAAACCGCAGCACCCGCCACTCCCCTTAAATATTTATTCCAACACATGGTATTATGATTTTTTTAGTATGATCTGTTCATTCAGCATTTCATGCATTTTTTTTATAAACTCATGAAAATCAGGATAGGTATCTTTTGAATACTCGGGTTTATTATAGATAATGCTATATCGTATCACAATTGACCCATCCTGTTCGCCAACAAAACGTTTAAAACTTACACTCTTATCAGGCATTACTATCGTAACACTTTTTGGTAATGCATCAGTTTTGTATCCAGCCGGCATTTTATATATGCCATTTATCGAGTAATTTTGCAGGTAACCAAAATCAATATCCGTTGCCCGGTGTTCACTTAAAAACGCGTTGTTTTTTAGGGAAGTGAAAATGTTTGGATTCAGGTAAATATAATTTTCGTCAGATCCAGCCAATTCAAGATTGAAGGCAAGCTTTTGCCTTAATGGCAATGTATCTATTTCCATGTTCTCCATTTTGATAGTAGATATTTTCATATTATTATCACCATCGCACAGGTATTCGATATATTTTTTTTCACCATCTCTTTTATATCGTTCAGTGGCGTTGATCTTGTGATAACTGGTGCTGCTGATATCGGCTGTGCCTTCTAATTTACCTCCAGGCTTTATCTCGGCATTTATTAAAACCACTTGCCTAATCGGCAAATCTTTTTTTAAGAAGATCATATCGTATGAGTTCTTCTGTTTATCAATAAACAGCCCGGATGAGTTAAGCAGTTCTTCCGGCGTTTCGTTATACAGGTTATATTTCCCTGTTGCATCAAGTATATAATTTTTTGTCGTATCCAGGGGCACATAAACTACAGCCCTGTTAAACTGGGATGTTGAAGTATAAAACCCCGATAGCCTGCCATGATGGCGTGTGCTCACAACCATAGGGTATGCGTTTACCCCACTTTGTTTAAGTAAATGATAAAGTATCAGGTTAACTTCGGCAGAATTACCCGATTTATTTTCCCAGGCACGGGAAGTACCGTCTACAGTATACCAGTGGTCTACACCATTCCATTTCATCGCTGTTTTTACTTCATTAAAAACGTATGCGATTTTCTCATCAATTGTTTTTAATGCTTTTGCTTTATTTATAATAGCTTCTTCATTATTTAGTTTTCTTTTAAGTTGGCCGCCAAAATCATCATCATCGGCAAGTCTGCCGCCGACCTTGGCCCATGTATCGGTACCGACTTTTGCAAAACCACCTATTGGCCTGATCGAAACTATCTGGAACCGAATTGACTGCACATTATCGTAAAATGACGACATGTAAGGCTCATCCGGCAATGAGGGTATATTTGCCATTGCCCTTATTTCAGTTTCGTCGCTATAAGGATATGAACTTGCTCCATCAACCAAACTTCTTCCATCCGTTGTATGGGTATGTTTTAACAAAGGCATTGTTAAATGTGGCTGAGGTCTGAAATAAAAAATATCAGGTATTGCTGTACTGTATTCACTATATCTTACCGGAATATTATCCTGGAAATCCCAGCTCGGTATATGAACATTGCTATTGGTAGTCAACGTATATTTATATTCGATTATTGAACCGGCTTTTACATTTGGGAAGGTAAATGTTATTTCGGAAGATACTTTATCAATAGTTTTGGTGTAAATCAATTTTTTGTCGAGTTTGGTTATTTCCACTTTGCCGTCAACTAAATTGATTGTCTGGGCTTGTATACCCGTGACATATTCATACCGGGTGCCACCCGAAAACTCAATACGCACATCGGCTTCTTTTTTCCCGTTATCATTAAAAATTTTAATGCGCCTGTGAACTTCCTCAACTACTGAATAAAGATCATTACTATAATAAACGGAGCCCTTATCAAAAAGCACCATGGCATTGGCATCTTTTTCAAAATCGCAGGATTTCATTTCCAGGTCGGCCTGGTCCACTTTTCCATAGAGTTGCGCTGAAGGGACTGTTTGTGCATTAACAGTAATTGTGATGCCTACCAGTAATAAGAGAGTAAAAATTTTATTCATGTAATTAAGGCTTTGGTTTCCCCGAATATAATATATTTTCAAACAATCAAAACAATTTTGTAAAAAAATTGTATGCCTAATTAAATTATTTAACTGGGAGGTGCTTAAATGTGGTTAAGATTTTTTTAATACGATCTGCTCATTTAGCAACTCATACATTTTTTTATAAAACCCGCGGATATCCTGGTAATTTTCTCTAAAATAAATTGACTTTTTGTGGTCAAGTACGAATCTCACGGTTACCACGCCCTCCTCTTCGGCTATAATTCTTTTAAATACAATACTACCGTCAGGCATCACAATGGTAACGCTTTTAGGTAAAGCATCGGTTTTGTATCCCGTTGGTAATTTATACATCCCGCTGATAGAATAATTGTCCCGGTAGCCGAAATCGATATCCGAAAAACGGGTCTCTTTCATAAAAGGATTGGCACCCATTAAGGTAAACAGGTTGGTATTAAAGTACATGTAATTATCATTCGAGCTATTCAATTCAAGTCCGAAATCTATTTTCTGGGTAAGCGGCAGGCTGTCAACCTCCATATTTTCCATTTTAATGGCTGATATCTTCAAATTGTTGTCATCATTGCGCAAATAGTTAATGTATTTTTCTTCACCATCGGTTTTATATTTTTTTACAGCATTTATTTTATTATAGCTATAACTGGTTATTTCAGCATTGCCATTCATTTTGCCATCCGGCTTAATTTCGGCATTCATAAAAACCGATTGCATTACAGGCTCTTGACGATAGATAAAAGGCGTTTCAAAAATACTGTTATCCCTGTCCAGTGTCAGGCCGAAAGTATTCAGTTCCTCGGTTGGAATGGCATTAAAAAGATTGTATTTACTGGTGGCATCCAAAATGTAATATTTGGTAGTATCTATAGGCAAGTAAACAACCATGTTAGCCAGCATGAAAACATCGGGGATGGCGGGATTCAGCTTCCCCCGGCTTTTGGTGCTCACAATCATCGGCAGTGATTTTATACCGGCTTTTTTCAGTAAATGGTATACGATCCAGTTAATTTCGGCTGAGTTTCCCGTTTTTTTGTTCCACACGGTTGAAGCCCCGTCTTCGGCAAAAAAACTAACCATATCATTCCATTTCATATAATTTTTAACCTGCCCGAATATGTATGCGATCTTTTCATCGTTGGTGCTCAATTTTTTTGCCTGGTCAAGAATAGCCTTCTCGCCGGGTATGCGCGCATCAACGTTTTGGTCCATATCGAAAAGTTTCGATAAAAGCTCACCAATTGCCGGCCATGAAGTATAAATAAAAAAAGGGCCGTTATATTCCATGCGCTGCAGGTTGCTCTGGCGGGCGCTCATAAAAGGTTCATCAGGCAGCGAGCGGACGTTTGATAAAGCTTTGGTCTGTTTAAAATCAGCCGGTTCGCCTACATTTTTTGCATACTCCTGTTTGATATGCGGTATAAACCTGAAAGGATGACCGGTGGATGGGAAATCAGTCTGTATCTCGCTGTAACGGGTTGGTATGCTGTTTTGAAAAAACCATATCCCACGGAACGGCCCCCTGTATTTAAATTCGACAACAGACCCCGCCTTTACATTAGGTAACGCAAACACGACCACAGAATTTAACCTGTCGAGTTTTTCAAGGTAGATATCCTTTTTATTAAGCGGCGTAATTTCTATTTTCCCATCGTTAAGATTGAAGGTTTCTCCACCCAGGACATCTTTTACGGATACATTTTCCAGGCGTACGCTTGCTATATTTTTGCCGAAATCATTAAAAACTTTAACACGCACATGGCGCTCAAACCCATTCGAGGTCATGATGCCCTTGTCGAAGAGTATCTCGGCATTGGCATCCGGCTCAAAGTCGCAGGCTTTCATTTGCAGATCGGCGATGTCAATTTTCCCATAGGGCTGTGTGGGAGGAGTAGTTTGCGCGTTAGCGGCTAAGCAAACAACGCTGATCAATAAGAGAGTAAAAATTTTATTCATGTGATAAAGTTTGGCTAGTCGAATATAAGGATAGCGTGGATATATAGCCATTAAATTATTGCATTCTGTTACATTTTCTTCAGAACGATCTGCTCATTCAGCATTTCGTGCATTTTTTTATAAAAGGCATGTATATCGGGATATTCGTCCTTTGGGTAAATGGATCTTTTAAAAGTAATGCTATAATGCACCAGAACATATCCATCCTCTTCGGCAGTTGCGCGTTTAAATCCAATGCTTTTATCAGGGGTAAACATATTTGCACTTTTCGGTAAGGCATCTAATTTATACCCAGTGGGTATCTTGTATCTCCCGCTAATTGTATAGTTATTGCAATACTTAAAATCAATATCAGAAATACGGTCTTCGCTTAAAAATGGGTTGGTATAAAGACCCGTAAATAAATTGGGGCTGAAATAAATATAATTATCATCAGATCCCGGCAACTCCAGGTTAAATTCAATATTTTGTGTTAGCGGCAACGAATCAACCTCCATGTTCTCTAATTTTAAAGATGATATTTTTAGGTTATTATCATCGTCACGCAGGTAATCTATATATTTCTTTTCCCCGTCATCTTTGTATTTTTTCTGGGCCACTATTTTATCATGGCCAAAGGTATTGATCTGGGTTGTTCCGGTCATTTTTCCATCAGCCATTATCTGTGCGTTCACAAAAACAACTTTCCTTAATGGCGACATATCTTGCAAAATAAGAAACCTGGACCCTTTTGATATGGGATCTACCATTAAACCGTTTGAGTTCAACAGGTAAAAAGGTATTTCATTATACCTGTTATAGGGCCCGGCGGCATCTAAAACATATTTCTTTGTGCTGTCAATGCTGATATAGCCAACTATTTTATTTAGTTGGCCAAAAGTAGCGTAGCGCTCATCAATTTTGCCATGTGTATTTACAAGCAAAGGGTAAACAGGTATCCCGGTTTTTTTTAGCAGGTGACATAAGATTAAATTCAGCTCGGCCGAATTGCCGGTTTTTTTATTCCATGCCTTTTTTATTCCATCATTGGTAAATACGCCATTAAAGTCATTCCATTTTACATTGGCTTTTACTGCGCTGAAAATGTAGGAAATTTTTTCATCTCGTGTTTTCAGCAAATATGCCGCAGTTAATATTTTCTCTTCGTCATTCAAATTTATAGTACTATCCAACTGCAAGCCGAAATCTTCATCCCTAAGCAAACCCCTTATCAAGTTGATCCAGGTAGCCTCGCGGCGTGATACCTGGAATAATATACCCTGTATATTTTCCTTTAATGGAGTCATATAAGGTTCTTCCTTTAATGTGTGAACATTGCTTAGGGCCCATATAAACCTTTTACCCTGGTTATCATTTTTACCATTTAAAAAAATGGATGTGTCTTTAGCCAATTTCTGGTAAACTTTTCTGATGATCTTAAATGTGTAATCATTATTAAAGTCACCCTGAAATTCGCTGTACCGTGCTGGTATATCCGACTGGAAGAACCAATTAGGGAAATTGCCTGCATATGGTGTTGACCATTTATAGGAAAACTCAATCACTGAACCTGGTTTTACATTTGGAAAAGTGAAAATTATAGCTTTGCTTTCCTTATCTATGTCCTGCTTATAAATAAGCGATTTATCTACCGGTATGTAGGTTATCGAGTTATGTTCAAGGTTAATTGTTTGGGCTTTAATGTCTGATATGCTTTCATCATTGTGTGCCCCATCAAATTCGATACGTACTTTAGCAGCATCTTTACCATTATCATTAAATATCTTGATCCTTTTATGACGCAGCATAATTATGGTGGAGTATTTATAGTAAACTTGGGCCTTGTCAAAAAGCACCATAGCATTGGCATCCTTTTCAAAATCACATGTGGTTAACTTAAGGTCGGCAGTATCAATTTTACCAAAAGGTTGAGTTTGCCCTTTGAGGATCAATGTTGCAAAAGACAGGATGATCAGTGTAAAAAATATTTTCAAATTAATGAGGTTTAGTAAGCCCAATATAATAATAAAATGCACAGCCGGCATATTATTAAAATTGAGGGTGATTTAGACCGGGATAAAATACACCTTGTTTGAGGGTTGTCCGTTTAAGCGTACAAAAAAGGCCCCGGTGATCACCGGGGCCTTTTAAAATGTTTAAAATCCTGCTTTTTAGAAGAACTTAAAGCCTACACTCAGGGCCCACAAGTTTTGTTTCTGGCCGAAGTTGTCGCTTATTTTAGTCAGTCCGCCTTCATAACGTATATCAGCCGTTATAGCGCCGATGTCAATACCACCACCAGCCTGGAAGCCTAAGGTGCTGTTCTTATAATCGCCGAAATCGGATATTGCACCATTTACATTGTTGGAGAAACTGGCGCTTTTATCAAGGTTATAAGTATAAACCGGGCCAACCATCAGCCTGAAATTAAGGTCTTTTTCGCCAAACGAATGGCCTAACAGGAGTGGCACATTAAGGTTGGTAAAACGGACCTTAGCACTGTAATCAGTACCATTATCACTTGAAGTGAACTTACCGCCAGAGCTGCTCAGGTAAACTTCGGGCTGTAAATACAGCGCGCTTCCAAAGCGGGCGAATACGCCTGCCTGGTAGCCGGTTAATGTTGAGCTGTTCAGGTTATCGGTATTGATCTTGGAAAAATTGACCCCGCCTTTAATACCCACGGAGAATTGTGCCTTCGCGCTGATGCTTATAGCGATCAGTAACGCGACACTTAAAAGTAGCTTTTTCATTTTTGTTATTAATTTAGTTTATAAATAGGTTAGATGTAAACCATTGAGAAGGGTTTAAACAAATTACAGGCCAAATTATTACAACCCGCAACACCAGATTTTTTCTATTTTTGCTAAAACATTATTTGACAATGGCAGAGATCAGTATCAGCAACAAGGATTGGGAGCGTGTAAAGATCAAACTACAACGGAAATATAATCATCTTACCGATGAGCAATTGCAATATAGCGAGGGCCAGGAAGACAGCCTGATCAGTAAAGTAATGGAACTGGTGAACCGCGACCGTAAATATGTAGTGTTCACCCTAAAAAAAGCTTTGGTGAATATAGACAATAACCGGCTGTAAAACGGTTTGGAGATTTGAGTGATCGAATTCGAGATTCTTCGATATAATGTAAAACCTTTCTAAGCGTTATCGTATTTCAAATCAAATACTTAATTTTATATTCTATTTTTAGATTCTGGTCTGGATTTTCTTTCGGTGTCTCAATCTAACAGCTCATATCTAATGCGAAATGATGAAAAGAAATTTTAAAAAGTGGGGTTTTGTTGCCGGCATAATGGTGTTGGCGGTAGGTGTATGGGGGTTTAATGATGATTTGTTCATGATATCGAAAAACCTGGACGTTTTTGCGTCGGTTTACAAAGAGGTTAATATTAACTATGTGGATGATATTAACTCTTCAAAAATGATAAAAACCGGTGTAGATGCCATGCTGGAGGGATTGGACCCGTATACGGAGTTTGTTCCCGAATCGGAAATTGAAGATTACAGGCTGCATTACGTAAGCACGCAATATGGTGGTATTGGCGCGGGTATCTTCGTAAGGAATAATAAAGTATTTGTTTCTGATGTATTTGAAGGATTTCCGGCTCAGAAAGCCGATATAAGGCCGGGCGACCGTCTGTTAAAAATAAATGATGTAGATCTTAATGGCAAAAATAACGACCAGGTTAGCCAGCTTTTAAAGGGTTCAAAAGGCGCAATTGTTAAACTGCAGATCAAGCGTGATGACGCGGAACCTATTGAGAAGAAATTGATCCGCGATGAGATCAAGCAGCCCAACGTTACCTATTATGGGATGGTGGACGGCAATATGGGTTATATTAAGCTGGATAAGTTTTTAGAAAACTCGGCCGATGAAGTAACCACCGCGTTGACCGATATTAAAAAGAATAATCCTAATGGAATTATCCTTGACCTGCGCTCAAACGGGGGCGGCATATTGCAAGAAGCTGTAAAAATTGTGAACCTGTTTGTGCCGAAAAATGTGGAAGTAGTATCGCAAAAAGGCAAGATAAAAGAAAAGAACTTTACCTATAGCACACAGAGCACACCGCTTGAACCCAACCTACCCTTAGTGGTGCTGGTAAACGGCCGCTCAGCCTCCGCATCCGAAATTGTGGCAGGCTCATTGCAGGATCTTGATCGTGCAGTAATTATAGGACAACGCAGCTATGGCAAGGGCCTGGTACAGCAAACATTTAATTTGCCTTATAACAGTTTGGTAAAGATTACCATTGCTAAGTACTATATCCCATCAGGCCGCTGTGTGCAGGCGCTTGACTATACACACCGCAAGGATGATGGCAGCGTAGTAAAGGTTGCCGATTCAATGATGCATGAATATAAAACCAAGGACGGGCGCTCTGTATACGACGGCGGCGGTGTTTATCCCGATATTTTTGTAAAACAAGATCGCTTTGCAAATATTACACAGGCACTGGTATCCAAATTCCTGGTGTTTGATTATGCAACGCTTTACCGCAATACACATGTGCAAATTAGTGACCCCAAATCATTTCATCTTTCAGATGCCGACTATGGCAGTTTTGTAAAATTTCTTGCAGATAAAAATTATAGTTATACCACCACTACAGAAAAAATAATAAGCGGTTTAAAGACAGAAGCTACCAAGGAAAAACAATTTGCAGATATACAAGCTGAATATGATGTGCTAAAGGCAAAAGTGGCCAGCAGTAAAAAGAATGACCTGCAGCAGTATAAGGAGGAGATAAGGCAGGTGCTTGAAAACGAAATAGCATCCCGCTATTATTATGATAAGGGCCGCTATGAAACCAATTTTAAATATGATAAGGAACTGGCTCAGTCTGTAAAAATAATGCAGGACAGAAACCAGGTTGCTGCAGTGCTAAAAGGTGATGGCAATTATAAGATAATAGGCAAGCCACTGGCTATGGTTTCTAAAAAGGCCGAAGAAAAAGAAAATCCTGACGAGCAATAAGTCAGCTGCCGTTTCAAAAACTTTATTTGAAACTCCTTAAGACTTACGAAGTTTCAAAACGGCGTAGCCCTCAACGAGGCCTTTGAAAAACAAATAATATCGAGTTAAACTTCGTAAGTCTCTATTCCATAAACCCCCGGATATCTTAAACATTATCTAATGTGACATAAACTTGTTACACAATTTGAAGCGGTTTACACTTACTTACCTGATATTAAAGTTTAAACTTTGTGCTTTAATAATTGTCTTATACCTGAACAAAAAAACAATTTATGAAAAAGATCATCTTTATGGCAGCCATATTATTGAGCTGTTTATCATTTAACTTAGCCAAAGCGCAGCTACATGTGAGCCTGGGCATAAACATAGGAAGCCAGCCTGACTGGGGCCCGGTAGGCTATGACCATGCCGACTATTATTATATGCCTGATATCAATAGCTATTATGATGTTAACGCGCATCAGTATGTTTATTATAGTAACAGGGTTTGGGTGCACTCCGCTGCACTGCCTCCACGTTATAGCAATTATGATGTATATCATGGCTATAAAGTTGTAGTAAATGAACGCACCCCGTGGGTACGCAACAGAACGATCAGGACGAAATATGCAACTTATAAAGGAAGGCATGACCAGGTTGTTATCCGCGATTCGCACGAACAAAAATATCAGAGCCACTGGAAGGGCGACAATGGAAACAGGGGTCGCGGTCATGGTGATAAAGGGCATGGACGTGATAAAGGACATGACCATCATTAAGAGATTATTTAAATATTAATATCGAAGGTAATAACAGGCTTCCCTAACCAGGGAAGCCTGTTTTGCTTAATTTATAGCTGAAATTATAATCGGCAAGATAGTGTTGTCAATTAAAGATTAAACTTTTAGCTGTATTATTTGTCCTATAGGGTATGAAAAAGATAATTTTTACAGCAGCAATATTCATAAGCTGCTTATCAGCCCAAATAGTTAATGCCCAGGTACACGTTAGTTTGGGCGTTAATATCAACAGCCAGCCCGAATGGGGCCCTGTTGGTTATGATCATGTTGATTATTATTACATCCCTGATGTGGATGCTTACTATGATGTTCCCGCACATCAATATGTTTATTTAAGCGGTGGCGGATGGGTGCACAGGACGTATCTGCCCGCGAGATATCGTGGTTATGATATGTATCATGGCTATAAAGTTGTGGTAAATGAGCCACGCCCATGGATACGTCATGATGTTTACAGAACGAGGTATGCTTCTTACAGAGGCCATGGTGGCCAGGCTTTCATCCGTGATAGCCGTGATGTGAGATATCGCGATCATTGGCGTGGCAGAGATCATGGACGTCCTATTGGGATAGCTCGTGCCAATCACGGGCGCGCTGTGGGCATTGATCGTGGCGGATTTGTTCGAGGTCATGACAGGGGCGGTGGTCATGGACGCGGTGGCGATCACGGGCATCGCGGCGGTGGCGATCATGGACACGATCATCATTAATCTTTATAAAAAAGTATAAACAAAATTTCAGAACAGGCTTCTCCAAAAGAGAGGCTTGTTTTATTTATGGATGATCTTATAGATAGCTTTTGCCCAGAAGACGCCTAAGGCTCCTGCTCCCGCCTGGTTAGGGTGCAGGTAAAAAATCCCCTGGTGCCCATTTTCTGCCTGAAGGCCTGCCTGGTAATTATTTTTGAAATAACCGAACGCTTTGGTGTCGCCTAAAAATATTTGGTGCTTGTTGGTTTTAACCAGCTTTTTTATTTGCGGGAAGTAACTCTGCAGCCTGTCCAGCCCTTCCTGAAGATATTGAGCGCCATTATAAGTATTAGGGCTATACCATATGGGTTGTTGAATGATGATCTTACAGTTGGGATAATCCTTTATCAGCCTGTCAGTAATAATTTTCAGATTATCATAGTAAGCATCTGGTGCTACGGGAGCTCCATTTGGCCCTTTGATGGCACTGTCATTAGTGCCCAGCATGATGGAAAAGACCAGAGAGCCAGGTTTGCTTTTAAATGTATTGGCTGCCTGTTCGATCTGTGTAAATGCAAGGCTTCCCGGCAAAAAATCAACAGTTGTAAACCCGCCATGCCCCTGGTTCGAAAAATCTATGGTGTCTATGCCAGTTTGCTTTTGCAGCCAGGCGCTGGCAATTACCGGCGGAGCTTGTGTACCAGCATCACTTAACCCGGCTCCTGCGATGATACTATCGCCGATATAAATGATATGAAGATTTTGCTTTTGTGCAAAAAGCGCGGAGCTATTTATTAAAAACAGGATGATAAAAGAGAATAGTATTTTATGTTTTATCATCCTGCTCAATCGAATGTTATTTCTTAACCCAGCCGTCTTTTAATGTAACCGTACGGTTGAATATCAAATGCTCCGGCGTGGAGTGTTTATCCAAAGTAAAATACCCTTTACGCATAAACTGGTAGCCTTTGCCCGGTACGGCCGTTGCCAGGTCAGCTTCGATATAAGTTTTAGTGAGGATATGCAAACTATCCGGATTCAGGTATTCTTTAAAATCAGCGTCCTCATTTGATGGATCTTCTACTTTAAACAGGCGGTCATACAAACGCACCTCGGTGGTTTTGGCATGTGGTACACTTACCCAATGGATGGTGCCCTTTACATGAATACCGCTGGTATCATTTCCTGATTTTGATTCGGGGATATGCGTGCAGTGGATCTCGGTTACATTGCCATCGGCATCCTTCACAAAATCATGGCATTTAACAATATAAGCGCTCTTCAGCCTTACCATTAACCCAACACCCAGGCGGAAGAATTTTTTTGGCGGTTCTTCCATAAAGTCTTCGCGCTCTATCCAAAGTTCGCGGCTAAATGGAATATCCCTCCCGCCTTCGCCACCCTCAACTTCCGGGTTGTTTTCGCTGAACATCATTTCGGTTTGCCCCTCAGGATAATCCGTAATGACCATTTTTATCGGATCAAGAACCGCCATTCGGCGCCAGGATGTTTTATTCAGGTCCTCGCGAATACAGAACTCCAGTAGGCTCAGGTCAATCATGTTCTCGCGCTTGGCCACCCCAATGCGCTCGCAAAATTCGCGGATAGAAGCAGGTGTATAGCCACGGCGGCGCAGACCGCTGATGGTAGGCATGCGCGGGTCGTCCCAATCCTCTACATGGCCTTCCTCAACCAATTGCAGCAGCTTGCGCTTGCTCATCACAGTATAGTTCATGTTGAGGCGGGCAAATTCATATTGTTTGGATGGGAATATCTCCAGCTTCTCAATAAACCAATCGTACAATGGCCTGTGCGGTACAAATTCCAATGTACAAACGGAATGCGTGATCTCCTCAATAGCATCCGACTGGCCATGCGCGAAATCATACATCGGGTAGATGCACCATTTATCACCCGTGCGATGATGATGCGCGTGCTTGATGCGGTACATAATAGGGTCGCGCATCTGCATGTTTGGTGATGCCAGGTCAACTTTGGCCCTCAGTACTTTAGCGCCATCGGGATATTTGCCGTCCTTCATCTCTTCAAACAGGCGCAGGTTTTCTTCAATACTGCGGTTGCGGTATTCATTGCCAACACCCGGCTCAGTGGGTGTACCTTTTTGGGCGGCTATCTCTTCCGCCGAGCTATCATCTACATAAGCCAAACCCTTACGGATCAACGTTAATGCAAAAGCATAAATAATATCAAAATAATCCGAAGCGTATAGTTCATTGGCCCACTCAAAACCCAGCCATTTTACATCAGCTTTAATGCTGTCCACATATTCCACATCCTCCTTTACCGGGTTAGTGTCATCAAAGCGAAGATTGGTTTGACCACCATATTCCTGCGCCAGTCCGAAATTTAAGCAGATGGACTTGGCATGTCCAATATGCAGGTAGCCGTTGGGCTCGGGCGGGAAACGGGTAAGCACCCGGCCGCCGTTTTTGCCCTCACGTATATCCTCTTCAACTATCTCTTCTAAAAAATTTAATGATCTTTCTTCGCTCATGGTGTAATGGAATAGGGCAAAAATAGGAAATTTGGATGGCTTAGGCTAATGGTTTTCTGCGATTTTGGGCGTTTCCCACTTACCAGCGGGCCGCGCTATCCGTTCATACGCCTGCAGGCATTAGCCACGGGCCGGTATCCACTCCTATCGCTAACGCAATTTCCTACCCCGGGCGAAACGGATTAGATAAGGCTGCTATTCTCCATTTTCTTCTTACTTTTACACCAACCAATCTGGTTTTACATGAGTAATACCTTTAACCGCCCCATTCGTGTTTTAGTTGCCAAAGTAGGCCTTGACGGGCACGACCGTGGCGCGCGCATTATTGCTACTTCGCTGCGTGATTCTGGCATGGAAGTGATTTATACCGGCCTGCGCCAAACGCCCGAAATGGTGGTGAACACCGCCCTGCAGGAGGATGTGGATGCCATCGGCATATCTATATTATCAGGAGCCCACATGACAGTTTTCCCCAAGATCATCCAACTGATCAAAGACAAGAAAATGGATGATGTGCTGATCACCGGTGGGGGCATTATACCGGAGAGTGATATGCAGTCCTTAAAAAAGATGGGGGTGGGCGAGCTGTTCCCTCCCGGAACCAATACGAAGGATATTGTTCAGTATATTACAGATTGGGTGCACCAGCACCGCAATTTTTAAATTTCATTACTATGTCGTTTCAAAATCTTCTTGTTCATACCGAAGGGCGTATCCAGCATATCATTATCAATCGCGAAAGCAAGCTGAATGCGCTGAATAAAGACACCCTTGCCGAATTGCATACTGCCATATCTGATACCTTTGCAAACGAGCGCGTTGGTGGCATCATCATTACAGGTGCCGGGCAAAAAGCTTTTGTAGCCGGTGCTGATATTGCTGAGTTTGCTTCCTTCAATTCTGCACAGGGAGAAGAACTGGCCAGGCAGGGGCATACCAAAGTTTTTAATTTGATAGAGAACGGCAACAAACCGGTTATTGCCGCCATCAATGGTTTTGCTTTAGGTGGTGGTTTGGAGCTGGCGCTGGCCTGCCATATTCGTATTGCTGCCGATACGGCCAAAATGGGATTGCCGGAAGTTAGTTTGGGTTTGATACCCGGCTACGGTGGCACCCAGCGCTTAACCCGTTTGGTAGGTAAAGGCAAGGCATTAGAGATCATATTGACTGCAGACATGATCACCGCCGCCGAGGCCCATCAATACGGATTGGTAAACCACGTGGTAAGCCAGGATGAGCTGTTAACTAAAGCAGAAGCGATCATGAACCGGATATTAATGCGTGCACCGCTGGCTGTCGCAGCGGCAATAGCAGTTGTAAATGCATCCACACAACCATGTGTTGATGGGTTTGAAAAAGAGATCGAAGCTTTCGCAAAATGCTTTGATACCGACGATTTTAAAGAGGGTGCTACTGCCTTCCTGGAAAAACGAAAACCCGCTTTCAAGGCTAAATAAGCACTTTTTATGACACAATCCTGACTTTATTGAATATGGAGTCAAAATTATCTTACTGTTAATCAATCGATTGAATAATCGTGACATTCAGATGAAACGCTGAATATATTTTGTGATGTTACTTTGTTCTGTGTTTTGAAACACACAACAATAATTAACACATACAAAGTCATGAAAAGTACATTAAAAATTTCAGCCTTAGTTGTAGCTTTTGCCGGATTAACACTGGGCGCAAAAGCACAAACTACATCTACTACTCCAAGTAAATCTTCTACATCAGATGGAATCATCTTAAGCGTTGGCGTTGATGCAGGTATCCCGACAGGAAAACTAAATGATGCCTATAACTGGAACATTGGCGGTTCGGTACAAGCCGATATCCCGGTTATCCCGCATCAGTTATTCGCAACTGTTAATGCCGGTTACAACAGCTTCCAGGGTAAAAACAATATTGCCGGTACTGGTTTAGATGCAACCAACATTCAATTGCTTCCTGTAAAAGCAGGTTTAAAATACTTCCCTATAAGTAATTTCTACATACAAGGTGAAGCAGGTGCTGCTTTTGCATTAAACAAATCGGACGTTGGTTTTGACAAAAGCGCGGCCTTTGTTTACGCTCCGCAAATTGGTGTTCAATTCCCTTTGGGTGGTAAAAGCTATTTAGATGCCGGTATCCGTTATGAAGGTACTACCAAATTCAACAGCGCTATTGACGACAGCAAGGTTAACTTTGTTGGCCTGCGTGTAGCTTATGCGTTTGCAACAAAGTAATTTTTTACAACGATTAGTTTAGAATGATGAAGGGGCCTTACGGCCCTTTTGTCGTTATAATTAATCGAAAAAATATAAAAATTAACTCTTTAATTAAATTTAGATAAAAAATTAGCAAATTTGTTTGTAACTTGATACGCCACTAATACGTTTACCTGTTCTAAAAAGGGATTCCTACTATGAAAAAGATACTCATCATTGATGATGAAGTTAATGTCGCGCTATTGTTATCAAAATTTTTAACGCGAAACGGATTTGATGTAACCACGGCCTCCACGGGTACAAGTGGTATGGAATTTCTAAAAAACGGCTCATTCGACCTTGTTTTATGCGATTTCCGGTTGGAAGATACCGATGGTCGCGAGATGCTTAAAAACATCAAGACCCAATATCCCAAAACAGGGGTGATCATCATCACCGGTTATTCGGATATCAAAATGGCAGTTGAGCTGATCAAAATGGGCGCTTATGATTATATCACCAAGCCGCTTTATCCTGATGAAATATTAAATACCATCAACAAGGCTTTTGAAACCCATCACGCATTGGTAGATGATCCAGACCCTGTTTCGACCGTTAGCCGGTCAAGCAATGGCAAGGAAAAAAGACAAATGCCCAACAGCGAATTTGTTGTGGGTACCAGCAGGGCTTCAAAAGAATTGTTGCGCCAGATAGAACTAGTTGCGCCAACCAATTACAGCGTAATTATATTGGGTGAAAGCGGTACGGGCAAGGAATCGGCAGCAAAAAATATCCATATCAATAGTACCCGCCATAATATGCCTTTTATCGCGATGGATTGCGGCTCGCTGACCAAAGAGTTGGCAGCCAGCGAATTCTTCGGGCATGAAAAGGGCTCATTTACCGGTGCACTATACACCAAAATAGGCCACTTTGAAATGGCCAATGGCGGTACGCTATTTTTGGATGAGGTGGGAAACCTGTCTTATGAGATACAGGCCGCGCTTTTAAGGACCGTTCAGGAAAGAAAAGTAAAAAGAATAGGCAGTACCAAGGAGATAGACCTGGATGTGCGCATTATTATAGCTACCAACGAAAGCCTGCAGGAAGGAATACAAAAAGGCAGATTCAGGGAAGATCTTTATCACCGCTTTAACGAGTTTACTATCTACATGCCGCCTCTGCGCGAATTAGGAAGTGATATCATGTTGCTGGCCGAGCATTTTTTAAGTACGGCAAACCAGGAGCTGGGCCGGAATGTAACCTCATTTTCGCCTGAAGTGGAGGAGTGCTTTATGAACTATCGCTGGCAGGGAAATATCCGCGAATTAAAGAACGTAGTACGCAGGGCCACGCTGATAACTGAAGGAGATGTGATACAGATGAAGGCTTTACCGCTGGAAATATCCAATTACCGGACCCCTGTATATGAAACTGTTACTGCTACGGTTGCCGCCCCTGAACAGGTTGCAATTAAAGAAAGCAGGCATGATCTGAAAAATGCCGCACAGGAAGCGGAGTATGATACTATTTTAAAAGTGCTGAGAGAAGTGAACTTTAATAAAACAAAGGCAGCCGAGATATTAAATATCGACCGAAAGACGCTTTACAATAAAATGAAGGCCATTAACCTCGGTAAATAACATGAAAGATTCTCTGAAAGCACCTGAAGATAAGTTGCGCAGATTAAGACATGATATCAGGAACCAGCTTTCAAACATTAACTTATCCGTTGAACAACTCAAATATGAGATACCTGATGATGCAACTACCGATATTGAGTTTTATATCAACACCATTGCCATGAGTTGCACCAAGATCAATGATATGCTTAACGATATGGATTAACTATTTGATAAATAACGAATTTAATAAGCTGGCGCCAAAACTTTTTGGCGCTTTTTTGTTTACTATACGTACTTATTGCAATTATCCCTAATGTCAATCTTTAATTATAAACAGCGCAATAACATTGTATTAGTCGGCATTATTATATTGGGCTGCTTTTTGGTGTACGCATTAAGCGGGCTGTTCAGTGCTATATTGGGGGCTATTGTACTCTTCACTATTTTCAGGCCGCTTTATTTATTCATGGTTGAGAAGAAGCACTGGAATAAATCGCTGATTGCCGCGCTAATCATCCTTTCTTCGCTCGTTGTCATCGTTATTCCCTTTCTTTCATTGAGTTTGATGGTGATAAGTAAAATATCAAGCCTTAACAGGGATTCATTTCCTTTACAGGAATGGACCTATAAAATAGATCAGTTTGCGGGTGCGCATCTTAATCAACCTAAATTAGCCGAGAATACGATGGCCAAATTAGGTGGATATGTAACCGAGCTTTTCCCATCTATACTCAGCAGCGCTGTAAATATTATTTTAACATTGCTGGTACTCTATTTCCTGCTGTATTTTATGCTGACACAGATAAAGGAGTTTGAAGCCGGGCTATTAAAATATGCACCATTTCGCGAGCAGCATGCGCTAAAATTTGCCACCGCATTGCGCAATTCAACCTATAGTAATGTATTGGGCCAGGGCATTATTGCTGTTACGCAGGGGGCTTTATTATCAATGGGGTTTTATGCTGTCGAAATACCCGATCCTGTTTTTTGGGGGGTAATAGGTGTCTTTCTTTCATTTCTGCCTGTAGTAGGTGCACCAACCATGTGCATACCCGCAAGCTTAATATTATTTGCTAACGACCATACAGTAAGAGGTTTTTTGTTACTTGCTTACGGCCTGTTGTTCATTGGTAATGTGGATAATGTTTTGAGGATGATCATCAACAAACGCGTAGGCAATACGCATCCTATCATTTCTGTTATCGGGGTATTTATAGGGTTGCCTTTGTTCGGGATACTTGGCCTGGTTTTCGGCCCGGTATTATTATCTTATTTTTTGCTGCTGCTGGAGATATATGAAACAAACCGCCTGGCTGCCGACCGGCTGGAGCGAATAAGAACCGTAGCAGACAACTGAACATTAAAATGAATATTTTTGCTATCGCGGAAGTAAATCCCGATATTAATAGGATAAATTTGTTGCAATAAATAGACGACAAAAAGTCCGTTTATAAATAATTGGCAAGATATTTAACCGTTATATAAAACAAATGTTCAACTTAAAAATTATACTAATATGAATGATAACACAAAGGTAGTAGTTGCATTGCTGGCTGGGCTGGCTGCAGGAGCGGCATTAGGGATATTATTTGCGCCTGATAAAGGAACCGAAACACGCGATAAGCTTACAGAATCATTAAAGAAATTGGGCGATTCGATAAAAGAAACAGCCGCCACAGAAATTGATAACCTGGTGGGTTTAAAGGATAAAATTGTGGATAATATTAAAAGCAAAATAAAAACCACCGAACAGGAGTACCAGGATGACCTGGAACACGCATAAATTTAAACGGTCCCGGGTCATTTATACCGGGACCATAATCAAAGACTATGGAAGAGAAAAAGGATACGCTACCTCCTATTATTGATCAGCTGAAAGAATACGTGGAAACACGTTTGAAATTGGCCAAATATGATGCTATTGATCGGGGCACCTCAGTTTTCGCCAGTTTGATCACTGATGTGATCGTAGCGATAAGTTTGATACTCACCTTTCTTTTTTTGAGTTTCTCTTTAGCCTTTTACCTGTCGCATTTATTTGGCTCCTACTGGCAGGGATTTGGCTGTATGGCCTTGATATATTTGATAATAGCCATTATCATTATCCTTATTAAAGACAAAATACAACAACCGCTCGTAAACCTGTTCATCAAAAAACTATTTAATAACAAGTGATGGATGCATCTATAAAAAATATAAGCGATCTGAAAGCAGAGATAATTCGTCTCCAGGGAGTTGAGCAACAGCAGAGTGTAGCATTAAAAGCACGTTTCAGTACGCCATCGGCGCTGTTCCATACCATTTTTTCAATATTTCCTAAATCTTCCCATGATGGCGATTCAAAAAACAGCATCTTCAACCAGGATCTGTTCGGGATATTATCCAGGATATTATTGCCATTAGCTTTAAATAACACTTTATTCCGCAAGTCAAATTTCCTTGTAAAAGGGCTGGTTGGTATTCTTTCTCAAAAAGCTTCGCATTTTATCAGTGAGGATTCGGTTGCCGGTTTATGGGATAAAGTGAAGTCTGTCTTCGAAAAAAAGAGCAAAAACTCCGATTACGGTATTCCTCCCGAAAGTGAGGCTTCCTGAGTATTTTAAATTTATTCGTTTCCTGTAAAATAAATTCGCTGCATTATACAATGACAGAAAAGCTATTTTTGCGCTTTAATTTTATAAGTGGGAAAAGATAAATTAAGGCGATTTGCCGAAATAGATACCTTCAGCAATGTATTGCAACTGGAAGCAGGGCAGCCTTTAAAAGGCAAATGGGCCGCTGATTTTTTTAAAAACAATAAGCCGGTGGTATTGGAACTGGCCTGTGGCAAGGGTGAATATACCGTGAACCTGGGACAATTATTCCCTCAAAAAAACTTTATCGGTATCGATTATAAAGGCAACAGAATATGGCGCGGGGCAAAAACCGCACTGGAAGAAGGGGTAAATAACGTTGGATTTTTACGGATACAAATAGAAATGCTGCTGGATTATTTCGGCCCCGCCGAGGTGGATGAAATCTGGATCACCTTCCCCGATCCGCAGCCGCAACTGAGCCGCGAAAAGAAACGACTAACATCGCCACGGTTTTTGGAGAAATACAGGCAGATACTCAAGCCCGGTGGCGTTGTCAATTTAAAAACCGATAATGATAGCTTTTACGCTTACACCGCCGAAAAGATAAGTGAGTTTGGTTTAAATCTGCATATCCAAACAGAAAACTTGTATCATTCCGAACATGCGGATGAGGTATTATCTATAAAAACCTATTATGAGAAAAAATATTTGCAGCATAATAAGAATATCAACTATCTTAAGTTCTCATTTTAACCCATATGCCCGATCTGAATTTTTACGATAGCGTTTACCAGGTAGTCCGCCTTATCCCCAAGGGCAGGGTAACTTCATACGGTGCTATCGCCGCATACCTCGGTACCAAAGGCTCTTCCCGGATGGTGGGTTATGCGATGCAGGCCTGCGGAAAGGAGCAGCCACCCGTACCGGCGCATAGAGTAGTAAACAGGCAGGGATTATTAACCGCGAAATTTCATTTTGGTGGCGAAAGGATGGCTGAAATGCTGCGCAGCGAAGGCGTCAAAGTAGAAGAGGACCAGGTGCAGGATTTTAAAAAAGTGTTTTGGGACCCTGCGGTGGAACTGGCCATGTAAGCCTCACCTAAACGGTGTAGCCTTCATGAACACCTGAGAAAAACAAACAATAAAAAGCCCCCTTTCACTCGCTGATTGGGGGCTTTTAACCTAAACCTTATCACATTGTAACATGAATGTTACTAATGAAGCTACAAGTATATGTAAAAAAATTCTCATTTAAAAGGTTAATGCGTTGGTTTGACACAAAAAAGTTGTTTCCGCTTATTAATTTTTTTTGGCGTAACTTATAGTTGTTAAAATTTAACTAAAAAATTATAAGTATGCTGATAAACTGGACTTTAATATTTCAATTAGCTCCGGATCACCAAACCGGTAACTGTCCTCAATGTCCAATGTAACAAGGGCTTTGCCTGCCAGCACGAAACGTTGTTTGATAATTTCCCGGTGCCTGCGTTCCATCACAAATATCACATCGGCCCAATCGATCATTTTTTGGCTGACCCGTATGCGTGCCTTGTCGCTTGTTCCGGCAGAGCGGGCCTGGTGTGTGGGATGGCTTTTAAACAATAGTTCGGCAGTAGGGCTGCGCCATTGGTTTTTACTGCAGATAAAAAGGAGGTTGGACAAGGTGATAAAAGGATTAGTTTTTCTTTCTTGACTCTTTTAGTTGTTTTTGCGATTCCTCAATGCGCCTTATCGCCACCATTGTCATAATCAACAGCGTGTTCTTCTTACAGTCCCAGATAGATATATAATCTTTTGACCGTACAAAATGTTGTGACCATTTGGTTAATTTTTCATATAACAGCAACGTGCATATATCGGTTGGGGTAATAAAATCACCTGTTTCGGGCAAGTGAGTATGAAATGTCGTGGTTCCGATAGTATCCTTGGCGGTATAAATGGGTATAATGCTTTTATGAAGGCTTTTTTTGTTAATTATATTATTATTCTGATCGAAATCGATTAGATAATCATTTCCAAAAATCACCACTCCGTTTAAATGCGTGCCGGTTAGCACATAAACTTTCCTCGTATTATTCCCTATAATAGGGATCGGATTGAGACTGGTGTTTTTATACGTTTTAAATAATGTGTCTTTATACAATTCTGAAATTGCACTTTGCCTGATGGTATATAACTGTTTTTCAAATGACGTAAGTTTTCTGTCAACAGTATCCAGTTTATAATTATCCGAATTAAAATCATATCCAAAGGAAATAGTAGCTAGCACTACAGCGTCTTTTGAAAAAAATATATTAGTTAAGCCTTTTCCGTTATCATAAGAAATGTACCCGCTTGATATGGCTCTTCTACTCTTACATTTCGCGTTAAAAATATCAGACCCATACCACGATGCCCATTCAGATTTGTAAAGCGTCCTGCCTTCGTTGACTATGCTGTCTTCTGTCTTAGTCAAATCCTGCTCCTGCGCAAATACCCGGTTAATTAAACTGAAAAAAAGTATAAGTGTAAAAAGCTTTTTCATAGCCTCTGCTTACATCCCCTTCTTCGCCACCCAAACCTGGCTCTTGATCATCCATTTACCGCTTACTATCCTGAACACAAAGGTAAACGCGCCGTCTTCTTCAAAAGGTTCGCCTTTTATTTCACCCGTGTAATCCACAGGAACCACCACGTAAATACTTTCGGTGCTTTGCAGGTAAACATTAACCCGTCCTATTTTCCCTTTAAAGCCTTTTAACTTAAAATCCTTACAGGTTTTTTCAACCGTGCTCACCCACTGCACCCCCGCTGTGGGGCCGTTCCATGAAAATGGCGGCTCCTCATCGGCAATTACGGCGTTCGGCGTATAAAGATCGGCAACCGCATTAACATCAAAGGAACTCGAGGCATTGATCACCATATTAATGATCTTCATTATTTCTGACCGTGATGCTGCTGAATCGGCAGTAGTATTGTTTCTATCTTTGCTAATTTGTATGATAGCCGTGCGATGTCCATCTGCATAGCCGGCTTGCACAATAAGGCTAAAGCATAAAATAATTAAAAAATTCTTCCTCATATCTGTTGCTCGGTGATGTTATTTACTATTCTCATTCATATAATCCAACGCTAAGTTACACAAAGCTTTAACAC
This sequence comes from Mucilaginibacter sp., assembly GCA_035489035.1. GTDB lineage: Bacteria > Bacteroidota > Bacteroidia > Sphingobacteriales > Sphingobacteriaceae > Mucilaginibacter. The sequence continues at coordinate 24,926 of DATHKT010000021.1, forward strand.
CTAATGTAAATCCGCTCTCATCAATGTAAAAATCAGGTGTATGATGCGCCGGTGTGGTTGCCGGGTTGCCGCCTTTAGGCATCCCACCCAGGAAAAAGAAGATGCCGGGCACTTTTTCTTCATAAAAGCTGAAATCCTCGGCACCTGTAACCGGCGGCCTCAGTATGGCATTACCAGGCCCGGCTGTTTGTTGCAGTGTAGGCACCATTTTTTCGGTTAAAGCCGGGTCATTATAGGTAACCGGGTAATGCACGCTATACGGTATTGTTACTTCGGCAACGGCACCCTGAGCTTCTGCGGTTTTGGTGGCGATCTGCTTTACCCTCGCGATCAGCATTTGCTCATCTGCCTTACTCAACGCGCGCAAAGTCCCTATCATTTCCACCTTTTCGGGGATAATATTTTGCCTGTTACCGCCATTGATAGCGCCTATGGATACCACCGCGGCATTCTCAGTTACGTTTAAATTGCGGCTTACTATGGTTTGCAGGTTGTTAATGATCTCCGCCGAAACAACGATCGGGTCAATGCTCGACCATGGGTAAGCTCCATGTGCCGAGCGCCCTTTTACCACAATCTGCATATCATTTACGGCTGCCATAGTACCACCTGGGCGGTAAGTTAGTTTACCAACCTCCGTTTGCGAATTGATATGCAGCCCGAATATCACATCAACTTTAGGGTTTTCCAGTACACCCTCCTTAACCATCTCTTCGGCCCCGCCTTTTTCACCCACAGGCAAGCCTTCTTCTGCAGGCTGGAAAATAAACTTTACCGTACCATGTATCTCATTTTTCATGGTCGACAATACCTCGGCCACCGCCATCAGTATAGCCATATGCGAATCGTGCCCGCAGGCGTGCATCACTCCCGTCTCCTGACCATTGTACATTACTTTTACTTTGGATGCAAAAGGCACCGGCGTGCGTTCGGTTACGGGCAGTGCATCCATATCAGCACGCAGGGCTACCACCGGGCCGGGTTTGTTTCCCTTAAGGATGCCTACTACCCCGGTGGTTGCTATGCCGGTTTTTACCTCAAGGCCTAATGACTGTAAATGTTTGGCTATAATGGCCGCCGTGCGGACCTCGTGGTTACCCAGTTCCGGGTGTTCATGAAAATCGCGCCTCCAGGCTATTATTTTGCTTTGCAGCGAATCCGCTTTTTTACTAACCCGGTTTTTCAGGGCGCTGGTTTGTGCCAATACAGGCACAGAAAAAGCACACAGCATTAAAAAGAATAATTTTTTCATGTTCCGGATTTTTCACCTAATATAAAAAATAAAGGATGATTTTAAATAAAGCTGCTTTTATGTGGATTCTAAACGCTTACGCTAATTAATTTGAGTATACCAGTATACTGATTTGCTCTTCAGGCTGATTAATCTTAATCAAAATAGCTGAAAATCAAAACAATAACGCCCGCTGACTGTCATTGCCTTACCGATAACGCCAAAGTGGCAATCTGGGAGATAGAAACCTTATCATAAAAAGGATATGGACAAGAAAAACCAATCCGATGAATTAATCATTGCTAACAAGGAACTCGCCTTTCAAAACGCAGAAAAGGAAAAACGGGCCGCTGAATTAATCATTGCCAACAAAGAACTCGCTTTTCAAAATACAGAGAAGGAAAATCGTGCAGCTGAACTCATTATCGCTAATAAAGAGCTCGTTTTTCAAAATGAAGAAAAGGAAAAACGGGCGGCGGAATTAATAATCGCCAATGAAGAACTTGCCTATCAAAACACGGAAAAGGGAAACCGGTCTGATGAGTTAGTTATTGCCAACAAGGAACTTGCTTTTCAAAATACGGAGAAGGAAAACCGCGCAGCCGAATTGATCGTTGCAAACAAGGAACTTGGCATTCAAAATACTGAAAAAGAAAACCGCGCAGCCGAACTGATCATCGCCAATGAAGAGCTTGCCTACCAAAACACGGAGAAAGAAAACCGCGCGGCCGAGTTGATCATCGCCAATGAAGAACTTGCCTACCAAAATACGGAGAAAGAATGCCGGGCCGCTGAACTAATTATTGCCAATAAAGAGCTTGCCTTTCAAAATGAAGAGAAGGAGAAACGGGCTGCAGAATTGATCATTGCAAATAAAGAGCTCGTTTATCAGAATGAAGAAAAAGAAAGCCGCGCTGCAGAGTTAAACATTGCTTACAAGGAGCTCAAAAAAGCGGAAGAAAAGTTAAAGGAATATATCACAGGGCTGGAGGAGATGATGTTTATCACTTCGCATAAAGTAAGGCAGCCCATTGCCAATATTTTAGGTATAACCAATATATTGGAGGATTGTATCAATTCGCCCGACCAGATAAAAATGTCTGTTGGGTATTTAAAAGAATCTGCATTAGTCCTGGATGCTTTTACCCATGAACTAACAGAATTTATAAGCAAACTGGAACAAAAAGGCAAGAATAAATACCTCCTTAACCAGTTGATAAAATAAATGTCTTTGTAAATGATACTAATACTGAAGATTTTTTATTAACCCGCCCAATATCCTGAAGCTTTGCTCCACCACATCATCATAAGGTATCCCGAAACTGATACGTATAAAATTGGTAAACCGGGCATCGGTACTAAAAATTTGCCCCGGGGCGATGCTAATGTTTTGCAGTATGGCAGCCTGGTAAAGTTCAAATGCATTAATTTTTTTATCAAGCTCTATCCATAAGGCATAGCCCCCTTGTGGCCTGCTGATTTTGGTATTTGCCGGAAAATGAGCGGCTATAGCCTGTGTATAGCGAAGGCATTGCGTATATAATGCTCTGCGAAGATTTCGAAGATGCAAATCATAGCGCCCGGTTTCAAAAAAATGAGCGATCGCCGCTTGCGTAGGCGTGGCCGAACTGATGGTATGCATCATTTTTATATTAATGATCTTGTCCTTAAACCTGCCGGGTATGCACCAACCCACCCGGTAACCGGGCGTAAGTGATTTTGAAACCGAGGAGCATAGCATTACCCAGCCCTCAGTATCAAAACTTTTACAGGTACGGGGGCGGCTTTTACCAAAATAGATCTCTCCGTAAATATCATCTTCTATCAAAGGGATCTTCCGGTTGACTAGTAAGGTAACCAATTGCTGCTTGCGCTGGTTAGGCATACAACTGCCTACCGGGTTGCTAAAATTGGGCACAAACAGGCAAGCCTTAATATCTACCTGGTCCATAGCCTGCTCCAGGTATTCAATATCAATGCCGGTATCTGGGTTAACCGGTATCTCCAGTACTTTCAGATCAAGGCTTAGCATCACACTGAAGATGCCGAAATAGGTGGGGCTTTCGATAGCAACGGTATCGCCGGGTTTGGTGAGCGCCCTCAGGCAAAATACCAGGGCCTCCATACAACCCTGGGTAGTCACTACGTCATCTTCTGTAATGTTGCCGCCCCAGTTAAAAGCATTTTTAGCCACCTGCTTGCGCAGGGAAACATTACCCTGCAGGTTTTCATAATTGACATTGCCTGATGGGCTTTTACGGATAGCCTCCATCATGGATTTGTTGAGCTTAGCCATCGGGAGCAAACTTAATGGAGGGGCCGCACGGGATAAACGTAAAACACTTTCTTCAGGCATGTTCTGGTAAATCATCGCTATCATCTGCTCCACGCTAACCTCGCCGGGCTCTTTTAGCGGTGGCTTGATCTCGGGCACTTTTGCAAATTGCGCTGCCGAAAACTTGACATAATAACCTGACTTTGGCCTTGCCTCTATCATGCCCATATTCTCCAGCTCAACATAAGCCTTGTAAGCGGTACTTATACTGATGCCTTGTTCCTGGCTTAAAGCTCTTACGGATAGCAGCTTGTCGCCCGGTTTTAATAGCTTTTGTTTGATCTGTTTTTCGATGCGCCCAACTATCTGTGCGTATAAAAAATCGTTATCAGTGTTATTGGTCAATTTTTCCATCATCTGTTATGGTCAAAATTAACAATTCTGAATCTGTTTTACTACAGTGATAAGTTTTTACTTTGTTCTTATCATAATTTATTAAGAAATGGGAACAACATTAAGCGACCAGGAAGTACAGCAATTAAGGGCCGATACCAAAGGGACTGCCCAAAAAATACATTTTAACAATGCGGGGGCCTCTTTACCACCTGATGTAGTAGTTGAAACAGTTATTAATTATTTAAATGAAGAGGCCATTTGCGGCGGCTACGAAACCGAGTATAAATACAGGGAGGAATTAGAAAATACGTATGCCCTGGTAGCAAAGCTGATCAATGCTGATAAAAATGAGGTAGCCATTGTAGAAAATGCAAGTACCGCCTGGGGACTGGCATTTAACGGCATTGCCTTTAAAAAGGGAGATGTGATCATTACCTCTGAAATGGAATATGTAACTAATGTGATAGGGCTTGTTAATGCCAAAAAAACATGGGGTATCGAAATAAAGGTCATACCGAATGATGAGTATGGCAACTTTTCTTTGCAGGCATTAGAAGACGCTATTTCACCGCAAACCAGGTTGATCGCCATTACTCACATTCCCTCAACTGCCGGGGGTATGATCCCGATTGTTGAAATAGGGAAAATAGCCCGCAAGTACGGCATTTTGTACCTGGTTGACGCCTGCCAAAGCGCGGGGCAAATACCTGTTGATGTGAAGGAGATCGGTTGCGATATGCTGGCTGTAACCGGGCGCAAATATCTGAGGGCGCCAAGAGGAACCGGCTTTTTATATATAAGGAAAGAGATACAGGACCAGTTGAAGCTTATACTGATGGATGGTTTTAGCGCGCCGTCTGTCAGTTTGGATGATTATCAATTAAGGGACGATGCCCGGCGCTTTGAACTTTACGAAAAGAGCCGCGCCCTTACATTGGGCCTGGGTAAAGCTATTGATTATGCACTGAATATCGGTGTTGACAGAGTATGGCAGCGTGTACAGCATTTAGCCGACCAAATGCGCCGGCAATTGGAAAATATGGATGGTATAACCGTTCACGATATTGGCGATCAAAAATGTGGGATTGTTACCTTTTCGGTAAGTGGAATTGGTAGTGTATCAGTAAAAAACCAACTGGCAGAACGACATATCAACGTATCCGTTGGCAAAGCTATATCAACACTCATCTACATGGATAAAAACCATTTGAGTAGCATTGTAAGGGCTTCGGTGCATTATTATAATACCGGGGAAGAGATAAGGATCATGTGTGATGCGCTCGCATCTATTATTAATTCGACCCCGGTTGAGGTTGAATAAGATCCGTACTTTTCAACAGGTTTTTTTAAACCCCCAGGCATTGTAATGGGCGATTACCCACTAAGTTGACAATCAGACTTTGCGGATTCTGGAAAAAGAGCGTTTTTATCTTTACCCCAAAGTGGTATATAGTTATCTTGAATAATCTTTCTACCTTTATATCAAACACTTAACCTCACATGAAACCTAAATTATTACTCCGGATTGCAGCTGTATTGATATTAATTCATGGCGTACTGCACACCATAGGCTTTAGCCAATGGAAACAAGACCCCGACCCTGCCAGGCACGAAGTGATCAAACAAATGACCGGGCAAAAATTTCCTTTTATGGGCACTTCACGCAATATGGGTGAATATTATGATGGCTTCGGCTATGCAGGTAGTATTGCTTTAATTTTGATCGCTTTTTTGCTTTGGATCGTATCGGGCGAACTTTCACCTAACCCATCCCTGGCTAAAAAAGTTATCGTGGTACTTTCGTTTGGTTTACTGGCATGGGCAATTGATGAAGTGATATACTTTTTCCCGTTTGCAGTAGGGCTTGCTTTGGTTGCATCCATATGTAGTTTCTGCTCGTTGCTGGGGTTGGCTAAGCAAGGGACTACTAAATAATTACCCCGGTACCACCAAAATTTCAGTCAGGCTACAGACTTTTATTCCTTTTTTAAATTAAGAATTAACAAAACGCCCGGGAAGCTCCCGGGCGTTTTGTTTTATAAGCTCATCCCGCCGTCCATGATAAATTCGGCTCCCGTGATAAACGAGGAATCTTCACTGCTTAAATGGGCGACCATTTTACCGACATCGCCTGCTTTACCCATTTTGTGTAAGGGAACGTTGTCGATGATCCATGCTTTAACGCCCTGTAATTGTTCATCGCTGTAACCAGCCTTATTCAATATTTCCGTTTCTGTTGGGCCCGGGCTTACCGCGTTCACCCGGATCCCCCGCGGTGCCAATTCTACCGCAGCGATCTTCATCACCGCGTTAAGTGCCGCTTTGCTGGATGAATAGATAGAAGAGTTAGAGACGTTCATGCTGGCTGTATTGGATGACAAGAACACCACCGAGGCACCTTCATTTAACAGCGGGATAAACCGGCTCAGCGTAAAATACGCCCCTTTGAAATTCACATCCATCACGTAGTCAAACACTTCTTCCGTTGCGCTTTCAATACTTGCCCCGCCTAAAACACCTGCGTTAATAAACAGGATATCTAATTTTCCATAACGTGTTTTGATGTCGGCTGCCAATCGTTCAGTGTCTTCCAGTTTGCCCTGGTCTGCCACTAGCCCTGTAACATCCAGTTGTACGGCTGCCGCCTCAACTGCTTCCTTACGGCGACCGGTAATAATAACTACTGCGCCCTGTGCTTTCAATTCCTGCGCGGTTGTGTACCCTATACCGCTGTTTCCGCCGGTAACCAATGCTATTTTTCCTGTTAGCTTTTCCATCTGAAATTTTTTTATGCAAAACTATGGACAAAGTGGTATAACTTTGTTACCAGTATAACAGAGTATACCAGTATGAATGAAGCACTGATCAAAGAAGTACTGTCAGAACCCCGAAACCAAAAGGAGGAAATACAAGCTTTACAAGACACCATTTACGTCATCGGCGGTAAGTGGAAACTGCCAATTATCAATTCTATCTGTAACGGTAACCGGCGCTTTCGCGAGATAGAGCGGAGCATTCCGGGAATCACTACCCGTATGTTGTCGCGTGAGCTAAAGGATATGGAGGCCAATCAGCTGCTTAAAAGGACCGTCATTCCCACGAGCCCGGTAACGGTTGAATATTCCCCCACCGATTATTGCCACTCATTCGGCGATATCATCCTGCAAATGATCAAATGGGGCAAAGATCACCGGGAACGCTTACGGGCGCCATTGTCCGGTTCGGCAACCAAAACGTCAGGATAAGGGTTAATCTCATTTCACCTGTGGGGGCTTTAACAAAAAAATAAAGGCAGTCACCAGGATAGAAGAGAACTATAGTCGAACGCCAGATACTCTTTTTCCTATAACGGCAATATTTTGTCGCGATCCGCCCCTCAGATTGTCGTTTTTACACAGCGTAAAGTCCTGAAATGTCATCGATCTTTGTATTGTCAATAAAATCAACCTAATTTAAATAACATTTTATGAAAACATTTAAAGGATCTAATATCCTCCAGCCGGTGTTAATAATTGCAATGCTTTTCTTTACAGTATTTCAATCTAAAGGTCAACAAGGCAAACCTGCCGCCAGTGGCTACGCGCCCGTTAATGGCATTAAAGTTTATTACGAAGTATATGGTGAGGGTAAGCCTCTTGTTTTACTGCATGGCGCTTTTTATACCATTGAGATGAACTGGGCGCAACTAATACCTGAATTGTCAAAAACAAGAAAGGTAATTGCCATTGAAATGCAGGGACATGGGCACACACCGTTTTCAGACAGAAAATTAGACATTGTTACCCTGGCAAGTGATGTTGAAGGAGTAATGAATTATTTAAAAGTTGACAGTGCTGATGTTGCCGGATATAGTATGGGTGGTTCCATAGCTTACCAGTTGGCAGTAAAAAGCCCTAAACGGGTAAGAAAATTAGTGATCATATCTTCTACCTACAAAACCAGTGGCTGGCTGCCCGTTGTAAATAATGGGTTTAAAGGGTTTAAGCCAGAGTTTTTTAACAATACTCCTATAAAAACGGCATATGACGCAGTAGCACCTGACAAAACAAAATGGACAAAGTTCGTGGAACAAATGATCGCTTTTGCCGGGGTGCCGTTTGACGTGGGTGACAGCAATATCGCGAAAATTAAATCGCCGGTATTGCTTATATCAGGCGATAATGACGGCCTGGATAAAGTTGAGTTGATGAAAACATATCATTTACTGGGAGGTGGTGTAGCTGCTGATTTGGCGCCGATGCCAAAATCGCATTTGGCCGTTGTCCCTTCGCAGAGTCATGTGAGCCTAATGATGCAGACGAAAACAATATTAGATTACCTGGATGACTTTTTAAAGTAAGAATAATCGTTACCAACTAATAGTGAACAAATGAGAAAGATCAGGATTTTTGAACATATCTCGCTGGATGGCGTGATAGAACATGACGGAGACTATACCTATGGCGCATGGACGACACCCTATCGAAGCCCTGCCGGGGCGGCAATGCTTTTTGAGGCATACGGACCGAACTTTGACCTGCTGCTTGCCCGCCACACCTACGATATATTTAGTGCCTTTTGGCCTAATGCCGGAGATTTCCCAATGGCAAATGCTATAAATGCTGCAACCAAATACATCGCAACCCACAGGCCCGACAGCCTGGAATGGGGCCCGGTAAAGAATTTGGGCGAGGATGTTATCGCGGCGATTCGCGATCTCAAGTCAACGGATGGCCCCGACCTGATCGTGGTGGGAAGTTCGACGCTAACATCCGTGTTGCTTGACCAGGGACTGGCTGACGAGGTTGTGCTTATCACCTATCCAGTTTTGCTTGGCCGGGGTAAACGCTTATTGGCTGACAGTATTGACGCACGGGAACTTGCTTTTGTTGACTCGAAGACCACGCCCACGGGTTTGCTCATCAACACTTACCGACACGTTGGACCACTGAAATCCTAATATTTCACTGACTTAGGCGGCTGAGCGGGCGACAAGTCTATTATTATCGGTCTATTCTGCCTGACCCCCCGGTTAAGCGTCCACGCTTAACCGAAAAATAATTGCGAGTGTCCACACTCGCGTAAATAGCGATGAGGGTAGGAACAAAAAAGCCTAAAATCTTTCGACTTGAGGCTTTTGTCCTGTTCTCACCGGGAGCAGAACTCGAACCTACGGCCGGCAAAAGCGAATATGAGCCCGACGAAGCCTAGATTACCAACCCGCAATAATTTTTAGTCCGGGATTATAGATGATAGCTACACGGTTACCATCCCACAATGCCTAAACATCCTCTTGGTTGTCACCACTTTGTAAAGATGTCGTATTTTATAAAAATATTTCTCAATAAATTTCATAAATGACCGAAAGGTCATTTATATTTGTCCTGTTATTCAGAAAGAAAATGACAAAGGCAGAGAGAACCAAACAATTTATCATTGAGAAATCGGCACCCATCTTTAACAAGAGAGGTGTTGCCGGAACGGCAATGAGTGATATCATGGAAGCTACAAAACTTGCCAAAGGCAGCTTGTATGTGCATTTTGATAGTAAGGAAGAACTGTCGTACGCGGCAGTTGATTATAGCCTGAATAGGATGGTTGAAAAAACTGAGGCTGCTATCAACAAACATAAAACGGCTAAAGGTAAACTATGCGCATTTGTTGATTTTTTTAGCGATCCGCTTAATCCTCCGCTCACAGGAGGTTGCCCCATGCTGAATTTCGGGATGGAAGCTGACGACACCAGCCCTATTATCAAGCAAAAAGTGAACAAACTGGTACAAGCCTCCTTACAACTATTTGAAACAATTATTGACCAGGGGATCATCGATGGAGAGTTTAAAAAAAACTGGAACGCCAGGGAATTTGGCATAAAAACTTTTGCAATGATTGAAGGAGGTATATTGATCTCGCGCGTTTCAGGGAATAACGAACAGATGAATATTTTAATAAAGATGATAAAAAAAGAAATCGAAGGAAACAGCATATAATTTTTTACCCAATAAATGACCGATCGGTCATTTATTGATCAGATATAAAGTAACAATCAATTTTAAAATTTAAAAAAGTAAAACAATGGAAACTAACAAAACAGGAGAGCCTTCAAGGACTCCAAAAGTATTTTTAATAACAGGTGCTTCACGGGGTTTCGGCAAACTATGGGCTGAGGCATTTTTAAAGCGTGGCGACAAAGTGGCCGCAACCGCAAGAAACCTGGATCATCTTAATGACCTGGTAGAAAAGTATGGTGATGCCGTGCTTCCCATAAAATTGGATGTTAACAGTCGCGGGGAAAGTATCGCAGCTGTTAAGCAAGCAAAGGATCATTTCGGAAGAATTGATGTACTGATCAACAACGCCGGCTACGGTCTGTTTGGAGCCATAGAAGAAACAACCGAGCAGGAAGCAAGGGAACAAATGGAGACTAACTTTTTTGGAGTTCTCTGGGTAACCCAGGCGGTCCTTCCGATCATGAGAGAACAAAAAAGTGGCCATATCATACAGGTTTCCAGCTACCTGGGTCTGGTGACATTACCTGTGCTGGGACTATACAATGCATCAAAATTTGCAGTTGAAGGACTGTCTGAAACACTGGCCGCTGAAGTGGCAGATTTTGGCATCAAAGTTTCTTTGATAGAGCCAAACGGCTATTCAACCGACTGGGCCGGAGCATCGGCCATCCAGACAACTCAAACAGAGACCTATGCCCCATTGAAAAAAGCCTTCTCTGAAGGTTCTACACCAGGTTTCTGGGGTAAACCAGAGGCCACGGTTGACGCCGTTATCAAACTCGTTGATTCAGCTAATCCTCCTTTGAGATTACTCTTTGGAAAAGTAGCCTACCAGGCTGTTACGCAAACCTATGAAAAACGTTTGGCCGGCTTCGAAGAATGGAAAGATGTCACCATCGCTGCTCATGGTAAATAACTGATAAAAAGATCGGCAGAAACACATTTAACACACAGAACAATACAAATAATTAAAAAAATAGAACAATGGAAAATTACAAAATCGAGGTTCCGCAAGCGGATACTCAAATCGAAAAAGTGCTGTATACAGCAAAGACTCTCACCGTAGGCGGCAGGGAAGGCGGATCATCCCGCACTTCTGATGGCCGTCTGGACGTCAAACTATCCGTTCCGGGCACCCCGGGAGAAGGCACCAATCCTGAGCAGCTATTTGCTGCGGGCTGGTCGTCTTGTTTTTTCAGTGCGATGAAGATCGTAGCCGGTCAAATGAAGGTAAGGTTCCCGGCTGACGCCGCTATTGATGCCGAAGTGGACCTGGGCTTAACAGGTGAAGCATTCTCTCTGCAGGCCCGCCTCAATGTCAGCTTACCAGGCCTTGAACCCGGAGTGGCACAGGCTATCGCAAAAGGCGCACACCAGATATGCCCTTATTCAAAAGCCACACGCGGCAATATTAATGTTGAGATCAACCTGATCTGAATGTATCGTTTACAGAATTGAAATAAATAAAAAAATGAAAAATCAAACAGGAGTTCAAATAATGAGAGGCGCTATCATTGTAGTGCTACTCGGACTAAGTATTGTATTCATATCCTGCAAAAAGGATAATGCAACAGTTACAACTCCTGCCGGCGTGATCACAGATTACCATCAAACAGCAGTTACACAATTTGTTACCGTTGGCGAAACAAAACTTGCTTACCGTGTTTTAGGCGATAAAACAGGTATTCCATTGGTGATGGTATCTCCTTTGGGTAATGCAATGGATGAGTGGGGATCCTGCTATCACTAATGGTCTCGCCCAAAAATATAAGGTGATCATCTTGGATATACCGGGCGTAGGCGCATCCGGCGGAACAACACCTGATAATATACCGGATATGGCGAAAAATGTAACCTCCTTTATCAAAGCGTTGGGCTACAATAAGGTTAACTTATTGGGTTTCTCCATGGGTTCCTTCATCAGCCAGCAGATTGCGCTGACCGAGCCCGGGCTGGTTAATAAGATCATCCTGACAGGTACCGGTCCCAAAGGGAGCCAGGGTCTTTCCGATCTCCCCAAGTTCTTAGCTGCCGCAGCAGGGTTGAGCCCGGAACAAGTCTTTTTGGCCTCCTTCTTTGCCCCATCTGCCACCAGCCAGAGTGCCGGTAAAAGTGCTTACGAAAGAGTTGGGAAAAGCCAGGTGGACCGGGACCCTTCAGTAAATGGTGAAAGCTTTACCAACCAGGTAAAAGCCGTATTGGGCTGGGCACAGCCAAGCCCTGATGCCCTGAACGAACTGAAATCAATCACCCAACCAGTGCTGATCGCCCAGGGCAATGAGGATGCTTTGGTTCCGGTGGTAAATGCTATCAACATGTCTAAAAGCCTGCCAAATGCACAGCTGATCGTTTATCCTGATGCCGGGCATGCCGCTTTTTTTCAATATCATGACGACTTCGTTCAGAAAGCTCTTGGATTTTTGGGAAAGTAACAACTCATAGTAAATAACTGATCCCGGTATATCAGCACATTCAGCAATAGGGCTTGCCTTTAATTAAGCGGGCCCTTTTAAAACAAAATGGCATAAAATATTTTATTAAAATAAAAGATCAACCATGTCAGAACAATTCAACCAGGATCGCCGCCGCTTTTTAGGTGCCGCGGCCATGACTATCGCCGCCGGCCCACTTTTCATGATCGGCTCAGCAGACGCGCAACCCAACAAGATAAATGAGCTATTTGCAACAACTGTTAAATGGGGCGCCGGCGGGTCATTTGACACATTAAAGCAGATCGGTGCCGGTGTGCTGAATGTTGGATACGCCGAAGTCGGCCCTGCTAATGGCCCCGTCGTAATACTGCTGCATGGCTGGCCTTATGATATCCACAGTTTTGCTGATGTTTCAGGATTACTGGCCACCAAAAGGTATCGTGTAATCGTGCCTTATTTGAGGGGCTATGGAACCACGAAATTTCGATCTGCCAAAACACCCAGAAATGGACAGCAGTCGGCATTAGCAGCCGACATTGTTGCGTTCATGGATGCCCTGCAAATTCAAAAAGCAATCATTGGCGGATTTGACTGGGGTGCCCGCACGGCCAATATTGTTGCTGCTTTATGGCCCGATCGCTGTGTAGCACTCGTATCAGTGAGTGGCTACCTGATCGGCAGTCAACAGGCTAACAAAGCGCCGCTGCCCCCAAAAGCCGAACAGGCCTGGTGGTACCAATATTATTTTGCCACCGAACGCGGCAAGCTTGGATACACCCAAAATACCTATGAGTTTAACAAACTCATCTGGCAAACAGCATCGCCGCAATGGCGCTTCGATGAGGCCACTTACAAGCAATCGGCCAGGTCATTTGACAATCCAGACCATGTGGCGATTGTTATCCATAATTATCGCTGGCGCCTTGGTCTTGCCGATGGCGAAGCAAAATACAACGCACTTGAAAAAAAGCTGGCAACAGCGCCCGTTATTATTGTACCAACCGTTACCCTTGAAGGAG
>DATHKT010000022.1:0-4926 GCA_035489035.1 Mucilaginibacter sp.
CGGCGATCATATAAGCGGGTAAAAAGTTCTTTCACGGTTTTGATCAGGGTATGATCGCCGTTCGTGTACGGGATGACTTTCTGTTTGGTATAGGTCTGGAAATCGGTATAGCGTATTTTGACGGTGATGCAGCCAGCCAGCCGGTTTTGTGAACGCAGTTCATAGGCAACGCTTTCGGTCATGCGCACGAGGATCGCTTCCAGTGCATTGATATCAATCGTATCGGTCTGGAAGGTTTGTTCCGTTGATATGGATACCTGTTCTGAATAGGGCACGACGGGTGATTCGTCGATGCCATTCGCGCGGCGCCAGAGTTCATGACCATTCTTGCCCATGAAGTTGATAAGGAACTCCATTGGCATTTCTGACAATTTTGCAATCGTTTCAACGCCCATCTTCAGGAATTTGAAACCGGTTTCCCTGCCAACGCCCGGCAATTTTAAAACAGTTAATGGCGCCAGGTAAGATCTTTCCAGTCCGAATGGGATCTCAATCTGTCCTTTGGGTTTGACCTCGTTGGTCGCGACCTTGCTTATTAATTTATTGCTGGCCACCGCCCAGGAGACCGGCAGGCCACTTTCTTTGTTTACTTTCTGCTGCAGCTCGCCGGTGAACTTATAACAGCCATAATACTTGTCCATCCCCGTTAGATCGATGTAAAACTCATCGATGGAAGCTTTTTCAAATGCGGGCACGCTATCCCGGACGATATCGGTAACGAGTGAAGATGCTTTGCTGTAGGCTTCGAAATCGCTTTTAATGATGATGGATTCACGGCAAAGATTCAATGCCTGGTACATGGGCATGCCGCTATGGATACCGAATTGCCTGGCTTCCCGGCTGCAGGAAGCGACCACGCCGCGGGCATTGCTGCCGCCGATCAGTACCGGTTTGCCAATGAGTTTCGGGTTGCGCAAATGCTCCACCGACACAAAGAATGTATCCAGGTCCAGGTGGGCGATATGGCGGTTGTCAAAGGCCAGCATAGGAACGGTGTTTATGACCAATCTTTTCCATGTGCCGGACCTCGAGGCTGTCGACACCAAATTCCGTCACGACCTTACCACAGATTTTATAGAAGCCCGCATCGTGCAGTGGATATTTTGCCACCACGTCGGGGAAATGCACCGTATCGATCCAGTTCAGTTCCGAATCAATGAAGGTGCCGAAGAACATTTCCGTGTTTTTTTTTGTGGTGACATGTTTGCGATCGATAAAATAGGCCAGTACTGAAATTGTTTTGCCGCGATGCGCCGGCATATCATTGGACGAAACAAAAAGATTCGGATCCGCATCGGCCAGTGAAAAAGGATTGGTCAGCGGGAAGCCCAGTATTTCCATATGGTCATAGAGATCATCGATTGCGTGATCGGCGAGTTCCGGTAATTGAAAATTGTGTGGTTTTTCCTTAAACAATGGCGGGGCCAGTGCATAATGGTCCTTGTTTTTTTTCTGCAGGAAGTTCGCTTCCCAGAGCAGTGTTTTTTTTGATTTCCCCGTGAACCGGAAGGCGCCGATGCTTACAAGCGTAGTCAACTGCTCCAGCGGCGGGTGGATGCGTTCAATAAAATCCTGCAAATGCAAAAACGGTCCATTGATTTTCCGTTCGTCCAGTACCTGCTCTATGAGTTTGTCCTGCAATCTTTTAATATGAATAAAGCCCGCATGCACTTTCGAACCCACGATATTCGTATACAGGTCACTGTTATTGATGCAGGGCGGTTCGATATCGCCTTTTTCTTTCAGGAGTTCCAGGAAATACAGTTCCCGCGAATAAAAGCCGCCAAAATTATTTATCACCGCGACCATAAATTCCTGCGGGAAATAAGTTTTGAGGTAAAGGCTCATATAACTTTCTACCGCAAACGAAGCTGAATGCGCCTTGTTAAAACTGTAGCCCGCGAAGCTCACCATCTGCCGCCAGACTTCTGCAGATAATTTTTCATCCCGGCCCAGTTTTTTCGCCGATGCATAAAATTTCAGCTCAATCATTTTGAACTCATTGTTGGAACGGTACTTGCCACTCATGGCACGCCGTAAAACATCTGCTTCTCCGAGCGTCAAACCGGCATAATAATGTGCAATTTTTATCACGTCTTCCTGGAATACCATCACGCCGAACGTCTCTGACAAATGTTCCTCGAAGAGCGGATGCAGGTATTTGATTGCAGAGCGGTTATGATAGCGGTAAATATATTCCCGCATCATACCCGAAGACGCCACACCGGGGCGAATGATGGACGAAGCTGCGACCAATGTGGCGTAGTCGTCACATTTTAATTTCTTCAGCAATTGCCGCATGGCAGGTGATTCGATATAAAAGCAACCGATGGTATTGGCATTACGGATCTGCGCTTTCACTTTTTCATCGCTGCGGAACAGCCTTGTATTATGGATATCAATATCGATGCCCTTGTTTTTTTTCACCAGGGCCAGCGTTTCTTTTATATGACCCAGCCCCCGCTGGCTGAGGATATCAAATTTATTGATGCCAATGTCTTCCGCCGTGAACATATCGATATGTACTGTCGCCAAACCCTTGGGTGGCATGAACACGGTTGCATAGTTTATGATGGGTTCTTCGGTGATCAATACACCACAGGGATGCACCGATGGATAGATCGGAAATCCCAATAACATTTTTCCGTATTTCAATATCTTTTGTCCCACCTCGTCCCGCGCTGAACTACTTCGCTGTAAAACTTTAATCTCTTCGTCAGGCAACCCATAGACTTTTCCCAGTTGACGGATAACGCCATCCCATTGAAAAGTAGGCACAGAGCCCAGTAAGGCGACCCGCTCAGTACCGTATCGTTTAAACAAATAATCCATCACATCATCGCGGTCAGTATAGGAGAAATCGATATCGAAATCCGGCGGTGAGGTCCTTTCCGGATTCAGGAAGCGTTCAAAATATAAATTGAGTTCTATAGGATCAACATCGGTGATGCCCAAACAAAACGCAACAATGGAATTCGCACCACTCCCCCGCCCGACATGGTAATAGCCTTGCGTATTGGCATACTGGACCAGGTCATGGTTTATCATAAAATAACTGGTGAATCCCATCGTGAAAATAATGTCCAGTTCCTTTCGCATACGGGCCGCTGCCACTTTATCTTTTTTTCCATACCGTCTGTGCAGCCCAGCCGTCGCCAGTTTCTCCAGTAAAATGCAATCATCCTTTAATGACCCGCCGTACACTTTCTTGGTCTTGTCCACCCCGAAATCCATTTCAATGTTGCAGGCTTCCATCAGCTGCAGTGTATTGGTCACGATAAAAGAATAGTCTGAAAACTTTTTCAATAAATCCGACGGCGATAAAAATGTTTCATCGCGGCCGCAACATTGTTCCGCCGTTAATTTTGATAATACAATGTTCTTGTCAATGGCCCGGAGCAGGCAATGCCCGTAGAATGCGTCCTTGTTTTGTATCGTGACCGGCTGGCGGATGACGAACTTATCTTCATAGCCCTTCCATTCAATGCTGAAAAGTTTGTTTATTTCAGATGGTTTGATCCCTATCCTTTCATTGGGCAGCAGGTCCTTCAATTCTTTTTTACCCAGCGGATAGATCATATACCCGTCATACGAATTGGTAAACACCCGCGTGCTGGCCGGGAAATCGGTCTTAGCTGTTAAATGCGCAGATAAAAACTGGTGGATATCCGCCAGGCCCCTGTTATTTGCAGCAATTAAAATATATAAAAGCTCGTCTCCATTGCGTATCTCCGCCCCGGTAATGGGTTTGATGCCCGACGCCCGGCAATGCTTTACAAAATCCCATGTGTCATAAGTGGTATTGATATTGGTGAGGGTGAGTGTTTTGATACCCTTATCCACCGCTGTTTTTACGAGTTCTTCAGTGGAAAAACTGCCGTATTTAAAAGAGTAATATGTTTTACAGTTCAGGTACATAGCCCAAAGGTGGCTAAAATAATTAGTATAATTTAACTAAATTTATTAGTTTTGAGAAAAATATTAAATTGTATGATGGAAAGTCCTCCAATAACTGACGAATTTGAAATCACCTGGAAAGAAAAACAATACCCGTGCAAAAGGATAAACGTTGACGGAAGTATTTTTTTTGTCATTGGATTTACACAACGGCCTTTGTACCTTAGCAAGGGCATTGATGTGAACCGGGAAAGCTTTTGGGTGAATATACCCCACGATACCAAGCTTACCCATGTTGTATTTGAGCTTGGCAAACAAATTGATCAACACTACGAAAAGTAAACCTATGTGTTATTATTATGGCAGGAAAGTAACAAGGGACGAATACAACCGTTTTAAGGAAGAAGAAAAAAAGGTTGCGTTCCTTAATAAAGACTTTGCCATTTTCAAAGGGTTTGATTATAATGAGCTGCCGGTACTCCGCCTGAACCCGGCGACCGGTGAAAAAGAACGGGTGGAAATAGAATGGGGCTACCTTCCTTCTTATATCAGAACAAAGGAGGAAGCAACGCGGTTCCGCAATGGATACAAAAGTGAAAAAACAGGGAAGTGGGTCAAGGGTTATACCACACTCAATTTTGTCAGCGAGCAGGTGCAGGAGCGGATGTTTAAGGAATCGCTTGATACCCGTTGCCTGGTTGAGTTTGACATGTTCTATGAATGGATGCATGTGCAGCTGGTGGGCAAAAGTGGTAAACTGCTGAAAACACCTGAGAAATTTCCCTATTTGATTGAACTGAACGAACCGGGCCCTTATTATTTTGCGGGACTATATAGCAAATTCACCAACACCTTTACATTCGCCACCACCGAAGCCAACAGTTTGATGAAAATAATCCATAACAGCAAAGAAAGGATGCCGACCATCCTGCCCGGGGATTTGCACAAAGACTGGTTATCACCCAATTTGTCCGTGGACGATATTATGGATCTCTGCAATTACCAGACGGCGACTGCACAAATGAAAGC
>DATHKT010000023.1:0-18114 GCA_035489035.1 Mucilaginibacter sp.
GGCATCGCAAGGTGGAACTGAGATAGGTTTCCATGCGCATGATGCTCTTAAAATGGCTGCGCAAACTGCCAAAGGCGCCGCCGACCTGTTGTTGCAACTCTCGTCCCATCCAGAGCAGGAAATAGATAAAGTAACCTCGCCTAAAGGCTGTACGATAGCAGGCTTAAACGAAATGGAGCATAATGGCTTTAGTTCGGCCATGATCAAGGGAATCAAAACTTCGGCTGAGAAGGCGGCGGTGTTGTATGATAAGGAAAACTGAGCTTGATTTCGGATTTTTCGCTTTTATCTATGTTTCCGAGGTGCTCAAGAGGGCTATGCCGTTTCGGATGTTCAATTTCGAATTTAAAATTCTTCAGCCTAAATTATGGTTTACACCCTGCAACTATTAAAATATTGATTATCAATATTTTAACTGCTAAATGTCCTAAATTTTGTAAACCATGTAAACCCATTATTCCAAATAATAATGTCTGATCCTGTTCAATCCTTCATCCAACTCATACACTAACGGGATCCCTGTAGGCAGGTCCAGTTTAGTTACTTCTTCATCGGGCAGCATGTCAATATATTGTATCAAGGCACGTAAACTGTTACCATGCCCGGATACGATCACCTTTTGATTCCTCCGCATAGCATGCACGATCATTTCTGACCAGAACGGCAATACCCTGTCCATCGTTTCGGCCAGGTTTTCAGTTAAAGGCAGTTCCCGGTCGGTCATATCCTTATAGCGGATATCATGTCCCGGAAAACGCTCATCATCCTTAGTAATTTCCGGTGGCAGTTCATGTGGGTCGCGGCGCCATTTGTGCACCTGCTCCTCGCCGTATTTGGCGACAACCTCTTCTTTATTCAAACCTTGCAGGGCCCCGTAAAAACGTTCATTCAACCGCCATGATTTTAGAACAGGTATCCACAGCAGATCCATTTCTTCCAGAACGATGTGCAGCGTTTTGATCGATCTTTTTAAAACCGATGCAAAGCCGATATCAAAGGTATATCCATGCTTTTTAAGCAATTGCCCGGCACGTTTGGCCTGAGCATAACCCTCTTCTGAAAGGTCGACATCCGTCCAGCCCGTAAAGCGGTTTTCCTTGTTCCAGATACTTTCGCCGTGGCGGATCAAAACGAGTTTTTGCATTTTATAAAGGTAAAAGGATAAAGGGGAAAGGTAAAAGGTTATTGTTGAAACTTAAAACCCAATGACATAATGAGCCGATTAACATCAAAAAATCGGTGTAATCCTATTATAATCGGTGTAATCATTTTTACTATATTGCATCATAAACCAATAAAACCCTAATCATTATGATCCCTACAACACCTGTTCCTGCTAAGGATGGGACTGCTAATCCCGCACCTTTAGGCTTATGTGCATTTGGCATGACAACCGTTTTGCTCAATTTACACAATGCCGGTTTCTTTGAAATGAACTCTATGATACTGGCTATGGGCCTTTTTTACGGCGGTCTTGCCCAGGTTATTGCCGGCATTATTGAGGCTAAAAAGAACAACACCTTCGGACTCACAGCTTTTACTTCCTATGGCTTTTTCTGGCTTTCACTGGTTGGCCTCATCGTGATGCCCAAATTAGGCTGGGTTGCCGCGGCATCTGAAAACGCAATGGTCGCTTACCTTTCCATATGGGGACTATTTACCTTTTGCTTGTTCTTCGGTACTTTAAGGTTGAATAAGGCCCTGCAATTTGTTTTCGGATCACTCACTGTATTATTTATTTTATTAGCAGTCGGCGACTGTACAGGTAATGCTTCCATCAAACACTTAGCCGGGTACGAAGGCATCATATGCGGATTATCAGCCATATATGCTGGAATTGCTAATGTTTTAAATGAAGTGTACGGAAAGACTGTTTTGCCAATAGGGCCTGTCAGTTAATTCTGCTAAATTGCACCCGTGAAAGATTTCAAAAAATACTACGATATACCGGCCACTCCGGAAGAAGTTTATATCGCCTTAACTAATCCGCTTACCATTGAGTTATGGACGGGTGATGAAGCGGTGATGAGCACAGAACCGGGATCGGAATTTTCCATGTGGGATGGCAGCATAGTCGGTAAAAACATAGAATTTGAAGAAGGAAAAAAGATCGTGCAGCAATGGTATTTCGATGGGCATCCCGAAGAATCGATAGTAACAATCAAGCTTCATCCTGCTAAAAACAATACTACTTCGGCAGAAGTAAGGCATACCAATATCCCTGATAAGGATTATGATAGTTTTGCCGAAGGATGGGATGACTCCTATTTCGGGCCCCTGGCTGATTTTTTTGAAGGCCCTTAGGTTGATGATATAAACAAAGAAAGCCGCTTGAATCAAGCGGCTTTCTTTGTTTATTCCTGAGTCTTGTTATTATCATTTGATTGCTATAAAGACAACCGCTAAGCCATTACAGAAACCATCCCGAATATATTTTCAGCAAGGAATTGATCACCACTTACAATTGATTTTTCAATAGCTGCTTCCCGGCTTATACCCTTTGTAAAAAGTTTCCATGAAACATCGGGCGGAATAGTAACTGAAGCATCAACATTACTTTCAGGCATTACTTTAGTTAACTGCCAGCTGTCTTCTGTTTTCTTTAAATACCAGTTACCGCCCGCTTCCCCGCTTATGGTAAATTGAATGAGCGTGCCGTTATCGGCCTTTACGTTTCTATAAGCATGCGGCAGCCCACACATAAAGGTATCTATACAGGGATAAAATAATTCCCTGTTCATCAAGGCATCGGTTTTGCCGACAGCATCGCGTATCTGTTGCTGATGGTGCCATTTTTCAGTGTATTCCCTTGCGATATCAAACCAATTTGTTGAATGATCCTCACCCGCCCAGGAAACGCCGTACCTGGCAGGACCAAAAGGATCGAGTGTGGAAATATAGGCACGGTATTGCTTTCCGGTACTTTCCAGCAGGTCGATGAGTTGGGTTGGGGCGATCCTTTGCATTGCTTTTACCCAAACGGCGTTGAGATCATTAAGGTATGCAACCAGCTCCTGATAGCTGTTGATGTTTTGAGGTGGCGGTGGTGTATAGCCTTTACTTCCAGCAACGGCGCGCATGTTGGTATCCAGCAAGTGCGCCGCGATATCCTTTACCATCCATTGTTTGGCGAGCGTAGGTTTGTTCCAATCTTCGGGAGATAGTGAACGCAAAAGATCGATCAGTAACTCATCCAGCACCGGGAACAAGTGCAAAGTAGGGATTGGTACTGATCGTTCCATGCTATTTATATCATTAAAGTGCGCTTTTTACCAATGCCTGTGTAATATCAGCAATAATATCCTCCACCTTTTCCAAACCCGCAGAAATACGGATCAAGCCGGGTGTAATGCCTACCGATGCCCGTTGCTCATCTGTCAACCGCGAATGAGTAGTGCTTGCCGGGTGCGAAGCAATACTACGGGTATCGCCCAGGTTGGCAGTTACCGACAACATTTCCAGCGAATCCAAAAATTTGCGCCCGGCTTCCAGGCCGCCTTTTATCTCGAGGCAAAATACGCCACCGCCCATTTTCATTTGCTTTTTAGCAATTTCATATTGGGGATGATTTGGTAAAAAAGGATATTTAACCCATTCCACATTGGGATGGCTTTGTAATGTCTCAGCTATTTTAAGCGCGTTTTCGCAATGGCGCTGCATGCGTACGTCCAGTGTTTCTAAACTCTTGCTAAGCACCCAGGCATTAAATGGCGACATAGACGGGCCCGTATTCCTGCAAAAAAGATAGATCTCTTTGATCAGATCAGCACGGCCTACCACGATACCACCCAATACCCTGCCCTGCCCATCAATCCATTTGGTAGCCGAGTGCACAACCAGGTCGGCCCCAAAATCTATTGGCTTTTGCAGTAATGGGGTAGCAAAACAATTATCTACGTTTAAAATAAGTCCGTGTTTTTTGGAAAACTGCCCGATCCATTCCAGGTCAAGCACTTCCAGTTGCGGATTGGTTGGCGTTTCCAGGTAGATCATTTTGGTGCTGGGCTGCACAGCAGCTTCCCAGGCAGCGTTATCACCGGCAGGTACTAAAGTGCTTGTAATACCAAAACGAATTAGGTATTTGGTTACCATGGTAAATGTGCTCCCAAAAACGGAGCTGCAGCAGATCAAATGATCACCTTGTTGCAACAAGGCAAACATGGACGAAAATATCGCGCTCATGCCTGTCGATGTAGCAAAACCTGCTTCGGCGCCTTCTAAGGCACACATTTTGGCTACAAACTCATCCACATTGGGATTGCTGAAACGGCTGTAAATATTATCATCTGTTTCATCAGCAAAAGCTGCCCGCATGGCTTCCGCTTCATCAAATATGAAGCTGCTGGTAAGGTATAGCGGTGTTGAATGTTCTTGCTGTGAAGTTCTGGGGGTTTGTATGCGTATAGCCTGGGTAACGGGATCTAATTTGGTCGACATGGGATAAAAAATGTAATAGAATGATTATTCAGCAGGATGTATAAACACCTGCGTTTTGATTTCAGCTCCCGCTCCCATTAAAGTAGCGGCAACCGAGCAATATTTATTTACAGAAAGATCAACAGCACGGCTGGCCTTATCAGGGTCGATATTACCATATAAATGAAATTCAACCAGGATGGATTTCCATAAGGAGGGCTCTTTACCAACCTCACGTTCGCCGCTGATGGTCATTTTATAATCCACCACTTCCTGGCGCTGCTTTTTTAATATGCTGATCACATCAATAGCCGAGCATCCACCCAGGCCCATCAATAAGGTTTGCATAGGTCGTACACCAAAATTTTCGCCACCGCTTTCGGGGCTGCTGTCCATTTTTATGGTGTGTCCATTTTGATCTGTGGCCTCAAAGCCAAAATCACCGTGAACACGCGAAAGTTGAATAGTAGGCATAGTACTCATGTTAAGGTTGCTAAGGTAATATTTTTAATACAGTTGCTGTCCGACAATAAATATTTCTGACCTTTTACAAACAATAACATAGATTTATATCCATGAAAAAAACGCTGCTGGTCTTCATATTCAGTTGTTCAGGTTTATTTTGCTTTGGTCAAAAGCATTTACTGTCATACGATGACCTGAAATTTTTGTTGCAAAATAACCTGCAGCAGGCTGATACTTTTATGATGGCCAAAGGATATTTAATTACAGGAAAAAAGAATAATATCAAAAACAGGAGTTACAGCTCAAAGGAAGGGAACAGCCATGTTGATGTCGATATACGCCTTGATGGTAAACGATTGTTTATTGAATTGCAAACCAACGAATTGGAGCAATACGACCTGATCCATAACTCCATAGCCCAATATGTCGACAAAAATTCTGTGGCTGCTGATGTACAAACCTTCGTAGTAAAAGACCTGGGAAGCATTTATATCACCGTAAATGATACCGCTCCTTACGATCCCCTAAAGCGTGAATATGATATTCATGTCGTGTCGGATAAACACATTACGGCGTACAACTGACGTTGTTGTTGGAAGGTTGAAATGTTGTAAAGTTGGAAGGTTATTGATTATTTTATTAAAAAAGCCAGGGCAACAACATTTCAACCTTCAAACCTTACAACTTTTCAACTACTTATCCTGTCCTTCACCGGTATAACCAATTTCAATCCAGACCATATATCGTCTACAGCGCAAACCTTAATATCCACCAGCCCTATTTGCAGGGCATAGTTCCGGATAATATCCTCAGTGATGTCAGTCGCTACTTTTGATGCTTTCTTGGGCCAGGATACCCAGATGACGCCATTTGGCTTTATTCTCTTCTTTAATGATGATAACAATGCTCTGTATTCATCATTACTTTTAGTGAAGAAATGAATCAGGTCAACTTTCACACTTTCGTTATCTTCAAAGTATAAATTAACAGGCAGATTAGTAAAAAGATCCATGTAATAGTCAGGAACATTGACCAGGCTGATATGAAAACCATCCTTTATGCCTAACTTCTTGGCGAGTGGTGTGCCTGAATATCCGTGCATACTTAATTGAATCTGACCTGGTTTAAATGATGCTGAAGATGCCGTAAATAATCCTGGGCAAGCCACTCCACAGTATGCAGGCCCACTTGTTTCTTACTATTATCGCATTTGGCCTGTAGTCTTTCTTCAGGATAATAAACCAGTACCCTCACTATCTGTAAATTGAGTAGTTTCCATAGCTGCAGCAGATCTTCGATGTTCATTTCCTGGTAATGCTGCGCGGCAACCCATTCGTCCTGCTCATAGGTTAGTTTAAAATTTTCTTCATAAGTGCAACGCACAAAACGTTGTAAATTGATCTGCGCGCTGTCACATAAATGCCCGATGATCTCCTTATTCGACCATTTTCCGGGCGCAGGCCTGCTTTCCCAGTCAACCGGTTGTTTGTTGGTAAGATTTATAAATTGATCTATACTGGCCACAAGTTCTTCAGTCATAATTAGTAATATGTTTAATTAAATATAACAATGTTCTGATTTGAAAAAGCGAAACTTTTTATAAAAACCACTATCTTCAAACCCTGAACAATAAATATGGCTCTAAATTATATCTGGATAGCTTTCTTTTTGATCGCCTTCTTATTCGCCCTGATCAAATTAGTTTTTTTTGGCGATACCGAGGCTTTTAAGCTATTGGTTGATGGTATGTTTAGTTCCTCTACCTCGTCAGTAATGGACATAGCTCTCCCATTGGTGGGTAATATGGCCTTATGGCTTGGTATACTGAATATTGGCGAAAAAGCCGGAGCCATCAATTTTCTTTCGCGCATTGTCGGGCCATTTTTAAATAAATTGTTCCCCGAAGTACCCAAATCACACCCGGCCATAGGCCAGATGACCATGAATTTTTCGGCCAACCTGCTGGGGCTGGATAATGCTGCTACCCCACTCGGATTAAGGGCTATGGGAAGCCTGCAGGAGCTTAACCCTAATAAAGAGACAGCATCCAATGCGCAGATCATGTTCCTGGTGCTGCATACTTCCGGGTTGCAGTTGCTCCCCGTTACTATCATAGCGCAGCGTTTTATCCTGCACGCCAAAGATCCGGCTGACGTACTGATCCCATGTATCATCGCCACTTATGTTGCCACTATTGTCGGCATGATCGCTGTTGCTATCAGGCAAAAAATAAATTTGTTCGACAAGGTGATATTAACCTGGCTGGGCGGAATGACCACTTTTATCGTACTGCTGGTCTGGGGATTTACTGTGTTTTTAACCAAGGACCAGATAAATTTAGTTTCCAAGGTAGCCAGTAATTTATTGCTATTTGTAATACCGGTAGTTTTTATCATCGGCGGCATCATTAAAAAAGTGAATGTATTCGAAGCGTTTATAGATGGCGCTAAGGCAGGTTTTGAAACATCTGTTAAGATCATACCCTACTTGGTGGCTATGCTGGTAGCTATTAGTGTATTTCGCAACTGCGGTGCACTGGGTTATATCAACGACGGCTTAAGATGGGCAGTTACCAGCATGCACCTGGACACCCGATTTGTAGATGCCATGCCGGTAGCTTATATGAAACCGTTAAGCGGCTCAGGTTCAAAGGCCATGATGATCAATACGATGCAAACTTTCGGGCCTGATAGTTTTGCGGGGCGTTTAGGCTCTATCTTCAATGGTTCGGCTGATACTACTTTTTATATTGTCGCCCTATACTTCGGTTCAGTCGGTATCAAAAAATCCCGCTATGCCATACCCGCCGGTTTGATCGCCGATCTTGCCGGTGTTATTGCCGCTATATTGGTTGCTTATTTGTTTTTTGGGTGATCAGTTTCGCTTAATCTGCCTATATTTGAGCCGGAAATTAACACCCATGTCTGAACTATTTTTTGCTGAATATTACCACATTTTATACAGACATCGCTTACGGTTTTGCATGAGTCTTAGCGGCTCATCCCCATATTCCCAGTATCGCATTTACTGTTATTTAATCAACACTTGTAAAACTTTCATTACCTGCATGATATTATTCTTTCTTTTGCCCGACTTTTTACAATATAGGGCGATTTTCCGTAACTAAATGCTTCATTTTTCGTACAAATGACCAATGATTTTATAGGGTGATCCTACGTAAAATACTTAGAATTAATACGTTCCGTGATCCGCAAATAATTGGTTGGGTAAATATTTACTGATAATTGAAGTAACATTGATGAATAAAACGTTTACTAAGCGCTTATTTTTTTTAGCACTTTTCACCATATTTACTTTTATAAGCTCTTTTGCCCAAACCATCACTGTTGGCAAAGTTGATCCGGGGCCATACGGCGGTGGGTCAAATATCGCGGTACCCATCAATATCAATGACGCCAGCGGCTGTATAGCTCAAAACAACACCTTTAATCTTTATTTATCAGATGCCGCAGGTAATTTTGCACCAGGTAAACTGATAGGAAGTTATAATGGTTTTTATGTTCCGTTTGTTAACGGAATAATTCCGGCGGGTACACCTGCGGGTGCAGGTTACAAGGTGACGGTTAAGTCCACTTCGCCTGCTGTAACCAGTACAATTTCAACAGCGTTTTCTGTCAATGCAAGTACAGCGGTAACCGCCGGCGCATCCTCCGGGATCATCAGCACAAGTTATCCTGAAGTGTATGGATCATGTAGTGGCTCTGCCGGATCAACTTACACTTTTAACAATACTTCTACTGCCGGTGCTGTAACAACCGCTACCTTTTTTAACGAACAAACCCAAACTATCGAAGTAAACAATGTAGCAATACCCGCTGCAGGTTACACATTTACAGCTGCTTCAGCCACAAATTATACCGTAATAGTAAAGGCAAAAGTGGGCGGAACCGTGGGCACTCATGCCTATCAACTACTTAATAATGTTATTAATACCAATATCGGTGCTACAGGTTCGTTAACTGTATGTTTAGTAAACGGCAAAGGCGACCTGACCATTAATATTGATATCTCATCATCCACAGGTATCCAGTATAATTACCCCGGTAACTTATATACCATCAGTTGGGGAGATGGTTCACCCGCTGATGTTTTAACCCTATGTCAGATAATTGCCAAAAACGGACAGGTTACACACACATTTACCAAATCTTCCTGTGGTAATTCGGTAATTTTTCAATCAAGCAATATTTTTTGCGGCAAAATTGGCGCAGCACCCAGTAATGATGCTAAAGTTATCGTACCACCAACCAACCTTTTTAAAGTTCCCGCAACTGCTTGTGCCGGCCAGCCGCTTGATATTCCCAATCTGTCGGATCCGGGAATTGACCCTGCAACCTGTGCAAAAAATGCCAAGGCCCTATACACCTGGCTTGTTGACGGCATTATAATTGCATCCAACTATACCCTTAACAAGGATTTTATATTGCCTGCTACTACCCTTTCCGGGTCGCATGTAATTACGCTTCGCCTGCAGAATAGTAGCGGTGGATGTGGTGCCGTTGATGTTTCACAAAACATTTGTCTTCAGAATCCCCCAAAACCTATTTTTACAGTACCGGCAACGGCTTGTTTAACTTCAGGGGCTATTACTCCGGTTAATACTTCGGTAGTTGATGCTACCTGTAACGCTAACAATCAATTCAACTGGACTGTAACTCCGTCAACTTTTACTTATGCCGGTGGTACTAACGCCAATAGTGCTCAACCTCAGTTTAAATTTACTGCGCCCGGTGTTTACAAAATACAGTTAGGTATTACTACAGTTACCTGCGGAACCGTTTTAGCACCAGCTCAAACTATCGTGGTTGATGATCAGCCTGTGGTTACGCTTTCACCCAATACTACCTTGTGCGGCAGCAGCCAATTATTGACTTTTGACCCCAGTACCGGCCCGACAAAGACAGTAATAAGCGGTACATTACAACCATTGGCCAATACATATACGTGGGTTATTACCGGGGGGGCATTCACCTTCCAGGGAGGCACTAATGCCAGCAGCAAGTATCCGCAGGTATTATTTACCGATTTTGCCACCTATACCATAAAAATAACCCAGCAGAACAATTGCGGGACGGTTACCAAAACACAAACGATCACGTTTGTACAGGCGCCAACTGTTACGGCCAGCAGTACTGCGGGCAATAATCCTACCGTTTGCGCCAGCAACCCAACTGTTTCCTTAGTGGGCCAAGTAAAGGGTACATATTTAACCAAGCAATGGATTGGCGGTTCAGGGACATTTTCAGCAGGGAGGGGCTCATTAATAACAAACTATACCCCGTCTGCTGCCGAGATCAACGCCGGGCAGGTAACATTAACCCTGCAGGCAACTACCTCACTTCCGCCGCCATGCGATATCATTAATAGTCCGATCACGATTACCATAACGCCTATTGCTAATGTGGTAAGCCCCCCGGGCGCTTCAAGTTGCACGGGCCAACCGGTTAACTACAACATCGTTGCAAGCGATCCTTCAAGTACCTTTAACTGGACAGCTTCGGTAACATCTGGTACGGCAACCGGTGTGGCTGCTACGGGTAGTGGTACCGTTATAAACGACATTATAACCAATACCAGTGCAACCACCGATGCGATCGTCACTTACAAAATAACTCCAACAAACAGTACATGTACCGGTAATACCTTCACGTTGACTGTCACTGTAAAACCTTTGCCCAAAATCACAGCTGTGCCGGTAAATACACCTATTTGCAGTAATCAACCGGCTAATATTTTATTGAACACGAACATTCCGAATACAAGCTATACCTGGACCAGTACAGCGACCGCAGGCGTAACCGGTAATACCAACCAGGCAAACCCTGTAGTAACTACAGGCATACAGGATGTACTGGTCAATAACTCTACGGCACTGGCTACGGTTAATTATATTGTTACACCTTACAATGGCATCTGTCCTGGCACGCCTATACCTGTGAGCATAACTGTTCAACCATTGCCGGTGCAATCTGTACCTGGTGCTGATGAAGAAGTATGCTTTACTACCACGTACACACTTAAGGGTAACAGTCCATCTCCGGGAACAGGTAAATGGACATTAGTTACAGGCCCATCGGCGGTAACTTTTTCTGATGATACTGACCCTCATGCGGTAGTAAGCGGATTAACAGTTGGCAAATACCAGTTTAGCTGGACCATTACAGCCACACCTACTTGTCCACCGAACAGCAACGTGGTAAATATCACTATTGATAAAGCTACGGTAGGCGGGACAACAACAAATGCCGGAACATCACCGGTTTGCTCGGGCAGTAATGCCGGGCAGATCACACTTGCAGGGCAGGTTGGTACTATTCTCCGGTGGGAGTCTTCTGTTGACAATGGCGCTACCTGGCAGCCTATTATCAATGTGGGTACAACCCAGGATTACCAAAACTTAACCCAAACCACCCAATTCAGGGCAATTACCCAAAGCGGTGTATGTAGTGCTTTGGCTTCATCGGTAACGACCATAACAGTAAACCCGATCACGGTTATTGCTGATGCAGGTACGGTCGCCCCTATCTGCAATCAAACTTCGGCCATATTAAACGGGAATGATCCGACACCCTTTAACGGTGTCTGGACACAAACCGCTGGGCCAACAGTAACCATAGTGAATCCATCGAGCCATCAAACACAGGTAACTGGTTTGGCAACCGGAAATGTCTATACGTTTGTGTGGACCATCAAAGGATTGCCTCCTTGTGGCGACAGCCAATCATCGGTAGATGTTAGTGTTGCAGCTGATGTTACTGCCGCCTTTACACAAGATAAGCCAAAAGGTTGCGGCCCGACCACGGTAACTTTTACCAACACATCAACTCCATCTCCGACAGGCAGCTATTTATGGGATTTCGGTGACGGCGCCACATCAACCCTTACTAATCCCTCGCCACACACTTTTGCACCGTCTGCTGATGGAAAAGAGGTAACTTATACCATCACACTTACTCCTATAAGCAATTGCGGTGTAAAAACACCTGTTACAAGCCAGGTTAAAGTTAGCCCGGCAATCCCGGTAGCCAAGCTTTTCCCAAGCCAAACTACAGCCTGCGGCGCATTTACATTAACCGCCCAAAATTTATCACCCGGCAATAATGTGCAGTATGATTTTTACCTGACCGATATAAATGGTAACATATTGCAACATTTGCCTCTTTTTACAGATAAAAGTGATGCTGTATTTCAACCTGTCAATCCAACCAAGCCTACTGACTATGTGGTTTATGTAATAGCCACAGATCAATGTGGTAACCAGGGTAAATCCCCAATGATCACTATTTCCGGCTCGCCATCTACTGTACATTCCTTAATGCAGGTAAAGGGCGATCCGCAATCGGTGTGCCTGGGAAACTCAATCACGTTGCAGAATGTGTCATCAGGCGGAGACCGCTTTACTTATACTATTTATGATTCAAATAAACAGGTGCTGACCACCATTCCGGGCGGAACGGATGATATGAACTATACACCTACAGCCGTGGGCATTTATTATGTATCCATTACAGCGGGTAACAATGGTTGCGGTGATGCACCGGAATCTCCATTAAGGCAATTCAGTGTTTATCCTGATCCGCAGCCGGATTTCTCCTATAAGATGGATAATGAGTATAATGTAACTTTTACCAACAATACCCCGGCTGATGGCAACACACCTCCGGAATCTTTAAAATATACCTGGGATTTCGGCGATGGCTCCGGGCAGTCAACAACTTTTGAACCGAAGCACTTTTACGATTATAACAGGTCTCCGTTTACCGTTACGCTAACCGCGACCAATTCAGCCAGCAAGTGCCTGGCCGTTGTTACAAAAACTATTGTTGTTAAATTTTTAGGGGGGATATACTTGCCGAATGCATTTATGCCAACCAGCCCGAATGCCGAATTGAATTTATTCAAAGCCAAGGGTACAGCCATTAAGGAGTGGCGCATGCAGGTATTCAATAATTTCGGTCAGTTGGTTTGGGAAACAACCAAATTGGACGCTAATGGCTCGCCGGTTGAGGGTTGGGACGGCATGTTTAAAGGAAGTCCCGCACAGCAGGGCGTATACGTATGGCAGGTATCAGCCACATTTATTAATGGAACAGAATGGAAAGGCATGTCGTACAGTAGTTCCGTTCCGAAACGGACCGGGGTAATACATTTAATAAGATAAGGGATGAAGAAACTGGTTACGGGATGGTTGTTATTGATAATACTCGTGATGTCAGGCATGAAAAGCCAGGCACAGGATCATCTGTATTCCCAGTTTTTTAATGCACCGATATACCTTAATCCAGCACTTACCGGTCAGTTTAACGGTGATCTTCGCATGAATTTGATCTATCGCAATCAATGGACAACCGTTCCCGGTACGTTTTCTTATGTATCGGCATCAGTAGATTATAATGTACCGCGTTTTGGCGGTGGAATTGGCTTGCTGTTTACCCGCAGCAGTGAGGGAACCGCTTATATGGATAAAACAAACATTTCGGGCGCGTATTCTTATAGTATCGGGTCGGAAGATTGGGTACTTTCATTCGGGCTGCAAGCCGGGATTACAAACCGTGTGATAGACTATAGCAAATTGGTCTTTGGCGATCAGCTCGATCCAACCCTCGGAATTATATCGGGATCTTCATCTGCCGCAGGCGCATTGCCTTTTAATAATAAGTTTTATTTTGATTCGGGAATAGGCACCAACCTGGTTGTGGGTGATTTTAATATTGGCGCCGCTTTGCAGCATATCAACCAGCCGAATGAGTCCTTTACGGGCACACCTGCAAAATTGCCCATGCGTATCAATACGCATATCAGTTACCGGTATGATCTTGATCGGTTTGAAAATATGGAAGATGATGAAAAGGCTTATGTAATCCCATCCGTGGTGTTTTATAAACAGTCTCAGGCTGAATCTTATGACATCGGTTTACAGTATAAGAGAAAAAGCATTAATGTTGGCTTATGGTACCGGGGCGGAAACAATGGCGGGCCAAATGCTGTTGTAATATCACTCATATTCGACTTATTTATTAACAGGGATGGTGGAGAGAAATTACGTTTTGGTGTAAGCCATGATGCACCAGCCTCGGGCCTTACTTATGGTAATACCAGTGGTACGCAGGAAGGAAGTATTGGATACGAAACTACTCTGCCTTCGCGCTCTGATAATTCGCAGAGGTTTGAAGGCGCAAGGCGCTGTTATGAATTTTATTGATCTGATATAATAGATGACTAAAAACTATTTGACATACAAGGAGGGGAAGAAAAAATTCGCACAAAAAGGTGTATTGCTGCTGATCGTGCTGGCAATAATTTTTGCGACGGTCCTCGTCAGGTTTGCAATTTCTGATACCCGGTTTGATTTTCTGAAAACAACACCTGATAGTGATGATGCCTATTCCATTGCCAAACAGTTTATAAAGCCAACTATTAAATTTTCACCTGTATATTTCCCCGAAACCGGGTACCAATGCGCTCAAAAGCCTGACTCAGTATTCATCATTAAATCATATGCAGAATCAAAAAGCCAGTCGGGAGCAAAAAACCAATCGGGTACAAAAAACGTTACCACCTTCGAGATAACGATCAAATATAACGGAGGGAAAGTCGCCAGCAAGGAAAGCTGGACCATGCTTAATTTAAGCGAAAATTAGTAACAACGTCCCACGAATAACGCTTTGCTAACTGTATCTTCGGGTATGGGTATAAGAATGAAGCCGGTTGTATGCGCGCAAACCCGGATAGATAAAGCACATTACCAAACATCCACAACAATTGATGGGCACACTGTAATTTCTGATGAGCCCCCGGAAAAAGGAGGCGCGGATACCGGAGTTAATCCCCACGGCCTGTTATTAGCTGGTTTGGGTAGTTGCACCGCCATCACCCTGCGCATGTATATCGACCGTAAAATGTGGCTGGTTGATGAGATTGCCGTAAACCTCGAATTATTTAAAACCGAAGATGGGTACCTGATAGAAATGCAGGTAAGTTTCCAGGGAGAACTCAATGACGATCAAAGAAAACGATTGATACAAATAGCTGATGCCTGCCCTATCCATAAAATGCTGACAGGTAATATCAATATTACAACCGCCCTAAGATAAGTATATAAAAAAAGCACCCCGGTAAAAACCGGGATGCTTCAATCACTCTAAAACAATCACCTCTAAATTAAGAAGTACCTTTAATAATTATATATGATGGGTTAATTATTGACTAAATAAATTATTAAGTCAAATGTACCATTTCGCCTTCTAATTTGTTGATTTACTGCTGCTTTTTGACCCAAAGGTGACAGTGGGTCAGTGCATTAAGCCCCTGATAAATATATCAACCAGCATCAGCCTTTTTTTATGGATTTCATCAAGGTGTTCCTTTTTGGGGAAGCTATTCTTTTTATATGCTGACGAACCTACTCTTACGCCGTGCAGCGCATCCAGTAACAGGTCTACAATTTCGCGGGGATTATCAACGGGCTTAATTTTACCCTTTGCAGCCTCTGCATTTATCGCATTACCCAGCAGGTCCATTTCTGTTTGGCGTATATGGTCAACTATTTCCCATATCGTATCCGGCAGGCTCTGCTCATTCAGCCTGATGAAATCAAAGAAGTTATAATTTTTAACTATAAAATCATGATGATTATCGATCTGGAATACAAAAGCTGCTTTCAGGTCGGTAATTTGAGATATCTTTTCCTCCAGGGTTTTTAAATATCCCACGGCTAGCTTACGGGTAACCGCTATATATAACTCGCTTTTATCCGGAAAATAATAATACAACAAAGCCTTTGACATGGATAGCGCGCCTGCTATTTCGTTCATGGTTGTTTTTGAATAACCATAATGTAAAAACTGCTCATACGCCGCATCCAGTATCTTTTCCTTCTTTATATCCTGCTGATCACTTCCTGCATTCATTGACAAACTTGTTTTTTAACTGTCTTCCTGACTTTTTTAACAAATCTATCAAAAAATCTATATATAACATTGTCATCATAAGGTAGCTTTTAATGAACGCGAATGATTTTCTATTAACAGGTTTAGATTAATATAAAACAGTTGCAGCCATACAGATCGACTAATATGCTATTACATGCAAAAACACTTAATAATAAAATCCCGGCAAAAGCTATCTATTTTGATATAGCGTCGTATTTTTATCAAAAAAATTATAGCTATTGAACCCCGCTGAGGAATTTATTAAAGCGAAGCTTAACGAAAGACAGTCAACTGGTACTTACAGAAGTTTAAAACCTGAAAGTAACCTGGTTGATTTTTGTTCGAATGATTATTTAGGCTTTGCCCGTTCCCCTGTTTTAAAAAACTGGGTTGAGGGTGAAGTAAATGCTAATATACAGGCGTTAAACGGATCTACCGGTTCGAGATTGCTTTCTGGGAATTTGTCCTACACTGAAACTCTGGAAAGGGAGATCGCCGCCTTTCATCAGGCTGAAGCCGGACTGATCTTTAATTCAGGGTATGATGCCGATCTTGGTTTATTTTCGGCCCTGCCTCAACGTGGCGATACCATTATTATTGACGAGTTGAGCCATGCTTCTATCATTGACGGGGCCCGGTTGAGTTTTGCAAACCGTTATACTTTTAGACATAACGATCTGCAAAGCCTGGAAGAAAAGCTGAAAGTTGCCAAAGGCAATTGTTATGTGGTTATTGAAAGTGTTTACTCTATGGATGGTGATACGCCTCCAATACCAGAGATATTATCATTGACGGAGAAATATAACGCCCATTTGATTGTTGATGAAGCGCATGCTGTTGGCCTATATGATAAAGGCATTATTAATCAATTGGGTTTGGAAGGCAGGGTATTTGCAAGAATAGTAACATTCGGAAAAGCTTTGGGCTGCCATGGCGCCATAGTTTTGGGAAGTAATTTGCTGCGCGAATATCTTATCAATTTTTCACGGTCATTTATTTATACAACTGCTGCATCTTTTCATCAGATTGCAGCCATCAAAATGGCTTACCGGCTGCTTCTTTTGTCCGGGGAGGAAATTGAAAAACTTAAAAATAATATTGCTCTTTTTAAACAGAATACGCTACCTAGTTCCAAGTGCCATTTGCTTCAGAGTGACAGCGCTATTCAATGCCTGGTGGTTAGCAGCAATGAAAAGGCAAGACACATTGCACAGCAATTGCAAAATACAGGGCTCGATGTAAGGCCCATACTTAGCCCTACTGTGCCAAAGGGAACGGAAAGATTAAGGATATGCCTGCACTCTTTCAATACCGATAACGAGATTATTTTGCTTGCCAATACCATAAACAAAATGATAAATGACTAAGAAACCTTTATTTGTTACCGGGATCGGAACAGGGATTGGCAAAACCATTGTCTCGGCAATTTTGGTAGAAAAACTGAAGGCCGATTACTGGAAACCTGTGCAATCTGGTGATTTGGATGATAGCGATTCTATAAAAGTAAAAAGCTTGATATCAAATACGGAATCCGTTATTCATTCCGAAGCATATCGGCTCAGTCAGCCCTTTTCCCCGTATAAATCAGCTGCAATTGATAACATTGCTATCGATCCTGAAAAATTCATTCTGCCCGATACAAACAACACTTTGATTATTGAAGGTGCCGGCGGACTAATGGTCCCTTTAAATAGCAATTTTTTAATGATCGATCTGATCAAACAACTGGATGCGGAAGTGGTGCTGGTTTCGCAGAATTACCTGGGCAGTATCAATCATACCCTATTATCCCTCGAGACCTTAAAAAATTATGGAATAGCTGTAAAAGGCATCATTTTTAATGGCCCGAAGGATGGTTACTCCGAAGAATTTATACTGGCGTATTCACAAGTCAAATATTTAGGACACATTCCTGAATTTGACATAAATAAAGAGAATATCATTGCAACCGGGAGGAGTATCGATCTATAATTTAGCCCCATTATTTTGCCAAATAAAGAATTTGCCTCAACTTAGCGCGATCAATTATAAACACTCGCTTTTATGAAGAATATTACGGTTATTGGTTCAGGCACAATGGGTAATGGCATAGCACATACCTTTGCCCAAAATGGGTTTAAGGTATCTTTGGTTGATATCCATAGCGAATCGCTGGCCAAAGCCATACAAACTATTGGCAATAACCTTGACAGGCAGATCAAAAAAGGCGCTATTGATGAAAATGCAAAGACAGCGACCCTTAACAACATCACCACCTATACCGATCTGAAAGAAGGCGCTG
>DATHKT010000024.1:0-34078 GCA_035489035.1 Mucilaginibacter sp.
CAGCTTACCTTACCTGGTAATCAGAAACTGGATGGCCGCGTAGCCTCGTTTATGCCCTCTGTAGATACAGTGGCGCAAACACAGGGCGTAGTCATAAAAGTAAATACCGAACAGCAAATACCGGAAAACCTGATCGCCAGGGCGCGTATCATCAAATCCGAGAAAAGCAACACTGCCTCGTTGCCAAAAACCGCATTGCTTGCCAATGAAACACAGACTGAATTTTGGGTGATGAAATTGATCAACCCGACAACAGCTGTAAAAGTACCGGTTACCAAAGGCATCGAAACAGGTGACAGGGTAGAGATATTATCGCCAAAATTTTTGGCGCAGGATAAGATCATTGTAACCGGTAATTATGGCTTGCCTGATACCGCCAAAGTAAAAATCGTACACTAATGAAACCTGTCCAGGATTTTTTTATATCGCATAAAAAACCACTTAGCCTGGTGCTGGCGCTTATTATAATGGGCGGCTTGTTCTGCTATTCCAAACTGCAAACATCGCTGTTCCCCGAGATCACTTTCCCCAAGATCAAGATCATAGCTGATGAGGGCCTGCAGCCCGTTAATAAAATGATGGTGACGGTAACTAAGCCGCTGGAGAATGCTATCAAACAGGTACCGGATCTGAAAACGGTGCGCAGTACTACCAGCAGGGGAAGCTGCGAAATATCAGCCTACATGAGCTGGGATGCGGATATCGACCTGGCTCAACAGCGCATACAAACCAGTATCGACCAGATAAAAAACGATCTGCCTGCTGATGTAAATATCTCGGTCGCCAAGATGAACCCCTCTATCCTGCCGGTAAGCGGTTATACCTTAGAAAGCCATAGCCGCACTCCCATTGAATTGCGGCAGCTTGCCACCTATACGGTTAAGCCTTTTTTGTCGCAGGTTGATGGTGTATCCGAAATCAGGGTGATCGGCGGAAAAGTGAAGGAATACTGGCTGACACTGAACAAGCAAAAAATGAGCTCGCTCGGTTTAACACCTGATATTATCAATACCACCCTGAGCAACACCAACTTTGTAAAATCAGAAGGTTACCTGTCTGATTATAAGCGGTTTTATCTAACCGTTACCGATGCCACCATTAATGCAAAAGATGAACTGGCTAACCTGGTGATCAGCAATAATAAAAAACGTGTGGTAAGGTTGAAGGACTTTGCCGATATAGCAGTGAACGAAGGCATTGAATACATCAAGGTAAATGCCAACGGGCGTGACGGGGTATTGATAGCGGTGATCAAGCAACCTAATACCAACCTGGTTTCGCTGTCTACCGATATGGAAGCTAAAGTAGCCGACCTGCGGAAGATCCTGCCTAAGGATGTCACCATTAAACCGTATTATATCCAGGCCGATTTTGTGAACGACTCGATCAAAAGTGTAAGCGATAGCGTGTGGATCGGTTTATTGCTGGCTATTGTGGTAGCGGTTATTTTCCTGCGCTCGCTAAAAGCCAGCGCAACTATACTGATCACTATCCCGATCACACTTTGCCTTACTTTGATCGTACTTTACGGCATCGGCTATACCTTTAATATCATGACGCTGGGCGCCATCGCGGCAGCCATCGGGCTAATTATCGATGACGCCATAGTAGTGGTGGAGCAGATACACCGCACGCACGAGGAACACCCTGAAGAACATACTTTAAAGCTGCTGCAAAAGGCAATAGACTACCTGTTCCCGGCTATGGTAGGTTCGTCCATCAGTACCATCGTGATATTTATCCCCTTTGTTTTGATGAGCGGCGTTGCGGGCGCTTATTTTAAGGTACTCACCAATACCATGATCATTACCCTGGTGTGCTCGTTTTTTGTGACATGGATAGGTTTGCCTGTCATTTATTTCCTGCTCACCAGGCGTAAGGCTGTAAATACCGTTAAAGATAAAAAGGCAGAAATTCATCATGTTAAAAAGCAGCGGTGGGTATCGTGGTTCATCATACGGCCTTACCTGAGTTTGGCCATAGTGGCGGGGCTTATTGCTGTTATTGTAATAGTACCGCCACTGCTCGAAACCGGTTTCCTGCCCGAAATGGATGAAGGCAGTATTGTGCTTGATTATGCTTCGCCGCCGGGAACTTCACTGGAGGAAACCGACCGTATGCTGCGTGAGGTTGAAAAGATCATAACCAAACAGCCCGAAGTAGAAGCCTACTCGCGCCGCACAGGCACGCAAATGGGCTTTTTTATTACCGAACCGAATACCGGCGATTACCTGATACAACTGAAGAAAAAGAGAGATAAAACAACCAAACAGGTGATTAGTGATCTGCGGAAAAAGATCGCGGCCAATCAACCGGTACTAACTGCGCAGAAAGTGGAGTTTGGGCAGGTGATCACCGATATGCTGGGTGATCTGACCACTTCTGTTGAACCTATTGAGATCAAGCTTTTTGGTGATGATCCTCAAAAACTGCAAGACTTATCCAAACAAATAGCAGATGCGACAAGCAGTGTTAAAGGTACCGCAGATGTTTTTGATGGCATTGTGATAGCAGGACCATCGGTAAGTATCGATCCGCATTACAGCAAACTGGCGCAATATAATATCACTCCGACCAGTCTCCAGTTCCAGTTACAAACCTCTTTGCAGGGTAATATCATTGGTAACCTGCTGGAACGGCAGCAGTTGTCGCCTATCCGTATGGTTTATCCGGGCAATAATAACCTGCGGGTGGATGATATTAAAAACCAGAATATATTTACACCGGCAGGTAAGTTGATACCTATCAGCGAACTGGCCTCAGTCAATTTAAAACCTGGCGAGGCGGAGATCAGCCGCGAAAACCTGCAATCAATGGGTATTATTACCGCCAGGCTGGACAGCGGTAGTATTGGAACCGTAATACCTGCCATCCAGAAAAGCATCGCCCAAAAAGTAAGTCTGCCACAAGGTTACCATATTGAATATGGAGGCGATTATGCCCAGCAACAGCAATCATTCAAAGAGCTTCTAACCATTCTGATCACCGCCAGTCTGCTGGTATTTGGCGTGATCCTATTCCTGTTCAAACAATTCAGGATAGCACTGCTCATTTTAGTTTTAGCTGTATTAGGTACCAGCGGCAGCTTGCTTGCCCTATATATTACCCAAACACCGCTGAATGTGGGCAGCTATACCGGTTTGATCATGATCGTAGGTATCATAGGTGAAAATGCCATATTTACCTTTTTACAATTCAAGCAACGGGCTTTGGAAAATATGACCAATGATCCTGAAAATATAAAAGGAGATATCAACGAAGCTATCGTGTTTTCCATATCTACCAGGCTTCGGCCTAAATTAATGACTGCCCTCGGCGCTATCATAGCGCTGATGCCTTTGGCCCTGGGAATTGGTGCAGGCGCCCAACTTCATCAGCCTTTGGCTATTGCGGTAATTGGTGGCTTTATTATAGCCCTGCCCCTGCTGCTGATCGTATTGCCAAGCATGCTCCGGATACTATATCGTTCTGGTGAATTTCATCAACTGCATCAGCACTATTTGTAAACAAATTGTAAAAAAACTGTTCAGTTTAGCGAATTAAAAATTATCTTTAGAACCAGTTTAAATTTATATCCCTTGCAATCCATTTGAAATAAAAGCGCTATAATCCATATTATTTCGTTATTATTGGAAATTTATTTAACTAATTATTAAAAAAATATACAAAAAGAAGAACTATGTCGACTAAAAGAACCGATTTTGTTTACTCTACAGAAGCTGAGCCGCACCGTGTCCGGACCAAAAAAATTCTAAAGCAATTTCCGGAGGTCAGGAGCCTGATCGGTAAAAATCCGCTAACCTTCTTGGTTATCCTTGGCATTGTAGGATCAATGATCGGTATATCCTGGTTGGTTCGCGATCAATCATGGTGGATAATTTTTGCAGCTGCTTATCTATATGGCGCCTTTGCCAACCACGCGCTTTTTGTAATGATACATGAATGTGTGCACCAGCTTTTGTTTAAAAATGCACTGGCTAATCGTTGGGCAGGCATTATTGCCAATTTGCCCCATATTATGCCAGGCGCCATTTCTTTTGAAAGATATCATATCAAGCATCACTCCTTCCAGGGTATTCATGAACTGGATGCCGATCTACCTAACAAATGGGAGGCAAAACTGATCAACAATAATTTTTTAGGTAAAATGCTCTGGCTGTTTTTCTTTCCGGTATTTCAGGCTACACGTGTATCGAGGTTAAAAGAGATCAGATTTTATGATGCCTGGCTGCTGGTAAACATTGTTACGCAGATCGTATTTACTGCGGCTATCTGGTATTTCTTCGGCTTCAAGGCTGTAGGTTTCTTGTTTATCAGCTTTTGGTTCTCTATAGGCCTTCACCCGGTAGGTGCACGCTGGATACAGGAGCATTATTTAACCTTTGAAAGCGAGCAGGAAACATACAGCTATTATGGTGCTTTAAATACGGTAGCCTTCAATGTAGGTTATCACAATGAGCATCACGATTTTCCATCTATCCCCTGGAACAGATTGCCGGAATTAAAAAAGGCCGCTCCTGAATATTACGATACGTTATTATTTCA
The DNA here is from genome assembly GCA_035489035.1 of Mucilaginibacter sp. Classification (GTDB taxonomy): domain Bacteria; phylum Bacteroidota; class Bacteroidia; order Sphingobacteriales; family Sphingobacteriaceae; genus Mucilaginibacter. The sequence continues at coordinate 4,546 of DATHKT010000024.1, forward strand.
TGGTTCATGGTTCAAACTGTTTTTCCGTTTTCTTTTTGAACGCGAGATCTCGCTTTTTAACAGGATACTGCGTAAGGAACGCGGAAAAGTGGCACTAACAGATGTATCTAAACCCGATATCGAGATGGTGCTGGAGCATCAGGACTAATTATAAGATATATAATTATAAAACCCCATTGTAGCTAAACTATAATGGGGTTTCTGTTTTTAAAATGCAATACTTTGAGAATAAAAAACCAATCACATCCCCCTCAAATTCCGTTCAAAAAAAGTATGGTAAAACTTGCCATTTTAAAAACTGTTTAACTATATTTGCTAATAATATTAGCAAAATGGAGCGAATCAGCACAGCAGAACAGTTAATGATTTTCAGCAGGTACATCGGGCAGCACGTGGTGATAAAAAGCCTGCTGAACAACGATAATGAAACTATCGGGACGCTGCGGGGTATAAGGCAAAGCGCCTTGCTGATAGATATTGACGGTGTAAACCGCTGGATACCTATGAATGATAATTTTATGGTATGCGAAGTAAAATTGTTATTAAAGCCTTTAAAAAGGCTGACTACCTCCATTATCAATACGGCCAATAATTTACCTGTTCAGGCATTTATTACCCCCTATTACCAGCAATTGGGTTTTGATATGCCGGTATTCATTTCGCCGGGGCATAGCTGCAATTGTAAGTATGTGCAGGAAATTGGTCTTGCCGATTACCGGACTCCCACCGAAATTCTTGTAAGTAACGAGCTATTGGTAGCGCAGGGATAATTTTTAATTTTTTCTGCAACAATCATTATTCTTAAACGTTTCAAACCTAAGTTGGGCAATAATTAATAAAAACATCGATTTTTTTGATTTTCTTTGCCTTTTTAACAATACAGGTTTAGAATGAGCAGCTCAAAAAAGATCAAGATCATATTACCCATTGTAATTATCCTGTTTTTCGCGGCTTATGCTGAACACCGGTACACCTTAAAAAAATTGACCATATCCGGCCGTCTCCAAAATAAGGAGATGAACGAAATATCAGGGATCTCCTCCTCCGGTACAAATGATGGCATCTACTATGTACACAATGACAGCGGCGATACCAGTCGCTTTTTTGCTATTACTCCTGATGGAACGTTAAAGACAACCATCTATTATAAAGGTGATCCGACAGAGCCGCTGGGCGTACGCGACTGCGAGGATATCGCAGTAGGTCCCGGTCCGGCTAAAGGAAAAAGCTATGTTTATATGGGTGATATAGGAGATAATGCCGCCGTGCGGAAATATATCACCATTTATCGCATGGAAGAGCAAAAGACCTGGGGTAGCAAGGATAGCCTGGTGAGGGCAACCGCTGTACCTTCGCATTTAAGATATCCGGATGGCCCGCGTGATGCGGAAACGCTAATGGTTGATCCTATTGAGAAACTGATCTACATTGTGTCAAAACGTGCTGATTCGGTAAGTGTATATACTACTCCATTAAGTTTTAAAGCGAACGACACGCTCACCCTTACTAAGCGGTGCAAATTGTTTTTTAATGGCTTTAAACCTTTTAAATGGATCACAGCGGGAGATATCTCGAAAGACGGGCAACAAGTGGTATTAAAAGATTACGTAAAAGTATATTACTGGAAACGTGAAAATAACGAGCCCATATGGCAAACCATACAAAGAAAACCTGCTGAATTGCCTTACGAACAGGAAAAACAAGGTGAAGCAATAGGTTTTACAGCTGATGGGAAAGGGTATTATACCACCAGTGAAGGGGTCTTTTCACCTATCTATTATTATGCTGTGCCAAGTAATAACTAAAAAACCTTAAAAATTGGTCATTTCGAACGACAGAGAGAAATCTTATACAATAGACATAGTCCGCCACTCACTGTATAAGATTTCTCCTCGTTCCCTTGTTCGAAATGACATCAGTTTTATTTTATTATCGTGACTTCTCCCGAAAGCTTTTGCCTGCCATCTTTCAAGTCAATAACATAATAATAGGCTCCTGATGGAAGCCTGCCGCCATTGTAAGTGCCACTCCACGGTTTACTGTAACCAATAGAATGATAGATCAACTGTCCGTTTCGCCCAAAAACATCAACTGAACATCCCGGGTATTCGCTTAAATGGGCTATGTTCCAAAAATCGTTTATCCCATCTCCATTCGGTGTGAAGGCATTCGGGATGATCACATTTTCAATAACGGTTACCGTAATATCGGCGCTATCAGTACATCCGCCTGCGGTAGTGACGGTTAATGTGTAAGTTGTGGTTACAGAAGGGTTTGCCATAGGATTTTTAATAGCAGGATCACTCAACCCTGCTGCCGGCGACCAACTATAATTTACGATATCACTTGTTGCCTGCGGTTCCAGCAACACATGGCTACCTTGAAAAATCACCGGGTTATTGGTAAAAGTTACTGGTTTAGCTGTCGAACTCACTACGTTCACATCAAAGTTGGTACTTACCGTTCCGCCTGAGTTATCGGTTGCCGTTATGATAACTGTCACCGGAACACCTGGAGTTAAAGGCGTACCCGCAACGGGCAACTGGGTAAATGTAACGATACTGCCATCACAATCATTAGCGGTTGAATTGGTTACATAATCAGGAAGAACGGGATCACAACCCGGATATGCTGTAATGATCACATTATTGAAAACGGACGTAATAACCGGCTGGCTCTGTACGATAACATTGATCTGCAGGCTTGATGATAGTGTATTTTGACCATTGCCGCCAATAAGATCAACGGTAGTTACTACATGTGCAGGTGTAATTTTCCGGATCTTATTATCCGGCGCATCAGTAACATATAAATTCCCTGCAGGATCGAAAGTAATACCAATAGGCGCGTTAAAGATCGCGGCGGTTCCGGTTCCGTCAATAGAACCAATGGAGCCATTGCCTGCTATAGTGACCACTTTACCGTCCGGGGATACTTCCCTGATCTCATTGTTACCGGTATCAGTTACATACAAATTGCCTGCCCCATCAATAGCAATACCATTGGGAAAGTAAAAGCTGGCGGCCGTACCAATGCCATCTGCATGACCGGAACTACTACCTGCCAGTGTGATCACTACAGCGCCAGGAGAAATTTTCCTGATACGGTTATTACCATCTGCGATATACAAATAACCTGCTTTATCTATGGCTATGCCATGAGGATTATAAAAACCGGCATCAATGCCTGTACCATCAACCGAACTATACTGCCCGTTACCGGCAAAGGTTATCACGTTACCGCCAGACTCGATTTTCCTGATCAAATTGTTGTCAGAATCAACCACATATAGATTTCCTGCCTGATCCACCGCGACCCCGCCGGGATTATTGAAGGTTGCTGAAGTACCAAAGCCATCCTTCGCACCTTTGGCACCGCTGCCTGCTACTGTGCTGACCAAGCCAGATGGCATGATCTTTCTTATTTTGTTATTACCTGCATCGGCCACATAAATATTCCCCGAAGCGTCAATAGCTATACCCCATGGCCTGGCAAAACTGGCCGAAGTACCTAACCCATCTGCTGAACCAACTACACCCGAACCAGCCAATACAGACACCACACCACCTGGTGTGATCTTTTTAATTTGATTGTTGCCCGCATCGGCCACATAGATATTGCCCGAGGCATCCGTAACAATCCCGTAAGGATAATTTAATGCCGAAACGGGGTCATTGCCTGTGGTATTGCTTGCTTTTACTATGACCGTTTGCGGGCCTGTAGTTGAGCAATTAAAATTAAACGGAGTAATTGTAACCGAATTATAATCGCCGATGATGGTTGCTACCTCACTCAACTGTACCTGGTGATTGCCTGTTCCATCGAGTTTTAATATGATGGGACTTGTTTTTGGGGTAATTACCGGGGCCTGGGCAAAGGTTGTTGTAGCACTCAAAACAAATATGCTTAATAGATATACCTTTGTATGAGCCCTCATTACTGGTGAAATACGATAATTGGTTACGAAGAGATTAAATATAATGCTTTAGCATAAGCATATACGAAACTAATTGACTGATAGTGGCCTAACACCTAATAAACCCGGTACAAATATTCATCCTTAACGCAACGAAATTTATTTCAAAGCGTCATATATCGAAATCACCTTTATCAGACGCATTAAATGAGAAAGTCAACCCTGATCATTATCCTGCTCTTGTCTTTCAGCCGGGTATTCGCACAAGAACAACAACTAAAGGAAATCATAACGCCTTACGGCATCCCGGGAATGCAACTGGTTTGCATCAAAGGCGATAAAGTTCAAAATGTTAACGTTGGCGTAATTAGCAAAGGCTCTGCTCAAAAAGTTACCTCGAATACAGTTTTTGAAGCCGCATCGTTAAGCAAGTGCGTTTTTGCTTATATCGTAATGCGCTTACACGACCGGGGCGTTATTGATCTTGATAAACCCCTGGTAGATTATATCGGCAGCTACGACCGCTTTGATCCAAAAGATCCGAGATATGCTAAAATAACCGCCCGGATGGTGTTACGCCATACAACCGGTTTGCCTAACTGGGGCGATAAGAAGTTTGCGAGGCTGATATTCACACCCGACAGCACATTTTCTTATTCGGGTGAAGGATTTCAATACCTGCAGCGCGTGGTTGAAAAACTGATGAACAAACCGCTTAATGATATTGCGCAGCAGGAAGTGTTTACCCCACTTGGCATGACAAACAGCAGTTATGAGTGGACCGACAAATTCAGTACATTGGCCGCTTTCGGGAACAGCCCCGACGCTGTGAACAGTCATAAAAAACAGCAGGCTGCCGCCAGCCTGCTGACCAGCGCACATGATTATGCTACCTTTTTGCAGGCGCTGATAAATGGTAAAGGTTTAAAACCAGGAACCCAAAAGATGATGTTCACCACATCATCTGATGCAAACTGGCTGAACCATAACATTGAGGCGGATGCAAAAAAGCATGTTTCGTGGGGCCTCGGGGTAGGTTTGCAGGAAAACGAAACCGGGAAATGGATATGGCATTGGGGCGATAACGGCGATTTCAAGGCTTTTTATATTGCTAATCCCGAGAAAAAAGAGATCCTCGTTTACTTTACCAACAATACCTGGGGCCTGCACGTCACTACCGATATCCTGAATACTTTTTTCACCAAACAAACCTGGTGGCCATGCATCTGGACGGGTTACCAGTTTCATGAACTGGAAAGAGTGAAAGCATTTTGGGCTGCGCTCGAAAAACAAGGCTATGATCACGCTTCCGAAATAGCAGAGCAAATGAAGCAAAAGGATAGCTCCTTCAAATTGCCCGAAGACGATATTAATGATCTTGGCTTTATCCTAATGAGGGACGATAAAAAGAAAGAGGCTGTTGAAATATTTAAATATAATCTCGAAGCATACGCCAACAGTGCGAATGCTTACGACAGCCTGGCCGAAGGTTATGAGGCTGCGGGGCAAAAGGAACTGGCTTTGAAAAACTTCAAAAAAGCATATGAATTGAATCCCAAGAATGGATTTGCGGCAGAGCAGATTAAGAAGCTGGAAGAGGGGATTAATAAATAGTTCCTTTTCAAACCTGGCTATTTTAAGTATTTCTAAAGATTTTTAAATATCTTTAAAATAATATCCTTTACCTTATTTGATGAACCAGCGCAAAAGCAACATAAGAACTATTTTTGAAGTGCTCACATACTTACTGATTTACTTCAGTATTAGTTTCATAGATAATCCATTAATCAGCATTTTCAGCTTAGGATTGTGGGTTGCCTTTTGGATATACAACCTATACAAGAAAGTTCAATATAGAAATGGAATCAAGTTAAACATCGTAATTTTCCCTACGCTGAATGATGATTATTCAAAAATGACTTCCATTACATTGGGCATTATGATAATTGCAGGTTCATTGATCGGATATTTTGCATTCAGTATACTTATACTTTACTGTATTATTGGCTCGACTGTTGGAATAATAATCTTCTTAAATGGCGTTCTTGATCTGCCTAAGGGCTGGATCATAATTGAAAACAATTTATTTAGAATCAATAGCATTGAAGAGGAAATTGACCTAAAGTTATTAAAAGAGATCATCGTAAAAAATGATCAGATCACTTTGACAAATCAACTTGGAGAACATAAAAATGTCAACTTGTTAAACCTCGATTCGGCGAGCGGGGAAAACATAAAACGCTACATCACTGAAAGACTTAATCATAATACCATTTCAATTATCAATAATGTTCAATAATTATTGAAACCTATCCGGCGAAAATGGCTCGATATTCATTGCAGATTTAATGCCGTTCAATACTTCATTAATAATTTGGCCTGTTGCAGGTGCCAAACTTAAGCCGATCATAGCGTGACCCGTAGCAATGGCCAGGTTTTTATATTTACCTGACAGACCGATATAAGGCATCCCATCAGGTGATACCGGGCGGAAACCAAACCAGATATCTTTTTGCTGCGGAACTTCGGGTTTGAAATTAGGGAAGTATTTGGGTACCGATTCAACAATGCCCTTCACCCGGTTCATGTTAATCTGGCTGTTGATCTTACCAACTTCCATCGTGCCGCCATAGCGTATGCTGCCATTCATCGGGGTAACTGCCACCCTTGCCTCGCAAAGAATGGATGGTATGGTCATCGTTTTGGATGGATCTTGTTTCACCATAAAAGAATAGCCTTTGCCCGGCATTAGCGGAACTTTTAATCCTGCCATCCGTGTTATAGCCGGCGACCACGCGCCACCTGCAACTACATAAGCATCACCTTTAAACTGCTGCATCGCACTACTTACTGAAGTGATCTTATCCGCATCATGACTAATGTTTACAATTTCCGTATTCCGGTGAATAGTGATTCCTTTGGCGTTATCCAAATATTTGATCAACCCGGCCATCAGTTTGTTGGGATAAAGATGCGCGTCGCAATGGTAATGTACTGCACCTAAAATATCCATCTCTACTCCGGGCTGTAATTTTTTGCATTCGTCAGGACTCAGGTATTGGGCATTCAAACCCAAATTGGTTGCCTGCTTGGCTAAATGCTGCTCTTCCTCTACCATCTTTTCTGTTTTGAAAAGCATCAGGATACCCTTGTCTACCAGTCCAAAGTCGATCTTAGTGGCCTGCTCAAACTCTTTAAACAACGTTTTACTCAGCATGGAAATATCCCGCAATGCCCCTGCCGACCTGTCCACGTGCTTTTTGGTAGCGCTTTTCAGGAACTTCAGTCCCCAACCAAACAGTTCGGGATTGAAGGACGGCTTTACATAGAAAGGGCTTTTGCTATTGAACATCCAGCGGATACCCTGCTCCACCATACCCGGCGCTGCCAAGGGTATAAAATGGCTTGGCGTGATCATCCCCGCGTTGCCATACGAGCAATTATCCGACAGGTCGCCCTGATCAATGATCTCCACTTCCCAACCCGATTTGTGCAGGTAGTATGCCGAAAATAAACCGATAACTCCACCGCCGATAATAATTGCTTTCATACAAGCCCCCTCTAAACCTCCCCCGGTAGGGGAGACTTTATTTTTTATTTTTAATTACAAATTAACTTTTTTTTAAGCCCTCCCTCCCAGGGAGGGTTCGGGTGGGGCTTATATCACCTGGAACCCAAACGCATACGGGTCCTCATCGTCTATCTTTATGGTATTGTACCCATAAACCCTTGCCCAGCCTTCAATGCTTGGTATAATGGCCGGTTTATCGCCGATCTTCACTTCATCCTCAACCCTGCCGATAAACTGGCTGCCGATAATGCTTTCATGTATAAAAACATCACCCTTTTTCAGCTTGCCTTTGGCGTGCCATTGGGCCATACGTGCCGATGTGCCTGTCCCACAAGGAGAGCGGTCAATAGCCTTATCGCCATAAAAAACAGCGTTGCGTGCAGTAGCTTCAGGGGAGATTGTCTTTCCTGCCCAAAGAATATGCGTACAGGTATTGATGGTTGGGTTTTCGGGATGAACGAAGGTATATTTCTCGTTGATCCTTGTCCGCATTACCCGACTCCAGGAGATAAGCTGATCTGCGGTATAATTCTCCAAACCTTTAAAGTTTGTTTGCGGGTCAACAATAGCGTAAAAATTACCGCCATAGCTTACATCAAAGGTCAGCGTCCCTAAATCGGGGCATTCCACCTCTAAATTTTCAGCGGCAAGGTAGGCCGGCACATTAGTTAGCTTAACTGATTTAACCTTGCTTCCCTCCTGTTTATATTCGATAAGTACCAATCCAGCCGGTGCTTCCATACGCACAATACCGGGTGTTTTTGGTATGATCAGCCCCTCTTCAATCGCTATGGTGATCGTCCCTATGGTACCATGCCCGCACATGGGCAGGCAACCGCTGGTTTCGATAAACAATACTGCCACATCATTCGCCGGGTCATGAGGCGGGTACAATATACTCCCCGACATCATATCATGTCCTCTTGGTTCAAACATTAGGCCTTTGCGTATCCAGTCGTATTCCTTCAGAAAATGCTGGCGCTTTTCGCTCATATTGGCGCCGGTCAGATTAGGGCCGCCACCGGCTACCAGCCTTACCGGGTTACCACAAGTATGCGCGTCTATACAGAAAAAAGTTTTGCTCGTCATTAATCTCTGCTCATTTTACTATCCAACAACCGCCAAATCTTCAGCGGGTTATTATCTTTTAATTCATCCGGTAACAAATCATGACTCCAGTTTTGCCAGCTTACCGGGCGTACAAAGCGCTTGATAGCCCCAGTACCTACCGAAGTAAACCTGCTATCTGAAGTAGCCGGGAAGGGCCCGCCATGCTGCATGGCTTGTACAACCTCAACCCCTGTCGGTACGTTGTTTAACATTACGCGGCCAGCTATATTAGTAATGTTCTGAATAAGCGGTTTATATTTCACCAGGTCGGTTTCATCGGCCACGATACTCGCGGTCAGTTGCCCTTTCAATTCATCTATAACTTGTTGCAATTGCACTTCGTAATCAGCCACTACCAATAAGGAGTATGGCCCGAAAACTTCCTCTTTTAGTTTTGGGTTGACCAAAAATGATGAAGCGCTTACTTCTGCAATCAATGGTTGCGCCTGGTTGTTTTTATCTTCATCCAGGTTGCCGCTGCCGATACGCTTTACGCCTTCTTCCTTCAATACTTCTTCCGATAGCTGCGCATAATTTTTGCAGATACCCGGTGTAAGCATAGTGGCCGAATTGATCCTGCCAATCGCCTCGCCTAAAGCATTTTTAAATTTATCCAGTCCCGCTGATTTCATCGCGATCAACAAACCCGGATTAGTACAAAACTGCCCTGCCCCCAAAGTGATGGACGCCGCATATTGCTCCGCGATCTGCTCATACCTGTTCTCTAATGCTTCAGGTAATAATATGACCGGGTTGATACTTCCCATTTCAGCGAATACCGGGATAGGTTCATCCCTTTGTTGGGCCAGTTTGAGCAAGGCCATGCCACCTTTATAGGAGCCCGTAAACGTAACTATCTTGCTCTTTGGATGTTTTACTAATCCCTCGCCAATGGTATAACCATTATCATACAAAATAGAAAATACCCCTGCTGGTAAATTATGCTTTTCGGCTGCTTTTTTAATAGCCTCCGCCACCAAAGCGCTTGTACCCGGGTGTGCCGGATGGGCTTTTACCACTACCGGACAACCCGCTGCCAATGCCGAAGCGGTATCGCCACCGGCTACAGAAAACGCCAATGGGAAATTACTCGCTCCAAATACCACAACCGGCCCCACCGGGATCAGCATTTTGCGGATATCTGGTCGTGCCGCTGGTTTACGGTCTGGTAAAGCGTTATCGATCACCGCTTCTACCCACGAGCCTTCTTCCACCAGATCAGCAAACATATTCAACTGCCCCGTTGTGCGTCCGCGCTCGCCTTGCAAACGGGCCTGCGGCAGTCCGCTTTCCGCCATGGCACGTTCTATCAGTTCATCGCCTAAAGCATTGATCTCATCGGCGATACTGCGCAGAAAGGCCGCTTTTGTTTTATTATCGGTATAGTGATAAGGGGCAAATGCCTGTTCGGCCAGCGTTAAGGCAGCATCCACATCACCAGTTGAAGCGATATGAAATTCGCCATCCAATTCATTACCGGATGAAGGGTCGATTGCCTTGAAGGTTTTTAAGCCTTCAGTATATTTATAACCTATAAGGTTCTGTGTTTTCATAGTTCGCTAATTTATGCATCTAAAACACAATTCATAGCGATGAGTTTCAAACCCACCGCTATAGATGCATTGATTATCTAAAAAATATCCTACTTTTTTATCGGTAGCTTTTGGGAATAATAAATGTCGTTTTCTGATGAATATATTAGCTTAATTTCATTGTCTGTACTTTCCACTTTTGAAATCCATAAACCACTTCCTGCTGACCCTTTATCATTATAAAAAGTAAAGTCGTGGAAGTCGATTTCATTTATATTCCACTTCCATTTTCCTGTTCCCTCATACACCTTATTTGAACCTGTAACATATTTATGTTTATAAGTATGATCCTTATAAATTATGATCGAATCAGTTCCGCCATTATTAAAACAGTATTTACCAAAAAGCATTTCAGGCTCATTGGTTTTGTAATCATGATTTGAAAGGAATAAAAACAAAATAACAACTAATACAAGAGATATAATCATTACAACTTTCATCTTACCTGTTATCATAGCTTAAGCCCTTTTAATCGTTAATTGACGCTTGCCAAATTTATTCCTTTTTTTTCGCCCCAGCTACCCTCCGGCAATACAGGCCTTACAGCGAGCGCGTCATTAATAATCTTCAGCACCTTTTCCCGTTCAGCGCCTTTAATGGTTAAGCGTGGTGCCCGCACATTTTCGGTACCGATGCCTGTGGCTACTTCGGCTAACTTGATATACTGCACCAGTTTGGGGTGGATATCCAGCTCCAGCACCGGTAAAAACCAGCGGTAGATAGTTAATGCCTCGGCTATCCTGTTTGCTTTGATGAGGCGATAAATTGCCACCGTTTCTTTCGGGAAAGCATCCACCAAACCGGCTACCCAGCCATCGGCCCCCATTACCAGGCTTTCCATGGCTAAAGGGTCAACGCCCGTCATGATGCTGAACCGGGCCCCAAAACGGTTGATCATGCGGGTAACGTTGGATACGTCTCTCGTTGATTCCTTTACAGCCTGTATATTATCATATTTGGCTAACTGCGCAAACATATCCAGGGTTACTTCAATCTTATAATCCACCGGGTTGTTGTAGATCATGATGGGCAGCGGTGTGCTTTTCGCTACCGCGGACAGAAACTCCACCGTTTCATCATCATCCGATTTATAACGCATGGGCGGCAGCAGCATTAATCCGCTGGCCCCATAGTCTAATGCTTTTTGGGCACAAGCTACCGCCGCTTTGGTGGTCGACTCGGCAATATTCAATAATACCGGCACTTTGCCATCCACCAGTTCCACGGTATGTTTCAGCAAAGCAAACTTCTCCTCATCGCTCAAAACACTGGCCTCACCCAATGATCCGCCTAAAATAAAACCATCTACACCCGCCTCTAACTGGGCAGCTATATTGTGGTCGAATGCATCAAAATCCAGTTCATCGTTATCGGTAAACTTGGTGGTAACTGCCGGGAAAACCCCTTTCCATGTAAATTTCATATCAGCTTGATTATATTTTTCTTTGTTGTTGATCCTGTAAGGTGGCCCGTTTTGACACGGGTGGCCCGCTTTTTATTGGCGTGACAGAGCGTGGCAGCCGTGGCACTTTTTTATTTAACCTGGTCTTTTAAAAATATCCCGGGTCTGCACCCCCAAAACGGGCAGCCCGGGAAGGACGATCAGTGTCCCAATTTCTTTTTATATTATTTGTCATTTCGAACGACAGAGAGAAATCTTATACGATATGCATAGTCCGCCAGCCGCTTGTATAAGATTTCTCCTCGTTCCTCGTCGAAATGACAATTGTTTTTTTGTTTATTTAGTAAGTAAATCCACATACTTCACCTGCTCGGGGAACCACACCATCATTTCGCCTTTGCCGCGATTGGCCCAGGAGTAGTAAGGTATGGCCGTTAACGTTGAGCTTACGGTATTCACATTTTGCCCTGCAGAATCGATAGTTATGCTTTTTACCTGCCCCTTTAATACCATAACGCCGTTCAGTAAATTTGGCTGGTATTCTGTTTTAAACACCACATCTTTCGGGATAATGAAGTTGCCTGCCTGCCCGTTATTGTCCTTCCACTCGGCACAATACATAATGGGGCCGCGTTGCAGGGCCACCTTGCCGTTATCGTCGGCCACCTTTTCGTTTGCCACTACCCGGCGCACATCCATCGGCAGGGTTACCTGTACCTTGTCGTTCTTTTTCCATTTCCGGCTGATGACAGCATACCCTTTTTGTATCTGGTAGTTAACCGGCATACCGTTCACTTTGATCTCCACCTGTTGGGCCGACTTCCTTTCGTAGCTGTACAGGCTTGATGGTATCGCCTCATTTTGCGCCCAACCGGGGATACGGATATTCAGATCCATTTCTATCGTTTTTATTGGGTCGATGGTAAAGTCGAGGCCGCCATCCCAGGGGTAATTGTTTTCCTGGGTGATCTTGAGTGGCTGGTTATTCACCGTTAAATTACCTTCGCCGCTGATAAACAGGTTCACATACACCGCGTTGCCCTTTTGAGCATAAATATAACCGGGGATTGACGGAATGAGCCTTACCACATTGGTTGGGCAGCACGAACAGGTGAACCAGCCCGACCTTTCCCGCTCGATATCCGGGTGCGAAAAGCTGTCCTTCACCTGCATGGCATTGGTGTAGAAGAATGATTTGCCATCCAGCCCAACGCCTGATATTAAGCCATTGTACAGCGTTTTTTCCATCACATCGATATACTTGCTATCACCATGCAGCAGGAACATGCGGTGGTTCCAGAATACGCTGCCTATAGCCGCACAGGTTTCATTGTAAGCGGTGGTATTGGGTAGTTCGTAATTATCACCGAAACGCTCGCCATCGCCAACCGCGCCAATGCTGCCCTGCACATACATCTTTTTGGTTACCATGTTGTCCCATATCTTGTCTATGGCTGCCAAATAAGCGGTATCGCCCGTTAAAGCAGCTACATCCGCCATACCCGAATACAGGTACATTGCCCTTACGGCATGGCCCTCGGCCTCATCCTGCTGGGTTACGGGTACATTATCCTGGAAATAAACTCCGTTTTCGTATGGGTTTTTACTTTTGGTATTATATTCTTTATGACCGCGGGCATCGATGAAGAATTTAGCCAGGTCGAGGTATTCTTTCTTCCCGCTGATGCGGTATAATCTCACCAAACCCATCTCCACAATTTCGTGACCGGGGGCTACATGCTTTTTATCCGGGCCAAAGGTTCTTACCAAAAGGTCAGCATTTTTTAGGGCGATATCGAGGAAATTGCGCTGGCCGGTAGCCATGTAATGTGCTGCGGCAGCCTCAAACATGTGGCCGCAATTGTACAGCTCGTGGCTCATCTTCTGTTCGTTTACCCATCTTTCGGGCCCGGCCCAGGCTTGCGGATGCAGTGGGTCGATACTGCGGGCGGTGTACAGGTAGCCATCAGGCTCCTGCGCTTTGCCTACAATGGTGATCAGCGAATCAACATAAGCGGATAGTTTGGCATCGGGGTGACCGGCTAATGAGTATGATGCGCCCTCAATGGTTTTATAAATATCGGTATCGTCAAAAGGATATACGGTGCAGAACTTGCCCTTGTGCTCGGCAGCCATTACAAAGTTTTTTACCCTGCCCGTGCTTTCGCAACGTTCAAATGACGCCGGTATAGTTACCGTACGGTTGGTTTCTATGCGCGATGTCCAGAACTTATCGGTAAGCTTTACGCTGGTAAAAGGCACCGGCTGAATGGGGTAATCCCGCTGCTGCGCATACGCGCCCAGGCTAAGGCAGGCTAATAGCAATACACTGAGTTTCTTCATGATGATAATTACCTTAATCAAAGATACAGGCAATAATTACCAAAATCCATAAGTTTATTATCCGATATTGACCGGATATTAACCACTAACCATGTCTTTAATTAATTTAGGTGATAAAATAATAATGCTTTATTTGTCATCCTGAGGAACGAAGGATCTAATAACGAACCTCCTCAATCAGATTCTTCACTATGTTCAGAATGACAAATGGAAAGATAGCGACACTCATTGTTAACATTAACTTAACACTATAATAATTATGACTTAACTTGATAACCCTACCTTTACCTTATTAAAATTTGTCCGCATACCAAAAAGACATTGATCATGGAAAACAACATTCAGACAGAGAAGCAAAACAAGGAAGTAAAACAACTTCAGGATACGCACAACGATGAATATTGGGCTAAAAAGTATGATATTTCCATCGATGAGCTAAAGAAAACCGCCAATACCGCCATTGCCGATATCATCATCGCAGCCGGTATTAAGCATAAAAGCTTCAGCCTGTAAGGGTATTTCGCTTTAATTTACAGCATGCTATTTATACCCTTTATTAGGGGGTGATTGCATTTGCGCGTCACGGCTGGTCCGTTTGACACGCTTTTTTGTGGCATGGCAGGCGGGACAGTAAGCCAAAAACTACTCCACCACGTCATGGCGAGGAACGAAGCCATCTCTACACAGACAAATCAACTGTACGGGGTTTTGTTGCTGAGTCGATATTATTACGTCTTTTAAGGAAATTAAGGTCCGTTGATCGGGATAGTTCAGGGATGGCTTCGTTCCTCGCCATGACGGTCTGCTTTTGGCTTGTCCAATATTTCACAACAGCCCCACTATAAACTGGAATACACCTGCGGCAAACAGTATCAGGCTGATATACCACAGCGGTTTCTTTTTGGAGAGAATTGATATGGCTGATATGGATATAGCGATCTGGAAAAAGGTGACGGCACGGGCCAGTATCATGTCCTTTTTCAAATGTGTGGCCGATTCCTTTTCCAGTTCCTGTGCCTTTTCACGGATCGCTTCCTGGTCTTTCTTAAGCTTTTCTTTACGTGCTATAATGGATTTGGCGCTATCGGCATATTTGGCTGTGCTTAATGCCGCAATGCCATTGGCTACTTCGGCCTTAATGCCTTTGGCGTTATAATAGGCCCATTGGTCGGATGCTTTGATCTGGCTAATAAGTGCTTCGTTGGATTGGTGACCCGCCATCAAGCTGCTTAAAGCGGCAAAGGCAGCCATAAAAGCCGTGGATATAGCCACCAACATCGACCATTTATCATGGCCCTCATGCGCGGCTTCGTGAATATGTTCGTGCAGGTGTTCGGTAGGTACTTCGGGATCTTCCATTTGGACTTAAATTGTGTCATCAATATCAGGGATAAAAATAATGACAAATCACCAATATCTTACTTCAGCTTCATTAATTGCTGGTACAATTTTTCGGTAGGCAGCCCAACCACATTGGTGTATGATCCGTTGATCCGTTCGATACCGGTGAGGCCTATCCACTCCTGTATGCCGTAAGCACCTGCCTTATCCAGTGGCTGGTATTTGTCAACATAAAACCTGATCTCGTCTGTAGTCAGTTTACGAAAAAACACTTCAGATATATCATGAAACAGATTGTATTGGTGCTTGTGCAACAAACACACCCCAGTAATTACCTGGTGCACCTTGCCCGAAAGCATCTGTAGCATCTCCACCGCATGCTCGCTATCGTCGGGTTTGCCCAGGATATGGCCATCCACGCTTACAATGGTATCGGCAGTCAGCACGATCTCATCATCCACAGATTCATCAAATGCTTTGGCTTTTTTCTCCGCTATGTATACGGCGATCTCCACCGGGCTCATGTGTTCCGGGTAGGATTCGTCCACCTCTTTCAGCACAATGCGGTAATCCACATCCATCAGGCGCAACAGCTCCTGCCGGCGCGGTGATTTGGACGCGAGAATGATCTTATTTTTTAAAAGCATATTATGATTTCACCGATTATTATTATGATTTCACAGATTAGGGTTTGATTGCACCGATTTAATTGTCATTGGTCATTAGTCATTGTTTGGCTGCTAACTGCCAGCTCAAAACTGCCAACTGACTTACCAGCTATACGCCTGTTCGCTCATCCACTTGCCCTGTATCTTCAGCACTTTTTCTATGATATCGCGCACAGCTCCGCTGCCCCCATTATTGGGCGAAATGTACTGGCAAATGGCCTTTACTTCTTCGGCAGCATCAGCGGGGCAAACGGCGAGGCCGGCTAATTTCAATACTTCCAGGTCGGGTATATCATCACCCATAAACAATACGCTGGCGGGGGTCAAATGTTTCTCTTCAAGATAGGCTCTGAAGATGTCGGTCTTGGTGTGCGCGCCAACATACACATCTTTTACACCCAAACTGTTTAAACGGTGAATAGCGATCTTGGAGCGGCTGCCCGAAATAGCGCATACATTATACCCGCATTTAACAGCCAGTTGTACCGCATAGCCATCCTTGATATTGAACTGCCGCGCCTGTTCGCCGTTCTCCATTACATACACGGAGCCATCGGTAAGCACGCCATCCACATCAAAAATGAAGGTAGATATATCTTTTAATTTGGTTAGAAATGATTCCACAGATTATATTTTGATTACACCGATTTGAAAAATGTGACTAAGGAAAAACTTTGTAAATATCTTTTCGATGAGCTACCCGAACAAATTCAACAATATTGTTTTCGTAATAGATGCCAATCCTATAGTCCCCAATCCTTACTCTATAAGCAATGGAATAGCCTTTGAGTTTTTTGATATTATTAACTTCTGATAAATTGTTGGCTTCTTCGACCTGTTTGATGACAGCTACTATATCAATTTTAACAGTTGCTTGAGTGATCTTATCAATATCCTTATAAAAACGGTTGGTAAACTCCGCTTTCATATCATGAATTAAGCTTTTTCATCACGTCTTCACGTGACACTTTATCATTACGATCAGCTTCTTTCATCATCATCATCAAGCCCATATCTTCTTTTTCCTCATCTGTAATGACTTTGGAAGATATATTCATTTTAGCAAGCAGATCTTGGATGACCTTTGCCTCATCTTTAGTTTTAGGACTGATTACAATGCTTTCCATATGCCAAATTTAACCAATTAATCTGATAATTATAACTGTAAACTGCCAACTGAACTATTGGTTATCCCGCCACTCATAAACCCAGGCGGATTGAATTTGTTCGAGGTGACCTTCGTTGGATTCTTCGCGTTTGCCGGCAAAGTTGGGCAAGGTAAGCACCCACTCCAACAGGTCGGTAAAGCGGATACGGTATATTTTCGACTCATCAAACTCGTTACCAAACTTTTCATAAAGTTCTATGGCGATGTCTTCATGATCGTTCCAGTAAATGGGTAAGGCAAATTTGTTTTCTGTCATTTTATTTTGATGCAATATCAGTGTAATCTTCTTATAATCGGTATAATCCTGCTTAATGCCCCATAAAGCCAGACTGATCTGGCAGGGTAACTTCAATATCGCCATCAATGATCACACACTGGCAACCCAGGCGCGAGGTGATGCGTGGATTAACCGCACGGTCGATAAAATCCTCTTCCTTATCAGATATTTCCTGGATATTGTCCATCCCCTTGTTCACATAAATATGGCAGGTGCTGCATCCGCATACGCCGCCGCAGTTATGCTGCAGTTCTATCCCATTCTCGAGGCAAACATCCAATACAGACTCGCCTTCGGCAATGGGCAGCTCAACAGTTTCGTGCCCTTTTTCCTCAAAGCTGATCTTAACCTTATAAATATTCATTTGGGCAAAAGTAACAAAATATTACAATGCACTTAAGCGCTATTGTCCATTTTGATAATACCCTGACTTAACGTGCGGTATAGTTCCTGTAATCCGGGATTTTCCTGTAATAATTGCAGGTGTGCGGTCATTGTTTTTTCGTCGTTACGCACAGCGGGACCGGTTTGTACAGCAGCGGGTAATAGTTCCTGCACTTTTTGGGCGGTTTCTAATATTAAGGGGCGCAACAGATCAAAGGGCAACTGTTTATCAGCCAATAATTGTTGGGAGATATAGTACAGGTAATTAGGGAAATTACAGGCAAACACGGCTGCCAGGTGCAGGGTTTTACGCTCGGCAGAGGTAATTCGGTAAACATTTTGGGTGATGGTGTAAGCCAGTTCATTCAGTTGCGAGGCGATCTGATCATCCGCTCCCTCAATACAAAGCGGCACGGTATTAAAGTTAACCTCTTTGGCTTTGCTAAAGGTTTGCAGGGGATAAAATACACCGGCATTTTTGGTATGGTTCAATAAAGCCTGCAAAGGTGTAGCACCGGAAGTATGGACGATCAACTTATTGTATTTGGCTAATTCAGCAGCAATCGACTCTATCGCATCATCCTTAACGGCGATCACAAACAGGTCGGTTTCGGGGTCGATATGACCAAGGGTATCTATCGCGTTTGCGCGCACATGATAAGCCAGCAGGGATGCATGTTGAATATCCCGGCTATAAACCTGCACAATACTATGCCCGGCATTTTTGAAAGCCGCTGCCAAATGGGTAGCTACATTGCCGGAACCGATGATGGTGATGCGCATAATAATTTTTATATTGCCTTATCTAAGCCATCAAAAATATGCGATTAATCACAATTATACTATGCTTTTTCTTAGGTGCTAATTTATCACAGGCTTTTGGTGCTGATCGTGCTTTCCTTACTGATACCATAAAGCATAAGAAAAAGAACATCCATCGATTGAATTCGCGTGAGCTACGAGCGGCTGAAGCGCGGCATAAAGATTATTTTGATGACTGCGTTTTCATAAACAGATATACCATTGCCCAACGCTTGAAAAAGTATCCTTATTCAAAAGCGGTCAAAATATTGGCGGTGTCTCATCCTTACTTGTATGACAACTTTGGAATTCCTGATTTAACAATTGATACTGGTAAAAATCGTATAAAACCTATTACGAAGGACACGTCCGGATTAATTATTTATAAAGACAAATTGGACTATTCTAATTTGATAGAAGTAAAACAGCTTACCATTAAACAAATCAACCGGCTAACCAATATTGTTTTTAACACTGATTATAAGGTGCATGACTATTACAGTACTTCAAGAGGATTCGGTTGCTTTGATCCGCACAATGCCTTAATCTTCCTTGATAAGAATGGAAAAGTATTTGATTATTTGGAAATATGTTTCGAATGCCAAAACATTGAATCAAAGACAGAAAGAATAACACTTGGTACCAGCTGCAACCAAAAATACGAACTGTTAAGAAAGTATTTTGTCAGTCTTGGAATCAAGTATGGGACAACTATCCAGGAAAAACCTGAGTGAAACTTACAAGGTTTTAAAAACTTAGTAAATTATTGAATAAGCTGCTAAATTAATCAATCCCGTTCAGACCATTGAATCCCTTTAGGTAATTCTGCCTTACTAAATTCAATATGGATAACCCGTCTCCTTTTATTATTAGTAGTGCGATTTGAGGCATGAAACAACAATGGCTTCATGATCATTATACCACCCGCATTCACTTTGCATATTTGCTCATCTTCATTCGGAAAATCTACGTCCTCAACCCTGCGAATGCCTTGAAGATGTGAACCGTGGATTACTTTTAAAGCCCCGTTGTTTTCATCGGTATCATCCAGATGGATACGAATAGTGAAATTGTCCTCGAGGATATTTACAGGCGGCTGAACGGCAAATTGATTATGCTTATTAGTCCACGAGGTATATCCGGCTAATTCTACCTTTTTATCAACGGAAATAGTAAGGTCTTGATGATAAGCAACAAACCAATTGGATTGTTCGGGTTTATCGAAATAAATAGACTTTACGACAAAATAATCGGCACCAAATAAACTATTGATTATCGTCTTTAAACTATCCGTAAAGATCAATTGACCAATTTCTGGAATCTCTTTTAGAAACTGACGGATAGCAAATAAGTCGGTGCTTTTTCGGAAGGTAGGATTAGCAGTATCAACGCTATTTATTTTACCAGATATGGCGGCTAACTCAGCATCGGTGTAAATATCCTCGATAATAGTAAAACCATCATCCAGTATATTTTTACTGTGTTTTAGCAGATCAGGCATTTCATTACGTAGTCTTCAACTCCTTATTTCTCCTCGACAACGACATCAGGAAACCGATCACCATAATGATGGTACCCGACCATAGGAAGTTGATATACGGGAAATCAAGGGCGCTCATTACTATCCAGGGGCGTTTGCTTTCGGGCTGCTGGTAAACGGTGATCTCCACCTTATTCTTTTCAGGAAGCACTTTGGAGAAACGCAGCTTTAAACCCACATCCTCTATCTTACGGGCAAAATCGAAAGCGCTGTTTTTCTTGATCATATAAACAGGCTCGGCTTCGTAAGTTTTACCGTGCGCTACAACTTCAAGCTTAGCGCCTATGGCGATGTCGCCGGCGGCAATAGGGATATTCTGCACCTTGGCATCTTTGTTCAATGCTTTCAGCACCATGTACCCTTCCCTGAAACGGATGGTATCACCGGGGGCTACCTCATGGGTTATCGGGGCATCGTAATTGGCGTCATCGTTCTGTTCGCCATGCATGGCCGCCTCTTCGGTAGCAGGCTTTTCCTTAATTGGTGGGAGGGCAGTTATGTGCGTATACAGATCGTGAAATAAATAATGTTTGGTATCAGGAGATGGCGTCAAACCCATTTGCGGGTTGATCTGTACATTTGGTTTCAGCAGAAATTCTTCAGTCAGTTTACCACCCTTATCGTAACGCTTGTAGTTTACCTTGTAATAATGGTTGGGTTGCGAAACGGAATCGCCTAAATAAGTAATGGTATAATCACCCATTTTAGTGGGCTCATTTTTGTAGATCATTACATTTTCGCGCTCATCACCGGCTTTACTGAAGTTAGCGATGCCTATACCCTTGTCATTTACCGAAATTACCTTACGGGTACCGGCAGCTATTAAGGCCCCTACCAACATCAACCCAAAACCAATATGCGCCACTGCCGAGCCTGCCAGTTTAAACTTACCTTTAAAAGAATCTGAAAGCACTTTGGCATTCACCAAAATAGAATAAATAGAGGTAAGCATCACCAACTGGAACACAAAGCGCAGCTTATACAAACCTGTGGTATAAACTACCAAAGCTGTAATCAAAGCTGCAAAAACAAAGTAAAGCAGCGTGGTGATAAAAAAGCGGGTAACATCTGTTTTCTTATATTTTAAAAACTGGGTAAAGCCTGTTAGCAAGGCGATTACAACTGCAAACGATCCCTGTACAACATTGTAATGTGTTACCGACTCGGCAGGCGGGGCCAGCTTGGTGCCGAACATGGCGTTCCATACCGGGATAGAAGTAACCAATACCAGGTGAAAGCATGACAGGCCTAAAAATATTGCACCAACAAACATCCAGAACTCGCGAGAATAGGTGTCCTCGTCTTTTTTGGTAATGGGCAATTCTTTCCACCGGGCAACTAAAACCCAGATAGATAAAGCCAGGAAAATGAGAATGAAAATAACCAATTGCCAAAACATACCGAGATCGGTAAAGGCATGTACGGAGGCTTCTCCCAATACGCCGCTACGGGCCAGGAAAGATTCGTACAACACCAATATAAAACTCAGCAGGATCAAGATTGTAGCCGTTACATAAGCATGCCCTGTATTTTTGAATACGATGAGCACATGCAGTCCGGCAACTAAAGTAAGCCATGGGAAAATAGAGGCGTTCTCTACCGGGTCCCAGGCCCAGAAACCACCAAAGTTTAATGATTCATAAGCCCAAAGTGACCCCATGATCACCCCTACGCCTAATATCATCGCTCCAAACAGGGAGTAAGATATGGCCGGGTTCACCCATTCTTTATAGCGCTTTTGCCAAAGACCGGCTATCGCGTAAGCAAAAGGGATGGCAACTGAGGCTAAACCTAAAAATAATACCGGCGGGTGTATCACCATCCAGTAATTTTGCAGCAAGGGGTTCATGCCCTGCCCGTCTTTAATAAAGCTCAGGTAATCGGGGTTGGAAAAAATAGGGCCCTCAACCGCGTCTCTTAGCAGTAAAAACGGCGAGCTGCCTAAACGCATACCAAAAACTTCGATACCCAGCAGCATGGAGGCCAATAAAACCTGCGACAGGGATACTACGGTCATCACAGGCTGCTCCCATGATTTTGCCCTGCGAATCAGGACTAAACCTAATACTGCCTGCCAAAAGGCCCAAAGCAGGAAGCCACCCTCCTGCCCGTTCCAAAAACCGGCTATGATATAATAAACCGGCAACTCGCGCGAGGTATAGGCCCAGGCATAATGGTATTCGAAATAGTGATTGTAAATAACGTAGAAGAGGCAGGTACCTATCCCTAAAATAGACGCGCCATTCAGGTAAAAAGCGATACGGCCCATCTTAAGCCACGACTTATCAAGCTTATCAGTATTGGTTGTGGCGAAGTAATAACTTATGGCAGATAAAAGGGCCGCGCCGAATGAAATAATAACAAAGATCTGACCTAAATGCCCCGGTAAAAGGTGTTCGCCTTTAAAAACTGTATTCATTAAATGATTTTATATATCGGCCTTTTTAGCGCTGGCTTCTGTAACTTCGACCTTATCCTGTGTGTACTTTGAGGGGCATTTCATTTGTATGTGCGATGCGTGGAACTCGTTGCCCCGCATTTCGCCTACCAATACAATTTGTTCCGAACGTTCAAAATCCTGTGGTTTGGTACCGCTGAAAACCACCTTACATTCGTTACCTTTTTTGTCTGTCATGTAGAACGAAAAGTAATTGGCATCCTTGGCAGCATCGTAATATAATTCCTTTTGCTTATCCAAATGGCCTATTACATGCAGCGAACCATTGGTGTTTTTGGCATCAACAAAGGTACCGTAAGTGCTGGTACTGGAGTACAGGCTGATTATCACAGCAATAGCGACTGCTATGGTAACCAAACCTAAAATTGAACTTTTCTTCATCAGCGGTTTTACTTCTGTATTTCGGATTACAAAAATACAAAACGCAAAGCTAATAATGTTTATTACAAGACATTAATCTTATTTAGAATCATTCTTATTTCGGAATTCGGATTTCCAATTTCGGATTTGGTTAAAAATAAAAAGCTGGAATACAAAAGTAAACCAGCTTTAGAAATAAATTCGAAATCGAAAATCCGATATCCGAAATCAATATATCACGGCCAAACACCCAAATTTTGGTATGATACCGCTATTTTATTGATAGCTCCAACAAATGCTGCTGTACGCAGGGTGTCTATCTTATCGGTATTCTTATAGGTTTCCCTTATCTCGTGGTACGAGCGGATCATGGTATCCTCCAGTCCGGAATTTACCAGTTCTAACTCCGATGCGCCTTTAACAATGGTTGAGCGCTGCAGGGGACTTAAAGCTACACCTGTGATGCCTTCTACCATGTTTACCAAATTGGTATTGGCAGTTTCCTCAAAGCGCCTGTTCATACGGCCAAAAGCTACGTGCGACAGGTTCTTTAACCATTCGAAATAAGATACGGTAACACCGCCTGCGTTGGCATACATATCCGGGATGATCAGCCCGCCTTTTGCATAGAAAATAGCCTCTGCTTCGGGTGATGTTGGGCCGTTGGCGCCTTCAGCGATAATTTTTGCCTGTATGTTTCTTACGTTGTCCTCGGTGATCTGATTTTCTAAAGCTGCCGGAACCAATATATCGCATGGCTGCTCTAAACCTTCCATTGAGTTTTTAAACTCTTGTTTTGCACCAGGATATCCCAGAATAGATCCGGTTGCTTTACGATGCTGGAACACGGTCTCAATATCAAGCCCGTCTGCATTATAGATAGCGCCTTCAAATTCGCATAAGCCAACGATGATTGCGCCAAACTCGGCCAGGAACTTAGCAGAATGGTAACCCACATTACCTAATCCTTGTACGATCACTCTTTTGCCTGATATGCCCGGCAGCAGGCCTATCCTTTGCATATCCTCGCCAACATTCACACATTCGCGGATGGCAATGGCCACTCCTCTTCCGGTAGCTTCACGGCGGCCAGCAATACCATGCAGGGCAATCGGTTTACCGGTCACGCAACCCATCGCATCTAATTGACCGGGGTTCATGGTAGCATAAGTATCAGCAATCCAGCTCATTTCGCGTTCACCTGAACCATAGTCAGGAGCAGGTACGTCGATGCTTGGGCCAATAAAATTCTTTTTGATCAATTCAACCGTATAGCGGCGGGTGATGTTTTCCAGCTCCTGTACGGTATAGTTTTTGGGGTTGATCTTG
The DNA here is from genome assembly GCA_035489035.1 of Mucilaginibacter sp. Lineage (GTDB taxonomy): Bacteria > Bacteroidota > Bacteroidia > Sphingobacteriales > Sphingobacteriaceae > Mucilaginibacter. The sequence continues at coordinate 28,806 of DATHKT010000024.1, forward strand.
ATCCCCCCTTTTGCACCTCCGAAAGGTACGTTTACAATGGCGCATTTATAAGTCATGAGGGCTGAAAGCGCCATTACTTCGTCCTCATTAACCATTTCGCTGTAGCGGATACCTCCTTTGGTTGGCGACTGGTGCTGCGAGTGTTCTACACGCCATGCATCAATTACTTCGAAACCATTGCCCTTACGTATAGGGAAACGGAAACGGTAAACGCTGTTACATGATTTTATCTGGTCTAAAAGGCCGGCATCATGTTTTGTAAATTGAGCTGCATAATCAAAATTCTTACATACATCGCCAAAAAAGTGAGTATCCTCATCGGCGAGCAAAATATTATTAGCCATAATTTTGTGTTAAATAAATATTATATCCTTAAAAAAGTGCACAAATTTGGTACAAATTTTATCAATATTGCAAATTTTAAATCAATAGTGTATTAGGTACACTGTATGGTATTTGTGATAAATCCATGTTTAAATAACATAGCTTTATTTTTTGGACTAATTTCCCTTTTCGATTTTTTTTAATCTTCTGTCGATAGAGAATAAATAAATGGCCAATCCGATAAAAATAATGGCAATTGTACCTATCACCACATATATTTTCCCCGAACTGCGCATCACGTCGGCCATTTCTGGCTGAGCTGATGTTTGTGCAAAAACAGTAATACAGCTTAATATTAATACGATCAGGATCAGTAGTTTTTTCATTAATTTATATCGAATTGTTTTTGTTTTCAATTAAACGGATACGGTAGCGAATGGTTGCTATCCAAATGGCAATTAAACTCCAGCCTAACATGGCCGGGTAAAAGGCTAATTTCATTCCATTATCCAGGTCGTATTTACCAAAGGCGGGGTTTCCTCCGCTGCCGGGATGCAGGGAATCGGTCATTCGTGGCAACACAAAGATCAATACCACCATAATAGGGAAGGCAAAAATATTGTAGATGGCTGATATTTTGGCCCGTTTCTGTTCTTCATCGATAGAATTACGTAATACTAAATAGGCGCAATACAACAAAAAGGCAATAGCGGCACTATTCTGTTTGGGATCGCCGCTCCAAAAATCGCCCCAGGTGTATTTGGCCCATAGCATACCGGTTATTAAACCTAAAGAATAAAAAAGAAGGCCGGTATTTACACATTCAACAGCAGCCAAATCATATTCTTCCTTACCTGTATTGAGATATTTAATACTATAAAAAACGGATATGACGAATACAGAAAGCATCCCCATCCACATAGGTACATGGAAATATAAATTCCTGATGGTTTCGTGAAGGATCGGCAGTGTGGGTACCTTAAAAAGCAAGCCGGTTATAAGCGTAGAGAACACCAGTAAAACAGCTAATACCTTCCACCAGGTTTGATAGATAAACTTCATATTGATTTGTGGCGGTAAAGGTACATTGTTAGGCTGAAAGGAGAAATTTAATATGGAAATAATGAATTTAAAGATAGAATAATTTTAAAGGTGATGGCTCTTATCCCTGGGAATTTAATGACCAATGACTACTGACCAATGACCACTACTATTTATCATCACCAGGTGCATAATCCAAAGGCAGCAACTCGGCAAGCTTGGCTTTTGACCACGTGCCTTCGTTTAATGGTGCGCCTTCAAACACTACCCCGTTCATATCAAATATCGCATAAGGCTGGTAGAGGGTGAGTATGCTGGTTTCAAAATTTTCCATATCCAGCGGGCGATACAAGTCTTTGAAATCAGTTTCCTCATGCCTTTTGGTATAGATCACATACAGGCAATCGGTAAAACTCAACATAAATAACCCTGGTTTCGCTGTTTTGGTAAAAACCTGGTAGGATTGTAATGGCTCCTTCTGCAAATGTTCATTAGCGTATTTGGACAAGCTTTCTTTCCCAAACCAATAGTTTAATGAATCCCTGTTAAAGTTCGCCCTGAATGTTTTTATTTTTTGCAGGATCAGCTCTTCCGGCGGCCTGTTATTATTAGGCTGCCTGGTTAGTTTCTTCATGATAAATCCCTCCTGGTTGAGGGTGCCCATATATAACGACCTGTAAAAGTGCCTCGAGGAACCGTAGTAGGTTTCCTCGCGCTTTAATTTCCATGCTTTCTTCTGGGCAGCGCTTCCGGGCAGTTCCTGGAAAACTGCTTTTCCCTGCCATGATATAATGCCTGTAAGGCCGTTATTTGAAAAGGTGTCGATCAAAAATTTAACCCGGTAGCCCAGAGCCCTGTTCTCCATAACTAAAAAGTCATTGGACCATGCTTCCAGCAAATGCTTTTTTGTATGGTTGACCAGGTTGACTGTATGCGGGTTGATCACTATACAATTCTTCGCGTTCTCGGATGTGCCGACAAAGTCTTTTTTAAACTGTTCCCAATTTTTCTTCCAGTCGGCATTGCTGGAGATTACCACACCACGCAACTCGTTCACCTTATGGGTGATCTCAATATTCAGCACGATGGGCTCCCTGCCTACCAGGATGGTTTGGGTATAGTCCTTGTATCCAATAGAACTTGCCACCAGATCATACTGACCGGGCTTAACACCGGTTAGCCTAAAGGTACCGTCTTCACCAGTTTCGGTACCGAATGATGAATTGCTTAAGAAAACGCTGACCTTCTCCAAGCCGGTTTGGGAACCGGCCATGGTCACCTTACCCGTAATTGTTGTTTGCGCAAAAGCAGCGAATGGTAAAACAAATAAAAGCAGGATCAGCCTGTTAATACGCATCTGGCAAAAATAATTTCGTTAATTTTTGAAGACGCTAAGGAAAGTATTTATTATGAATAATCGATGAAATAGCTGCTGCATACTGATAATCTAATAGTATTCTAATCTTAAATCCCAGCAGTTCAATTAACAATTTCGGCAGTCGGGATCATGATAATTTTGGATGTGAAATAAAATTTATATTTTTAGTGGATAAGTGATTAAAGATCAGGTGAAAAACATAACCATCTAAACCTCTGCCGATGAATAATTATGCCATATTGGTAAACACAACCGACAGCTTTGAAGATTGCTGGGAGCCTTTCTTTAAGCTATTCTCCATCTATTGGCCCGACTACAAAGGCAAAATATACCTCAACACCGAATCAAAAGAATTCAGTTACCCCGGGTTGAATATCATTCCGGTCAGGAACGGATCCGGCGGAGCCTCAAAGAATACGTGGAGCAAATGCCTGGCAACGGCTTTACATAAGATCAGCGAAGATATTGTGCTGTATATGCAGGAGGATTACTTTTTACAGGATACCGTACAAACAAGTATTATAGACCATTACGCGGCCATTATCCGGAATGATAATGTTGATTGTATCCATTTTACTTACCACAGCACACCGGGGCCCTTCGCGCCATCTACCTACGAGGGCTTATGGGAGATTGATAAAAAAGCACCCTATCGTTTAAGCTGCCAAACTGCCTTATGGAAAAAAAAGGTATTGAAGCAATACGTACGTAATCATGAAAATCCCTGGCAGTTTGAAATGTACGGCACAAAGCGGGCCAGCCTTCTCAACCATAAATTTTATACCGTAAACCGGGATATGTATGGATTAGAAGAAAACACGATCATCAACTACTTTTTCACCGGCATTGTAAAAGGGCGCTGGAAACAGGGCGTGGTCGACCTTTTTAAGAAACATAATATTACCATTGATTACCAGTTGCGTGGCTTTTTTACCTATGAGCAAAAACGCGAAAGCCTTACCCGCTTTATCCGCAGAAAACTTAACAGCGCACCTGTTGCCATTAAAAGCCGGCTGGAAATTTTCAGGTTAAGGTATTATAGCCAGGTAAAAGACCTTAAATATCATTTCTGGTTTAGGAGTTTTGTAGATGAATAAATTAGCTATTTATAAAACTTAAGCAACTAAAATCAATCCCGCCACAAATAAGGGAACAGCAATAAAGAAGTGGCAATCACGATAACGTTAATGGCGCACAGCACACCAATATTTTCATAATTGAGGCTGCGATCCAGTCCATCCATCGCGTTTTTGCTTAGCTTGATGAGTACCAGGATAACCGGGATGATAACCGGGAAGCTTAAAATAGCCATCAGGGTGCCATTATTGCCGGCTTTGGAGGCGATGGCCGATATCATTGTAAAAACGGTGGAGAAGCTAATGCTGCCTAATAATACGGATAGAAAGTAAAATAACGGGTCGCCAATGGTATTGGTAAAGAAAACCGAATAAACCAGCAAAGCCAATATGCTGAGCAGCGACATTAATAAAACATTATAAATAGTTTTCGACAGGATGATAGCCTGCGGACTGGCAATAGAGTAATAATACAATAAACGGCCCTTACTCTCCTGCATAAAACTTTTAGCAATAGCGTTTACCGAGGCAAACAGCATAATGATCCAGAACAGCACATTCCAAACAACCGGGTAGCCTGTGCTGCCGGTAAAGCCGGGGGTTAAACTGAACGAGATATAGCAAACAAACACGGTGGATACCACATAAAGCAACACCCCGTTGAACGCGTATTTAGAGCGCCACTCGAGCAATATCTCTTTTTTAAACAGGTACCAGGTTTGGTTGAAGAGTTCCATTTGCTGCAAAGATACTTTTTGTAGTGTGAAATTGATAAAACGTAATAAATCCGAAATCGAACATCCGAATTTCGAAATACACTTCTTCCTTTCGGCTTAAAAATTTAATTTCGCCCTACATAGAAAAGAGGAAAAAGATTTGAATTATTTAGAGGGATTAAACCCTGCTCAGCAGGCCGCTGTATTGCAAACCAAAGGGCCGGTAATGATCATTGCGGGTGCAGGTTCGGGAAAAACACGGGTGATCACCATGCGGGTGGCTCACCTGGTAGCCAGCGGGGTTGATGCTTTTAATATACTGGTACTCACCTTTACCAATAAAGCAGCGCGCGAAATGCGTGAGCGCATTATGCACGTAGTAGGCGCCGAGGCAAAAAATATATGGATGGGCACCTTTCACTCGGTTTTTGCAAAACTATTGCGGGTGGAGGCGGATAAAATAGGCTATCCAAGTAATTTCACCATATATGATACCGACGACAGTAAAAGCGTATTGAGGGCCATATTAAAGGAAATGGCACTTGATGACAAGCTATACAACCCTAATTTTGTACATAACCGCATATCAGCATCAAAAAATAATTTAATATCCTGGCAGGAATATCAGCAGAATGAGCAAATACAGGCTGACGATCATTCCACAGGACGTCAGCATATCGGTAAGATCTATGAAACCTATGTAAACCGCTGTTTCAGGGCCGGCGCGATGGACTTTGA
>DATHKT010000025.1:0-21891 GCA_035489035.1 Mucilaginibacter sp.
TGGGCGGCCCCGTGATTGCCGATCTGATGGTGAGCCTCTCCAATACCGATGCCGATTTTGTAGTAAAGCTGATCGATGTTTTCCCGGACAACTTGTCCTACAACGACATCAATATTTATGCGGAAAAGGACGAAACCGGGCCATACCCGATGGGCGGCTACCAGATGCTGGTAAGGGCCGAGATCATGCGCGGCAAATTCCGCAACAGTTATGAAAAGCCCGAGCCCTTTGTACCCAACCAGCCCACCGAAGTAAAATATACCCTGCCGGATGTGGCGCATACCTTCAAAAAAGGTCACCGCATCATGATACAGGTGCAAAGCAGCTGGTTCCCCTTAGCAGATCGCAACCCGCAGCAATTTATGGATATCTACCACGCCAAAGACTCAGACTTTGTAAAGGAAACGATCAATGTTTTCCATGAGCAGTCGAAGATCATTTTGCCGGTGTTGAAGTAGCCTTTTGTCATTCTGAGCATAGCGAAGAATCTATTCTCCGCCATCCAAGTTCGCCATTAGATTCTTCGCTATGCTCAGAATGACAAAAAACACCAAACTTGTCATGCTGAACGTAGTGAAGCATCTATTCGCCACCATGCAAGTTCGCCATTAGATTCTTCACTACGTTCAGAATGACAAAAAACACCAAACTTGTCATGCTTCACTATGCTCAGAATGACAAGGCGCTATCATCCGGTATAAACCGGTGGCCATTCCATGATATCGCTATTCAAGAATTTCCATTCAGGGTTTTCTTCTTCTATTAATTTATTTTTCTTGCTTCTTACCCAACCTTTAATTTCCTTTTCTCTTTCAATGGCATGATCAACATATTGATGTCGTTCGTACCAAACCAGGTAAAAGCATTTGTATTTACTTGTGAAACTTTCCTTTTGATCAATGCCAAAATAATGCTCATATAATCGCCTGTCTAAATCATTTGTTACGCCGGTGTACAAAACCGTTTTGTTAAAATTGGTTAGTATGTAGGTGTAGAAATTGTATTGACGCATATTTTATATCCTGATCAAAAATTACCTTGTCATGCTGAACGTAGTGAAGCATCTATTCGCCACCAAGTAAGTTCGCAATTAGATTCTTCGCTATGCTCAGAATGACAATATCTTATAATTATTTCCTCTTCAGCGCCTCCCCAATCGCCTTCTCCACCATGGGTTCCATGATCTTGTACCCCTCTAAAGTAGGATGCACTCCGTCATTTGCCAGGTTTTTAGGCAGACCCTTTTCCGAATCAACCATGGCCGAATAATAATCGAGATAGACAACGTTATTCTTCAAACAATAATCCTTCAGCATCTGGTTTAGCCGGATCACTTTTTCCGTTGGGATGATAGCAGGCCGCCACGGGAAATGATTGGCAGGCAGCACAGAAGATATCACTACTTTAATATTGGCCGTTCTGGCCAATTGAGCCATCGAAACTATATTGCCAAAAGTAAATTCCAGTTTGGATGGGCCGGTATTTTCGGCGATGTCATTAATACCTGCCAGGATCACTACCACCGCCGGTTTCAGGTTGACAACATCCTCGCGGAAACGCACCAGCATTTGCGGCGTAGTTTGCCCGCTGATGCCGCGGTTAATATAATTACGACTTGCGAAAAATGCTGAGTCGTTATACTTCCAAAACTCAGTGATGGAGTTGCCCATAAAAATTACCCGCTTTTCATTTGGCGCAGGTGGCGGCACTTTGCTGTTATCTTCGGCATATTTGCGGATGTTCGGCCAATCCTGCTGACTGCGCAGCAATGCCGCTTTTTCCATAATGGCAGCCACTTTTGGGTCGATAGGTTTTAACAGGCCGTTCAATCCCAGCCAATCATCAAAACGATCTATCCATGCATCCGTAGGCAGGTTCTGCTTGCGCATACCGAACCCATGATTTCCTTTGGCATACAAATGTAGTTCGGCAGAATGTTTAGAGGCCAGCCATTTATTATACAGGTCGACACTGTGCGGGGCCAAACCAAAACCGTCATCGCTGGCTGCAGCTAAAAACATCGGTGGCGCATCGGCAGCTATCGTTCCCTGCAAGGCCGGGGGCATGTAAGCATAAATTGGCGCGACATAGTCAGGTCTGTTTTCAGGCGTATAATTATAAGCGCTGGATGCCGCCATAGTACCCCCGGCCGAAAAGCCAATGATCACGATACGGGATGGAGAAATACCAAACTCAGCGGCGTGCTGGCGCACATAGGCAATGGCCTGTCGGGTGTCGGCAATGCCCAACGGGATCACTTGCCGGGAATCCTCTTCCATTTGTTTAACAGGCTTGGTTTTCTGCTCCACGGTAGGGTCATTACTCAGTGTGTGCATCACCCGGTATTTCAATACAAAGGCGGTTATACCTTTTTGTTGCAGCCATTGGGCCACATCGGTACCCTCACTTTTGATAGACAGCGCCTGGAAACCGCCTCCCGGGCAAACGATCACTGCCGTGCCAGTATTGTTATCCGCATTGGGTGCAAACACAGTGAGTGACGGATGCGTAACATTGTACACCACCGGCGTATGCCACAAATTACTGTCCAATCGTTGTTCATCCCAGGTCCATTTTTCTGAGCCGGGGGCAGCGCCATTGTATAGTTGAATGACTTTTTGCTGTGCATGTACAGAAACTACTGCAAACAGCAGCAGCGCGATGAGTACCCTCGTATTCATAATCCAGATTTTAGTTAAACGTAGGTCAGATATGCAATTATAAATCTTTTTGGGGCTTTATGATTAAATACCTGTCATCTTTTTAAACCCCAACAGCAATTTTACAAAACCATCAGGCGGCTTGGTTTTATTTATCGGTATATTTGATATATGGTGTTACCCCAGCCACAACGGTCTTTATATAAATTACTTATCCTGTCGGGTGTGGTGGTTTGCCTTGCCGGGCAATCATGCAGCCACAAGCAAAAAATATTCAAAAGTGAGTGCGATGATGACAAGCATTTTAAGCAGGTTACTTTTAAGCATTTGATGGATAGCCTTAAAGATTATGACCATAAATACGTGGAAGTTTTGGGTAAGTATGAAGAGGGCAAGGAGCAATCGGCCCTGGTGATCGATAGCTTGCTTGACGATCAATCCAATAAAAATGCTTTATGGGTTGATTTTAGCCAGGATTGCCCGCTTTACCTCGCCGGCACGCATACGGGTTTATTTGAATATAACGACAGCGGCTTTACCCAGCTTAAAGATAAAGCGATAACCATACGCGGGAAAATAGACTTGCACAACAAAGGCCACCTCAAACAATACAAAGCCGCTATTGAGCGGGTGAGCTATATTAAATTTTGATCCTAAATTTTAATTGTCATTTCGAACGAGGAACGAGGAGAAACTACTCTCTTGAGCGGAAATGAGTTTCGGCTGCGCGAGCGAAAAATCTTATACAAGAGAAAAGCGGGTTGTGCAAGTTCGATAAGATTTCTCTCTATCGTTCGAAATGACATTAATGATAAAGATAGTTCTCAAACCTCCAGCACCAGCCCGTCATAAGCTAAGGTGATATTTTTTGGCAATACACGCAACGTAGTCTCATGCCTGCCCAGGCGGTGACTGATGTGCGTAAAATAGGTTTTTTCAGCACCGATCTCTTTGGCGAAAGCGATGGCTTCCACAAAAGTAAAATGCGAGATATGCTTTTCTATCTGCAATGCATTGATGACCAGTATCTTCGTTCCTTTTATCTTTTGCTTTTCGTGCTCCGATATGGTTTTAGCATCGGTGATATAAGTGAAATCCCCAATACGGAAACCCAGTACCGGCAGCTTATAGTGCATCACCTCGATGGGTATAAATTTGATATGGCCTATCAGAAATGGATTCAGGTCGATGGTATGCAGGTTGATCTCGGGGATGCCGGGATACTTCATCTCTGCGAAAATGTAAGAAAACTCTCTCTTCAAGGCCTCCTGCACCCGTGTGGTAGCATATACGTCAATAGCAGCCTCCTGGCGGTAATTAAAGGCCCGGATATCATCCATGCCTGCAATATGGTCCTTATGCTCGTGGGTGAACACAATGGCATCCAGGTGCTTTACTTTTGCCCGCAGCATCTGGTAGCGAAAATCTGGCCCCGAGTCGATCACGATCACCTTTCCCTCATCCTCGATCAGGATAGACGAACGCAGGCGCTTATCATGCGGATCAGGCGAAGTACAAACCTCGCAATCGCAGGCGATAACAGGTACACCCTGTGAAGTTCCGGTTCCCAAAAAAGTGATCTTCACAGCTGTAGCTTGGTTTGTTTTATCTGTTGTAAAAAAGTCACCTGCTTATCATCAAGCATATTATAATCCAGTTCCAGTCCGCGTATTAGTTCGGCAATAGCGTATATTTTGCTTTCGAGATTCGAGAATTTATTAACCACGATTACCTGGCTGCTGAGCAGCATGCAGGCCCCGGTTTTAAAGTTCCCCTTTTCGTAGCGTACCCTGTACCCTGCAGTCCGGAGCAGTATTTCCAGTTTTTCAAGCGTATGGGTAGTAAGCGTGAGCATCAGGACCAAAAATAGGGAATTGATTTACGAATTACGATTGGCAGGTGGTGATTTTTTTATTTTGGATGAAGGATTACACCAGCATAACAAAGCGCAACAACGACCGGGTGATGCCGGGGTGAGTCGAATAACGAACTATTTTTTCTGCCCCTCCGCTTTCTCCAACGCCTTTCTATACACCTTACTCATCTGCCCGGTAATAAAACTTTTGGGAACCAGGTTCATAAAGAAACCACCCACCCGGTTCATGAAACCCGGAATATAGGTTGCTTTGCGCGATTGAAAAGCATAAATGCCTTCTTTAGCAGCTTCCTTAACCGGCATTAGCCAGCCTTGCAGGTCGTGAAAGTTTTCACCGGCGGTCATCTCGGTCACAATGCCGCCGGGTGCATAGACTGTTAGCGAGAAGTTTGGATTTTTTATTTCGTGCCTGAGGGCCGAAGCATAGCTCAAAATAAAAGCCTTGGTACCCGAATAAGCCGCCTGGTAAGGCACCGGGAAAAGCGCCGCCATACTCGATACGATCACAATACCGCCTTCATTTTTGGTCTGCTCAAAATGGGCGATGAGCCGGTTGGTAATACGCACCACGCTCACCACATTGGTTTGGAACATGATTTGAAACTGTTCCCAGGGAAGATCGGCATTGCGGCCGAAATAGGTGATGCCTGCGTTTAAAACTGCCCCGTATAATTGCCCATCCTTCAAAATTTCATCAACGGCGAGGTCGACATCTGCCAAATTGGATAGATCAGCTACGATTACTTTTACGCTTACCCGGGCTTCTTTTTCAAGTTCAGCTTTCAATTGTTCAAGCTTATCCTTCCTTCGCGCAAGCAAAATAAGATTAGCCTGGTGCTGATGGGCCAGCTGCCTTGCCATTTCTTCACCCAGTCCGGATGACGCGCCGGTAACCAGTACCCATTTATTTTTGAATTGCAGTTTACTCATGTTGGTGGGGTAAAGCTAAATAATTTCGTCTGAACCGGAATTAAACGAATTAATGAATTAGTCGAATTTTATTTTAGAGTTGAATTAATTTGGGTAATTCCTTGAATATGTTTTTCGACTGATGCAATTATGATTAAATTCGCTTGAACCTGGATAGAACTTTAGACCAATTGCATTCTGTAAATTCATTAATTCTATAAATTCTGGTTCAGACAAACATGAAGAAAATTTTCCTAACCATCCTGCTTGCAGGTTGTGCCTCCTGCCTATTCGCGCAGCAAACCAAAACCTACGCCGAAAAGCTGGGCTGGCCCAAAGGCGCCAAAGTACTCATCCTGCACGTGGATGATGCTGGCATGTCGCATGATTCTAACGAAGGTGTTGAACAAGCTACGGGCAAAGGCGTAGCCACCTCCACCAGTATTATGATGCCCTGCCCCTGGGTGCCTGAGATAAAAAAGTATATCGATACACACCCCAATTTGGACGCTGGACTGCATTTAACCCTCACTTCCGAGTGGGATAATTACCGCTGGGCGCCTGTAGCCGGAAAAAATGAAGTGCCCGGCCTGGTTGATAAACAAGGATATATGTACCCTGCCGTGGCAGCCGTTTATTTCACCGCCAAGCCTGATGAAATAGATAAAGAAATTCGTGCACAATATGATAAGGCCATCGCCATGGGTATCAAGCCCACCCACCTCGACTCGCACATGGGAACCCTGTTTGCCAAAGATGCTTTCATGGAGAAGTACATCAAACTTGGGATAGAAAAGCAAGTGCCGGTGATGTTCCCCGGAGGGGATGATCTGTTTTTCCGCGCCGAGGCAAAGGCGGCCACTATTGCCACTTTAAAAAAACAAGGAAAATACCAGCAAGGTATGCCCATACCTGAATCGGATGCTTTGGGTGATGCCAAAAAGGTAGGCGAAATGATCTGGAAAAATGGCCTGCCGGTGCTGGATGATCTCCACAATTCAAGCTACGACTGGGTGATGCCGGATATCGAGCACAAAACCGATAAGGAAATACAAAAATGGTATACAGACCATTATATCGAAAGTATCGGGCGGCTAAGTCCGGGCCTGACGATGGTAATTATGCATTGCACCTTGCCATCCTCCACTTTCAAATATATCTGCAACGAAAGCCAGAAACGCAAAGGCGACCTGCTGGCTATGCTCGATCCGCGGCTGAAAGAGTTTTTAAAAAAGAAAGGCTATATCCTGACCACCTGGCGGGAAGTAATGGAGCGTAGGGTGAAGGTTGGCAATGTGGAGTAGGACTGTTTAAAACAATTATACGATTATAGCGATAGGTTTCAAACCCATCGCTATTGAATGCTATTGAAATGAAAAACCTCGTTTACCAATTCATCAAACAGCATAAATTAGGGGTGGTTTCTACTATTAACAGTGAGAATGAACCCGAAGCGGCTTTAGTTGGCATAGCGGTATCGGAGGACTTTGAGATTATATTCGATACAGTTAAAACATCCCGTAAATACCATAATATGCTGCAAAACCCTAAAGTGGCAATAGTTGTGGGATGGGATAATGAAACTACGGTGCAATATGAAGGCGAGGCAACAATTTTAGGGAGTGATGCGGAAGCGGAAAAGCTAAAGGGTGTTTACTTTGAAGTTTATCCGGATGGGAGGGAGCGTGCTAAAACCTGACCGGGACTTGTGCATATTAAAGTAGCTCCCCGATGGATACGGTACAGTAACTTTAATGAGCCGATGGTGATAGAAGAGATACGATTTTAGATATTTAAATTTAAAACAACCATTTTTGAATTGTAGCGTTTCTCTCTTAAAATACGTAATGTTAGAAGAAAGATTTTTTGGTTTTAATTAAATTGTATGAAAAAGTTATTTTTAATAGGCGCAGCTGCGCTGATAGCGTTTGGATTTTCGGCTTGCTCGTTAGATCATATCAATCCGGATCAGCCGCCTATAATATCAACCGGTAAAAGCGATACCAGCAAAACGCCGATTGCAAACACATCGCTTGTAGGCACATGGAATATTATAACCGATTCCATTTCTTACCAGACCAATACCATGTATCATGGTACACCCTCTGATATATATAAATTTACCCAGTATGGTAATTTGTATGTCAATAATGGGTTTAATGCGCAGATAGATACTGCAGTTTACGCCATCTCAACAGACAATAAACTTCAATTTACTACCTCCTATTGGAGTGCGAATGGCAATTATAGCCGGGTGCCATTAGCAGTCGGCCCCTTCCAAATATCCAATTTGACCAGTACCACGCTTACACTGACACAAAACGTCAAATCAACCAATGGTAATTATTACGAGCAGCTGATTTTTGCGAAGGTGCAGTAAGATCACCTCAAATCCACCACCTCAACACCCGGATGATCCTTTTTATCAAAAGTAAAGGTGCTTTCCGGAACGTTTATATTGGGTGCAAAGCTTTTGATCACATAATTATACCGGCTGCCATTTTTGTCGAATATCATGGCGCTGTAGATCTGTTTTTTTAATTTGTCTATGGTCAGTCGCACTTTAAAGAAGGTTTTCTTGCTGTCTTCGGGGGTAAGGTCTATCGTTTGATAAAGTCTGCCACCTATCTTTTCGGTGCCGGTAAACAGGTACTTGTAGCCATGCTCGTAAATCGTAAATATTTGAGCCGGGTTCAGGCTTTCACCGGTTTTGTCCACATCGCTTAACTGCACTTCCTTATCCTTTTTAAGGTACGTCCACTGGCTTTTGCCATCGCTGATGATCTCCTGGTCTACTGCCGCTTTATCGCCGGGGCTATAGATGGTCATCTTATATTTATTGGCTTTTGATTTAGATACCAATGTGCCGGTTTGACTGTCTTTGGTGTCGGTCTGCGGGTTCTCTACCGTAAAAGTAAAATCGGCCTTTACCACATCATACGACCGGTATTTGAGGCTCACCTGGTTTAGTATCTTCTTAGCGTCAACATCCTTTTGTGCGAATACCAGGTTTGCGGTTAAAGCAGTTAGTACGAATAATATAAGCGATTTTTTCATCAGGTCATTGAGTTATTAGGTCATTGGAACAATCCAATCACATTTATTTGATGTCAGAACAGGGAACAGGTTTAATATTAAATTGGTTTTGATAAATTTTCCAGGTGCCTTTCCAAACTATATTCATCCTGGTACAGCACATCACGCGCTTTGCTGCCTTCAAACGGGCCCACTATACCTGCGGCTTCCAACTGGTCGATAATACGGCCTGCCCGGTTATAGCCTAACTTCAGCTTACGTTGTATTAAGGAGGTCGATCCCTGTTGATGCATTACAATTAAGCGTGCTGCTTCTTCAAACATCGGGTCGCGGTTATCTGGGTCAAACTCTTTGGAACTGCCACCCTCGTTCTCGCCCACGTATTCAGGTAAGAGCATGGCGGTTGCATAGCCCTTTTGATTGCCGATATAATCGGATACTTTCTCCACCTCATGCGTATCCACAAAAGCGCATTGCAGGCGTATCAGGTCGCTGCCGGTTGAGAGCAGCATATCCCCACGACCGATCAACTGGTCAGCACCACCTGCATCCAGTATGGTACGCGAATCGATCTTTGACAGCACCCTGAAAGCCAGCCTCGATGGGAAGTTGGCCTTAATGGTACCTGTGATGATATTTACCGATGGCCTTTGTGTGGCGATCACCAGGTGGATACCCACCGCACGGGCCAACTGGGCTATACGCGCTATTGGCATTTCCACTTCCTTGCCTGCGGTCATCATCAAATCAGCAAACTCGTCTATTACCAATACTATAAAAGGCAGGTAACGGTGTTTCTCCGGGTCGCTTATTTTGCGGTTGATAAATTTCTGGTTGTATTCCTTCAGGTTACGCACCTGTGCGTCTTTCAGCAGGTCATACCGCTGATCCATCTCGATACAAAGCGAATTCAGCGTATTTACCACCTTTTTAGTATCGGTAATAATGGCATCAGCCTCATCAGGCAATTTAGCAAGGAAGTGTCTTTCTATCTTGCGGAAAAGCGTCAACTCCACCTTTTTAGGATCGACCAGCACAAATTTTAATTCGGCGGGATGCTTTTTATACAACAGCGAGATCAATATGGCATTGATACCAACCGATTTACCCTGCCCGGTAGCACCGGCAACTAATAAGTGAGGCATCTTAGCCAGGTCGGCGATAAATACCTCGTTGGATATAGTTTTACCCAAAGCAATGGGTAGATCCATTGTGGTATTCTGGAACTTTTCTGTCGACAGTATAGAACGCATGGAAACCATTTCCGGGTTTTGGTTAGGTACCTCGATACCGATAGTTCCCTTGCCCGGCATTGGGGCGATGATACGGATACCCAAAGCAGCTAAGCTTAGCGCGATATCATCCTCCAGGTTCTTGATCTTGGAGATACGCACACCCGGCGCAGGGATGATCTCGTACAAGGTAACCGTAGGCCCGATGGTCGCTTTGATCTTATCGATCTCGATATTATAATGGTTCAGCGTTTCAACGATCTTGTTCTTGTTGGCCTCCAGCTCTTCGGAGTTAACGTTTATTTTGTTGGAGCCATAATTCTCTAACAGGTCAAGCGGCGGATATTTATAGCCTGCCAATTCGAGCTTATGATCATAAACCCCAAACTGGCTTACCAGGTCGGCGGCTTTATCCGTGTCTTCTTTTTCGATAGTCAGTACATTGGTCGGCCTTGCGGTATCAATGGTAAGGGGTATCTCATCTTCCGACTGCGGCTCATGCGAAGCAGAAGGATCGGGTGTTAATACCATCGGCTCGTGGAACACGGAGTTTTGCACCACCGGTTCAGCTTTCACTCGTTCATTCCTCTCCCTGTTACCATTCTTGGGCCATTCCACCGGTTTAGAAAGATAATCTTCCTCTCGCTCAAAAGCTTCGGGAACCACATTATCCACCACATCATCATTCAGGCCTTTATCCCTGCGTGGTATTTTAAAGTCGATATTATAAGCAATGATCAATGCCGTCAACGCGGCAAATAACAATAACCCCGCTGTACCTGCCTGGCCTATCTGCGCATCCATCAGGCGGTTGGTCCAGAAACCAAAGCTGCCCTCCAGGTAATGCGGCACATCGCTGGTAAAGCCATGCAAAAAGCCAAGGGCGATCGAAATAAATACCAACAGGAAAAAAGAATACCCAATGGTTTTGCTGATAGGGTATAAGCGTATCTTGAATAATAACCGGTATCCCACAATAAAAAATACAAAAACAAAAAGGAAGGAAGCCACTCCAAACCACTCGAAAATGAATTGGTTGGATAGCAGCGCGCCAAATTTGCCCAGCCAGTTATCTACCACCGGGTTTTTAACGCCATTGTCTAACAGTTCCTGCGTAGTTTTGAATAGGTTATGCCAGCCGCCATTTGCAGGCGAAACGTAGCTCTGGTCCTCCTGCCAGGTAAACAGGTAGGAGGTAAAGGCGATGAGGAAAAATACCGACATCACCAGCAGGAACAAGCCCGCTATTTTAGCCAACCGCCCATCACCCACATTGAATGCAGGCATCGTCCTTTCCTGCCTTTGTTTGGCAGGCTTTTCCTTTTCACTCTTAGACGAGGACTTATCAGGTTTATTATCGTCCTTTAAAGTATTTGATTTAAACTGGTTCCCTTTGATCGGCATCCTTACATTACAGCGTTGAAACGCAAATATAAAGTTAATAGATTAAAGAAATATTAGGGATGGTTTTTAATTTTTTTATTGGCTTACCCGTGGACTCACCCGGTCATCGCTTCGCTCGATCACCCTCTCTCCGCTTCGCGCAAAGAGGGATTGAATAAAGATTTAATTTGAAACTCTTTTATTCCCCCTCTCTACTTGTAGAGATGGGGCTGGGGGGTGAGTCCACCAAAACCTTTACAATCTGCAATTGTTAATCTATCATGAAAAAAGAGATCCTGGCAGCATCCGCGTTGGTTGGCATAGGCGCAGCGGCAATACTTTTAAGCAATAGAAATAAACCGCTCAAAACCGTCAATACTGTCGACCTGGAAAAATACCTGGGCAAATGGTACGAGATAGCTGCTTTCCCCCAGAGTTTTGAAAAAGGATGCAGCTTTACCACAGCCGAATACAGCCTGAAAGAGGATGGCAAGATCGAAGTAAAAAATAGCTGCATTAAGGATGGTCAACCCAAAGTTGCCATTGGCGAGGCCTCTGTGGATGATAAAAAAACCAACTCCAAACTGGATATAAGTTTCTTCTGGCCCTTCGGTGGTAAGTACTGGATCATTGCCCTGGCGCCCGATTACAGCTATGCCGTAGTGGGCCACCCCAACCGAAAATACCTGTGGATACTCAACCGCAAACCCAAAATGGATGCCATGACCTACAACCACCTGGTGCTGTTAGCCGCAGGCAAAGGATTTGATATCCGTAAACTGGTGAAGACGGTGCAGGAATAATTTCGGATTTCGGATTTATTGTATGCCATTGCAATAACGGGTAGTTTTAGGCCATTGCTCTCAACTATAGCGATGGGTTTAAAACCCATCGCTATGAAAAGCAAATGCAGTATTACTATGTTCCGGTAGCCCCGCTATGCTATCGGGTTTAGGTTAGTCGGGGCAGTGCTGCTATGTTGCTGCCTTTTGTCTGAACCGCTGATTTAATTTGATTACGTTGATTTCGCTGATAATAATCAACGTTGTCATTGAATCACGCCAATCAACGGTTCAGAAGGTGTCGTCCGTCCGTCTCCCCGTGCCCTTACTCCGGGACAGTAGCAGGACACAATAGATAATGAAGAGTATAAATATACAATGGATAGATAATCTGTCCGCCTTGTTTCGATGCACCTTCCCCGGGTAACGGACGGACAGACAAAAAATCAAATCAAAGGCAATTATTTTAACCAATAAATTTGCATACCTCAATTCTATTTGCTAAATTTGTTAGTATAGCATCCGCTATATCCATTACCTTATTTTCCTGGTCTGTTTACTGCAAAGCCATCCTTTACTTTATACTAAGTAAGGGGTATTATTAAATTCAAGGGTTGAAATTTAATTTTATTGCAGTAAGAAATATTGATTATCAGTTGATTGTTATTATTTGTTAATTCGATTTATTGACTTGCACTCGTAACATTACCTATAGTGATGGGTTTAAAACCCATCGCTATGAATAGTGAATTGATAGTTTGGCAGATTATTAATGACTGATAAATATTTGTTGATGTATTGCCAGTAATCATTTACATAACCAACCTAACAGCACCGCCACAACCCACCTAAACCTGGTAGCAGCGTATACCGGCCCAGTGATTAACGCCTGTGTAGTATTAGCGTATAACAGGGCTGCCATTAATATAACCACTGCCATTGCTTTACTGATAATATGAGTCTGTCCGTCCGTCACGGGGAACCACTACCCATAGACAACGTGGACACGCCATAATGAAACTAAAATTCAGAAAATAAAAAATAAGCATTTCTTACAGTAGCCACTAAAAAGCTTGCGAGACCAACAGCCTGTCCACCACCGTTTCAACCACCGGCACCCCAGGACGGACGGACACTTTTAACTATAATTCTGCCAAAAAACTCCTCTCATCTATTTAATAAATTACCTAATTTGCCGATCCAATTATAACCAATGCCCCTGTTGGTTGCTGATAAACTTTAAATTAACCGTCATGATCAAAAAAATTATGCTGAAAAGCTTTGCGCTGAGCACTTGCGTGCTGCTATTATTAAATTACAACCATGCTGATGCCCAGGATAAGGGCTGGAAACAGCTTTTCAATGGCAAGGACCTTACCGGCTTTAAGCAGGTGGGCAAAGGCGATCATTATGTGAAGGATGGCACGATACGCAGTCACAGCGGTATGGGTTTATTATATTGGACAGGCGGCAAGCTGAGCAATTGCACCATTAAAGTGGTGTACCAGATGCAGAAATCAAACAGTAATTCGGGTATATTTATCCGCATACCGCTGGAGCCACGTGAGGAATGGATGCCGGTATTTTATGGCTACGAGGTGCAGATAGATAATCACCCGGAAACCTCAAAAGAGGATGACTACCACATTACTGGTACCTTATATTCGTTAACCAAACCCCTTGCCAAACCCGGCAAACCGGGCCCTGAGTGGAACACGATGGAGATCACGTTGGACGGGCCACGCACGATAGTGTATGTAAACGGCGTGAAAGTAACCGATTATAAAGAAGGCGAGGCTACCCCGGCACGTAAGTTTGACTTTGAGCCTTTCCGTGGTTTACGGCCAAACTCGGGCTATTTCGGCCTGCAAAATCATGGGTCGGATGATATTGTTTATTTCAAGGAGGTTTCGGTAAAACCATTAGCTAAAAAGTAATCGTTATGGAAGAGAACGAACAGACACCCGGCAATATCAACCGTAAGGATTTTATTAAGAAAGCGGCACTGGCTACTGCTGCATTTTATATTGTACCCCGCTATGTTTTAGGTGGAAAGGGTTACACCCCGCCAAGCGATAAGCTGTACATAGCCGCAGTAGGTTGCAGCGGCGAGGCGGAGAATGATATCCACCATTACGCCACCGCGCCTAAAAAGAATGCCGAGATCGCCTTTTTATGCGATGTAGACGACCGTGGCGCGGCACCAAGACGGAAAGAGTTCCCGAAAGCGAAATTCTATTACGACTGGCGCGAAATGTTTGAGAAGGAAAGCAAGCATTTTGATGCGGTAACGGTAGCCATCCCCGATCATAACCATGCTTTAGTTGGTTTGAGCGCCATGCAGCTGAAGAAACATCTGTACCTGCAAAAACCCTTAACCCATGATATTTACGAGGCAAGGATATTAACCGAGGCCTCAAAAAAATACCAGGTAGTAACACAAATGGGCGACCAGGGCGCATCCTGCGACGGTATGCGTACCATGCGCGAGTGGTTCGAGGCCGGGTTGATCGGCGATATTGAAAAGGTATACTGCTGGACCGACAGGCCTGTATGGCCACAAGGCATATCATGGCCCGCAACCAAACCACCCGTACCCAAAGAATTGAAGTGGGACCTTTGGCTGGGCACGGCACAGGAAACTAATTATATCGACAACCTGGTACCCTTCAACTGGCGCGGCTGGTGGCAATTCGGCACCGGGGCTTTGGGCGATATGGGCTGCCACATTATGGGGCCACCGTTCAAATTGTTAGAATTAGGTTATCCCGAATCGGTATCGGGTAGTGCCAGCACGGTTTACAATGGTATTTTCAAAGAAGGTATCTATCCTGAAAGCGGGCCGGTATCCAGCTCCATTAAATTTAAATTCAAACAAAAAGGCGGCAAAAACCTCGACCTGTACTGGATGGATGGCGGCATTACCCCCGAACGCCTTGCAGAGCTTGACCCGGATGTGAATATGAACGAGGCCTTAGGCGATATCCCGAGCGAGAAAGATTTTGAGGGCTGTACCCTGTTTATCGGCACCAAAGGGAAAGTATCCTGCGGTTGGGGTGGTAGTCACCCACGGTTGTTACCTTTATCATTAAATAAAGACATTCACATCCCCGAAAAATACGCGCGTGTACCCGGAGGAATGGACGGACACTGGTGGCAGTGGGTGGATGCCAGCATAGCAGGCTATGGTAAAATGGAGGTTGATTCGCCTTTTGAGGGCTATGCAGGGCCATTAACCGAAACGGTATTGATGGGTAACTTGCTGCTGCGCACCTTCAACATACAGGAAAAAATAAAACGCAACGACCCGGTTTATGGCAATATGGAAGGCTACAAATTCAGCGGTAGGTACACCGACCTGAAATGGGATGGCGCCAATATGCGCATCACCAATTTTGAACCGGCTAATCAGTTTATCAAAAGAGAATACAGGAAGGGATGGGGCGAGTTGAAGTTATAGAAAAGAGGTGTTATGCTGAGGTTCTCGAAGCATAGCGGGCAAAGGCCTCTGCGCCCACTCTTCGAGAACCTCAGGGTGACATTCTTACTTTAAGTTATAAACATTAATTGATAGGCAATTTTCAACTATACAACTCTGTTGCAGTCACTTCCCTGTATTATTAACAACCCTGTGGAAAACTATCGTTAAAATCGCAAAACGAAACTTTACATTTTTGGGTAAAAGGACTTAACTAAATTCTTTTTTCCAATATAACCGCATGAGATCGTTGGTAGAGTTAAACAGGGAAGCTGCCGAATTACAATTAAAGATCAGGAGACTGATGCTGAATAATAACAGCTTTGACGAGGGCCTTGAGGATAAGCTGACGGTAGTAGCAACTATTACTATTTTGCGCGCTCAGTTAGTAAAGATCCAGCGCGAGACCAGGGAACGTTTCCCGGATTCGTATTAGTTTACAGCTTTGTGGTATATTGCATTTTCCCCAATAAATATCACCTGCTATGGAAGCTTACAAAGACCTTAAACTGGCTGTATTGATTGATGCCGATAACGTACCCTACGCCAATGTGAAGGAGATGTTTGAGGAAATAGCCAAGTACGGCACCCCAACCTTTAAACGCATTTACGCCGACTGGACAAAACCCACCGTATCCGGCTGGAAGAATGTGCTGCTGGAGAATGCCATCACTCCCATACAGCAATACAGTTACTCGTCAGGCAAAAACTCATCAGATAGCGCACTCATTATCGACGCGATGGATATTTTATACACCGGTAAGGTGGATGGTTTCTGCATCGTATCAAGCGACAGCGATTTTACAAGGTTGGCAACCAGGCTAAGGGAATCTGGCATGAAGGTGATCGGTATCGGCGAAAAGAAAACGCTGAACCCTTTTATCACCGCCTGCGATAAGTTTATCTACATCGAAATATTAAAGAAGGAAAAGATAAGCCGTACAGAACCCAGCAATAAGGAAGCGTCAAAAGCCGTTGTTGCACCTGTCTACATTCCTATCAACAAGATCGATCCGGAGATCATCGAGCTGATATCTGATAGTATAACCGACCTTGCTGATGAAAATGGCTGGACCTATTTAGGCGACCTGGGCAGCCTGATCATCAAAAAGAAACCGGATTTTGACCCGAGAAATTATGGTTTCCCGAAAATGTCGCCCATGATCCGCAGCATCAATAAGTTTGAGATTGATGAGCGGGATACAGGAAAAAAGAATGTGAAGCATATTTATATCAGGATGAAGTAGGCGGCGAAACCAAAATCAGAGCGCTGTCATCCTGAGCCCGTCGAAGGATCGCGCGTGAAGGCCCTCCCGCATGCTTCGACGGGGCTCAGCATGACACCCTGTTTTTACCGTTGTTTATCAATACACATACACCACATACCCCCAAGGCTCAATATTCCATGGCTTGCTTGTTAAGGGCTCTTTGTTATACATGAAAACATTATAAGGCTTACCTAACAAGCTTTTCTCCTTTATAGTGATGGCCCGCTCCTTCGCCGATAGGTTCAGGATCACCAATACTTTTTTACCGGCTTTTTCTCTTACATAAGCGTACACAGCCTTATCATCACCCGCGTTTATTTTACGGAACGAAGCATTGGCAGCAAGTGCCACGTTGCTTTTACGCAAGTTGAGCAACGTCTTGTAAAACTTAGCCCTCGAATAGTTTTTAAATTTGATGGTATCCTTATCAAAGAATTTAATGGCACGCAATACCGGTTCTTCCTGCCCGCTGTAGATCAATGGGACGCTATGCGGCATGGTTTGGGTGAACACAGCAAACGGAGCATGCACAGGGCCTGGAAACACGCTAAAATCAGCGTTATTATTGCTATTCTCATCATGGTTACTAGTAAAATACAATTCAAGCGCGTTTTTAGGGTATTGTTTGTCGTATTTCTTCCGCACACTATCGAGGGAGGTAGCCGGACGGACACCTTTGGCAACCAGTGTCATGACATGGAACATTTCCCAGGGATAGGTAGCGTCAAAACCGCTGGGATGCAGGTAGGTCTTATCACCTTCGGCCAACATAAACAAGCTTCGGCCTTTACGTAATTGGGCAAAGTATTTTTTCCAGAAGCTGCCGGGTACGTTCCACGCTACATCACAACGGAAGCCATCTATATTAGCATATTTGAGCCAGAATTTCATGGTGTTGATCATGCTATCCTGCATGGTCACATTCTTATAATCCAACTGACGGGTATCATCCCAGTTATAGGGAATAGCAGCTTTACCGGTACTATCCTTCACAAAAAAGTCGGGATGCTTCGTGAGCCACACGTTATCAGCGCCGGTATGGTTAGGCACCCAGTCGATAATCACCTTCATACCTTTGGCATGGGCAGCGGATACCAATCGCTTAAAATCATAAAATGAACCAAACTCAGGGTTTACTTTGGTGTAATCAGCAACCGCGTAATAGCTGCCAAGCGAGCCTTTACGCTCAACCTTGCTTATTGGGTTGATCGGCATAAACCAAAGCGTTTGCACGCCCATCTTCTTTAGTCTGTCGAGATGCTTTGCAAAGGCGTTAAAAGTACCTTGTGGAGTATATTGACGAACATTCACCTCATACACATTACCCTGCATGATCCAGGCGGGATGACCATCGATAGTTTTACTGGTTTGACCAAAAGCGACAGAATATATCCATGCCTGGATAAGTATTAACAGGATAAGCTTTTTCATAAGTTTATAATTGGTTTGCAGTAAATATAGGGATTAAATGGCCCGTCCGATCCGTAAACCGCAATAGGTGGCAACAATACCCAGCGCGACACTGCCGATGGTGTAGGCTAAAAAAACAAATATCTTTTGATCGCTCAGTAACTGCACATTCTCCAATGAAAAAGCGGAAAAAGTGGTAAACCCACCGCAAAGGCCTGTTACAAGTAGTAAGCGCCAATGATCTGCCTGATCGCCATAACGCTCGGTATAAAATATTATAAAGCCGATAAGAAAGCAACCGATGATATTCACCAAAAAGGTGCCATACGGAAATGGGGAGGTATTGATCCCGTTTATCCAGCGGCTGAGCGCATAACGAAGTACGCTGCCTACACCTCCGCCTGCAAATATCAAGAGTAAATTTTTCATGAATGGTTAAAACGCTATGAAATAAACAATATCAACACTTTATTTCGTAGGCGCCATCAGACCCGCATCAGGTGCGGGACGGTTCAAATAGGTGGAACACCATCACCTTTATTCGTCACAATAATACATAAAAGTGATACTATTTTATAAAACAAAGATTTCTTTATCTTTAAATCACCAAATAAAACCTCTTCATGGAAAATTACAACAAATTATGGCGCTCTTTCTTTCTCATCGGAGTAATAGCAATCGCGGTTCAGCAACTGATCTGCGCCGATTTCAGGCCGGTAATATTGCCTGCGGGATTCCCGGCGTGGCTTTCACATAGGGTAGTGTGGACATGGATATTCAGCATCGCGCTTATTATCACCTCCCTGCTCATGCTGGTCGGCATAGGCGCCAGAACGAAATCATTGCTATGGGGAGGAATACTGCTGTTACTGGTTATACTTTGCCAGATCCCATCCGTGTTAACCGGTGTAAATTCTGCCAAACATTTGGGCTTGTGGATAGACCCGTTTAAGGAACTTACCCTGAGCGGCGGCTTCTTCGTGGTTGCAGGTTCGCTATCAGGTGAAAGCAATTTAGGCCTAATCAAATTTTTAGAAAAACTCATTCCCGCTGGGAAATATTTCCTGGCCATCACTATGGTGGTATTCGGCTATTCGCATTTTGTATATACTGATTTTGTGGTCACGCTGGTACCCAACTGGATACCAGGACATTTATTTTGGACATATTTTTCGGCTGTGGCGCTTATGCTTTCGGGCCTTGCCATTATACTGAATATTCAGCGGCGCACTGCAGCAGCTTTATTAGGTATCATGCTATTTTTATGGGTCATTATATTGCATATCCCCCGTGGCATAGCCGACCCGCACAGCGGTAATGGCAACGAGTGGACCAGCGTATTTGAGGCATTAGCATTTAGCGGGATAGCTTTTTTAGTGGCAGGGAAACCGAAAAAAGCGGTTTAATGGTTTGAAATTATTATTTTTAAAGCATGAAATATATGCTCATTTTCCTGCTTTTACCATTTGCGGTGCAAGCACAAAGTGTAACCAATCAAAACGTGTCCGATACTACTCCTTTCATCCCGCACCATACGCCGTTGCGACTGGAGCAATTTAAAAAGGAGCCTATAGTTACCGGCAGGATCATTTTTCTGGGCAACAGCATCACTGAGATGGGCGACTGGAAAAAGGTTTTGAATGACACTACCGTGGTCAATCGTGGCATTGGTGGCGATATTACTTATGGTGTGCTTAAACGCTTAAAGGACATCACCGACCGGCAGCCTTCCAAATTGTTTATTTTATTAGGGATCAATGATGTAGGCAAGGATATACCCGATGCTGTGATAGCTGATAACTACCTGAAGATAATGAAGGAAATACATACCAAATGCCCGCAAACCAAGGTCTATGTACAAAGCATATTGCCGGTAAATTCCACGCTACCGCATTTCCCGCAGCATTATGATAAACAGGAACATATACTGGCAGTAAATAAATTATTGAAAGCGAACGCCCAGACCGGCGATTACACCTTTGTAGATATCGCTCATTTATTTGTGGATGCTGACCAGCGACTGGATAGTCGCTACACTTACGAAGGCCTTCACCTTAGACCCGAAGCGTACCCGATTTGGGTCGCCTACTTAAAAAAACAGGGATATTTGTAACAAAAATGATATATAGTTATCTTAATTAAAAACAAAGATCATGACAAAGGAATCATTTTCAATAAGCGGAGAAAGCCTGATCAAGAAGGTAAAGGAATTGATAGCTGAAGGTAACGTAAGCAAGATCACTATCACCGATAAATCTGGTAAAGAATTTGCCAGTTTCCCTGTAACCGTAGGTGTGGTTGGTATATTATTAATGCCGATGTTTGCCGCGATAGGCGCTATTGCCGCATTGGTAACCGAGTGCACAATTACTGTTGAACGCGAAATAGTAGAAGAGCCGGTAAAAGAGGAAACACCTCAACCATAAGATTTGTCAACTTTTTAAAAGTTGACAAATCTAATTTCGGTCACAACGTCGGCTGCATCCCTGTACCAATGCCTATCCTGTTCCAGGCATTGATAGTCACTGCTGCCATAATTACTTTGGAGATATAGTGCCTGTCCAGCACCAGTAAGGCATCCTCATAAAGCTTTTCGGATATCCCATTTTTAATATTGGTGATTTCTTCGGTTATCGCAAGTACCGCCTTTTCTTCTGGTGTAAAAAAAGGTGTCTCCCGCCATGCATTCAGGGCATAAATACGCTGCTCGGTTTCACCAACTTCACGGGCATCTTTGGTATGCATATTAATGCAATAAGCACAGCCATTGATCTGCGATGCGCGTATTTTAACCAGGTCTAAATGCGTTCTGCTAATTCCACTAGTGTTTAAATAATTTTCAAGGGCACCCATAGCTTCGTATGCTTTAGGTTCCACATGTGTTCTTTTGCTCATGATATTTTAATATTTGATTACAGTACAAAATTGCCTGTTCATCAGCGCAAAAAAGTTAATCATGATTAAGAAAGGAGAGCCAAGAGACAAGAACCAAGAGTCAAGAGTCAAGATAGGGTTTGTTAGTTAACCTTGGTTCAAATCTTGGCTCCTGGTTCTCGATTCTTGACTCTTGGATCTTTCCTCCCTCGAATTTTACTCAAAAACTGAGGTGTAAAACCGAGATACGAAGCCAGCATGTATTGCGGTATACGCTGTACAAAACCCGGGTATAAGCCGATAAAATGCTTATAGCGTTCTTCGTCATTTTGATCACGGATATATTCAAACCGGCGCATCGTAGCCGTATGGGTCTTTTGCAGGATGATCCTAAAGTAGCGCTCCATTTTAGGCACGTTTATTAACAGTTCCTCATAAGCTTTTTTACTAATGCCGACGAGTTCCGAATCTTCGATAGCCTGGATGTAATAATGAGAGGGGTGCCCGGTCTCGAGGCTGCTAAGATCGGTTATCCACCAGTTCTCAATACCAAATTGGGTGATTTGTTCCTGCCCGTTGCGGTTGATAAAATACAGGCGCATGCAACCTTTGCTTACAAAATAATTAGCGCGGCATATTTCATCAGGCCGAAGTATGAAACCCTTTTTCTTTACAGATATTTGGTTAACACTTGCCTCTACCTGCGCAGATTCATCTTCATCCAGCTTGACAAATTTGTTGATATGGGCCAACAGGTTATTTTGCATAACGAGCCCAAAGATAACCTAACAAACTAAGAATATCACTGCTTAATAACCCGGGTTTTGCTTGATCTTCCCGTTACCGGCGCTTATCGCGCTTGCCGGGATCGGGTACAGTTCGCTTTTGCCGGCGGTAAAGCTGATGGTAAGCAACATCAGCGGGTTAAAATTAGCCACATGTGACTCATGATTTATATAGGCATTCAGCGTATTTGCCATGTA
>DATHKT010000026.1:0-57549 GCA_035489035.1 Mucilaginibacter sp.
GATTATGATGGCACTTTGGTAGATTTTAAATCGAATATAGAGCAGGCCAGCCCGGATGAAGAGTTGCATAAGATATTAAACCAACTGACCGAAGATCCGGCTAATCATATCGTACTGATCAGCGGGCGGAAGCATGAGAACCTGGAAGAATGGTTCGGAAATAGCAATATTGACCTGATAGCTGAACATGGCGCATGGTTTAAAAAGCAAGGTACAAGCTGGCACAAGCTGCCGGGGCTTTCATCCCATTGGAAACAGGATATTTACCCGATACTGGAAACTTATGTAGACCGTACGCCGGGCACCTTTATTGAGGAAAAAAGCTTTTCGCTGGTTTGGCATTATCGTAAGGCACAAAAGGGATTGGGTGAGCTTAGGGCAGGGGAGTTGCTTAATAATTTAAAATACCTGGCTAATGACAAGGGGCTACAGCTATTGCCGGGTGATAAGGTGGTTGAAATAAAAAACATCGAGATCAATAAGGGTAAAGCCGCGTTGACCCTGGTGGATAACAATAATTATGATTTTATGATGGCTTTTGGTGACGACTATACCGATGAAGATATATTTAAAGCTTTACCCGATAGCGCGGTTACCATAAAAATTGGCAGCAACCTGTCAGCAGCGAAATTTTATTTAAGAACTCCCTGGGAAGCCAGGAAGCTGCTAAAAAATTTGGCAGAAAGTGCTGTTTTGAAAAGTCACCAGGTTTAAATCTTCGTCTAAAGGGGGGCATTTTTATGGTGAAATGTAATTAAATAGTTATTCAAAAAATTAACTAAAAGTTACGTTACTGCGTTTTTATTATTGGAATAGTAAACCTGCAGGAGAGGTTTAACGTATACCACTTTCTATGGTGTAATGTAGAAAAGATGCAGAAATTTTCCCCCCTAAATAATAAAATAGCAGTCCTTATCATTTGTTTTTTTCTTTTAATTCCGTTTACCGGAATTTGCTCTTTACCGGATACTTCTAAAATAAATCGCTTAAACAGATCAGCTTCGGATAAATTTGCCTCAAATCCGGATAGCACCCTATTTTATGCTCAACAAAGCATTGAATTATCAAGAAAATCAAATTATTTACCTGGATTAGCTAACGGTTTATTACAAGCCGGAAAGGTTCATTATTTTAAAGGAAGGTCAATCGAAGCTATCAAAGATTTTGATGAAGCAATCTTGATATTTAAGAAATTGAATGACCAGGATGGCCTTTCCGCATGTTATATTCAGTATGGCCGGATGTACACTTTGCTGGCAAAGTATGACAGATCTCTTGAGTATTTAAATATCGCGCTCGATATCAATAAAAAAGGAAAAAATGAGCGGGCGTTGGCAGACTGTTATAAAAACATTGGGATCGTTTATTTCAGTAAGGGCCAATTGTCTAAATCTCTGGATTTTTATTATAACGGTTTATTTATAGCCGTAAAAAATAATTACACCATCTTAACTGCTGAGTTATATAACAACATTGGCGTGGTATTGCAAAATATGGAGGTTTACCCTAACGCGCTTGAATATTATAAAAAGTCGCTTAAAATATTTGAAACCACCACCAATCTGCATGCGCTGGGTACTTTGAACGAAAATATAGGCGAGGTAATGATTGCCCAGGGGGATTATGAGCCTGCTATTGTTTATTTAAATAAAGCCAACAGTATTGCCAAAAAACAAAATGATAAGGATGGCTTAAGTTCGGTATACACCGATCTGGGGCTTTGTTTTGCCAACAAAAAACAATATGCAAAAGCGATAAAATATCTGGATACATCATTAAGGATCGCGATTAAATACAAGATCGTATATAATGAAGCTTACGCAATGATCGGATTCGCTACCGTGTATAATATGCAGAAGCAATACGAACGGGCCTACCCGTACGCTATAAAAGGTCAGCAACTTGGATTAACGCTCGGTAATCTTTCAATAAGAGCCAATGCTGCACTTCAGCTAAATAAAACATTTGCCGGATTAGGAAAAATTTCTGATGCCTATCGTTCGCTTAATGAATACATTGATCTTAAAAATGGATTGAAAAATAATGAAAGTATACAAAAATTAACATCCTACAATTATGAGCTTAGTTTCTCTGTAAAACAAAGGCTGGCAGCACAACAACAGCGCGAAAGGGAGTTGATCTATCAGCAAAATATGCGTACAACGCGGCTAACCAATTTGGTGTTTGTTACCATAATATTGGCTATGATCGTGATCGTGGGTATCTATTATTTTGACAGGCGTAAACACCGGAGAATTAATCGCTTGCTGAAAATTAAAAATACCCTGGTAATAGATCAAAAAACTAACCTTGACGAACAATCACATAAATTAAATGATCTTAATAACTTAAAAGACAGGTTAATTGCCATTCTTGCTCATGATCTAAGGGCGCCATTAAGCACTTTACGTGGTTTATTTGATCTCCTTCAGGATGACTCTATCTCCCATGAAGAATTGCTTAGTATGATACCTTCTGTATTGAAAAAGCTGGAATACACATCTGATTTTTTGGATACCCTTCTTTTCTGGATCAATAGCCAAATGGAGAATTTTGATAGGGGAGTAAAGAAATTTCGCGTAGGCGAATTAGTTGAAAAGGAAACACAAAATTTAGTTGAACAGGCAACAGCGAAAGGAATTTCCCTGATTGTAAATATTGAAGATGAAATTACGGGTTGTGCTGACCCTGATTCTGTTCGTATAGTGGTACGTAACCTAATAACCAATGCAATTAAATTTTGTGTGGGAAATGATATTATTGAAATATCCGCTAAAAGAAACAATCAGGACATTTTGATCCAGGTGAAGGATACAGGTATCGGAATGACACCCGAGCAATCAAGAAAAATTTTCAGAGGGAAAATGGAAAGTAAAGTAGGTACCAATAACGAATCCGGAACGGGGATGGGGTTATTGTTTTGCAAAGATCTGATAGAAAAATGCAACGGAACTATTTGGGTAAACAGCGAACATGGAATTGGGAGCGAGTTTTCATTTACTATTCCAAGTAGTTTGTCACAATAGACCCTTATTTATATTCCCGAAAAACTGTATCTATAAAAATATTGGCCTGTCCAGTTTCATAGCTATACGATAGGCTGCATTCATCAATCCCACATGGCTATAAGCCTGTGGAAAATTACCCCACTGGCTGCCATCGGTTTCATCCACATCCTCGCTGAAAAGCAACAAGTGATTCGAAAATTGAAGCAGGTTTGCGAACTCTCTTTGGGCATCATCCAGTCGGCCAACGGCGGCAAGGGCCTCTACATACCAAAAAGCACAGATAAGAAAAGTAGTCTTAGGTTTACCGAAATCGTCTTTGTATAAGTACCTGTAAAATAATCCGTTAGATGCCTTCAGCTCTTTTTCAAGTGCAGCTAAATGGTCTTTAGCACGCTTAGAAGCGGGGTCGAGATAATTCATCATAATAAGCTGCAAGGTACTGGCGTCCAGGTTAGGGCTTCCGGCTGAATTGGTATAGACTTTCCTTTTCGGATCATAGCAGCTTTCAATGTGTTTTGCGGCTTTCTTTTTCAGAGCTATTGCTTTACGTATGAGCGTCTTATTTTCAATCGTCCGGGCCATTTTTTCGCCTGCGCAGGCGCCTGCCCATTGAAACAGGTTGCTGTAACAATGTATATTAGCCGTATTGCGGAATTCCCAAATCCCGGCATCTTTCTCATCAATTGTTTTTTCGATCTTGTTTAGCAAGTAGTCTACCCATTTAGCCGAATCCTTTCTTTCAGAAAATATGAAACGGTGATCGGTATATAGTGGCAATACAGAAACCAGTACCTGGCCATAAATATCATTCTGGATATGCTCGTAAGCCTGGTTGCCAACCCGTACCGGCTGATTGCCCATATAGCCATCAAGTTCGTTTAGGATACGCTCTGTCAATATTTTTTGGCCGGTAATACCATACAGTGGCTGATACCTGAAATCTTCTGAAAATGAGATATCGGTTACATAACCGAAGTATTTTTCCATCTCTTCAAAGTGCCCGATGTGATTAAGCGCTGTGATCACATAATAAGTATCACGCAGCCAGCAGTAACGGTAATCCCAGTTGCGCCCGCTCCCCGGCGATTCGGGCAGGCTGGTGGTGCTTGCAGCTATAATAGCGCCCGTATCCTCATACTGGTGTATTTTTAAAGCCAGAGCCGACCTTATCACGAAGGGCTGGTAAAATGTGGCGATAGAGGAGTGCTTGATCCAGGTTTGCCAGTAACGTGTGGTTTCACCTAAAAAACGTTCGGCAGTGCTGGTTAGGGGAGCTTCCAACGGCTCACCATAAGTCATTACCAAGTACTTGCTCTCATTCAAAACAAAAGCGTGCTCATCAAAAACGTAGCTTATGGGTATGTTGGTGGTCAGCCTTATGCTTTCATGGCCTCCCAAATATTGAATATGATTGCTGCCGCGATTGACGCTTAATTTAATATCCCCATATTCGGATACGGGTGTACATTTAACCTTGATGCGGGGAGAGCCATCCAGCGCTTCAACTTTGCGTATCAACATTAAAGGTTTATAATAACGTTGATTCTGATAAAAACGTGGTGCAAAATCAGTTATGCGGTACCTGCCGCCGCTTTTAACGGTAATTTCGGTAATTAATATATTGGTATTTTCCTGGTAATATTGGTGCGAAGTGTATTCTCCTTCGGGTAAAATGGAAAATTCGCCGCCCTTTTTTTTGTCTAACAGACCTCCGAAAATAAAGGTACTGTCAAAACGAGGCCAGCAAAGCCAGTCGATATTGGTATTTTTATTGATATGGGCTAAAAAGGCACAGTTGCCGATGATGCCGGTTTGATAGGTATGTCGTTCCATTTATCTTTTTGAGTTTTGTTGATCAGGGGCATACTCAACTTAATCAACCATTCACTCAATCAACTTATAGCTTCAACAATATTTATTGTATAATGTTGGTGTAATTTATTTCTATAAAGTATATGTAACTAATAGATATTTTTAAAATAGCTCTTGATTATGTCAACAATCCGCGTAACTTTATACTCACAAATAAAATTTCAACCATAAATTTTTCAATATCATGAGTTTAAGATTAGGCGATCCGGCCCCAAATTTTAAGGCAAAAACATCCAAAGGCGAAATAGACCTTTACGAATATCTTGGCGATAGCTGGGGTGTATTATTTTCGCACCCGGCTGATTATACACCGGTATGTACCACTGAATTAGGTAAAACCGCCTCATTAAAAGATGAATTTGACAAGCGCAATGTTAAAGTGATCGCCCTGAGTGTTGATTCGGTTGAATCACACAAAGGATGGATCAATGATATTAACGAAACGCAGGATGTAGAGGTAAATTTCCCTATTATCGGCGATGAGAGCCGCGAAATAGCCCTGGCTTATGATATGATCCACCCAAATGCCTCATTAACAGCTACTGTACGTTCCTTATTTATTATAGCGCCTGATAAGACCATTAAACTGATGATCACTTACCCGGCATCTACCGGTAGAAATTTCCAGGAAATATTGCGGGTGATCGATTCTTTACAGCTCACAGCTAAATATAGTGTAGCAACGCCTGCAGATTGGAAGGATGGAGAGGACGTAATTGTAGTGCCGGCCATAAAAACTGAAGATATTCCGGCTAAGTTTCCGAAGGGATTTACGCAGATAAAACCCTACCTGAGAACGACCCCACAACCAAATAAATAATTTTTATTTGTTATATAATATTTTTATATATTTGGAAAACGGGTTAATATATAATGCTTTCTGATAATTAATACCATTTTATTTTCAGTTGGGCTTTAATTTTTTTAATCTCTAACATAAAATTTTTTAACAGGAATAACAATAATTATGAAAACTGGAAAAGTAAAATGGTTTAACACACAAAAAGGCTACGGTTTTATTGTAACCGATGATGGTAAAGATCTTTTTGTACATTTTAAAGATGTGCAAGGCGGAGTAAATGCCATTAAGGATAACGATAGCGTAGAATATGATGTGGAAGAAGGCAGAAAAGGATTACAGGCAGTAAATGTGAAAAAGATATAATTCATCAATTCTGAATTGAAGAACCCCTGTATAGGATACAGGGGTTTTTTTGTGACAAAAAATTAGCTTCCGATTTATTAATTACCTTAAATTAGCCAATCAATTACAATTTTTATGACTGACGCTGTTTCGGCCAAAGCCTCCCGTAATGTTATTTTCCTGGTACTTGTTGCTTCCTTAGGCTATTTTGTTGATATATATGACCTTGTGATCTTCTCCATAGTCCGTGTAAAAAGCTTTCACGACATCGGCATTTCTGAGGCGAATATCCGTACCGATGGTGAATATGTTTTAAATATGCAGATGTTCGGTCTGCTGCTCGGTGGAATATTATGGGGTATTATTGGCGACAAATTTGGCCGTATTAAGGTTTTATTTGGTTCAATAATATTGTATTCCATAGCAAATTTCGCCAATGGTTTAGTGCATGATGTTAATACCTACGCTATTGTAAGGTTTATTGCCGGTATTGGCCTTGCGGGCGAACTGGGTGCCGGGATTACCCTGGTAAGTGAAACGCTGAGTAAGGAAAAGAGGGGCTATGGTACGATGGTGGTGGCCGTGGTTGGACTGATCGGTGCAGTAGCGGCTAATATGGTGGCCAAATTCGGCTGGCGAAATGCTTACTTTATTGGGGGCGGACTTGGTATTCTGTTACTATTACTCAGAATAGGCACCTTTGAATCGGGCATGTATAAAAATGTGGCTCAAAGCAAAGTATCAAAAGGAAACCTGCTGATGTTGTTTAATAATAAGGAACGCTTTTTTAAATATCTGAATTGTATTTTGATCGGTATGCCGCTATGGTTTGTGGTAGGCATACTCATCACCCAATCGCCCGAGTTTGGCCGGGAGTTAGGCGCTGTAAAGCCTTTAAGTGCAGGCAATGGTATTATGTACTCCTATATTGGTATTTCTGTGGGCGGCCTTTTTGCCGGCGTATTTGCCCAAATCACCAAATCGCGTAGATTAACCATGATGATATTCCAAATATTATCACTCATTAGTGTGCTTTTCTACCTGAACGCTTATGGAATTACTGAAACGGAATTTATATGGCTATGTCTTTTCATGGGCTTCTCTGTCGGTTATTGGGCGACATTTGTCACCATCGCCTCAGAGCAGTTTGGCACAAATATACGGTCGACAGTCACCACCACAGTGCCCAATTTTGTCCGCGGCGCGTTGATACCCATCACCTTCATTTTTGAGCGGTTTGTGAGATATTTTACTGCACATGGTGGCAAGGATAGCAGTATTATCAAAAGTGGTTATGTGATGATGTTTATTGTTACTGCTATAGCTTTATTTGCGCTGAGCAGGCTGAAAGAAAGTTTCAGTAAGGACCTGGATTATATAGAAGAAGTATAATTTTTTAGTTGACTAAGTTAAGTGGTTGATTAAGTGAGTAGTTTTAATTTCAAATTTGCAGCTTAATTAATAAATCTGTCAAAACTCAATCAAACATTCACTCAGTCAACATAATCAACTAAATTTGCCCTGATGATCAGCAAGGAACAGGTAGCAGCAGATTACAGGGAAATACAGGACGAAATATGCGCGGCATTGGAACTCACCGATGGCAAGGCGCATTTTGAAGAAGAACAGTGGGAGCGGGAAGGTGGCGGCGGTGGCCGTACCAGGATCATACAAAACGGTAATATTTTTGAGAAAGGTGGCGTAAATTTCTCGGCTGTTCATGGCCATTTGCCCGATACCATGAAAAGGGCCCTGAATGTGGAACATGATGACTTTTTTGCAACAGGAGTATCTATCGTGATCCATCCCAATCACCCCATGGTGCCCATTATCCACATGAATATCCGGTATTTCGAGATGCCGTCATCATTCAAGCCGGGCCAGCAGCCGGTACGATGGTTTGGGGGCGGTATCGACCTCACACCTCATTATGTAATTGAAGATGACGCTAAGTTTTTTCATGGTTGTTTAAAATCGGTGTGCGATCAGTTTTATCACGATTTCTACCATCGTTTTAAATTATGGGCCGATGATTATTTCTATATCAAGCACCGGAATGAAACACGGGGCATAGGGGGCATATTTTATGACCGTTTGACTGCAGGGGAAGGCATCACCTTAGAACAGATCTTTGAGTTCTCTAAAGCGATAGGGCGCTCATTTATCCCTATCTATACGGAATTGGTTAATCGAAACAGGAGCAAAGAATATACCGAAGAACAACAATTGTGGCAATATCAGCGCCGTAGCAGGTATGCCGAATTTAACCTGGTTTATGACGCGGGTACACGTTTTGGCCTGGAAACCAATGGGCGTATTGAATCAATACTGATGAGTTTACCGCCTACGGCGAAGTGGGTATATGATTATCATCCCAATCCCGGCAGCGAAGAAGAAAAGACTCTATCTTTATTAAAAAAAGGTATAAACTGGGTGTAATGAAGCATACGATCAGGCTTATATTTTCATTTTTACTTATCTTTCTGATATCCTCTTTTTCGGATAAGGAAACCCTTAAGGGCACATGGGAATTCCGGGGTGGTATTTATAATGGCAAGAAGGAGGGAGGCCCCACCGAATATACCTTGCAACGGAAATACAATAAAGAACATTATGAAGCTTTTTTGATCGAAAAGGGCAGCAAGCGGGTGAAGTACGAAACCGGTGATTATGTATTGAAAGGAGATACCTGCGTGGAGACGGAAACCTTTAGTATCCAGCCCTCAAAATTAACCGGAATTGCTGTTTCATACCTGTACACCATTCATAATGATACACTTACCTTAAAGGCAACTTTGCCCAGCGGAATGGCCGTTGAAGAATACTGGCAACGAACTAAGTAGGCTGTAAAAGCAGTTAATTATTCCCCTCATTTTTTTGTGGATTATTAAGCAGAATGTTCATAAAATCCTGCTGTAAAACGAAGTATTTTCTTAACTTCGCAGGTCGTTAAAAACCACAATTTTTAGCGGGCAATTATAAGAGAAGATTCTACAAAAAAAGAAAAATGGCTGACGAAACAGGAAACGACAATTCACAATCAGAAGACAGAATAATTCCAATAAATATTGATGAAGAAATGCGATCGGCCTACATTGATTATTCAATGTCGGTTATCGTTTCAAGGGCATTACCAGATGTTCGCGATGGTTTAAAACCAGTACACAGGCGTGTTCTTTTTGGTATGCTCGACCTGGGATTGACCAATGGCAAACCCTACAAAAAATCGGCACGTATTGTCGGTGAAGTAATGGGTAAGTATCACCCGCATGGTGATTCATCCGTTTATGACACCATGGTACGTATGGCACAGGATTGGAGCCTGCGATATCCATTAGTAGAGGGCCAGGGAAACTACGGCTCAATTGATGGTGACAACCCCGCGGCAATGCGATATACTGAGGCAAGACTGGAAAAGATTGCCGAAGAAATGCTGGCCGATATCAATAAGGATACGATTGATTTTCAATTAAACTTTGACGACTCCCTACAGGAGCCAACTGTATTACCCGCTAAGTTCCCCAATTTATTGGTGAATGGTGCATCAGGTATAGCGGTAGGTATGGCTACTAACATGGCTCCGCACAATTTGTCGGAAGTAATTGATGCTACTGTAGCGTTGATGGATAACCGCCAGATTGAAGTAACGGAGCTGATGAAATACATCAAAGGCCCCGATTTCCCCACAGGTGGTATCATCTATGGTTACGAAGGCGCAAAAGATGCTTTTGAAACCGGTCGCGGCCGTATCGTATTGAGGGCTCGTGCCGAAATTGAAGTTTACAACAATGACCGCGAGCGTATCATCGTTTCAGAAATACCATACCAGGTAAATAAATCAACCATGATCGAGCGTACAGCCGATTTGGTGAACGAGAAAAAGCTGGAAGGCATTACCGCCATCCGCGATGAATCCAACCGTGAAGGTATCCGTATTGTTTACGAGATCAAACGCGACTCGAATGCCGCTATCGTATTAAATAATCTATATAAATACACTTCGCTGCAAACATCTTTCAGCGTAAATAATATCGCCCTTGTTCACGGCCGGCCGATGATGCTTAATCTGAGGGACCTGATCCATCATTTTGTTGAGCATAGAATTGACGTGATCGTTCGCCGAACCAAGTTTGAACTGGCCGAAGCGTTAAAACGCGCCCATATATTAGAAGGCTTGCTGATCGCGCTGGATCATTTGGACGAGGTGATCAAACTGATACGTGCATCTGATACCCCGGAAGCCGCACGTGATGGGTTAATGACCCAGTTCGCGTTGAGCGAAATACAGGCACGTGCTATCCTGGATATGACCTTAAGGCGTTTAACAGGACTTGAACGTGATAAGATCAAAGCGGAATTTGCCGAACTGATGAAGCAAATAGAATATTACAAATCTATTCTGGCTGATCCGATTTTACAGATGCAGATCATTAAAGATGAGTTGCTGGAGATAAAAGAAAAATATGGTGATGAGCGCAAAACCGAAATGGTACACTCATCAGCAGAAATGAATACCGAGGACTTTATTGAGGACGAGGATGTAGTAATTACCATTTCGCGCGAAGGTTATATCAAGCGTACGCCTTTAACTGAATATCGCAGGCAGGGCAGGGGTGGTAAAGGCGCCATAGGCAGTAATAGCCGTGATGCCGATT
The DNA here is from genome assembly GCA_035489035.1 of Mucilaginibacter sp. Classification (GTDB taxonomy): domain Bacteria; phylum Bacteroidota; class Bacteroidia; order Sphingobacteriales; family Sphingobacteriaceae; genus Mucilaginibacter. The sequence continues at coordinate 10,680 of DATHKT010000026.1, forward strand.
TTATTGAGCATCTACTGATTGCGTCAAATCACAATTATATGCTCTTCTTTACCGAAGCCGGGCGTTGTTTCTGGCTCAGGGTATTTGAAATTCCGGAAGGATCACGTACATCAAAAGGACGTGCTATCCAGAATATTATCAATATCCCTAAGGAAGAGAACATCAAGGCTTATATCAAGCTGATCAACCTGAAGGATAAAGAATACCTGGAGAATAACTTTATCATCATGGTTACCAAAAAAGGCACCATTAAGAAAACCTCACTGGAAGCTTATTCACGTCCGAGGGCAAATGGTATCAACGCCATCAATATCAATGAGGGTGATATGCTGCTGGAAGCTAACTTAACAAGCGGAAGCAGCGAAATTGTAATGGCCCTTAAATCAGGCCGTGCTATCCGCTTTAATGAGTCGAAGGTGAGGCCGATGGGACGTACCGCAACCGGTGTTCGTGGTATTACATTGGAAGACGAGAATGATGAGGTTGTAGGCATGATCAGTATTGATAACCCGGAAACAACTGTGTTGGTGGTATCTGAAAAAGGCTATGGCAAACGTACCGATATTGACGACTACAGGGTAACCAACCGTGGCGGTAAAGGTGTTAAAACCTTAAATGTTACTGAAAAAACAGGAAAACTTGTTGCCATAAAAGGTGTTACTGATAATGAAGACCTGATGATCATTAATAAATCAGGCATTATTATCCGAATAGCGATAAGCGAATTGCGTACTATGGGCAGAGCTACCCAGGGCGTAAGGCTGATCACGTTGAAGGGTGATGATGAAATAGCTTCAGTAGCAAAAATTGAACATGATGATTCTGAGGACGAAGTGCAGGATAATATTGAAGGCACAGAAAATCCGGATGCAGAATCTTCAACAAGTGAAGAAACTGAATAAAAAATATGGCAGGCCGTAAAATAATATTACCGCTTTTTATATTCTTATTTATCTCATCGTTTGCTTTCGGGCAAACGGAAGTGTTGAAGAACGTGGTCAATAACCTGGCTTTTTATAAGCAGAAGAAAGACCTGAAGTACTTAAGCAATGCCAAAAAGTCTGTCGATAGCCTGATAAAAACTCATGCTGATTCGGCAGACTTAGAAAAGAATATATATAAAGCGGTTGTTTACTCGAGTATAGCCTATATCGATTCATTAAACAAACTCAAACAGCCGGCCAATTTTTTTGAGCAAACCTGTAAGCATGTAGATAAATTAGCTTCAAACAGGAAGTCCTACAAGTACCAGTCCGAAATAGATTATGCCAAACGCTGCCTTGCCAATGTTTATTTGCGGCAAGGCTTTGGCTATATGCGCATTTCGGATTATAATAATGCCATAATGGTATTTAAAAAGGCTCAAAATTATGCACCTAAGTATAAAGAGCTGAATGCTTACATTGCCTATGCCAACAACAGGCTGGGAAATTTGATGAGTGCTGCCAAAAACTATACCGATCTGCTGAAAACAGACAGTACAAAGGCAGAATATATAGAAGCAGCCTCAAACACCTATAAGGCGATAGGAGACACCTCAAAAGCACTACAAATATTACAGAAAGGCAGAAAACATGTGCCCGGCGATAAGTTTTTGTTGCTTGATGAAGCCAATATTTATAATAACAAAAGGGATTATAAGGCGTTGGAGCCTTTGTTGCCGCAATTATTGGACGAAAATAGCAATAATGCTGAGATCGCGTTTGTGGCAGCAAATTGTTACGACCATTTGAATATATTTGATAAGGCCGAATCATTATATTTGCGCGCCATTGAATTAAACAGTGCTGTGTACGACCCTGTGTATAACCTGGGTATACTTTATTTTAAAGAAGGTATTTTAAAACACGGTGATGATAGCTCAAAGGATATTGCAAGAGCAGGGCAGTGGCTTGAAAAAGCGAACGAAATATCTCCAAATGATGTTAAATGCCTGCAATTGCTGCAGTTAGTTTATACAAAAACCGGGAACCAGGACCAAATAGAAAAGATAAATAATCAATTGAAATTATTAACTAATCAATAAACTATGAAGATCAAATTTTTGATGACAGCCCTTTCGGGATTGATTGCTGTTACTGCCTTTGCTCAAAAAGGGCAGCTTAATAATGCTAATGACGAATATGCTAAATATCAAACCTTAAGCGGGCAAAAAGTTACTGCAAAATTGGCACAGACCAATCTAAGTAACGCCAAAGCTGCTATTGACAAGGCTGCGGCCAACGAAAAAACCGCTGCTTTACCACAAACTTACACTTTAAAAGCTGCTATTTATGCCTCAATAGCTGTTGGTGACTCCGTAGTAACAACTGCGACAACTGAATTGGCAACTGCGACAGAAGCGTTAAAGAAGGCCCGTGAAACAGATACGAAGAAAGAAAATACCACGCTGATCCTTCATGCTTCGCAGGAAATAGCTCAATATCATTTAAATAGAGGGGTAGCTGATTTTCAAAACAAAAAATTCAATGAGGCCTACCAGTCATTTGATGCTGCCCGCCAGATAATGCCCGAGGATACAAGCATGATCTTGAACACAGCAATTGCTGCTTATAACGCGCAGAATTACCCGGCTGCTATTACTAATTACAGCAAGCTGACAACTACTAATTACTCGGCGAAGGATCGGATTTATACAGATCTTTCCAATGTATACCTGGCCAATAAGGATACTGCCGGTGCAATAAAATCAATCAGCGAGGCTGTTACTAAATATCCTAAAAATGGTGAATTGCGTAAAAGGGAAATAGAAATTAGCCTGCGTGCAGGCCAGCAAACAGACCTGATCGCTAAGATCGATGCTGCGATAAAAAATGACCCTGAAAACAAATCATTGTACTATTACCAGGGGTTGACTTATTCACAAATAGCTGAGTCGGCCGGTAAGGATTTAACCAAATTAGAGAAAACTGCAACTAAGGCGGCTCAGACAGTAAAACCAGGCGCTAAAACACCACCTAATCCGCAAATTGCGAAATTACAGCAAACAAGGGCTGATAATTTTAGTAAGGCATCCGAAATGTATAAAAAGGCTACGGAATTAGATCAAAATTATTTTGAAGCGGTTTTAAATTTAGGCTACGTAACCATGGCTCCGGCAATTGACCTTTATAATTCTGCAAGGTTCCAGAACGATAATAAAGTTTATGCAGCAACTATGGCCAAAGCAAATGCACAATTTGACGCGGCAAAACCATATTTACTCAAAGCTGTTGAATTGGATCCTAAATCATCGGATGCATTAACCAATTTAAAATCTTATTACTTAGGTAAACAAGATAGCGAGAATGCTAATGCAGTTCAGAAGAAATTAGACGCGTTGGGACATTAAGAGAAGAAGGGGTATTAATTAAAGGCCTGTGAAGGCCTTTAATTGCCGATAGTTACTTAACATAATATTAATTATGAGAATAATTAAGAGATGATTGAAAGACACCAAATAGCTGTAAACTTTCAATCCAAAACTGCCTGATCCATTAATCTTCCTTATTTTATGTTAACGTATGTTAACAGATCAAGATGAATGAATTCCTCAGGCTTACTTTTATATCGATCAATTAAAACGATATGAAAAGAAAACTCAACGTTATATTTTTATTAGTGATGCTGTCGCTCACAGGAATTATTATGTTCCAGGTTTACTGGACTGTTAATGCCTATCATGTCAACAAAAATAAATTTGATGCTGATATAGATATCGCCATGCAAAAAGCGATGGACGATTGCAAAAAGGATTATTTTGATTCGATACGGGTTGTATTGGTTAAGCGGCTGTCATTACCGGAAACAACTATAAAAATTGACACGCTCGAAGAAAGAGATCACAGTAATGCAATTTTGCATATCTATTTCTCAAATTTATACACCAAAATATACGACCCATTTACCATCACCAAAAGCGAACTGACCTCTTACCGGAAAAAAATAAACCACACGGCAACTACGCCAGAAGTAATTACCGAAGCCTCGTTCTATATTCCGGCCTTGAGCAATAATATCACATTACTGCTGGGCATGTATGATGTAAGTTCTCACGGTATCATGAATACGAAATTGGATATGGAAACAAAAAGCCATCTCCTTATCCCTCGTGATTCCGGTAATAAACCCAAAGTCAACATCCGGAATACCATTTACGAGTACCCCAAAAATGTCCTCCAGGCTGATAGCTTAAAACTACGTAGTTATTTAACCCGTCACTTAAGTAACATACATATCAATTCGCCTTTCACGCTTCAGTTTTCCCTCCAAAACTCTCGTGCCGGTAAATTAAACAGTCATTACAGCGAAACTGCCGAATACAGCTACAAATATCACGGCTTTAAATTATTCCATATTGTTGGCCCTGAATATTTTGCAAGGGCGGTGTTCAGAAATCCCCAATACGCTATTATCAAGGGCATGACGATAACACTTGTATTATCAATTCTGCTTATTGCATTGGCTATTTATTGCTTTAATTATATCATCAAAACTATTTTGGAGCAGAAAAAATTGGCCGAGCTTAAGGATGATTTTATTAATAACATGACCCACGAACTAAAAACGCCTATTGCCACAATAACCGTAGCCATTGAGGGCCTGCAAAAGTTCAACGCACTAAACGATCCGGAAAAAGCACAGCGCTATCTGCAAACGTCAAAAAACGAGTTGATTCGCCTGAATGACCTGGTAACCAAAGTGCTTAATGTGGCAGCCTATGAAAATAAGAATGTTGAGCTGGTAAAGGAACCGGTCAACGTGGATGAACTGATCAATGATATTATAATATCTGAAAAAGTAAAATCAGACAAAAAAGTAAATTTTACTTATACCAATAAGGATAACATTCAGACAATTACAGTTGATAAACTGCATTTCCAGAATATGCTGGTCAACTTGGTTGACAATGCTGTGAAGTATGCCAAAGAACCAGTAGATGTGGTTATTAATTGTTATAAATCGGGTAACCAGGTTTGTTTTGCTGTTAAGGATAGTGGCCCCGGTATCCCTGCGGCACATTTGGGGCAAATATTTGATAAGTTTTACCGTGTACCCACCGGTAATTTACATAATGTAAAAGGCACAGGTTTGGGATTAAGCTATGTAAAATATATTGCTGAAGCGCATGGTGGCAACGTAAGCGTAAAAAGCGAAATAAATACCGGAAGCGAGTTTATTGTTTGCATACCTTTAAGCAATGGATAAAACCACAGTTTTATTGGCCGAAGATGAGCTGGCGTTGGCGCATATAGTGCGCGAAAGTTTAGAGGAACGCGATTTTAAAGTGATATTATGTGCCGATGGTGAGCAGGCTTATCAGCAGTATTTAAAGCATAAACCCGATATTTTGGCACTCGATGTAATGATGCCCAAAAGTGATGGATTTGAAGTAGCCAGGAAGGTACGGGAAAAGGACACTGCCACCCCTATTATTTTCCTGACCGCCCGCTCCCAGCCTAAAGATGTGGTGGCCGGATTTGAGATCGGTGCGAATGATTACTTAAAGAAACCGTTCAGTGTAGAAGAACTGATCGTGCGGATAAAAGTATTATTGAGTACTAACCGTATGCTTGAACCTAATCAGCATAAAAATAAACCGAAAAACGAGATTTTCCAGATCGGAAGCCTGGTTTTTAGTGGTACAAAAAATACCATCAACCATGGTGAACGTGCCTGGCCGATCACATCCCGCGAAAGTGATATTCTGAAATTACTGTGCCGGCATCAGCAACAGGTATTGCCCCGCGACTTGCTGCTTAAAAACATCTGGGGCAATGATAATTTTTTTAACGCCCGTAGTTTAGACGTATTTATCACCAAACTGCGTAATCACCTAAAAGCCGACCCCAATGTGCAGATCATCAATATTCGTGGTGTTGGCTATAAGCTGGTTTGGTAGATGTGTCTGACTAACATCATTCTTTAATTTTTCCTGCCGGGATTATCTATAAATTTCAGATATTTAGCCATCATGGTGGTATCTGCGAATGTTTTGAAATGGGCGCTGCGTTTTTACCCTCCCCTATTCTTTCAACGCATCTGGGTGATCAGGTTTGAAAAGGATTTTAGTGGGGTGCGGGTCAAAGTCAACAAAAGCCTTATTAACAATAACTACAACAATTCCATTTTCGGCGGTACTATTTTCGCGGCAGCCGACCCTTTCTACCCCCTACTCTTTCACCAATTACTTACGCACAAGGGCTATAAAGTGCGGGTTTGGCTCAAATCGGCCCAAATAAATTACCTGAAACCGGGCAGAACCGATCTTTTTTTCAATATCAATATTGCTGAAGCGGATATGGATGAAATTGAGCAGGTATTGAATACCAGCGGTAAACACATCAAGGCCTACCCTATCGAAATGTATAATAAAGAGGGGGAACTATGCGTGTCAGTCAGTAGCGAAATATACATCAGAAATTTAATGCATACAGAAACAAATAATACGGTATCGATCTAATGAAAACAATGATGAATGATAACGCGTTCCTTGACAAGGGATATATGATCTCGATGGATAAAAGCCTTATTAACTTTGACACGGTTCATTATTACCTTGCTGTCGAGTCGTATTGGGCCAAAGGTATCCCTGTGGAAACAGTGAAAAAAGCCATCGAAAATTCAATGTGTTTTGGCATTTATAAGAGCGATAAAATGGCTGGTTTTGCCCGCGTAGTGACAGATAAAGCTACTTTTGCTTATATTTGTGATGTGTTTATCCTGGCAGATCACAAGCGCTTGGGCTTATCCAAATGGTTGATGCAAACCATCAGGGAACACCCCGAATTGCAGGGATTAAGAAGATGGTCGCTGGCTACATCTGATGCCCACGGGTTATATGCTCAGTTTGGATTTACAACGATAACCCGTCCTGAAGTTTGGATGGAGATTTTTACACCTTATCAAAAAACGGATCAGGGAGGCGAACAATGAATATCAAAAAACTGATTTTTGAGGGAGAAGGCGTAACACTTGATTTTAAAAAAACTATTACCAGTTGTGAAAAGATAGCCAGAACTATGGTATCATTCGCTAATAATAAGGGCGGACGATTACTGATAGGTGTAGCTGATGATGGCACAATAAACGGTGTAAAATCAGAAGATGAGGAGCGCTACATGATCACCAAAGCCTGCCAGTTGTATGCGAAGCCGGCTTTGGAGCCCATATTTGAAGAAAAATATGTAGATGACAAACTGGTGCTGGTGGTAGAAATTGTGGAAAGCAATACTAAGCCTCATTATTCATTGGCCGAAGACGGCAAATGGTGGGTATATGTGCGGGTAAAAGATAAAAGTGTGCTGGCCAGTAAAATTGTTGTAGATGTGCTGAAACATTCATCAGACAACAAGGGAGTATTCATTGAATATTCATCCAAAGAAAAGGCCCTGTTGGAGTACCTGGAAAAGATGAACCGCATTAACATTAAACAATATTGCGAATTGCAAAAGCTGAGCCGCCGGCATGCGCAGCGCATATTGGTCAACCTGGTACTTTCGGGGGTAATACGCATACATACCACCGAAAAAGAAGAATATTATACCGCCGCCTGACCCTGCCAAGACCTTAAATTATTACATTTGCCACCTCCGCAGAAATACGGCAAATGAAAGCGCTTTACCAAAAATATAAACCCTTTTATCGCGACAGCTTAAAATTAGCCATTCCGGTGGTGATATCGCAAGCCGGGCATACCTTCGTACAAATGGCCGATAGCATGATCGTAGGGCATTTTGCGGGCACTATTCCGCTGGCCGGGGTTGCTTTGGCTAACAGTATTTTTGTAATTGCATTGGTGATCGGTTTGGGTATCTCTTATGGTATCACTCCCCTGATCGCACAACATAATGGCCGCAATGAGCAGGAAGAATGCGGACAACTGCTTTCCAATAGTTTACTTATCAATATCATAACCGGCATTGTTTTGTTTGTGCTGATCAGTTTTGGGGCGAATTTGATCATCGGGCATTTAGACCAGTCGGCGGAAGTGGTTAGGCAGGCTAAACCTTACTTGTTCCTGCTGGGGATATCGTTGATCCCTCTGCTTGTATTTAACACCTTTAAGCAATTTGCCGAAGGATTGGGCTTTACCAAACAGGCCATGATGGTATCTATTTGGGGCAATATACTCAACATATGCCTGGGGATCATATTTGTTAAAGGAATGTTCGGTATCAGCCCAATGGGTATTAAAGGTGTTGGCTATAGTACTTTGGTAGACCGCTGTGTAATGGCCATAGTGATGGCGTTTTATGTTTTCAGGTCGAAACACTTTAGGAGTTACCTCAGGACATTTGCCCTGCGAAATATTGACAAAGTACGTAGTATACGGATATTAAAGATCGGTACGCCGGTTGCAATGCAATATACATTTGAGGTAAGTGCGTTCAGCCTGGCAGCTATAATGATCGGCACCATCAGCGCGGATGCACAGGCTGCGCACCAGGTAGCTATCAGTTTGGCCTCGTTAACTTACATGATGGCAAGCGGCGTTTCTGCCGCGGCCGCCATCAAATCAGGTAATTACTTTGGCGCTAAAAGGCACCAGGAGTTACGCCTTTCGGCCATATCCAATTACCATGTGGTGGTTGTTTTTATGACGTTAACTGCCATCATATTTACTTTAGGTAATCACTTATTGCCATGGATGTACACTTCTGATAAGGCTGTTATAGATATTGCAGCACAGCTACTTATCATAGCAGCATTCTTCCAGTTGTTTGATGGTACACAGGTGGTTGGTCTGGGCGTATTGCGCGGTATGGGTGATGTGAATATTCCAACCGTGATCACTTTTATCGCCTATTGGGTGATCGGTTTACCGGTTGGCTATTTATTGGGAATACATTTTAATTTAGGGGCTGTAGGGGTTTGGTATGGCCTGGTGCTTGGGCTTTTGACAGCTTCGGGATTATTGTTTATACGCTTCCAATTGATCAGCCGGAAACACCAAATCAAAGAGCCTGTCATTATATCACAGGACTAAAAATAAAGGTCAGCGCAAGATTTGACAACTTTTCAAAAGTTGTCAAATCTAAATTGACTTTTAAAAATACAGGTCGTTTGCCAATCTGTAAGTATTGCAATGTGCCTCCACAATGTCTTTGATATCTGTTGAATAACCGCCACCCATGCTTACCTGCACTGGGATATGATGTTTGATGCATTGCTCCAATACAAAACGGTCGCGCTCTTTACAGGCATCTTTACTTAATGCCAGTTTGCCTAATTTATCTGTCGCCAATACATCCACTCCCGCCAGGTAAAATATAAAATCAGGCTTATGCTGATCAATAAGCCGGGGTAAAGTTTGTTTTAAGATATCAAGATATTCCTGATCACTTGTGCCATCAGCCAGGGGGATATCCAGGTCTGATCTTTCTTTGCGATACGGAAAATTATTAGCCCCATGCATGGAGAAAGTGAACACTCTCGGGTCGTTTTCAAATATCTGGGCGGTGCCATTCCCTTGGTGAACATCTAAATCAATGATTAAGATAGATGTGGCTAAATTTTTATTTAACAGGTAATTAGACGCTATAGCCTGATCGTTTAGTAAGCAAAACCCTTCGCCCCAATTAGTGCCGGCATGATGTGTACCGCCGGCGACATTAAATGCGATACCGTAGTCAAAAGCAAAATGACAACCATCAATAGTTCCTTTTGCGATACGTATTTCGCGCTCCACCAATTGGGCCGACAAAGGGAAACCCGTTCGACGCTGTTCTTTGGATGGCAGGGTGAGATCACGCAATTGGTGCCAATAGTTTTCCTCATGAGTCCAGAGGATGATTTCCTCTTCCAAAGGCTTTGGTGAAAACAGGTTATCAGCCGTAATAATACCTTCGTGGATCAGTTGCGCGGGTATCAGTTCGTATTTGAGCATGGGAAACCGATGGCCTTCGGGCAATGGATGGGCATAAATCGGATCGTAGGCTATTTTCAGCATAAAAAACTATACAGCGTTCGCCAAATGCTTTGCAGCCTCGTATATGTCCTCAAATGAGTTATACAAAGGCACAGGGCTCAACCTGATCACATTCGGTTCGCGCCAGTCGCCAATGACGCCATTTTGAGCGAGATAATTAAAAATGGCTTTCCCATCGCGTTTGCAAACGATGGATAGCTGGCAGCCGCGTGTATTCGGATCTCCTGGCGTAATGATCTTAAATAACTCATCTCTCTGTTTGCGATTGATCTCCTGTATCAAAAACTCCAGGTAACCGGTAAGCAAAAGACTTTTTTGACGTAACTTATCAAATCCCCCGGCTTTGGAAAATATATCCAACGCGGCTTTATGCACGGCCATCAGCAGGATTGGGCTTGTGCTTACCTGCCAGCCCTCGGCTCCTTTTGCCGGATCAAAACCCGGCGCCATCAGGAAACGTTTATCGGGCCTGTATCCCCACCAGCCGGCAAAACGCTTAAGCTGCGGGTTATCAAAATGTTTCTCATGCACAAAAATACCGCTGATACCACCGGGACCCGAGTTCATGTATTTGTAGGAACACCAGCAGGCAAAGTCAGCATTCCAGTCGTGCAATTTTAGGGGAACGTTACCCGCTGCATGTGCCAGGTCGAACCCGGCGTAGGCCCCGGCCTTGTGGGCGGCTTTGGTAATGGCCTCCATATCAAAAAGCTGACCGGTGTAATAATTCACCCCGCCGAAAAGAACGAGCGCCAGTTCATCAGCATTTTTTTCGATGACCGAAAGGATATCTTCTGTCCGTAAAGTAAACTCACCCTTCCGTGGAAACAGCTCGATGATGGCATCTACCGGGTCAAATCCATGGAAATTAGCCTGGCTTTCAACAGCATATTGGTCGGATGGAAAAGCACCGCCTTCCATTAGTATTCTGTATCGTTTACTTGTTGGCTGATAAAAACTTACAAGCAATAAGTGAAGATTTACTGTAAGTGAATTCATTATGGTAATTTCTTCAATTTTTGCCCCCATAAGATTGGCCAGCGGCTGTTTAAGCTGGTGATGAAATTGCAGCCAGGGATCATCCCCCTGGAACCAGCCTTCTATTGCCAGTTCCTTCCAGCTGTCCAATTGTGCGGCTAAATATTTCTCGGTGGCTATGGGTTGAAGGCCTAGAGAATTTCCGCATAGATAGATCGCATCGCTTTCATTATGCTGAGGTATCAAAAATTCTGAACGGAAGCTTTTCAATTCGTCCTGTTCGTCAAGCTGGTTTGCAAATGCTAAGGTGTCCTGGTAAATCATCGGTCAATATTACAAAATACCGTAGAGAGGCAATGCATTGCCTCTCTACAATGAATAAATAATTATTTATTCGGCTTGCTCACGAAGGTATTGCCCTTTACATAAAAACGGTATGGCAATAAGGCATCCTCACCTGCATAAGCTACCCCCACACGCGGAACGGCAGCAATCTGGTCATCCTTAAACGTCAACCCTTTATCCTCGATCCATAAAGTGTCACTTTGCAGGCTGATGCCATTGAGTTTACGATCAATACCCAAAGCTTTGGCTACCGAGCCCGGCCCCGCAGTAATGTTTGGCTTAAGCTTCTCCATATTGCGGCGGGCCTGAATGATATCAATCCCTACAGTTGGTTCAATGGCGCGAATCAATATGGCATGTGGTTGCCCCCCAACTGACGTTACCACATTCAACATTTCGTGGATGCCATAACATAGATAAATATAGGCCCGCCCGCCTTCTTTATACATCGTTTGGGTACGTGGTGTCAACCGATTACCAAAAGCGTGAGATGCACGGTCGATAATGCCGTTATAGGCTTCTGTTTCAACAATAAAGCCTCCGGTAAGTATACCATCGATACAGGTAAACAAATACTTCCCAATCAGGCTTTTGCTGATGGCTACAACGTCTGAGCCGAGATAAAATGAGTGTGGAATTTTCAATTTTATAATATTTCTTTTAACCAGCTATTGATCTCTTTGGCCCTGTTAAAGATCATGATATGCGTGCCGCCTTTAATAATAGTCGCGCCTTTGATCCTTTTATAGGGGAATACCTTATCCTTATCGCCGGTAATATGGTAAACATTTTTTGGTATGGTTTGATTGTCCCAATGCAAAATAGCGCCTATCGCCCATTTAACAAATTTGGCCGAGGTATTCCGCAGCATACTGACAAACATATCCTGGTGGTTTTTCGACATTTTGCCAAAGGCAAACCTGATAATAAAGCCCATAGAGGTGATAAGCCTTGCCGGAACAATCTTATAAAGTGGCAAATATTTGAACAATTTAAAGTTTAATGGTGCTTCGTCAGCCGTTTTGATACTGGAGATCAAAATAACCTTATCAAGATCAATTTTGTTGGCGATCTCAATGGCGATCATGCCGCCTAAAGAGTTGCCGATCACGATGGAATGAGGTGTAATGTGGTATTTGTCGATCAGCTTTTGAGCGTAGGACGGTAAGGTATCAGATTTATCAGGTTCGATCCAATTGACATTAACTGCTTCATTTCCCTGCAGGTCAATATCTTTATAAATCCTTGTATCTGCCCCCAATCCGGGAATCAGGAATATCCGGCTCATTAAAATTGCAGGAGTTTAACGATTTGCCCAAGGTATTTGGCATCCGTTTCATCAAACTGGTCCAGTTCTTCACTGTCTACATCCAACACGCCTATAACCTTACCATTATGAAAAATAGGCAATACGATCTCGGAACGTGACAGCGAACTACAGGCAATATGCCCGGGGAAAGCATCTACATCCGGTACGATCAGAGCTTTACCCTGCTCCCAGGCCGTGCCGCAAACTCCTCTTCCTTTGGCTATACGGGTACAGGCGACAGGTCCCTGGAAAGGGCCCAGCACCAATTCACCGCCTTTTACCATATAAAATCCAACCCAAAACCATTTAAACTGTTCCTTCAGTGCAGCACTTATATTGGCCATGTTTGCAACCAGGTCGGGTTCGCCGTAAAGCAATGCCTCAATTTGCGGGATCAATGATTGGTATTGTTCCTGTTTATCGGTTGAGCGGGTTATTGTTAAATCTTCGGCCATTTCTAAATATATTTTATATTTGGTACAAAAATACCACATGCCAATTGTACTGAAGCAAAGAAATTTTTTATTAACACAAATATTTGAAATTACTGACAAATCACTAAGTGTACAAATCAGGAAACCATTAAACTATTTTGAGGGTGAATTTACATTTGAAGAATTGGGTACCAAAATTGTTAAAATACAGAAACCGTTTCTGCCCGGCATAATAGGCTCGGGGGCTATGCTTCTTATTAGTTTGTGTTTTTTCTCCTTATATCTCGCAAATAGTAGAGAAGATCCGCTATATGAAGTTATAATATGTATTGGAATCTTAACCTTACTTGTAACGGGTTCTGTTATTTTTCATGAAAATGTTATCAGGTTATTTCTTCATGACACACGCTTTGTTAAGTTTTATGCCAACTCGCCAAATAAAAGAGAGGTGAATGATTTTTTACTTCAACTTAAAGAACAACAAAAAACATACTTATTGAATAGATATGCAAAAGCTGATCCCTATTTGTCGTCAGAACAAATGCTAGATAACCTTAAATGGCTGTGGGAAAAAGGTATAATTAGTACTGAAGAGTTAGAAAATTTGAGAAAAGCAAATGTGCCTATGATGCCGACGACAGACACTAGTATAGGATTTAAATTTGGCAATACAACTGATTGATTCCAGCTTAATATGATGACTATGATTTTGAAGCAAAAAAAATTATTTAGGTCTAAGGAATTTGAATTAACTGAAAATTCATTAAGAGTTAAAACCTCAAAGCCATTTGACCATATTGAGATAGAATATAATTTGGAAAAGATAACGGCTAAGTTTTTTAAAGAGAAACACCCAAATGTTGTATTCTCTTTAGTTGCATTGGGTATGTTGTTAGGAGTTATTGTAACTGTTTGTTCTCATTTTTTTGATGAAAAAGGTTCTGCCTGGTATGATATATTATTTTACTTCGTTCTTTTCTTAATATCGCTCTTTTTTTCATGGTTAAATTATGAAAGTAATTATAACATGGTGTTACAAGATGGCACAACTATAGCGTTTTATATTGATTTGCCAACAGATAGTGAGTTTAGTAACTTCTTATGCCTTACAAATAAAAAGCAAAAGGATTATTTATTGAAGACCTATGCAAAATCTGATGGGTACCTTACTAATGAGCAAATTTCAAACAATTTAAATTGGCTATGGGATAGAAATATCATAGACGCATACGAGTTAAGTGATTTAAGGCTCAAATTGCTTCCGTTGCCTAAGACTAATTTATCAGTTGGCTTCACACTTAAATCTAAAAATAACTAACTCATTTTATCTCATCAATTCTGCTTCTTTCGAGGCATCCAAATACGTCCTAAACTATTAATATCAAATTAATAACACATGAGAGTTATCGCCGAACTACCCCATCCCGAATTCAAAGTAACCATCATGAACATGAACCAAAAGTTTATTGTAAAGATAGAGCAGGGAGTTATGGAACAAAGTTACAAGATCCCAGAAATCGACCTGACCGATGGTGTCAACAGCATCTTTGAACTACTCGATGAGGAGTTTTTAAAGACTGTTTCGGCAAGATTTGTCGAAATGCGGAAAGATTACAAAGAAGCCTATTTCAGGTATAACTATTAGTTGATATATAGTTTATAAATATCTGTATAGTAAATAGTTAAATACTTGATAAATATATGACCAAATTTTATTTGGTCATACTTAACTGTAAGCCTTGAAAATCAGAAAATTTGTTATTAAACTATGACTTCAATAATTAATATTTAAAATACTGATTAATAATTGATTATAGTTATATAAATTGACGAACCGAATAATATTTGGCATCTAAATTTCATGAAAAATCGCTTATTTTTGGCTATTTCGGCAGCAAATCGCAATACCAAAAACCAGCAGGCTTTTCGGGCGCAGGTGAAAAACAGGTGTCGTTTAAATCCTTCGGTGCGGCGTATTCTTTGAACACCTTCTCTCCCGTTTTGTAAGCAATTTCTTCTTTGAAAATAGGACCCTTAAAAGCGAAGGTGTGGAACTCTCCATTTTCACCACATACATCTACATCATCCGGTAAAGACAGTATTAACTCCTCGGTTATCTCCTTCCCTACTATACGTTCCAACCGTTTCTGTGTGCAGGCGATTACGGTACCAAAACCTAGTGACAAAAACTCATGGATCAACTCAGCAGTATCCCTTTTCCATAATGGATAGATGCCCGTCATCCCTGCTTCGGCTAAACGCGCATCGCGGTAATCCTTCAGATCCTGCAGGAAGATATCTCCAAATATGGCATGAGTAATCCCTTCACTCCTGAAATGTTCCATCGTTTTGCGCATAATGGCATCATATTCGGCCATACCTGGCATTTCAGGCAAACGCACCTGGTATAAAGGAATGCTAATACTTTCCGCCTGTTTGATCAATAATTCGGTGCGCACGCCATGCATAGAAATACGGTCGACTGCATCATTGATGGTTGTTACAAGGTATTTGATATCCAATTCAGGATTTTGCAGACAATGGTAAAGGGCTAATGCGCTATCCTTGCCACCACTCCAGTTGAAGATGCAGTTTTTTGTCTGAACCATGATTTACAGGATTAAAGGATTTACACGATTATTTTTTATAGTTCATTCAATAATTCGGTAACTAACCTCACCACTCCAACCGTCGCCTTCTCCTCTATTTTGATAAAATTAGCTGATGGTAAATAAGGGATTTTAGGATCGACAATATATTTAGGCACGCTATGAGGTACATAATCAACCAAACTGGCTGCCGGATAAACTGCCAGCGATGAGCCAACCAATATAAACAGATCACTGGTAGCGCAAATGCGTGCGGCTTCATCTATCATCGGTACCGCTTCACCAAACCATACCACGTGAGCACGTAAAGGCGAGCCTAATTCGCAAACTTCATCCATTTTAATTTCCCAGCCTTCAATAGGATAAGTCAGGTTTGGGTTTTTGCTGGATTGTGAGCGGGTGATGATGCCATGCAGGTGAACCACGTTTGTTGAGCCAGCCCTTTCGTGCAGGTCATCTATATTTTGGGTGATGATAGTTACCTTATATTTTTCTTCAAGTTTTGCCAGCGCATAATGGGCCTCGTTGGGCTGAGCCTCCAGTACTGACTTGCGCCGGGCATTATAAAACTCCTGCACCAGGGCCGGGTTACGGCGCCAGGCTTCAGGGGTTGCCACCTCGGCTATGTCATAGCCCTCCCACAGGCCATCGCTGTCCCTGAAGGTTTTTAAACCGCTTTCCGCGCTGATGCCGGCACCTGTTAGTACAACGATGTGTTTCATGTTAATATTTTATTTTCAGTTAGAGTCGCAAAGTATTGCGTCTCTATGGTTATATCAAATAAAAAAAGCGACCTGCCATTGGCCGATCGCTTTTCGATTTTAATATTTTACCTTCAAATCGCCACTTCCCTGTTGGTACGTAATACGGTGTATTTGCTTTTGGCCAGTTCAAAACCGCCGAAAAGTACTGCACAGAAAATAGCGTCAGCAATTAACATATTTCTTTCAAATGGTATAGCTGCTACTAATGATTGTCCGTAACCTGCCAATGTGTGAGGATAATATGCGCCGTATAGCCAAGGCAAATCAGTTAATAACCAATGAATTGCTACCGAAACAATCGAAGCTGCCAATACATTTACGACAGTTGCTTTTTTAATCAGGCTTCCAATGAATACCATTATGGCAAAGCAAAAATAAACGATGAACGAATTCCAATTCACCCCAAAAGCATAATGTAATGCAACGTCACTTAAAAATAGTGCCAAAAACGGTATCAGATAAGCTTTAACTTTATCAGTAAAATATGCTCCTCCAAATAACGCCATCGCGCCAATTGTGTTGAAATTGCTCATTTCAAATGGATATCTCAGACTTAATTTATAAGTAACCAGTCTAAATGCAGCGGCAATTACAATCATTAAAATGAGTACCGTATTGCGGGTGTTTATTTTTTGTAATGTCATGATGTTATTTATGCAGTAAAATTACTGATTTATCCTTTAAATAAAAATCTTATAAAACAGATCACTTATTCACAAAAATTATCCTGCCTGGGTTGATACCTGTAGTGATGGAATATTCCTTTTTACCGTTTTTATCAAATGCGTACAATGTACCGTTTGATGAATAATCCTTAGCATCCGAAATAAATACTTCGTTGGTCAATGGATCGGTAGAGATGGCATAAGGTGTGGTGATCACGGTGCCGTCAGTAATAAAATTGGCCGAGCCAGCGGTTTGTGTTTTGGCATTATACATCGCTATCTTATTATCCACGGTTACATAATACACATTATCGCCCAATACAGCCATCGGAATGTTGTAACCCAATAATAATTCGCTTTGGGATATCACGGCATCGGTTTGATTATCAATGATGGTCATACCAGGTTTAACATCGGCAAAGTCTCCTAAAGACTGTACGTAAATATGACCATAGCTATCAGCAACCATGGTTACCGGGTCGGCAATTACAGTTATCTTTTTGATTTCGGTAAATGTAGCCAGGTTGATCACCGAAACAGTTTTATCGGGATTACCAAAGCTTAAACCGCCCGAGTTGGCTACATATAATTTATCATTCGATACCACCATTTGCTCCGGGTTACGGCCTACGGTAATGTATTTACTAACGGTTAATGCCGCGGTATCCAATACAGCTACTGTGCCATCATACGAACTTATAAAGGCATTGCCCTTATAGAACACCACGCTCCTGGGTTCGCGTTTGACTGAATTATTTACAAAACTGATCTGTTTGATCAATTTCCCTGTTTTGGCGTTTACCACGTCAACCACGCTGGATACATTCACGATGATGTACATTTTTGAGCCATAGATTTCAACATCGTTGCCGGTATCGCCAATTTTGTCGCTGTTGACTACGCTGTACAGGTCGGGCGTTAAATTTTTGGTGGTATAATCATAGTAGGTCAGGGTGCTATTATTGCCTTGAAAGCCACCCTGGTTCAATATGTACACGCCGGCGCGCTCTGCTGTTGGAGTATCGGGTTTTGGATTGGTCTTATCTTTATGGCAGGCCGATAGCACCGTAATAAATGCCAGGGCGATAAAGAGATAATTTTGTCTGATTTGTTTCATGGTCGTTGATTATATTAAATTGTTATTTGAAATGAGATTCTGTAGGAACGCCCCGGCATGGGGTAACTTTGGATAACGGAATAGCTTTTATTAAAAAGATTGTTCACCTCAAATGAGGCTACCGACCTGGTTTTGCCCAAAAACCGATAAACAAATGATGCATCGCTAACAGGGTAACCCGGCAGGTTAAAATCAGCGGTATTGTTATTGGTGTAATAGCGCGATGAAGAGATTACCTGGTTATAATACAACCCGGCAGCGCCATGATCGATACCCACATTTAGCGCTAGGGTATTTTTGGGAGTATAAGGTATCTGGTTCAGGTAGAGATCATCATTAGGGTCGGTTACGTTCAGGGCTTGCTGGTAGGTATAGTTTACAGACAGTGAACCTTTCCATCCCGTTGCCAATTGGGCCTGCGTTTTCAGCCCGGCATCAATTCCCTTGATATCTACCCTGCCTGCGTTTTGCACGGAACTGTTGTAAGCATCATGCGGAATGAAGATGATCTTGTTGATCACGTTATTGTAATAAGCATCAACCGTAAGGGTAATGTAATTGAAAAATCCGGTCAGCCCTTTGCTGTAGGTTGCCCCCAGATCATATTCCTTTACAAACTCTGGTTTCAGGTTTGGGTTGATAACGGGGTCATAATAAATATCATTAAAGGTCGGGTTGCGGAATATATGCTTATAAAAAGCCCTTAATTGGAAGTTGGGGCTTTCAAACGGCAACAGTGTAGCCATTAAGGTGGGCGAATAAATATTTCGGTTGGCCGGCTTTACGCTTATTTTAACGCTTTCGGTGACATTGGTATTCAGTAAACTTCCCTGCAGGCGCAATTTGCCAATGCTGAAGTTAGAGGCCAAAACGTTCAACAAAGTAAACCTTGTCGGGTACGGAAATGCCGGGAAAGGATTGTAATTAAAAAGAATGTTCAGATCATTTACCGAAGCATCCACCGCGTAAGAAACCTCCCAGTTTGGTGTGATACGATAAGACAATGCAGCCGACTGATAGAGTTCCCGCTGTGTAAAATGCTGATCGAGCCTGTTTTCGGCATTCAGGAAGGTTGGATTGAGATACCGCAGGTAGTTTTTGGATAATTTGGTATTGATCAACAGGTGCAGCCCATTATTCCATATTCGCTCGTAACCTGCCTGCACAAAAACATCCTGGTTCCATAGTCTGTCCTTGGATAGCGGCGGAGCAAAAAGGATCACCGCGCCGGGCAGCCCCCGGTCTGAATTATAGAAATTGATATGCAGGTTGAATTTATTGCTGTCGTTTTTGGCCCAATATAAGGCGCCATCAATTTCCCGTGCCTTGATATCATCATTAACACGTGTGCGTGCCGAGTCGGAACCATCACCGCTGGCTTTGTATTTGTAATGCCCGTTGGCATTTTCCAGGTAACTATTGATGATGAACGACCAGTTAGTGCTGATGCGCTGTTGCCATTGCAGGTATGGATTAAAAAGGCCGAATGAACCGCCTTTGATACCTGCCGTAATAGAATACGGTTTTTCGGCAGTTAGATTCGGCTTAACTGTTTTAATAGAAAGCACACTGCCCGAGGCAAATGCCCTTGCAGTTTGACAAATAAACGGCGGCTGACCATTATATAGGGTGATCTCCTGTATATTATTCAGGTTGAGTTTGCCCAAATCTACCTGTCCGTTTTCGGCATCATTCAATTGTACACCATCATACAAAACTGCCGTATGGTTGGCGCCGAGGCCGCGCACAGATATGGTTTTTAATCCACCAATGCCGCCGTAATCCTTAATGGTAACTCCAGCGAAGTTGCGGATGGCATCAGCAACATTAAAGGCACTGTAACGCTCAAAATCACCGGCGGATATTTGTTGTGACGGGGTAATAGTTTGTACCTGGGGCAATGGCGAGGTTTTGATCTTTACCTCGTTCAGCTTTTTGGTGGTATCGGTTTGGGCTGATGCTATAAACGGAAATGCAAGTGCAACGCAAATTGCAGCGGCTGGATAATGCCACCTGTAATTTTTAAGCTGATGTACTTTTTTTTGCATTTGTTGTGAGCTAAGCCCACAGCCTGCGGAAAGAATTAAATGGAAACGCCAAAAGAAAAGAGTTTCACATCCAAGCTTCAATCCCCGAAAGCTGTGAATAATACTAATGCTCTGGCAGGTCTTCTGACTTACTCCCCTTTCGCCCGGCCTTCCCGCTAACATAAATGCTGACAGTGGCTATGGATGGACTATGGTTATGGAGCTTACAGCTGCGGGACAGTCCGGGATTTACACCCGGTTCCCTTTTAATCTCCCGGTACTACCGGGAAAACCTAAAGCGTTGCAAATGTATGTTATGTGCGTGAGAAACGCAAGAGATGTTAATTGAATAGGTTGATAAGTTTTAATCAACGGAATCATATAATCAGTTTAATCAGCGGTTCAGACAATAATCAACTAATTTCTATATTTATCCTCATGAAAACCTGTCTACTCAGCCTATTATTAATGATCACCATTTCCGCATCGGCCCAACAAAAACCCGATACCATTTTCCTGAAGAATCTCTTGCAATCTCACCCGGAACTATTTGCCGGCATATTAAAGCATCCCACCCAAAACGAAGTGCAGATATTGTACACCCAAATCGATCGCGACGAGCATAATGTGCCACATTTTAAATCCTATAGTTACCGTCTGAATGCCAATCATTATTTCTACCCGGCCAGCACGGTAAAACTACCCACGGCCATATTCGCTCTCGAAAAATTGAATGAGCTGAACATTAAAGGCCTTGATAAGAATTCCGCAATGATCACCGACAGCGCTTTTACCGGGCAGACTAAAGTAAAGAAAGATTCAAGTTCAAAAACTGGGCTGCCGAGTATCGACAATTACATCAAGAAAATATTATTAGTGAGCGATAATGATGCCTACAACCGGCTTTATGAATTTGTAGGCCGCGAAGAGATCAATAACAAACTGAAGAAATATCAACTGAACAACACCCGTATCATCGGCCGGTTGGCCGTAGGTGATGCCGGTGAAAACACCAAGCACACCAATCCAATTGATTTTTATAACGGAGACAAACTCGCTTACCACAAGCCGGCGTTGTATGATGAAAAGGAATACCCCATGCAACTGGATAATTTTATCCAGGGTAAAGGCTACATGGATAAGAATGATAAGCTGGTGATGCAGCCCTTCAGTTTTTCGGATAAGAACGTCTACCCTATCCCCGACCAGCAAATGGTTTTGAAGCGGCTACTATTCCCCGAAACTTTCCCTAAAGAACAACGCTACAACCTGACCGATGAACAGTATAAATTCATTTACCATTACATGAGCATGTGGCCTACTGAAAGCAAATATCCAACCTACAGTCCGCCGGAATATTTCCCGGCCTATTGCAAATGGTTATTTTATGGCGGAGATAGCCTGGCTACGATCAACCCGAACATTAGGATATTTAACAAGATTGGAGACTCTTATGGTTATGATATTGACAACGCCTATATCGTTGACTACAAAAACAAGGTTGAATTTATGCTCTCAGCTGTAGTACAATCTAATGAGGATGGCATCCTGAATGATAATAAGTACGAATACAAAACCGTGTGCCTACCTTTTATGAAGAATTTAGGACAGGTGATCTATCAATATGAATTGAAACGGCAAAAGAAACATTTGCCTGATTTGAAGAAGTTTAAGTTTAAATACTAGCGGCCTTAATTACTCATTTTTTACTTTGATATTTAGTGCTTTGTGAAATTATGTTTATTCTCAACCTTAACTAATTTGCTATCGAGGTCATAATAAAATAATTTACCAATAAGCTTGCCATTTTTGAATTTGCCCTGCAACCTCTTTTTCCCTGGTTTAAAATAATCAATCAGCTTTCCATGAGCTATTTTATTGCAAAACACCCATTTGGGCGGTTCAGACAGGGAAAATCCAAAAAATAATGCGGGAAAATTTAATGTATCAGCAACCTGACCTTTAAACTCATAAGTGAGTGGATAAGGAATGTCAACGAAATATAACTGATATTTACCTTTATGAGGAAGCAAGCACTCGCCAGTTTCGGACTTAGGTTTGTATTTTTCATCGCCTCCCTCCTCCTTAAAATAATATAGCAAGGAACGAATATATTTGTTTGTGCACTTATCATGGGCATATAATGTAAATTTTAAACTGTCGGGATGACTTTTTTGTTGGCCGGATACACTGTAAGAACACGTCGAAAGAATTACTAAACCAAGCAGGCATTTGCTATAAAGAAGATACTTTGATTTCAAAATAATGATGATAAGCATGCCAAGTTAATAATTTTCAAATAATAGAAACAAAAAAAGACCTGCCAGATGGCAGGTCTTTTTCAATATTATCCGTTGCCTGTGTCCTCACAGGCAATTTTTACTTTACAGCGTCAATAACTGCTTTAAAAGCATCCGGGTGGTTCATCGCCAAATCAGCTAAAACTTTACGGTTCAAACCAATTTGTTTAGCGGCTAACTTACCAATTAGTTGTGAGTAAGAAATTCCGTGCTGGCGTGCTCCGGCGTTGATACGTTGTATCCATAAAGCCCTGAACTCTCTTTTCTTGGTCTTACGGTCGCGGTAAGCATATTGTAAGCCTTTTTCTACTGTGTTTTTCGCAACGGTATAAACCTTGCTGCGTGAACCATAGTAACCTTTTGCAAGGTCCATGATCCTTTTCCGGCGTCTTCTCGACGCGACTGCGTTAACTGAACGTGGCATTTTTTTGTCTTTTTGGTAGTGGGTGTCTGATTAGAGAACTTGTAAACCCGAATACCTGGTTTTAAAATTTGTTAATTACTTCCCGATACAAAGCATACGTTTTACGTTACCCATATCCGCATCAGAAACTAAACTGGTGTGGGTAAGGTTACGCTTACGTTTGGTCGACATCTTAGTTAAGATGTGGCTTTTGTATGCGTTCTTTCTTGCAATTTTACCGGTTCCAGTAAGCTTAAAACGCTTTTTTGCACTGGAATTGGTTTTCATTTTTGGCATAACCGTGTTTATATATATTTATTTAATTAATTACTCTTTTTGAGAATCAGGAATCAAGAGTCAAGAAGCAGGACAATATCTCTCTTGGTTCTTGACTCTTGATTCCTGGCTCTATTTCTTCGCTCCCTTCGAGGCTACGGTCAAAAACATCCGTTTTCCTTCCAGTTTCGGCAATTGCTCTACCTTGCCCACTTCTTCCAAAGCCTGTGCAAACCGCAGCAACAGGATCTCGCCCTGCTCCTTGTAAACTATCGCACGACCCTTGAAATGTACGTAGGCCCTCACCTTTTCGCCGGCTTCCAAAAATTTGATGGCATGCTTCAATTTAAATTCAAAGTCATGGTCATCGGTATTTGGACCGAAACGGATCTCTTTAATAACGGTTTGCTTGGCGTTACTTTTGATCTCCTTCATCTTCTTTTTCTGCTCGTAGATAAACTTATTATAGTCTATCACCTTACAAACAGGCGGAACGGCGTTCGGAGAAATTTCAACAAGGTCGAGTTCCTGCTCAAGGGCAATAGCCAAAGCATCACGTAAACTGTAAATGCCCTGCTCCACGTTATCGCCGGTCAAGCGTACTTCGGGAGCCCGGATGAACTCATTGATGTTATGTTCGGCTTCCTTTTTCTTAAAGGGAGGCCTTGGTCCTCTGTTAAAATTGGGTTTGTTTAATGCCAAGTTATACGGTTATTTCTTTTATTATTTGTTGTTTAAAATCTTCAATAGTCATGCTGCCCAAATCTCCCTGCCCATGCTTGCGAACTGAAACCAGGCCTTCGGCTGCTTCTTTTTCGCCCACAATCAGCATATAAGGGATTTTTTTGACTTCAGCATCGCGTATCTTACGCCCTATCTTCTCGTCCCTAAAGTCAATCAGCCCGCAAATATCGGAATCTTTTAATATATCAGAAAGTTTTTTTGCATATTCTTCATATTTTTCAGATATCGGCAATATCGTAAACTGCTCAGGCGAAAGCCATAACGGGAAATTACCGGCGCAATGCTCGATCAAAACCGCGATAAAACGCTCCAGTGACCCAAACGGGGCTCTATGGATCATTACCGGGCGGTGTTTCAGGTTGTCGCTGCCGGTATATTCCAGCTCAAAACGCTCGGGTAAATTATAGTCAACCTGGATAGTTCCAAGCTGCCATTTTCTACCTAAGGCATCTTTTACCATAAAATCCAGCTTTGGCCCGTAAAAAGCGGCCTCGCCCAACTCCACAACCGTGCGTAAACCTTTCTCGTCCGATGCTTCAATAATAGCCTGTTCAGCCAATGCCCAGTTTTCGTCCGAACCAATATATTTTTCTTTTTTCTCCGGATCGCGAAGTGATATCTGCGCAGTATAATCATCGAACCCTAAAGCGGTAAATACATACAGTACCAGGTCGATCACCTTTTTAAATTCGTCCTTCACCTGGTCGGGGCGGCAAAATAAATGCGCGTCATCCTGTGTAAAGCCACGCACACGGGTTAAGCCATGCAGCTCGCCGCTTTGCTCGTAACGGTACACGGTACCAAACTCAGCATAACGCACCGGCAGGTCTTTGTACGACCGTGGTTTGGTTTTATATATCTCGCAATGGTGCGGGCAGTTCATCGGTTTTAAGAAGAACTCCTCCCCTTCCTGCGGTGTCTGTATCGGCTGGAAACTATCCTTGCCATATTTTTCGTAATGACCGGAAGTCACATACAGATTTTTATGCCCAATATGCGGGGTAACCACCTGCTCGTAACCGGCCTTTACCTGCGCAGTTTGCATAAAGCGCACCAAACGCTCGCGCAAGGCAGCGCCTTTGGGTAACCACAAAGGCAGGCCCATGCCCACTTTTTCAGAGAAAGCAAACAGCTCCAGTTCCTTGCCCAGTTTGCGGTGATCGCGTTTTTTGGCTTCTTCAATTAAGTGAAGATAGTCGGTCAGCTCACTTTGTTTGGGGAAAGTAACGGCGTAAATACGAGTCAGCTGTTTGCGGGTTTCATCACCGCGCCAATAGGCGCCGGCAACATTGGTCAGCTTTACAGCCTTTACAAAGCCTGTGTTCGGGATATGAGGCCCGCGGCAAAGGTCGGTAAAGTTGCCCTGGGTATAAAAAGTGATGGAGCCATCAGGCAGGTCCTTGATCAGGTCCAGCTTGTACTCATCACCTTTTTCAGTGAAATATTCAACAGCATCAGCTTTGCTCACCGGCTTGCGGATATACTCGCTTTTGGTTCTGGCCAGTTCCAGTATCTTATCTTCGATCTGCTTAAAATCGTCCGAAGAAAAATCCCGGTCGCCGAAATCCACGTCATAATAAAAGCCCGGCTGCTCCTTCAATGGCGGACCGATACCGAATTTGGTACCCGGATACAAGGCTTCCAAAGCCTCGGCCATTAAGTGGGCCGATGAGTGCCAGAAGGTGTTCTTGCCCAGGTCATCGCTCCAGGTAAGTAATTTCACATGCGCATCTTGTTCAATGGGGCGACTTGCATCCCAAACCTGGCCGTCAACTTCGGCTGCCAATACGTTTCGTGCTAAACCCTCGGAGATCGACAACGCGATCTGCATGGATGAGGTTCCCTTTTCGTACTCACGAACGGAACCGTCTGGAAGTGTAATCTTAATCATCTACAACTATGATTTATGTTTAATAAATAGTACTTAATACCGATCACAAACCAAGTGATCTTCTTTTATGAGGTGCGAATTTAGGATTTTTCCGGGTAAAATCAACTGTCAGCGGTAGTGAAAATTGACTATTCACGGTCATAAAGCGTTTTGCCGGTAGTAAAAACCGGCTCATTCCGGTCATAAAGCGTTTTGCCGGTAGTAAAAATTCGCCCAATCCGGGCATCCGGGCTTATGCCGGTAGTAAAAATCAGGTGTTTCCGGCCATAAACGGTTTTGCTGGTAGTAAAAAATAAGCGTTTTGTGCGTTTCTGAGTCCTGGAGGTGCTTTTAGGGAAAACGATCGCATTTGGCGTCTTTAAAAAATATATTTTATAAAAAAATAGGGCGACCCAAGCTTACCCACAATATACAAAAAATCAGCGAACATTCCAAAGCTTTTTTGAAGGTATTGAAGTATTGATTTTTCTTTATTAACTTAATTTTTTACCTATATTCAGACCAGTTTATTTTTGATCAACCTAACCTTAATCCACAGCATATGATAATTTATGGCACGAAAGCTTCACTGCAAAAAACCGAATATATTTTTGACCCATGCCCAAACTGCAATACGAATAGTAGCGTGCAGATGAATGTATTTCAACGCTATGCGCATGTATTCTGGATCCCATTTTTTCCCATTGGTAAAACCGGCGTTTCCGTGTGTAATAATTGCAGACAGGTTTTGAAACTTGACCAAATGCCGCCTCCCTTGCGGTTAAGTTATGAGAATTTAAAAACCCACGCCAGGATACCCATATGGACATTTGCGGGTGTTTTTTTAGTTATTATCGGTACCACCCTGGCGGTTGTTTCCGATAAGAACAGAGCCCAGAAAGTAAGCAAACTCATTCTATCGCCAAAAAAAGATGATATTTTCGAAATAAAGTTAAAAGACGACGCATACACTTTATACAAGGTGCAAAGCGTAGCTAACGATACCGTTTATTTTTTCGCAAATAAGTATCAAACCAACAAACAAACCGGTTTAAGCGACCTGGTAGAAAAAGGATTTGATACAGATATGACTTATGGCTTATCTAAATCAATGCTTATCGAAATGGACAAAAAAGAGGAGATACTGGATATAGACAGGAAATAGCCTAAAAAAAGAGTCTGACAACCCCCTCAATAACACAAAAATCGGCATTGACTGGTTCGGCAACCACAGCCTCTGCCTTGCTACTAACTTTCACAGAATCAGGCGCAGCCGAGAGTTTTCTTTGGTTACTTTCTTTTGCGGAAAAAGAAAGTAACATTCACTGGCTTTCATATAATACAAAAACAACATATGGAGAACTAACCCTAATTCTTAACTGAATAAATAATTCAGACCTCACCCCCACTTACTCTCATACCTATCATGCACATGCTGACTAATAAAAGTGCTCAATCCCTGCCCTTTCTTAGCCAGCGATTTCATTTTCCTGATCGCCGCCGCCCCGGCGCTCCGAATGGTATACTTATAAAACCCATTATCCCGAAACTGTACGGTAATACTATCGGTCCCGCTTTCATAAGCTACCACACCGCTTTCATGATCATCGTTTCCGTATTTGTGCATGGACAAACAACAACTAAATAGTCACCATTGTTGCCGCGGGCATTAATTCGGAGAATTTTTATAATGCTGCTGATTTGTGTTTGTATTCAATTATGATCAATTCATCCTTATATTTAAACCGACAATTATCCAATAATGCCCGAAACCTCTTCAGCCTACACCTCTTCGTGGTTCAGTAAAATGTTCGAGTGCCTGTACTTGTACATCGCCTTCACCTGGGTTGCGGGTACACTCATCAGCACTTATTCCGTTAGTCATCCTGCAATCAATCGCAGTGTGGAATTCTATTCTAAATTGTTTACCTACGCGGGGATAGCCGGATGTGTCGCGGCCCTGGCTTATTCGCTCTGGTGGCACCGCAAGGAAGGTAAACAAGGTTTCAATTCCGCCATTAAACATGCCTGGCTGCGGGGTGTGCTGCGTTATTTCCTGGCTTATGATGTGTCCCTTTATGGATTTGGTAAGATATTGAAGACGCAGTTTGCACACGTTTATTTCCGTGATGACATACCCGTGGGTAATCTTTCTGGATTTGAGCTTACGTGGAACTACTTCGGTTATTCGCACACCTTCGCCGTTATTTTGGGTTTATGCCAGATAGGTGGTGCCATATTATTGCTTTTCAGGCGCACGAGCCTGCTGGGTGTATGTATCCTCCTGCCGGTGATGGTGAATGTTGTGCTGATCAATGCCTTTTATCACATAGGGGGTGCGCCCTATCTTAATTCCGTGGTCATCACCATTGGCTTGCTCCATCTTTTGTTATTGCGATGGCGGGAGCTCAAAGCCCTGTTTTTCAGCAGATCTATAGACATCCCTCCCGTGCACTCTGGGGTTTTTAAATGGCTGATGAAATTTGCAGCCATTGCCGCGGCTTTTGGCAGTATTTATTATTTTGTAGCCACAAGACCGACAGCCCCTTTTGCGGGCAAATGGAAAGTAACCGAGCTGAAACGCAACGGCAAAGTTTTAGGCGATAGCGCCTGGCGCACCGATCCTACAGCCTGGTGCAATATTTATATTGAAGAAGGCGGAAAGCTGGCGCTATCACCCAACCCCTATATTTACGATATCGAAAAAGCCCTGAAAACCGGCTACCAATACGATGCCACAAAGCACAACCTAAAATTGATCATATCAGAAAACTACATCATAGATGTAGCCATAAGCCAATACGATGGCAAAACCATGCAGTGGAACACCGTGATGAGTAACGATACCCTGCAGATGAAGCTTACTAAGGAAACCAGGACCGCTGATAATTAGGGATTACACCGATACTTATTTGATTACATTGATTTCTTAAAGTCTCCCTACAGGGGGAGATTTAGAGGGGGCTTACACATTCCCCCACCCGCTTGCCAGCACATCGGCCAAATGGATAGTTTTAATAGGAAGATTATTTTTATCGATATACCCCTGCAGATGCAGCAGGCAGGATGCATCGGTGGATATGATATAATCTGCTCCGGCAGCCAGGGCGTTGTCAACCTTTTGCTGCGCCATGGCGCTGGATATGGCATCAAATTTCACGGCAAAGGTGCCGCCGAAACCACAGCAGGTCTCGTTATCTTTCAGGTCGACCATTTCAAGTCCAAGCACTTTGCTCAACAATTGTCGTGGTTCCTCTTTGATCTTGCATTCGCGCAGGGCGGCACAACTATCGTGGTATACTCCGCGACCTTCAAGCTCGGCGCCGAAGTAATCGAACTGCAGGATATTCACCAAAAAGTCCGACAGCTCATAAATATTGCCCTGTACCGCGCGGCATTTATTATGCAGCGTGGTATTGGTAAACAGGTCGTTATAATAATTCTTCACCATCCCGGTGCAGGATGCCGAGGGTGTCACAATAATGCTCTCCTCCGTAAAACCGTTCAGGAACTTGTTGCCCACCACTTTAGCGTCATCCCAAAAACCCGCGTTAAACGCCGGCTGACCGCAGCAGGTTTGCTCCGGGTCGTAGCTAACGGTACAGCCCGCCTTCTCCAGTACTTTCACGGTGTTCCAGGCAGTATCCGGGTACAATTGGTCAACAAAACAAGGGATAAACAGATCGATCTTCATCGGCACAAAATTATTGGCCGCTAATTTCAGAAAAAGTTGCGAGGTTTTGGGTGGAAGTTTTGAGGATTATAACAACTAGTCGTAGTCACCGCCTTATCGCCTTCGTTGGTGTTGTCACCAACGAAGGCGGAATTATTTAATGGAACTTATCACGCGGGGGAAATAATATTATCATGGTACTTGTTGGTGACAACACCAACAAGGGCGAAATTGGCCATGAATTTTGTTATTTGGACGTTCCCCGCTTACCAGCGGGTCAGGCTTTCCGCTCATACTACACAGGCATTAAGCGCGAAGGCCGGTATACACTTCAATCCTTAACGCGATTTCGCTAGAAACAAAGGTAAATTGGATCGCAATAGTTCACCAATATTAAACAAAGGGAAATAATTATCATCTGAAATACCCCTGGTATTTTTTCAAAGTTGTTAAAACCTCTTGGTTTGTAACTATTGATCTGTAATACACCGGCGTATCATCAGTTAAAGTTAATACTGCATGTTGGTAAGGCTCTAATAAAATTGTTTGGGCTAATTGGAAAAAGGCCCGGTCATCATTTACTCCGCAGTCTCCAAATGCATCAAGCGCCTTTAAGGTATTATTCTCCGTTAATGAGGTGGACGTATAAATAGTGTCGGTTATAGCGTGCTTCAGCGTATCAAATTTTATTATATTATCATAGTCAGCATTTACATTTATCATACGCCGGCATTGAACATAAGTCAAAATAAAACTACTGTTGTTTACGATCTGGAAAGAAGTTTGACCAGGAAGTACTTTTAAATTATGTGTAGAAGTTAAACTACTGATGGTTAGTTTTATTGTGAAATTTCCTTTCGTTGCATAAGCATGTGATGCATTGGCGCCCTCATTGGTTATAGTTCCATCTCCCCAATTCCAGTTATAATTTCCTGAAGCACCGTCTGTATAAGACGCAATTACATTTACCGGCTCTGTTAAGTAAAATATATTTTTATCTTTTATTGAAAATGTGGCGCTGGGGGTAGTTTTGGGAGGAACTGGCGGATTATCATTGCTTTTTTTACAGCTATTAAAAAATACACTCGCCAATATAAGGCTTAATAAAAGTTTTCTCATATTTAAAATTGATAAGGTTTGAAGAAATAAAATTAAGAATAATTTAACAAAATCACCTATTAAATTATTTATATCTTAGCCTTTGTTGGTGTTGTCATCAACAAAACCGGAATTACTTAACCGGATCGAAGTGCGAAGGAACTATCATAGCCCTTGTTGGTCACAACACCATAGCTGTTCGGAAGATTCAAATTTCTTAAAAAAACGAATAGTCATGCTGAATTTATTTCAGCATCCCATCAGAAAGGCTGACGCTTTATAGGTAATTCGAAGCTTAGCATAAGCGTTACCTTATAAGTGAGGTGCCGATCTGCATCGGCATGACCGCATTTTTATTTCTTCCGAACAATTGTGGTCACAACACCAACAATGGCGAAATAAAAAAGAAGCGCCACCGGCGCTCCTTATAACTTGTACAAAGCGAAAACAAAGTATCACACAGCCGCCACCTTATGAATTAGGTGGATTAAATGATAACTGTGAGATATAAGGTGGCTTAGTTTTTATGCTGCTTGTGATATTATTAAACAGGTTTGACTGCCCAATATTCGGATACCGGCCCACAGGCAGTTCTAAATAACGGCCATTCCAGTTGATATCCTGGAAAAGTTGTGCCTTACTGCCTTCTGTCCAGTTGGGTCCCTGGGTAACAATCACCGACCCAACGCAATTATCAAAGTCGGGCCCGAAATCGGCAGAAAAATTAGAGGAATCTTCCACTATTACAATTCTTTTACCCTTGAATTCGGTATCATCAAACAGCTCGACTACCACCGGGATGGATGTGATGGTTCCGGGTATGGGTAAAGGATTAAACTTTACAGAGGAAATGACATCTCCAAAATTATAAGCGGTTTGAATATTGGCGTATATACCCACGGTAAGCGTAATGGCAGGTTCCAGGTAACCAGCATACTTAAAAAAGGCTGCCGAGGGTTCCCTGCCCCCATTGACCGATTTCCAGGCCAGGTAATCAGGTCCGGGCTGAATGGTGATGGAGGAAGTGACATCATTAAAATTTTCATCAGGAAGATTTTCGGTATCATCAACCAATAATCTTTTGCGCCCTGTGAAATTTGGGTTTTCCCAAAGGGTTACTACAATAGGTATCATTTTTTATGGGTTTTTGTCCTGTTTGTGCCTACTCTGTTTTCCCTTTTCAGCTTCCGGGTTGCTTACTTTAATATTTGAGGTCGTTATTCAGCCTTTTCCGACACAGGAAGGATATGCTGTTAATAAGCACGACTCAAATTTATAAGCCGGGGCCGCGTGTTTAAAATTGATTATTGCAGGCAGGGCGCGGGATGTAGTAAAATCCGGCAAGTTGTGGGTTCAGGGGTTGGGTGTTTAGTGAATTTTAATAATGGATCACCGGCATTGAGGTGAATTCGGCAATAATCCTGAAAATAAGTAGCCGCTTTTGCAGTTTTTGCTAAACTTTATTGGTGTTCTGCCTTTGTTGGTGTTGTCACCAACAAAACCTGAATTATCCCGCCCGGTCAAGCGTCTTTCGCTTGACCGTAAATAATTTCGAGCGTCCACGCTCAATAAAAAAAACCTTCAGACACCAATTGAAGCTTTTCCTGGAGCCGGAGGGATTCGAACCCTCGTCCAAAATCAAACAAAAAATTCTAAAGTATTTCCGGCTCACCATCACTGCGCCAGCAACTTCTTCTTTTGCGCATCATACTCCGCCTGGGTAATGGCACCGGAATCCAGCAGTTTTTTTAATTTGAGCAATTCATCCGCGACACTGAATTTGGGGGAAGTACCGGTTTTCTGATCGGTGCAGGGCGTTACCTCGCATGTTGCAATGGCTTCTTCTATCCAGACATCACAAGTGGGTAAACCACCCGTTCTGATGGTAAACACCACTTTTTCCGACCCGCTGCCCTGCCGCGAGCTGGTGATTTTTTTGATCACATAATTACTGCCCGACATATCCTTGTGCGCGTTCAGGTCGCTGCTGTTACGCCGCGGAGGTGTGGGCAAAAGGGTATTGATCAGGATATATTTAAAATCCCCATTGGGCATTGATCCCAGTCCAACCCTCACCGTATCACCAGCATGGTAAGTTTTCCCGTTCGAAGCATGATATTCTTTAAGCTTTTGCGCAAAGCCGGCAACGGGCAACAGGAAGATAAGAGCAAATAATATTTTTCTCATCCCGTAAAATTACAAATTCACTTTGATAATACTTGCCTGGCTTCCTCTCGTCTTCCCCCGCCCGGTCAAGCGTCTTACGCTTGACCGTAAATAATTTTGAGCGTCCACGCTCAATAAAAAGGCCTCTAAAACTATTTTAAAGGCCTTTTAGAAACGGATGGTTCGAATCCTCGTCTAAACTTATGCGTCAATCCAAAATGATATACCACTTGCTTTCGTCATTCTTCGCGTAGGTAAGCCCATCGCTCATTTCATAAACATCACGGCCATGTTTGTGGCTGTAATAGCTTTTGGTTTCGTGTATGGTCATACCGCCGTTCTCGCGGCGCAGGTAGAACAGCAGGGCGCTTAAATTGGGTGCCACCTCGTTCAGTTTCTGGTCGTCACTTTCTCTTACAAATGCGGAACTCATAATTGCAGTGCTATAAGCTGTAAACAAGCCGGGGAAAGAAAATGTTTACAGCAACTTATTATCTCTTCATAAAATTGATGCTTATATTTATAGATCACTTCCGCAAACCATATCATAGTTTGAAAACGACACTTAAATTCATACTGTTATTTGCTCTTAATTTGATTGCATTATCAGGATATGCCCAGATCACTGCGTTTAGCGCGACTGATACGCACTGGAATGATGCACCGCAGGTTGATATGGAAATCTCTCTTGCAGATTCGATAGTCCGGTCAAGTGATAGTTTAAGGGTGAAGATAACCGTTACCAACAAACTAAATTATACTCAAAAGGTATTGTTCGGAAAAGCTAAATACAGTGTTGGACCGTGGGCTGTAACTGGCGATGTAACTGATCAAAATGGCATATCTGTTTTATCAGCAACCGGCTGGAATATGCTGGAATCACAGATTTATACTAAAGAAAACATCGAAAAAGACAAAATAAATATCAAACTAAAACCAGGTGAAAGCACTTCGGGTATTTTTTCAGTTGCAAGCATTGTAAGATTTAATGCATCTGACAATAAACTCCCACCAGGCAGGTATAATTTGAGGATCAGTTATTATAAACTATCTTCAGGTATCTTACATTTCACGGTGAAAGATTAGTCAGCGATATCCGGCTTCCCGTGCCTTTGTGTTGTCACCAACAAAACCGGGAATCACTTCATGACGTGATGCCTTGTTTTTGATTTCTCTTCTCCAACCTCATCAACGAACCCAAAAATATCAATCCGGCGATAAAGAAAACACACAATACAAGCGTCGAGTTGCGCATGCTCCCGGTCAGTTCCTCTACAAAGCCAAAACTGAACATACCTCCTACTATAGCCAGCTTTTCGGTCACATCATAAAAGCTGAAGAAAGATGCTGTATCCGGTATATCCTGCGGCAGATACTTGGAATAAGTAGAACGTGAAAGGGATTGTATCCCGCCCATAACAAGGCCTACAATAGCAGCCAGTATATAAAACTGAGTGGTGTTCTGGATAAAATAAGCTGCCACACACACCAATACCCATATCACCACCACCCCGGCCAAAACGGTCACATTACCATAAATACCCGAAAGCCTCGACATGATATTGGCCCCGGCAATAGCCACCAGTTGGATGATGAGTATGATAGCGATGAGGTTGGGCGTAGGCAAATGCAATATCTTGGCGCCAAAACCCGCAGCTACCAGCATAATGGTTTGCACGCCCATGCTGTAGCAGAAAAAAGCCGGCAGGTAGCGTTTCAGCAAGGGCATTTTCTTTACCTGTTGCCATACCTTGCCCAGCTCAATAAACCCGCCGCGTATGATGTTCTGATGATGTGTTTCGGCATTCGGACTGCCTTTGGGCAAAATGATAAAAGGAATGTAGGCAAACCCTATCCACCACACACCCACCAGCAGGAATGATAGTTGCGCCGAATTGGTCTTATTCAACCCAAAAGTGCCCGGCGACAGCACGAATACAAAACAAATGATCTGCAAAATAACACTGCCGATATAGCCATAGGTAAAGCCCTTGGCGCTCACCTTATCTTGCATATCAAGGGTGGCAATTTCGGGGAGGTAAGAGTTATAAAACACAAAGCCGCCGCTATAGCCTATCGCAGCCAGCGCAAAGCAGATTATGCCAAACTCCAGATGATTAATATCAAAGAAAAATAAACACCCGCAGGAAATTGCTCCCAGCCAGGTAAAAAATTGCATGAATATTTTTTTGTTGCCCCGATAATCGGCTATAGAAGTTAATATGGGCAGGAGAAGCACCATCACCATGTAAGCCGCAGCCAGGGCATAGTTTGACAGGACCGTGTTCACAAAACTTTTACCGAAAAACATGACCCGGTCCCCATTCTTCGGGTTGGCTGTTATGGCCACATAAAAAGCCGGGAATATAGTAGAGGTGATTACCAGGTTATAGGCCGAATTGGCCCAATCGAACATGGCCCATGCCCGGGTGGTCCGTTTGTTGTTTTTAACTTCCATTGCAAGCTAAAAGTATATAATTTTTGGTGGATGAGAAAAATCATAATTATCGGCATATTAATTAAAAACTATTCCCTGTAACCAAAACTAACAATCAACGTCCTACTGTTCATATATTAAAACCGATGTCACTAATTATCACCGATCTCACCAAACAATACAATAAGCATAAAACCGGCTTAGCTGATTATTCCATTACCATTGATAGGGGGATTTTAGGTTTGTTGGGCCCCAATGGTGCGGGCAAATCAACCCTGATGAAAATTATTGCTACCATCAGCAAGCCCACAAAAGGTACGCTGCTTTTGGATGGCGAGGACATTGTAAAGAACCCCGACAGTATCCGTAAAATATTAGGGTATCTCCCGCAGGATTTCGGTGTATACCCCAACCTGAATGCCTATGAGTTTTTAGAATATATTGCCGCGATGAAAGGTGTAGGCGGCACGGGCTTACGCAAGCGTATTGATATGCTGCTGGAAGGCGTAAACTTAACCTCGGACGCCAAACGGCCCATCGGTACTTATTCTGGTGGGATGAAACAGCGTATCGGTATCGCCCAGGCCCTGCTTAATGATCCTAAAATACTGATCTTTGATGAACCTACCGTTGGGCTTGATCCCGAAGAACGGGTAAGATTCCGCCAGTTGATATCAGATCTTGCTGACGACTGCATCATCATACTTTCTTCACACATTGTATCCGATATCGAAACCATCGCCGATGAGGTCGCCATTATGAAGAACGGCATTTTGATAGACAAAGCTATCCAGTCTGATATCATTAAAAAGGCGGAAGGTAAAGTGTTTGAGATACTCGTTGATAACGACCAGCTAACCGCCCTTAAAACCAAACACCAGGTGATCAACACCAGCCGGCAAAAAGATAAAACTAAAGTTCGCTATATCATAAAATCACATAGTATTGAGCCCGGCTCCATCGCTGTAAATGCCACATTAGAGGATGCTTATTTGTTTTTAACCCAAAGTAACAATTAGGCCGTGAGATATATTTACAGCATCATCAAAGCCGATTACCTGCAGCGTACCCGCAGTTATGCCTTCCTCATCACATTAGCTGTTACCATTTATGCGGCATATTCTTTTGTGCCGCCGCCCACCGCTAATTATACCACGCTGAATGTACCGGGTTACAGGGCCGTGTTCAATTCAGCCTGGGTAGGCCATCTTTCGGCCATCATGACCAGCGTAATGCTCTCTTTATACGGGTTCTTCCTGGTAAACACAGGCATCAAAAAAGATATCGATACCGAAGTAGGCCTCATCATTGCCACCACCCCCATTACCAATTTCGGGTATCTGCTGAGCAAATTGATCAGTAATTTTTTAGTACTGCTTACTATTGCAGGCTGCACATTTTTGGTTAGTATCGGCATGTTCTTTTTAAGGAGCACCGGCTATCCTTTTCATATCGCCGATTTTGTGCTGCCCTACCTGCTGTTTGTAGTGCCCGCACTGTTTTTCATATCGGCCCTGGCTATTGTGGCAGAGGTTTTTTTAGGCAAATACAGTATCGTACAATATGTCCTTTTCATCTTTTTGTTCGGTGTAATTACCGGCGGCATCAGCAGTAACAAAGGCAATACCCCGGTTGTGTTTATAGATCCCTATGGTGTAAGTACCATGACTACCAGTATTAAAAATACCATCAATACCCAATTTCACGAAAATATTAAGGAGGTATCGTTCGGCTTTATTTTTGGCGAGAAGCATAAGGTAAATAAAACCTTTCTGTGGGAAGGCGTTACCTGGACCAATATTTACCTGTTCAGCCGTGTACTATGGATATGTTTAGGGATAGGATTGGTTTATTTATCATCCTTCTTCTTCCACCGCTTTGATTTTGAGCGACCGATGAGTAAAAAGAAGAAGATCAAGAGCCATGAACATCAGCACGAAACGTTAACTATTGCTCCCGCCGGTATCAGTCGGGCCCTGCTCCCGCCTGTAGTCGCCGATTATGGCATATTCCCTTTTATCAAAACCGAACTACTGCTATTAGTGCGAAAAGGCTCCAAATGGTTCTGGCTCATTAATGCAGGCGTGTTTGTAAGTATGATTTTTGTTCCTCTTGATATTGCCCATGCCTATATCCTGCCGGTTTTATGGTTCTTGCAGGTAACCCGCTGGTCGGAACTGGCTACTAAGGAGAAAACAAACAGGCTGCATTATTTTACGTATTCATCATACAAACCCCTGCAACGCATGCTGCCCGCGCAAATATTGGCCGGTGTTATATTGGCTGTTGCCCTGGCGCTACCTATAATAGTACGCTACCTTATCGCATTGGATATCTATTCAGTGATTAATATTTTCGGCGGAGCCATATTTATCGTTCTCCTGGCAGTATGCCTCGGCATCATCAGCGGTGGTAAAAAGCTGTTCGAGATCATCTTTTTTATACTGACCTATGCCGCCATAGAGAAAATCCCCGTAACCGACTATCTGGGAGGCGTTTCGCATGGTAGCCACTCCGGTTACATGGCAACTATATTAATGCTGATCGTATTTTTAGGGTTGATAAGTTTCTCGGTAAGAAATTATCAATCAAGGCATTTGTAAGAGATTTTTCATCAACCCTCTTTGCGGAGCAGAGAGGGTGGTCGAGCGAAGCAAAGACCGGGTGAGTCCCTGAAGGCAACATAACAGAATAAATACAATACCTTCCAAAAAAGGCATTGTATT
Organism: Mucilaginibacter sp.; assembly: GCA_035489035.1. GTDB lineage: Bacteria > Bacteroidota > Bacteroidia > Sphingobacteriales > Sphingobacteriaceae > Mucilaginibacter. Next base: position 48,531 of record DATHKT010000026.1, read on the forward strand.
TATTTTAAAGATATTTAGCTATTTGGAATATGGAAAGTTTCGCGAAACCTTCCTCATCATTTTTTCAACCAACTCATCAGTTGACCTGCCTAAACCTTCATCCATCGTTTTTGAGAATCGCCATAACAGATCACCGTTGCTGCCATCATGTATATTCATAACCAGGTTTCCTGAACCTGTTTTACTCCCAAAACCACTTGTTAATATAACCATTGTTATTGCAGCAGCTTCTGATTTAGTTTGCATGTTTTGAAAATCTCCGCTTACAACTGCATCTACGCCCAATACTTTTGCTACGGTATCCTTAGTTACCTGGTCAAGCTTATCATAAATGCCTGCTTTTTTAAGTAATATGTTTGTTTTCTCAACATCCTGAAAATCAACAGAATAATCTTTCGATTTACGCAGCAAATAGGTATACATACTGGTTTGTATAGACTTGGACATTTCAATTTCCTGCTGACGATTCCCTTCGGCGCTATAATTTTTTGGAGGATGCTTGTAAGATAAGCTTACGTTGAAAGGAAGAATAGCCACTATTTTGTGCTTTTCTATAGCCCCTTTCATTTTTGGGCTTTCGAAAATTTGTTTTTGTGCAAAGCTTATATTGGTTATTAATAAAAGCAATACAATAGACAAGAATAATTTTTTCATGATTCAGGTTTAAAGATTTATAAATTGTGATAGCTAAAGATGAAAAAATAAATTGGCTTTTATTTAAAATATAATCTGCAGTGTTGATCTGCATTCGTTTAAAACTATTCCTCTGAGCCAATTACGCTAACAAACGGCATTTCGCGTCGTTTTAATCCCGCTAACAGCCTGCTTTCTGTAACTATTTAGTGACCAACGCCCACTTGTAAAACACATATATTAACGGTAAAATTGGCTTCTCAATAACTGATCATTCATGAAGAAACTTTTATTCACCGCCTTGTCGTTTGCTATGGCATTGGCGGCGCAGGCCCAGCAGGGCAATGCCCTCACCACCAAAGATTACGAACATGCCGAAAGCATGCTAACCTACAATACCGAAACACTCGTAAATCACGGCAGCGTGCGCCCCAACTGGCTTCCCGGCGACAAGTTTTGGTACCGCGCCCTAACCGCCAAAGGCAGTGAATTTATTTTGGTCGATCCGGCTAAAAAATCACGCACAGCAGCCTTCGATCAGCAAAAACTGGCCGCCTCGCTTTCAACCGCTATCGGCAAAACCTATAAAGCTGATATGCTGCCCTTTCAATCCATCAGTTTTTCGGCTGATAATAAGGCGGTGATTTTTCATGCCGATGGCAAGCAATGGAAATGTGACTTAACAAGCTATAAATTAAGCGCCGATACCGGTCGCGAAAGTAATGCTGATGCCGGCGTAGGCCGCAGGCAGCTTCGCGGTATGCGGGGCAGCTCTATCTTCTCTCCCGATGGCACCAAAGCGGCCTTTATAAAAGATTATAACCTGTGGGTGCGCGATGTGAAAACCAATAAGCAAACCCAGCTGACAACCGATGGTGTAAAAGATTATGGCTATGCAACCGACAATGCCGGCTGGAAATCAAGCGATAACCCCGTATTGCTTTGGTCGCCCGACTCTAAAAAGATAGCCACCTTTAAGCAAGATCAGCGCGAAGTAAGCGATATGTACCTGGTAACCACCAACGTGGGTAAGCCAACCCTGAAAGCCTGGAAATACCCTTTACCGGGTGATAAAGTGATCCCGATGATCGAGCGTGTCATTATCAATGTTGACGCTCCCAAAGTGATCAAACTGCAAATCTCTGCCGATCCGCACCGGGCCACTTTAAGTGATGATATATCCAGCAGCGGCACCTTTGATGATGTGAACTGGAACGATGATGCTACCAAACTGGCTTTCGTTTCCACCTCGCGCGATCATAAAATTGAAAAAGTACGCATTGCCGATGCCGCTACCGGCGCCGTACGGGAAGTATTTGAAGAAACTGTTCCCACCCAATTTGAATCCGGCTGGGGCGCTATAAACTGGAAATATTTAGCCAAATCAAACGAGATCATCTGGTTCTCCGAGCGCGACAACTGGGGTCATCTGTATCTGTATGATGCCGCGACCGGTAAGCTAAAAAATCAAATCACCAAAGGCGAATGGGTAGTAACCCAATTGGTGAATGTGGACGAGAAAAAACGCGAACTGTACTTTATAGCTGATGGCCTGGATAAAGAAAATCCTTATTTCAGCAAGCTTTGTAAGATCGGTTTTGATGGAAAGCATTTTACCATATTGACACCCGAAGGTGGCAATCACCAAATTACCTGGTCGCCCTCAAAAAATTATATCATCGATACTTACTCAAAGCCTGATGTTCCACCTGTTTCCGTGTTACGCAATCTGGATGGCAAACTGCTCACAAATTTAGAGAAGGCAGATATCTCCCGGCTTACCGCCTCTGGCTGGAAACCGGTTACCCCATTCTCGGCGAAAGCTAATGACGGCAAAACTGATATCTACGGACTGATGTTTACGCCTACCAATCTCGATCCAAATAAAAAATATCCGATCATTGATTATATCTATCCGGGTCCGCAGGGCGGCAGCGTAGGCAGCTGGTCATTCGCGGCATCAAGGGGCGATAACCAGGCTTTGGCCGAATTGGGATTTGTTGTAATAGTTCTCGAGGGTACCAGCAATCCACATCGGTCCAAAAGCTTCCATGATATGAGCTATGGCAACATGGCCGAAAATACCTTGCCCGATCAGATCACTGCGATCAAACAATTGGCGCAGAAATACGCTTATATCGACATTAATAAAGTAGGTATCTGGGGCCACTCTGGCGGTGGCTTTGCTACCGCGGCGGCTATGTTCCGCTTCCCTGATTTCTTTAAAGTAGGTATTTCCGAATCAGGCAACCACGATAACCGCAATTATGAGGATGATTGGGGCGAACGTTACGATGGTTTAGCCGCCAACTCCAACTACGAGGCCCAGGCTAACCAGAACTACGCCAAAAACCTGAAAGGTAAACTGATGCTGGCTCATGGACTAATGGACAACAACGTCCCACCGCAAAATACCCTGCTGGTAGTTGAAGCCCTGGAAAAAGCTAATAAGAATTACGATTTGGTGGTATTCCCCAACAGTCCGCATGGCTACGGTAGCTACTCGCCGTATATGATGCGCCGCCGCTGGGATTATTTTGTGAAAAACCTGTTAGGCGTTGAGCCTCCGCAGGAATACCTGTTAAAAACAAAAACCGACCCGAGGAACGGGGCGCAATAAACACAACTGAAAAACATTAAAAAAGGCGGGTGATCGAAAATCATCCGCTTTTTTTTGTCTGAATATTTGCTAATATTATTAGTATTTCGTATCTTTGAATATAATCATTACGATTGTTTTTGAGGATATAATGATGGGTGCATTACCTGACAAACCATATTTATTAAATAAAGAAGCCAAAGCCTGGGTAAAGCGCAAAACCGGGCCGGATGAGATCGTGCGGGTAGTGCCAGACGAGGAAAAAGATGGCGTGGTATTATGCTATCAATTATACACCGCCTTTGACGGGCAACCGGATAACCTGGGCCGGATACTATTTGATGCGCAGGCTTACTGGATCTACGATGGCCAGGACCTTACCATCGCCGAACAGGAACAACTGGCCAGGTTTATCATCAATTACGTGGAAACTCTTTAGCGGAGCGAAAGGAAAGATCGAAATGGAACAGCTAAGTTTTTTTGCTGAAGCCGGGCAGAGTAAGGGCCTGCCTACAGAATTATTGGATTACCGCCCCGGATTCTTTGATGAACAGGAAAGCACCACCCTGCTTCAAAAATTCATCAATCAAACGCCCTGGGAGCAACGGCTGCAAAAGATGTACGACAAGCATATCCTCACCCCTCGTCTGACTGCCTGGTATGGCGACCCCGAAGTGTACGACTATGCCGCACTGACCCAAACCAAACCTCATTTCTGGACGCCTCAATTGTTGATGATCAAAAATAAGATCGAACCATTATCCGGCGTCAAATTCAACAGCGTACTGCTCAATTATTACCGCGACGGCAATGATTCCGTAGCCTGGCACAGCGACCGCGAATCTGTATTGGGTAAAAATCCAGTCATCGCCTCCGTAAGTTTCGGTCAGGTGCGCAGCTTTGATATCCGCAACAAACAGGATCACAGCGAAAAGTATTCCGTACGACTGGAGCATGGCTCCTTCCTCCTCATGAAAGCCGGCCTGCAGGAACATTGGGAACATCGTATCGCCAAATCAACCAAGCCCATGAAAGCGAGGGTTAATTTGACGTTCAGGGTGGTGATTTGATGGAACAGTAAAAGCAGAAATTTGCCTTTGTTGGTGTCGTCACCAACAAAGGTTCCGAAGATTTAATTATCGATGCAAATTCCCTCCCAACGGGAGGGGTGCGGTTGGATTTGTGGTGGCAGGGAGGGGTTTCTGCGCCAGAAGAGTTACCTGAAACCCCTTCCTCCCCTTCCCCGGGGAAGGAATCGCACCGGCCTTTGCTCATTTTTATTTCTTCCGAACACCAACCGTGGTTAAGATTGATAAAAAATAATAATTCTTCCTGCACCCGATATTATTTTTATTACATATTTTAGTAAATAAATACTAACCTATTCTACATCAATAAGATAATTATGAAAACAGTAAAAAGTCGATACCTTATTTTGATATTATTTGCCGCCTTATCAACGGTCGCCTGTGCGCAGTCTTCAGCTAAACCCGCATCTCCCCCACCTGGATTTAAACACCAGTACGCCCAAGTCAATGGTGTTAAAATTCATTATGTGATTGGTGGAAAAGGCGCGCCTTTATTACTGGTACATGGCTTTGGTCAAAACTGGTACATGTGGAACAGGATATTACCCGAACTTTCCAAACATTTCACCGTCATCGCCCCTGATATGCGCGGGGTCGGCGAATCCGGCAAACCTGCAGGTGGCTATGATAAAAAAACAATGGCCGTCGACCTGCATGAGCTGATGAAAAAACTGGGTTACCAGCATATCGACCTGGCGGGTCATGATATCGGCCTGATGGTGGCCTATGCCTACGCGGCCCAATTCCCCGGTGATGTTAAAAAGATCGCGTTAATGGATGCCCTGTTACCCGGTATAGAACCGGTATGGAGCCAGGTACGCGCCCAGGCCTGGTGGTTTGGTTTTTTCGCCATGCCAAATTCGGGTGAGATCGTATCCGGCAAAGCAGGCTTATTCCTGAAAAGCTTTTGGCCGTTGGTGGGTTATGTAAAAAATCCCTTTACCAAAGCTGAAACAGACGAATTTATCAGGGCTTATTCGGTACCGGGTGCTACTACCGGCGCATTCCATTGGTTCGGCGAATTTCCGCACGATGCGAAAGATAATGTAGAATTCGCTAAGAACAAACTCCCGATGCCCCTACTATCACTTGGCGCCGATCACTCGGCTGGCTCCTACTTAGCGGCGCATTCCAGGTTGGTCGCTACCAACGTAAAAGAGGTGATCATCAAAGGTTCGGGCCATTGGGTGGTGCAGGAACAAACCGCCCAGGTACAAAAAGCACTGCTGGATTTCTTTTTGAATTAAAAGTTAAGCAATTATAAACCCATAAAAAAAACGGATAACCAAAGTCATCCGTTTTTTTATTGTTTGCCAATAGCTTACAAAGTCGCCATATCGATCACAAAACGATACCTAACATCGCCTTTAACCATACGGTCATAAGCGGGCTGTATATCTTTAATGTCGATCATTTCGATATCTGATACGATATTGTTCTCGGCGCAAAAATCCAGCATTTCCTGGGTTTCTTTGATGCCCCCGATACCTGATCCTGCAAGGCTCTTACGGCCGCCTAATAAACTGAAGGCAGCAACTTGCGCAGGTTCCGGTGGAACGCCCACGCAGATCTGTACACCATTGGTTCTTAATAATCCCAGGTACATATTAAAATCATGCGGTGCCGATACGGTATCCAGTATAAAATCAAAAGTGCCTTTAGCAGCTTCCACTTGTGCCGGGTCTGTAGTTACCACAAAATGGTGCGCGCCCAATGCTTTGGCATCTGCTTCTTTTTTGGGCGATGTGCTCAGCACGGTCACTTCAGCACCGAAGGCTACGCCGAACTTAACGCCCATGTGGCCAAGTCCGCCTAAACCTAACACGGCCAGTTTGTGTCCCTTGCCCACTTTCCAGTGCCTCAATGGCGAATAAGTAGTAATGCCCGCACACAGTAAAGGTGCTGTTGCAGCAAGGTCTACATCTTCAGAAATGTGCAGCACAAAATCCTCGTTCACCACGATAGTGTTGGAGTAACCGCCATAAGTTGGTGTTTTATGATCCTGCTCCAGGCCGTTATAAGTTTGCGAGCTGCCATTCAGGCAATATTGCTCCAGGTCCTGTTTGCAGTTTTCGCACACGCGGCACGAATCAACCATACAGCCGGTGCCAGCCAGTTCGCCTACTTTAAATTTCTTTACATGGTCGCCCACTTTTACGATACGGCCCACAATTTCGTGACCGGGTACCATCGGGAATATACCCGGGAACCAGTCGTTTTTTATCTGGTGCAGATCCGAGTGGCAAACACCGCAAAATAAAATATCGAATTGCACATCGTGCGGGCCTACATCGCGCCTGTCAAATGTCCAGGGAGCCAGTGGGGTATGCTCATTTTGAGCAGCATATGCTTTAGTTTCAATCATGGTAGTGTGGTTTTTTTAATGAGAGATTTGATCGCGATTCCGGGAATCTTAAAGCAAAGATACAATCCTGTTATCTACGGCAATGAATTTCTGAATAAATTGAATTTCTATGACTTTCAGTTGTGCGATCCGGCTACGGATTACCCAAAAAAATCCGGAGGATACACTTTTTGCCCATGTTTTTCAGCAATTGCTATCAATTTTTCTATGGATTCGTGGTCCATTTCTGGTGGGGGCAAGAATGTGCCGAAGGCGACCGGTTTGCCTATCTCCATAAACAATTCTTCCAGCCCTGAAGGAACTACCATGCAAAGCAAATGAGCAAGTTGGTCGCTTTTATTTTTAAAACAATGGACGATCCCTCCTTTCGGGATATTGACAAAGGAACCTTTTTTGGCGATATAAGTAGATGCTTCAGACTTTACTTCGATCTCGCCCTCAATAACATAAAAAGATTCCTCCATGTCAGCATGCGAGTGAGGCCCCGGCCCACCACCGGGTGGAACAAGCATATCAATTACGGCAAATGCCTTTCCTGTTTCTTTACCACCAACAAGGATACGGTAGGTATCTCCAACAACCGACAAGCTTTGTCCGTCATTAGGTCCCGCTATAATCGGGGCCGGTTTTGTATTTTCCATAACAGAGGTGTGTAAATTCAATACATATCACGTTTCCCGTGAATTATTGGATGAACAACTCTCAATGCCCTTTGTTATTTTTTTACTAACTAATTATGACCCCTACTTCCCATCCACTGCGTTCAGCACACTGATATCCTTACCCTTCAGCAATTGCTCATAGTTTTCCAATTCGAACTTCTTACCTACCAAATCCCTGAACTCCGGCGAAAGCATCATGTTCAATTCTGTTTGCCGGTGCAGGCTGGTTAATGGCTTGCCATCTTTACCGTTCATCATGTTGCTGTTCATATCAAACAGGGCATCCATTTCAGGGCTTGGCGTGGCGGTGTGGATCACCACCAGGTTAGGCCTGTCTGGGTTAAGCTTGTTTACATAAGCTAAAAAGGCCGACTTTTTGGTAGCGATAGGTTCGCCCCACATTTCCATATAAGTCTCCCCATAATAAGTCACACTGCTGAGGGTGGATATGGCTAAATGATATTTACGGGCTAATTTTTCAGTTAATGCCCGCAATTCCGGGGTCGACAGCATAATGCCCATGTGCGGGTCGATATAAGTTATTTTGAGGCCCGAATGCAGTGCCCTCTCAATTTGTGCCGACAGCTCCGTTTCGATCTCGTTTAGTTTATGCCCGTTGCGGCTGAATGCCCGGGTCGATTGCGGAAAATAACCCACCGAATCTACCAGACTTGGCACAGCGGTGCGACCAGTAACCGGCCCCCATCGATAGTTTTTCCATTCCGAGGTCAAGGTTAAATGCACACCCACACTCACCTGCGGGTATTTTTTTAATATTTCAACCGCTTCCTGGTACCAGGGGCAGGCAAATTGCACCGAAGCTGAAAAAGGCATCCCCGTTTCGGCCATTTTTTGCACGGCCATATTTACCGAATGGTTCATGCCGATATCATCCAGCCTAAGTAAAAGCTTTGGCAGTTTATTTTGTGCCGAAACTGTAATGGTGGCAATAATAACTAACAGGAAAACGGAAGCAAGTTTTTTCATGAGGCTTTTAATTGATTGGTAAGCAATTTACTAATTATATAATTTGAGGCAAGCCCTGTTACCTTGTTTAGCAAAAAAGTTACCGGGTTAAATTCATTTTTATTAATGCATCAATTTATAATCCGGTAATTATCTTTGCTTGTGGTGAAGATGATTTATCTTCCTCCAAAAACAAACACATACCTATGAAACACGGACTTTTGATCGATATGGATGGCGTTATTTACAGCGGCGAAACACTGATTGAGGGCGCTGATAAGTTTATAAACAGCCTGCTCAAAAATAAGATCCCTTTTGCCTTCATGACCAACAACAGCCAGCGTACCCGCATCGAGGCGGTTCGCAAACTTAAAAGACTGGGTATCGAGGTTACTGAAGACCACGTTTATACCAGCGCCATGGCTACCGGCAAGTTTTTGGGCGATCAAAGCCCTAACGGTACCACCGCTTATGTGCTTGGCGAAGGCGGCCTGCTCACCAGCCTGCACGAAAACGGCATTAAACTGGTGGATACCGATCCTGAATTTGTTGTTTTGGGCGAGGGCCGCAATTTTACGTTGGAAATGGTGCAACGCGCGGTAGACATGATCCTGGCCGGTGCCAAATTTATCACCACCAACCGCGATCCATCCCCCAAAAAACCTGGCTGGAATAATTTGGGTATCGCGGCCACCACAGCTATGAT
>DATHKT010000027.1:0-72810 GCA_035489035.1 Mucilaginibacter sp.
ATGAACGCAATATCCTGTCCCAGCTCCATTTCTGGTTGATGGGACGTTCGCTTACCGGCAAATCTTTTACTAATATTTGTTCTTTGTCCAAATAACCATCCTGTTGTAAAAATATGCCACGCTTTTCGTCATAAGGGTAATACATTTTTTCGATGATATCACGGAACCTTGCAGTTTCCCTATCATTATCAAAATGTATTTTATTGACCAAAGCCTGGTATTTTGCGTTGTCTTCAGATTCAACCTTTTCGGCTACATCCATAGCATACTGCATGCACCAGGTGGCTATTTTGCTGGTATACCAGTTGTTGTTAACATTGTTCTCATACTCATTAGGCCCGGTTACCCCCAGCATCACATATTGCTGTTTATCATCAGACCAGTTAACCCTTTGCGACCAAAAACGTGCTATAGCGATCAATACTTCCAAACCGTAATCAGCCAAATAGCTTTCATCACCGGTATAGCGCACATAATTATAAATGGCATGGGCAATAGCGCCATTACGATGAATTTCCTCAAAGGTGATTTCCCATTCGTTATGACATTCGGCGCCATCCATAGTAACCATTGGATACAAAGCCGCGCCATCTTTAAAACCTAACAATTTAGCGTTATCTATCGCTTTATCTAATTGCTTGTAACGATACAGCAACAGATTACGGGTTACTTTCGGATCGGCGGTAGCCAAATAAAATGGTACACAATAAGCCTCGGTATCCCAATAAGTTGAGCCTCCGTATTTTTCGCCGGTAAAGCCTTTAGGGCCGATGTTCAGGCGATCATCCTCGCCGGTATAGGTTTGGTTAAGTTGAAAAATATTAAAGCGGATACCTTGCTGGGCTGATGCATCGCCTTCGATAATGATATCATTATGCATCCATTTTTTGGCCCAGGCATTCGCCTGTTCTTCCATCATGGTTTTAAAACCCTTTTCGCTGATATGCAACAAGGTGGCTTTCAGGTTATCTTCCAGTTCAGCCGCTGCATAATTTTGTGACGACAGGTTAGCGGCGTATTTATAAATGGTGATCGTTTGCCCTTGTTCAGCTTGAAGATCATTCTTTAAAGCGACATACTTATCCTTTTCAACAGGCTGAACGTTTAATTCTATAGGCTGACCATTTTGTTCGATAACTATCCGCATGCCGGTAGCCACTTCAAAACCTGTCTTTTTAGTGCGCAGTTGTATAAAAGCGCCATCAGTCCAGGTTTCTTTTTTTACTTCGTCCCAAAATTTTTCATCGTAGTTGGAATCCTTATTAACCACATCGCCATTAATAAAGGGCGAAACAGTAATTGTACCGCTAAAATTCAATGGTGCAATGGAATATTTTATCGCTCCTGTTTCGTCATCCGCAATGCTGCAAAATCGGATAGCTTCAACTTCAACCTCTTTGCCATTGGCAGTTTTTGCACGGAAGGTTCTTTTCAGATAACCTTCCTTCATATTCAGTTCCCGCGTAAAAGCGCTTACTTCGCATTTGGCCAGGTCGAGTTGTTCTCCATCAATCAAAACATCGATACCGATCCAGTTGGCAGCGTTAATTACTTTGGCAAAATATTCGGGGTAACCATTTTTCCACCAGCCTACGCGGGTTTTGTCGGGATAATATACCCCGGCAATGTAATTGCCCGAAAGTGATTCGCCACTGTATGCTTCCTCAAAATTGGCACGTTGCCCCATCCTGCCGTTGCCCAGGCTAAAAATACTCTCGGATATTGTATTATAACGCGGATCAAATCCTTCTTCTATAATTTTCCACTCATCAACTTTGATATAGTCCTTCATGTATTATCGTGATATGTTATTCAATAACTTATTGTCATTTCGAACGACACAGAGAAATCTTATACACCGTGCATGTACAGTATACAGGTTGTATAAGATTTCTCCTCGTTCCTCGTCGAAATGACAAATTGTTTAATGTTTTTATAATTTATATAACTTCTCCAAACTCATTTCATTCAACCCGCTAACTACCAGGTTAGCCTCTCCCAGCACTTGCGGCGTGCCAATGCCTACCACTTTCATCCCTCCGGCTATAGCGGCCTCCACACCGGCTATGGCATCTTCAAATACTACGCAATTTTCAGGCGCTTCATTTAACTCTTCCGCTCCTTTTAAAAACACTTCCGGGTCGGGCTTGGGTTTGCTCACTTTGTTTCCGTCAATAACAGCATTAAAAAAATGTGCGATGCCTGTTTTTTCCAGTATCATCCCAGAATTCTTACTTGCCGACCCCAATGCGATTTTTATTCCCGCGTCAATACATGTTTGTAAAAACTCTTTTGCTCCGGGCAACACTTCCTCAGGCGTCATCTTGCTGATCATTTCCACATACCAGGTATTCTTGCGCGTAGCCAGTTCCCCTTTTTCAGCATCAGTTTTGGTGATACCGCCCCATTGCAATATCAATTCCAGCGAGCGCGTCCGGCTCACTCCTTTTAGTTTTTCGTTATCTTCTTCGGTAAAATCAAATCCCAATTCGTTTGCCAACCGTTTCCATGCCTTGTAGTGATAAACCGCAGTATCAACAATCACCCCGTCAAGGTCAAAAATGCACGCTTTTATACTCATCCTGTTATTATAAGCAGATCAGGGTCAATCAAATACCCTGCCCTACCGATCACTAAATATATTATTAATGGGTATTATTTGGTAATAATTCTAAAATTAATGTTGATTTTCCACCCACTGTTAATTTCGAAAGGTCAACAGCCTCATCGGTGATCACATTCCTGGCTTTTAATGTACCATTGATTCTTTCGGCATATCTTACAGTCGGAACAGTTTGTTCCTTGTCACGACCATTATATACCACCATTACAGTCTTCTTGTCATCATACCTGAAATACACATAAACACCATCATGCGGAATATATTGCATCATTTTGCCGGTTTGCAGCGCCGGGGTATTTTTGCGGTAATTAGCAAGCGTTTTAACATAATTAAAGGCTTCGTTTTCCTTGGTGCTCCTACCGGCTGCTGTAAATTTATTATTCTTGTCGCCAGTCCATCCCCCAGGGAAATCTTCACGTACCAAACCATCCGGGTTCGAATAGTTTTTCATCAGTATTTCGTCGCCATAATACATTTGCGGCACACCGCGCATGGTCATCAGCATAGCCATACCCGATTTGTATTTGTTAATATCCTCGCTTACCATCGACAGGAAACGGCTCATATCGTGGTTATCCAAAAAGATCACGTTCCTGCTAACGTCCTTGTATAGAAAGTCCTGCGCCATTATTGCATACAGGCGGTTTACTCCATCTGTCCAGCCTTCATTACCATTCAGGGCCTCATAAACGGCATCTTTCCACACCGCATCGGTTATGCCCGGTAAGTGGGTGTCCAGTTTCTGATTTATGGTTTTACCTTCGGTGAAAAATGCCTGGTTAGCAGGAGTCATTTGTAATACCTCACCGAATATCGATAACTTAGGAAATTCAGCCTTTACATCCTTAGCCCATTTGGCCATATATTCCGGGTCGTTGTAAGGGTAAGTATCCAACCGGAAACCATCCACACCCGAATATTCCACCCACCAGATATGGTTTTGGGTCAGGAAGTTTTGCAGATAGGGGTTATTTTGGTTCATGTCCGCCATGCGGCGATCAAACCAGCCATCCAGCATTTGTTTCTTATCTGATGGGGCCGCATAAGGGTCCATATCCGCTTCGTAGCGAAAGTTTGATTTGGTATATTTTGGCCATTGATGCACCCAGCTTTTCATCGGCATATCCAATATGGTATAGCCTTCGGTACCGGCATGATTATGCACCAAATCCATTACTACCTTTAAGCCCATAGCATGGCATTTATCTACAAATTTCTTGTAAAGTTCGTTTGTGCCGTAGCGCGGGTCTATTTTATAATGATCGGTAACGGCGTAGCCATGATAGGACGCGTTTGGTTCATCATTTTCGATAGCCGGTGTAAGCCAGATAGCCGTAACACCCATATCCTTTAAATAATCCAGGTGGTTCATTACCCCCTGCAAATCACCACCATGGCGACTGAACATCTTACCCCTGTCAACCGACATCTCGCGCATCCCGGCAACAGAATCATTTTTGGCATCACCATTTGCAAAGCGATCTGGCATGATCAGATAGATCAAATCCTTGTCAGTTACGCCTTGTGCCCGGCTTGCCGACTTGTCCCTTTTTTTGAGCGAATACTGATAAGTTAAAGTCTTTTCTCCTGCTTTAATAAAATTTATCGGGAACGTTCCCGGAGATGCGGCAGAAAAAACGCGTAAATCGATGAATAAGTAATTAGGATTTTCAACTTTGTGCACTGCAACAAGCTTCACGCCGGGGTAGTTTAACTGCACATTTCGGGAGGCAATATGGTCGCCGTGAACGATCAATTGCACGTTAGGATTGCTCATCCCAACCCACCAAAACATGGGTTCTACGCGCTCCAGGGCAGGAATTTGTGCCGAAACGCCCAACGCCGCCAGGAGGCAGCCAATTGTAAAAAATAATGATTTTCTCATACCAGGTTTCTTCAGGAAAATAATTGAGCGGCTATCAAAAATCGTTCACTAACCGCGTTTCAAATTTAATATAAAAATGATTTGTTGTATGAAAAAGTGAAAATGTTTGTGGGGGATAAAATATCACAACCAATCAAGATACCCAAAGTCCTTATTGACTGAAGTTTTTGATATAATCTTCCAATGGTTCCAATCCCATTTCTTTCCTGAGTTTGTTAACTGTTTTGGGATATTGTAATGGAAATGGCGAAAATTTACCGGTCTTTTTATTTCGCTGTAGCTGCGTACCATAGATCTGCTTTTGATCCTTATTTACTAAAACCCGGTCGGTTAAATAGGCGTATTTTGCTTTGCTGGCATTGTTCTTATCAACCTGCTTTTTCATTAGTACTAAAACCCGTTCCTGGAAAGGCACATCATTATCACAATGCTGTATGATTGCCCAAAAGTTATCACTGCTTTCCCCTACCAAATCATATCCGGGATAACCATATTTATTGATGATCACTTTTGCTTTAACTTCATTTATGCTGTCAGCTTCTTCCCATCTTTTTTCTATCGTTTCTTCATTATAAGCTGACTTTTCCTTTTTCGAGATCTTCGTATATTCCTTACGCCAAAACTGATCATCTGTAAACATCGAATCTATCCTTTTAATTAAAGCCGTATTATATTTTACGGTTTGAGCGGATAATGAGACACTTAAAAATATGCCAGATAAAGTAACGATCAAAGATGTTTTCATAATAATAGTGCAATTATAACTAAAGATATAGTTTTAATTGCACTATCCTAAATACTAATTAAACCAATACGCTGCCACCATCAACCACTGTGATCTGCCCGGTGGTATAATTGCCTTTGATAAAGTATAAATAGGCTTCAGCAATGTCAGTTGCTTCGCCTACCCTGCCGGTAAGTAATTTGCTGCCTATATTAATAAACATGGCTTCCTTGTCTGCTTCGGGCATATTGCTCCACAGATCTGTTTTAACCACTCCAGGGCAAACCGCGTTTACACGGATCGGGGCTAACTCAACGGCAAGTGCGCGAGTCAGGGCATCAACTGCGCCTGTAATACTGGCTGCAACGGTCCACCCTTTCCACGGGCGCAAGCCCACGGTACCAGTTGTTAATGTAATAGACCCGCCCTTACGGATATACGGACTACCATATTTAGCAGCCATTAATGCTCCCCAATAGCGCAGGTTAAAAAACTCACGGGCTTTATCCATTTCTACCGTGGGTAACTCGCTCAGTTGCAATGCTTCACCGGCGGTGAAAACCAAATGATCAAATTCGCCTATTTGTTTAAATAATGCTTCTACTTGGTGTTCATTTGTAAGGTTGGCTGCATAACCGGCACTACCTTGTGGTAAAACAGCCAATGCGCTGTCAACCCTTTGCTGGCGGCTTGATGCTACTATTATCTCCGCACCTACTCCGGCAGCTGCCATGGCTGTGGCTAAACCAACACCAGAGGTACCGCCCAACAGTACTATACGTTTGCCGCTTAATCCCTTGCCTGCTTGTGTTACTTTGTCTTTCATTTTATTGTTTTTTGATAGGACAAAGTTCCCTTGAAGTAACAAGGATGCATTTACCAAATGGTAAAAAGCATCAGCGCATATTTTTACGGATACGGCTTAATGATTGCTGGGTAACGCCAAGGTAGGATGCGATATCACTTAAAGATACACGGAGCGCGATATCAGGCTGCCTGATCAGGAAATTCTGGTAACGAAGGCTGGCATCTTCGCCTAAATAGGAGTTGCGCACCTGTATCTTATCCAGCAGGGCTTGTGTAGTAATGCCTGTTATTAGCTCTTTCAGATAAGGTAGTTTTTCATACAAGCTCACTAATTTTTGTTTTTTCAGTACGATGATCTCCGCATCGCAGGCAGCTTCGATTCCTTCAATAGCCGGCACGTTATTGTTGAAACTATTCAGGATGCTGCAAAACTGGTTCTCCTTCAGGAAAAAGTAAGCCATTTTGTTCCCTTTTTCATTTTGCGAAACAATACGTAATACTCCTTTGCAGATAAAAAACATTTCCCGGCATACCTGTCCTTGCTCCAAAAGCACCTCCCCTTCAGTTACTTTCCGGCAACTCAATTCACTTTCGATGACGGCAGCATCGGCTTGCGGGATATTTTTAAATAGCCTGAGATAATTTATAAAAACATCAACCATGTATAAAACTATGTATTCGGTTTATTTATGGCAAGCAGTACAAAAAAATAAATAAATTTGTATACCTAAAATTTAAGCCATGGAAAAGATCCAACTAAAACATCCCGAAGGGAAAAAGGCTATCTCAATGGACAAAAATAAATATGAGGCTCTAAAAACCTCTTTCATTAGCAGTCTCAAAGTTCGAAAAGCGGCTCCGTTTGAAGAGTTGCTAACCGACGTAGTAGCTGATCTGAAAAAAGAAAATATCAAGATTGAAGGGGTTATTAAATGGAATTTATTTTGGGTAACCCTGGATATGGAAGCAAGGAATGATCTGAAAAAAGACAAAACGGTATCGCCTTTCAGGTACTCGCTTGCTTAGAAAATAAAACCAAAAAGTATTTATAACCACATAAAAAATGAAAGCAATCTCCATTATCTCCATACCTGTTACCGACCAGGAAGCGGCTAAACAGTTCTATTTAAATTTAGGTTTTAATCTATTGGTTGAAGCGCCTTTCGCACCCGGCCAAAATTGGGTTCAGCTTGCTTTGCCCGGGCAGGAAGCAGTTTCCATAACACTGGTTACCTGGTTTGATAATATGCCTGCGGGCAGTGTAAATGGCTTTGTTATCACAATCGATAACATGGACAAGGAAATTGAAGAATTAACAGCCAAGGGAATTGAAGTTGGCAAGATAGACCAAACTCCCTGGGGCAAGTTCGCGGCAGTGACCGACCCTGATGGAAACAGGTTAAGTTTGCATCAGGCGTAAATATTGTCTGAACCTTGATTCATAAGATTAAAGGATTACCGCGATTATTATTCAAATGATAAATATTAATCACGGTAATCTTATAAATCCTAAAATCGTGTTTACCACCTCTCCAACCCCAGCAATTTCTTTCCCAAAGGCGACAGTTCCGCCACAGGGTTCTTCTTCTCACGTTCCATCGGGTCGCCGGGAAAAGCGTAGCCTTGCATGGCTTCCCTGCTCTGCCAGCTATTGATGCGCCATTGCTTTAGCTCCTCGTCATCTTCCTGGGCGGGCATCATAGCAATATATTGAGCTATACGCACCTTATCGCCACTGGTATTGGGCCGGATGCCGTGTGGCTCCAGACTGTTGAAGATCAGCAGGTCGCCGGCTTCCAGCTTTACTTTTACAATTTCAAAGCCAGCCGTGTCCGGTTTGTAATGATCGCGATCTTCGGGCTGGGTTAGTTTCCAGGTATCATAGGTACGGTATAATTCGGGGATGCATTGAAAACCTCCCATAGTCTCGTCAGTCTGATCGGCTAAAGCCAAAACGCCCTGCACATTCTGTGGTTTGGTTTCGGGATCATAGTCCCAATGGATAAATCCCTTGTACTCAAAACCCGGCCTTAACGGGAAATTCAGGTTAGCGCGGTCAATCGTAACCCATAATTTTTCGGTTCCCCATACATCAGCAAACGCCTGGTGCACTTTTGGGAATTGCCGGTTATCCCACATAAACTGCTGGTTATATATTTCTACCATGCCGGTATTGTTCAGTTCCTTCATTTGCATCTGGGCATTTGGCTTTTTATACCAGCTTTCGATATCATTAGGGTCCTTACCTTCGTATTCCCATAAATAACCGGCCAGTTTTTGCACTTGCTCTTTCGGCACCGCGTTTTTGATCACCACATAGCCATTATCCACCCAAAATTTCCAGTCGGCTTCACTTAGTACCTGCAAAGGTTTGCCGTTGCTGCGGTCATTTAATTTCACCTGGCTTGATTTTGCTGTCGAAGGATTGCCGGGTATTTCTTTGTGTGCGTTGTCAGGGCTCATGGTTGGCGTCATGGTGGCCATTGTTTGATTTTCCATTTTGCTGTTTACTATTGGTTTGCAATTCAAAGGTATGTCGGGTTTTAAGGTCATTTATTCTTTACAATGACCAATATTTGCTCTGTATTGACCAAACTTGTATATTTATATTAATTAATAGTACAATGCAGAATGAATGAGATCCAGTTAGAGAAAGTAGATTTTGAACCGGGCAAATCTTTTAAGCTATTCTCTCCGCGGCTCAGAAACACTTTTTTATGGCACTATCATCCCGAATATGAACTGGTGTATGTGGAAGCTGATGCGGGTATACGCCATGTGGGCTCGCATATATCAGGCTACACCCAAAGCGACCTTGTTTTTATCGGCAGCAATATCCCCCATCTTAATTTTGATTACCGGTTGCGGAGCGATTACCACCAGGTAGTGGTTCAATTGCGCGAAAACTTTTTAGGCACAGCGATCGGGCTGTCCCCAGAATTTACAGGCATCAATCAATTATTCAAAAAAGCCGGTTCAGGAATTGCTTTTCGTGGCGAAACTAAAGCCATCGTAGCTGAAAAGTTGAAACAACTGCAAAACCTAAGCTCATTCAAACAATTGATGGAGTTGATGGAGATATTCCAGATCCTGGCGGGTTCTAATGAAACTGAAATATTAAATGAGGAGCAGATCAGTTTGCAGTTCTTTTTAAAGGATAAGATCAGAATGGGCGCCATTTATGAATATATCGATGCCAATTATAACCGTAAACCTGATGTGAATGTAGTAGCCGATAAAGTACATTTAACCACTCCTGCATTTTGCCGTTACTTTAAAAGGCAAACAAATATGACGTTCACTGATTTTGTAAACCAGTACCGTATTGATATGGCCAAAAACCTGTTGATGCAGGATAAAAACATCACTGAAACCTGCTATGCCGTTGGCTTCGAAAGCCTATCCTATTTCAATAAACTCTTCAACAAAATAGTTGGTAAAAATCCATCTGATTTCAAAAAGACCTGGTTAAATCAGGCAGTCGCAAAGCATTAATTCTGAGTGTTATCGCGATGAGTATCCTCTTAAAATGTTAATAACTCAGGATAACCCTGCCTTTAATTTGCCCGTATAAATGCTTGTTATTAAGAAGCGATTACGATGCGAAAAAGATTATTTCCCCTATTATTGATTTCCTGTGTGTTTATTTCTGCCTGCCAGAAAAATTCGGTCAAACCCGAAATTGAACCAGGTGTAAGTGAAGCAAGATCAGCCGGCTCAGAAATATTGGTAAGGCATCAAACTGCCGCCGACTCAGCTTTGGATAATGTAACGGGCTACCTTCGCCTGCAATTAGCTAAGGATTCTATCAATACGGATAACGTTTTGATCAGTTTCAGGCCGGCTGCTAAAACAAGGTATGTTTCTAACGAGGATGCACCTACTTTCCAGGGATTTGGTGTAGTAAGCATGTCCAGCTTATCAAGTGATAATGTGGCTTTGGCAATTAACGCGCTGCCATTATCTAAAAAAGGGGTCACCATAGCCCTTAAAGTGACTGCCAAAACAGATGGCGCCTATACATTAAATATGAACGCCATAAATTCCATACCTCAAATATATGATATATGGCTTAGAGACACTTACAAAAAAGACTCTGTTAATTTACGGCTGAACCCAATTTACGCCTTTGATCTAAATAATTCTGACACTAACTCATTTGGCAACCAAAGATTCAAATTGGTAGTGCGGGAAAAATAACACGATTTCTGGATTTGATAGATTAACAGGATTAAGATTATTGGATTCTTTTCGCAATCCCGGCAATCATTTAAATCTAACAATCGTGTAATTAATCGTGTTAGCATTTCACCGTCTTTTTCTTTTTGCCGAGTGATCCTCTGTCTTTTACTTTCATGATATATTCGGCAGCGTCCGGTACTTTACAGGCCGTTCCATTCATGTCAATTGTTAAGGTTCCTATCGCTTTTGAAGCAGCGATTGCTTCTTCGGTTAACGGAGTTACATAGCTGCCAAGCGCTATCACAAAAGCATTCATTACCTTTTTTACCCGGTTAGGGGCTGAATGAATTGTTTCCGTCACTCGTTTCAATAATGCCCGCAGAGCAGGCATATCCAATTCATCATCCGCTTTAAGCGCTACCACATTATTTAACGTAGCCCAACCTGCCGCAGCAATATTTTCATAGGCCGAACCGATCCATTCCATCGCCATTTCATAACCATATTTACCTTCGGCAGCCACCCAGGGAACGGTAAATCCATTGATGTTATCAGAAACTGCCTGCTCCACCCAGGTTTGCAGGTCGGCCCTGGTCATTTGCGCATCATCGGCTATCAGCCCGGCCAGGTACATGGCATCGGCATTGCCGGTAGCATACAGGTTTTTTGCCAGGTTATAGTCCTTTTTCACCTTCTTCTGGATCGGCTTCAGGTACTCTATTTTGACGCCAAAAAAAGGCTCTTTTACGCCATGTTTTAATAATATCTTCTTGATGTTTGCATCGCCCCGCGATTGCAGTTCGGTCATAATCTCGTCTACGGTCATAATGGAATTTTTTAATACTTCGCCTACCAGTTGATTTAAATAGAATCTCTACAGTAAATTTATAAAAAACACATACAGGTTTTAAATATAATTACAATCTATCTATTATCCTTTTTACTATCTTGCCCATAGTTAATCAAACCTGATGAAACTATTTAAAGCCTTAATTTCACTCGTAATTACTTTAGTACTGATCTGGGCGTTGCAAACCAAATTTGGGGATATTCCACCTCTCGGGAAATTCTTAAGCCCATCGGATGGCTTCTGGCAAAATGCAGAAAGTAAAAGCATAAATGAATCAGAAAGCCTGAAGCTTGACGGCCTGCAGGGAAAGGTAACTATCCGATATGATGAGCACAGGGTTCCGCATATTTTTGCAGAAAACGATCATGACCTGTATTATGCGCAAGGCTACGTTACCGTCCGCGACCGCCTGTGGCAAATGGATATCCAAACCCGCAGCGCGTCAGGCAGGTTATCCGAAATTGCCGGGCCAAAAGCGCTGACTATCGACCGCTATCATCGCCGCATGGGTATGGTTTATGGCGCCGAAAATACGCTGAAAGGCATGATGAAAGATCCCGTGAGCAAAATGGTGGTTGAAGCTTATACCGAAGGAGTAAATAATTACATCCATCACCTTTCCAAACGGAATTACCCTATAGAGTTTAAGCTGCTTGATTATGCCCCGGAAGACTGGAAGCCTATTAACTGTGCCTTCCTGCTAAAACTCATGTCAGAAACATTGGCTGGTGGGTCTGACCAATTCGCCATGACCAATAATTTGAAGCGTTTTGGCGCTAAAGATGTCAACGACCTTTTTCCTGATTATCCATTCCATGAGGACCCCATTATCCCCGTGGGCACCAAATGGGATTTCAAACCCCTGCCTATCCCAAAACCATCCAAAGGCTTTATCGCCCAAATGACCGATACCATTAAACCAAAGCCGCACATACCCGGCATAGGCAGTAATAATTGGGTGATAGGGGGCGACAAATCGGCCAACGGCTACCCTATCCTGGCTAATGACCCTCATTTGAATTTAACCTTCCCGGCTATCTGGTATCAAATTCAAATGTCATCGCCTACGGTAAATGTCTATGGCGTTTCTATACCCGGCGCCCCCTGTGTGATAATAGGTTATAACCAAAAAATAAGCTGGGGCGTTACCAATGTGGATGCTGACGTTCTGGATTGGTACCAGGTGCGCTTTAAGGATAAAAGCAAAAACGAATATTGGTACAACAACCGCTGGAATAAGGTAAACAAGCGCATTGAGGTAATTAATATCCGTGGGCAAAAGCCTGTTTATGATACCGTATTATACACCCATCACGGCCCGGTGGTTTATGAAAGTATCGATAAAAAACCGAAAGATGATTATGAGAATATCCCTGTCGGCGATGCGTTGCGCTGGGTGGCCCATGATGAATCGGATGAGTTTATGGCTTTCTACCTGTTAAACCGTGGAAAGAACTATACAGACTATCGCAAGGCCCTGACCTATTATAGCGCACCGGCACAAAATTTCATCTTTGCCAGTAATGACAAGGATATCGCCATTACACCCAATGGTAAGTTCCCGCTGAAATTCCGCAACCAGGGTAAGTTTATTATGGACGGCAGCGACCCGGCCAACGACTGGCAGAGCTGGATACCATTTGAACAAAACCCAACGGTTAAAAATCCGCCAAGGGGCTTTGTGAGTTCGGCTAACCAATCGTCAACCGACCAAACCTACCCCTATTATATCAACTGGCGGTTTGAATTGTATGATCGTGCCAAACGAATAAACGACCGGCTTAAAATAATGCAGAAAGCTACCGTAGATAGTATGCGCATGATGCAAAGCGATGATTATAGCACGCGTGCACAGGATGTTTTGCCTGTGTTTTTGAAATATTTGGATGATTCCAAACTGGATAAAACCCAATTGGAAATTTTGCAAATTGTAAAGAAATGGGATAAGCATTTTGCTGCCACAGCGCAGGGTGCAAGCATATTTAACGCCTGGTGGCTACGGTTTTATACCATGACCTGGAATGACGAATTTAATGACACAACCACTTTGTTAAACTTTCCATCCTTTGACCGCACCGAGCAACTATTAATGCGCGAACCAAATTCCAAATGGTTTGACAATATCAAAACACCGGTCAGGGAAGATTGTGCCGATATCGTTTTGCACTCTTTTACCGCTGCCGTGGATGGAATGATGCGTAAATACGGACAACCCGGCCTTAAATGGCAATGGGGCAATGTGAAGGAAACCTATATCAACCACCTGGCTAATATACCGGGCTTTGGTGCCGGCAACTTTTTTGCCGGAGGAACAGGAGGGGTGATCAATGCCCTGAAAGATGGAACCGGCCCGTCGTGGCGCATGGTGGTACAAATGGGGCCGCAGGTAAAGGGTTATGGCGTTTTCCCCGGGGGGGAATCCGGCAATCCCGGCAGCTTTTATTATGAGGATATGTTTAACACCTGGAAGAGCGGGCAATTGAATGAGTTGCTGTTCCTGGAATCGGAGAGTGAGAAGTCGGGCAGGATCAAATCAACATTAATACTAAATAAAAATTAAAACACTATGTCATCCCGATTCGCCAAAGGCAGAGGGATCTTATACATCATGCTTATTCGCTCTGCTAATTGTATAAGATTCCTCGCTGCGCAATCGGAATGACAATTTTTTAAAGATTTAAAAAAACATAGAATGTTATTCATCATTATATTGATCTTATCCTTTATCAGCGGCCTTTTCCTGCCCTGGTGGGTGGTTGCTATTGTCGCTTTCCTCGCTGCGGTATTTTTAGGCAAAACAAATACCCGGTCATTTTGGTCGGGCTTTGGCGGAGTGGCTGTAGCCTGGATCATACTGGCTTTGTTTAAAAGTATACCCAATGATAACCTGCTGGTCAAGAAGGTGGCCCAACTATTCCAATTACCGCATTGGATATTGGTGTTATTGATCACTGCATTGATCGGCGGATTGGCAGGTGGCATGTCGGCGTTATCAGGGATTTTAGTAAAAAAGGCGTTTAGGAAATAGTTGTATGCTTTCAGAGAGTGAGATACTTTTAACGCTTGATAATTCCAATAAAACCGGAGATTATACTCATTTTATTTCATTAGGTCATCCTAATTCATTTTTGATCGACAATCGGCTAAATATTTTCAGAGGAGATAATGATAAGTGGGCTATTGCGATTGAACGCCTAGGCTTCAATCCGCGTGGTGGCGCAATTGAGCTCGAAATTTATTATTATGGCAATTGTCTTATAAATCTTGAAACTTATAATGGTCAAATATCAAATTACTATTCCACATACCCTGTAGATCAAAACAGCCTAAATGAAACGACAGATGGTTTTCATCTAAATCCCGACGCAGAAAGCTGGCTGACCAAAGGTCGGCAAATTGAATTGAGCACTAATAAACAGGATTATCGGGATCAAGATATTGATTTGAAAGAATATGAACCTGGCCAAATCGGAATCGAAGAAGCAGCGAGATCATTGATAATCGGACATAGGGATTTATTCCGGGCAAGCGAAAATGAACTATATAAATCTGTCCCACAAGATTTAAAAAAAATACTGGTTTTAGATGAGTGGCATCATCGGGATTTTATTGAAATAAGTGTACCAAAAGTCTCAGACGAGCATTTAAAATATACTTATGAGTTCAATAAAAAAATGCCTGGTTTCGAGGAAATGGATTTTGAAACTTTTTCAAACCTATTTAGAATACAAGAGCTAAATAATAAAAAAGCAAATCAAAAAGAATGGGACGACAACAGACCGAGTTCTTATGAAACCTGGCAGCAGTTAGCTAAGGTAATAGCAACTGGTGATGTACAACATTACAAACCTACGCTATCGCCCAATACTCATTGGAAAAACTGGTCGGAATCAGGGAGTTTATAAGATATATGGCGTTATAAGGCAGAATTAACTGACTGCTTTATAACGCCATACATAAAATTTATAAACCGCTCAAAGTTGCCTTCAGCTGTTTTACAGATTCAGCGGTGCTTTTAGATGTGCCAAATATGTTCGCAGAACTTGTATCCGAACCATAAAACGCTTTATTGGCGTCTTTATCAATTCCCAGGTTCGAACCGTTAATACTAATGCCGGCAAATAATCCGCGGCTGCGGGAGTAAGAATAAACCTCCGCCTCTAATTTATAATCAGTATTGGCCGAAGAGGTCCTGCCAACAGGGCCCGCAGCAGCAGATACGTCACCACCGATTGTAAAATCGCCGTTTTTTACTTTTGCCAATACGCCTTTATGCTTAAATACCAGCACCAGGTCTACAGATTGTACGCCAATTTGCAGACCAAGGCTTCCACCTGTGAAAGTAATAAAAACGGGGTCACTCCATTTGCCGTCATCTAATTTAACCATAGCTATACCTCTTCCTCTTTTGCCTCCTACAACAAACCCGGCATTTATCAGGTTAGGTATGATCACTATACCCTGGTATTCGGCGATCAGGTCGTGCGGAATAGTTTCCTTCATCTTGCTGAATTCCTTCAACACGTTGGTAGCACTGTGTATTTTTTCCGTTTGTTTGTCTCCGTCCACGCGTGTTGCAGATGTAAGCACAAAGACAAAGCTTAATAAAAGTGGGACGGCTAAGAATTTTATTTTTTTCATTGGGGTTTATTTTAAATAACAATTATCAAAACCCAAAAGTCGCATACTTGTTTGTGCTAAACAAGTGTAAAATCCTAAACCCGCTCAATTTTACAAATAAAACAGCAAGCCTCAGCATTACGCGCATGCAGGTAGGCAATGTTTGTGTTTTGATCGAAAACCTGGCCGATCAACTCATCCACATCATCATCGCCAACCAGTTGTGTAAATATCATCTGTTGTTCATCATCATAGCCAATGAGGGATAAGGGAAAGCTCTTTTTATTCGCTTTTATTTCTGGGGGGAAACGGTAAATGTCCTGGTATTCTTCCACCTCATCGCTCCTGATAAATACAGGGCCGGGCTGGTTAAAGGCGTTATCAATTTCAAACGGGCTGTGTTTCAGAAGCAGGCGTTTATCAACTCCTTTTTCAAATGGGCGAAGGGAAACCCGGCACGGCCCCGAACCTGCAGCTACCTTTTCTATTACTTCGTTGCCAAAATCATCAACTCTTTCTAAACGGATCCTTGTAGCGTACGCTTTGGAAATCGGTACAATTTTAAATTTGTTCATCTTTTCTATAATTTGATAAAACAAAATTCCCGATAAATCCACCCCATTAAAACCCGGAACTTGCGCTGTTTTGTAGACTCAAAGTCAATCCGCGCATTTGTATATCCCTCACATCTGCACATTAACTATCTTTGCCCACATGGTAAAGCCGGATAAGCAGCAGGTATTTTCTATCAGTGACGAACAACAATTCGCTGACACGGCTTTGCAAGTATTCCGCTTCCAGGCTCAAAATTGTGACGTTTACCGGGAATTTATCACCAACCTGAAAGTTGATATTGATGCTGTTAAAAGTGTAGACGAGATCCCTTTTTTACCGATCAGTTTTTTTAAATCGCACCCGGTTATAAGCAATACCGATGAAGCACAAGTGACTTTCACCAGCTCGGGCACTACCGGGATGATCAGTAGCCGGCACATGGTTACCGATGTTAGCTGGTACGAGGAAAGCTTCCGCCGGGCATTTCAAATTTTTTATGGCGACATTACAGATTATTGCATACTCGCTTTGCTCCCATCCTACCTCGAACGTGAGGGATCATCTTTGATCTATATGGCGGAAGACCTGGTGAAACAATCCGGCAACCCGGACAGCGGCTTCTTCTTATACAACCACGATGATCTATACAAGCAATTAAAAAAACAGCAACAGGCCGGAAAGTCTACGCTGTTAATAGGCGTTACTTTTGCACTGCTTGATTTTGTAGAGCAATATCAAATTGATTTCCCGGAACTGATCGTGATGGAAACCGGCGGCATGAAGGGCCGCCGAAAAGAAATGATACGCGAGGAACTGCATGAAACTTTGTGCAAAGGTTTCGGGGTCAATATGATTCATTCTGAATACGGCATGACCGAGCTCTTATCGCAAGCCTACTCAAAAGGCGATGGCATATTCAATTGCCCGCCCTGGATGAAGATCATTACACGTGATACGAACGACCCGATAAGTAACCTGGCAAATGGTAAAACCGGCAGTATTAATGTGATCGACCTGGCCAATATCAACTCCTGTTCATTCATCGCGACCCAGGACCTGGGCAGAGTTTATGCCGATGGTTCATTCGAGGTGTTGGGCCGGTTCGACAACTCCGATATCCGCGGCTGTAATTTGCTGATCGCGTAAAACTTAATATACAACTAATAGATTATTCTTATTTTTGCCATCGCATAAAAAGCAAATAACAATGATCGAGAAATTTTTGAACGACCAGCAGGACCCTAAAGCAGTTGAAAAAGTGTATACCCGCCTGGTCGACCTGCTGACAACCGGTGAAGAAATCATATATATAGCTACGCAGAAAAAGCCATTAGTAAATCTATTTCCTGATTGTATAGCCATCACCAACAAACGCGTATTGTTTTTCACCCCGGCAAACCTGGGACTCTCTATAAAATTTATTGATTTTGTTTGGAAGGATATTGTTGACGTATTCACCAAAGAAGAGATCATAGGTGCGGTTTTCAGTGTCCGCACCACCAACGGCGCCGAAATGGGCGTTGATTACCTGCCTAAAATACAGGGCCGCAAACTATATCAATACGCCCAGGAACGTAAAGAAGCAGAGCGCGAAGCGCGCCGCCTGCGTGACCTGGAGGAAAAACGCGCTGAGTCCGGTTCATTCAATTTTGACACGCATGCCAATACACCATCGGCACAACCACAACAGGTTGTTGTCCCCGAGCCACAGCCTGAGCCCGTAGTAGTGGCGCCACCTATTCATGTGGAAGCGCTAAAGCCGGATGAATTGACTGAGAAATTGAAAAAATTAAGAACACTGTTTGATAATGGCTTGATATCTCAGGAAGAATATAATGCCAAGAAACTGGAGTTACTGAGCGATCTGTAATACCTGCAAATTCAACCCTCTCATTTGGAGAGATTCTAATTATCAATAACTCACACAAAATGTGATACTTATGCAAGTATTAGTGTTTTTAAGAAGTTAAATGTTATGATAATCCTTGAAAAGTCAGAATGTATCTTGTTTTATTCAGTTAACAACAATTACTTTGATAAGTTTAATGAGTTTTTTTGTGTAGGCCGTTGTGCCAGCCATTGGATCACATCTGAATCAGATACAGCCACATTTATTTATGATCTGAAGTTAGTTGCGTATGATTTGCAAAGTGGTGAATCGTTCATCGAATGCAAAAGCGAAATGACCTGCACTGCTAAAATGGAAGATCTAATGCAAGATTCACTACAAATGCTGACCGTAGTCAAGAAATTTCATCAATCGATAAAACTGTTTATTAGCAATAATTCGCTATCGTATACCTCAAAACTATCGTGGAACTATGACGACTTCGCTCCTGATCCACAGGAAATGCAAGTTGACATTACTCGCTTAAAAGGAATGAAACGGGATGAAGACAAAACCGAGATTGAGAAAAAACTGGAACGAAACCTCCCTACTGTTGATTTCGTTCCCAAAGCTAATAAATCATCATAATGATGATTTGCCCTATTTGTCGGTCTTGTTGAAATAGAAATTTAGTGTTGCCATGTTGTTTACTGTCAATTTGTTGCTCATTGAACTGGTTTAAAGTTGAGTAACATTGACGAATAAACCGAAATAAATATTTTAAATCAATTTTAATCAAATTGAATATATTTTGAGTTGAATATAAATCCTTTCCTTTGGAGATGGGTTTGGTTGGGCCTATTCACTGGTCAGCCTGTTATCAAAGCTAAAAGGCTGCACATTTTTCAGTTTCACTTTCTGTGCCTGGGGATGGAATGGATTGAGTAAATAATTAAATTCCTCAGCCACAATTGCCGAAGGCACTTTAAGCAGCAGGTTCTTTCTCTCCATTAAAAAAGCATTCCCCATTTGTTTCAAAATATCCATATCCGGAAAGTCCTGCCAGTTTTTTGGCAAAAGTTTTTCATCTATAACAGCAAAATCATCGGGAGCTTCCATGGTAGCCATGCAATACTCATCGGGAACGTAACGTGGAGGTAAATGAACGAGTGCTTCCAATACAGCCAGCGACCGGCTTGAAGCCAGGTAAACCATGGGCTTACCCTCGCTGTTCCACCTACCGCCATACAGGCGTGCGCCGGTACCAGTCAGGTCGTTAGCATAAATACATTTGGTAAGCCGGTAGAGTAGCATCAGGCAAAAATACCGTACTCAATGCGGCCCAGCTCCTTGAAAACCATATTAAAGCCAAAAGAAGTATCGAGTAGCGAAACAGGCGTTTCGCCTTTGAAGATGTAGCTCGGGGTTTTCATCCAGCCTTTAAATTTATCCATCGAGCCAAAAACTTCCTCGCCGCGGGTATACAGGCGGGCTAGCTCAATGGCCTTTTCAGCGTATTCAGTTTTGATAATGGCATTATCATCATAGCGCTGCAAAGTGCGTTCAGAGATGTGCATGATATCGGCCAACTCCTGTATGGTTAAAGATATTTTTTTGGCTAATGATAACAAGATACGCTTGGGCAGGCCATCCCGTGTAAGCTGCAAAATATCCTGATCACTGGAAAATTTGGATTGCCTTACACCACTTAATAAACTATAAAATGGAGCAGCAGGAACCGCTGTAACATATGCTACCATAGGCTCATTAACTTCACTTGGCTTATTATGTTTCCCTTTATACGACATTTATCCAAATATAATACACTTTTGTCTGGTTTCCAAATTATTCAGCAATTATTAGAAAATAATTCTTCTTTCCCTTTTGCACCACGAGAAACTTATTGCCGATTAAGTTATTGCTTGTGTAAACATCATCCACACCTCCTACTTTATTCTTATTTACGGCCACCCCCCCGCCCTGTATCATCTTTTTAGCTTCGCCTTTGGATGGAAAAACAGCAGTTTGCCCCCCGAGCAGATCTACAACATTGATACCGGCCTTTAATTCATCAGCAGCTACTGTATAATTAGGCACCCCTTCAAACAAGGCTAACACTTCGGCCTCATTCAATTCGTCTAAAAATTCGATACCCGTATTACCAAACAAGAACTCTGACGATTTAATAGCTTTTTCATATTCAGCCTCGCCATGGGTACGGATAGTAATATCCTTTGCCAATGCTTTTTGTAAAGTACGCAAATGCGGCGCGGTGGTATGTTCGGTTTCTAATGCTTCTATAGTTCCCTTATCAAATAGGGTGAATATCCGGATGTAAGTTTTGGCATCCTCATCGCTGGTATTCAACCAAAACTGGTAAAATTTATAGGGTGATGTTTTTGCCGGATCAAGCCAGATGTTGCCGCCTTCACTTTTACCAAACTTGGTGCCATCTGATTTTTTGATCAATTGCGTAGTTAAGGCGTACGCCTCACCGGCATCTTTGCGGCGTATCAATTCGGTACCGGTAACAATGTTACCCCACTGATCCGAGCCACCCATTTGCAGCACACAGTTATGGTTTTTCCATAAATAGTAAAAATCATAGCCCTGCACCAATTGGTAAGTAAATTCAGTGAATGACATACCGGTATCACCGTTGATGCGGTTCTTCACCGAATCCTTGGCCATCATATAATTTACCGTGATATGCTTACCTACTTCGCGAATGAAGTTCAGGAAAGTGAATTCCTTGAACCAATCATAATTATTCACCATCTGCGCACTGTTGGCGCTATCATTAAAATCCAGGAATTTTTCGAGTTGACTTTTAATCCCAGCCAGGTTATGCTGCAAAACATCTTCGGATAATAAATTACGCTCTGCCGACTTACCTGATGGGTCGCCCACCATGCCGGTAGCACCGCCAACCAAAGCAAAAGGCTTATGGCCAGCCCGTTGGAAATGGATCAGCGTCATGATCTGGGCCAGGCTGCCCACATGCAGCGAATCTGCAGTCGGGTCGAACCCTATATAGCCGGACGCCATGCCTTTATTTAGTAATTCTTCGGTTCCGGGCATGATATCGTGGAGCATACCGCGCCAGCGTAATTCTTCAACAAAATTCATCGTATATTTTTAAAGCGACAAAGATAAAAGAATAGTGGGAAATCCATTTTTTACCTTAAGGTTAAACTACAGCCAAATATTTTACTTATCTTAAGCCAACTAATAAAGCTGGAAGTGAGCATTTATGAACTTTCTATCGCATTACTATTTCGACCGTGATACCACGAACTGTTACCATATATTAGGTACGGTACTGCCCGACCTGTTGAAAAATGCCGATAAACACATTATCATCCATCCCGAAAAACTCCAGCATCCCAATCCACAGGTAAACAGTATCATTATTGGATGGCAAAAACACTTAGAGGTTGACCGCTATTTTCATTCGTCTGATTTCTTCGCCAAACATTCACATGAGCTAAAAAAAGCGCTGAGGCCCGCCATCACGGGTTCGCCGGTAAAACCCTTCTTCCTGGGGCACATCGCCATAGAATTAATACTTGACAATCTCTTGCTGACAACAGGCAAAGTATCGGTAAGCGATTTCTATGTACATCTAAATTCATGTGATAATCAATTGATCAATGAATTTCTCAATTTTTCAGGCCTGAATGACACGGATGTCTTCTTCCGATTTTATGAAAAATTTAAAAGCAGCCGTTACCTGGAAACTTATGGCGAAACACAGCAAATAGCTTATGCCCTAAAACGTATTTGTATGCGGGTTTGGGACAACCCATTTACGCCTGAGCAAGAAGCCGAAATGACGAAGGTTTTAGCGGTGTATCGGGATAATATTTATGCTGATTTTATGGATATCTATAAGAATATTGAAGTAAAATTAACGAATCCCTGATCCCTAATTTCCGTCAAACCATCATTTTTCCATCTTCCGCAGGAAATTTTCCTGCAAAAAGCCTGTATTTCAGTACAAATCACTGATTTTACATTAAAATATTTCTTTTCAGAATAAAATTATATACCTACCTTTGCAGTCCCAATTAACAAATTGGGAAAAGGAGAAAATTTATTTAATGGCAAAAAAGCAAGAAGCAGAAAAAGAATTAAAAGCTAAGGAAGCTGAACTCGATGTAGTTACAGCAACTGCAGAAAAAGAAACAATCGAATCAGAGGCTGATTCATTGTCGATCGAAGAGATCAAATCAAAATCAAAAGTTACATCCGCAAACGAAGATTTCGATTGGGATGCTGACGACAAAAAATTTGGCAATTACAATGATGCCGAGCGTGAAAAATTAGAGAAATTGTATGATGGCACTTTCAGTTCTATCAACAAAGGCGAAATTATCACCGGTACAGTTGTAAATGTTAACAGTAAGGACGTTGTATTGAACATCGGTTTCAAATCTGATGGCTTAGTATCATTGTCTGAGTTCCGTGATACACCTGATCTGAAGATCGGTGATACTGTGGAAGTTTTTGTAGAGTCTCAGGAAGATGCTAACGGTCAGTTGGTATTATCCCGCAAACGTGCAAAAACCCAGAAATCATGGGAACGCATTAATTCGGCATTGGATAATGACGAAATCATCACCGGCTTTGTGAAGAGCAGAACCAAAGGTGGTTTGATCGTTGATATAATGGGCGTTGAAGCCTTTTTACCAGGCTCACAAATTGATATCAAACCTATCAGGGATTACGATATCTATGTGGGCAAAACAATGGAATTCAAAGTTGTTAAGATCAACCACGAGTTTAAAAACGTAGTGGTATCGCACAAAGTGCTGATCGAAGACGATTTGGAAAACCAAAAAACTGAAATTGTGGCCAAATTGGAAAAAGGCCAGGTATTGGAAGGTACCGTTAAAAACATTACCGACTTCGGTGTATTTATCGATTTGGGTGGCGTTGACGGCTTACTGCACATTACCGACATTTCATGGGGCCGTATCGAGCATCCGAGAGAAGTACTGGCACTTGATCAGAAGATCAACGTGGTTGTGCTTGACTTTGATGACGAGAAAAAACGTATCGCCCTTGGCTTAAAACAATTAACCCCACACCCTTGGCAGTCGCTTGATACCGACCTGGTTATTGGTTCGAAGGTTAAAGGTAAGATCGTTACTGTTGCCGATTACGGCGCATTCCTGGAAATCATCCCGGGTGTTGAAGGTTTGATCCACGTATCAGAAATGTCGTGGTCACAAAACCTGCGCAATCCTCAGGAATTCCTGAAGGTTGGCGACGAGATCGAAGCACAGGTATTGACTTTGGATCGCGAAGAGCGCAAAATGTCATTAGGCATCAAGCAATTAACTCCTGATCCATGGCAACATGCTGCTGAGCGCTACGCAATTGGTACCCAGCACATAGCTACAGTTAAAAACATGACCAACTTTGGTGTGTTTGTTGAACTTGAAGACGGTATTGACGGATTGATCCACATCAGCGACCTTTCATGGTCTAAGAAAGTAAATCACCCTAATGAATTCACTAAAGTTGGTGAGAAATTAGACGTGATCGTACTTGAACTGGATGTTGAGAACCGCAAGCTGAGCTTAGGTCACAAACAACTGGAAGAAAACCCTTGGGATACTTTTGAAACCATCTTCACTATTGATTCAATACATGAAGGTACCGTATTAAAAGTAACCGAAAAAGGCGCTATAGTTGCTTTACCTTATGGTGTTGAAGGCTTTGCGCCGGTTAAACACATCGTTAAAGAAGATGGCAAGAGCCTGAAAGCTGAAGAAGCTGCCGAGTTCAAGATCATTGAATTTAACAAGGAAAACAAACGTATCGTTATTTCACACTCACGTATATGGGAAGAAGCCCGCGCTGATGCCCGCGTACAGGAATTTGAAAGCCGCAAGAAGGAAGCTAAAGCAGCAACCAACGCGGTGAAGAAAGTGAAAGATTCGGTTGAAAAATCAACTTTAGGTGATTTGAGCGTACTTGCCCAACTGAAAGAACAGATGGAAGGCGCTGAAAGCAAAGCCCGCAAGGTTAAAAAGACTGAAGAGGCTAAATCTGAAGAAGAAGCTAAATAAGCTTAAATAAATTAAATCCTTTAAGCCCTGCCCGGAAACGGACGGGGCTTTTTTGTAAATTCGATTTTTATTATGAGCGGCGAAACCAACATCACATCCTTATTAAAAAACATGATCCCTAAATTAAATGAAGGTGAATATGTTTTTTGTGTGGTGAAATCTTTAAATGATGTATCCCAGGATGAGATCATCGGGTCATTTAAGGAAGAAGAAGGTATAACTGTTATCCTTAAAAAAGAAACTGCCGATAGCCTGAACTTAAGCTATTCCTACATTGCCGCCTGGATAACGTTAACAGTCCATTCCTCGCTGGAGGCTGTTGGGCTGACAGCCGCATTCTCTGCCGCATTGGCAAAGCATGGCATAAGTTGCAATGTGGTCGCGGCTTATTACCACGACCATATTTTTGTAGCCCAGAAGGATGCAGAGAAAGCTATGCTGGTGCTTGGGGAGTTGGCTGATAAAAGTTAAAACCAACCCCGAGGTCGGTTGGCCCTATTCACACCGGTTTAAATCGTTTTCATGGTTAACACACTGGTTTAGGTCTTCCGAAAGATAAATTAAATTTAAACTCGGACAGAGTCGTACAAATATTATTGGCCAAAAATAGATAGAAAGTAATTTATATAAATAGAAAGTAACTTATATTGTATTGATGAAGAAGTTAATCGTCGTACTATCTATATTTCTTTCAGCCCTGTGCTTGGGACAAACTAATAATAGAAATAAAACCATGTCTCTACTGCAATGGCTTGTCAAAAAGGATCGAATACAATATCTAAATGCAAAAAGCAACGCTGCGGTCTTTTACGACAAAAATGCCTTGACTAGGCAAACATTAATAACCGATTCAGAAAAAACTATCCCGAATACCAGCATTCAAGATTTCTTGTCCCCCCAGGAGATAAGAATTTGTAAAACCGCGCCCATCATGCTCAAACAAACGGATTGGCGCAAAAAGTATTCGCAGTTGAAAACTAAGTTGGTGACGGATAAAGTTTCCATCAAATTTAAAATCACCCATACCGTTTACACTTTTTCAGAACCGATATTTCTAAATAAAGAAAATAGCAGGGCAATTATCGGCGAATACTTTACATGCGGAACGACGTGTGGCCGCGACGATTTGCTTTTATGCGAATTTAAAAATGGCAACTGGCAATTGCTCGCAAGAGCAGTAATAAACAATGACTAGATGATACGTTTTCCCGTGGTCACTGTTCTCATTACGAGCGTTTGTAAGAATATTTTATGGCTAACACACTTTTTAATTAATTAATTGATAATCAGTTAATTAATTAAAAATCATGCGTAATTGTGTTAACCATGTTAACTCACACTGGTTTAAGTCTAACCCCGAGGTCGGTGTCCCCACCGACCTCTACTTAACCACCGGAAATCTTCCCAAATCAAAAACGCTTCTCTCGGCAACGGTTTTCTCTACATCCTGCCATTTGCGTGGGGCATCTGCTGATAAATTAGTTCCGCTATCCTTACCGATCAGCACATCGTCCTCTATCCTGACACCAATATTCCACCATTTTTTATCGCACTTGCTGCCCGCCGGGATATAAATGCCTGGCTCAACAGTGATTACCATACCTTCCTGCAAATTGACATCATATCCGCCCTTATCATGCACATCCAGTCCCAAATGGTGCGATACGCCATGCGGGTAGTAAGTACCTACTTCTTTTGCATCCTTTATAAGTCCTAATTTAATAAGTCCGGCTGCCAGTACTTCCCGCGTCTTTTGTTCCAGCTGGCGGTAAGGAACACCCTGCTTGCATAATTTAAATACCTCTTCCTGCGCATCGTAAACCAGCTGATATATCGCTTTTTGCTCCTCGGTAAATTTGCCATTAGCCGGGAATGTACGGGTAACATCAGCCGAGTAGCCGTGATATTCTGCACCCACATCCATCAGCACCAATTGATTTTTAACTTCGGTGGCATTATTTTCTTCATAATGCAGGATACAGCCATTGGCACCAGCCCCAACTATTGGCGGATACCCTTCATCCTCGGCGCCGTAATATTTATGTACATACAGCATTATACCTTCCAATTGCCTTTCAGACATCTGGGGTTTTACCGCGCGCATAGCCTCGGCATGGGCTAAACTTGATATTTCAATTGATTTCTTTAGCAGCGCAAGCTCTTCGGGCAATTTCACGCCCCGTAACTGATTCGTTAGTTTATTATAAAGGGATATTCCTCCATATTCAGTGGTAATTTTTGATTTCACATCAGCAAGCGTGGCCGAATCCGGTTTGCTAACCAGTTCCTGTATCAAAGCACTATTTTTATAGGCATCATGACCTAAGTGCGGTTTTAAAAAGGTTAATATCCTGTCGATATTTTTGGGCGTGCCGTAAAGGCTAATCATGTTAAGATCATTCAGCAAGCCATTATCTACATCTTTTATTGCAGCCTTTGTTTTAAACGCGGTTACCAGGTCCTTCAGGCTACCTTCGTCACCTCCGGCCGCATCGTCCGGCAGTTGATCATATAATATAGTTTTGAATTTCTTAAAATCGATAGGGAAACCAGCAAACTGTTCCCCATTGTAAACCCGCTTAAAACCCAGTTTGGCTTTAGCACCTTCTACGCCAAGCCTTCTTCCTGTCCACTGTTCTCTTTGCGCATCCTTATGGCGCACAAAAAATAACTCGTTATAGCTACTGTCGCCATCAGCCTGTATGTCTTTGAATATCAATAAAACCGCATCAGCTTCTTTATAGCCCGAGAAATAGTAGAGGTCAGGATTTGGATGATAAACATAATTCACATCCTTCGAGAAAACACGCTCCGGGTACGCAAAAATCACAGCCACTGAGTTTGCCGGCATTAATTTTCGTAATGCTTCACGCCTTCCGGCATGGAATTCCTTGGATAAATAATCTTTAGGCTGGTTTTCATCCGCCGCGGTTTGTGAAAACGCTTGCACACTGGCAACACAAGCCAGGGCGGCAATGATCAGGGTTTTGCTGAAAAGTTTCATAAAGGATAAGTAAAAGGTACCAGGGAATAAATATATCAAATTTATCAATTACTACCAGCTAACTAATCTCTAATTAACTAATCTCTATTCCCAACTAATCATAAAAATTTTTACCTTTGCCCAAATCCAACCAAAGATGCAAAACCCTACGCTGCTCGACGGTCAGAAATTTCAGATAACCATACAGCGTCTATGTCGTCAGTTGATCGAAAATCACGATGATTTTTCCAATTCGGTATTGATAGGCATACAACCGCGTGGTATATACCTGGCTAAGCGCGTTGCAGAAGAACTTCGTAAGATATTACCGGGCAAAACTATACAACAGGGCGACCTGGATATCACTTTTTACCGTGACGATTTCCGCAGGCGCGAACAACTGGTTCCTAATCAAACTAAAATAGATTTCATTATAGAAGGCAAAAAAGTAGTGATGATGGACGATGTGCTGTGGACAGGCCGCACCATACGCGCCGCGATGGATGCTATGCTTGCCTTTGGTCGCCCGGAAAAAATAGAGTTGCTAACATTGGTCGACCGCCGCTATTCACGCCACATACCGGTAGAAGCGGATTATGTGGGTATTGAGGTGGACTCCATTGCTTCGCAAAAAGTGGTAGTGAGTTGGAAAGAAACTGATGGAGAAGATAAGGTGGTGTTGCTTTCGGAGATAAAATGATTTTAATTTCGGATTTCGGATGTTCGATTTCGGATTTAAAAAAATTGTTAAATGGATAAGATTGAATTAAAACGTAGAACACAAAGATTTGCAATTAATGTAATCAGATTTATCGAGCAATTGCCAAATAGTCGTTCCCTGAATGTATTATGTAATCAATTGTTAAGGTGCTCTTCGTCAGTCGGGGCAAATTACCGTTCAGCGTGTAAAGGAAAATCAACCGCTGATTTTATAAATAAAATAGTGATTGTTGAGGAGGAAGCTGATGAATCTATTTATTGGCTTGAATTAATGGAAGAATCCGGCTTAGTGAATTCAAAAGAATTGCCTCTGTTAAAAAAAGAAGCTGATGAGTTAACAGCCATATTTACCGCAATAGGTAAAACGGCTAAGGCGAACCAACAAAATAATAAATCAAAAAATACAGCAATCGGAAAATCCGAAATCGAAATTCCGAAATCCGAAATCAAATAATATGGCAGGATTGAGCACACGACACTTACTGGGAATTAAGGACTTGAACCGCGCAGACATCGAATTGATATTCGAAACTGCCGATACGTTTAAATCAGTTTTGAACCGCCCTATCAAAAAAGTCCCTTCGCTGCGTGATGTTACCATAGCCAATATCTTTTTCGAAAACTCTACCCGTACCCGCCTGTCATTTGAACTTGCTGAAAAAAGGCTTTCTGCCGATGTGGTCAACTTTGCGGCTTCTTCATCATCCGTGAGTAAGGGTGAAACCCTGATCGACACAGTAAATAATATACTGGCCATGAAGGTAGATATGGTGGTGATGCGCCACCCTTATGCCGGCGCGGGTATCTTTTTATCAAAACACGTTAAGGCCCAGATCGTAAATGCCGGCGATGGCGCGCACGAGCATCCTACCCAGGCACTACTCGACGCATTCTCTATCCGCGAAAAATATGGTGATGTAGCAGGTAAAAAGGTAGCCATTGTGGGGG
Source organism: Mucilaginibacter sp. (assembly GCA_035489035.1). Classification (GTDB taxonomy): domain Bacteria; phylum Bacteroidota; class Bacteroidia; order Sphingobacteriales; family Sphingobacteriaceae; genus Mucilaginibacter. The sequence goes on from DATHKT010000027.1 coordinate 28,806, forward strand.
ATATACTGCACTCGCGTGTCGCACTATCCAATATCCTTTGTCTCAAACAACTGGGAGCCGACGTGATGGTTTGCGGACCAACCACGCTGATCCCAAAATACATTGGTTCCTTGGGAGTGAAAGTTGAGCATGACCTGCTAAGAGCGCTTAACTGGTGCGATGTGGCCAACATGCTGCGCATACAATTGGAGCGCCAGGATATCAAATACTTCCCTTCGCTGCGCGAATACAGCATGCTTTACGGCTTAAACAAGCAAATACTTGATTCATTAGATAAAGAGATAACCGTAATGCACCCTGGCCCTATTAACCGCGGCGTGGAAATCACCAGCGATGTAGCCGACAGCAAGCAATCCATCATATTGGACCAGGTGGAAAATGGCGTGGCGATACGCATGGCCGTGTTGTTCCTGCTGGCCGGGCAAACGCCTTAATAAAATAAAACTTCGCTTTATGGGTTATACAGGTAGTATTTTGTCATGAAAACAGTTAATGCCTTTTCTACTTTCCTGCTTATTATATTTTTCTCATTTACAGCATCCGCCCAAAGCAGGCAGCAGCAAAAAAATGATTCCGTATTTGTGCTGGTTAAAAAATATTTTAACGAAAGGCAAGCAGAATCGATCTACACATTGGCAGGCGCACAGTTCCAAAAAGAGATCAACCCGGAAACCTTTAAAAATGTGGCCGACCGTCAATTGTTTCCTCTTGGGCCGATCAGGGAGTCATCGCTTATTAGTTTTTTAAACAACAAATTAAGCACCTATAAATTAACTTTCGATTCGGGAATGATGCAATTGCTGATGACCCTCGACCAGGATGATAAGCTGGAGCTTTTCCTGTTTAAACCTTATAAAGAAGAAGCGCCTGAAAAACTTAAACCTGCCGCTACCTCCAATTTAATGCGAACATTGACTGATAAAAAAGTTGATTCAGTAGCCAGAACGTATATTCAGAAATCCAATACTGTTGGTTTAAGCATCGGCATAGTAAAAGGCGGTATCACCCGCACCTACAATTATGGCGAAACCGCTGCAGGTAATAACAAACTACCGGATGCCAATAATCTTTTCGAGATCGGCTCTATCACCAAAACCTTTACCGCTACCCTGCTGGCCTATTATGTAAATGAAGGCAAAATAAAGCTGACCGACCCTATTACCAAATACCTGCCCGACTCGGTGGCGGCTAACAAAGAACTGCAATCGGTTACATTGGTAACCTTGAGCAACCATACCTCGGGCCTTCCACGCCTGCCTGATAATTTCGAAAATCATTCCAGCGACCCTCTTAATCCTTATAAGGATTATGGCAAACAATACTTGTTCGAGTATCTCAAAGGCTGCAAACTGATCAGCAAACCTGGCGAAACTTATGCCTATTCCAATTTATCCGTTGGATTATTAGGTACTATTTTAGAAAAGATAAGCGGGAAAACCTTTGAGCAAATGGTAGAAGAGATCATTTGCACACCATTGGGTATGAAAAGCACCACACAACATTTAAGCCCGGCACTCAAACAACGCATGGTAACCGTTTATAACGAAGACGGTAAAGCAACATCACTTTGGGATTTTGCTGCGCTTGCTCCCTGCGGCGCTTTAAGATCGACTTTAAATGATATGCTAATCTATGCCAAAGCCAATATAACAAACGGCAATACCAAGCTTGAAAAAGCCTTTGAGTTGACACACCGGATCACATTCGATAAAGATGCAAAACTTGGTTTGGGCTGGCACATCATCATGGTAAATGGGGTGGAATATATCTTCCACAACGGTGGAACATATGGCAGCAATAGCTTTTTAGCTTTTAACCCGGAAAAGAATATTGCCGTAATAGTGCTATCAAATTCCGGGTTGAGTGTAGATGCAGTTGGGACTGATATTTTGAAGAAAATTCAATGAGTCTGAACCGTTGATTATCTTGATTTAATGATTACGTTGATTAATTATCTGAACCATGATTCATCAGATATACGGATTATTATGATTACAAAATCACATACAACCCTAATTAACCAATCACTATTCTCTGATCACTAACCTTACTTATCCCTTACCGTTGCCCCATCCCTTATCTCATCCGTGGCCTGCTTAACCAATTGATCGTTAGGCTTCAGGTCTCCGTAAACTTCCATTTTATCATTGGATGCAAAACCTTTTCTCACATTAACCCATTGTGCACGATGGTTAACTACCTTTATTACAAACACCTTTTCTGTTGAAGTGACTACAGCAGTTTTGGGAACGATGTAGGTACTATCCCTTGATGGTACAGGTACATCCACATCGGCATACATACCGGGCAGCAGTTTTTTATCTTTGTTATAAATATCCATCTCCAGGCGTTCTGATCTTAGTTTCAGATCCAAGGCTCCGGCAAGGCGCATTACTTTTGCTTTAAATTTTTGGTTTGGCAACGCTTTTACAGAAAAAGTAACCTCGCTTTTTTTGCTCAATCCGCCGGTATAGGCTTCAGGAACAGAGATCACCAAACGCATCCTTTTTTGATCCTGGATCACCAATAACGGGGTCGTTCCGCCGGCACCTACATAAGCTCCCAGGTTTACATTACGCGCGGTAACAACACCATCAAAGGGGGCCCTGATCTGCAGGTAATCTAAATTTGCAGCCACCTCTTTATAAACTGACTTAGCGGCTTCCACATTCGCCTGGTCTGAATTCATTTTTGCTTCGGCCTGCTCCAGGTCATTCTGGGAAATCGTTCCGGGTGTTTTGCTGGTGCTCAATAAGCGGGAATAAGTGGCTTTGCTGGCGAATAATACTGCCTCCTGTTGCTTTATCCTCGATTGTGCCGATGCCAGCTGCGAGTTGATCTCGGGGGCTTCCAATGTGGCTAATAATTGACCGGTATGCACTTCGGAACCAATATCAACTAAAAGTTTCTTTACGTAGCTGTTTACTTTGGCAAACAGGTCAACTTGCTGGTAAGGTACCAATTCGCCGGGAACGGCTATAGTTGAGCTTAGTATACCTTTTTCCGCAGATATCAATTCAACTGCAGGTGTTTCAACATCGGCTTCCTGTTTTTCAGTTTGCGCGATCTGTTCTTTCTCCTTTTTATCAGAGTCACAGGAACTGAATGCAACTATAGTAGCAAATAATAATGCTATGGTAAAGGCCGGTTTATTTTTGAGGATGTTCATGATGATGCAAGGGGACATAGAATTTACTTTCTTTATCTTCAGGGTCTAAGGAAACAGAATCAGTGGAAGTATTGCCTTGTACCCAGGCAAAAACTAAAGGTAATATTAATAAAGCCGCAAAGGTTGAGGCAAAAAGCCCGCCAATAACGGCACGGCCCAAAGGCGAAGTCTGGTCACCGCCTTCACCCAAACCCGAAGCCATCGGGATCATACCAACGATCATGGCCAAACTGGTCATCAGGATGGGCCTTAAACGCAGAGCTACCGCTTCGCGGGCTGATTTTAAGGCGTCGCCGTTGTGTTTGCGCAGTTCCTCGGCATTGGTTATCAGCAATACGGCGTTGGATATGGATACACCTACAGACATGATCATACCCATGTAGGATTGCAGGTTGAGCGTTGCCCCGGTGATCTTTACCAGCAACAATGAACCAAACAACACCGCCGGAACGGTAGACAGCACCACAAATGACATTTTGAACGACTGGAAGTTGGCCGCAAGCATCAGGAATATCACCAAAACCGCGACCAGCAATCCGGTTTGCAAACTATCCAGTGTATCAGTTAGGGTAGTGCTCAATCCGCGTGTTTGTATAGTTAGTCCACGGGGAGGTGTGATCCCTGCAATTGCTTTATTTACAGCATCTGTCGCTGTGCCCAGGTCCATTTTATTTAAGTTGGCAGTTACCGTAAGCATAGGTAAGGCGCCGATATTATCATTCTCACCGTAAGTAGTATCCTGTTTGATATCCGCCACATCGTTCAATACCGGCCTGGATTGGTTGGCAGTTACCGGGATAGCCCTTATATCGTTCAGGCTTGCCATCTGGTATTCGGGCACCTCTACCTGTACACTATAACTTAGATTTGATTTTTCATCCAGCCAAACATTTTTCTCAGTAAAACGGGATGAAGAAGTAGAAGCAATGAGCGACCGGGATATCTCGTTAATGCTAAGTCCGAGTTGCGCGGCCCGCACACGGTCGATATTAATATTGATGGATGGGTATTTGAAAGATTGCCCTATCTGCACATCGCGCAGGTAGCTGATCTTTTTTAATTGTTCCATTACTTTATAAGCATATATCACGTTTTGCGGCTTATTCTTTCCAGCAATAGCAACCTCTATCGGCGTTGGCGACCCCTGGCTCAATATTTTGTCAGTAAGCTCTATCGGTTCAAAAGACAGCTTCACGGATGGCTGCACTTTTTTCATAGCGGCACGCAAACTTTCCTTCAGGTCATCCAGGTTGGTTTTAAAGCCTTCGCGCAGGTTCACCTGTAACACGGCCTCCTGTGGCCCTGCCATAAACAAATAGATAGGACTGGTTGAAAACTGGCCGGGATGTTGACCCACCATGGCGGATGTCACTTCAATATTTTCTTTACCAACTATTTTTTCCAGTTGATGGATGGCATCCAATGTGATCAATTCTGTGCGCTCGAACCGGGTACCATCAGGCGCCCGCAGCCGTACCTGGAACGTGCCCGAATTTACTTTAGGCAATACATCGCGCCCGATGATGTTGAACAGCAGGAATGCCAGCCCGAATGCGCCTATCACGTATAAGCTAACAATAAGCCTGCGGTGGGGCAGCATATTATCGATCCAGCGCAGGAAACGCACCCTGAATTTATCAAACCGGCTCAGCTTGCCATTCTTTTTTGTCGCGTTCCTGATCGCGATCTCCTTTTGTTCCCATTGATCGCCCTCGTCCTCCATTGCGTAACCGTCTGCATGGCTATGATCTTCGTGTTCATTTTTCATCACCCAATTGGCCATAATCGGCACAAATGTTTGGGCAAGCATATAAGAAGTGATCATGGAGAAGCCTATGGCCAACGCTAATGGCAGGAATAATGCGCCCGGGATACCCGTCATCGTAAACGCCGGGGCAAACACCGCGAGAATACAAAACAGGATGAGTAATTTAGGGAAAGCGATCTCCTTACAGGCATCCCAAATGGCCAATGCCTTGGGCTTACCCATATCAAAGTGCTGGTGAATATTCTCAATCGTTACTGTCGATTCATCCACCAGGATACCAATGGCAAGCGAAAGGCCACTCAGCGTCATAATATTGATGGTTTGATGGAACAGCGACAGGAAAAATATACCTGATATGATACAGGTTGGTATGGTTAAGATCACGATTAAGGCACCGCGCCGGTCACCCAGGAAGAGCAACACCATCAGACCCGTTAATACCGCGCCTATTGCGCCTTCTTCAGCCAAACTTTTTACCGCGTTAATTACATATACCGACTGGTCAAATACATAGGAGATCTTTACGTCATCGGGTAATACCGACTGAAAACGAGGTATCGCTTTTTTCAAATTCTGCACCACTTCCCAAGTAGATGCATCAGCAGATTTTGTTATCGGGAGATACACCGACCGCTTGCCATTTACAAGGGCGTAGCTACTGGTAATATCCGCGCCATCCTCAACGGTAGCCACATCATGCACAAAAACAGTCTGGATACCATTTTTTATCAATGGGATATCTCCAAAATCGCTGATCTTTTTTATCGTGGTATTGGTAGGCGTCAGGTAGTTAAAATCACCTATACGTACGTTACCGGCCGGCGTATTCTGGTTATTGTCCCTCAGGGCAGCAACGATCTGATCTGGCGTTAAGTTATGAGAACGCAATAATTCCGGATCAACCTTGATCACTACCGTACGCACATTACCCCCGAAAGGCGCGGGGGCCACCAGACCCGGTATCGTGGTAAACGATGAACGCACATAAACGTTGGCCAGGTCAAGCAACTCGTTATTCGACCTTTTCGGACTGGTTAATACCAGCTGACCCACCGGAAGCGTGGAGGCATCAAACCGCAGAATAAAAGGCGGTTGCGAGCCAGGCGGGAAAATGGCCTGGGCCCTGTTGGTATAGGCAGTCACCTCCGCTGCTGCCTGTGCCATATTGGTACCTTCGTAAAAAGTAAGCTTCATCAGCGTTAAGCCTGCGATGTTGCGTGTTTCAATACTTTTAACACCCGATACATATAATAACAAGTTAACGTAGTTTTTACCAAAATAGGCCTCCATCTGATTAGGCGTGAACCCACCATAAGGGTGTGATATATAAATCACCGGCAAATTCAGATTTGGGAAAATATCTATCTTAATAGTACGTATAGCGCTTATGCCGAAGAAAAACAAACCCGCCACTATCACCAATATGGTAATCGGTCTTCGCAGCGCTCCTTTAATCATTCCCATGTAATTGTAGTTCTTATGCTGATTAAAAATTATTTATAAATATGCCGAAATCGCCTGTGGCGGCTGCCTTAAATAAGAGTGCCTGCCAAACATTATTGGATGCGATGTCCTTGTCTACTTCGGCCCGGTTCAGCGCATACAACGCCTGGGTAAAATCCACAATGTTTGATAAACCGTTTTTATACAGCGCGTATTTCTGATTGTAAGCATCCGTTGCCGCCTTTACTTCCACAGGCACTTCATTGAAATTTTTGAGGGCGTTGGCTATCCGCGTTTCGGCCAATGATTGCTGGGCGCGTAATTGCTGCCCAACCAAATCATACTCATTTCTATACTGTTCAGATGTAAACTTTTGCGACTTTACCTGGTAATGCACCCGGAAAGGGTTGGTAAGGTTCCAGACAAAGGCTACACCCAACAGATAGTTATATCTTGTAGGATCAACCCCACTGCCATAGCTGCTGGTATAAGCGGATTGATCTGTTCCGTAACTACTGCCAAAGCCCGAACCCCGGCCCTGGTATACACCGAACAAGCTAAAAGTTGGATACCTGAACGTGCCTAAATATTTGGCCTGCTCATCGCTTACCCCAATGCGGTTACGATAGTATTTTAAAAGAGGATGATCATCCGGGTTAGTGGCCGGTTGCTGATCGGCATTGTTAGGTGCTTTGGTTACGAAGATACTATCCAGCATAAAGCTTTGCGCCGGAATACCGAGATATTGCGACAGTTGATTGCTTTGCTCCTGCTCAGTTTGCTGTGCGTTGGTTAGAGCGATGCGCGCATTGGATACTTCAGCATTGGCTAATGATGAATCAACTCCCGGATTTAATCCATTCTTTACTCTTGCTATCACCACCTTTTGCAGATCGAGGCTTCGCTTTAAATTATCTTCCTGTGCCTTTGCTAATTGTTGGGCTGCAAGCAAATTTAAATAGGTAGCTGCTACCCGCACCTGGTGTTGAAACTGTTCCTGTGCAAGGTCAGTTTCGTTGAGCGTGACCACCGATTTTTGCACCTTAACTTTTTCCTGTGACCTACCGAAGGTGAAAAAGTCCCAATTGACATTGGCAAGATATAAGGCACCGAAGGCGGCGTTCCAGTTTTGATTTGCCAGTGTGGGACCGGATGAGGCTACACTTAACCCCTTATAACCATATAGCGGACCATTTTGGCCGTTAATAGTCCCATAATCCTGTTGCGCAGAAATACTCACATCAGGAAGGTATTCGGTTTTAGTTTCTTTTAAAAAGGCTTTTGAAGCATTTAACTGGCTGGCTTTTGCTTTGATAGAACCGTAATTACTTAAGGCTATCTGCTCAGCGTCTTTCATGGTCAGCACTTTCTGGCCATGTGCCCTGAAAACAAATAAAACACTCAGAAATACAAGGATTGAATGTTTTAAGGGAATATTTAACATATGTGTATTTTTGACACGACAAAAGTAAAATTATATCGATTAATCCATACTGACGTTAAAGTATTATCCCTGTTACGAAAACTACCCATCACGCCTAACAGGGGTTTCTATTTGCTGACTTGTAAGTCAGCAAAGTGCCCATAAAGCAATTTTGACAGTTTAAAAATGTAAATTGGTATACTTTCTAAACTTGCTTTTATGAGCCGTCTACTAAAGATAGTATTAATTGTTTTACTTTTTTTTGACATTCCATCATTTGCTCAGCAAGCATCAAGGCCATTTCCGCAGCATGTAGTGTATGCCTCAGGCACTATCAAACCTAATCATATTACCCAAAAGCAACTGGATGAGCGTACGATAAGTTTTTATCAACAATGGCATAAACGATACATTAAACCAGGCTGTAACCCAGGTGAGTACTATGTATGGTTTGAGCGGAAGGGAAATAAACAGTGCGTATCCGAAGGACAGGGATATGGCATGATGATCACTGCATTGATGGCAAGCACCGATCCTTCCGCAAAATTGACCTATGACGGCCTTTATCAATATTATAAAGCCCACCAGGGTAACCATAAATACCTGATGGCCTGGGCACAGGATAAGCAGTGCAAAGACCTGGACAAAAGCTCGGCAACTGATGGCGATATGGATATTGCCTATTCCCTGTTGCTGGCAAATATGCAATGGGGTAGCAAGGGCAACATCAATTACTTAAGGGAGGCACGCAATATGATGGCAGCTATTATGAAGTATGAGATCAATCCACATACTTATTCGGTTTTGTTGAGCGATGCGATAGAGTATGACAGCAGAGATTTTGCTGACATGCGTTCCTCTGATTTTATGCCGGCTCATTTCAAAGCCTTTGAGAAAGCGACATATGATGCAAGATGGGGCAAAGTGGTTGATAATAATTACAAGTTATATGCCTACATGCAAAAAACTTATAGTGAAGATGCAGGGCTGATACCTGATTTCATCCGGCATATCGATAAAAAGGCAAGTCCTGCGCAGCCTCATTATCTCGAATCAGCTTATGACGGGTCTTATAATTACAATGCCTGCCGCGTGCCCTGGCGCATCGCCACTGATTATCTACTCACGGGTGATCAGCGAGCAAAGGCTATTAATGACAAAATAAACCGCTGGATACGGGAAACTACCAGTAACAGACCATACAACCTGTCAGCCGGTTACACTTTAGCTGGTAATGATATCAAAAACCGATATTTTGAAGCGTTGAGCTTTATTGGCCCATTTGCCGTATCTGCCATGGTTGATAAAAAGAACCAGCAATGGCTAAATGATATCTGGGATTACCTGGTAGCATTTAAAATGAAGGATTATGATTACTATGATAACAGTATTAAGCTGTTGGATATGATCATCCTGTCGGGGAATTATTGGGAAATAAAATAAATCCTTCTATAGTTGGTTTTCTTTTTGAAAACTTTTGATTATATTTGTTTAATGAACATTATTGCAAGGGGTACGATATTGGTTTATATTGAGAAATATCCTAATGCAAAAACGGCTTTATTAAATTGGTACCAGGAGTTTACAAAAGCATCGTATGTAAATTTCAATCAGTTAAAATCGACATATGGCAATGCCAGTATTATATCAAATGAACGGGTAATTTTTAACATTAAAGGAAACGATTTCAGATTGATCATATCCATCAATTTTAAAAGGCAAGCTGCCTATATAATATGGTTTGGCACTCACAAGGAATATGATAAAATTGACGCAGCAACTATCAAATACATATTTTAAGAATTTATAATGGAAACTAAATCTAGGCAATGGAAGGTTCTAAAGTCTGAACCTGAATACAAGGAAGCGCTTAATAGAACAATTGAAATCTTTCATGCAGAAGATGGAACCGTAGAAGCTGATGAATTAGATTTGCTTTTGTTACTGGTAAAAGATTTTGAGGATAAACATATCGTTATTCCAACACCCGATCCATTGGAAGTTATTAAATTAAAAATGAATGAAAAGGGTCTTAAAATGAAAGACCTGGAGCCAATTATTGGTTCAAAGGGACATGTTTCATCTGTACTGTCAGGGAAAAAAGAACTGACTTTAAAAATGGTAAAAAAGCTCCATGATTTTTTGGGGATACCTGCAGAAGTATTCATCAATACTAACAGAACCGTTCCTATTTCCTAAGAACATTCCGGCACATGCAAATTATTATAGACCAATTATTTGCTTCGCCACCTCCATCCCACTCGTCAAAGCCGCCTCTACCGTTCCCATCGCTGGCCCGTCATATAAATACTCGCCCGCAAAATAGATGGTATGATTAATTGGTTTACTTAATATCTTTCTTGCTCCGGCCGCTTCGACGGTATCGTAAGCATAAGAGCCGCAGGTAAAAGGGTCTGCGGTCCAGTTCACTACATTCCAGGCTACGAGGTTGTCCTTTAATTCTTCTGCACTTCTTTTAAAGATATTGGCTAACGACTGCAGGCTCTGCTGCAAAATATCTTCGTTAGCTATGTCCCTTTTCTTCTCAGCATTTGGGCCGCCTAACCATCCGGTGAGCACAGTGGAGTGTTCTGGGTATTGAGTCCACCAGGTAGGTATCTCTTCATCCGAAAGCAGGAAACCCATTTTCTTTAAACTATTGCCTGCAAGTTGTGTCGTTTCCTTATCCTCCCAAAAAGCATTTTTAAATTCTAATAACACTTTAATTATCGCACCGAAACCCATTTGCTGTATTGCTTCCTGGTAAGTGGAGAGCGCCGGGCTGATGGATATGGCTCCCTCCTGATCGCTATTGACTTGCAACACACCTAACGGCAACGCGATGATCAATTTTTGCGCGGAATAACTCACACCATTAGCAGTGATGGCCTCCACCCTACGGTTTTCCCAATGAATTTTCTTTACTACCGTATTTAATAACAGAGTCGTGCCATTTGCCTTGCTTTCATTAGCCAGGTAGTCCATCAATTTACCATAACCAGCTTGAATACGATATTGCGCATCCTCATCAGCTTGCCATTCTTTTCGTAAGGCAATGGAGCTCGCTTTAAACGGATCAGCCGTGTCATAACCCGATACATATTTTCTAACTGATTCCCGCAGCTGGGCGAATTTATCTCCGGAGAAATGCTGCTGTAAAAAATCCCCGATGCTGATATCCTGTTCTAACTCATTTAGCCTTTTCATCAGCAACTCCCAATCATCCACCTGCTGAAATTCTTTAGTGAAGACACCTTTATCATAGTGCCACATCTCGCCATGGGCCGGAGTATAGGTGATCCCGGCTTCTTTTAATAAATTCAATGTAACCGGTAAATTACCATGCACAAATTCAGCACCCAATTCGGCATGTTTAAAAAAGGATTCGTTGTCAATCGTATGTATTCGGCCGCCAATGCGGTTCCGTGCTTCAAGGACGGCCACTTTTTTGCCTGCTTTGGCTAATGTATAGGCCGCCATTAAGCCTGTAGCCCCTGCTCCAATTATTAAGACATCGGTGTTTCCCATATAAGATGAATGCAAGTTAGGAGGTATTTGGAATTAGTACAAACGGACTAATATATTGTTGTCGTTTTACAAAAACAAAAGCCCCGTTTTCACCGGGGCCTTGCCATTATAAGTGATTGTTTGGAGTGCTATTTAATTATTGCCGGTAAACTGATCACCTGCTTATCCACGTTCCAGCCTTCAACCAAAACGGTTGACTGACCGCCGCCCAATTTTGCAAGTGGGGCGCTTACAGAAACAGTCATGCTCTCTTTAGGTGCAAGTGTAAAATAATTGCCCGTCCAATAGCTTGGCATCACTTCTTCGCCATTCTTCATTAGTTGCGGACGAACAAAAAACGCAAGTTTCCCGGTATTATTGGTGAACTGCAATGTCCATTTATTTTCGCTTTTGCCTTTTTCAGCTTTTAATATCTTCACCTGTACTTGCGTAGCCTTCATAGTATTTAAGGTTGTCAGGTCATTCCCCGGCGAAAGCCAGTAGACATTATGCGAGAGTGTTTTCCCCGCTAAATTTTTTAAATTCATTACCACCAGGCTTACTCCTTTGGTCTCTTTTAAAATTTCCTTCAACGGGATAACCTCCTGCGTCCCGGCTGTTGCCAGCCCGATATGTTCTACATGAAACGACTTGATCAATTTGCTGTCAACATTGTAAATAGCTACTTCTGCAGCGAGACTGCCTGTAGCGCGATGCACTCGGTTAATAATAGCCGCTGTAGAGTCACTTTGGTTGAATTGTATATGAATGGGCTCTACAGCATTTTGCATTGCGTAATAGCCTGCATTTGGCTCCAGGTACCAATCGTATATCTGCCATACCACGCTTGGCAGCGCCGCATTTAGTTTCCAGAGCATTACACCCCCGGTTTCATTTAGCTTATGCCCTGCCGCCTCAAATATCCCCTGGTAGCCCACGTAATTCATCAACTGCATTTTATCCGAAAAGTTGACCATGGTAGTTGGCGCACCATATCTTTTAACCATTTCGCTGTAATACTTGTCATATTGCGCGGCTCCCGTAGCAGCATCATGATACCCCCACGAATTATTCAACGGAAAAGGCAGTTTGGCATCCCAAACCAAATTAGGTATAGTTTTGGCCAATGTAGTATATGGCGGTTGCGATGGTATGCCTGTTTCGTCTTTAAACACCCAGTCGCGGCCGGCATCAGCTAACTTATAGTATACTTTTGGGTCGCGCCAGGCATAAGGTCCGCCGCTATAGACACCCGATGGCATATCGTCAGGATAAGAACCCTTCCACCCGGCAGGCAGTTTGGCAAAGCCGGATGAGCTTGGTATAAATGGCCTTGTTCCGTCCATACTGATAGTATTATCGCGCATGCTATCATACAATTCTTTGCGAGCATGCCCTTCGTTACCGCCTGTCCACACCAATAAACTTGGGTGATTGCGGATACGGTAAATGGTACTTTTCACATTATTAATAAACACATTGCCTTCCAGCGGCCAATCGGGTGAACCTTTAAATTCTCCCTGTGTATCACCGGTTACCCAAAAGTCCGACCATACCATCAGCCCGTATCGGTCGGCTGCGTTCCAGAAGGCATCAGGCGGTGTTACACCGCCGCCCCATATCCGCACCAGGTTCACATTGGCATTGCGGCACAAGTGCATCTCATAATCATAACGGACCGAATCACGGTTAACCATCAAGTCGGGCACCCAAGCGCCCCCATTCAGGTGTACACGTTTGCCGTTCACATAAAAATCACGGCGCACAAAACCATTAACATTAACTGTTTTTGAACCTACTGTTCGTATTCCGAATAAAAAGGTAGTATCATCCTGCATCCCGTTTGCATCACTGTATTGCAAGCGGACACGGTACAGATTAGCCCTGCCATAATTATTTGGCCACCATAAATGCGGTTGGCGAATAAGCAATTGTTTGATCTTATCCGAACTGAGAACTATTTCCTCTGATGAATTGCCCTTCACATTCTCAGCCTGCGAAAACTGGATTGGCGCTCCTGTAAAATTTTCAGGCTTAATACTAACTGTCAATTTCCCCTTTTGGGTTGAACCGGTATTGTTTGATAAGGTGAGATTTAAAGAGAGCTTGGCCAGGCTGGTATCAGGCAGGTTTGGCAGATCGGTCACCAATTTTGGGCGGCCAATAGTTACTGCCCCGGTTGTCCTTAAGTAAACTGGTTGCCAGATACCCATATTCCTGTCGCGCACAGGCGGCATCCAATCCCAGCCTACGGAGCACAGCATGGTAACATTTTTGCCTATATCGCCTGTGGGACCGCCATTTTCATAAAATGGGCCAAGAGCCTGTAATTGCTCCTTAGAAGGCAATCCTGGAAAATCCAGGGGGTATATTTCAACAGCGAGGGCATTATCGTCACCGGCAATAATCGCCTTGCTTACATCCAAATTATGCTCAGCAAACATACCCACCATCTGCGTTGAATCGGCTATTTGCTTACCATTCACCCAAACAGCAGCGCGATAATTTATCCCTTTAAATATGAGTTGAAAACGGCGCCCCTTGTCGGCAGCCGGAACTTTAAATGTGGTACGGTACCAATATGGCTTTTTCCAGGGATTGGGATCATTGGGTAAATGACTGTATTGCTCCAGGTTGTATTGCTTATTAAACTGATCCGAAGCATCGGGTATCAGCATATTATTTAGACCCTGGTATGGATCGGGATAGATGTGATTTGCTACCAAACCCGTAAGCACCGTAGACGGTACTTTAACCGGAAACCAATAAATACCGGAGTGATAATTTGCGGATGACAAATCGCTTCCGCCTTCCTTTACCAATGCCGATGACTGCAGATCGAAATTAACGAGTTTGACCTGCTTAATAGTTCCGTTTTGTGCAAATGCACTTGTAGCAAACAGGAAAATAGTATAAAAGAGAAAAGCTGAAGGACAAATAAATCTTTTCATATCATAATTTGATCTTGTAAAACTACTTAACAAAGGGCAAGGGCAAATTGTACTAATTTACCTTTTTGTTATACTATTTTGAAGCAAACCCTATTCAGCATAATTCTATAACATAAATGTTACAAATTGTATACTCCGCATAAAGCAACTTGAAATCAACAACATACGTAGTTATTTATAAAGGTAATACAATCGTTACAAGACAACTATTGCAGTTATTCTCAATTTGTTTACGCAAAAACTATATTAGTTAACCGCTAATTAAGACTTCCCCGCTTAAGAAGCCTATTGATTAAAAAAACCGGACTAACAATCCTAAAATTTACTGGTTCTTATATCCTTAAAGCATAAATGCTTCGGGATATCTTTTGATATGGGCGATCATATTAAAAAGACCCAGATGCCCTAACCGGCCCCAAGAATAAACCTATTATCTCACAAACGACTTTATTTTTCATAGCATCTACCAATGCCGAAAAAAAAACTATTCCGCCTCGCTGTATTTTTAGTTCCGATACTTTTGGTCTTTTCACAATGCCTTAACCTTAAAAAGAATAAGGATAAAAGGGGCAATGCTTATGCCGGCTCCGCTGCTTGTGTAAGCTGTCATAAAGGGCTTTATGACAGCTATTTGCATACGGCACATTTCAAGGCATCCCGCCCGGCATCCGAAAGCACCATAGATGGCAGCTTTGCGAAAGGAGCCAACGAATTCAATTTTGGTGATCATATGAAAGTGGTTATGTCTAAAACCGATTCAGGTTATTATCAAACAAGCTATATTAATGGCAAAAAAGATCAATCGCAGCGTTTTGATATTTCCTTTGGAGGGGTAAAAGGGCAAAGCTATGCTTACTGGCTTGGAAACGAATTATTTCAATTACCTATATCCTATGTAAACAATTCAGATAAATGGGTGAATAGTCCGGGTTACGAGCCAAACAGGATTGCATTTGAACGAGTGATCGGAACGCGGTGTATGGATTGCCACGCATCCTATGCTAAGGAAGTGCCACCGGAATTGCCAATTTATGATGATGCAATTGGATTTGAAAAGAAGTCGCTGATCTATAGTGTTGATTGTGAAAGATGCCATGGGCCGGCGGCACAACACGTCAAATTTCAACAGGATAATCCGGGGATAAAAAAAGCGAAATATATAACATCATATCAATCACTTACACGATACGAAAAAATTAACATGTGCGCTATATGTCATTCGGGTGCAAGCACACATATGCTGAAACCGACTTTTAGTTTTAAACCCGGTGATACCATCTCTCACTACATGGTTCCGGTATCAAATGTAAAACCTGATTATAATCATATTGATGTTCACGGGGATCAAAAGGACTTGCTTATCAGCAGTAAATGCTTTATCAGCAGCAGTATGGATTGCTCCACTTGCCATAACACACATGTGAATGAAAAAAACAACCTGGCGTTATATACCAATCGCTGTATTGCCTGTCACACATCAAGCGCTGCTGACCATAAAGCAAATAAGCTAACCGAGCCGCTAAGCGCCGGCGTTTTGAAAAACAACTGCTTATCCTGCCACATGCCCACCCTGCCATCCAAAGCCATTGTTGCGGGGGATTCGGCGGCGATGGTAAGGACTCACCATATCGCCATATACCCCGAACAAACTAAAAAAATACTGGCTTATTTAAAAGCAAAGAACCCGGGGAAGATGCTGACCGCTAAATAAAAAATCCGGTCTGCCTGTAATGCACACCGGATCTAATAAGTTCATAACTCAATATATTGGAGCAGGCTTATTTTTTAGTATGATTTTCTAATACAATAAAAGGTAAATGCTCATCCCAGTAAGGAGTTAATCCCTGCTGAAACATAAAACCCTTTGAGTAATTACCCAGCAAGATATCAGGCTTGCCGTCATTATTAACATCCCCTACATCCATACTGTACCAATGCCCGTATTTGCTTACAGGTATAGCATGAGGTTTAAAGCTCAGCTGTTTATCCTGTTCAAAATAAATAAAGCTCTCAGCCGGGTTGCCTTTTAAATCAGCAAAGAAAGCAATGGTAGCTATGTCCAGGTCGCCATCCCCATCAAAATCAACCGCTATAGCTTTGGTACAACCGTTTATAGGATAAAAATAAGACTGCTTAAACTTCCAGTCACCTTCGTTGGTGAAAATGTACAAGCCATGATAAGGCTTTAATATGCGCGAGTCGTAAAAATTATAGCCGCTGGTATAGATCAGGTCAAGTTTGCCATCATGATTCAGATCAGCAAGCTGAAAACTGCTTGAGCCATTTACCGGCGGGAAACGCAATAACTCTTTTGCAGTAAAACCACCTTTATGGTCGTTTGAAAATAACCACAACCCCTCATCGCCGCTTCCAAACAATACCATTATATCCTGCCATCCATCGTTATTAAAATCGCCTGCAACTGCTTGTACCGAACCGGCTCTGTTGGAGATATTACTTTGGCTGAAGGTATGATCGGCGTTTTGTTTCAACAGGTAAACCCCTCCTAATTTGAAACCCTGTCCACAAATTACCCAATCCGTTAAACCGTCTTTATTAAAATCTCCGGATATGGTTTGCACCGGCCTTGCCAACTCTGATGCTATTAATGATGGCGCAACCATTTTACCCCTGGCATCCAGGTCAACCTTCGTAACCTTTCCATTCGGGAAATCAACAGGCTGCAACTGGCCTATGCTTGTAAATAAGCCCTGGTTTGCTCCTTTTTCATCCTGTATAAAATTGGCGTTAACTGCTACACTTGATAGCTTTGCAACTTCCCGTTCCTTCAGGTTTTTATCCCATTCATACACTTCCTCTGTTTTGACATCGCTGGTATATATTTTATGGTTGTAAGGATTTACAGCTATCAAAGCAGTGAATGGGTTGTACTTAGATGCTGCGGGGGTTTTTAAGCTGAAACCTGCCCAGTCATCCGATAAAGCAACTGGTGGTTTTTTAGTTTCAAGCGTAACCGGGGCCAATTTCTTATAGTAGGCTACTATACCCTGCCATTCCGTTAAAGATATCCCAGCGCTATCCGGATTGTTTTTAAAATAGTCGGGGCCGTAGGTTGAAAGCCCCAGGTAATGCGACATAGTTGGCAATGTGTGATATTTCCATACATCATTGGTCAACATATTTGCCGGCACTAACTGATGACATTTGGTACAATAAATATCAATCAGTTTAGCCCCGTCGGCTATAGTATCACCCGTAAAATCAAAAGATCCTTTCTTTCCTCCTTTGCAGCTATTAAATAACATACTTCCTGAAAGCAGGAATACAAATAGTAAAAGCGAAGTTGTGTAAAGTCCGGTTTTGGTTAGTCTCATAATAATATATTCGGTGTTATTCTTCCAATTTTAATTTTCCAACAATAAATTGTCCTACCTGGTGGCCCTGTTCAGCGCCTCTTTGTACTCCGTTCAAAAAGTGAATGCCGCCATAGTTCCGGCTCAGGGCTGTCTCGGTTGCCGCCTTGGTAAACGAATCAAAGCTTCGCTTCAGGCCGATATACCTCACTTCGGTCGTGTCATTGAACTTAAAGTTGTCGCCAAACAGTTTCGTCAGCACTTCGGCCGAGGCTGCACTGATATCCGCATGTCCTGCCGGGCATTCCGGGAAAGGCGGGGTTTGCAGCAGTGGCAGCCAGTCTTTATCAATATCTTCATTGATCACCGATACCGGCCGGATATAGCTGTATTCATACTTGGCCTGCCAGCTGCAGATGAATGAGTCGAACAGGGCGATCGAGGTCAGGGCATAGGCCTGGGCCACTTTTACCGCGCTGGCTTTGGTTTGCTTACAGGCGATCGAAGCGATCCCGATCCAGTGCCCTCCCGGGGTGATCTTCTTATCGGCAAACATCATGTGCCCGTTATGCACCACCACAAAGGGGTTATCATCCCAAAACCGGGCGATGAACTTTTGCTCTTCCGTCAGGTGTTTGTTCAGGTCGTATACTTGTTTGGCCTGTTTCACATACTCACTGTTAGGGTCTGTGCTATAAGCCGGTGGCGCCGGGATCGGGAACTGTGTACTGGAGTTGATAATAAAAGGATGCATCGTTCCCCAGCAGTACTCTACCCCGTCAAAATAATCAGGCGGAGTTGGCCGCCATTGGGCATGCCCGTTGCTGCCCAGGTATTTGGGTTTTCCACGGGTTTGGGGATAATTGTCTGTTGCCGATCTTTTCAGTACCAGCTTGCCGATCTTTTCGCCAAAGGCTACCGAGCGGGCATAGGTGGAGTCATCCAGGGCTTCTTTAAACATCCCGAAGACTTTATCTTCATACCTCTTCAGCGTATCAATAGAAAAAGTCACTTTATGGGCCACGGTAAAAAAAGCTTTGGTGGCTGCCAGGGCATAATTATAGCTTTTCCCTTTTTCGGGTACCGGCGGTGCATCGAAACCTTTGATCTGGGTGATAAAGGATTTGTATTTCGGGTCGGCATAGCGCATCGCCTCGTAGCTGGCCAGACCGGTATAGCCATAGATCCGGCTCGCTACCGGCGGTGTGAACACATCATAGATGATCACCCGCGTCAAGGTTTCTTCGTTCGAATGCAATATCTCCGCCTCGTTGATCACCGGCTTTGTCTTGCGGCAGCCAAAAAAGAGTACGAAAATAGAAGCAGCGGCAAATAGTATTTTTATATATTTCATATTATTATCTTAACATCAATCAAGAGATATATTTCTTACATGGCCTGAATTATCAGTAATATTAACAGATGCCATTGTACCATCTACATTCATAAATCTGCCGGATTGGGACAAGAAGGAATCACCGTAATAAAACTCTTGTTTAGCGCTTTTCCCATTTTTATATTTTATAGTGGCGAACATATCCAGTGGCTGCAATTTTACCGGGTGCGCGTCTTTTCTAAGTTCAAATATCTTCATTGCATCCCTGTTTTGACTGGCTGCAAGCAGGTACTTCCCTTTAGCCCCAATTAATTTAACCAATGCTTTGCCATTGCCCGGTATATAAATACCGCTTTGTAGTATGGTTAATGGCTTAAAGCTTCCTTTGCCATCGCCTTTTAGCATTAAACCATTAAATGCATCATAACGACCAGTAGTCACTTCCGTTCCATAATCGTTGCCATTAATTATCACATCAAGATTACCATCCCCATCAAAATCATCAACCGCCATACCGCAAAGCTGCGATACCTGGGCCTGTATAGGTAAAGCCGTCATGGTAAATTTGCCATTCCCATCGTTACGTAAATAAACCGATTCTAAAGTATTTGCTTTAAGCCTAAGCGCCCCTTTCCTCATTTCGGGGGTTAACACCTCGTCCATCGTAGCGGTAGCGAATGATTTATAATTCTGGAATTTTACCCGCATACTTATCACCTGCTTCACAATATCATCTCTTGTTTCCACCGGGAATTCCTTCATCTTACCATCCACATCTTTTAAAAACATGGAAGGAAAAGCATCATAGGCACCATCATTATTAAAATCTTTCGCGGTTATGTACATCGGATATTCATCACTCGCCTTGAAGAAAGTGTTTGCTCCGGTGTTGCCAACTATGTAATCTATATCGCCATCATGGTCAAAATCACCCGACACAATTGTATTCCACCAACCCAATTTATTTTCAACTCCGGTATTCAATGTTACATTTTTGAACACGCCATGATCATTTTTTAAGAATGTTACCGGCATCCATTCACCTGCCAAAACCAGGTCGGGCCAGCCATCGCCATCAAAATCAGTAAACAAGGCATCGCAAACCATGCCAATGCTTTTCAGATCTTTTGCATCAGATGAAGTCACATCGGTAAATTTAACATGCCCGTCTTTACTATCATTTCGTAGTATCATGCTCGAAACAGGTTTAGGATAATTCCAGGGGTCTACCCTGCCCGACACAAAAAGATCAAGCTTACCATCCTTATTATAATCAACCGCTCTTACACATAATTTGCTGGTGAAGTTTTTAGGTAAAGCATCAATCGCTTCTTTAAAGTTACCCTTGCCATCATTGATATAAAGTCTGTCCTGGTAAAAAGGTGAGCCCGACTCATTCGCATAACCACCGCTTGCCACATATAGATCCGGCTTACCATCTCCATTGGCATCAAACAGTATCAAACCTTCATCTTTAAAATGATCGCCTGCTTTAATTTGATCAGGGGTTAACAATCCGCGCTGAATAAATTTACCGTCGGTTTGCTGCAGAAATAGCTGCGATGGGAACCTTGAGGTGCCTCCAACTATGATATCATCCAGGCCGTTGCCGTCAACATCACCTACTGCTAATCCGGGTGAATACTCCGACAATTTATGAGGTAATAGTTTTTGAACATTAAAGTCGACAACGTCAACATCCTGGTTTTTATAGGTAACACCCAGCATTTTTGTTACTTCGGTAAACAAAGATTGCTTATCAATTTCAGGGCGCTTAAAGGTATATGGCACTTTAGCATCGGCAATATTTACTTTCAGCAACTGATCGGCTTTTACATTTTGCAAGGTTTGTTTTTTACCATTTTGCCAGCATATTACTACGGAGTCAAGCGTGGTAATTTTTCCGAGGCCAAAATGAGCTATATTTTGAATGGTAGATAAATAGCCCCTATACGGCGTATTTTCATAAACCTGGTGTTTATCGTGGTCATAATAAATATCGGCCCAGGCGCCTATACCATCTCTATTGAGCTGGCCGCCCTGAAATTTGATATTTAAGTAATTACTATTGTCCTTATTTGTTTCGCGCGAGGTGTTTTTATAGATCATGGCTTCATCATTAATATTATTAATGATCACGTCCATATCACCATCGTTATCAAGGTCGGCATATACCGCACCGTTTGAGAAAGTTGGCGTTCCAAAACCCCAACTATCTGTTACATCATCAAATTGCAGGTTCCCCTTATTTCTAAAGGCAAAATTCGGGATCTTAATGATCGGTATCTGATCCAGTATCTGTTTTTTAGTTGCTATAAAATAGGACTGCGCCCTAAAATTCATAAAATCGTGGTCGGTAACATCCCTGGGATAGCCATTGGTTATGATGAGATCCCTGAAGCCATCATCATCAAAATCGGTAAGCATAGGCCCCCAGCTCCAGTCTGTTTGTGATATTCCGCTTAAAAAAGCTACCTCGCTAAAAGCAGGATCACCAATTGAATCGTTCTGACCCAATCGCGGCCCCTGGTTTAGCTGTAATGTATTGCGCGGGTATTGATACTGGTGCCCGTATTTATCAAAATTTTGAAAAGCCTGGTAATTATTAGGGCTCATGAACATTTTTTTGCGATAATTATCGGGCGGGTTCATATCCAGCTCAAATACATCGGCTAATCCATCATTATTAATATCCTCAATATCCTGCCCCATTGCACTTGATGAGGTGTGCTTAAAATATGCTTTCGATTTATCAGTAAATGTACCATCATGATTATTGATGTACAGTATGTTATCAGGTATAAAATCGTTGGTGACATATATATCCTTCCAGCCATCCCGATTAATATCTACAATAGTGGTAGCGTGGCCATAACCTTCAATCAGGATGCCTGCTTGTTTAGAAACATCATGAAATACCGGGTGCTTTAAGATCGGGTCCCAATCGTTACGGTATAACCTTCCCGTGCTGTGTGCAGAGCCATCCTTAAGTACGGGTTTAAATAAACTGGTATTATCAAAAGGTCCGGCCTCGTTAACAGTGAGATACATATCCAGATCTCCGTCATTATCATAATCAAAAAACTCCGCCATCGTGGAGTGAATATTAATGTTCAGGCCATACTCTTTGGCCATTTCCTTAAAATGAGGTATACCATTTTTATCCGGCCCCTGGTTAACATAAAGCAGGTTTAATCTTTTTACTGAATCATTTAATAAGGTATTACATACATAAATATCAGGCCAGCCATCGTTGTTAATATCCACAACGGCCACACCTCTTCCCCAGCCCCCTCTACCGCCTACACCTGCTTTTTCTGTAATATCTTCAAAATCCAGGTCACCCTTATTCAGATACAACCTGTTTGATACCGCATTCCCGATAAAATAAATATCCTGGAGTCCATCACCGTTAAAATCACCAACGCCAACACCGCCTCCATTATAGATGTTTAGTTTATCCAAAGGGTTAATGGTATCATTTTCAACAATTTGATTGGCAAAATGCACATTTGAGTGCGATGAGGGAACCTGTTCAAATAGGGTAGGTTTCTTGCATGAAAATAGTAAAACAGGTAATAGAAAAAGTAGGAGATAGCGGAAATACTTCATTTAATTCAGGAAAACTAATGTAAGACCAAAATACAAAAAAAAAGAGGTGGAGATAAATATCTCCACCTCTTTTTATATTAAAAATAAATTAATACCCAGGGTTTTGTTTGATAGTACCGTGAGTCACGTCTATCTGGCTCTGTGGTATAGGAAATAATTCATGCTTTCCTGCAACAAAATGAGCACTATTTAGCAATAATGAAGGGAAATTTGGTACTGCTACTTCGTGAGCTAAGTATGCATTTATGGTGTTTGACATATAATTAGCACCGGCAGGGCCGCCATAAATAGCATCCCAACGTTGAAGGTCAAAGAAACGATGTCCTTCCATACCCAATTCTAATCTGCGCTCAAAGTAAACTGCCTTGCGGGCAAAATCTTTGCCTTTTAGCACAAAACCATTTGCAATATTACCTGGAGTAGGAATAGTTCCTACAGGGCCACCAGATCCATAGAATCCTACTTTATAATTTGCAGCATTTGTAGCACCATGCCCACCTGTTGGGTTATTATTATCCAGGTAATTTTTTACCCAGAAGTTTGGATTAGCAGCACGTGTTCTAACACGATTAACCAGGTCTTCAGCTTTTTGAAGGCTTCCTATTTCAACTTCTACTTCGGCAGCCCAAAGTATTACATCTGCAAAGCGGATAGCATTGTAGCTGTTAGCTGTTGATTGGTTAGGAGCCCATCCACCATAAGTTTCGCTTGTGGTAGCCTGAGCAGCCTGGTAGTAAACGTTCTTTATAGGAGCGTAAGGACCACCATCAGCCTGGTCACGGCACCATGCCTGACCTGGCATCAAGCCCCAGTCAAGGTAAGGAATACCACGACGGCCTACTGACCAATCAAGGCGCCCATCAAGAGTAATAGTAGTTGGTGTAAATGCATCACCGGAAGCAATGTTTTGGTCATTCTTAATATCCGAATCATTGTAGGTATCCAGCAAAGGCAAACCAGTTACCGCATCAGTTTTAAACGCATTTGCAAAACTGAATGAAGGCTGGAAGAACCCGCAGCATGCGGCAGGGCCACCTGATGCAAAGTTTAATGTTTCGCCTGCGTTACCATTGATACCATTTGAACCATCATGTACCGAAGTCTGAATTACGAATACACCTTCAGGTCCGTTTTTGGTCGAAGGATTAAAGTTATTAGCATAAGGTACAGTTTCAAGGGCGTACTTGTCACCTTTTGAAGTCATACCGTTTGCTATCAGGTCAGCCAAAAGTGGCTGAGCTTTTAAGTACTGATGATCATACAAGTAGGCTTTTGCTAAAAATGCTTCAGCAGCATATTTATTTGCACGGCCAACCTGTGGTTGAGTGGTTGGCAAATCAGCCATAGCTGCTATAAGATCATCTTCAATTTTGTCCCAAACCGGACCAGGGTTACCAATGTTGAAGTTACCATTACTATAGGTAACCGTTTCATCAGCATAAGGAACGTTTCTCCATAGTTTTGCTAATTCAGAGTAGAAAAAGCCGCGCAAAAATTTGGCTTCTGCTGTAACTTCTTTAGCATACTCGGCAGTAACGCTACCATCTTTAACCAAAGGCAATTCGCGAAGCACATCATTGGCACGCTGAACGCCGTTAAGGTTCATTCTCCATTTCGGGTCAAGATAGCCATTGTTACCGGTAGCAGTGTACGATTCGATCGCAGCTGCATCCGGCTGGTCATCCGGTGTTGAGCCTTTGTGGGCATCATCAGCGGCAACACTACCGTAAATCCAGTTGTCTGTACCAGTTGACCATGTAGCACCGGGCTGACCGCCCCATACACCATCAACCAGTGAATAAGCTCCGATTAGCAAACCGTCAACTCCCGCTTTGTTAGCCAGGATGATGGTATTCAGAGCGCCTACCGGCGTTTTGTCGAGATAATTCTTGCAGGAGAACGATAATGCGAGCATTATCGTTGCTGCGGGGATGAGTAATTTGTTGTTTAATCTTTTCATAACATTAATTATTTAATATTTTGTAATACTTAAAATGTCAGGTTAACGCCAAAAATGATTTTACGTTCGTTGTTTGGATAGTTACCAATATCAGTACCTAAACCATTGCTGGTGTTTGGAACAGCCTGTAACTCAGGATCAAGCCCTGAATATTTAGTGGCGGTAAATAAGTTAGTTCCTTGTACATAAACATGCAGCCTGTCAACACCTACAAATTTAAGTGACTGTGATCCGAATGTATAACCCACCTGCAGTGTACGTAATTTCAGGAACGAACCTGGTTCTACATACCATGAATTAATGGTTGCTGTGTTGCTGAAACCTGTTCCGGTTTCTGCTTTTGGATCTTTAGCGTTTAGGTTAGTCGGTGTCCATGAGTCATTCAAAAGAGTTAAGCTCTTGTTACCTGCAAATGTGCCGTAAAACTCTGTCCAGTATTTGGTAAAGTTATAGATCTGACCACCATAAGATCCGTAAAATATTGCCAGAACATCAAATCCTTTAATGGTAGCGTTCAAGTTTAGACCATAATTAAATTTAGCATTTGGATTACCAATAGGGGTACGGTCAGCATCAGTGATCTTATGATCACCATTGATATCGGCATATTTAAAACGACCCGGAGCTGCAGCATCCTGTGTAGCAGAAGCAGTAACATCTGCTGCATCCCTGAAATAGCCAATCACTTTATAGCCATAAAATTCGCCCATTGGATGGCCTACCTGGTCAAGTACTATAGTACCCTGGCGTTGTCCATTATCAGGTTGAGGAGAATCCAATGCTGTGATCTTGTTAGAGTATGAAGTAATGTTTGTTGAGATATTAAATTTAATGTCATTGTTCACTCTGCCATGATAGGTAAGGGATACATCTAAACCCTTGTTTTGTACTTCACCTATATTAACAGCTGGCGCTCCAGCACCACCGGTAGTACCTGGAAGAACTACTGCAAATAATAATTTACTGCTGATCTTTTTGAAATAATCAACACTTAAATCAAAGTGGTTGAAAAGGCTGGCATCAAAACCTACGTTGTAGCCTTTATCATTTTCCCAGGTAGTTTTTGTATTACCATTGTGCGTGGCATAATATCCAACTATGGCTGTGTTCAGCGTGCCGTTAATATCATAACCTGAGTTAGCTACTGCTGAACCAAATGTATCATAAGCATTTCCACCGCCAACATTGCCCTGGAAACCTGCTTCACCGTAGCTTCCACGGATTTTGAAATCATTTAACCAGGTAATACCTTTCATAAAATCTTCCTGGGTAACACGCCATGCTAAAGACACTGAAGGGAATGTACCGTATTGACGGCCAGGGAAGAATACTGAACTACCGTCACGACGTACTGTAGCGTGTAAGATATACCTGTCATTATAAGTATAATCCAAGCTACCGAAGTAAGACAGAGCTGAAGTAGGCTGATCAGGACCTGCGTTTGCCAGGATAGATTTAGGATCACCAGCGCCGATGCTTACATAGGCCGGATCAAGAGAAAATAAGCTATTTACTGAGGCGTTTATATTACGTGCCACATATTCTTTAGCTTCAAAACCACCTAACACCGCTATAGCATGCTTGCCAAATGTTTGGTTGTATTTAACTGTATTTGACCAGTTGTAGCTGCTGCTGTAACCAGCACCTTCTGAGGCGCCATTTAAGTTAGCATGTCCTTCACCCTGATCATAAGTATTCTCGTTGATATTGTTATAATAATAGTTAGAAATATCCAAGCTCATGCTTGTACGTGCGGTGAAGTGCTTCAGGAAGTCAACTTCAGCAAAACCAGTACCCTGGATAACCCAGTTACGGCTATGGTTGCGCAATGTCCTGGTTTGTGATGCAACGGGGTTGGCGCCATTACCTAACGCAGCTGGCCCGGCATATGTACCGCCAAAGTTACCTTGTATATCATATACAGGTATTTGAGGCTCCATACGATATATTTCTGAGATATTGTTGCCTTCACCCTGGTTACCACCTGGTATACCACCTGTATTTTGCGGGCCATTAGGTTCAGATATAAAGCTTACCTGGGCATTTTCACCAATACGGATATGGTCATTTAAACTGAACACCGTATTGATACGTGAAGAATACCTTTTAAAGTAAGTCTCTATTAAAGTACCTTGTTGGTTGGTATAAGAAGTTGAGAAGTAGTAAGAATTTTTATCACTTGCACCGCTGGCAGTTAAAGTATGCTGTTGTTGCGGGGCTGATTTAAACACTTCGTGGAACCAATCTGTACCTGCTCCTGTAGTAAACTTCTGGATCTGGTAATCATTTGCCGGATTGTTACCGTCAAACTGATAGTTAGCGGCATTGGTCAACGGATCGCTTGAATTACCTACACCTCTTACCGGGCTGCCGGTTGGGCTTGTTGCTCCGGTACCTGATTGGTAACCAAACTCTTTAAAGCCGGCATGATCAGAACCCAATAAAGGATTCTGTGGATCAACTTGTTTTACCAATTGCTCAAATTGAGCGGCATTCAACAAATTAAATGGATTACCACCCTTTGGTGCAGTAGAACCATAATAAGCATCATAAGTAAATTTGGTTTTCCCTTGTTTACCTTTTTTAGTGGTTACCAAAACAACACCATTACCACCTGATACACCGTAGATAGCAGCAGAACCAGCATCCTTTAACACGCTGATCGACTCGATATCGTTCGGGTTAACGTTTTGCATGCTGCCGGTTTGAACACCGTCAATTACATACAGTGGCTGTGAGTTACCAAAGTTTGATATACCACGGATATACACGTTGGCAGCTGCGCCCGGAGATCCCTGCTCAACTACCGTAACACCTGCAGCCTGGCCTTGTAATAAAGACTCAGCACTGGTAGTAGGCACCTGTTTTGCAGCAGATATATCCACAGTAGCTACTGCACCGGATATATTCTTTTTTACCTGCGTGGTGTAACCGGTAACTACCACTTCGTTCAATGTACTGTTTGTAGCATCCAGTACGATTGTCCCAAGAGAAGGACCGCTTACAGTAACATTTTTGGATTGATATCCAATAAAGGATATTACCAGTACATCACCGTCTTTTGCATTAACTGCAAACGCACCGTTGACATCGGTAACAGCGCCTACATTCGTGCCCTTAATTTTTACGGTAGCTCCAATTACGGGTTGTTTGTCATCGCTTCCAATGACCTTACCTGTAATTCTTGTTTGGGCTGTAACTACCAATGAGGAGAGAGTGCATAATATCAGTATGCACATTGTCCTTCCTTTTAGAAGTAAACTTTTAAACATGAGATTGAGATTTAGTTGATTAATTTATTGATTTAGTTGATAATTGAATTCTGCTGAAAATTAGAAATGGTGGTTCATTGGCTGGGATCGAAAAACATTACGCGATGCCCCTTAAAACCATAGGAGGTATGTGAACCACAACTGAAAAGGAAAAAATGTAAAGGTCTTATCATTTAGTTTAGTTATAACAAACTTTAAAAAACAATCGCTGTCCTTTTATTCAAATACATCTTTCATGCATTAGCATGCCGGCTGTATCAAAAATTCATTATGGTATAATAATATCAGGTTCTACGTGTTTTCCTGGTACCCGGGAAAACTAAATTGGTACTGCATCTAATTTAAATAGAGTGTACTGTTTACACAAGTATATTTTGAAGATTTACAAATTAATTATTTTTAAGGCTTAATAATCAATAATATTATAATATATGAATAAGAAATTGCGATTTAATTAATTTTAAATTGAAATCGTTGTAAAAATCGCAATGTAAAAAAGGTGCTATACTTAATAAATATCTATTAAAAGTGTTCGATTTCGTATCATAAAAGGTTAAAAGACGATTTATCTTCCATTTTTATATACGCTAAAGGCACAAAGCATATTTATTTCAATACTCCTCATAGTGTTAAAATATCATCACAATTTAACCTATTTACATCATTCAATAATTGTTAATTATCAATGTATTAAATGTTAAATAAACATTTAATACATTGATAATCACACCACAAGAATTGGCTTAGAGATCATAATTTCACACAAAAAGAGCTTTAACAATCCAAATTGTTAAAGCTCTTCAATTTTTACAAATAATATTTTTGTAGTGATGATGTACGGCACTAACGGGGTAAAATAATATTAGTTATTTTTTATTTAACCCATTGCACTGATGCAACCTTAACATCGCTTGAATTTGTGCCGATTTGTATGACAAATTGCCCCGGCTCCCAGTCGTAACTTAACTTATTATTATAGAATTTCAGATCGTTGGCCGTAATATCAAACGTCACCTGTTTTTGTTCGCCCGGCTGCAAACTTATCTTTTGATAATTCTTTAATTCCTTAACCGAGCGGCTTATACTTGCCACCGGGTCAGCTATATACAACTGCACCACTTCTTCGCCGGCCAGTTTGCCCGTATTGCTAACAACAACCGTGGCGGTTAATGTTTCATTTCCCTTCAAACTGGTTTTGTTAAGCTTAACGTCGCTATAATTAAAGGTAGTATAGCTTAAACCGTAGCCAAACGGATACAGCGGATCATTGGAGATATCAATATAATCAGATTTAAATTTAGCAGGGCCTTTTCCGTCAAATGGCCTGCCTGTATTTTTGTGGTTATAATATATAGGTATCTGACCCACGCTGCGTGGAAAGGTAGCCGTTATTTTACCTGCCGGATTATAGTTGCCAAATAATACATTAGCTATGGCATTACCGGCCTCGGTACCCGGGGCCCATACATCTAATATGCCATCCATATGTTTATCTTCCCAGGCAAGGCTAAGCGGGCGGCCATTAAATAATACCAGCACGATTGGTTTGCCTGTTTTGGCAAGGGCTTTCAACAGATCTCTTTGGGTTTCGGGGATGTTGATATCAGACCGGCTTGATGATTCGCCCGACATATTTGCCGACTCGCCTACAACTGCCACAACTATATCTGCTTTTTTTGCTGTTTCAACTGCTTCATCTATCATTTCCTGTGCAGGGCGCGTGTCCCTTATTTGCTTCATTCCAAAAAACCAGGCACGTTCGTTCAATAGCGAATCATCTGTAAAGTTTGACCCGCGCGCGTATAATATCTTTGCACCGTTGCCAACCAGGTGTTTAATTCCATCAATCACACTGACAGATTTCTTAGGATCACCGGCGATAACCCAGGTACCCAGCATTTCCGAATGATTATCGGCCAATGGCCCTACAAGCGCTATGGTACCCGTTTTTTTATTAAGTGGTAATAGCTGTCCTTTATTTTTCAATAGCACAAATGAATGTTCGGCTGTTTCGCGTGCGGCAAGGCGGTTTGCTTCTGTTAATTCTGTTTTGGATTCTACATCAGCATTGATGGATTTATTGGGATTAGTAAATAAACCCAGTTTATATTTTGCTTCCAACACCCTGCGGCATGCCTGGTCGATTTCTGCCTGGGTAACTTTTCCTTCCTTCAATGATTTTTTCAAGGTGCTTAAAAAGCCTTCCCCTACCATGTCCATATCCAGCCCGGCCTTGAGAGCCAGTGCCGATACCATTTGCAGATCGCCTAAGCCATGGGCGGATAATTCATTCACCGAGGTATAGTCAGACACTACAAACCCTTTAAAACCCCATTTATTACGCAGCAGATCAGTAAGCAGCCATTGGTTGGCTGTTGCAGGCACACCATTAATCGTATTAAATGAACTCATGAAACTTCCTGCACCGGCATCGAGCGCTGCCTTGTAAGGTGGCAGATAATCCTGGTACATCCTGATCAGGCTCATATCAACTGTATTGTATTCGCGACCGGCTTCAGCGCCTCCGTATAATGCGAAGTGCTTTACACAAGCCATCACCGCATCGCTCTTCGCCATATCATTACCCTGGTAGCCTTTCACCATGGCCTTTGCCACTTGCGAGCCAAGCCATGGGTCTTCACCCGATCCTTCTGATATCCTTCCCCACCTTGCATCACGGGCAATATCCACCATAGGCGAAAAAACCCAGTTGATGCCCTCGCCTGTCGCTTCGGTAGCAGCAATACGGGCAGAGCGCTCTATCAAACCCATGTCCCATGTGGCTGACATACCTAACGGGATAGGAAAAATAGTGCGGTGTCCATGTATCACATCCAGCCCGAATATTAAAGGTATATGCAGGCGCGAATTTTTAACAGCCAACTCTTGTGCTTTGCCGATATAATCGGTGCCGTACACCCCAAATATCCCGCCGATAGATCCTTTCTTAATTCCTTCTTCAACTCCCTTATTAACAACCGAACCGGTTAATGCCCGACCGCTGGTTACCAGGTTTAGCTGGCCTATTTTTTCATCCAGTGTCATTTTGCCCATCAGGTTTTTTACAAAAGCGTCCATTTTAGGATCGGCACTCCTGGTTTGGGCCATTGAAATACCCACAGGCAAAACCAGTACCGATACGGCAATGATCTTCCGGAATACCTTGCTTGGAAAATAATTCTTCATTGTATTAAAAGAGGTTTTGGTATGATAAATAAGCATTTTGGTAAAAAATACATCCCGCTCTGCTATATTTAAAAAAAATCTAAATTTAAAATTGGCTTCAACATCATATCGGGATAACGACATGGTGTATTTTGAACACAATAGTATTTATTATAATTCGGATAATCAAAGTATTTTTGTACAATAGCATAAAATGTTTACTAAACAGGAACTTATAGAATTTTGCGAAAGGGCACGGGAGAGTTATCTCGACCATATATCTATCGACTGCGTGGTGTTCGGTTTCCACGAAGGACAGCTGAAAGTACTGGCGCTGAAAGTAAAAAATGAAGAGTCGTGGTATTTGCCGGGTGGGTTTGTATTGAAAAACGAGCCTATTGAAATGTCGGCCAACCGTATTCTTAAAGAGCGTACCGGTCTTGATGAGATCTTTTTACAGCAATTTCATGTTTTTGGCGATCCTGATAGGTCAAGGCCGCATCATGACCTTTATAAAGATATGCTTCCTCCCTCAGAAAATTGGTTCTCTAACCGATTTTTAACCATAGGATATTATGCTTTGGTTGATTTCGTTAACGTAAATCCTACACCTGATCAACATTCTGTTTCCTGTACCTGGTATGATCTTACTGACCTGCCCGACCTGAAACTGGATCACGCCCTGATATTGAAAACAGCACTTGATACCCTGCGCCTGCAATTAAACTATCAGCCTATAGGCTACAACCTGATGCCGAAAGAGTTTACCATGCCCGAGCTGCAAAAGCTGTATGAAACCATTTTGGATAAAAAGCTCGACAGGCGCAACTTTCAACGCAGGATGCTTGGTTTTGGCATTTTAAACCGATCAGAAGAGCCCCGAAAAGGCGGGGCACATAAAGCGCCCTACCTGTATTCTTTTGATCTGGAGAACTACCAGAATGCCCTTAAAGAGGGATTAAAGGGCGGTTGGTGAGTTTTTGATTTCGGATTTCGGATTTTCAATTTCGGATTTTTCTTAAACAAAAATTGTCATGCCGAGCATAGCGAAGCATCTATGTGCTTGCAGCGATGCTCAGAATGACAAATAGCAAAAGTGTCCGTCCGTTCCGGGGTGCTACCTTTTAAATCCGAAATCGGACATCCGAAATTCGAAATGCTAACATCCTATCCGTTTGAATGTAACGCCACCCCGTTCCCTTCGGTATCGATAAAAAATGCCATGTAGCCTATGTCATCCCCTATCTTAGTTTTGGGCATGGTTACAGTACCTCCTGCTGCTGCAACTTTTCCAAGTGCTTCATCCAAATCGGGGTTGCCGTTAAAATAGACCTTTGCACCATCCAGGCTTGGTGTATGCATTGGTCCCTGTACCAATCCGCCCGATACCTTTCCGTGCATGTTTTCGTAGGGGAAAAATGCCATCTGCATACCCATCATTTCAGAAATATCGCCCATGTCGATAGAAAAAATGGTTTCATAAAATTTTTTAGCCCTGGCAATATCACTTACAGATATTTCAAACCAGTTGAGAATGTTTACTGAGCCGTCCATAGTTTTTTAGTTTTTTAAAGGTTTTATAATTCGATTTGTTTAAAGGTATGCAATGCGGGTTAAGTCTATATATCCTGCAGGTGAAAGAATAAATTACCCCGCTGAGCGACACAAACCTATGCCGATTTTATTTAGCCGATGGTGGGTAAATACGACAACCTTAGGGGTTGATTGCGCCAATAACATACTATACCTTTGTTTATTAACCATTATAGATCCCGGATATCATGAAACATGTTTCAATTCTTATACCACAGGGCCCTATTGTACTCAGCAGTGTAATAGGTACGTTCAAAGTATTTTCATTTGTAAATCAATACCTGCAGGCCAAAGGCAAAAACCCAATTTTTGATATTCACCTGGTTGGGCTGAGCAGTGAAACCCAATTATACGGAGGCCTGTTTTCTATTCGGCCAGATACTATGTTGGCGAATGTGGGCAAAACCGATCTGATCATGATCCCGGCTATTATGGGGGATATTGAGGAATCCATCAAGCGTAACCAGGATTTCGTGCCCTGGATAACGGCCCAGTATAAGCATGGGGCCGAAATAGCCAGTTTATGCACCGGCGCCTTTTTGCTGGCCTCGACCAACTTGTTAAAGGGAAAAGCCTGCACCACGCACTGGATGTCAGCGGATGCTTTCAGGCAGATGTTCCCGAATGTAAAATTAATGGCTGATAAACTGCTGATAGACGAGTTGGGCATCTATTCAAGCGGCGGGGCCTACTCCTTTCTTAACCTGGTAATTTATTTGGTTGAAAAATATTGCGGACGTGAGGTAGCAGTGCATTGTTCCAAAGTAATGGAAATTGAGATAGAGCGCGATAGCCAGTCGCCGTTTGTGATATTCAGCGGGCAAAAGGAGCACCAGGATGAACCGATTAAAAAGGCACAGGTATACATTGAGCGTAATGTAGGCAGTAAAATATCTGTGGAAGACCTGTCCGGTATGTTTGCTATCAGCCGCCGCAACTTTGAGCGCAGGTTTAAAAAAGCCACGTCCAACACCCCTGTAGAGTATTTGCAGCGGGTAAAGATAGAAGCAGCCAAAAAGAGCCTGGAATCGGGCCGCGAAAATGTTAACGAGGTGATGTATGCGGTTGGATACTCTGATAATAAGGCTTTCCGCAATATATTTAAAAAGATAACGGGTTTATCGCCTATTGAGTATCGTAACAAGTATAATAGGGAGATGGCGGTGAGCTAACTACTTTGTCATTGCTGCAAGGAACGACGTGGCAATCGCAAACTGTGAAAGTCCCCTCATATTATTCGCGATTGCCACGCTAAGCTCGCAATGATAACTTGAGTAGGTTAGCTTGGGCTATGATACACATTTCCCCTTTTTTAATTAATCTTGCTTAATGGATCTTCTTAAAAAATTATTCACGGCGCTGTTGTTAATGAGCAGCGCTGTCAGTTTTGGGCAAACCACTCTACCTGTTCCTGTCAATCTGCAAAAAAACTATACCAAAGGTACCCGTACAGCCACCGGCGAACCAGGTAAGAATTATTGGCAAAACCATGCTGATTATACCATCAAAGTCAATTTTGATCCAAAAAGCAGGGATCTGAGCGGTAGTGTTGATATTGATTATACCAATAATAGTCCCGATACCCTGAACGAGGTTTGGTTTAAACTGTACCCCAATATTTATAAAAAAGGCGCTATGCGCAGCCGGGTTGTGAAGCCCGAAGATGTTACCGATGGCGTCCAGGTTAAAAAGTTGAGCATTGACCAACAGGATCAGGTTGCAAGCAAACTAAGAATAGATGGCACCAACATGGTGGTAAGCGTACCGGATCTGTTACCCGGCAGAAAAATACACTTCAGTATAATTTATAATTATAATTTAAATAAAACCAGTCATATCCGAACCGGGCAGGTGGATTCGGGAGCTTTCTTTGTGGCCTATTTTTTTCCGCGGATAGCTGTTTATGATGATATTGATGGCTGGAATAAATACCCTTATCGTGGCATCGAGGAGTTTTATAATGATTTCTGCCATTTTAATGCCGAGATCACCGTACCGGGTAATTACCAGGTTTGGGCCACGGGGAATCTGACCAACACCAGCGATGTTTATACCGATCGGTATATGAAGCTTATTAAAGCAGCTGAGTTGAATGATAAAGTAACCGATATCATTACAGAAAATAACTTACAGGTAGGTAATATCTCACCAAAAAACCCAACAAACACCTGGAAATTTGAGGCAGACAGCGTAACCGACCTGGCATTTGCCACAAGCAACCATTATTTATGGAAATCATCCAGCCTGGTGGTCGACCCGAAAACTAAAAGGCGCACACGGGTAGATGTAGTGTTTAACGCCGCTCATAAAGATTATTATGCGGTAATTGATTATGCCCGGAAAACGGTGGAGGCGATGAGCTACCAGTTCCCGAAATGGCCCTTCCCCTACCCCCATGAAACCGTATTTGATGGCCTGGACCAGATGGAATACCCGATGATGGTAAATGATAACCCTGAAGAAAAGACACTTGAAGCCATAACATTGGTAGATCACGAGATTTTTCATACGATGTTCCCTTTTTATATGGGTATTAACGAAACCAAGTACGGCTGGATGGATGAAGGTTGGGCCACCATAGCCGAATGGGTGATCAGCCCGATGATAGACCCTACCATTGTGGATGATTATGGAATGCCCCAATATAACAGCTCGGCAGGCACCGAGCAGGACCAGCCCGTTATTACGCTGACCACCCAGCTTGGCGGAGCATCTCACATGACCGACTCTTACCCCAAACCTGGTTTAGGCTACCTGTATGTGCGTGACATGCTGGGCGATGCTCTATTTACCAAAGCCCTGCATTATTATATACAGCAGTGGCATGGCAAGCATCCCATGCCCTTCGACTTTTTCAATTGCATGAACACCGGATCGGGCCAAAACCTCAACTGGTTCTGGAAAAGCTGGTTCTTTGATAACACCATCCCCGACCTGGCTATCACCAGCGTAAAAAAGCTTAAAGGGAAGTATAATATTCTTATCACCAATAAAGGCGGCAAACCCATCCCGGTCGACCTTACCCTGTATTATACCAATGGCAGCAGCCAGGCTGTGCATCAAAGCGTGGCGGTATGGAAAAGCGGCAATAAAACCTACACCAGAGTCATAACAACCAATAAACACATCAGCAAAGTAGTGTTGGGCAGTACTTATGATGCTGATGTTAACCGGGAGGATAATGTTTGGGTAAGTCAGAACCGTTGATTTTTTTGATTGCGTTGATTTCGTTGATACTGAAATAATAATCCACAAAAAAGCCGCCTCATATCATCTATAAGGCGGCATTGCAATTGTGTGAGTAATGTTCTCTACTGTACGCTGTCACGAAGTTCTTTGATCTCATCATGGGCCTCCAGCAGTTCGTCCTGCTGCTCCATCAGCATCTCGCGGATGTAGGATGCCAGCACTTCCTCCTGGAGGGCTTCATCATACGCTTTTTTGATAGCGTCTTCGCCAAATTCGCACTCTTCCAGTAAGCTATGTGTATCGTGCCCGGTAAAAGCTTCCTTTACTGATATCCACGCGCGGTGTAATTTGCCGCTGGTTGTAGTACCGGTTTCCATGCTTTGGCCAAAAGCAGCTATCTCGGTGCCAAGTTCCACTTTATAACGGCGACTGTCATCAATAAACCTCAAAAACAAAGGTTGCAGATCCAAATGTTCCCCGCTTTCCTGTAGTTCTTTCAACGCCCGCTCATAGCCTTCAATACGATCATTATTGATCAAAATAAGATCGTTCAGGATCTCAATTGTTTTTGCTGTATTTTCCATAATTTTTATGTTTTTCGTACCATTAATCAACCCAAAAATTGCCTCATTGTTTAATTTATTTCGATAAAAGTAATTCTCAAGCGTTGTAAATTAAATCTTCATAGGCGGACAATAATCCCTTACAGGCTTAATCAAACTTATCTTTTCAGTTTGTGTTTTTATCAGAAACCGATCTATGCCCGAAGGACCTTCCATTATCATCCTGAAAGAAAAGCTGAAACCCTTTAAGGGCCGTAAGATAACTGCGGCCAAAGGCTACGCCAAAAACATCGATCCGGATATGTTTACCGGCAGCACCCTCACTGCTGTAAAAAGCTATGGAAAGCAACTTATTTTAAGCTTTAAAGGCATCAGCATACGTGTACACCTGGGTCTGTTTGGCTCCTACCAGATCAATAGTCATGGTAAGCGGAACGCCTCGCTGCACCTGCAGTTTGGTGAAGATGAAGTGAATTTTTATATCGTGAATATTAAAGTGATCGAAGGGCCGGTAAATAAGGCTTATAATTGGTCGGCAGATATTATGAGCCCGAAATGGGATGAAAAAAAAGCCATAGAAAAGCTTAAAGCAAAGCCCGAAAGGATGATCTGTGATGCCCTGCTGGACCAGGATATATTTGCCGGTTCGGGTAATATCATTAAGAATGAAACTCTTTTCAGGGCAAGGATACAACCGGAGAGTTTATGCGGCAAAATACCTGCTGAAAAGCTAAAGGATTTGCTTAGTGAAGTAGTTAAGTTCAGTTCTGATTTTTTAAAGTGGAAAAAGAAAGGCATACTAAACAAGCACCTGCAGGCTTATGAACAGGCAACCTGCCCGCGCAATCATGTTCCTTTTCATAAAAAAGATACGGGTAAAAGCAAAAGGCATAGCTACTACTGTACGCTATGCCAGGAATTGTATGATTAAAACATTTCAACCCGCGTATTAATACAGTCATCCCTGGGTCTGGCGATCATTCAACTTATTCACATCCCATCAATTTATTAACCACTCATCCATCCAAGTTATTTTTTTAGTAATATTGGAGTATGAGTGTTGAAAAACTGGAAGAGTACATCGCCTCTGCCGACCTGATCAATTTAGACGCCCTGCTGGTGCAAGACCCTTCGCTTGCAAAAACGCCTACATCCGAGGGTGTTTCGCCGCTCATGCTATCCTGTTACTATAAAAAACCTGATGTTACTGATCTGTTGCTGAAATATGCAGATGAGATCAATTTGTTTGAAGCAGCCGCCGTGGGCAAGTTTGATGTACTGGCACATTTGGTGTACAGCCACCCGGATGCAGTGAACGAGTATGCCAACGATGGTTTTACCCCACTTGGGCTGGCGTGCTATTTCGGACGGACGGAGGCGGCACGCTATTTGGTGCTTAAGGGTGCCGATGTTAACCTGCCATCCAACAACGGTTTTCATGTGTTTCCCGTCCATTCGGCCGCCGCTGGTGATTATACAGACATTGCCCGTATGCTGATAGAAAACGGCGCCAAAGTGAACGTAAAACAGCAGGCCGGGGCAACCCCTTTGCACTCAGCCGCCCAAAACGGCAACCTCGAATTATTGATCCTCCTACTCGAAAACGGCGCGGACACCAGCGTGCGCATGGAAGGCGGCAAACTCCCCGCCGACCTGGCAAGAGAAAAAGGTTTTGAGGAAATAGCAGAAATATTGAGTTGATTTAACCTTAATAAACAACGTCATGGCGAGGAACGAAGCCACCTCTACACAGGACAATCAACTGACCGTAAATGATTTTTAAGTGAACGATTGAACCTGAGATGACCAAAAAACTATTCCCACTACTGTTTCTATTCTTAGCATTAAGCTATATTTCCGCGGCACAAAAGCTGGATAAACCCGCGCTCGACAGTTTGTTAAATAAGCTGGCAGATCAGCATAAAACAATAGGCAGCCTGACTATTGCAAAGGACGGGAACATCATTTATCAGCACGCCACTGGTTGCGTATGGATAACCGGTGATATTGAAATACTGGCGGATGTAAAGTCGAAGTATAAAATTGGCTCCATTACCAAAATGTTTACCGCGGTAATAATATTCCAGCTGATCGAGGAAGGGAAGCTTAGCCTGGATACTAAACTTTCAACCTTTTACCCCGAATTGCCCAATGCCCCGAAGATCACCATCAGCAATATGCTGAACCACCGCAGCGGCCTGCACGATTTTAGCAATGATAGCCTCTATAATCAATACAGCAACAAACCCCAAACGCACGAGCAAATGCTGACGATATTTGCCAGCCAGAAACCCGATTTTGAACCCAATACAAAGGCAGATTACAGCAGCACCAATTTTGTATTGCTGGGCTACATTATAGAAAATATCACCAAAAGACCATACCCGGAAGAGTTGAAAACGCGCATTATTTCGAAGTTAGGATTAATGGATACGGAATGTGGGGTGGCCAGTAAGACCGGCAACGTCAGCAATCCATTTAGTCGTGCCGTGCCCTATGCCTATAAAAACGGCTGGAGTAAACTGCCCGAAACCAATATCGATATTTTTGGCGGCGCCGGGGCTATCGTATCCACCCCAACCGACCTGGTTAAATTTGCTTCGGCATTTTTTGGCGGCAAACTGATAAGTGCTGAGCATTTGAAAACTATGGAAACTTTGAAGGACTGGTTTGGGATGGCCATGTTCGAAATGGATTTTAAAGGCAAAAAAGGCTTTGGTCATGAAGGCCAGTTGGATGGCTTTAATTCGATTTTAACTTATTTCCCGAAGGAAAAGCTGGCCATAGCCTATTGCTCAAACGGCGGTGATTATATGCCGCCCAAAGTGAAAGAGGATGTGTTGAAAGTGCTTTTCAATAAGTAGATTCCTATATTAAAACAGTATTACCTCTCCTAACGGGTTTAAGTTTACCCATAAAATTCAAACCTTTAAAAAAGAGTGCCTGGAGCAATAGCGGCATCACCAAACGTTCCTACGGAACGTAAAAATAATTATTTCGCGTTTTACCAACCAGACGTTCCTATAGAACGTTTTTTTATGTCTTCCGTCCTCACGGGACGGTTGGTAGGTAAAAAAATAAATATATAAAAGCGTGTTCCTTAGGAACGCCTGGTGAAAGACCGGATTTTTATTATAACCTGATTTTATTAGTTAACTTAAACCCAGGGAGGGTGCGGCTGACTGTGTTAGGGCAGGGAGGGGTTTATGCGCTAAAAAATCACCGAAACCCCTTCCTGCACCTTCCCAAGGGAAGGAATCGCACATTACACCGCT
Organism: Mucilaginibacter sp.; assembly: GCA_035489035.1. Taxonomy (GTDB): domain Bacteria; phylum Bacteroidota; class Bacteroidia; order Sphingobacteriales; family Sphingobacteriaceae; genus Mucilaginibacter. The sequence goes on from DATHKT010000027.1 coordinate 68,346, forward strand.
TTTGAAATCCTTCCGAACCAAATGCACTGTCACAACTAACCTAAACCCGATAGCAGCGATACCGGCCCGGTGAAGAAGACCTGTGCAGTATAGCGGATAGCGGGACTACTGTAACATAGCAGCACAAACCCTGATTTTCAAAATAACCGAATACAATCATGATAATCCTGCGAATCATGGTTCAGACAATATCTTACTGCCAACAATATTAACCCTGATATATTTATTATTATTGCTTAATTTTATTTAACAAATAATATGATCAAATGACCGGTGATGATATTGTTACTTTAGGCGATAAGCATGTAGGCGAGCCTTATGTTTTGGGTGCGCTGGTACCCAAGGACAATGCGAATTATAAAGGCCCCTGGGATTGCGCCGAATTTGTATCATGGCTTTATTATCAAACTTTTGGTATATTGTATGGCTGTGCCAACAACCATGGCAACCCGCATACGGCCGATGCTTACAGTGGTTTTTGGGGCAGAGATGCCAATAAGCTGGGGCATATCATCACTATTGAGGAAGCTAAATCAACACCTGGAGCAGCCATATTGCGTTTTGCCGGCAACGGTGAGGTAGGGCACATTGTGGTTTCAGACGGTAACGGTGGCACAGTGGAGGCACACGGAAAAGAAGATGGCATCATCAATTCAGTGGTGGACGGGCGCCGGTGGGATATGGGGATACTGGTGCCGGGCGTTACCTACAACCCCAACCCGATACTGCCTTTCAGGCCCCCATCTATTGTGATCTACAGGTTAACGCACCCCAATATGGTTTCGCCCGAAGTAGGCAAGATACAGGCTGCATTGAACCGCAAGGGATTTGATACGGATGGTATCGATAACATCTATGGTGAGCTTACTTTTAACGCGGTGAAACAGTTCCAGTACTCGGCAGGGCTAAATCCTGATGGTGAAGTGAGTGCACTTACGGCTGTGGCATTGGGGGTAGCGGTATAAATAACTATCAATAAAACCATGTCATTTCGAACGTAGAGAGAAATCTTATACAACCAACATAGTTTGCAAACCGCTTTTATAAGGTTTCTCTCTTCATTCGAAATGACAATTAAATCTTAATCCAACCCTCCATGCCTGTTTGACTTCACCGGCTCGGGCCATTTGGTTGGTTCGCCTTTGGCATTGGCGGGCAATACACTTTTCTCGCGTGATGTGGTAGCCGGGTCCTCGCTGGCCATGTAGGCCAGTATGGCGGCCAGGATGGCATTGCTGCGAACATCGTCAAACACGATTTTATCGTACGTATCGCGGTTGGTGTGCCAGGTATAGGCTCCGTATGACCAACTGGTTGAGCTTAATGAAAATGCCGGTGCGCCTGCTGCCACAAAGGAAGCAAAGTCTGATCCGCCACGGCCCGGCGAACCCGGGAAAGTGGTTTTTATCTCGCTCTTAAGGCTATCCGGAACTTTGGCCAGCCACCGGGTAAGGTAATCATAGGAGTTTAAAAATCCTTGTCCCGCCAGGTTAACTACCCTCCCTGTGCCATTATCCTGGTTAAATACTGCCTGTATGTTTTTTACTATTTCGGGGTGATCTTCTACAAATGCCCTCGATCCGTTCAGGCCTTCTTCCTCGCTGCCCCAATGGCCTACAATGATAGTACGTTTGGGGCTGGGATATACCTTTTTGAGTATACGCATGGCTTCCATCATGGTGAGTGTGCCGGTGCCGTTATCCGTTGCACCTGTGCCTCCATCCCAGGAGTCGAAATGTGCCGACAGGATCACATACTCATTCGGTTTTTCGCTGCCTTTTATTTCGGCAATGGTGTTAAAGGTAGGCACTACACCCCTTTCCTTTGATTCGGTGTGCACCCTGATCTGCGGTTTATCACCAGACTCAGTAAGGCGGTACAGCATGCCATAGTCTTCCAAAGCAATATCAATGGTCGGCACTTTTTTGGTATAGCCACCAAATATCTTATCCACCCCAAACCCTGCCGACCAGTTGCAGGTGACAATACCTACCGCACCCGCTCTTTCGAGGGCCACAGGCAAACTACGGGTAGTATATCCTGTTTTGCTGATGCGGTTGCGCCAGGCTTCTGTTTGTGCGGTGCGCTCCTTCTTCATTTTCTCAAAGGACTCCTTGGTAGCAAATTCCTGCCAGTTATAATCCGGCCTGCCGGTAGGCTGGTTCATGGATATCATCACAAATTTGCCTTTTACTGTGGGCAGCCAGGCTTTAAAAGCGTTGGAATCGGCTAAATCAGGTAGTATCACCAGATCGGATGTGATTGTCTTTTTGCCCATATCCGGGCTCCAGGCCAGTTGAGTTCCTTCCAATGATTTTACACGTGGATATACCATATCGATATGCGATACGCCGCGTTCCCATCCGCGCCATTCGCCCCATTTTTCGGTATGGGCAGGTATTCCCCAGGCAGTATACTTAGCTATCGCCCACTTATTGGCCTGCTCCATTTGCGGCGTGCCAACCAACCGTGGGCCTATGCCGTCAAACAGTTCATGCGCCAGTTTTTCGAGCTGCGAATTACTATTTTCTTCCTTGATGATCTGGTCGATCACATTATCTTTTGTTTGCGCAAAGCTATTGGTGCTGCAAAGCATGAATGCTAACGAGCAACATGCTATCGATATGGTCATTATCTTCATGCCACTAATTTATATAATAAGCGTGGCAACGAGCAAACGAAATGGGTAATGATTTTATGACAAGAGCGAGAATTATTTATTTTTTAATATTTATCAAATAATAATAACTTTATATCATACTAAATCGAACCCAATTATAAAGCCATTACTGAAATTAATTGCTGATATAATCCCCTTATTTAGACGTGATTAACATTATGAAGAAACTACTACGACCAGTTGCCTTTATCTTAATCTCCTTATCCATATTTACTTGCAAAAAGAATAATAACGATAAGATCACCAAAACAACACCAGATTCATTGATCGTAAATACCCCTGCTACTAAGGATGGGGTAAATAATTTACTGCTGAATGCCTATGGGCTGTTAGACGGCGTTTACAGGGGGCAAGTTGGTGCAGTTTGGGCTACAGGTACTGATAACTGGCTTTATGGCAGCGTGGCCGGTGGCGATGCGCACAAAGGAAGCACACCTGATGATCAAACCGACGCCAGTTCGATAGAAAATTATACTTCGGGTAAGGATAACAATTTTCTGGACCCTAAGTGGAAGATAAATATCATAGGCATACATTACGCCAACGCGGTGCTACAGAAATTACCTTTGGTAAAAGACGGACTGACCGCTGAACAGAGCAATCAATTAGTTGCTGAAGCAAGGTTTTTAAGAGGGTTTTATGAACTGGAGCTGGCAAAATTATGGAAAAATGTTCCTTATATTGATGAAACCGCGGTGTATGATAATGGCTATTCCGATGTGAGCAACCCGGGCCCTATATGGGATAAGATTGAAGCGGATTTTACTGCTGCGATGGCCACATTGCCGGCTACACAAGCACAGATTGGGCGACCGAATAAGTATGCAGCTGAAGCGTTTTTAGCAAAAACATTGATGTTTGATCATAAATATGCCCAGGCTAAAACTGCTTTGGCCGACCTGATCAATAATGGCCTAACATCAAGCGGAGCCAAATATGCATTGGTACATTATGCGGATAATTTCAATCCGTCAACTAAAAATGGCTCTGAAGGTGTATTTGTGATCCAGGCAACGGTTCATGACGGGGCAGGCGGCTATAACGGAAATGCAGGCGATATACTAAATTTCCCAAATCACGGCCCTGGTGGCTGCTGTGGCTTTTTCCAGCCTACATTTAGCTTAGTGAACGCATTTAAAGCCAATGCTGTAACTGGCTTGCCTTTATTGGATACCTACAATGTTGCAGACCTGAAAAACGACGAAGGCGTACCTGCTGCTGATAGCTTTACCCCAAGTACAGAAACAATTGATTCCCGGTTAGACTGGACCGTTGGCAGGCGTGGTATACCTTACCTTGACTGGGGCCTGATGCCCGGCATAACCTGGACGGGGGCCCAGGAGTACGAAGGGCCATTTGTGAGTATTAAAACGGTATTTTATCAAGCTGCCCAAGCCACTACGAGTGAGACTTTTGATGGATGGGCCCCAAACCAGGCTACCTCAAATGGGTACAACGCTATCCGGTATGCCGATGTGCTGCTTTGGGCCGCCGAAGCCGAAGTAGAAACCGGGAACTTGCAGCAGGCCGAGAATTATGTAAATATGGTACGTACACGTGCCGCCGACCCAGCCGGTTGGGTACATCGCTACAGAGACGACACACACCCGATGGAGGGATATACAACAATCCCGGCGGCCAATTACAAGGTGGGCTTGTATGGCGCGGCTGGAGGCGATGCGGCAACAGGTTTTGCAGCAAACGGCCAAACCTATGCACGTAAGGCCGTATATCATGAGCGCATGATAGAATTAGGCATGGAAGGCCACCGGTTTTTTGACCTGC
>DATHKT010000028.1:0-55057 GCA_035489035.1 Mucilaginibacter sp.
CCTACGAAGACGAAAGCGAATACCGTACCACCCTCGTTACCGGCGCAATCACCGTTAACAAACACGATATCACGCCCGGCAAAGAAGCGATCATTTCTGGTGAAAACATCGCCATCAGGAAAGCCAATATCGAGCAAACCATCGCCTGGAAGCAAAACGACTTTTATTTTAACGGCGAGCACATCGACGTCATTATGCGCCAGCTCGCCAGGTGGTACAATATCGAAGTGAAATACGAAGGCAAAATGACCAGTGAAGTATTTTTCGCCCGCATCAACCGCAAAAAGAACATCAGCAGCGTGCTGCGACTATTAGAAAAAACCCAGAAAATACACTTTAAGATCGAAGGAAGGAGGGTCACCGTATTGAGTAAAAAATGACTACAACCGGTAACCCTGAAAATAAAAGCCACCCGCTTGTAACCCGTGACTCTCAACTTCAGGAAACTCAAAGATTTAAACTATTAGTGAACCGCGAAGTGCCGCCCATCTCGAAAATGATGGCACAACGCCTTAACCCTTACTTAACCAAATGAACAATTTTTACAAAAAAAAATGGTTGCAGCCCCCATCAAACGGCTACTTCCATAAAATCCTGCTGATCATGAAACTCACCACCCTGCTAATGGTCACGGTCATCCTGCATGTCAGCGCAGCCACCTGGGCCCAAAAGATCACCCTGAAGGAAAACAACGCCCCCCTGATCGATGTCTTTAACCAGATCCGCAGCCAAACCGGCTATGACTTCGTCTTCAGCGGCAGCGACCTACAGAAAAGTAAACCCGTTACCATCAATGTTAAAAACGAAGAACTCAACGACGTCCTCAACAAAATCTTTGACGGGCAGCCCCTGGCCTTCAGCATTGAAGACAAATCCGTTGTCGTTAAAGAAAAAGAAACTTCATTTATCGACAACCTCAAGAATAAAATCAAAGCCGAATTGGCCGAAGTAACAGTAAACGGAAAGGTTTACGATGAAATTGGTCAACCATTGGCAGGTGTAACTGTAAGAGTTAAAGAAACCCAAATTGTCGTAATTACTGATAAAACAGGCAATTATGCACTAAATGTTCCCAATCAGGCTAGTATACTAGTATTCTCCTATATTGGATTCGAAACACAGGAATTTAGAGTAAAAGACATAATAGCTGGTTCCATTATAACTTTAAAAGCCAATCAAACCAATTTGCGTGAAGTTGTTGTAAACAAAGGCTACTACGATGAAAAACGTCAGTTTCTAACAGGCAACGTGGGAACGGTTACAGCTAAGGAAATTGCCACCCAACCAGTGGGCAACGTGTTACAAGCGTTACAAGGCAGAGTGCCGGGATTGGTCATTACCCAATCTACAGGAACACCCGGAGGCGCTTTCAATGTTCAAATTCGAGGCCAAAATAGCCTTAGTCAGGGGAGTGATCCGTTCTATGTGATTGATGGCGTACCTTACGACTCAAAATTAGCGGCTACCCAAGACGGCAATACATTAATAAATAATGCGTTACATGGCGGAAGTCCTCTAAATTTTTTAAATTCCTATGACATAGAAAAAATAGAGGTTTTAAAAGATGCAGACGCCACAGCCATCTATGGCAGCCGGGCAGCCAATGGGGCGATCCTTATTACGACCAAAAAAGGTCAAGCTGGCACAATGCGGGTTAATATCACCGGAAATCAGGGATTTTCATCGCCTGGGAGAGAAATACAGTTATTGAATACCCAGCAATATTTGGCCGTTCGACATCAAGCATTTAGAAATGATGGAGCTACACCAGGACCAGGTGATTATGATGTGAACGGAACTTGGGACACAACCCGTAATACAAATTGGGTCAAGGAATTGGTAAAAAAGCCGGCATCTTACACGGATATCCAAACCTCGGTTTCCGGGGGCAACACCAATACACAATATCTTGTGGGAGTGGGTTATAACCGACAGGGAACAACCGTCCCAACACTGTTAGCAGGTGATGGCAAAGACACCAAAGTTTCCACTCACTTTAATATCCAAAGTGTATCGCCAAATGGGAAATTTTCTGTAACTGTTAATGGCAGCTACTTAAATGATAACAATGACGTACAGCAGCAGGACTTTCATTATACGGCACTTTATTTGGCCCCTGATGCGCCCGCTCTTTACAACGCCGATGGCAGCCTGAACTGGCAACCGATATCCCCAGGACAGCCCGGTACTTGGACAAACCCTCTTGCTGCTTTGTACGGAAAATACCATGGTGTTACATCCAATTTAATTGGAAACACTGTTTTAGGCTATAAAATCTTAAATAACCTCGAATTTAAAACCAGCCTGGGTTATACAAATACCCAAACAGATGAGATCGCTACACAACCAACCACCATTTTCGATCCCGGTTATCAGGTCACTTCAGGCTCGTCAACTTTTAACGAAATGAATAGCCATTCTTATATTGTTGAGCCGCAATTGAATTATAATTTAAAACTAGGAAAGGGGGCATTAAGCGTTTTAGCCGGTACCACTTTTAATGAAAATATACAATCAGTAAAAGCCTTTAACGCCAGCAATTTTATCAGCGATGAATTGCTTGAAAATATTCAAGCGGCGGGTAATGTTAGTGTTAGTGGAAGTAATTATCAACAATACAAATATACCGCGATATACGCCCGAGCTAATTTTAATTGGGACGAGAAGTATATATTCAATTTAACAGCACGTAGAGATGGTAGCAGCCGTTTCGGACCCGGTAAACAATTTGGCAATTTTGGAGCAGTCGGCGCGGCATGGCTCTTTTCGAAAGAAAAATTCATAAGTGATAATCTGACTTTTTTAAGTTTCGGTAAGTTACGGGCAAGCTACGGTACAACCGGCAATGATCAGTTAAAGAACTACCAATTCCTGGATCTTTATGCACCGTGGCAATATCCATATGGCGGTTTGCAGGCACTTTACCCGACAAGTTTGTTTAATCCTAATCTCGCCTGGGAAGTAGATAAAAAACTGGAGTTTGGCGTAGAGTTAGGTTTTTTAAATGATCGAATTAATGTTGAGGCGAGCTATTATCGTAACAGATCCGGCAATGAATTGGTTAGCACGCCGACATCATCGGTAACCGGTGCCAGGTCCATTCAGGCTAATTTACCTGCTGTGGTACAGAACACAGGTTTAGAGTTAATTTTGACCACTATAAATGTCAAATCTAATAAATTCACATGGTCCAGTTCTTTTAATTTAAGTATCCCAAAGAATAAACTGCTTTCATTCCCCAATATAGAAAAATCAGGTTATTCTTCCACCTTCACAGTTGGTCAACCTTTAAATAGCGTTAAAGTTTATCATATGACCGGAGTTAATGATACTACCGGACTGTATCAATTTGTAGATAGTAAAGGTCATGCGACTTACAACCCCTCCTCTGCAACCGATAGGACAACAACTATTAATTTGACACCGAAATTTATTGGCGGATTTTCAAATACCTTCAAATATTCAGGCTTTACATTGGATGTCTTCTTCCAGTTTGTAAAACAAACCGGTAAGAATTTGTTTGGTTCATATCCCGTCTTTGCGGGCTACGGCGGAAACATTCCAGTGGCATTTCTTGATGCTTGGCAAAAACCAGGAGACCACAAACCTTATGAAAGATTTACCCAAACAGGTGGAGCCGCCAACGATGCCTTTTCTTATGCTCAAAGCAGTGATTTTGCCTACGGTGACGCCTCCTACATTCGTTTGAAAAATATTTCCTTGGCATGGGAACTGCCAGTTAAATGGCGAAAAAGCATAGGTATCCAAGGCTGTAGCTTCTTCACTCATATGCAAAATCTGTTGACTTTTTCTCATTACAATGGGGTTGACCCTGAAAGCCAAGATTATGGTACACCGCCATATCGTACCGTCACCTTTGGTTTTCAGGTTACTCTTTAACGCTATAAAAATTTAAAAGACATGAAAAAAAATATGAAACTAAAGCGCGGGTGGATGCCCTTTGGCAGGTATAATATCTTTGGAATATTCTTGTTCTTAATATGTACATATTCCTGTAAAAAATACGTACAAGTGGACCCGCCTTCGACTCAAATAGTAGGTTCGGTTGTTTTCAATAACAACATTAGCGCTGCGGCCGCGATGTCGGGGGTCTACGATCAAATGATGCAATCGCCATCGGGTACTTTTTCTGGTGGCTCTGCCAGTATCTCACTCGAATGCGGGTTAATGGCGGATGAGCTAAAGAATTATTATACAGGCAGCATCGTATACTCCCAGTTTTATACCAATACTTTAAGCAGTTCGTCATCAACGGGTACATCAAATTATTACTTTTGGTCGGAATTGTATGCTGATATACACATTTGTAATAACGTAATTGAAGGTTTAGCTAAGTCAACCGGCATTACCCCAGCGATAAAACGGCAATTAACAGGGGAAGCTAAATTCATGCGTGCATTTTTTCATTTTTATGCCGTGAACCTATATGGGGACGTGCCTTTAGTTTTAACATCGGACTATATCACAAATAACAGCATCAAACGATCAACAAAAACTGAAGTTTACCAGCAAATTATACAAGATTTGAAGGACGCTCAAGTTGCATTAACTGATAACTTCGTTGATGCATCGGGGGTAATAACGACCGGACGGATTAGGCCAAATAAAAATGCAGCAACTGCGCTTCTGGCGAGAGCCTATCTCTACTTAGGCGATTTAAATCACGATGCGACCATGTATAATCATGCCGAAGAACAGGCAACTGAAATAATAGGTAATGCTAACTATAGTTTATCGAGTGATCTGACGAACACTTTTTTAGCAAACAGTTCAGAAGCAATCTGGCAATTGCAGCGTGTTAACCCCTTGATTAATACGTTTGATGCCTTCTACTTTGTTCTTACTGCGGCACCGGGGACTAGCGCAAAACCAGTGGCCTTAAGTACAAATTTGATAAATGCCTTTGAAACTGGCGACAAGCGTTTTACATTTTGGGTGGGTAGTAAGATGTCTGGATCAACCACTTACTACTATCCTTATAAGTATAAAGTAAATCTCACTAATCAACCCCTTACCGAATATCAGATGGTTCTTCGTTTGGCAGAGCAATACTTAATCAGGTCAGAGGCTAGGGCGCAACAAGGTAATATATCTGGAGCCCAAGGTGATTTGAATGTCATTCGCAGCAGAGCTGGTTTGCCGAATACGACCGGCAATGATAAAGGCTCTCTCTTAACAGCTATCAATCATGAGCGCCAGGTGGAAATGTTTACTGAATGGGGCCATCGCTGGCTTGACCTAAAACGAACAGGTGCTGTTGACCCGATTATGTCTATAGTCACTCCTACAAAAGGAGGCGGTGCATGGGATTCGAATAAATCCCTCATGCCACTTCCTTCTGGAGATTTACTTGTTGACCCAAATCTCACACAAAACCCCGGTTATAACTAGTTTTCGTAACCATTACTTATCCTTCATGCTGGCTAAAAGCGGGGCATCTTTTAAGGTGCCCCGCCACCAGTGTGGGCATTTATGACTTTTAAAAACAAATCGATGACATTAAAAAAATTAAGGATAGCTTTTACGATGGCACTCCTGCCCGTTTTGGCTATGGCGCAAACCGATCCCCAAAAAGGGATGAGCTTCGAATCAGGCCTAAACTGGAAACAAATACAGGCTAAAGCAAAGGCAGAAAATAAATACATTTTCGTAGACTGCTACGCTACCTGGTGTGGCCCATGCAAATGGATGAGCGCTAATATCTTCCCCGACAAAAAGGTGGGCGACTATATGAACAGTCATTTTATTAATGTTGCGATTCAAATGGATAAAACTCCGAAAGACGATCAGCAAGTAAAGAATTGGTATTTAGAAGCAAGCAGCATTCATGATTTATATAAAATAACCGCATACCCCACCTATTTATTCTTTTCTCCGGACGGGGTAGCCTTGCATCGTTTTACCGGTTCAAGGGAAAATGCTAAGGCTTTTCTTGATGCCGTAAATGACACTTTTGATCCGACAAAACAATATTATAGTACTATGAAACAATGGAAATCAAATATTAACGACACCACTTTTCTTTTTAATGCTTATTTAGCGGCTAAAAAACAACGGGATGGTGCGTTAGCGGACTCCATTGGAGAAGCGTATTTAAAGGCCCAACCCAGTTTGTTTACCCGGCAAAATATGAACCTCATCAACGAATGTCACCTAGTCAAATCCAGTAAGGATAAATGGTTTAAGTTGCTTGTAGAAAATGCTTCGCGGATCGATAAGGTAATGAATAACCAAAATTGGGCGGAAGAAAAATTGTGCAACATAATTTTTGGAGAAATTGTATTTGCTCTATTTGATAAAAATGGCGGAGTTATGGATTGGAAAGAGATATCTGCAAAAATGAAAGTTAATTATCCAATGATAAGTAATAAACTGACGAAGATATCAGAAAAGTCTTTCCGAGATCGCATTTCCAGAGACCTGACCGTAATGATTTCCCAAGACACGACTACTTTGTCCGATGGCGATTGGTTGAAAATAATCAAAAAATTAAACAAACAATTTCCGGGGTATGATAAAAATCAAATCTTGTTGCAAACAAAGATGGATTATTATGCAGACAAAAAGCTTTGGGCTACTTGTATAAATATAGCATATGTTTTAATCAAACAATACGGCAATCAAATCGAGGATTCGGATATAAATAATATAGCATGGTACTATATATTTCATTATACTACAGATCCGAAAATACTGACAGAAGCCTCGAAATGGATGAAGCATTCTATTGATAGGAGCCCTAATCGGGTTGCAAGTATTGATACTTATGCCAATTTGCTTTATAAGCTTGGTCAACGTGAACAGGCACTCGCCTGGGAAAATAAGGCGATTGAAACCGCAATTAGTATTCGCGCGAGTTCCTCGGATCTGGATGATTTTAAAATTAACCTGACGAAAATGCAAGAAGGTCAGCCAACTTGGCGTAATTAATCAAGCGAAGGAGATATATGAGAATATTTGGGTTTTTATTGCTTTGTGTTAACTGCTGCCTTTTTCTTAATAATTCGCTTTTTGCACAAAAACGCCTTTTAGATCATTCATCAGCAGATGTATGGCCCGTTATTGTTTCTTCCAAGATTAGTAATGATGGGAAGTATTTTGCATATAAAATAAAATCTGAAAAGGCCGGAACCAAATTGATTGTTCAGAATAGAACAGCAAAATGGAAAATGGAAATAACTGATATTGGAAATAACTTTCAATTTACCGAAGATAGCAAGTGGTTGACCTATTCTTTGCCAAATGATAGTATTGGCCTGCTTGAATTGGGAAAAGCAAATTTTAAATACGTTGACCAATCGAGGTACTATGAAGTTCCTGCTAATGGTAATGGGCGATGGATGGCATGCTTGCTGAAAGATGCCCAGCATGATCTCCTGTTATTGGACTTGCAACAAGGCACAGAAGTGAAGTATCCTGGTGTGCGAGAGTTCAAATTTAATCCGAACGGCGATGTGCTGCTTTTTCAGACAATTGCCACGAAAGATGCAGCTGGAAAATTCTATTGGTTTGATTTGGCCAATAAACAAATGACCTGCATTGGCAGCGGTTATAGAGCATTAAATATGGCATTCGATAAAACTGGCTCAAAACTCGCCTATTTATCAACTGTACAAACTAATGGACAAAATATTATTTCGCTGCATTACTATAAGATCGGGACAGACAGTGCAAGCCTCTTACTAATGGATAATCATATCCTTGCATTGGATGGTATCAGGATAAGCACCTCCCTGCCTGTCCGTTTTAGTAAACTTGGTGATAAGTTGTTTTTTGGCGTTAACCCTATAGCCGCCGCTTCAAAAGTTAACGAAAAAGTCCAGATCAAACATTATCAGGATGACATCTTTACGTCGGAGAAAAATTCAGGGCCGTTATTGACAGTGATTGACTTAAAATATCCGCACCGTGTTGTCAGACTGCAGCAAAATTCCGATGCTCCTTACAGATTTCATTTGGGTGGTGGTGAAGATGATGACTATGTTTCGGTAGAGAGTAAAATAATTGGAAACCGGGAAGAAAGTAGATGGAATGTCAATGCAAGGCCGAGTATTTCTCTGGTTTCCACTAAAAATGGTTCCCGGAGATTAATTAAAAGACATCTGGCGTGTTATGATAACATCAATTTTTCTACCACAGGCAAATACCTGGTATGGTATGATAGGGTATTGAAGCAATGGTTTTCGTATGATGTTGCTAGTAGCTTAACCAACAATATTACACATAATATTAAAGTGTCATTCGATCAGGAAGATGATCGTCCACACTTAACCGCTCCGGAAGGGATTGCCGGATGGATGGCAAATGATCAATCGGTACTGATCTATGACCGCTACGACTTGTGGCAGGTCGATCCCGCTGGAAAACAGATGCCGATTAATATTACCCATTTCTACGGAATTACCAATAATACCCGTTTTCGCTTACTTAGTTTTAGCCTAAAAAAGGGGCCTGAGATTGGTCAAGGCGACACGTTGCTGCTAACTGCGTTGGATTTGAAAACAAAAGACAATGGTTTTTTTAAATTACCGCTGACGGCGGGTGGAAAACTATTGAAGCTAACGATGGAGCCTAAGGCGTATTATATCCCTTTTCGTGCAAACGTCACCCTGAATCTCGGCAGTAAATTGGATGTGGCGGTAGAACCTCCTCAAAAAGCAAAACATGCAGATATTTACTTGCTTGCTTCTATGAGTTCAACTGAGTATCCAAATTTGAATATTACTTCAGACTTTATCCATTTTAGACCGATCACGGATTTATCGCCACAAAGGAACTATAATTGGTACACCAGTGAATTGATCCACTGGAAACTTTTTGACGGAAACAAGGCCGAGGGCGTTTTATATAAGCCCGAAAACTTTGACCCTAAGAAGAAATATCCAATTATTTTCTATTACTATGAAAAGAGCGCAGATGCGTTAAATTGCTTCCTCGCACCGGAGCTTAGCATGGGACAAATTAATATTCCGTGGTTCGTAAGTAACGGATATCTTGTGTTTGTGCCAGATATCTATTATAAAACCGGCCATCCTGGCCAGAGCGCCTATAATTCAGTTGTTTCGTCCGCAAAAATGTTAGCAAAAAAAACCTGGGTAAATGCACACAAAATGGGTTTGCAGGGGCATAGTTTTGGCGGTTTTGAAACGAATTATATTGTGACCCGTAGCCATTTATTCGCTGCTGCCGCTCCTGCAGCGGGCGTATCGAATTTCACGTCGGGTTATGGAGATGACAACAGGCAATTATGGTACGAAACCGGGCAGCCGCGAATGGCAGCTTCCCTTTGGAAAAAATCCAATTTATATATAAGCAATTCGCCAGTTTTCGGGGCGGACAAGGTTACGACGCCGCTTTTTATTATGCATAACAAAGATGACGGAAGTGTGCCTTGGAGCCAAGAAGAAGAATGGTACAGCGACCTAGCATGGCTGGGGAAAAAAACATGGATGGCTTCCTATTCCGGGGAAGGGCATTCGATTGACGATCCGGTGAATCAATTAGATTATTCCATTCGACTCGGACAATTTTTTGATTATTATTTAAAAGGAGCCCCGCCTCCCAAATGGATGACTGAAGGCAGTAACAGCATTGAACTCGACTACAGCGGTAAGAAACCTTGAAAAACCAACTATAAAAAATAGAAAAATGAAAACACCAATAAAATCGAACACCATGAAGACATTAACATTATCCGTACTGTTCACTTTCTTAGTAATTAGTTTAAAAGCTCAACAGGTTACAAACTTTACCGGCACATGGAAAAGAAACACTGACAAATGTGATGCTGGCAATCTGTCTGTAAACTCGATCCCGATCAGCATTTCGGTGGAGCAAAGCAAGAGTCAAATCCAAATTAAGCGCGTATCGAAAAGTGCCCAAGGTGATAGTACTGCCTATACCGAAAAAATAAAATTTGACGACTCATCGGTTACATCCGGTGTAAAGCCGAATCTTAATAAAAGCGCTACGGTGGCTTGGTCTATAGACCAAAAACAACTCATTGAAACTGCGAATTATACTGACGGCCAAGGCAACCCTATGCAAAAAGTTAAAGAAAATTGGTCCCTTAGTGATGATGGGAAAACGCTCACCATTCAGACTATCATTCTCGCCGATGGCAAAGACTACCAATTGACTGAAGTATTCGATAAAAAATAACCAGCGAATTCTCTAAGCTCATTTTATGACCATATACAATCGACTTTTTAAAAAAGTCAGGCCACGCCTTTGTCTGATTGCTTTATTTTTTATATTCAATCGGAGCAATGCCCAGGTCAAACACGTTATTCTTATCAGCATCGACGGCTTCCACCCCGACATGTACCTCGACAAAACCTGGCATGCACCGAACCTGCGCGATTTAATGCAGCAGGGTACTTATGCGGATCATAATTTGAGCGTTTTTCCCAGCTATACCTATCCATCCCATACCGCCATGCTCACCGGCGCTTACCCGGCCCGGTCGGGGATTTATTTCAACCAGCCAAAGAACGGCGGTAACGACTGGGCCTGGTTCATGAAAGATATCAAGGTAACAACCCTTTGGCAGTTTTTAAAATGGAAAGGGTTAACCACTTCGGCCGTTGAATGGCCCGTTAGTGTAGGCGATGGCATTACGTATAATGTACCGGAAATCTGGTCAGATCAATTTCCCGACAGAATTACCGAAGCGCGAAAATACGCGACTGCTGGGTTGATCGAGGAAATAGAGCAAAGGGCTACGGGGAAGCTGGACACATTCAATATGAATGAAGACGCCTTTAGCATGGATGATAATTCCGCGCGAATGGCTGCCTATATCTACCGGACAAAGAAACCAGCATTTTTAGCAGTACACTTTGCAGAAGTGGACGGCGTGGAACATGATCATGGCCGCGATGCCGACAGCGTGCGTTTATCTTTAGCAGCTGTTGATCATTGCATCGGGGTAATCCGTGAAGCCGTACGCCGCTCGGGTTTGGCGGATAGCACCGCCATCATTGTTGTTGGCGATCATGGTTTCAGCACCATACATCAAGTGTTTCGCCCCAACATCTTGATCAAGAGTATCGCAGCACGGTTCATCGCTGCAGGGGGCAGCGCATTTCTTTATCGCGCTACAGGTTCAAAGAAATCCGATGAACCCGCAATCATCAAGGCGGTAACCGATAGCCTCAACCTGCTCCCGAAAGAAAAGCGCAAACTGTTTCGAATTATCGACAGGAAAGAACTTGACAAAATGGGTGCCGACAGCGCAGCACTATTAGCCCTGGCCGCTCAACCCGGCCTGGTATTCAGCGGCTCGACACAGCCCACGCCGGCAGTCAGCCATGGGCCAGGCACTTTCATCCAGCAAAGCAAATATGAAGGGGCATTTTTTCCCATCACCGGCGGGCATCACGGTTATGACCCTAACATCCCCGACATGTGGACCGCCTTTATCGCCGCCGGTGCCGGCATTAATAAAGGCGGGCACATCAAAGAAATGCGCCTTGTCGATGTTGCGCCATTGATCGCTAAACTATTGGGACTTGATTTCAAAACCCCAGACGGGAAAATTGTGCCAGGAATCATCAAATAATCAGCACCATGCACCAACTCGACCCCACCGACATCAGGATACTCAACATCCTCCAGCAGGATGCCCGGATCACCGAGCGCCAGCTGGCGTCCAGGGTCTTTAAAGCCGCGCCAACCGTTCACGACCGCGTCGAAAAGCTGGTCGAGAACGGCTATATCAAAAGATACGTCACCCTGCTTGACCGCGAAAAAATCGGCCACGCCGTCCTCGTCGTCCTCATGGTCCGCCTTAAAGCACAGAACACCGACCTTCTGCTGGAATTTGAGGACCATGTACGCGAAATGCACGAAGTACACTCCTGTTTCATCGTCAGCGGCGACTGGAACTTTGTCTTACAGGTCACCGCCGCCACCCCGCAGCACTATGCCATCTGGCTGCTGGAAAAGATCAACAGCCAGCCCAACGTCGGCGAAGTGCAAAGCAATTTTCTGCTTAAAGAGATCAAAAGCTATGGGGCGTTTGAACTATAATTAAACAACTTATTTGTACAGGTTACGCAAGTGGGCGAATTTGGAAAGTTCGCCGGCATCATAGTACATGGCATGTCCCAAAGCCCTGCCAAGTGTACTAAGCGCGTAAGTAGTCGTTAAATCGGGTTCTTTCGTTTTGACAGGTTTCCCCGACATCGTACTGGTCACTTTAACAGGAATTTCCTGGGCGGGTTTCACGACCGCTTGTAAAAGCCCCAAACTGAACAAACTATGCTGGGTACAGGAATTATGAAATTTTTATGGTCGATTTTATCGTACCGCTGATGGAACTCATTATCAACAGTTATATGCAATATTTGCAGATCGCTTAAAAACCCGCGCTCCACGATCAGCGTCAGCCGGAGGCACATTTGCTGCTCCAGGATACCGTAAACATATAATTTAAAGATATTCGCAACGATCTTCGCTTTTTCCGTTTCGTCCAGACGATCAATGATTAACAAGAGCTTTCCACTAATCTCTTGGGCAAATTCTCCGTCAGCATTTAACTTGTCCGTGAATTTTTGTTTATCCTCTTCGGAAATATCCTCCAGGTTTTTAAGGAAAACCAACAATTTCTTAATCATATGCCGTTCTTTCAACGCGATGCCCGTTTTGGCCAGGTTAAGGATCGTGCCGATAATAGGAATATCTTTAAGCACGCCATCCTTCATCACACTGTCGATAGCAACCTCGCCAAAATCTTCCAGGATCTTTCCGATATCCTTTGGAAAAAGACTGGCATTAAAACTTTTTGTCAACTGATCGTCAGGCATAGCTGAAATTGTAAATGGTTGATAAACTACCTTTCAAACAGCCGCTCAATGGCCGTTGTTTCATCTAGCTGACTCGAACGTTCTTCGCCACGGATATGCGAGCGGAAATCATCATCATCGTCAGCATGGCTCATTTGTTCAATGAAAGCATTTAAATGTGCCGAGGCGTTGAAATCCGCAGATCGGATGAACAGGTCATAAAAATCCGAAAGCTCACAGTCATGAAGAAACTGGGCATAATCCTCTGCGATGGTGTCTTCAATGATCTGCAAAGCATCACCCTCAAAACCTTCCCCACGCGCATCCATTACCTCCTGCGAACAGGAGGACAGGTCCACTTCCATGTTGCCATAGCAAACATTAACAGCCGAACCAACCGTGGCTACAAAGACAGGAACTGCCGACCAGGTACTTTGATAGATATCGTACATTTCCATCAACTCCAGGAGCGAACTAAAATCACTGCTATCCTGTGCCACCTCAAAAGCACCTGAAAAGATTCGTTGCCAATTTTCCATAATGGCATTCCTCGCATCTTCGATATCAGCCAAATGACTGAATACTGACTTAAATTCGGAAAGCTTCACACCGTCCATGAAATAAAACTCGAGTTCTTTAAACACCGCCATGACATCAGCTTCTTTGCGCTGTTTATAAAATAAGGCGAACAAGATATAAAGGGCAGAAATACCGCCTGTGGTTTCGTCCTCCGCATTGGCGATCAGTGCAGGCAGCGACAGCAGGAAAGCCGGGTAAAAGGAGCCGCGCTGATCCTCGGGAAAAACCAAACCGCCATCGATACCTGGGGTAAAATATTTGGTAATCTGAATGAAATAAGCTGCTGAAAATAAGATCCGTTTTTGCTCCGCCGGTCTTTCGCGCAAATAATTCAATAAAAAATCGCCCACCGAAGGATTTAAAAAACTGAAGACCAATTCATCGGTCTTAGCAGTTCGTTCGCTTTTAATAAACCCATCCATCAATTTTTTCAGGGCAACCGTGTAGGCATCCGTTTTTAGTGTATAGCCATTATTTCGGATTTCGTAGGCATATCTGCTTTCAAAAGCCGTTTGCAAATGCGCAGACGAGATGCCATAGCCGCCCAGGCTAAACAGCGTCATCAGTAAAAACTGTTCCTCCTCATTCAGCTGCTGATCGTAAGCAAATTGCCAGATCTCGCTGGGATTGTCCAGGCAATCAAAAATGAATTTTTCAGTGTCTGGAACGGGGACCAGCCCGAGCTGGTTCGCCGAGGTAATGAATTCAATCAGCCTCGGGAAATAATTCTTATGATCAATGATCTTTACGTAATTTTTGGACTGGAAGAAAACGTCATACTGTTCCGTGGACATCCCGGAATGGAAAAGATGGTTATAGAGGATCTTCGCACGGTCCAGCTTACTATAGGCCTCGATACGGAGTTCATATTTGGACAGATGAGCCAGCTTCGAACGGTTGAACTTATCAAAACGGTGAAGCGCCTGGTTCAGGATGGTGGTCCGCGTGGTCATGACGAGGAACTTATTCGGGCTGGCCATGATCCGCTCAATAAAACCGACGATCTTACTCTCCGGGTTCCTGGGATGCAATAATTCCGAAAGATTGGCCCCGAAAAAATCATCAAAGAACACCACCTGTTTGACCTCGGGAGAAGGGCTTAACAAGTCTTCCGCATCTTTCAGTTTATCATCGACGTGCAGCAATTGGTAACCATTAGCCATCAGATCGCAGATCAACAAATAGGAAATCGTCGTTTTGCCGATGCCCGGTTCGCCCGAAATAATCAGGAAATGATTCTCATTTAATTTATCAACCGCTACATTAAAATTGACCGTCGGTACATAGAAACTGACCTTTTTTAAGATTTGTTTCCTGACAAACTCGGAACGCCCTAAAGCGGCATTGTGCAATATTTTGTTCAGGATCGTGGTGCTGGTGATCCACAATTTATAGTACTTGCTTTCAACGGTCGGAAATTTGGAAATCAAAGCCATCATCCTTTCTGCGCCGAATACATCCTGGGAAGTTTTAATATAGGGAGACATGATCTTCACCAGCTCATCGCTTTGCGCGACATTCAATTCCAGCGAGGTTGTTAGAATATAGCGCTGCGGCTTTTTTATCAGCCGGTCCATTTTATTTTTTTCCTTGGCCAGTTCCGATTTTAATTGGGAGAACGTCGACCTGACATAACGTTTTGCCTGAACAATAATTTCATTTTCAGTCGTGGCGGCGTAGCGCAGGTCTATTCCCTTATCCCGGCCGCTTTTAAATAACTGCAAAGAAATACTCAATTCAAGATCCAGCAGGTCTTTGGAGAGCTCCTCGAATTCTTTGTCATTCAGTACTTCAAGCGGATAATGCATAAGGCCAATTGGAAACCTTAAATTTAGTAATTAGAATCGTTAAAACCATCCGCCCTACCCGTTGTTTATCAGGTACATCTAAAACAGCAAACTATGGCAACGAGAGGAACAACCACAGACCGCAAAAAAGTAAACTCCGGCGAAAAGTACGAACTGAGATACGAAGCCGAGAAATTAGGCATCAGCACGCAGGCGCTTGTCGGCGCCAAAAGAGCTACCGGCTCCAACGACCGTAAGGTCATCGAAAAATACCTTGCTGATAAAAAGAAATAGAGCCGAAACAAACACAAAAAATAACAAGCCCCGCAAGGGGCTTTGTCGTCTCCGCTCATGAAGATAGCTACCTACAATATCAACGGCATTAACGGCCGCTTAGACATCCTCCTGCGCTGGCTTAAAGAAGCCGTTCCGGATATCGTCTGCCTTCAGGAACTCAAATGCGAGAACCGAAGCTTCCCCGAGAACGCGCTCAAAGACGCCGGTTATAATGCCATCTGGCAGGGACAGAAAAGCTGGAACGGCGTCGCCATCCTCGCCAAAACCGAGATCAAAGAATTAAGGAACGACCTGCCCGGCGACGACGACGAATTCACCCACAGCCGCTATATCGAAGCATTTACTGGCGGCATCGTCATCGGCTGCATTTACCTGCCCAACGGCAACCCCTGGCCCGGCCCCAAGTTCGATTACAAACTGCGCTGGTTCCAGCGGCTCGCCGAGCATGCACAAGACCTCGTCAACCGCCAGCTACCCGTCATCCTCGTCGGCGACTACAACGTCATGCCCACCGAGCTCGACACCTATAAACCAGAAAAATACGTCAACAACGCCCTGTTCCGCCCCGAAACCCGCCAGGCCTATAAAGACCTCGTCGACCAGGGCTGGACCGATGCCATCCGCACGCTATACCCAACCGAGCGCATCTATACCTTCTGGGACTACCTGCGCGATGCTTACGGCCGTAATGCCGGCCTCCGCCTCGACCATTTCCTGCTCAACAAACATATCGCCAAACGCCTCGCTTCCGCCACCGTAGACAAACACGTCCGCGGCTGGAAAGGCGCCAGCGACCATGCCCCCGTCTGGATCGACCTCGCTGACCAGGACCAGCCCGAAAGAACACCGGCAAAAACCACAACGGAAAATCTCGAAGCACAGATCGAAAAAGCCGAGACAGGCGAAGCGGACCAACAGCAACCCGCCGCCGACCTCAAAAGCTTACTCCAGGACGCACCCAAATCCCAGATACCCGCCAACATCAAACCCATGAAGGCCACCCTCGTCGATGCGCCCTTTGATGACCCCGGCTGGATCTATGAGATCAAATGGGACGGCTACCGCGCCATTGCCAAAGTCGAAAAAGGCTGCGCCGAATTGATCTCCCGCAACAATTTGCCTTTCGACCAGTTCGGCCCCATCAACCAACAGCTTGAAAGCTGGCAACTGAATGCCATCCTCGACGGCGAGATCGTCGTCCTCAACGAGCAAGGCACCGCCAATTTCGGCGCCCTCCAGAACTGGCGCAATACTAAAAATGCCAAACTCGTGTATTTCGTTTTTGACATCCTCTGGTACGAGGGCCGCGACCTCACCGGCCTGCCCCTGACCACCCGTAAGCAGATCCTCAAAGCGATCCTGCCCGCGGACCATGAACTGATTAAACCCAGCCAGGACTTCGCTGTTAACGGCATCGAATTTTTCGAGGCCGCAAAGAAAATGAAACTCGAAGGCATCATCGCCAAACGCGCCGACAGCCTGTACACCGCCGATGCCCGTTCCCGCGAATGGCTCAAGATCAAAGCCAAAAGGAGGCAGGAAGTCGTCATTGCCGGCTTCACCAAAAACGAAGGCACCGTCAAATATTTCAGCGCGCTGGCCATCGGCGTTTATGATCAAAAAGGCGTCCTCCGCTATATCGGCAAAGTCGGCACCGGCTTCAACGACGCCAAACAAAAAGAGATGATGGCCCAGTTCAAGCCATTGATCACCAGCGAAAGCCCCTTTGATGTAGAACCCGATGTCGATGAGCCATCGCAGTTCCGTCCCAGAAGATTAGGCGCCAAAGCCACCTGGCTGAAACCTGAGTTGGTTTGTGAAGTCGAATTCGCCGAGATCACCGGCGACGGCAAAGTTCGGCAGGCCTCTTTCAAAGGCATGCGCGCTGATAAGAACTCCAAAGAAGTCGTGCTGGAACTGGAAGCCGATGCGGAACAGGTCGTTGAAGAAGTGGGCGAAACTGCCCTAAAAAAGGAAACCCATACCGAAGCTAAACCCAAAAAGACCATGGCCAAAGTAACCCAAAAAAAGGAACCTGAAAACACCGGTTTCCTTGATCCCGCTAAAGACAGCCAGACCGTCAAGGTCAACGGCTGCCCCTTAACCTTCAACCACCTGTCCAAGGTCTACTGGCCTGAGGATGGCATCACCAAGCGCGATATGTTCAACTATTATGACCAGGTCGCCGAATACATGGTGCCCTACCTCAAGGACCGGCCCATGTCGCTCAACCGCTTTCCCAACGGCATCCACGGCCCCAGCTTTTACCAGAAGAATGTGAAGGACAAAGCGCCGGATTGTATGGAGACCATGCCGCATACAAACGATAAAGGCGAAGCCAAAGAATATTTAGTGGCCACCAATAAAGCCAGCCTGCTCTGGATGGCCTCCCTCGGCTGCATCGAGATCAACCCTTGGTTCAGTCGCGTGCAATCACCCGACAACCCTGATTTCTGCGTCATCGATCTGGACCCCGACAAACAGCATTTTGACCAGGTCATTGAAGTCGCCCAAAAAGTAAAAGAGGTTTGTGATGCCATCGGCGTACCCGTCTACCCCAAAACCTCCGGCTCCACCGGTATGCACATCTACATTCCGCTGGACGCCAAATACACTTATGACCAAAGCCAGCTCTTCGCCAAGATCATTGTCAGCCTCGTGCATAAACAATTGCCTGAATTCACCACCCTGGAACGCATGGTCAAGAACCGCGGCGGCAAGATGTACCTGGATTTTTTACAGAACCGCCCCGACGCCACCATTGCCGGCGTGTATTCCCTGCGGCCTAAACCGGGCGCAACCGTATCCATGCCGCTAACCTGGGAGGAGGTCAAACCCGGCCTGACCATGAAACACTTTACCATCCATAATTCCCTTGCCCGCCTCAAAGAGACCGGCGACCTGTTCCATGGCGTACTCGGTAAGGGAATTGACTTAATGAAAACCCTGGCAAAAGCAAAGGGGATCGACCTTTGAAAAAATCATGTCTAATCTTTGATCACCGCGTCAGTCGCCACTTTAGCTGCCTTTTTGGGAATGATCGTTTTCTTATCGATCACATCCGCCGCCGTATCACTCACCGCTTCCCGGAACCTCCGCGTCAGCTGGCGACGATATTGCGCACCTTTACCGTGTCAGGTACAGCCAGCCCAGGCCGATCCCTGCTGTAACGCCCACCGCGATCCCTACGATCAGCCCGGTATGGTCTTCTTTTTTAAATGGATTTTTCATAGGTCATCGTTTATAGGTTCAACACGTTATTTGCTACAAGGACAACTATTTGACTTTCTTATTGTTTAGCAAACATGGAACCACAAGAAGAACAGGAACTGCATAGCTTTCCTTACCAAGCAAGCATCGGCGGAAAGGAGCATTTTTACCGCATCACCCAGCAGCAGGAAAAGTACGGCATCGAACAGGACGGCGTCGTCATCGCCGAAGTCGCCCACGGCGACCGCTGGCAGCAACTATCCGGCGAACCGCTCGGCAAGGAATTGCTCGAAAGCATCTGCGATCATATTGAGGCACATTTCGGCTAAGTCGCTCAACACCAACAGGCACGGTCTTTGTAAAATACTCATTAGGAGTGGAATATAAATGACCGGCTATGATGACCTCGGATGATTTTAACGCCTTAAACTACACCGCGAAAACAGAAGCTGTTTTAACCGGAACGTTTCTGGCCGACCGGCTGAACGACCATTATTATATCAAACTGTATAACGTCCAGAATTTTTATGTGGAGGTCTTCTTTGATGACCGCAGCCACCTTATTACCCATTTCCGCGCCTTTGAGCACACGCTGTTCGTCCTGCCTTACCTTGATGAACTGCGGATCGCCGTCTGAAAAAATTGACAGCCGTCCCCGTTTGTAAACATTAGAAACTATACCGCCGCCGGCCCGTCCTGGCTTTTGAGTATCGCCTCGCTCAGCGCCGCTTCCAGCGCCATGTATTCCGCCGGGCAGATCGTCGGATCCGTGATATAAAAAGCCCCGTCCCGCAATTGCATATGACACCGCAATTGCTTCCCCTCATGCTGGACATAAACCTGGAACGCACGCAGGTCTTTGGCCGAAAGCGTATTGAATTTAAAATGCGTACCCGCCAGCTCCACCGTAAAGTTCCTGATCATGCCGCGAAAGTACCGATTAAAGAAAGACCCCTGTGAATTAAATCAATCAAAAACTATGCTTCGTTGTTAACAAACAAAAAGGAGGAACTATGCCCTGGTATAACGGCGATTACCCGCCATCTTATAAGAACCAACCCATATATCTGCGCGACAAAGCCGTCGAGATCGCCAACGAAGTGTTAAAAGACAGCGGTGACGAAGGCATCGCCATTGCCACCGGTCTTAAACACGCGCGGCAATATTTTGAGGAACACCCGGAAGAAGTGCCCGCCGGTGAAACAGATCAGGATCAATCAGCATGAGCGATCTGCAACGCTTTCTCGACGCCCAGCAACGCGACTATGCCACAGCCCTGAACGAGATCAAAGCCGGACAGAAACGCAGCCACTGGATGTGGTACATCTTCCCGCAGGTTGCCGGTCTCGGTTTTAGCGAAATGGCCAGGCGTTACGGCATTAAGGATAGAGATACAGCACTTGAATATCTGAGGCACCCGGTATTGGGCAGGCGTTTGATTGAAATAGCTAATGCTTTGCTGACGAACGGATCCAGCGACGCGATGCAAGTCATGGGCACGCCTGACGATATGAAATTGCGTTCCTCTATGACGCTCTTTGCATTATTACCCGGTACAGACCCGGTATTTGAAAAAGTACTTCAAAAATACTTTCACGGAGAAAAAGATAAAGCAACACTGGAATTGCTTTAACAATAAGTTTGAAAGGACTTTATTCCCACCATATTTAGTCCATTTTAGTCAGCATTTCTTTTGCACGGTTATACGATACCGGATAAGTGTCCTTTTGATCCGCCGAAGCGAGCTCATACAAGTTCCTGGCCTTCGCCGTATCTCCCTGCACCAGGTTAACATAGGCATCGATCTCCTTCATAAAGTTTTTCAGTTTAGGATCGAGTTTTTCCTGTTTTTCCAGCGACTGGAAAATGCGGTCAGCAGCGTCAAGCCGCTTATCCCGGAAATGAACGATCTTATATCCGCCCGGCAAACTGAACCAGTACTCCCACATCCCGCCCTGCGCATGCTGGTTCCAGGAATCTTTGACCAGTTGTAAAGCCACCTCCAGCATCGTCATTTTCAAGGTACTGTCTTTAGGCGCCGGCGCGTTAACGGTTGCTAACTCCTGATCTACCGTCACATCCAAACCATTTTTATAAACGGCCGAAAGGATCTCCTCCTTTTGATGCCCCGGATCTTTCTGTATCTGGGTTTCGTAAGCATAAGACGAAGGAAAATGATCACCCAGGTTCTCCAGCCGGTAACCTTTTTTTAATTCTTTTTTAATATCGACCACATATACATTATTGAAATTGTGAAAAAAGTAAACATAGATCAGCCCTTTTTGCATATCGAACACATAAGAATAAATTGTCGTCAGGTCACCTTCCTGGTGCGTACGGTCCAGCAATGTTTTGAAATACGCAACCGAAAGATCACTTGGTTTGGATAAAATGGAATTGGCAATGTTATACCTGCGGTCAGCGCCACCTTTTTTCAAGTCGGAAATGTTAAAGTTCGTATTGATCTGGTAGCTGCCTTCCTTCATCACTTTAGTACCTGCATTAATGATCACCGAATGGCCTTGCGCATCGGCAAGCAGCGCCTGCGAGCCATAGGTGTAATCGTGCGTTTGCAAGAAAACGAGCGCTTCTTTAACCGTTTTACATTTGCCCAGTATTTCGAAGAACAGGTCACCATAGTAAGGATGTTTTAGATTAAATTTCGCCGCGTCGATCCCGTTTTGCGCCGTAAAATCTACATACAGCCCATATTCATTCATGATCGCCTGCGCCTGCAGGTCGGGCAAACCAAAACAAACGGTGCCGTAGCGTTCCTTTGTCGGCGGATTGAACCATATCCGGGAATAAAGAGTGGAGATATAATCATCCTCGTTGGCTGCTGCGAAAACCTTCCCGTTCCGGGAGCAGGAAACGATGGTGCAGCAAAAACCAGCATCTGCAAAAAGCAAAACCAGGGCAAGTATAAAGGGTATCTTTTTCATTGGGATCTATTTTTAAGGTTATGGTTATTTAATTTACGGTATTTGGGCATGAAATCACAATTCAAAACGAACGTTATATTTATGGACAATCTTATCTAAGACGCTCTTGGCTATAATACGTGACAGGAACGTAAGCTCTTTAGACGAACTTCTTACCAACAAGCCCAGGAAAGAACAATATGAAACACGTAACGAGCGGTAAAAATGCCTGTTGAATCGTGATAATTGTACAGTACACAAGAAAGATAACTACTTCAGGACCGTAAAATCCCGCTCCTGGTTCGGAGACCAGACCTTGAAGTCCAGGTCATATTCCCGGTTACGGATCCGCCCCGTGCAGGCCGACACCGCTGCAAACAATTTTTCATAAAAAGGCTGGAACGCCAGCCCCTCGGGTAAGGTAAAAACAAATTTCCCCGCTTTTAAAGACAGCGCAGCCCGGTACTCCGGCAATTCCTGCTGTAAATAGATCAATACGCGGTTCAAATACTCCTCATTCATATTAAAAAAATCAATACCCGAACACCACCTTTACAGGCACGCCAGGCACAACTTTGACAAACGTAAAACTTTTTCTGAAAAAAAATGCTATCCATTTGTAGAAGATGCTAAAAATATTAGCATAACTTTATAGTCCCAAATTTAAAGTGTTATGGTACCTTTTGATCTTGAACTCGAAATAGAAAATAAATCGCTGACCATCAGCGCCGAACAACTCGAGCGTTTTGCCGACGTCGACGGCTACACCCGTTACGCCATCACCGCCGGTGACCGGCGCTCCGTCGTTTACGTCAATATCGAATCCGAACAACCCCTGGCTTATGACAACCAGGACCTGTTTTCAGCCGCAGAATTGACCGCTATTGCCGCCGCCATCCGCCAGTACAACCGCGAGAACCAGGTGGTCTTCGCGCAATTTTTATTAGACTTTTAAACCACAGACCATGACCGCTACAAAAGAAGAGATGATTGCCAAATTGAGGCGGGACATTCTGCAAATGGAAAGCTACAGCCAGCCGAAAGCAGGCGCTGCAGGCGACCTCGGCTTGGGCCTTGTCGCCGCCGCTTTTCCCGACGGCGTATTCCCAATCGGGGCCATCCATGAATTCATCAGCAGCAGCCCCGAAGACACCGCCGCCAGCGGCGGTTTTATCGCCGGGCTCGTTCAAAAAATCATGACCAGTGGCGGTGCCTGCCTCTGGATCAGCTATACCCGCCGCATCTATCCGCCCGCGCTCAAACTCTTTGGCGTCGACCCCGACCGCGTGATCTTCGTGGACGTACCCCTGCAAAAAGACCTGCTTTGGGTCACCGAGGAAGCCCTCAAATGCGAAGGCGTCGCCACCGTTATCTGCGAGACCAAAGATCTCAGCTTTACCGAATCCCAGCGCTTGCAGCTGGCCGTCGAAAAAAGCCAGGTCACCGGCTTCGTTTTGCGGAAAGACGTCAAAAAAGTCAATACCACCGCCTGCGTTACCCGCTGGCAGGTCCGTCCCGTACGCAGCCAGTTAAGAACCGGCATGCCCGGCGTCGGGCACCCGCGCTGGCAGGTTGAACTGCTGAAAGTGCGTAACGGCCGGCCCGGCAACTGGACCATCGAGTGGAAAAAACAGCATTTTCAAACGGTCATCGCGGCGAAAATCATCGAACCAGCCCAAAAATATGCCTAAGCGCTTCGCCTCCATATGGTTCCGGCACTTGCTCACCGACTGGAAGGCCATCCGCCAGCCCGGTCTGAAAGGGAAGGCCTATGTCTTTGCCGAACCCGACCACGGGCGCATGCTCATCACCGCGCTCACCGGGGAAGCCCGTAAATACGGCGTACTGGAAGGCATGACCGTAGCCGATGCCCGCGTCATCGCGCCCGACCTCCAGGTATTCGACGGCAAGCCCGGCCGCAACGTCAAATTATTAACCGGCCTCGCCGAATGGTTCCTTCGTTATACCCCGCTCGTACAGCTCGACCCGCCTGATGGCCTCTTACTCGACGTCACCGGCTGCACCCACCTGAAAGGCGGCGAAAAAGCCTACCTCCGGGAAATTACCCAAAGATTGAAAACCATCGGCTATGACAGCCGCCCCGCCATCGCCGATACTATCGGCGCAGCCTGGGGCGTCGCCCGCTGCGCCACCGACAAACTGATCATCCCCGAAGGCCAGCACCGTAACGCCCTCATGCCCCTGCCGCCGTCAGCATTGCGCTTACCGTACGACCAACTCCTGAAACTCCGAAACCTCGGCCTGCACCAGGTCAGCAGTTTTATTTATATGCCCGATAGCGTGCTGCGCCGCCGCTTCGGCAAAAACATGGTCCTTCGCCTGCACCAGGCCCTCGGCCAGGAAGTCGAATACCTCTTCCCGCTGAAAGAACCCGTGCCTTACAGCGAAAGACTGGAGTGCCTCGAAGCCGTCAAAACCAGGCCCGCCATCGAAATCGCCCTGAACCACCTGCTCGAAAAATTGTGCAAGCGTCTGTATGGCGAAGGCCTCGGCCTGCGCGCCGCCACCCTCACCTGGTACCGCGTCGACGGCAAGAACGGCAACATCAGCATCGGCACCAACCATGCCAGCAATCGCGTGCAGCACCTGTTCAAACTCTTTTTCATCAAGCTCGACAACGTCGCGCCGGGACTCGGCATCGAACTCTTTACCCTTGACGCGCTCAAGACCGAACCCGTCAGCGATAAACAAAGCGAACTCTGGTCGGCCAAAGGCGGTGCCGACAGTGAAGAAGTCGCCGAACTGCTCGACCGCGTGGCCGGCCGTATCGGCACCCAGCATATCAACCGCTACCTGCCCGGCGAACATTACTGGCCGGAACGCACGCCCCAGACCAATGCCAACCTCAAACAGCAACCCGACAGCGACTGGCGCACCGATAAACCGCGCCCCATGCAGATCCTGGACCAGCCCGAGCCCATCGAAGCCATGGCGCTGACCCCCGATTACCCGCCCAAGCTGTTCATCTGGAAAGGCGAGCAGCATGTCATTGTCGGCGCCGACGGCCCCGAACGCATCGAGCGCGAATGGTGGCTCGAACCCGGCGAGCACCGGGATTACTATATCGCCGAAGACGAAGCCGGCCGCCGTTACTGGCTCTTCCGCTCCGGGCATTATAATGCAGAAAATAACCAGCACTGGTTCTTACACGGATTTTTCGCATAAAAAAAAATGAGCTACGTCGAATTACAGGTCACCAGCAACTTCAGCTTCCGGCGCGGCGGCAGCCACCCCG
The DNA here is from genome assembly GCA_035489035.1 of Mucilaginibacter sp. Taxonomy (GTDB): domain Bacteria; phylum Bacteroidota; class Bacteroidia; order Sphingobacteriales; family Sphingobacteriaceae; genus Mucilaginibacter. Next base: position 24,860 of record DATHKT010000028.1, read on the forward strand.
AGGAACTCCTCGACCAGGCGGCCGACCTCGGCTATGACGCCATTGGGCTTACCGACCGCAATACCTTTGCCGGCCTGGTGCGTGCTTATGTCGTGGCCAAAGAACGGAACATTCGCCTGATCCCCGGCGTGCGGCTCGAGCTGCTCGACGGCCCAAGCCTGCTGGCTTACCCCACCGATAAAGCCGCTTACGCCAGGTTATCCGCCCTGCTGACCCTGGGCAACCTCCGTGCCGAAAAAGAAAAATGCTATATCTCCAAAAGCGATGTCTACCGGCACGCCGAAGGCTCTTATTTTATCATCATCCCGCCGGACAGGATCAGCCAGGATTTTGAGTTTGAACTCGTCTTTACCCACCACGTCAAAGATTATCAGGCAAACCTCCAAAATCTTTACCTCGCCGCCACCAAGTATTACACCGGCGACGATGCCAAGCGCCTGTTCCTCCTGTCCGAGCTGAACGTCCCGCTGGTTGCGACGAACGACGTCCATTACCATCACCCCAACCGCCGCGAACTGCAGGACGTGCTCACCTGCATCCGGGAGAAATGCACCATTTTTAATGCGGGGTATAAGCTGCACCAGAACGCCGAGCGCCACCTCAAGGAAAAAGCCGAGATGGAGCGCCTCTTCCGCAATTACCCCGAAGCCATCAGCAATGCCCGAACGATAGCCAATGCCTGCAGGTTCGATCTGAAATCGCTGAAATACAAATACCCCAGCGAACTCACCACCGAAGGCCGCACACCGCAACAACAACTCGAATACCTCGCCCGGAAAGGGGCGAACGAATTTTACAAAAACAACATTCCCGAAAAGGTCAAAAAAGCCCTCGAGGACGAACTGGAGATCATTGCCGAACTGGATGTGCCCGACTATTTTTTGACGGTGGAAGATTACGTGACCTGGGCCAGGAACCAAAATATCCTTTGCCAGGGGCGTGGCTCCGCCGCCAACTCCGCGGTTTGCTTCGTACTCGGCATTACTTCCGTCGCGCCCGATAAATCCAACTTGCTGTTCGCCCGTTTCCTTTCCAAAGAACGGAACGAACCACCCGATATCGATGTGGACTTTGAACACGAACGCCGGGAAGAAGTCATGCAGTATGTCTACAACCGTTTCGGCCGTGACCGCGCCGCCATCCTGCCCACCGTTTTCATGCTCCATTACAAAGGCGCCGTCAATGACGTTTCCCGCGCCATGGGCCTTTCGGTAGATACCACCAAAATGCTGTCGGATGCCTATGGCGACCTGTCCGATGAAGAGATCACCGCCGCGGAACTCAAAAAGCTGGGCCTGAATTTCCAGGACCCGCACTTGCTGAAAGTCATCGAACTGACCGGGCTGCTCATCGGCTTCCCGCGCCAGCTCGGGCAACACACCGGCGGCTTCGTCATTACCGATGGCAAGCTCAGTGACCTGTGCCCGATTTTTCATGCCCGCATGGCCGACCGCACCAATATCGAATGGAACAAGGACGATATTGACGCCCTCGGTTTTATGAAGGTGGATATTTTGTCACTGGGTATGCTCACCTGTATCCGCAAGGCTTTCGATCTTGTCAAAAGCCATTACCAAAAAGATCTGACGCTCGCCAATATCCCGCAGGATGACCCCAAGGTTTACGAAATGATCACCGCCGCCGACACGCTCGGTGTCTTCCAGATCGAGAGCCGTGCGCAGATGTCCATGCTGCCGCGTCTAAGGCCGACCTGCTTCTATGACCTGGTGATCGAAGTCGCCATCGTCAGGCCCGGCCCGATCCAGGGCGATATGGTGCACCCCTACATCCGGCGACGCAACGGGGAAGAAGAAGTTGACTACCCCTCCGACGAGATCAAATCCATCTTAGAGCGCACCCTCGGCGTGCCGCTCTTCCAGGAACAGGCGATGGAACTCGCCATCGTCGCCGCCGGCTTTACCCCCGGCGAGGCCGACCTCCTGCGACGAACTATGGCCACCTTTAAGTTCAACGGCATGGTCAGCAAGTTTGAGCATAAGCTCATTAACGGCATGACCTCCAGGGGCTACACCGAAGAATACGCCCGCAGGATCTTTAAACAGCTCGAAGGCTTCGGCAGCTACGGCTTCCCCGAAAGCCATGCCGCCAGCTTCGCCCTGCTCGTTTATGTTTCCTGCTGGCTCAAATACTATTATCCCGAAGTCTTCTGCGCCGCCCTGCTCAACAGCCAGCCCATGGGCTTTTACCAGCCCGCCCAAATCGTGCGCAACGCCCGCGAGCACGGCGTCACCATGCTGCCCATCGACGTCAACCTTTCCCAATGGGACAATACGCTCGAAGCCAAACAGGGTCAGTATTTCTCACACCGATTAGGCCTCCGGGAGATCAACGGTATCAAACAAGAGGAAATGGCGAAACTCCTGCAGGGAAGAAAAAAGTACCCCAATGAAACCTACACTGCGCCGCACCAGCTTTGCGATGCCGGCGTGACCGTCGCCACCATGGAAAAGCTTGCCAATGCCGATGCCTTCCGTTCGATGGGCCTCGACCGCCGGAAAGCCCTTTGGGAAGTAGCTGCGCTGCATGACCGCCCCGTTCAGCTCCTACAGGGCCAGCCCTCCGAAAGCCGCCACGAGCCCGACCCGCAGCTGCCCGAGCTCAAATTATCCGAGCATGTCGTACAGGATTACGCCACCATCGGCCTGTCTATCAAAGGCCACCCGCTGAGCTTTATCCGTCACCAATTGGAAATGCTGCATATCAAAACCGCAGCAGCTGCCAACCAAACCGAAAACAAAAAGCTCATCAAAACCGCCGGCCTCATCCTCATCCGCCAGCGGCCCGGCACCGCCAAAGGCGTGTGCTTTATCACCCTGGAAGACGAGACCGGTACCACCAACCTCGTTGTCTTCCCGAAGCTATTCGATAAATACCGCAAAGAGATCCTCCATGCCCGCCTGCTCATGGTAGAAGGCGTGGTCGAACAAACCCAGGTCACCCACATCATTGTTAAACGCGTATTTGATATCACCAAACTCCTGGGCAACCTGACCGCCATCCGCAATGACCAGCAACCCGTCCTCACGCTCTCCCGCGCCGATGAAAAAGCCGCCCCCTTCATCCCCATGGAAAAGCCGCTCAAAACCCAGCAGCCGGAGGACGTCATTCATAAGGGCAGGAATTTTAAATAAAAAAAGTGGTGGATTTAACCATCAATAGAAATTACAGAAATGCGTCGATGGCTATTGCCTGATCGAGCAATGTTTTACATTTTTCAATAGGAAAGGCATAGATGATCTTTGAGCCTGTAGCCACCGTGCAGGCAACACCAACAAGGCGCTGTTGGGAATCCAGGATCGGTGCACCGCTGCAACCCTCGTAATCTTCTTTATCTTTGATGATTTCAGGTGCCAGGAATATATGGAAATTGGCGTTTGTCCGGTGATAAGTTAACGGACCTTTTAGTGCCGGGGTCATTATAAGCGTATCACCCTCGTAATTATGCCTGATCTTTCCATAGAATCCGTAGCGCTCGTCCTTAACAGGTTCAGCAATATGGTTCATATCCAATTCGATCTTCTCCGTATAAGGAACAGTAAAATTTGGAAAAACCATTTCCGGCTGCAAAAGCGGAATGTCATGCCTGATCTCTGCAAAACAAATATCCAGCCGCTTACGCGGCCCTTGCTCTAAAACTTTTACAATATCCTCGGGAACGTTCTTGGGGTCAAATGTCAGCAGATCAAAATACCAAATGCCTTCAATAGGTTGGAGTATCGGCCCCTCGTTACCTGGCGGCAAATTAGTTTCCAGCATCGTGACCAGCCCGGTTTTATCTTCTGTCACATGGGAAACTGATACAAGGAACCTGCGGTCGAGATAACGGATCACAAAGCCTGAACCGAAACCGACAGGCCTTGGCTTCTTGGGGTCCGCGATAAAAACCTGAATGGACGACAAAACCATAACTTCCACGTCCGTCAGCATTCCATCCTCACTCATGAAATGATCGAAAGTTCCAAAGCCGGCAGATCTTCATATTCAAAAGGCTCCGTCGGGTCCACCAAAGCCTGGAACTCTTTGGTGATGGTACAGGCATCCATCTTGTCAGCGGCAAACTGCGTCGCCGCAATTTCCTGGATGCGCTCATCCGTCAGGTCTTCCATCAGCCATTCCCAGGCCAGGTCATCGTTTAATATCGTTGGCATCCGCATCTTGGAATTATGCACCTGCGCCATCAGCGAATTCGCTTCTGTCGTCGTGATCGCCAGTGTATTCACATGTTCACCCGTTTCCTTATCCGTCCAGGGCTGCCAGATACCCGCCATATAGAAATAAGGCGCATCTTTCACGTTGATATAGTAAGGATATTTATCCGCTGTTTTTAAGGGCAAGCCCGTCTTTTTATGGTTACGCGTCACATGGCGCCATTCAAAAAAGCCGGTCGACAATACCAGGCAACGGCGTTTGCGCGCCGCATCCGCAAACATCGACGCTCCGCCGCGTTCGCTTACAAAGAGATTTTCGGCTTTCGCATTCTGTGTCGTATAACCCGTGTGCCATTTACCCTGCGCGTCCTTATAGCCCGTGCGGAATTTCTGCACCGCATCCCGGTTCTGTAAATAGACCGGCAGCATGCCCCATTCCATTTGTACAATGTCGAAGTTGTCCTTCGCGTCATTGGGCACCAGCACCGCCACCAGGACATCGCTGAATCCAGAGATCACGCCCTTATCCAAAAAATTATAATTGCGGATCGCCTTTTCCAGTTGCTTCAACTGGATGAATTCCGCGCGCGTTACTTTTTGACCGTTATAATAGCACATAATTAAGCGTTGCTTTCTTTTCGTTTATTCCGGATATACCCTGCAATAAGCTTACCAAGTTCTTCCGCCTCCTTCTGCCGCCCCTCAGGCACCGACGTCCAGAACTTTTCATCGAAACGGTTCAGCGCCACCGTGATCGTCAAAGGCTTTTTCCAGCCTGCAAAGTCAATATAGAACACCCGCATGTTTTTCAGCTCATGTTCCGCAACTTTGACCGTCCGGCCCTCATAAACGATCTCAAAAGGACGCTCGATTTCCCGCATCAGTTAAATTTAGCAATTATAATTAATAACGCAATATCATCCGAAAGCGTGACTGATCCGGCTGACAACAAAAAAAATATTAAAACAGGCTAAAAAATCCTTTATCAGCCTGATATTCAAGCCAATTATTTTTTCCCGCCCTCAAAATTCAACAGTTAATAAACCCAGATACAGGCTTTTAAGGCCCTAAATGCTCCCATTTCATAAGATGGGGATACCATTATTTATCTTATATGTGTGGCGGTGTAAAGTTCATTTATCGCTTAATAAAACTTACTGCGCGTCCTGAGTACTATATACGCAATTTAAAACCCGTCTTCCCGCGGGGGTAAAGTACTTGACACCGCGCCAACCCTGTGCTATGCTGTGCAGGAAGCTCATAATCATTCACGTAACATAATATTTAACGTATGGAGACCTTACTAAAGTTGCTGCCGTTCATCACAGTGGCGATCGGCTTCTTGAACGCCCTGTTGAACCTGAAAGTCAATTTTTTAAAAACCCATAAATCCAAGTCTATGTCTGAAACTTCCTTTGCCCTGATCGCTATAGTAGTGGTCTGCCTGATCGTGATCGCCGCCATCTGTTTCCTGGTAAAAAAGTAGTGATGGCTGGACGCCAAAATGCTGCAAGAAACAGGAATAAAAGCCCTAATTGCCGCTATATCATTATGTTAATTAGAATTAATTATTTAACATTGATTTTTTATTTCCGTAAATTAGACTGATGTTTTCCCCGTCATGGCAGTGAACAAACCCCAAAGCGAACAGCAATGGCTAGACTTCTTAAAGTCAGATGACCGTGCTGCGTTCGGGGAGCTTTACCGCCATTACTGGCCCGGATTGTTCGATGCCGCTTATAAGCGCACCAGGGACAGGGAGCAATGCCAGGACATTTTACAAAACGTATTTGCCGACCTCTGGAACCGCCGTCATACCAGTAACATCGAAAACCTCGGCGCTTACCTGCATACCGCTGTTAAGTTCCAGGTCTATAAGCATATCAGCCGCCGGCCCGAAAAGGCTGCTTTCCTGGACAGCTTCGATGAAATCATTACCTCGCCCATAGCTGCCGACGACCTCCTGAAAGAAAAAGAGATCCAGCAGGTAATTAACCTTTGGCTCGCCGCATTGCCCGAACGCCGCCGCCGTATCTTTATCATGCATTACCAGGAAGAATTGTCCACCCGCGAGATCGCCGACCAATTAGGCATTTCCCAGAACACCGTGCAGGCACAATTGTACACCGCCTCACAAGCCCTGCGCTCCCGCCTGGCCCATTTCCTTTCCCTTGCTGCCATCGTCATTTTAAGCCAGCGTTAAAAAATTATTAAAATAAAATTACACGAGCCTTAGTAGATATGCCATTTCCCGGTACATCTTACTAAACAAGCTGCATGAACATGTACGATAACCGTAAGGACCTGCTTAACATGGTGAGGAAATATCTCGCCGGAAACGCAACACCCGAAGAAATCGCTTTCCTGGAATCCTATTACCAGATCCTTGATCATGAGGCAGGTTTTACCAGCCATTTACAAGCCGAAGAAATAAGATTACTCGAAGAACAAATCGAAACCGGGTTCTGGAATATAGTTGACAACAATGAAGAAACAACAACCCCCATCCCTAGGTTATTACCAAGAATTGCCGCCGCCGCCTCCTTACTCATCGGTATCGGCGTCGCCAGCTATTTCCTATTGCACAAAACGGAAACACCACAAATGGTAACCAAAAATAAACAGGACGTTGCACCATACAGCCAGCAGGCGATATTGAAAACCGGCCATGGCAAAACGATCATCCTGGACAGTACCAGTAAAGGCACCTTAGCCCAATACGCCAATGCTCATATTCAAAAGATGACCGCTGACCAGCTGACCTATTCAAATAGCAGCGAAACGCAAAGCATCACCATCTACGACACCTTACAAGTACCCGCCGGTGGCAAACCTTATCACCTGAAACTCGCCGACGGCAGTGCTATCATCGTCAATGTCGCGTCCACCTTAAGATACCCCGAGAACTTCCGGGCTAACAACAGCAAAAGCGAATTGGAACTGATCGCCGGTGAGGCTTATTTCGCGATTGTGCATAACACCAAAGCGCCGTTGACCATCAAAGCCGCTAACCAAACCATCGAAGATATCGGTACCGAGTTCAACGTCAATACCTACAATGATGAACCGGACAGCCGCACCACCTTGGTGGAAGGAGCAATAAAAGTAAATGCAAAAGCATTAGTACCCGGCGAGCAAGCCATCCTGCTTAATAGTACCCTAACGATCGCCAAAGCCAACATCGGCCAGACCGTCGCCTGGAAAGAAGGCTTCTTCCGCTTTAACGGTGAAAAGATCCAGGCCGTCATGCGCGAGCTCGCCCGTTGGTATAATATCGAAGTCAAATACGAAGGCAAACCGTCCGACATCGGCTACTACCTCAAAATATCCCGCTCCAAGAACATCAGCGAAGTGCTGAAAGTACTGGAACGGACCAATGGCGCACATTTTAAGATCGAAGGAAGGAGGGTGACCGTATTGAGTAAAAAATGACCAAATACTGTTATCCCTAAAAAGAAAAAAAGCCACCCGCTTGTAACAGGTGACTCTATACTCAGGATAACCAATAATTTAAACTATTAGTGAACCGCGGAGTGCCGCCCATCTCGAAAATGATGGCACAACGCCTTAACCCAAGCTTAAACAAATGTACAATTTTTATCTAAAAAATTGCCCGCCCCCGGCTTTTACCGGGTTAAGGCGTAAACTCCTGTTGATCATGAAACTAACTACACTCATAATGATCACGGTTATCCTTCATGTGAGCGCCACCACCATCGCGCAAAAGATCACGCTGAAAGAAAAGAACGCACCACTGGTCACCATATTCGACCAGATCAGCGCCCAAACCGGTTATGACTTCGCCTTCACCACCGAAGCCGTCAAAGACAGCAAACCCGTGACCATTAACGTCACCAATGCAGAACTCGCCACCGTCCTGACCCAAATCTTCCAGGGACAGACCCTCGACTTCTCGCTGGTAAACAAAACTGTCACCGTTAAACCTAAAGAAACCACCATCTTTGATAAAATAAAGTCCGCACTTAGCTTCGATAAAATCGAGGTGACCGGCAGAGTGGTCGGCGAAGACGGACAGTCGCTACCCGGCGCGACCGTAATCGTCAAGGGGACGAATAATTCCACGATCACAGATGCCAAGGGGAATTTTACGCTGTTTAAGGTGGATGCGGGCGCTACATTGGTGATTACGTTTGTGGGCTATGAAAGGCAAGAGATAGCGGCTGCGCCGGACTTAGGAAAAATCCAGATGAAGGTAGCTTCTTCACAATTGGATGCGGTGCAGGTGATCGCCTACGGGCAGACAACCCAAAGGTTATCCGTCGGCAATATTTCGTCGGTCTCCGGAAAGGTAATTGAAGAACAACCTGTAAATAATCCATTACTGGCGCTGGAGGGAAGGGTGCCGGGACTATTTATTACGCAAGCTAATGGTTTAGCAGGAGGCGCGGTAACGCTCAGGATTCAGGGACAAAACAGCATTCAAAACGGAAATGATGCTCTTTATGTTATTGATGGGGTCCCGTTCTCATCACAAAACCTTCCAAATTTAGGTGGAATACTGGGCAACTCCGGTGCAACCGTTAACGGGAGTTATGTCAATGGCAGCCCTTTCAGTTTTATTAATCCTTCAGATATTGAGTCAATTGAAGTGCTGAAAGATGCGGATGCAACCGCTATCTACGGCTCCCGGGCGGCTAACGGAGCTATATTGATCACAACCAAGAAAGGTAAAGCTGGAACAACCAGGGTCAATGTGAATGCGCAACAAGGCGTTGGGCAGGTGACAAGGAAAGTAGATCTGTTGAATTTACCTGAATACCTGCAAATGCGCCACGAGGCTCTGAAAAATGACGGCATTGCCAGCCCAGGTCCAAAAGACTATGACATCAACGGACTTTGGGATACGACCCGATCTACGGATTGGCAAAAACTTCTGTTAGGGGGTACGGCAAAATACACTAATATCTCGAGTACGGTTTCGGGCGGTTCGGCAAATACCCAATATTTAATAGGCACCACCTATCATCGTGAAACTACCGTTTTCCCAGGCGATTTTGCTGATCAGAAGGGCTCTGTTCATTTTTCAATTAACAATATATCGCCGAACCAGAAATTCACCGTCCAGCTTTCCGGCAGTTATTTGGTGGACAATAATCAACTGCCCCAACAAGACCTTACACTTACAGCAACAAGACTGGCTCCGGACGCACCGGCTCTGCACAATCCGGACGGTACTTTAAATTGGATGCCAAATTCTTCGGGCTCTGAGACATGGATGAATCCGTTAGCTTATGCCTTGCAGACCTATCAAGTCAAGACCAATAATCTTATAGGTAATGCTGTTTTAAGTTATCAAATACTAAAAGGGCTGACTATTCGTGGGAGCCTTGGGTACACAAATACCCAAACCGATGAAACTGCTTTAACGCCGCAGACTTACAATCGTCCTTCGCAAAGTTCATTTAATTTGCGATATGGGCAATATGGGACCGGTAATACCAATTCATGGATCGCCGAGCCGCAAATCAGTTACAAAACCACTCTTGGCAAAGGGAAATTGGAGGCGTTGGCCGGAGCCACAGTTCAGCAAAATAACAGCAAAGCGCTAATTTTGCTGGCTACCGGATTCAACAGTGATGCTGTTCTGGCGGACCCTTATTCAGCGCCTTCCATATCCGTTACTTCTTCTATCAATTCAGTGTATAAGTACAACGCTGCATTTGGCAGAGTAAGTTATAACTGGGATGAGAAATATCTTTTAAACCTGACCGCGCGCCGGGATGGAAGCAGCCGATTTGGCTCAGCTAATCAATTTCACAATTTTGGAGCAATTGGTGCGGGATGGATATTCAGTGAGGAGGGCTTGTTCAAGAATAATTTACCCTTCCTTAGTTTCGGCAAACTACGAGGCAGTTACGGCACCACTGGTAATGATCAAATCGGTGATTATCAATTTCTTAGTTTGTATACACCTATTACGCCTCCAGTTCCCTACCAGGGCGCATCGGGATTAACTCCTAATGGACTTCCGAATCCGTACTTGCAATGGGAGTTGACAAAAAAATTACAGGCAGGCATCGACCTGGGCTTTTTAAAGGACAGGATCTTATTGACGGCCAATTATGTTCGTAATCGTTCATCAAATCAGCTATTAGGATATAATCTTCCTATCATATCCGGGTTCAGTAGCATTACAGAAAATTTTCCTGCCACTGTGGAAAATACCGCATGGGAGTTTTCTTTACACACTATAAACTTTAAGGATAAGAATTTTAGCTGGTCTTCGAGTGTAAACTTTACACTCCCTAAAAATAAATTAGTGGCTTTCCCCAGCCTTGGAACTTCTAGCTATAGCAATTCGTTAATTGTCGGTCAACCGATCAACATTACAAAAGCCTTTCATTTTTTGGGTGTTGATCCTACTACAGGTGTATACCAGTTTTTGGACAGCCAGGGCAAACCCACTTCTACGCCATCTGATCCTGACGACAGAACAGTCATTATAAGTCCTTTCCCCAAATTTTACGGGGGATTCGTGAACGAGATTCAATACAAATCATTCGGATTGGATTTTTCGTTTTCATTTGTAAAGCAAACCGCGCAGAATTATAATTTCGGGGCTGTGGTTCCCGGATACAAAGGAGTCAATCAGCCAACTACTGTTCTTGGCCGGTGGCAAGAACCAGGGCAAGTAGCCTCAATCCAACGATACAATTCCAACCTTCAAATATCTAACCAAAACCAATATGCCATGCAGAGTGATGCGGGGATATCGGACGCCTCTTATATAAGATTGAAGAATGCTTATTTGTTTTGGCAATTGCCGGAAGGATTAAAAAGAAATCTTCATTTGGAAAGCGGAAGGATTTTTATTCAAGGCCAGAACCTGTTGACGCTGACACATTACAAAGGCATGGATCCTGAGAACCTCAGTGTAACGTCGCTGCCACCGTTAAGGGTGTTGACATTGGGGGTACAAGTGGGATTATAATCACTGAGAATCAATTTTAAAATATAACGATATGATAACTCAAAATATTTTCAATAAAAGGATGCTGTGTATGGCTGTTGCAGCTTGCACGGCTATATTATTTAGTTGTAAGAAGCTGGTTGATGTAAAAGCGCCGGTTACCAGCACCAATGCGGCTAATGTATATGCTAATAACGCCACCGCGGCGGCTGTTCTGACCGGGATTTATATAAACCTGAATAATACTGGCCTAGCTTCTGGTGGCTCGTCACTTGGTTTGTCTTCAGCGTTGTCTGCAGACGACCTGGAATTGGACCCGTCGAATAGTAATTCCGTTTATTCCGCATATTATCAGAACAACCTGGGCGCAGCTACCAATGGCTTTGAAATTTGGAATGAAATTTACCCGTTTGTATTTACATGTAATTCTGCTATTGAGGGGCTGAACAATTCAACGGGCGTGACTTTACCTGTCAAACAGCAACTATTGGGGGAGGCCAAATTTATGCGTGCGTTTTTTTATTTTTATCTGGTGAACCTGTATGGCGCGGTTCCGTTGGCCGTCAGTTCAGATTACAAAGTCAATTCCGTTTTACCTCGTAGCTCCACAGCTGATGTATATAGCCAAATTGTCAGTGATTTAAAAGACGCCGAAAATTTGCTGTCACCTGGATACGTAGCGTCTGATGCCGTAAGTTCTTATGGGGACAGGGTTCGTCCCAATAAGTGGGCTGCAGCGGCCCTGTTAGCAAGAGTCTACTTATTTACGGGCGACTATTCGAATGCGCAAGCAGAGGCAACGAAGGTGCTTGGCAATTCTTCCACATATACCTTGAGCCCGTTAAATCAAACTTTTTTGGCGGCCAGTCTGGGTAATTCGGAAGCCATTTGGCAACTACAACCCATAAACGCCGAACGGAACACGGAAGATGCTTTTGTCTACATTCCAACAACTGATGCAACGATTCATGTGAGCAGTTACCTATTAAACGCATTTGAGCCGAACGATCAAAGAAGAGTTAATTGGATTGGCAGTATTGCGTTAGGCGGGGTTACTTATTTTTACCCTTACAAGTACAAGGCTACTACTTATTCGTCAGGGTCGGCTACAGAATATGTAATGGTCCTGCGGCTTGCGGAGCAATATCTGATCCGTGCAGAAGCGGAGGCGCAGCAGGGTAATATTAGCGGCGCCCAGGCAGATTTGAATATGATCAGGCAAAGGGCAGGCTTAAATCCAACTACTGCGAGTGATAAGCTTGGTTTGCTGGCTGCAATTCTTCATGAGCGCCAGATTGAGTTGTTTACCGAATGGGGACATCGCTGGCTAGATATGAAGAGGACAGGCAACGCCAACATTATCATGAGCGTCGTTTGCCCTAACAAGGGAGGAACCTGGAGTTCTAATTGGCAACTTTACCCAGTTCCCTCACATGAAATTCAGACCGGTTTTAACCTTACTCAGAATCCAGGTTACTAGGCGGCACCGACAAGTCTTGGGCGCGAAGCGCTCAGGCTTGTTGCTTTGCAGAGATGATGGCAGGTCCATCAGTATCGACGTATAGGCGTCGGTATCAAACTGGAGCTGAGTTAATACCAGCGGACTATTTATTCCAAGTGAATTTTCAAAATCAGCATATTTTGAAGGAGATGGTCTGGCCATCATCCAGATGAACTGTAAAAACTAAAAGAAAAGGAAATATGAAAAAACTATTGTGTTTATTGATGTGTGTGCCCTTATTTGGCCGCGCTCAGGACAAAAATAAAGGGATCAAATTTGAGCAAGGCCTGAGCTGGGAGCAGGTAAAGGCAAAAGCAAAAGCGGAAAACAAATACATTTTCGTTGATTGTTATGCTACGTGGTGCGGCCCATGCAAAGAAATGGATAGGGATGTATACCCCGCTAAGAAGATTGGCGCTTTGGTTGACAGTATGTTTATTGCCGTTAAGATGCAAATGGATACTTCAAAAGCAGATGATCTGGAGATCAAAACTCGTTATGCCGATGCCCATTATATCAGTGAGCAATACAAAATAAGTAGCATGCCGACGTACTTGTTTTTTTCGCCTGCCGGTAAACTTGTTCATCGTGATGAGGCGTTTAAAACGGTTGATCAGTTTGCTCAGGTACTAAAGAACGCGATAAATCCTCATCAGCAATTGTATACTTTACTAGATAATTACTGGAACGGTGTGATCAATCGCGAACGTGTGCCCGATTTGGCATTGACGCTCCGAAAGTTCGATCCACGTTTGGGAGATTCTATCGCACAAAAATACGTTGAAAATAATCTGGCAGATCAAGCGCAGCCTTTATATACAAAGAGTACAACTGACTTTATCGCGCAGTTCCCGGATCTGCTTTATTCAAGTAAGGCAGCTTGGAATTTTTTTTACCGTCATCGAAGAATGGTCGATTCGGTTCAGCAAGCTCCTGGGTTTGCTAATTCTGTAATCAATAATGCAATAAATACAGTTGAAGTTTATCCGGCACTTAACTTTGCAAGTCAACATGGTACTGAGCCCGATTGGCGAGCAATAGACAAGTCTATCAAAAGTAAGTTTGATGCTGGTTTTGCGCGGGAAAGTGTCTTAGACGCTAAAATTAACTGGTACAAAAATAAAAAGGACTGGATAAGTTATATTAAATGTTTAGAATCACGAGAAGACCTGGTAGGGATCGATAAGATGGACCCGGAGGCATTGAATAACGACGCCTGGGATGTCTTTCAATATAGTAATAACCCTAAACAGCTTCGAAAAGCATTATCCTGGTCAGATCTTGCTTTGAAAAAAGCTAATGACCATGTTCATATTGTGGCCTGGACGGATACAAAAGCTAATTTATTATATAAATTAAACAGGAAGCAAGAGGCGATCGAGCTCGAAACCCAAGTAGTCGCCATGGAGCATAAATACGCTGCCTTCGCTCAAACTCTGGAGAAAATGAAAAAAGGCCTTCCCACGTGGTAGCTTTTTAACAGACTCAGCAATATTTTATCAGTGTTCCGATCCAAAAGAAAAATCTATTAAAACATATTGTCAAAATGAAATATCGTGTAATTCTATTATCGATAGGTACACTATGCGTACTTGCGGCTAACATTGCCTTCTCTCAAGGACTTCCTATAAAGCCTGCCCGTACCATTTCGTTCACTACGGACGAGGGCACCGACATGAACGTAGATGTTTCGCCAGACGGGAGGACCCTGGTATTCGATTTGCTGGGTGACCTTTATTCCGTTCCTTTAACAGGCGGTACTGCCACTCAGATCACCAGGGGCATCGCAATTAACGCGAGGCCCGTATGGTCGCCGGATGGTAAAAAGATCGCTTTTCTTAGTGATTTTTCCGGTGCTTGTCACGTAAATGTGATGAACAGTAACGGCAGCTTGCATGAGGTACTCGGCACTTCCGATAAGGAACTGGAATATAGCGAAGACGTCCGATGGACCCCTGATGGTGGGTATGTCTCCGCTGGCGGCTCGGCATACAGCCTCGCCGGTGGCAAAATGACCGCCCGCATGGATGTGCGGTACCCCATACTGTTTTCCGCGGATGGAGAGGTGATCTATGGCTTGGACTCCGGGAAGTTGATTGCCTATAATCATGCCGCTAGCACCAAAGCCGTTCTTCCGGCAACACGAGTAAGCTCTACTATAGGAACATATTGCGGTATACTCTCTCCCGACGCCCGCTGGTGGTGCTATCTCAAGGACTCCAGTGAGAACAGATGCCTGATCGCACAGGATCTCACGGGCAACACCAAACGTGTCCTGCTACCTTCCATCTACACAAGAGACTTTCACTACATTGGCGTTCCCCCCCCGCATTTTTCGTTTTCACCTGATTCCAAAAGCATCTTTATCGGGTTTGGCGGTAAGATCCACCGCATCAACGTCGAAACTGGGGCGGATGCGACCATCCCTTTTCTTGCCGATGTCAAATCGGACCTTGGCCCGCTCAATTATAACACATACCGCGTAAGGAATGATTCAGTAAAAGTACGCTATGCACGGTCCGCTCACGTTAGCCCCGATGGAAAGCACCTGGTGCTTTCTACGCTCGGACGCCTCTATACCCTGGACCTGCCCGATGGAAAACCACAACAGCTGGCACCGCAGAACTTGGCCCAGTTTCAGCCGATCTGTTCGCCGGATGGACATTGGATCGCCTACGTAACCTGGTGCGATACTTCGGGCGGCGCCCTCTGGCGGGTGCCCTCGGCCGGCGGCCGACCGGAACAGCTAAGCCACGTTTCCGGCGAATACCAACGGCCCGCCTGGAGCCCGGACGGAAAGTCGATTGCCGTAATCAGGGGGGAACCTAAATTTGGCGACCGCAGGGTATCGGGTATCGGTCAGCTCACGCTTGTTTCAGTGAATAGCGGTGCCGTGCACGTTGTGACTGATTCCATCCCGTTATGGAACCACCTGGCCTTCTCCTTCGATGGCCGCCGTATTATCTATACGCCCAAAAACAGCAGTAGCGAAATCCTCCTGACTCCCCAACTCGTCTCGAGCGACCTTGACGGTAAAAATCTGAAGGTGGTAGCCGTTGGCGGAAACTTGACGTTTTACCAGGATAAAGCGCTTTCGCCCGACGGGAGGTTCTTAGTCTACTCGGCAGGCGAAGACCTTTATCTGCTTCCTGTGTGTAGACTCTCCAATCCCTTGGTCATTTCCAAGGATCACGAACTGTCCCCGGCGATCCGTTTTGCCGAAGGGGTCGATCCCTACTGGGAAAAGGGTGGCAAAATGTTAGCCTGGAGTTATGGGAACAAGTTTTACCGCATCGACCCAGACAAGGTCATTTTAGCGGCGGAAAAGACTGTTCATATAGATGAAGCCAAAGTGAGACTGGAGGAGGACTTAATTACGGTCACCGTGCAGCCCGACCAGGTTGTCCCGATCAACCTAACGGTCTCAGGCAGTCATGCTCGTGGCGTGCTCGCTCTGAGGCATGCCCGGATTATCACTATGAAGCATGGCAAGGTCATTGAAAACGGCACCATCCTGATGAGAAATGGCAGGATTCTTAAGGTCGGTCCCAGTGCCACCATCTCCATTCCAACCGGTGCTGTGGTGAAGGATCTACAAGGCACCACGATCATGCCAGGACTTGTAGACTTGCATCTGCATATGCATGCAACGCCAAATATATTTCCGCAGCAGTACTGGACGTTCCTGGTTAACCTGGCCTATGGCGTAACTACTGCCCGTGACCCTTCAGCCAGTTACGATAGCTTTGGTTACGCTGAGCTTTTGGCTTCGGGGCGGATGATAGGTCCGCGCCTGTATACCGTAGGACGACCGGTACGCTTCACTGACGGCGTAATTCGTATGGACAGACCGGAAGATGCCGACGCCGTAGTCCGCAAAAGGGCGGAATTGGGGGCTATCGTGGTAAAGGACTACTTGTGGACCCGGCCCCGCCTCCCCAGGCAGTGGCTCCTGCAGGCATGTCATAAATATGGCCTCAACATCACCAACGAAGGCTGGTGGGAGCCCCTCATGCAAATGGGCATGATCAAGGACGGTTGTTCCGGAATCGAGCATAACCCCGCATGGGCCGATGTTTATAAGGATGTCGTCACGCTCTACGCAAAATCTGGAGTCTATTTTACGCCTACGCTTCAGGTTTCTCCCAGTCACGATGGCAAGGAATATTTTAAATACAAATTCTGGCACCAGGCAAACCAAAAGTTGTGGCGCTTCACTTTCAGTGATACGAGTGGAAAATCTACAGTGAACGCCGCAGACTCTTACGAAGCCATCATCGAGACTGTCTACCAAGACTCCACGAATCTCTCGTTTCTTGCTCCTGCACGGATTGATGCCAAAATCAGGAATGCAGGAGGAAATGTAACCATGGGCAGCCACGGCGAGGCCGAAGGTATTGGTGCGCACAACGAGATCTGGGCCCTCCGGATGGGCGGCGTTACCAACCTACAGGCCCTGCAGGCGGCCACCATTATGGGCGCCGAAGCGCTGGGTATCCAAAAAGATGTTGGCTCTATCGAACCCGGCAAGATCGCCGACCTCATTATCCTCAATAAAAATCCGCTGGACGACATTCATAACACCCGGGAGATCCGCTATGTCATGAAGGATGGTATACTTTACGAGGGCGACACCCTTGACACCCTTTGGCCATACAAAAAGAAATGCCCCAAATGGAAGCTAAGTACGTCAACAAACCCCAATATAAATTAGACAAATTATAAAAAATAATACATGAAAAAGAATATCATCAACATCAGCCTGGCTATTTTTTTAGCTTTAATATGTAACAATCTGTTCGCTCAAGCCACCGATTTCTCCGGCAAATGGCAAATCAATAAAACTAAAACTGATTTCGACCACCTACCGGAGTCGGTAATCCCGCAAATCTATATCGTAAGCCGTGGTAAAGAGACAATTGTTATCGAACGAAAAACGATTGATACGAGTCGTAATGAACATAAAAGCATCGATTCGCTTTCATTTAGTGGTAAAGTAATGACTGCTATTCTTTATAATGGAACACGGCGAACAGTTACCTTAAAATGGGCTGACAATGAACACATTTTTTTGATCACTGCCACTTCGGTTTATAAAGATGGGAATCCCGGCCCCAAATACATCGATGCTTGGTCATTAGCAGACAATGGTAAAACACTAATCGTTGATCGCCACGTAGATCAGTCCGACGGTTCCACATATTCACTAAAAGCCTATTACGACAAACAATAATTAAAAATACACCTAACACCAATTCAATGAAGCCAAAAAGAATCATATCAGGGATACTTATCCTTTTATTTTCCACAAGCGCATTCGCTCAGGACTATAAAAACCCCAAAACATCAGTCCCGCAACGGGTCAAAATACTATTATCCAAAATGACCCTGGAAGAAAAAGTCGCCCAGTTAAAAAGCACCTTTTCTGCCATCCCGCATATCGATCCAAAGTTTTTGAGCAATGCCCATAAAATGGACTCCTTGTTTGGCAAGGGCATTGGGATGATAAACCCTGACTTTACCAATACACCCGAAGAAGCCATCGCCAATCGCAACGCCATTCAGCAATACCTTCGCACAAAAACCAAGCTAGGTATACCGACTATTTTCATTGATGAAGCTCACCACGGCCTGCTCGGTATGAAAGTGGATGTTTTTCCAAGCAGCATTGGTTTAGCGTGCTCCTGGGATACCCTGCTCACCGAAAAGATCTATACCTATGTTGCTGCCCAAGCTTCGAGCCGCGGCACAAACCTGGCATTGGCTCCAGTCATCGACCCGGCTCGCGATCCCCGCTGGGGCCGCACCGGTGAAACCTTCGGTGAGGATCCATACTTATGTGGCTTAATGGGCTCTGCAGTAGTCCGCGGCTTTCAGGGCACCAGCGATGGCAGCATTGCGCTGAACCACATAGCCTCAACGCTTAAACATTTTACCGGTCATGGCCAAAGCGAAAGCGGCGTTAACCAGGCAGACGCAGATATTTCGCAGAATACGTTGCGAAGCATCCACATGGAACCCTTCAGGCTCGCAATAAACCATGTCAAACCTGCTGCCATTATGCCCGCCTATGTCGATATTGACGGCGTACCTGCCCATGCCAATAAATGGCTGTTAAATGATGTGTTGCGCAAAGAGTGGAACTACCAGGGCGTAATCGTTTCCGACTGGTGGGCCATTGATCAGTTGTATCAAAAACATAAAACAGCGGCCGACCTCAAAACAGCCGCGCTTCAAGCCTTTAACGCCGGCGTGACCGTTGATGAACCGATGGGCGGAAATTACCAGGACCTGGTTGGCTTGGTGAAAGAAGGCAAGATAAAAATGACTGACCTCGATAACCAAGTAGCTTATGTGCTGGCCTTAAAATTCAAACTCGGTTTATTTGATCACTCAAAAGAAATCAGCTTAGCAGAAGCCAACGCTCGTATCGCCCAACCCGAAGGCCGTAAGCTCTCGCTCAAAGCCGCTGAAGAAAGCATGGTATTGCTCAAAAATCAAAACAATATCCTGCCATTAAAAGCCGACCAATACAAAAAGATCGCTGTTATTGGGCCTTGTGCAGCGGTTAATTATTTGGGCGATTATTCGGGGACCACACTGCATAATGTATCCTTGGTGGAAGGCATCAAAAACAAGCTAAAAGCCAAAGGGAGTACTACAGAAGTGGTTTATGCCAAAGGCGTGGATATGTCTATGCACGACGATACGATCAGTTTGGGCACTTCCACGAACTCCGGCAAGGCAAAATTACCCAACCCTGAAAAAAACAAGGGTATGATCGATAGTGCCGTAAAAGTCGCCGCCGATGCCGATATCATTATCTGCGCCGTCGGCCAGAACCAGCAGTTCTCGCAGGAAGCGGGCTTGCCGGAAAACTTCGGGGATATGAGTACGCTGGACCTGGTTTCTAATCAAAATGATTTGGTCAAAGCTCTAATCAGAACAGGCAAACCTGTCATCGTTTACTTGACCCATGGCAGGCCCTTATCTATCAATTATATCCATCAACATGCCGATGCTATTCTGGACGGTTGGTATACCGGCCAGGAAAGCGGCAATGCTGCTGCGAATATCCTTTTCGGTGATGTCAATCCATCCGGCAAACTGACGATCACCGTACCGCGCAGCGTTGGACAGCTGCCGATCAATTATGATCAGAAGCCCAGCGCCCACTTCTTTGAGTATGTTACCGAAAGTAATTTGCCGCTTTACACGTTTGGTTATGGCATGTCTTATACAAACTATCAATACGGCAAACCCAGCCTCAACGGCAACACCTTAGCTATCGAAATCACCAACGCCGGCAAAACCGATGGGGATGAAATCGTGCAACTCTACGTTCATCCTAAAGTAGCCAGTGTCACCCAGCCGTTAAAAGCCTTGAAAGGATTTAGCCGTATAATTCTGAAGTCGGGCGAGACCAAATCGGTCAGCTTTACCATCACCAAAAATTTGCTGGCTTATTATAACCAGCACATGAAGCGCGTCGCAGAACCCGGCGTTTACGAGCTCATGGTTGGTCCGAATTCTGTACAGGTGCAAACCCTTAATTATATTGTACAATGACCTAGACAAACCCTAAGCGCTCTCACCGGCCTCATTCCCACGAGGCGTCATTAATAGTTAAATTAATAAAAATAAATTGGTCTAAAGCAGGGACCCGCGAGGGGTCCCTGCTTGATTTAAACCCGACAAAGATGCACCAGCTTGACCCAACCGATATCAGGATTCTAAACATCCTCCAACAGGATGGTCGCATCACCGAGCGCCAGTTAGCCGCGCGTGTCTTTAAAGCCGCCCCCACCGTCCATGACCGTATCGAAAAGTTGGCAGCCAACGGCTATATCAAAGGGTATATCACCCTTCTTGACCGGGAAAAAATCGGCCGCGCCGTACTCGTCGTCCTGATGGTCAAACTCAAAGCCCAAAACACGGACTTGCTCACCGAATTCGAAAACCATGTCCGCGAAATGTCCGAAGTACAATCCTGCTTTATCGTCAGCGGCGACTGGAACTTTATTTTGCAGGTCACCGCCGCCACGCCCCAACACTATGCCATCTGGCTGCTGGAAAAGATCAATAGCCAATCCAATGTCGGCGAGGTGCAAAGCAACTTCCTGCTGAAAGAAACCAAATCCCACGGCGCATTCGAATTATAGGCTGGAAAAAGCAAGTATTCTTTGCGAAGTATAAATTCCACTGGAAAAAGATTATCTTCAATCAATGCTTGAGCAAACCATCACAGAATTACACGACGACCTCGTCGCTTTCACAGAATATATCGAAAAAAAATATATCGTCGACATTAAAGCAGCCGGCGATATCCGCGCGGAACCCAAGATATTTTTATATACTATACTGTATAAATTGAATAACGGCCTGAACAGCTGCCAGCTATTTATCAATAACTCCAAAGCCGCAGAAAAACATTTTGACAGCTTATTCCTCATCCTCCGTACGTTGATCTCCGATTCGTTAATGACCCTTTATGTCATTAAAAAAGATTACACGACCGAAGCCGAAATTGAAAAAAACATCTGGCCGCTTTACACTGATCATCTCAAATATGGTCTGTCCAATCTTAAACGTTTCGGTATAAAGTTTTGGGGAATGACCGAGAAAGAGGTTAGCGCCGAAGAACAAAAGATCAAAAAGGGCTACAGTAAGTTCTTTAATGTTGACGGCTCCTTTACCTATAAAAGCAAGGGACTTTCTGTAGGTGACGTCGCTGAATACCTCGTGTCCAATGACGCCAACATCGGCAACAAGAATTTGGTGATCAAGGCACAAAACCTATATAGCTTCTTTTCTAAATATGAACACTTAGGTATCCTGAGCTTTGGCTTGATACACCGCCAGTTCGAAGAGCGCAACAAACCCATCATGATCAGGCAGGTCATCGAAGCAATCCTGGTCATTGGCAACACCATCGAATTTTGCCTGCATATCTGGAAACAATTCGACGTGCTTAATGATGAAACCTTCCAGGGCTATTCCAAAAAGTTCACGGAACACCGCCTAAAATTTGATGTTTAGCAGCGATGGGCTTTATAAAAACCACCGGGAAAGACGGAAAATCCTATTATTTTAAATATGAGCTGGAAAGCCAGCCCGCACGGGGTGTCGCCAAAGTTTGCTTCAAAACCAAATACATCAATCAGAAAAATGACAATTGGTTCGACTTTAAAGTCGCGCCGTTACAAGAAAAATATATGGTCGTAACCGATATGTTTGATACGATCGATCCGGTATCCGGGCAACTGCTTTTTCAGGGCAAAGGCCTTCCCGAAGCGTTGATCATCGAAGCTCAGCGCGCTTACCCTGATAAAGTTATTGTCTCCGATACGGAGGGTTCCTTATGGGAAGCCGGCCGGACCGTTTGGCAGCGCTTAGTCGATCGCAATTTGGCCAGCTATGACGCTAAACTTGACCGATATACACTCAGCCGCTAATAAACGTACATCGAAAAAACCAATCCTTAAATCTTACTAAATAAGGAAAACAAGCAGCTAAACTCCCATAACTTCGGAAGTTAACTCCATGCCGATTTACGACCGGTGCGAGTCGTAATTTTCGGTAATGAACCGATTAATTAAACCGACCATCGTACTATTGGGATTACTGGCAGGCACCGAAGCTTTTGCCCAGCACATTCCCAACTGGCAGAACAAAGACCTGCAAAAAGACAGCCTTTTCGGCATCAGCACCGATAAAGCTTACACCTTACTACAAGGCAAAAAAGCCACCAATGTAACCGTCGCCGTTATCGATGCCGGTGTAGACACCCTGCATGAAGACCTCAAAGCCATCCTTTGGGTCAACCCCAAGAAAAAGAAAAACGACACCGGTACCTATGGCTGGAGCTATCTCGGCTCCGCCAAAGGTAACGTCCAATACGATAACCTCGAACTCACCCGCCAGGTGCGCCAGTATCTCCAGCAAGATACCGGCAAGCTCAGCGGCAGCGACCTCCTGGCCTTCCAGGCCGAAAAAAGCGCGCTCGACAAGAAAAAGCACGATGCCGATAACAGCGTCAAATATTACGACAGTTACCTCAAGGCCTTAAATTTCCTCGCTGCTCAAACCGGCAAAGAAAACCCGGCGACCGCAGACCTCCAGGCATGGTTACCAAAGGCCGGCCAAAACAGCGACCTCACCAAATTCGTGATCGGCGAGCTTGCCAGGAAAGAAGATTTTACCGCGCTGAAAAAAGAGATCCAAAGCGCAGTCGATTATTTCAAGGTACAAGCCGATTACCAGCTGAATACCGCTTATGATCCGCGCCCACTGTATATCGGCGATGATTATTTCAATAGCAACCAAAAAGATTACGGCAGCCCCGATTGCATGGGCCCCGATGCCCACCACGGCACCCATGTTGCCGGCATCATCGCCGCTGTACGCAATAACGGTATCGGCCTCGACGGCATTGCCGACCACGTAAAAATACTGGCCGTCCGCGCCGTCCCCGATGGTGACGAACGCGACAAAGACGTGGCCAATGCTATCCGCTACGCCGCCGACCACGGCGCTAAGGTCATCAATATGAGCTTCGGCAAGGACTACAGCCAGGATAAAAAGGCCGTGGATGCCGCGGTTAAATACGCCATCAAAAAAGACGTCCTGCTCATCCAGGCCGCAGGTAACAGTAATAAAAACATCGATTCCGCAGCCAATTTTCCAAACCGTGTGTACAAGGATGGAAAAACCGCGGGTGCCTATATCGTCGTCGGCGCATCCGGCCTCAAAGACGACAGCCAGCTAAAAGCCGGCTTCTCCAACTACGGCAAGCAATCGGTTGATGTCTTTGCTCCAGGCGTACAGATCTACAGCAGCGTTCCCGGCTCTAAATATGATTACTATGATGGCACCAGCATGGCCGCGCCGGTCGTTGCCGGACTGGCCGCCCTCCTCCGGGAATATTATCCAAAGCTCAGCGCAATCCAGGTCAAAGAAATTATCCTGCAAAGCGTTGTTAAGCGCGACGCCTTAACGAATTACTGTGCCACCGGTGGCGTAGTCAATGCCTATCACGCGCTCTTATTAGCCGAAACTTATCAATAATGAAAGCCGAAAAAATATTAGTGACCGGAGCTTCCGGGCAAATTGGAACAGAACTGGTGACAGCGCTAAGTGACCGCTATGGCTTTAAGAATGTGATCGCGACAGACATTAACGGGCGAAAAAGTGTAGAAAAAGACCGGCCCTTCTATTCCCTGGATGTTTTGAACGCCGAGGCCCTGGACTGGATGGTGGAAACGATGGGGATCACCCAGATCTATCACCTGGCTGCGGTGTTGTCTGCCAGCGGCGAAAAGAATCCCGTCGGCAGCTGGGACCTGAATATGCGCGGCCTGCTGAATGTTTTGGAGGCGGCAAGAAAGTTTAAGGTGGAAAAGCTGTTCTGGCCGAGCAGTATCGCGGTATTCGGGTCCGCATCGCCCAAAGCATCCTGCCCGCAGAACGGACTGACCGACCCCTCGACCGTTTATGGCATATCCAAAGTCGCCGGGGAATCCTGGTGCAAATACTACCATGAAAAATTTGGCCTCGATATCCGGAGTATCCGCTACCCCGGCCTGATCAGCCATACCGCCAGGGGCGGCGGCGGAACAACCGACTACGCCATCGACATTTTTCACGAAGCTTTGGAAAAGGGCAGCTATACCTGCTTTCTCAAATCAAGCGCGGGACTGCCGATGCTTTACATGCCGGACGCGATCCGGGCGACCATGGAATTGATGGAGGCACCCCGCTTGTCGCTTTCGGTCAAAACAGCCTATAATTTATCCGGGCTGAACTTCACGCCCTATGAACTGGCGAATACGATCGCTAAGCACATCAAGCAGTTTAAAATGGCCTATGAACCTGACTTCCGGCAGGAGATCGCCGAAAGCTGGCCATGGAGCATTGATGACCATCAGGCAAGGTTCGACTGGGGCTGGTCTCCTGCTTATGACCTCGAGGGTATGGTAAAAGACATGCTCATGAATTTGAATAAAAAAGAGCAGGCATCTGCCTGATATAAAAAACTGAGCGAGTCAGTATGTAATCAATTTGACAGGGGAGCCGGCTGAATCGGCTCCTTTATTTCAAACGCTAAGAAACAAAAAAGGAGAACAAATGATATGCCCGGAACTGCAAAGCCTGGATTTCAGGAAAGAACCGCCAACCTGTGGAAACTCATCGGGAATACCCCGCTGGTGTCCATCCGGTACAGTTATAACGGCGGCCCGGAGCAAAAGCTGCTGGCCAAATGCGAGCACTTTAACCTGACCGGCAGCATCAAGGACCGCATGGCGCTGTACATCCTGGAGAAGGCCTATGAGCAGGGCAAGCTGAAAATGAACGATACCATCGTGGAGGCGACCTCCGGCAATTCGGGCATTTCCTTTGCCTCCATCGGCCGCAACCTGGGACATCCCGTACGCATCCTGATGCCCGACTGGATGAGCATAGAAAGGCGTTCGCTCATTAAAAGCTACGGCGCGAATGTGCAGCTGGTCAGCAAAGAACAGGGCGGCTTTACCGGGAGCATTAAAATGGCCGAAGCCATGAGCCATTACGACGGGGTGTTCCTGCCGCGGCAGTTTGAGAACCAGTACAATATCGAGGCGCATAAAGAAACCACCGGACGCGAGATCGGCTACCAACTGTTGCTTAAAAAGCTCAAACCGCAGGCTTTCGTGGCCGGCGTGGGCACCGGCGGTACCGTCATGGGCGTGGGTAAATATCTGCGCATGCTGTTCCCCGAGATCCGGGTGCACCCGCTGGAACCCGCAGAAAGCCCCACGCTGACCACCGGGCATAAGGTCGGCAGTCACCGTATCCAGGGGATCAGCGATGAATTCATCCCCAAGATCGTGGACCTGCAAGCGCTGGATAAAGTGGTGCAGGTCCATGACGGCGATGCCATTATTATGGCGCAAAAGCTGGCCGATGAACTGCAACTGGGCGTGGGTATATCGTCCGGCGCCAACCTGCTGGGCGCGATCAAGCTGCAACAAGCCATCGGGAAAGACAGCGTGGTGATCACGGTATTTCCCGACAGCAACAAAAAATACTTAAGCACCGACCTCTTTAAAACCGAGGTCGTCAAAGACACTTATCTCAGCCCGCGGGTGAAACTGCTGGGTTACGAGGTGTTTGATAAATAAGGGCTCATTGCTCTTGGTTTAGGGGGAAGTCTCTTCGTTCTTTTCGTTTCTCGTTACGATAATCGAGATCAGTTAGTAGAAAAGCGCGGCGAAGGAGCAGCTGCGCTTTTTTTAAAAGGAACTTTGGTTTAGTTAGTTTAATAAATGATGGCGTCTTTCCCGGTGCAGGGGAAGGCGCTTTTTTAGCCGCGGACATTTGCATACCTCATCGCCGCCGCAACCTTAACCCATGAAAAAGCGATTACCCTTTCAGCAATTGCCACATGACTTACCCGTAGCGGTCTGGCCGCTGCCCTATGCCGGTGACCCGCTCTCTTCCCGCCACCACCGCCACCAGTTCTACATGCTGCTCTGGGTAACCGCTGGGATCGGCGAACACCAGGTCAGCTTCCGTCCTGTTGACCTAATACCCGGTCGCGTGCTTTTCGTCCAGGAAGGCCAGGCGCATAGGGTGCTTGAACAACCCGAAACCGGCTGGTTGGTCCTTTTCCATCCCGATAGCTACCGCCGTTTCCTGCGCCACTATCCCGCCGACGAACAGCACGGGCTTTTCGATTTCCTGACGGCGCAACCCTATGTCGACCTGGACGAAGCCACGACGAAAACCTTTGAAAACCTCCTGCCGCTGCTGGCCGCGGAAACCGAGCAGGACCCGCAGGATCCCCTGATCGCCGACCTGATCGGCATCCTGCTTTATGCCGCCAACCGCCTGCACCAGCCCGTTCACCCCACAAGGCTGCATCCCGGCCACGCCGAACAGGTGCGCCAATTGAAAATGCTGATCGAACGAAATTATCTTAGCCAGCGCAGCGCGCCCTTTTATGCCGAGAAACTCGGCCTGGCCGCCCGCAAGCTTAACCAGTTGACCAGCGAACTGACCGGCCGGAATGTGGATGAACTCGTCGAGGGGCGCATCATTTCCGAAGCTGAGGCCCTGCTGGGCGGTACCAGTTTTACCATCAAGGAGATCGCTTTTCAGCTGGGCTTTCTTTCCCAGTCCCATTTCGCCTATTTCTTCCGCAAAAGAAAAGGCATGAGCCCTAATGCCTTCCGCAAACAACAGCGCGGCGGATTTTAACTAATTGTACAAACGGATGATAGTTTTGCTTTGATCTGAGCCCGAACTTTGAAAATATATTAATCAAAAATTAATATGCCCCGGTTCGCCCCGACCGGGGCGAAACTTATAAAAGCAAAACTAATAGTTATGGACAAGATCAATTATGCACAGGCCAGTTTCAAGGATTTTGAAAATATGGCGGGTCTAGACCCTTTCGGCTGGGCCGAGGAATTCGGCAACTATATCGAAGACTGGGACAGCCGCGGGCACTGGAACTACCGGCAGGAAAGCCTGAATGGCTGCCGCCCCGAAATCGAAATGGACCTTCCCGGCAACAAGCACAAACATTTCGTGGCACTGGTCTTTAACGATTACCTCGGCTTCAGCCAGCACCCCAAAGTGATCGAAGCCGCTATCGAAGGCATCCGTCAATACGGCGCAGGCGCTGCCGCCTCCCCCGCTATCGGCGGGCATATCAGCTACCACCGCCAGATCGAGGACAAGATCGCGCGCTTCTTCAAACGCGAAGCCGCCATCCTCTACACCACCGGCTATACCGCCAACAGCGCGACCATGCAGGCGCTGCTCAAAAAGGAGGACCTGGCCATCCTGGATATGGGGGTGCATGCCAGCATGTACGAGGGCTGCCAGTTGACCAACCAGAAAGTTTTCCCGCATAACCACATGGAAAAGCTGGAGCGCATCCTGAAGGAAACCACCGGGCAATACCGGACGCGCATGGTTATTGTCGACGGCGTTTATTCGCAGCCGGCTGATATCTGCAAATTGGATGAAGTAGTGAAACTAGCCCACGCTTATGGCGCTTATGTCGCCATGGATGATGCGCACGGCATTGGTGTAATCGGCCGGACGGGGCGCGGCGTGATCGAGCTGTATAACCTCTACGACCAGGTGGATATCATTACCGGCACCTTTTCCAAGACCTTCGGGCATTTGGGCGGCTATGTGGTAGCCAAACCGAGCCTGGTGAACTATTTAAAATTCCAGGCCAGGCAGCATATCTTTTCGGTGACGGCGACACCCGCCTCAGCCTGTATCCTGAAAAGCATCGACCTGATCGACGAAGAACCGTTCTGGAAAGACAAGTTATGGGACAATATCAACCATTTAAAGAACGGCTTGAACAGTTTGGGCCTGGATACCGGCAATACGCAATCGGCTATTATCCCAGTGATGACCGGCGACCCGGCATTGAATGCTGAGGCTTGCCGCCTGCTTTTGCAAGCCGGCGTTTATGCCAACCAAATCGGTTACCCGGCCGTGCCGCGCAAGAATGCACGCGTCCGGATGAGCATCATGGCGACGCATACCCGCGAACACATGGACCGGGTACTCAACGCATTTGAATGGGTGGATCAGCAATTACATATCAGTAAAAAATATGGTCACGAAAAAGAAAACAGTCAGGCTTAAGGACGGCGAAGAAACCCAGCGCGAACTGATCGCCGCGGTCGGCGACACTTTGCGCGAGGAAGGTTTCCAGGGGCTAAGGACCAACAAGATCGCCAAGCGCATCGGTAAGGATAAGAACGTCGTGCGTTACCATTTCGACAATATGGAAGGGCTGGAAAAAGCCTATATCCGCGAAAAGGACCACTGGCTGCCTTTCTTTGCAAAGTTTAAACTCAGCGAAACGCCAACCAGCGCCGAAGTGGAAAAACTGTTCCGTGAACTGATGCAGGCCAACTTCTCCAGCTTCCTCGATAACCCGGAGATGCAGCAGATCATCCTCTGGCAGATCAGCGAGGCCAACCCTTTGCTCAGGCTTATCTCGGAGGAAAGGGAAAAAGAAGGTGCGAAGCTACTGGCAAAGACCGACCCGTTTTTCAACAACAGCGGCGTCAACTTCCGGGCGGTCGTCTCCCTGCTGCTGGGCGGCATTTATTATATCGTGTTGCACGCGCAAACCAACAAAAGTAGCGTCAGCGGTATGGACGCCAATAAAAAAAGCGACCAGCAGGAACTTTTAAAAACCATCGGGCAAATACTGGACTGGAGCTGGCAGGCCGCTGAGCAAACGAACAAGAACTAATTATTTACATATATTTACGGAGGATTAAAAAATGAACTTACAACACAGATACAGTTAACATACATATCGATATTATTTCGCATTCACCGCCTTCTTGCGTCTTTTGAAAAACCGCTAATTTTTTAAATGGAAGACACCAAGACAAGTGCAATGCCCGCTTAAACGCGGGCGTGCTTGTTCTGTGTCTTCCGGGTTACTTAGCGGTACCTTCAAAAGCCAGAACCTGCATTAGCCCGCGTTTTTGTTCAACCGCCAACCTTCCCAATCAAATTTCCTGAAAAGCCAATTGCTGTACGGCCAAAACCGTGAGGCAGGCTCACTACGGTCTTTTTTTGCGGAAGGTTGATCTGTTTACCTAAATGAGAAGGAAATGAGCGAGCGTAAAGATGAAAAACAAGACTACCCGTTCTACTGGCTGGACGAGATCGTCGAAACAACCCTTAACCCGGCCAAGCAGAACCTTAAACTTTTGCCGGAAGAAAGTCTAAAGGCGATTAGCGAACGCCTGCCTGGCGAATTCACGGAAATCACCTGCCGGCTGAAAACCCAGGCCTTCTGCCTTTATTGCAGCGACCATATCAAAGTCGTCGCCGGGCATTATGACCAAGCCGTCCGGCTTTTGCAAAAACAGGCTGCGGCCAACCTTAGCCAATATTCCCGCAAGGGTTTATTACGCCAGACCGGCGGGCAGATACTGGATGGCCTGAATGACCTGGCCACTTGCCTCTACAGCCGTTATCCCGCTTACCTGCCGCCGCCCGCGGAAACACCGGAAAGCGAGGGGTTTGCCACCGGCCTGCTGACCAAAATCCTTTGTGCCTTAAGCGCCGACCAATTGGGTATCCTGCTGCGCGCCGCCACCGATGCCGGAATCCTCGTCGGGCGGTCTTTCCGCAAGGTATGCAAAGCCGTAGCGCCCTACCTGTCGACGCCCTGGAAAACAGATATCCAGCCCGATACCCTGCGCAGCCACGGCACCCGGCCGGAAGCGCGCGACAAAGAAGTCGCCATCGCCTTCCTGGAAAAGATGATCGAGAAGATCAAAAATTATCGGTGATCTGACTTTGGATTTTTTAAGTCAACGCGAATTTATAGGAGGAACCAGTATCATACCTCTATGAAATTGGCAGGCCTGTCTTCTTGTGGAATACGATGACGGGACAGCCTTTCGTCCGCGGATCAGCCAGGATCTCCTCTAACAATGTCTTGTCCGTAAGCCTTTCATTATAATCCAGGACTTTTTTGCCCTGCATAATACATTCATCATACTCAACATTGTCCCCTTCGCGGATTACCCGCATGTACTTAATTGTTCCTTCACCGA
>DATHKT010000029.1:0-43677 GCA_035489035.1 Mucilaginibacter sp.
TTTTCTTTTTCCGTCAGCAGAACAGCTTCGGATGAAATCAGGCAAAACAATGGTGGCCTGTGCGGCTGCAGGGGAAAAGCAAGTTTTGCTGAAGCGTGGGGCATGTGCGAGCAAAGCGATTGCGCGAAACTTTTGCGTACCAGGTTTTGCCTGATTTGCAGGGTAAAGGCCCGGTGCGGCAAAAGAAGCATTTCTGCTGACAGCCTTTTTGGTTACTTTTGTGGCGACAAAAGTAACTAAGCCTCCGCGGCTATGAGCGGAACGATTATCTTTATTTGCAATACATCTCTTAAACACCAACCCACTCTTCCTCATAAATTCGCAATAATTCCCTTTTAATAATTAACAGGCTTAAAATTATTTTACTTTTGCCACCGGAGATCATTATGGGTAAAAAGGGAGTTTTGTTAATCAATTTAGGTACGCCAGATAGTCCGTCAACTGCGGATGTGCGGAAATACCTGAGAGAGTTTTTAATGGACCCGAGGGTAATTGATATTAACCCCATATCGCGCACCTTGTTGGTTAAAGGCATCATCGCCCCTACACGCGGACCAAAATCAGCCAAATTGTACCAAAAAATATGGGACGATAAGACCGGCTCACCCCTCTTACATTACAGCAAATTGCAGCAGCAGCTATTGCAGCAGCGTTTGGGTGATGAGTACATGGTTGAACTGGCTATGCGCTATCAAACCCCTTCCATTGATTCGGCATTAACCAGGTTGAAAGATGCTTTGGTGGATGACATCAAAGTGATCCCGATGTTCCCGCAATATGCATCGGCCAGCACAGGGTCGGTTTATGAAAAAGTGATGGGATTAGTTGCCAAGTGGCCTACCAGCCCTCCTATCTCCTTTATTAATTCGTTTCATGATAACGAGCTGATGATCCAAACCTTTGCCAACAACGCCTGCAAGTACGCCCCCGAAACCTATGATCATATCCTGTTTAGCTTTCATGGTTTACCCCAAAGGCAACTGATCAAATCAGACCATACACATAAGCATTGTTTACAATTCGGCGGCTGCTGCGATACGATTACTGATGCCAATAAGTTTTGTTATTCGGCGCAATCGCATCATACCGCCAAACTTATCGCCGAAAAATTAGGCGTATCAAGAGATAAATACACCATTTGCTTTCAATCCCGCCTGGGCAGCGACCCCTGGGTACAGCCTTACACCAGCGAAATTGTAGCCAAACTGGCTAAAGAAGGCAAAAAACGCCTATTAGTATTTTGCCCGGCCTTTGTAGCCGATTGCCTTGAAACTGTATACGAAGTAACCGTGGAATACGGTGACGAGTTTAAGGCCCTCGGCGGTGAACACGTGCAACTGGTGGAGAGCCTGAATGATTCGCCTTTGTGGATAGAGGCGCTGGAGAAGATGGCGCTGTCAAACTAAATAAAATAGTTTAACTTTTTTTAACAGATTTTTCTTGGTTTGCAATTTAACATTCATTTACTTTGTAATTCAAAGTACTTTTTGTAAATATTAAAATGAAAGTAAAAATGATCTTGCCTGCGCTAACAGAAGCCGAAAATCCGTTTTGGCGTCCTATTAAATATTCGCTCTTCCCGCCCTTGGGATTAGCCACCTTAGCCGCCTATCTTTCCCCGGATGACGAGATAGACCTGCAGGATCAACATGTTGAAAAACTCAATCTTGATGACCAGCCTGATCTGGTGGTGATACAAGTATATATTACCAATGCTTACAGGGCCTACCAATTAGCCGATCATTATCGCCAAAAAGGGTCGTACGTAATTTTGGGGGGATTGCATGTTACTTCGCTTCCTTTTGAGGCGGCCCCCCATGCCGACACCATATTTTTGGGGCCCGGCGAAGATACATTTCCCCAATTCTTGCTGGACTTTAAAAATCGCCAGCCTAAAAAAGTTTACCAATCAGCGATCAGGACGCTCGAAAAAATACCGCCTATCCGGAGGGACCTGATCAAAAGGCATTTATATTTAGTTCCCAACTCTATTGTGGTGACAAGAGGTTGCCCGCATCATTGCAGCTTTTGTTATAAGGATGCTTTTTTTGAAGGAGGCCGCACCTTTTATACGCAGGAAGTGGATGATGCGTTGGCCGAAATCGACCGCTTGCCGGGTCGTCACCTATACTTTTTGGATGACCACCTGCTTGGCAATGTGCGGTTCGGCGAGGCTTTGTTTGAGGGGATGAAAGGAATGAATCGGGTTTTCCAGGGGGCCGCTACGGTTGATTCTATATTAAGAGGCAACCTGATCGAAAAAGCTGCTGAAGCCGGGTTGCGAAGCCTTTTTGTCGGGTTTGAAACATTTTCGGCTCAAAATCTGAAACAGAGCAACAAAAAGCAAAACCTCGAAAAAGACTATGTAAAAGCGGTTAACCGGCTGCATTCGCTGGGGATCATGATCAACGGCAGTTTTGTTTTTGGGCTTGATGAAGATGATAAAGATGTGTTTAAAAGAACCGTGGACTGGGGTGTTAAAAATGCCATCACTACATCAACCTATCATGTTTTAACGCCGTATCCGGGCACCGCTTTATTTAAAGATATGGAGCAGCAAGGCCGGATACTGACCCGCAACTGGGATATGTATGATACCCGGAACGTGGTTTATCAAACCAAATCACTGACTGCCAAAGAGCTTACCGATGGCTATTGGTGGGCCTACAAGGAGTTTTATAAATGGAGCAATATTTTTGAAGCCAGCCTTAAGCACGAATCACATACGCATAAGTTGAAGCACTTTATGTATGCCGGCGGATGGAAGAAATTTGAACCGGTCTGGAATTTCCTGATCAAAACAAAAAATCTTAATAATACATTGCCGCTGTTGGAGGGCGTGCTTGCAAAGGTGAGAGGCTTAAATAAACCTAACCTAACACAGGAAATAAAGGCGTTACCTGCGATTGAGAACCTGACATAAAACAAGCACATCACACATACTGCAAAGCATATTTCATAAAGTTACTCGTCAGGCCAAAATCCTCCGTGCCTTTGCGGCGGATGAAATAAAAATCACGGGTTATTTTGAGGCCCTCAATAGGCACTTCTACCAAATCGCCTTCGGCTAACTGGCGGATGATGGAGGGGCGTGGCATAAAGCCCAGGCATTGGTCGGCCAGCAAAAAATTCTTTAATGCTTCTGTCCCGCCCAGGCGTATTTTTACAGACAGGTCGGCAGGTTTAATATGGTGATCTGCCAGTGCCTTTAACAGGGCATTTAATGTTCCCGACCCTCGTTCGCGCAAAGCAACGGGGGTTTTTAACAACTGTTTTAAGGTTAATGATTTCCCGGCGAGCGGACTTTTAGACGAGCACACCGGGATGACCTCATCGCTCATAAAAGGATTATAGGAAACGGTGGTTAGCTTATTATCTACCTCGATGATGCCAATATCCACCTCGTGGGTGAGCAGGGCATTCAGGATATATTCCGAATTTCGGTTAACCAACTGGATATGCACATTGGAATATTCGCGTTGAAAGCCTGATAAGATCGAGGGTAAAATATATAAGGCGATGGTAGTACTTGCACCTAATCGCAAATGCCCTGCCGCCTGTGATACATTACTGAGCACGGACAGGTCGTATTCTATTTTACGTTCGATCTCGGTAGCTTGTAATAAATATTCGTTGAGGCGTTTGCCGGCTTCTGTCAATAAAATACTGTTGCCTTTACGCTCAAACAGTGGTACTTTATACTGATCTTCCAGCGCTTTTACGTGCTTGCTGATGGCGGGCTGCGTTACAAACAGCACCTGAGCCGCCTTCGAGAAACTCAAATTGACAGCCACTTCCATAAATACGCGGTGAGAGAAGGAGATCATGGCCGTAAAGTTAGTTGATTAGGTTGATTGAGTGAATTGTTGATTGGGTTAGTTTTTTACTATTTCAAAATACTGACCAGTGAATTTGTAGGTTATCAGTTTTTTAGTGACGATACCTTTTCCCGTGACTACAGGTATCCGGATGGTTTGGGTTGCGGCATCAAAGGTAATAGCAGGCCTTTTCTCAAAGGGTATATATGCTATCGAACCAAAATCATATTCATATGAGATCTCATTTTTCAATCCAGACCTGGTTTTAAGAAGCTTCACATCCCTATTTAATTTGTTATTTTCAATAGCGAATAATTTTATACCGGCCCCTGCATATCTTGATGATTCTATAAAGCCGAAAATACCGAGATAGTAGGTTTTGTTGCCCATTTTGAAAGTGTACAAATTCGAGTAAAAAGGGATGCCCAGGTCTTCGGAGTTGACAACCAGTTCCGATTTTGCTTTATTACCTGTTTTATATTGCATCACATTTTCAAACTCACGCATCGTACCCCCACCTCCTGTATCCCAGGAGTAAATCCTGAATAACCCATCTGCAGAACTGCAAATATTCAGGTATTGTTTTTTTAAGTAATTAAATGGATAATTGATGGTCAAGGGATATTTCTCTGCATACAATTTTAATTTTTCGCCGAAGGCATTATTAGCATTGTCTAAAGAGTCTCCCGCATTGATCGTGGTATCGCGTATTCTTTCATCCCAATAATTGATCTTCTTAAACGATTTTAAAAGGTCTGCTTCAATTGCTTTCGGATTTTGACCGTGGGATTTTAAAGAAGTAAGACAATAGCAGATTAACAGGAAGAGCCTAAGAAATTTCATCACAGGTTTAAGATAAACATTAAATAAAAATAGGGATAATCTCCCGATCATCCCTATTTTTATTTGGTTGATTAAGTGAGTAGTTGATTGGGTTGAATGAGTTTAAAACCTAATCAACTTATTCCAACTTAAGCAACCTCTACGCCCTGCCCAATCAAATGCTTCGCAACCAAATACTCCGCTATTTGTACCGCGTTGGTAGCAGCGCCTTTGCGCAGGTTGTCTGATACGATCCAGCAATTGAGGGTATTGGCCTGGCTTTCGTCGCGGCGGATACGGCCTACAAATACTTCGTCTCTGTTATGCGCGTCCAATGGCATAGGGTATTTCAGGTTGGCTACATCATCAACCACTTCTACGCCGGGGGCTTTTTCTAATATTTCTCTTACTTCGGCCAGGTCGAAATCATTGGCAAACTCGATATTCACTGATTCGGAGTGACCGCCGATCACCGGAATACGCACAGTGGTAGCGGTAACTTTAATGCTGTCATCACCCATGATCTTCTGGGTTTCTTTGATCATCTTCATTTCCTCCTTGGTGTAACCGTTTTCGGTGAACACATCGATATGAGGGATAACATTTAGGTCAATAGGGTAAGTGTAAGCCCGCGGGCCTTCAATACCTTTACGCTCGTTAAATAGTTGATCTACAGCCTTTACACCGGTACCTGTTACCGACTGGTAAGTGGATACCACGATCCTTTTGATCTTATATTTATCATGCAGCGGCTTTAGGGCCACTACCATTTGTATGGTGGAGCAATTGGGGTTAGCAATGATCTTGTCGTCGGCTGTCAGCACATCAGCATTTACTTCGGGCACAACCAATTTTTTGGTTGGGTCCATGCGCCAGGCTGATGAATTATCTACTACCGTAGTACCTACCGCGGCGAATAATGGCGCCTGTGATAATGAAGTGCTCCCGCCGGCCGAAAACAGTGCCAGATCGGGCTTTTGTTTTATCGCATCCTCTACAGAAACCACCTTATACTGCTTACCCTTAAAAGTAACTTCTTTACCAATACTTTTTTCGGATGCAACGGGGATCAATTCTGTTACGGGGAAGTTGCGTTCTTCAAGAATCTGCAACATTTTAGTGCCCACCAGTCCGGTGGCGCCTACTACTGCGACTTTCATTGTGTGAATTTGTTTTTTAATCGTAATGAAGCTTCCTTCGGAGGTTTCATTTTAAAATTTGTTAAATACTATAAAATAAATTAGCTCCAAATATGGGAATTTTTGAGCGTTTTTTTGTTGGAAAGTTGTAAGGTTTAAAAGTTGGAACGTTAAATCATCCATAAAACCAACCTTACAACATTCAAACCTTACAACCTTTCAACAATATCACCCAATTTTCTACCTTTGCCTATCAACCTCAATAATACATGAGCGAAAAGATTTTAGTGATCGGCGCCAATGGCCAGATAGGGACAGAACTGGTCAACGCTTTACGAAATATTCATGGTGCCGACCAGGTAATCGCATCCGACATCAACAGCCCGGCTTACGCCATCCGCCACAGCGGCCCATTCGAATTTGCGAATGTGCTGGATAAGGACAATCTGCACCACCTATTCAACAAACATCAGCCCACACAGGTTTATTTGCTGGCCGCGATATTATCTGCCGTAGGCGAACAAAAACCTAAAATGGCATGGGACCTGAACATGACCGGCCTGCTGCATGTGCTGGATTTCGCGGTTGAGTTCAAGGTGCAAAAAGTATTCTGGCCAAGCTCGATAGCGGTTTTCGGGCCGCACTCGCCGCAGCAGGATACGCCGCAATATTGCGTGATGGACCCGAACACGGTTTATGGTTTCAGCAAACTGGCCGGCGAGCGCTGGTGCGAATATTATTATACTAAATACGGTTTGGATGTACGAAGCATCCGTTACCCCGGCCTCATCGGCTGGCGGGCAAACCCCGGAGGCGGCACTACGGATTATGCCGTGCATATCTTTCATGAAGCCTTGAAACAGGGAAAATACCAAAGCTTTTTATCAGCCAATACGGCCTTGCCGATGATGTATATGGATGATGCCATACGCGCTACCATTACGCTGATGGATGCCCCGGCAGAAAGTTTAACGATACGCTCGGCTTATAATTTAGCTGGGGTCAGTTTTACACCAACGCAACTGGCTGAAGAGATCAAAAAGATCATACCTGCTTTTGAAATCAGTTACGCTGACAGCGACCCGCGGCAGGCCATTGCCGATAGCTGGCCAAAATCCATTGATGACAGTTACGCGCAAAAAGACTGGGGCTGGAGCCTGGAATATGATCTGCCTAAAATGGTGGAAGATATGTTGACTAACCTGAAAACTATTATTTGAGGTAAAAGGTTAAAGCTGAAAGGCAAAAGGTTTTATAGATTAGATAAATAGAAACAAGTATTATATTTAGACCCTGGTTTATGGACTATTGACCATCGACTATGGACTATCGACTTTAAGAAATATGGGAAGAGCATTTGAGTTCCGTAAAGAGAGAAAATTTAAACGCTGGGCAAAAATGGCCGTGCAGTTTACCCGTTTAGGTAAGGAAATTGTAATGGCGGTAAAGGCCGGCGGTGGTGATGTAAATACAAACTCGCGCCTGCGTACCGCGGTGCAAAACTCCAAGGCGGTTAACATGCCTAAGGACCGGGTTGAGGCTGCTATTAAACGCGCTATCAGCCGGGATGAAAAAGACTACGAGGAACTGGTTTATGAAGGATACGCGCCGCATGGCGTGGCTGTATTGGTGGAAACCGCTACGGATAATACCAACCGTACTGTTGCCAATGTGCGCAGCTATTTCACCAAAACGGGTGGCGCTTTGGGTAAAACAGGTTCACTGGATTTTATATTTACACGCAAATCGGTTTTCACTTTTGAGCCGGGCGACCGTGATTTGGAGGAACTGGAGTTTGAATTGATAGATGCCGGATTGGAAGACCTGTTTGTAGAGGCTGATGAGGAAGGAAAAGATATTGCGGTGATCCATACCGCGTTTGAGGATTTTGGCAAGATGCAAAAGACATTGGAAGAAATGGGCATCGAAGTAAAATCAGCTAAATTGGAACGGGTGGCACAATCATTCCATGAGGTAAGTGAAGACCAGGTGGCAGATATAATGAAACTGATAGATAAGCTGGAAGAGGATGAAGATGTGCAGGCGGTGTATCATAATATGGCGGAGTAGCTGCCCCACCCAACCCTCCCCGGTAGGGAGGGCTTTAAACTATTAAAAAGTCTCCCCTACCGGGGGAGATTTAGAGGGGGCCAAATGCCATTATTCAGTTCACGTAAGGAAGATAAAAAAGTTAAGGTGACGTTTGCCAACGGACTGCTTTTTGTGGAAAAGGCTGATGGGAAGAAGCAGGCGTTTCCGCTGGAGTTTTTTCCGAAACTGATGAATGCTACCGATGAGGAACGCGAGGACTGGGTGCAAACCCCTACCGGGATACGCTTTAACCAGATCGACCTGGATATAAATTTTTAGCTGTATTATTAGCTATGCTATTCGAAGAATTCTTTAAAAAGAAAAAGATCAACCTGCAAACCTTTGAACAGGGTGAGCCGGGGCTGTTTTCTGAATTTAAAATTCATTACGAGCAGATGGGCGAAAAGAGTTTCGATCATACCAAAAAATACTGGTTTAATAAGTTAAGGCTACGTTTCCCGGCGCCGATTGAACCGAAGGTTGAAAAAGAAGTAATAGAAAACCGGTTGGCCGAGCAGACCATTACGGAGAGTTTGGTAGAATCGTCCACACCTGCGCCAAAAGTTGGCTTTAAGCCCATGTTTAGGGCTGGTGCAAAACCTGCCGCCCAGGAGCCGGAGAAGAAAGAGGAACCTATCGCAACTGAATCGACTGAAACGCCTACCCCACCTGCTGTTGGATTTAAGCCAAGATTTAAGGCTGGTGTTACTAAACCTGCTGAATCAGGGGCGGAGAAAAAAGAAGAGGAACCGAAACCTGATACGCCAACCTCTGCACCCGCTGTTGGATTCAAACCGAGATTTAAGGCAGGGGTTACTAAACCTGCTGAACCAAAAGAAGAGCCGAAAGCTGAAGAAGCACCCAAAGAGGAAAGTACGGATCAACCCAAGCCTGCAGTTGGCTTTAAGCCGAGATTTAAGGCAGGGGTTACCAAACCTGTCGCAACAGAACCAGGGAAGAAAGAAGAAGAACCAACACCACCAGATCCCCCGGTTCCAATCCCCTCAATAGGTTTTAAGCCGAGATTTAAGGCGGGGGTTACTAAGCCTGCTGCACCTGAAAAGAAAGACGAAACTAAAAGCGAAGAATAAAACCCAATTTGTCATGCTGAATGAAATGAAGCATCTATTAGCAGATAGATTCTTCTCCGCTAGCCAGCGGATCAGAATGACAATTCCCTTTTCAAGAAAAAGGGTGTCATGCTGAGGCTCTCGAAGCATAGCGGGCAGGCCTTTACGTGCGCCCTTCGACAGGTTCAGGGTGACACCCCATTCATTATTCTTTATTAAATTAATTCTTCGGGATCATCGGGCTTTGGAAGTCCAGCTTCTTTAAACCTTTTTGTATCTCGGGGCAACTCATAAACAGCTTCCACAATAAACCACTGCGTTGATTTTCGATCATCACGATGATCGGCCCCTGGTCGATTGCCAGGTATGATTTACCGTACCAGTTGTGTGATTCGCTGAAGGCATCGGTAAAGCCGTATTCGCCCCATATTTTATCACCCATATCATAATAAAAATGACGCAGAGCTTTCATTGAATACTCGGGGGTATATGGAAATGCTGACAAGGCAGCGGTTGGTGTGATCACACCCAAATCGTTAGTGGGCGAATGGGCATTGTAACCCTCGAAGTTATCACTTGCAGTTAATCCCCAGCAGTTTTCGCCATAGCCTTTGAATTTTTTTGGATTATCCACGCAATAGGCATGATTGATCAGGGTATGATTTAGATTTTGCTCCCAATAATCAGCATAACGGTCTTTTAAGCCTTTGGGATCGAGGCCCAGGAAAGAGTATTGCGAAAAGAAAAGCGGGCCACCGTAGTCAAATCCTAAAGGCAATTTGTAACCGTAGAAGGTTTTGCCGTTTTTGAAGAAATCGCTTTGGGCCCAGCCACGGTGGTATACGTTGTCGCCTACCGGGTATCTTTCGCCAGAGGCGGCGAGCACATAAGTGATCAGGCACTCGTTAAACCCCCGTATCGGGAAGTCCATTACCCAACCATTGTTTGGCGACCAGTGCCAGTATAAATTATCCCGGCCACCCTGGGTGTACCAGCTCCATTCTATCTCGCTCCACATCCAGCCTATAACATCGCGGATATGCCTTTCTTTTGGGTTATTTGCAGTGAAATATTGCCTCGCACATAATAACCCCTGGAAGAGGTACGATGTTTCCACCAGGTCACCCCCATCGTCCTTGCGGCCGAAACGGATAGTTTTACCGGTTTCGCCATTAAGCCAATGCGGGAATACACCATGATAGGCATCAGCTTTGTTCAAAAATTCGACTATCTTCAGCATGCGGTCTACGGCTTGGTCATGACTTATCCATTTTCTATGGTCGGCTACTATCAGGGCCATAATGCCAAAACCCGAGCCTCCGGTAGTTACTACTTCGTTGCCATAATCAAAAGCGACATTGCTACGTTCGCGGGCCAGACCGCTTACAGGGTGACCAAAGTCCCAGAAATAGCGGAACGTTTGGCGCTGTACCACATCAAGCAGGGCGCTGTCTGTCAAGCCTTTTATGATCCCAACGGGTTTAATAGCAGTTTCGGTTGGCTGGTTTGGCTTTTGGGCAAAAGCGCCGGTAGCCAAAACGCTTAAAAGGAATAGCGTAAATATTTTTCTCATCAGAGTATTGTTAATAGTAATTATAAATGAGGGCTTTGGAAGCCCAGATTTTTCATGCCTGTTTTTACTTCCGGGCAACTCATAAATAAGTTCCACAATAAGCCGCTACGGTAGTTCTCTATCATATCGATGATCGGCCCCTGGTCAATAGCCAGCGTTGATTTAGCAAACCAGGTACTGTTTAAATTAAATGCATCATAAAATCCATAATCGCCCCACATCTTGTCGCCCAGTTTGTAGTAAAA
Organism: Mucilaginibacter sp.; assembly: GCA_035489035.1. Lineage (GTDB taxonomy): Bacteria > Bacteroidota > Bacteroidia > Sphingobacteriales > Sphingobacteriaceae > Mucilaginibacter. Next base: position 10,759 of record DATHKT010000029.1, read on the forward strand.
AAACTTAAGGGCAGCCATGGATTGCGTTGGTGTGTATGGGAATGACGCGAGCGCCGCCGTTGGTGCAATTACCCCCACTTCAACGGCAGGCGAACTGGCGGTGTAACTATCTTCAATATCACTTGCGGTTAATCCCCAGCAGTTGGCGCTGTAACCATTATTGCCATTAGGGTTAATTACACAATAATTATAGTTGATCATGGCGTGTGCCTTGTTCTGCACATCGTAGCTGGCATAGGCATCTGTTAATCCGTTGGGATTAATGCCTAAGAATGAATAATGCGCAAAAAACAACGGACCGCCACCGGCCGGCCCTAATGGAAGCTTAACACCATAATAGCTGTTACCATTTTTGATGCCCCCATTGAGCGCCCATCCATTGTCATACACAATTTTTGGGATGGCATGGGTTGTTGATGAAGCAGCCATTACATAGGTGATCAGCGCCTCGTTCCAGCCATGTACCGGCATATTGATGGCCCAGCCCTGGTCGGGGCTCCAGTGCCAGTATAGTACATTCTGATCGCCCTGGCGGAACCAATCCCACTCTACCCCGTTCCATAGTATGTTGATGTCATTACGCAAGTTTGTTTCATCAGTTCCCGCTCCGCTAAAATACTGGCGGGCCGTAAGCAGGCCCTGCATTAAATAGGAGGTTTCTACCAGGTCGGCCCCGTTATCCTGCGGACTGAAAGGTACAACTACCCCGGTAGCGCCATTCATCCAATGCGGGAAGGCGCCATGAAATTTTTGGGCGGTATTTTTGAGGAAGCCAACGATCTTTTGCATGCGTGCCAGGCCATCCGCTTTAGAAATAAAATTCCGGTCGACAGCTACTACTATGGCCATGATGCCGAAACCTGATCCACCTGAAGTTACCACGTCGCCTGAAGTATTACGTTCGCGCGCCAGGCCGCTGGTTGGGTGGCCAAACTCCCAGAAATATTTAAAGGTTTGTTTTTGGACGAGGTCAAGCAGGGCATCATCGGATATTACCGGGAATTTATCAGCCGGATCAATTGCCGTAACCAATTGCACATCAACCGCGGTTTGCAAACCCGTGCCAGCTTTTGATTTAAGAGCTGTGGAAGCTGACAAGGTATATTTGGTAATGGCCTGCAAGGCCGATGGGGTGATTACGATCGTACTGTCGCCATTCTCATACGCTGTGGTATAAGTTACCACAACCCCATCCCTGCTTTTAACGCTCACAGCGGCGGCTACAGAATTGTGATCGATCGGTGATGAAAAGGATATTTTGACAACTGGTGAGGGATTCACATCGAAATAGGTAAAGCCATTATACGCACCGTTTACCTTTAACCCGCTATAGGTTAGCGATCCCGGCTGTACCGGCGGAACCGGATCAGGCGTTTTTTTATTACTGCAAGCGCAAGTGATTAAAAGGAAAACCATGCCTACACAACATCTTAAATTTCTCATCCTCACAAATATCATATCGCAAACAAGGTAAACAAGGTAAAAAATTTGCATTAAAAAAAGGTTGCTGCCCGCCGGTTGGCGGACAAACAACCTACCTAAATCAATCAACTGTATTATCTTCCTGCTTTTTCAAGACCGTATAAACCTCTTAACTCTGAGGTCGACAGTACCTTATTGTAAAATCTTACCTGGTCTGTAACCCCGGTTTGGAAACCTGCCCAATCCTGCGCGCCGGTATTAGCTGTAAGCGATGGCGTTGTCTGGAACTGCAAGGTTCCGAAAACCATTTTCTTTGCTTTCGACCAATCAAGCGGGGCAAAGCCTGTAGCCACATTGGTTCCGGCAGCTTCGCCATTGTAATAAACCTTAACGGTTGAAGTAGCATCATTATAAGTTACCATAATGTTGGTCCATTTATCCCATGGATTGGCAACGGTATAACCGCCTTCCCAGGCGTCCCTTCCAGTTGCACTGCCTGTTGTGCTAAATACATGTGCTTTTAACACACCTGTGGTAGCCGAGCTTGGATTATCAAAAAACACGGCCATACTACCCCAAAATCCGGGGCCGTCCGGCTGATCATTGTCGATATCAAAAACCCCTAATGCAGACGTGTTTGCCGGCATTTTAACCCAGATACTGAAAGTAAAGCTATGCAGGGCTTTAACTGCCGCAGGTACATCAGATACCACGTAGCCTTTATCCGCGCCCTGTAAGCCCTGCCCGATTAGCCCTGCACCAAAGCTGGTTTTGGTTGCAACACCAGTCGTTGCCGATAAGCTATCAGTAAGGGTATTATTAAATGGCCAATAAGCCACCAGATTTTCAGCCGCGACATCTTTTGAACTTGCAAAACCCTCAATTTTAGGCAATGGTTTTACCGGAGCATATGATTTTGGATCATATGCTTTTTGACAAGAAGATATCGTGAAAACTATGGCAAAGGCTGTAAAACCCGCCACAAATACATTTTTCATTGTTTTCATCTCTTTATATTTTAATATTATTAATAACCAGGGTTTTGAACTAAAGTACCCGCGCTTAGATCGATCTCATTTTGCGGTAAAGGCCAAACTTCGTTCTTGTTGGCTTTCCATCCTCTTGCACCAAACAGCGCAGCTGCCCTGCCCTGGCGGATCACATCGAAATAACGGTCGAACTCTAAAGCCAGCTCTACCCTTCTTTCTTTCCATATCGCGGTGCGTAAAGCAGTTTGATCTGTGGTAGTTACTTTAGGCAAGATGGCATTGTTGCTACCTCTTGCACGGGCTCTCACCAGTTCTAATGATGCCAGCGCCGGGGCACTGCTACCCAACTCGTTGTTCGCCTCGGCATTCATCAGCAATACATCAGCATAGCGTAAGGCAATCTTATTCTGCTGACAACCTTCATTAAACCCGGAAACATACAAACTAAACGGCACGTATGATTTTTGGCTGTACATGGTGCTGTATCCCGACCCAGGTATAGCATCTCCTTCAGGTGTTGTCTCGCCCCTGAAAATAATAGTGCCATCCCTCCGTGGGTCTCCTGCCTCGTAAGCAGCAGCCAGGTCGGTACTTGGAACATTAAAGCCCCAACCGCCGCCTGTTATACCATCAACACCCTGCACCTGCGAATATTGCGAATTAGATGCACCCGGGTTGTTTGGTATCAGCATATTTTGTATCTCAAAAATGGATTCAGAGTTGTTTTTGTGGGTTGTTCTGAACATCTGTTCATAATCAGGATAAAGTGCGTAGCCCAAACCCATTACCGCGTTGGTGTAAGTTAATACATCGGCCCATTTTTGCTGATACATGGCTACTTTAGCATGTAGTGCCAATGCAGCACCTTTGGTGATGCGGCCAATATCTGCAGCAGGGTAACTTTGAGGCAAAACACCGGCAGCATCGGTCAGGTCGGTTTCTATAGCTGCCCAAACTGTTGCTTTAGCAGTACGCGGAATGTTGTATTCGCTTGCATCCTTTGGTACGTGTAAACGCAATGGCACATCGCCAAAAGCCCTTACCAACCTGAAATAGCACCAGGCCCTTATAAATTTAGCTTCGGCCAGGTACCTGGTTTTTAATGTGGCATCCATAGTTATGCCGGGTACATTATCCAATACCTGGTTGGCAAAATTGATGGTTTTATATTCACCACCCCAAAAATCAGATATTTGACCCTCGCCCGAGTTGGCGCTGAAATTGTGAAAATCATTCATAAAAGACGCATCCGCGGCGAAACTGCCCTTATTTACATCATCTGATCCCATGCTTTCCACAGCAATAGAGGCAAATGCGATGTTGCTCCACTCGTGCATATTGGCATACATTGCGCTAACGGCCTGGGTAGCATCCGACTGGGTTTTCCAAAACTGTGTAGCTGCAACATTACCGGCCGGGTCGACATTTAAGAAACTCTTTTTACAACCCTGGAATGTTATTAGAGATGCAATAAAACTAATAGCTATAGTTTTTTGCACAATTTTTATCGTATTCTTCATCATCATTCAAATTAAAAAGTAACGTTAACACCAAAATTGTAGGTAGCATACAGCGGATATACACTTGCGTCTATCCCTCTGTTACCCACTGCACCGCCAAGCTCCGGCGTAAAGCCATGATACCCGAATATATTGATCGCGTTTTGAGCGTTGGCGTATAGCCTTATTCTCGAAACCCCCAATTTACTTAAGGTATTTCCAGGCAGTGTATAACCTAACTGCGCATTACGCACCCTGAAATAAGCGCCGCTTTCAACAAAGAATGAATTTGGCTTGGAATTATTATTGGCACCAACATTGGTTGACGGGTATGTGGTAGAAGTACCCGCGCCATGCCAGCGATGATCATAAAAATCCTGGGTAAAGTTTTCGCTGCCGAAACGGTAACCAATATTAGCGTTGTAAACATCAACACCGGCCACGCCCTGGAAATCCAATCCCAGATCAAATTGTTTATAGTTAAATGTGGTGTTAAATCCATAGTTGAATTTTGGATTGGGATTACCCAGCACTATACGATCCTTACTATCAATTGACCCATCTTTATTGGTATCCTGGTAAATAAAATCACCTGCCTGGGTACCAGTATTCTTTTGGGCCGAAGCATCAACTTCTGCCTGGGTCTGGAAAACACCGGTAACTTTGTAACCGTAAAATTCGCCGATAGGTTCGCCTACCACTGTACGGGTAGCTAAGTTGCCATTGGCAATACCATTCCCCCCATCATATATCGGATTTTTACCGCTAAGTACAGTAAGTACCTTATTATTATTAATACCGAAGTTGCCGCTTATAGAATAACTAAAATCTTTTCCTATCCTATCTTTCCATCCAAGCTGAAACTCAAAGCCCCTGTTTTGGATACTGGCCTGGTTACCTATAAGCGAACCGCTGTTTGTACCAATTGACGAAAGCACCGGAATTGCGAATATGGCATTCTGTGTTTCCCTGTTGTAGTAATCCAATTCGAAAGTCAACTTATTATTTAAGAATCCTGCTTCAAGACCAAAATCGGTCGCAACTCCTGTTTCCCAAAGAATAGCCTTTGGAACGATGCTATTTATACTTGCACCCTGTGAACCCGTTTGCGGGTTACCAAAAATGGCTGTCAGGTATGGGTCTGCGGCTACTGTTTGTTTTGTAGGATTTATCGGTACTACTGAGTTTCCGACTTTACCCCAGCTTCCGCGAAGCTTCAGGTTATCAAAGATATGCTGATCTTTCATGAACGATTCATTGGTGATAACCCAACCTGCGCCTATCGAAGGAAACCAACCATAAGGAGTTGGATAGAACTGTGAAGCGCCGTCATGACGTATGGAGGCATTTAATAAATACCTATCCCCGAAAGAATAATTTACACGGGCAAACTGCGATAAAGTACGATTATGAACCTGGTCGCCCGGAGTTGGAGTATAAGTGACCCCTCCGCTTGAAGGAAATGAGGTATGCAAATTTCCATCAGCCTTATAAGGTACATTATCCTGGTTTGCAGCTAATTGATAAGCTCTGTCGTTTTGAGCGCTATAACCTAACAATGCGGTTAATTTATGCTCTTTGTAACGATAATCATAAGTCAGCGTGTTTTCCCATATCCAGTTACGCGTTTCCGTATGATCAACATTTAAATTTGAAGTTGTGGTTGTTTGCGCCACAGTAGCTGAATATATCGGGGTGTATCCTCTGGCTTCATCCTGCGCAATATCGCCGCCAAAACTTGTTCTGAATTTTAAATTACTTAAAATAGCGATTTCAGCATGTACGTCGCCCGTTAAACGGTGGTGTACAGACCGGTGATTGTTAAAATCTAAAGTGGCTTCGGGATTAAAGTTATTGCCATTACCCGTTCCGTAATCAGCGGGGTCTCCGTATTTACCATCAGCATAAAACACGGGTAAAGTTGGTGAAGCAGCATATAACTGGTGAAATATACCACCCGGCTCATCTTTTGATTTGCTGAACAAGCCATTGGCACTGTATCCGATAGAAAATCCTTTAAATGGTTTAAAGTCATTTGACACGTGCAGCGTATAGCGCTCGTAATTATTATTTTTCACCAAACCATCCTGGTTAAGATAACCAAAGGAAAGGTTGTAGGTGGTTTTTTCGCTACCACCGCTTAATGATACCTGGTGACTGGTTACAAAGCCATTTCTTAATATCTGGCCATACCAGTCGGTCCCTTTTCCAAAACTTGATGGATCGAATAAAGGCGGCTTGGCATCTTCAGGCTGCCCAACGTTATTGTTATAAACTATCAGCTCGTTAATAGCTGTAGCATATTCATTAGCGTTAGCCATTTTGGGTTGATTGGTGGCAGATTGCCAGCCTGCGTAACCGTTATAATTGATAACGGTTTTGCCCTTTACGCCATGTTTGGTAGTGATCAACACCACACCATTTGCAGCACGGACACCATAAATAGCCGTACTTGACGCGTCTTTTAATACCGTTACATTTTCAATATCGTTATTATTTAAAAAGCTGATATCGCTATACCATACTCCATCCACCACAAATAACGGGCTTACATTACCGTATACCGTACCTAAGCCACGGATGCTTACCTGCGGCGAAGATCCCGGTGAGCCACTGTTGGTAATATTAACACCTGCTACTTTACCCTGCAAAGCGCTTAAAGCGTTGGTTGAGGCCTGTTTAGATATATCGGCGCCTTTTACAGAAGCAACCGACCCTGTATTGTCTATTTTACGTTGTGTACCGTAACCTATTACTACAACTTCATTTAAGCTGTTGGCTTTCCCCTGTAATTTAACATCTATAGTGGCCTGCCCGTTTACCGTTACTTCCAGCGGAGCGTATCCTATATAAGTAAATACAAGTGTTGCATTTGACGGGGCGCTTAGGGAGTAAGCACCGTTGACATCGGTTTGAGTACCTGTTGATGTTCCTTTGACGCCTACACTAACGCCTATCAAAGTTTCGTTGGTCGCTGCATCAATGACTTTACCTTTCACTGTTACATTTTGCGCGAACGCTGAATTGATAAAAAAGAAACACAATAGCACCAACCCTGAAATAGTAAAAATTCTTTTCATGCGGTTAATTGAATAAATGGATTTTTGAAATAATTGGTTTTAATTGAGTACTAAGTTGAAAACATAATATGCTTTTAACAAATTATGCTACTCTACATTAATACATCATTTAACAAGTAGTTTCTCAACTTGTTTCAAAACTTCATATAAATTTTTGATTATTAGACTGTTACAAATACATAGTGTATCACCTACATACTACATTTAAGAAGTAGGGTACAATAAGCTGGGAATGGGATATGAGAGGTAATGATGTAGTATTATAGCTCCATGAGAAACTCCACCAGGTTCTTATCATGCTCCAGATCAAGCTTTTTGCGCAGGCGATAGCGCCTTATTTCGACACCGCGTAAGGAGATGTTGAGCAGGGAAGCCATTTCTTTACTGCTCATGTTCATGCGCAGGTAGGCGCAAAGTTTCAGATCGTTGGGTACCAGGTCGGGGTGCTGTGCTTTTAATTTTTTGAAGAAGCTTTCGTGCGCTTCGTTAAAACTGCTTTCGAACAGGTTCCAGTCACGCTCATCAGTCATGCCATCGTCAATTACTTTCTGGATCTTCCTGAGCTGTTCGTCAGATAGTTTTTTACCCGAACTATCCTTCAACTGGATGATCTCGTGACTGATTTTTTGCAGCAGCTCGTTCTTATAAACAATATTCATGGCCGAGTTTGCCAGTTCGCGGCTTTTGCTTGCCAGGTCGGCCTGCAGCTGTTCATTCCTGATCTTTACGATCCGCTGTTCATTGGCAATAGCTTCCTGTTTTAAAAACTCTTCCTTTTCTTTTTGCAGCTTTTCGTGTATATGATGCTGATGCCGTTTCAGTTTTAAGCGGTAATAATATCTTACCAAATAATAAATCAAAATAAGCAGCAGGATGTAGCACACCACGGCTACCCGGCCTGCATACCAGGGCGGCAGTACCGTAAACATCAATATGGTTTCGGGTGATATATTCTCCTCATTTATTTTGGCCCTAACCTTAAAATGATAAGTACCCTGGTTAAGGTTAGTAAACTCTTTCTGGCTCTGCGTACTCCAGTCGGACCATTGGCGCGAATAGCCGTCCAGGTAATACTGGAATTTTATTTTCTCCTGCCGGTAAAACGGAAGCGAATACGAAATGCGGATATTGTTTTGAGCAAAGGGTATCTCGATATCACCCTGGCTCACATTATCTGCTATCGGGGTTATCTTATCGGTTATATTTTCTATCCTCCTGATCAATACCGGCGGCAGTTTTATTTTATTTTGCTGCAGGGCATCCTCATCATTCAATATCACGAAGCCATCATCCACACTGATGAGGTAAATGGAGCTGTTGATGCGGCTGATATTCTCGTAATTGTGCAGCATCCGGCCATCCAGGATATTAAACCGGTTGGAGTCGATAGTTAATTTGCCGGGCACGGAAAGATCAGCCAAAGCCACCCTGCCATGATTGATGAGCCAGTATTTTTTGCCGATAGCCGGTATTATTTTGCTGGATGATGCGAATGTCCCCAGTTTTTTGTTGAGCTGCTGGTACTTGTAAAACCGGTCGCTGATATCATCATAAACATAAAATCCTGAGTCGGACGAGAAGATAATGCGGTTATTCAAATTGAAAACATTGATATTATAACTGCCCGGCAGGCCGTATTTATTATCATAATATTTGACCGAAGTCGCCTTTTTCAGATCACTGCTTAGACTTACCTTATAAATACCTTTATAGGCGTGGCTCACCCACACCTGCCCCTTATCGTCCTGCTCTACATAACGGGATGGTTCGCCGAAACCCTCTATTTTATGGTCAAATATCCAGTTACCGGCATTGTCTTTTTTGTAGATCACCAGGCCGGTATAGGTGCCCTGTATCAGCTGGTTATCTTTTAGTTTTTTCAACGTCCAGCCACCGCTTGTCATGGTGATCTTGGATATGGTGCTGCCGTTCACCTGGAAAGTGCCGGCATTGTGGCCGCAAAGTAGGCGGCCATCCTGTAACGAGAGTTCCCAAACCTGCCCCTGCGAACCTGGGATCAGCTTAAAATCAAAGGATTGGAAGAGTCGTTTGTTGCCATCAGATATCCAATCACTATAAAACAAGCCCTGGTTGGTGCCGAGGTATATTTTATTGTTAAAGATGATGCTGGAATAAACCGTGCCGAATCCCCCTGTTTTATCAAAATAAAAGTAAAGCGGAGAGTTAACCTCGATGCGGTCGATACCGTTATCAAGGCCTGCCCAAAGGTTTTGCTCATTGTCGATAAACAGGCTCAACACGGTGTTATTTTGCAGGCCGCTTGATTTGTTGATGTGCTGTACCACATTGCCCGCGGTATCAATGATGATGACCCCGTTCAGTATGGTACCGTAAGCGAAATATTTACCGGGAACCACGGCCCCGTTATTAAGCTGGTAGGTTTGTAAAAAATCATTGGCTTTGTTTGCCCAGGGTTTGATCTGTTTATCATCATAAATGAACAAACCATTGCGGGCCGTGCCGATAAGGAGTCTATTGTTGGGGAAAGGTAGTATGGACAGCACGCCACTATTGCCCAGGATATTGCTGCCTGCAACATATACCAGCTTATTGTTTTTAAGCTCGAAGAGGCCTGAGTTTACCTGCTCCACAAAATAGCGCTTGCCTGTTTTGAAGAGGAACAGGAAAGGATTGGGGCCCTTGATCACGTTGATCTTGCCGTTTTTGTAAATATAAATGGAACCAAAGGACTGGAAGATCACCTGCCCGGCATCGACATATATTTTCCAGATCTCCTCGTTAACGGGCTGGTAGTTTTTGGGCACCAGGCTGGTGAGGGAATGATATTGTAGTGTGCCGCTTTTGTTGTTTTCCCAAAAACCGAATTCGCCAAAACCGCCGGAGTAAACCTTGCCCTTGCCATCGGCTGCTACCGAGCGCACGATAAGGCCGTTGGGCATGGGATAGGATTGCCAGTATTTACCATCGAACGTGAGCATGCCCTCGGAGTTGCCGAAATACATGATGCCGTGCTCATCACGCGTTACCGACCAGTTTTGATTACCCGACTGGTAAATGGCCTTGGTATAATTTTGCACATAAGGGACACCTATGCTTTTTATATCAGCAGCCATAGCAGTGATTGCCATTAACTTGGTGATAGCTAAAAAGATCAGAATGACTTTACGCATAGGCTATTACTGTATCCAAAGGTTGAGGATAAGCAAAAATACATTTTTTTGTGTGAATGGGGATTAGCGGACAAATGGGATTGTCCCAATAGTTAATTACTCGTATATTTAAAATGAATTATCAACTATTAAATGCCGCCTAAATCTTTAGAAACACAAATTAAGGAAGCTACAAGAGATAAACTACTTGGAGAAAAAGCTAAAATAGAGCTTGAAACTGATATTATCCGGCATACCTTTTTGAATAAAAAGCCAGGTTTATGGAATAAGAAATTTCGCAACTTTTTAATAGTTGCGTTAACCATATTATTCGCCTTTTTAGCCCTGTTTATTCCTTACGTTATCATACCTGTTTTGGAGTTAAGAAAAACCAAAGATCAAACCTCGTTATATGAACAAAAGGTAGAAAATATAAGGACAGGATATGAAAATTTAAAAACTCAAATAAAGAGTGATTCTTTAAATAAACAGTTACGGCTTAAAAACATAAAGTATGATAGTCTAAACAAAGCAGCATATGTTACCCAACAAAGCAATTTAGCTTTAAAAAAGCAGATTGATGCTATTAGAGCGAATTTTCAAGCCTATATAAATAGTAGCTCAGCTGACAAAAAAAGACTAGGGGAATCCTTAAGGGCATCCTTTTTAAAATATGATACTATAAACAGAACAAATCAACAAGAAATAGCAAAATCATTAAAAGATCGGCCAAAACCATTAATTTACAAAAGGGTAATTTTTAAGTTTATATACAAGGGTAATTTGCTTCGTGAAAAAATTAGACTAATTTCTTCAGATGGGCTTGATTTTTCAGATGTTGTTAGAAATGTAGTCGATAATTATGATGAATATAGCATTGCCGATCTTCCAGTTGGTAGTTACGTAGCAACGTTACGTCAATCACCGCAAGTTACTGACCCTGAGTTTAAAATTTTTAAAGTAGAAAAAAATTCCGAGAACCCGATAACAGTACAAGTGTTGGTAGGAAATCCAAACTATTAGTTAATATCATCTCTTAAAGGATAAATATTGTATCGTTGTTTATCTATGTAGCTTTTTTTCTCCCTTAATTTGATCTACTCCGCCAACTGCACTTTTCCTTTTTTACTGGTATTCACCGGCTGCGGCACTTTTACATAGTAGCCGGTGCCATCATACTCCCGCTTGCGGGGATGTGCTTTGCAGGCATCACTGCAGCAGCCGTCCATTGTTGTGCCACATTCATCACATTGGGTAAAATGTTCGTTGCACTCGGGGTTGGCGCAGTTGATCATTTTGGCTGTTACCTTGCCGCAGTTGTAGCAGGTGGAGATCACCACGGGATTAACCTGGTTCACGTCAACCGACAGCCGGTTATCAAACACATAGCATTTGCCTTCAAAATCCTGTCCGCCGGCTTCCTTGCCGTATTTGATAATCCCGCCGTGCAATTGGTACACATCGGTAAAACCCTCGTGCAGCAGCAGGGCCGAAGCCTTTTCGCACTTAATGCCACCGGTGCAATACGTAAGTATCTTTTTATCCTTGTATTGCGCAAGCGCGTTGATCTGCGCCGGGAAATCCCTGAAATTCTCGATATCCAGTGTTATAGCGTTTTTGAATCTGCCTAAAGAGTGCTCGTAATTGGAACGTACATCCAGGATCACCACATCGTCCCTGTCCTTCATTTCCAGGAAATCTTTGGGCTCGAGGTGCTTGCCGGTTTTTTCCTGCGGGTTGATCATTTTGGGATCGCGCAGACCGGAGTGGACAATTTCGGACTTGTAGCGAACGTGCATTTTTACAAATGACGGCTCGTCCACCACGTCAACCTTAAAGTCGATACCAGCAAAACGGGGGTCGGCATGAAGCGTATCCATGTAGGTTTTACAGGATTCTTCGGTGCCCGAAACGGTGCCGTTAAGGCCTTCATCGGCCACAATAATTCGGCCTACCAGGTTAAGCGATCTGCAAAATTTGAGATGATCGGCAGCAAATTGCTCCGCATCCGCTATTGTTGAATAACAATAATAGAGTAGTGTGTTGTATTTTGTCATAATGCATTGATACTGTTGCAAACAGCGTTTAATGTGGGGCAAAGATACTTTTTTGATTTCGGATTTTTCGCTTTTGTTTGATTTTTAAGGAGCTCAAGAGGGCTTCGCCGTTTCGAATTTTCGATTTGGGATTTGTTTAAGCGATCCCTTTCAACCGGTTATGGCGTAGAAACACACCCCTGCCCCTCTCAAGAGGGGAACCCTAAGCACAGGCCAATAAATCCGAAATCGGAATTCCGAAATCCGACATTATTTGATCCCGTAAAATATCCTGAAACCTTGCAGATACTTGTTGGGCCCGGCGTAGGAGATACCGTAATCTACACGGAATATCAGGCGCTGTACGCCGATGTAAAACTCCTTGTAGTTGCGGTTATTGTTTTCGGTAAGGTAGTTTACGCCGATGATCTCATCCAGCTTTAGCTTGCGCAGCAGGGGGATACGGTTGAAGATATAGCCGGAGAAATTATGCTCGTAATGGGCTTCGAAAAAGGCCCCATTGGCGCTGTAAGTATAAAAGGGCAAAAAGTGGAAGCTGCCCGGCGTAGGATCGAATGTAGTACCCTGGTTGCCCGAGAAGTGGTTGTAATCCATAAAATACAGCTTGCTTTTGTTGAAGAAGTTGCCGCCCGCAATTTTAAATGCCGAATAACCTATTATCCCGACAGGTAAATGCTCATGAAATATCTCTAAAGAGCCAAAATCATAGTTCACATCCGAGCCGAAAACGCTATTGATGCCCTTACGGTAGTTTACCCTTATTTGCGGGTAAACAGGGGGCAAATAGACCCTGCCTGTTGGCCGGGTGATATATTGCTGATCGAAAGTAAAGGTGAATGAAGTATAAAAAGTAAGCGCCTGGTTTTGGGGGAACAGTTCGGTGCGATCTGTTGCCGGGGCATCGGGCGTTAATGGGTTATTAGAGGTCAGCCTTCTGCCCGTATAGGTGTTAATGCTGTAGAAGGAATTATTATATAATTGAGTCCGGTTGGCATAAGTAAGCTGTGCCTGCCATAATATGCCGTTGGTGAGGTCGTGCTGGTAACCAAAATTCAAAAATTCCGACCGGTAATATTTCACATAGTTCTGCTCGCTCAGCAAGGTGCTCAACGAGTTAAAGTAAAGGGAGCGCGTACCCACATTGTTCAGGTCGAGCAGATCGCTGCCGAAGCCGCCGAAGAATTTGCCGCGGGTAAAGGGGTCGTAATTATACTCGCCGCGAATATTTAAATTCAATAGCTTATCGGCTATGCCATAGCGTATGTTGGGTGTAAAGTTGTAAGATCGCTGATCGTCAAAATGATGTGAGTAAGTAGCTTTAAGGTTGATACCGGCGCCCTCAACCGTATTATAGAAAACCGTCTGAATAAAGGGAAATACATAGATCGAATCCTTGTCATTTTTATACGATGCATGATAGCCAAACGGCAGGTAGGGCAGCAGTAAAAAGGTGTTCCTGGAGCCTTCGTTCGCATGGACATAATCCAATGATTTTTTCAGGTCGGCCAACTGCTGCTTGGTATTATAATCCCGGTACTCCTGCCGGGTTAAAGGGACCGGGCGGCTTGATTGCCAAAAGTTTTGGTCCTTGCTGCTCGCAGTGGTGTCTCTCCGTTGTATCTCGCCGTTAAAAAAACGGTCGGGAAAGGCCGGGTTTAAATTATAGTTATTGTAAATGCCGAGGTAATACCCCTCGAACTTAAAGCCCAATACATTACCCTTATAGCTGTACTGTATGGAGAGGGGCGCCCATACGCTATCCCGTATCGGTACATGCTGCTGGCTCACCTGAATGGTATCCACCAGGTTGAGGGCATTGGCCTTGTTGGTCAGCATCAGGTCGACACCATATATGCGCCAGTCGCCTTCAACAATATAAATATTGCCTGTAAAAACGGGGTCGTGCGCCCTTTTGGGTATCACCTGTATTTTATCAACCACCAGCCCATTCTCCAGTTTGGAGCCTAACAGGTTGTAATTGTAATACCGCAAAGCTTTAGATCCCAGCGGCGAAATAAAGCCGTGACTGCTTAAACCGGGAACATTAAAAATATCCTCATAAAAGCTTACAGACAGGTCGGCTGCTTTATTATAGCTGAAGGAAGTGTTTTGCCCGGCCGTTTTTGAGGCGATCACCTCCTCTTTGGTATTATTTGGCTGGGTAAAGCTGTAATTGGATAATAATTCGGATTGGTATAAGATGCCCTTGCCGCTGCTATCCACGCTGAGCGCCGCGCTGACATTTTGCCCCATCAGCGCTTTGGGCGCGCTCACCAGTTTTTGAACACCCTTGATATACACCACGCAGGAATAGGATTTTACCTGGTTCATATAAAATTCGCGTTTATCCAGCACCTGGCGCATGATGACTATAGCCGAATCCCTTACTTTTTTATTGACCTTATCGTATTGCCTGAGCTGGTAAGTCTCATCAACCAGTTGCACATTATGATGTTCTTCGTCGCCGGTAATGGTTATTTTTTGGGTGACCTCTTTATAGCCCGGGAAACGGTAAACAATATTATAGTCGCCTGGCTCTAATTTTAACTGGTAGGCGCCCTGTTCATTAGCAGCGGTGCCATAGCTTGAGTTTTTGATATAGACGGAAGTAAACGCGACGGGCTTATTCTGCTCGTTGGTAACCCTGCCCGTAAGCAGGTATTGCTGCGCCGAGGCGGATAAGGACAGGATGGAAATAAAAAGTAGTAGTAAATGTTTTCTCATAGATAGATAGTTATACATATAACATTTCGGGCGGAAAATGTTTTGAAAGTAGGGATTTTGGATGAAAGATAATAATGTGGCGAGGGGAGAATGATATAGTTAGATTATTTGTGCTGTAGTGGGCACGGGATTGTGCGATTCCCTCCACTGGGAGGGAATAATACAGTAATTGAGATCAACTAAATATTTAGAACTTGACGTTGTGATTATGTTAAAATTTAACCCGTTGCGAAAGATATCTTTATCGCGACAGTATTTTAATAGTTTACTGTTAATAATGTATGGGTAGCCGGGCGAAAGTCCGGCTATCTGTGCTTAATGGTTTTTGAAGCGGGGCACGGAATTGTGCGATTCCCTCCACTGGGAGGGGTAGGGAGTGGTTTCTGCACCGGCAAGGCGGATAAACCCCTCCCTGCCATCTCACGTCCCAACACATCCTTTTTGAGGATAGCGATATTCAAGTTGGGACAAGGTTAAATATCAGTTTTAACTTTCGGCTTCCTAAAGCCCAGGCACATAATAAGACCTCCAAAAAGTATTAAGAATATAATAAGAATGCTGTTATCATTCTTAGCTGATGAATACCATGATGTTGAAGTAAATATTAAAAAACCTGTTATAAATAAAAACTTATTCCGAATTGTAAATCTGTCAATAATATCCATAATTCATGTCGAAAAGGTTTAAGCGAATGTAATAAAAAAGCCTCATTTAGAGGCTTCGTTTTTCTCAAGTTCCCGCACACTGGTTTAAGAGCTCAGCGCAGCGCTCTTAAACCTAATATAATTGCAGGACTCTGTCCGGATTTGAAACACTGCTTATGTTAATGGCTCTGCAAACATTGCCGGACGGAGTCCTCGGTTTTCATCGGTAGATTTTTTCGCCGATTGTTTGTTTTTTAAGTGCTCAAGAGGGCTACGCCGTTAAGTCGCCCTGCGGAAGACTTAAACCAGTTGGAGTGATGTTTGTTGACTATATTTTCTACATTCACTAAAAATTCGGTATATGAACCGCATCAAGGACATATTGGCTGAAAAGGGCATAAAACAGATTTGGTTAGCAGAGCAATTAGGGGAAAGTTACAATATGGTAAACTCTTATGTGCAAAATCGACGGCAACCCAGCATCGAAATATTAAACCAAATGGCGGGTATTCTGAATATCGATGTAAAGGAGTTATTAGTATCTAGACTAAACATGGTTTGTATGCTATTTAATTAAGTTATTCAGCTCTCCATTGAAAAGTTTTATAAAATCATCCTTTGCATTTATTAGCAGGAGAATTTTTTTTGCATATTCTGCTTTAATCAGGCCCTTTTTAAACGAATCTTTCTCTTCAGATAACGCTACCGTGCATTGCTCAGCAATAGTTTTGTCCAAATTTTTGTAATAGTCTTCTAATCCTTTTTCTTTGAGTTCTATAAATCTAGTTCCTAATTTGTTTCTAATTTTGTTGAATTTTTCTTTCTTTGGTTCATCAAAATCCCCCACGCTATCAATAATAATTAAGTACTTATCATCATAATAGGGATTGCACTTTATCAAAGTATTCAATTTCTCAACATTATCCATTCTTTCCTTCAATTTGATCACGTTAGATTCACCACTAGCAGATACAAATTGAATGTTTTTTATAATATTTTTTTCTCTGGCATGATCCAGTATTAATTGTAAAGAGTATTCCTCTAGAATACAGTAGTTTTCAGGATATCCAAGGTCGGTTACTACAGCTCCGAGCATTTGACCAACTACCCATGCACATCTATTACCTGAATACCCTAAACTTTCAGAAACAATATTTAGATCTAAATCGCACAAATGTCCTTGACTTAAAAGATATGTTTTTTGTTCTTCAAATATTGAAGACGCGCTAATAATAAATGGGCTATGTGTGGCTACCAAAAAGCAAACGCGGGATTTTAGATACGTATGTAATGAACTGATAAAGGAATGGAATAATCCCGGAACTAATTTTTGGATAGTCGGATGTAAAAAACTTTCGGGTTCCTCAATTAATATAAATATCTGATCTGTACCTTCCGCATCAATTTCTGACATCATATTAAACTGAGATAATACTCTTGACCTTATATCGTTAAACGCCTTAATTCCATCGGCAATTAATAAGAGATCAATCTCAAGGCCATCCTGTAGAAATATTAGTCTAGGTACTTTGATTGGATCGATATTTATTTCTCTTTCAGCAGTTATCGGGGATAATCCCATCAAATTAATTGATTCATTAAGCCAATCAAGCATTTCCATGTGATTGATTTCTGAATAATTGTCAGTGTACTTTGCCCCGTCTTTTGCTTTATCTGGAATATTTAAGTCTGGTAAGAATACACTTATTTTTAACTCCCCGGTTATTGTAGGAACTTCTCCGTTCTCATGAAAGTCAAGCGTTTTTTCTTCATCTCCTTTTTGGAACTTGACTAAGCCATCTTTTTTCAAAAAAATCGCTGATCCTTGCCCATTTAACAGAAATGATACCGCACTTAAAATACTTGACTTTCCACTGCCATTGACTCCAACTAGGTAATTCACATTAGCCAATTCATTTATGCAAATTTCGTCAGTAATCTTTTTAAAATCTTTAATCTTTATTGCCGCTTTTTCCATCTGACAATATTAAGATAAATAATCTTTTGGTGGCAATAAGCCTTCACTTACCTTACCCGCAATTGTTGCTTACATCTGGATAACGTAAGCTCTGCTTATTCCCCGGCCCCTGTATAGGCCACTCACACACCAGATAGATAGGTGTTCATTATTTCTTAGCTATACAACCACCTCGCCAGGTTTCATTCCGGTTTAATAAGCCTGCCGACGCATTAAACTACATTGCTTATTATCCCATCTTAAGTCCTCGCAGGGTCTCTCGCAGAGGACCCTGCGTACTAGATAATGTCGGGATCGCAGATATTGTGAGGCGAATACTCAAGTAACCGCAGTATCTGTCGGAGAGGACGGAAATAAGCTTATCACACCGATGACGGCTTTGAAAGCTGGTAGTGCAACGCAAGGTCCTCTCTGAATGACTCTACGGCGACATAAATAAAACCGAAATATTATATTTACCTCATGCCTATCCGTACGAAGCATGAAATAACAGACAGCACGTGGTTTATTACTTTTACCTGTTATCAATGGATATCACTGTTTAAGATCACCCAGTCTTATGAATTGGTTTATAATTGGCTAAAACTGGCCGACAGCAAATACAAGGTAAAGACGTTCGCCTTTGTAATCATGCCTAACCATGTTCATTTGCTTTTAAACTTGAATGATAATCAATCCAACTTAAACACCATGATAGGAAATGCCAAACGTTTTATGGCATATGAGCTGATTAAACAACTGGAATTGAACGGAAATTATGCATTGTTGAATACGCTTGCCAACGGGTGTAGCGAAAAAGAAAGAGCCAAGGGGCAAAAGCACAAGGTATTTGAACCATCTTTCGATGCAAAACCTGTTTATACGCTTGATTTTCTATACCAGAAATTAGACTATATCCATCACAACCCCGTAAACGGGAAGTGGAATCTATGTGATGAGTTTACGGATTATGTACACAGCAGTGCTGCATTTTATGAGCTAGGGAAGCTGCATCCATTTGTGGATATAGTTGATTACAGGGATTATTGGTTTTGAGCAGGTGTAGTGCAGCGCAGGGTCCTCTGCGAGAGACCCTGCGGGGACGCTAAGGGGGAAGTGGAATCTTTGTGATGAGTTTACGGATTATGTACACAGCAGTGCTGAATTTTATGAGCTAGGGAAGCCGCATCCATTTGTAGATATAATTGACTACAGGGATTATTGGTTTTGAACAGGTGTGGCGCAGCGCAGGGTCCTCTATGAGAGACCCTGCGGCGACGTTGAATAACGGAGTACTATACTTAAAAGGGCCATCCGAAATCGAATAGCCCTTCTTTTATCATCAACCCCTTATCGGGAAAATGCAATCAAATATTATTGATCCACCCCACCATCTGCATCAAGCCCGACAACTTTATACACGGTATTACCATTTCCGTCTTTTACTTCCTGGTAATAGATGCCGTCTACAGATACAAAGTAGGTAAGGCCGTTCAGTTTAACTTTGCGGCAGTCGGCTGGCAGGCTGGTTACCACATCACCTTCTTTCGGAACTACAGTGGTAGCGCCTGATTCGGTGGTATTCAGTTGCCCGTCTTTACCGGCTATCTCGTACACTACTGTACCATCGTCCTTAGTTACCGCGATGTAATACAC
Source organism: Mucilaginibacter sp. (assembly GCA_035489035.1). GTDB lineage: Bacteria > Bacteroidota > Bacteroidia > Sphingobacteriales > Sphingobacteriaceae > Mucilaginibacter. Next base: position 29,918 of record DATHKT010000029.1, read on the forward strand.
GCCATTCTTTTCGTAATACTGCTGACCGTTGATCACGATGGAAGCCGCATCCTTAGGCAGGGTATTGATAGACGCGCCAACAGGTGGTTCAACCACGGTATACTGGTCGTTATTATACTGATAATAAAGGCCATCGCTGTAATAGTATGGATAGCCGCCCCAGTAAAATGAGAAATAGCCAAAAGGTAAAAACCCGTAACCCAGGCCGAGGTATGGATAGTATAAGCTGCCGTAAAAGCCGCGGTTGTAATAATAACCGCCATGACGGCCCCAGCCATAATGGCCTCCGTAATGGCCGCCATGACCATAAACACCGCCACCTGTTGATCCCGGTACATAACCACGGTGTGCCAGGCCGATACCATTTACACCATTAGTACGGGTAACGGAACGCCCTGCGAACCCACCGCGTGAAATATAGTTGCCACTACGCGGTGCAACACCCGAACGCGAAACGCTGCCGGAACGCTGCGGCGCTATACTGCTGGGCCGGCTGCCGGAAAAACCAACACTCGGACGGCTTCCGGAGAAACCGCCGCCACTGGAACGGGCACCGCCACCACCACCACCACCACCGCTGGAACGGGAACCGCCGCCCCCTCCTCCGCCACCGCCGCCACCTCTGTGTTGTGCAGTTGCGGGGATCACCAATAAACACCATACTGCTGTTAAGCCGGTAAGTGCTAAATGTTTATATGCTCTTTTCATGATTTTTAGAATTCTATAGTATTAATCGCTAAACGATCAGTTTTATTATTGACAATAAGATTTAAAAGGATTTGGGAGGTTGCCATCGGGCAGATGCTCATCAAATACGTAATGAACAATAGGCCAGGTAGGCATATGGATGCGCATGATGTACGTTTTGGGGGCGCCTATTTGTTTTAGCTAACAGTTCGGCCATAATGATGGAACTGATAACCAGGAATGTTAGTAACAACCCGGCTTTCGATAAGCCAACAACGGAAATCTGTTTATTATCAATCGTTGAACGATATACACGGTGCAGCAGCACAAGGATATTACTTGTGCTATGATCTGTATGATGTGCCTGGCTTAAAACAAGATGAGTTTTACCACCCGACTGGTGATTTACCGTCCGCAGGGGATTATATTTTGGCAAATACAAAACACAGGTTAAAGCAATAGCCAGGTACATCACCAAAAGTGACAGCACCAGGCATCTTTTAACAAGTGATTCTCCGGTTCTCACGTATCGTTGCATTTAGCTATATAAATATACGAAATATTATATGACAGTGAGACACGCCAAAATGTAAAAGGTTTAACCGGTATAGCTATTTAACAGTTTTATTAGGAAGGGATGACAGAGTGGGCATGACCGATGGACGGCAAGGCTAAAAATTCCTATTTTTTCGCCCGGTCGGCCCTCCAAAAATTGCTTATCCGGGATATTTTTTGTATATTACAGGTAGTCGGCGGGAATATGGAAAAAGTGGAAGTCGCCCCTTTTTTTTATTTTATCCGGTGGGAAAAATTGTTCTTTTTAAGACAGGTTTTATTAAATAGATTGATAGACAGTATATTAAGCTAAAAATGATTCATTTTTTACTACCGGCTTAGGCCATTATGCCCCGAAACACCTAATTTTTACTACCGGCAAAAGCGGTTTAGCCCGGAAACAGTCGTTTTTTACTACCGGCAAAGCTGGTTTTGCCCGTGGAAGACTGTTTTTCACTACCGGCCAGGCAGCAAAAGCTCGTTAATACCGAATTTTAGTTACTCAAATCGGGGTTTATGCTTAATTTTGTCGCTCCAAAAACAAACAAACTATGTATAACACCCTGAAACCTGTTTTAGAACAGGAGCTTGCCGCCATTGAAAACGCCGGATTATATAAGAGAGAGCGGATCATCACTTCGCCGCAGGGGGCTGATATTACCGTGCAGGGCGGCCAGGAAGTGATCAACTTTTGCGCCAACAATTACCTTGGGCTTTCGGCCAATCCGAAGATCATCCAGGCTGCGAAAGATGTGATGGATAGTCACGGTTACGGGTTGTCGTCAGTACGCTTTATTTGCGGCACGCAGGATATACATAAGAAACTGGAGAAAAGGATAGCCGAATTTTTAGGCACTGAAGACACTATTCTATACGCCGCGGCATTTGATGCCAATGGCGGCGTATTCGAGCCTTTGTTTAACGAGCAGGATGCCATTATTTCGGATGAGCTGAATCATGCTTCTATTATCGATGGGGTACGCCTTTGCAAGGCTCAGCGCCAGCGCTACAAGCATGATGACATGGCCGACCTGGAAGCCAAACTACAGGAAACACAGGGCTGCCGTCACCGTATTATTGTAACCGATGGGGCATTCAGCATGGACGGCACTATCGCCCAACTGGATAAGATCTGCGCGTTGGCGGAAAAATATAATTCGTTGGTAATGATCGATGAGAGCCATTGTTCCGGCTTTATGGGCAAAACCGGCAGGGGTACGCATGAGCACCACAATGTGATGGGCAAGATCGATATCATCACCGGGACTTTGGGCAAAGCTTTGGGCGGTGCATCTGGAGGTTTTACCTCTGGTCGCAAGGAGATCATTGATATGCTGAGGCAGCGGTCGCGCCCTTATTTGTTCTCGAATACGCTGGCGCCATCTATCACGGGCGCATCTATAGCCGTATTGGATATGTTGAGTGAAACCACCGACCTGCGCGATAAACTGGAAAAGAACACCCAATACTTCCGCCAAAAAATGACAGCGGCCGGGTTTGATATTAAGCCAGGTGTGCACCCTATCGTGCCGGTAATGCTCTACGAAGCCAAGCTGGCCCAGGAGTTTGCCGCCAAGATGCTTGAGGAAGGTATTTATGTGATCGGGTTTTACTATCCGGTTGTACCGCAAGGCAAGGCGCGTATCCGGGTGCAGATATCGGCAGCACATGATACCGCGCATTTGGATAAGGCCATTGCTGCGTTCACCAAAGTGGGTAAAGAGTTGGGGGTGATCAAATAATCAGAGACATGCAAGAACAAATAGATCAATATACCGCAGAAATAAATGCCTTTTCGCCGGCTAATGCTGATGAACTGGAAGCATTCCGAATTAAGTTTTTAGGTACCAAGGGGATCATCAAAGACCTGTTCGACCAATTCAAAAGTGTCGGCCCGGAAGAGAAACGGATATTTGGTAAAGTGCTTAATCAGTTCAAGCAGTTAGCCGAAGCCAAATACGCTGACCTAAAAGACGCCACTGACTCAGGACTTAAGACTCAAGACTTAGGGCTTGACCTTACCTTGCCCGGTGATGGATTCAATTTAGGCTCGCGCCACCCCCTGTCGCTGACACGAATTGAGATCATTGATATTTTCAAAAGGTTAGGATTCGTTGTTGCCGAAGGGCCGGAGATCGAGGACGACTGGCATAACTTTTCGGCCTTGAATTTCCCGGAAGAACACCCTGCCCGCGATATGCAGGATACCTTCTTTATCAAGAAGAACAGCGGCAAGGATGATATCGCTTTGCGCACGCATACCTCATCGGTACAGGTGCGGATGATGGAGAATGGCAAACCACCGTTCCGCGCTATTATGCCGGGTCGTGTTTACCGTAACGAGGCTATTTCTGCCCGTGCGCATTGCTTTTTCCACCAGGTGGAAGGGTTGTATATTGACGAGAATGTTTCTTTTGCCGATCTGAAGCAAACGCTTTATCACTTCGTGCAGGAATTGTATGGCGAAGGTACTAAAGTCCGTTTCCGTCCATCTTATTTCCCGTTCACCGAGCCATCGGCCGAAATGGATGTGAGCTGCACCATTTGCGGAGGCAGCGGCTGCAACATGTGCAAATACAGCGGCTGGGTGGAGATCCTGGGCTGCGGCATGGTTGACCCCAACGTTTTGGAAAACTGCAATATCGACAGCAAGAAATACACCGGCTTCGCTTTCGGGATGGGCATAGAAAGAATTACCAACTTAAAATATGTGATACGCGATCTGCGTTTGTTCTCTGAGAACGATGTTCGTTTTCTGAAGCAATTCCAAACAGAGATCATATGATAAAAAGAGTTTGCCTGCTGGCTTTGGTCACATTTGCCTGCCTTTCGTGTGGTAAAAGCGGGGATGTGATACCCAATGTCCCGGTAAATTTCCAGATGAATATTAACGACCCGCGCATGAGCCCTTTGCATGCCCCGGGTGGAGCGGTGCTGGTCGACGGGTATGGGATAGCTGGACTGGTGATCTACCGCCGGAGTGATATGAGCTATGCCGCGTACGACCGCTGCAGCAGCTATATGCCCGAAAAGAAATGTGCCGTTACACTCGATAATAATTCATTAACCTGCACTGACCCCTGCAGTGGCGCCAAATTCTCCTTAGACGATGGCGGGCCGGTAAAGGCCCCCGCCACACGCTCACTTAAAGCTTATAGTATAAATGTGAGTAATTTTGAGATATTTGTATCTAATTGATACATGGAAGCTGATAAAATAAAAGAAAGCATTAAGCGCGCCGCGCAGGAATTGTTCCGGAAATTCGGTTACCACAAAACCAGCGTTAACGAAATTGCCAAGAAGGCCAAGATAGCCAAAGCCACCATTTATAAGTATTTCGACAGCAAGGAAGCGGTATTGCATGTGCTGCTGATGGACTATATCAAAGCCAGTGTAGACGACCTGGTACACAGCGAAGTGCCCGAAATGGATGAAGAGGCGCACCTCAACATCCTGATCATGAAAACCTGCCGCCTCTCCTATACCGTGTGCAACGAATTTATCGGCTGGGATTTTATCCGCGAATCAGCCAACTCACAGGAGTTTTTGAAGAATCTATCGAACGAACTGGAAGACCTGTTAGTAGGCTCCTTTATGCAGCTTAGCGGCCTGCGCAAGCACGAAACTTATGCCCAGCGCCTGCGCTTCCTGATCAAATGCAGCAAAAGCATCGTGTTCAGCTTTGCCTTTACCTCGGTAAGCGACTCGGATGTACGCAAGAATTTTGTGTCTTTTCAGAAAGAGATATTGCCTTATTTGGTTAAGGCGGCGATGACGGTGTAGATATCGGATTTCGGATGTTCGATTTCGGATTTGGTTGATCTCCGCCGTCCTTGTCGGTGACAATACCAATAAAAGCGTAATGCATTAATTATGAAAAAAATCATTTTACCTTTTCTTGTCTTATTAATAAGTTCAGGATTAGTTTTCTCACAAGGTAAAAAGAACAAATCTATTCTGTTATTGAAACAGTCTCCAGAAATAGACTCCTTACTAAACAATGCATTGAATCAATGTTCCAAAAGTCACCCTTATTACTCATTGGAGGCATTAGGTCGAAATAACACTTACTTTTTTTATTTTTCAGTTATAGTTGATAAAGAAGACACTCTTTATTTTTCCAAGGACAGAAAGAATCTGGGATTTTTCAACTACGGCGGTTCAACAATATTTGTTCATGGTGACCGGCGACTTTATGCATTCTTTAAGAAAACAAATAAAGGCAAAGATTTTTCATTTTTTGATCCAACCTCGGCTGCTCATATAAACATTGATGGCATGACATTTTACAAATATGCCAAAGATAAATTTATTGCTCATAGTGTTAGCGGCTCTTTTTGATTCCATGTTGGTCGAAATATTCATCCCGACCCAAAACGTTAATATCTATGATCCATATCTGCAAAATTCGCGTTAAGGGTAGTAGCGGATACCGGCCATCGCGCCTAAGGCCTTAAAGCGGATAACCTGGCCTGCAGGGAAACGCCCAAAACATATAATCACTTAAAATGCCATCACATCACCATCCATCCAAATCCACAACTCCCGAAATATATCCCCCATTATTTGCATATATAAAATCAATTACCTTACTTTGAAACACAAAGTACTCTCAAGTGGAAGAAAAAGAAATACACGACGACCTGGCCGCCATCCGCGGACTGATGGAGCGTTCCTCAAAATTTATATCCCTCAGCGGCTTGTCGGGGATATTGGCGGGTATCTACGCGCTGGTGGGCGCTTATTTTGCCTACCGCATTGTTTACCAAGGCACTTCAAGGATCTATACCTCGCTGGAGGCCGGCGAATATCCGCAGCCACTGTATGAGCTGATCGTTATAGCCGTGGCGGTTTTGGTGTTGTCGGTAGTAACGGGGGTGATTTTGAGCAACCGGCAGGCCAAAAGAAAAGGCCAACCTATGTGGGGGAAGATCAGCCAGTCGCTGCTGTTCCATATGGCCACGCCGTTAATGGCAGGTGGTATATTGATATTGATCCTAATCATCCGGGGCTATTACGGTATTGTAGCGCCGGCCTCATTGATCTTCTACGGCTTGTCGCTGGTGAGCGCCAGCAATTTCACTTTTACTGATGTAAAATACCTCGGTTTGTGCGAAATAGCTTTAGGCTTAATCGCCGCTTGTTTACCCGGATATGGATTGCTATTTTGGGCCTTTGGTTTTGGTGTGCTGCACATTATTTACGGCAGCATGATGTACTTAAAATACGATAGGTGAAGATATCCTTTGACAGACTTGATAAAGCCTTTGAGAACCGGGTAAGGTTGCAGATCATGAGCGTGCTGGCGGTTAACGACCGCTATGATTTCAACTCGCTGAAGGACCTGCTGAACATTACCGATGGCAACCTGGCTTCGCACCTGAAGGCGCTGGAGAAGGAGGAGTATATCACCTTCCATAAGGGTTACATCGGCCGCAAGCCAAATACCAATTACGAAGCTACCGCTAAAGGCAAAAAAGCCTTTAAAGATCATTTGGACACTTTAGAACAATTTATAAAACAACAGAAATCAATTTAATTTTTTTTATTTATTTACTTTGAAAAACAAAGTACTTTTTCAATAAACAATCATGATAGAACAACAACCCCAGCCGCAAGGTTTTTTGAACTGGCTCAAGGAGTCGGTTACGGTTAAATTAGCATTCATCGGCATACTCACGTTGCTGCTGCTGATACCCTCGTCTATGATAGACGGCCTGATACGCGAGCGATCCGCCCGGCAGGAGGAGACGATCAAAGAGGTATCAGACCAATACTCGGGCGAGCAGTTGGTACAGGGCCCGGTGCTGATGATCCCCTACAAAAAGCACGTGACTGAAAATGATGCGACCGGTAAAGCAGTTACGAGGGACATCATCAAAAACATCTATGTGCTGCCCAACGAACTGAATTACCGCGCCAACGTGGTGCCCGAAATTTTGCACCGTGGGATATTTGAAGTGGTGGTGTATGGCAGCGCCATTAAGGTATCAGGCAATTTTTCAAAGGCCGATCTGAACCTGCTATCTATCTCGCCAGACCAACTGCTGCCTGAAAGGGCCCGGCTGCTTTTCAGCGTAAGCGACCTCAAAGGATTAAAAACAAACCCGCAGATCAGCGTGGCCGGGCAAACGGTGACCGCCGAACCTGCCTATGGCGATACGCTGTTCAGCAATGGCTTGCAGGTAGCGGTAAATTTATCTGGATTGACAGACAAATCCCTGCCCTTCGAATTCAACCTCGACCTGAAAGGCAGCCAGGAGCTCAGCTTTTTGCACCTGGGCAAAACCACTGATGTGGAAGTGAAGGGCAACTGGGGAAGCCCCAGTTTTGATGGCCGCTACCTGCCTGATTATCGCAAGATCGATTCCAACTCCAACAACTTCACGGCCAAATGGCGGATGTTATATTACAACCGCCCCTTCCCGCAGCAATGGGCCGATGATGATAGTTTGCTGAGCAATGATAAGAAAACCGCCAATGCCACCTTCGGCGTAAAGCTGCTGGTTCCGGTCGACCAGTATCAAAAAACCATGCGCAGCAGCAAGTATTCGCTGCTCATTATCCTGCTCACTTTTATCTCCCTGTTCCTAACAGAACTGATCACCAAACAAAAGGTGCACGCGTTCAACTATATCCTCATTGGCGCGGCCATGATCATTTACTATACGCTGCTACTATCCTTTTCGGAGCAGTTGGGCTTTAATATCGCCTACCTCATCGCCTCCGTGGCTACAATAGGGCTGATCGCTACCTTCCTGGCCTCGCTGCTGAAAAACAAAAAGGCAGCTATCTTATTTTCGGTGATCCTGGCACTGTTTTATACCTTTATCTATGTCATTATCCAACTGGAAGACCTGGCGCTGATGATTGGCAGCATAGCCCTGTTCATTATTGTAGGTGTGCTGATGTATTTTTCGAGAAAGATTAATTGGGACAGGCATTAAGGGATTTATTGAGCTCTGACAACTTTCTACAAAGTTGTCAAAGCTTTTCATTTCAATATGTTTTTTTGCAATTTACAGGCAATACATATATATTAGTTACCATTACATGAAAGCCTTATCTCAGAACAAAGTATTTAAACGTGCAGTTGTAAGCTCGGCTTTGCTGATCATTTATTTTATATGTACCAGCCAATTTTGGGCGTATTGGACTTGGGCGCTTTTCCTTATAGGATGCTTCGTTATACCTTTCTTTTTTATCACCACCATCAGGTGTATAATTTTATGGATAAGAGACCGGAAAGAATATAATTTACCGTATATCCCGCTTTTTATAACCATGCTGGCGATGTTAGGTGTTTACTGTTTGCCTTCCTTTGCCAGGAGCAAGCAATATTATAAGTCCACAGGCACCTTGTGTAGTTACAAAACCAATAACTGCCCCTGTAGCTTGAATACTGAAAGCTACTGCGTTTATGCGGAAGGCGCGTGGGGTACTGATCTAAATTCAGAATATTTAACAGATTCAACAAGTTTTAGGATATACCTTGGCACCTACGATAAAGGTGGTGAGCGCATTAACGTTACCTGCAAAGGTGATAGCATTACTGTCGAAAAAATAAGTGACAAGCTTATTCATCCAAATTTCAGTCGTGCAATAGCCCTGGAAAAAAAGTCATATAGTTTAAAGGCTTTAAAACGTGCCCATGTTTTCGAATAAACTTGTTATTACCGCTCCACCAACTGAAAAATAGTAAACAAATGATGCGCCTCATGCAGCAGGAAAAACTCCGCCCATTCTGTCATGGTCAGTTTGCCATATTTAGGGTGGATGCCGGTTCTGCTCAGTTGTTGGGGTTGAAGACTGGTTATTAAATTGATGATCGTTTCCCGGTCTATGGCTATTTGATTGAGCAGATCATCCACGTTTCGGCTTTGCCAACCCGGAAATTCAGGGTCGATATCTGCGCTGTAGCGATCGAATGTAACACCATCCTGCTCCTCTATCCGGTGCATCCGTGCGATGAACATCGGCTGGTAGCAGGCCAAATGTGCAATGTTATCCTTAATACTCCATTTACCCGGCACAGGGTTTTGCTCAAGCTGAGTTTGGTTCAATTTGGCGATGATTACCGGCAGACTTTCGTGCTGTGTTTTTAGCCGGCTTATAAGTGATGGATAAAGGGACATAAAATTGGATTTAACAAGTGTAAATTAACAGATACCAAGTTAATGCAATGTCATACTTTAAAAAACTTCATAAAAACTCAAAATACCGTTTTGGTTTTTGGTATAAATTTACTATGCTTGCATATTAAATTATTTGTCATGAGCGAGGAACTGACCGACTTTTCCGAGAAAATAGATGAACAATTTGAAATAGCTGATATTGAGATTGAAACCGATGAGTTTTGGGAAGCTATTGTCAACTTGTTTATTTAATTTGATTTGGTGTTTTTGCCCATCCTTTTTAAGGGTGAACGCCTTTGCTGTGTCTTAGACTCACCCGGTCTTTGCTTCGCTCGACCACCCTCTCTCCGGCAAGCCGTAAAGAGGGTTTTGTTTTTTTCTTGCAACTTTTAACTCCCCTCTTTACGAAGTAGAGAGGGGTTGGGGGTGAGTCGAATAGACGCTTTGCAAGTCCACGCTTCAGGATTAAATAAATAGGTTTAACTTTGCAGCCTGATGAAAAAAGCTGCGACTAATCTTGTTTTCGAAAACGTTTCTATTATTGATATTGCCGAAGAAGGTAAGGGCGTAGGCAAAGCCGATGACTTTGTGCTTTTTGTTGAAAAAGCCGTGCCTGGCGATATTGTGGACGTACAGGTTTACCGCAAAAAGAAAAACTTTGGCGAGGCGAAGATCATCGCGCTTAAGCAAGCTTCAGCTTACCGAACACAGGCGTTTTGTGAACATTTTGGCACCTGCGGGGGCTGCAAATGGCAGCACATGACCTACGCTTCGCAATTGCAATTCAAGCAGAAAACAGTTGCTGGTGCACTAGGCCATTTAGCTAAAATTGATGTGAGCGATATGCTGCCGATTGTAGGTTCGCCCACTGATAAATATTACCGCAATAAGCTGGAATATACCTTCTCCAACAAACGCTGGCTTAACGATGGCGAAAACCGCACCGATGAGCCAATGGATATGGATGCGCTGGGTTTCCATATTCCCGGACGGTTTGATAAGATACTGGATATCCATCACTGTTATTTGCAGGCCGATCCGTCAAATGATATCCGCAACAGTATCCGCGAGTTTGCCAAAGAACATGGTATCAGTTTTTATGATCTGCGGAATCATGCCGGAGCTTTGCGTAACCTTATCATCCGCACCTCATCTACAGGTGAGTTGATGGTGATCGTGATTTTTGCATATCCAACTGAGGAAGAAGTGAACGGCTTGATGAATTTTGTTGACAGTCGTTTCCCGCAGATCACTTCGCTGTTGTATATCCTTAACGAGAAAAAGAACGATACCATTTTCGACCAGGAAGTAATAGCCTGGCGCGGGCCGGAATATATTTATGAAGAAATGGAAGGTATTCGTTTTCGCATCGGGCCGAAATCATTTTATCAAACCAATTCCATACAGGCTTTAAAATTGTATGAGATAACCCGCGATTTTGCCGGTTTTACAGGTGATGAACTGGTTTATGACTTATACACCGGCGCCGGTACCATCGCTAATTTTATAGCAAAAAGCGTAAAAGAAGTTGTTGGTGTGGAGTATGTGCCGACTGCCATTGAGGACGCGAAGATCAATTCGCAGATCAACAATATTACCAACACCAAGTTTTACGCCGGTGATATGAAAGATGTGCTAAATGCGGAATTTGTAGCCGAACATGGCAAACCCGATGTGATCATCACCGACCCGCCGCGTGCCGGCATGCACCCGGATGTAGTGGCCCGGCTGATGGAAATTGAAGCCGGAAAGATCGTATATGTAAGCTGCAACCCCGCCACCCAGGCCCGCGACCTGCTGGTATTAAAGGAAAAATATGACACGGTAAAAATACAGCCGGTGGATATGTTCCCCCATACCCAGCATGTGGAAAATGTGGTGCTGCTGGTTTTGAGAGATAAGTGATTATCTAAATAATTAAATTTGTAATCAAGGAAATCCATGAATCCGTTGAATCATGGTTCAGACAAAAAATATGAACCCCGAAGAACTCCTTAACGATAATAACAACAAAGAAGAAAAGAAGGACAGCCCGCTTTTGAGTCTCAAAAACGATCTGAAACTTTACAGCGATTCGCTGCACGAGGTAGCTGTGGAGATTATGGTAGAAGGGCTTTCGAGGTACCCCATCTTCATCGCCCACCAGCATGAAGTAAAATTGGGCGAACCGATCCTCGATCGCTACGACCTGAACACGGAATGGAGCATCCACGCCTCAACCATGGAAGAATTTGTGGAGCGCGGCATCATCAAAAAAGAACTGGAACAACGCTTTATCAAATCATACAAAAACCCTGACGATTTTATGTGCGTGTTTGTGATCGTTCCCGAGGGTGCGAATTTTGTGTATTACCCGTATGAAAAAAGTTGAAAGGTTAATACTGTTTTAAAGTTGAAAAGTTTGAATGTTATAAAGTTGCTTATATCTTTACGGTGAGGTTCGATGGATTGTAAATAACATTTCAACTTTCCAACCTTACAACATTCCAATAAATAAAATGGAAAAAAAGATTCTCATATTAAACCAGCACCAGATAGAGCAAAAGATCGATCGTATTGCTTACCAGTTGCTGGAAGATAATTTTGATGAAGAAGAGATCATTATAGCCGGTATTTTGCCTAAGGGCAATTATATCGCTGAAAGATTAAAGAAGATACTGGATAAGATTGCTCCTTTCAAAAGCCGGCTGATCACTATCGAACTCGACAAGCAAAGCACAAGCCTGAAGGCCAAGACAGATACTGATATCGAAGTGTGCAATAATAAAGCCGTGATACTGGTGGATGATGTGATGAACAGTGGAAAAACGCTTGCTTATGGTTTTGGTGTATTCCTGGATGTTCCGTTAAAGAAGTTGCGCACCGTAGTATTGGTCGATCGCAACCATAAAAGCTTCCCTGTTACTACAGATTATGCAGGGATTGCACTCTCTACCGTACTAAAAGAGCATGTGGAAGTTAATTTGAATGTAACCGGTGTGGAAGATTCGGTTTATTTGACGTAGAATTTTTATAGGTGTCACTCTGAGCCTGTCGAAGAATGTGCGGTATGGCCTGCCCACGATGCTTCGAGAGCCTCAGCATGACAGCGCTCTTTTCAGCATGACGATCTAATCAACTCGCCGCCAATATCTGTTCCAGCCTGTCCACCGTCAAACTTAATCCATCAGCCACAATATTAGCCTGCGAATAAAAGCTTTCCCGCTCCACCAGTTTTTGCTCAATGAAAGCCACCAGTTGGTCGCCATGCTTATCCTGCAATAGCGGGCGTTCTTCCTTGCCGTTTTCCAGGCGGTCGGCTAAAGTTTTGGGAGACAATTTAATATAAACCGTTTTGCCATGCTCCTTCATCCAGTCCATGTTATCAAAATAACAAGGCAGACCACCGCCGGTTGAAACAACGGCATTTTCGGGATAAGCGGTCTTTTTCAAAACTTCCGATTCCAGCTTGCGAAAGGAATCTTCTCCAAAAAGGGTAAAATATTCGGCTATACTCAGCTCCACCTTTTGCTCCAGCTTATGGTCAAGGTCGATAAACTCATAGCCCATCTTCGAAGCCAGTTTGCGGCCCAAAGTGGTTTTGCCGCTGCCCATAAAACCGATCAAAAAAATCTTCATATCTAATTAAGTCAACTTAACCCGCGGATCGATCCAAACATAAATAACATCCACCATAATATTGATCACCACGAAAATAAAAGCGATAAACAAAATAGAGCCCATTACCACGGGGAAATCCGACATCTCCAGGGCATCAACCGTAGCCTTGCCCAGGCCATTATAGCCAAACACATATTCCACAAAAAAGGAGCCCGCTAATAGCGAGGCAAACCAATTGGCGATAGCCGTGACAACTGGATTCAATGCATTTTTCAAGGCATGCCGATAGATTACCGCGCGTTCACCCAAACCTTTGGCCCGTGCTGTGCGGATATAATCCTGTCCCAAAACATCCAGCATAGCGCTGCGGGTAAGCTGCACAATAATGGCCAGCGGCCGTAAGCCCAAAGTGACCATGGGCAATATCAAATTTTTCCAGGTAATTACTTCGCCCTTAAACGGATCATAACTGTATAAGCTGCCAGACATATTAAGGCCCGTATATTTGTTCAGCACAAACCCAAATATCCATGCGATAATAATACCCGCGAAAAAAGATGGTGCCGATATACCCAGTGTGGAAAATGCCACCGATAATTTATCTATCCATGTATTTTGATGCACCGCGCTGAGCACACCGAGCAGTACCCCGATAATAATGGCGAATATCATGGCCGTAGTAGCAAGCACCAGCGTATTAGGTATCACCCCCATCAGTAGCGAGGCCACATCCTTATGGGTTTGGTACGAGCGCCGCAGGTAGGGCCATTTAAGCGCGATCAC
>DATHKT010000030.1:0-136022 GCA_035489035.1 Mucilaginibacter sp.
GAGAGTAATATCATTGGTTAAGATATCCGTTTCAAAAACCAGCACATCCGGGCGGCGGGCGGCAAAACGCTGGTCGTCCGTCATGTACTCGCGGGTGCGGTTAAAATGCACCTGCTCAGCATAAGGCACAGGCTTGGCCGGGTCGCTGATATAGGTTTCGTAAGTGGCCCTTTTATTCTGAACAGGCTTAAAGGATAATTTGCCGTCCTTCTCCAGGTAGACGGGCGTGGATTTAATATCGGCTGACGGCCACTTCGCAAATTTGCGCCATTTGTTTTCGCCCGAAAAAAAGACGGTGGCTTTACTGATGCTATCGAGATTTCCTTTCCCTTTCAGGTAATAATTAAAAAAGGGTACCTCAATATTATTTTGATACCAAAAGGAAGTATTGCTGTCGAAGCGGATATTGCCGAGGTGGGTGCCGTCACGGCTGGCCCATTGTCCGTGGTACCAGGGGCCGATCACCATTTTGCTGTTGGTTTCGGGGCTTTGTTTTACCAGCGCCTTGTAGGTGTTCCAGGCACCGTAGCCGTCTTCGGCATCAAACAGACCGCCTACTACCAGCATGGCCGGTTTCACCTTATAAATGCCAGAGCGTGTATCGCGGGCCTTCCACCATGTATCCAAATTGGGGTGCTTCATCATATTGCTCCAAAACTCCAGGCTGTCACCCGTTACTTTGGTGAAATTGGGCAAGGCACCCATTTTTAAATAAGCCTCATAGTTATCGCTGCCCTGCATATCGTAGGTTTTGGCAGGCGAAGTGGTTGGATGCGGACGTGGCTGACTGAAACCATAACCCACATGAAAATCAAAGGCATCCATCAGGAACAGTACGCCATTGTGATGATCGTCGTCCCCAAAAAAGCGATCGGTAACCGGGGCCTGCGGACTAACAGCCTTTAGCGCCGGGTGTCCGCTGAGCGCGGCCTCGGTAGCATAAAAGCCGGGGAAGGAAATGCCGGTGACACCTACATTGCCATTGTTGTTTTCGATGTTTTTTACCAGCCAGTCGATGGTATCGTAGGTGTCACTGGCCTCGTCAATATCTTTGTTCGTTTTTTTATTTGGGTTGAATGGGCGCACTACTTCAAATTTGCCTTCGCTCATCCAGCGGCCGCGGATATCCTGGATTACCATTACATAGCCCTCGCGCAAATACTGCATGGTAAAACCGCGCCAGTAGTTGCGGTAATTTTTGCCATAAGGCGAGCAGGAATACGGGGTGCGGGTGATCAGGATGGGATGCTTTTCGGATTGGTCATTCGGCACATACACCGAGGTAAACAACTTTATCCCGTCGCGCATGGGTATGGTGATCTCCTTTTTGGTGTAGTTATTTACAAACCAGGCTGAATCAACGTTTTGGGCATGGGCAAATAGCGGGAACAGGAATGCCGCCAGCAGGTAAATTTTCTTCATGGAGCAGATCAGTTAATGAGTCATTAAAGATGCTGATTTTTGATGAAAAAAATAATGTCATTTCGAGCGGGAGTGAGAAATCTTATACAAGTATCAGCGGACTATGCAAGGCATATAAGATTTCTCCTGCCTTTGGCAGAATCGAAATGACATTTAGGGTTTATTGGCTATTTATTCAACTCCTGCAACACTTCTTTGATGTAAAGCCCGGCAAAGGTTAACTGGTCGTCAGTCCAGCCGCCGTTGGCGGGCGCGCCAGGTAATAATATGGCGGTGGTTTCGTCTTTATCGGTTATGTTCCAGTTGGCCCAGCTTAAATGATTTTGCTCCATCCAATCAAGCCATATTTTGGTTTTATTCCGATCGAATTTACCGTTGCCATTGGATTCGCCCACGCCCCACTCTGTGATCATCAGTGGCAAACCCTTTTTAATAGCTGCATCGGCCCGGCCACGCAGTTTATCCTGGTGATTAGGGTCAGACGCATAAAAATGAAAAGAGTAAGCGATATTTTTGAACCCGGTGACCGGGTCGGCTGCGGCAACGTCTACATCCTGGTCCCAGTGCGGGCTGCCTACTATGATGAGGTTATCTGGGTCATACTTTCGTATTTCGCTAATGACCTGCGCCGCGTATGTCTTTACCGTATCCCAGGTGGTAACAGCAGGTTCGTTCCATATTTCGTAGATCACATTAGGCACGCCGGTATATTTTTTGGCCATATCCGCAAAGAAGGCTTCGGCTTGTTCGGTATGCAGATTGCCATGGTGGTCGTGCCAGTCGATCAGCACATAAATACCGTCCTTAATAGCCTGGTCGACTACGTTTACGATCAATTGCCTTTGCAGGGCTGGTTCATCGAGGTAACCATGCGCGGGTTGAACGCCCATGGATGCGCGGATAATGCTCACTTTAAAATCATTGCTCAGCCAGTCGACCACAGCCGGGTTATAATATTTACGCCCGGCCCACAAGGTCCACGAAAGACTTATCCCGCGCAATTGCGGCTCGGCATTGTGCTGATTTAGTATCTTATTGCCGTCTACGTGCAGCGCGCCATTTTTGGCGATGGGCGTTTGAGCAATGGTGGCAGCCCGGATACCAAAACCTAAAATCAACAGGATAAAAACTCTTTTCATCATCAACAAGCAAAATAACTTAATAAATTTACTTCGATACCATGATGTAAAAAATTGATCATAGTATGTTAAAATTGGAAAACAATAACAATGGGTTGTCATTAGCATAACCTTATTTAGTTAAATTTGGATGCAGCTACCAATGCCCATGAAAACATTATTTACTTTATTGTTTTGCCTTGCAAGCTCTTTAACCACATTCAGCCAGGTTGATACTACCCAACAGATCATTCCCGGCCGGAAAAACAGCAAAGAACAGCAGGACAAACCTTATGTGATCCTGATATCAGCTGATGGCTTCCGCTATGACTATGCGCAGAAGTATCATGCTGAACATTTACTGGCGTTGAGTGCTGAAGGCATTAAGGCGGCTTCTATGGTCCCATCTTTTCCTTCGGTAACGTTCCCCAATCATTATTCGATTGTGACGGGTTTATATCCATCGCACGAAGGTTTGGTGAATAACAGCTTTTATGATCGCACACAAAAGAAATTTTATAGCTACAAAAGCAAAACCGCCACGGATAGCGTATGGTATGGCGGCACGCCGCTTTGGGTGCTTGCCGAGCAGCAGCAAATGCTTTCGGCCAGTTTTTATTGGGTAGGATCTGAGGCGCAGATCAAAGGCCTCTACCCTACTTATTATTACAAATACAACGAGAAGATAGTCATTAACGACCGCATACAAACGGTAGTTAACTGGCTGGAATTACCGCCAGAAAAACGGCCGCACCTCATCACTTTTTATTTCCCGCAGGTTGACCATGAGGGGCATAAACATGGGCCGGATTCGAAAGAAGTTGAGAGCGCAGTTCACTTTGTGGATTCTGCAGTTTATGCGCTTACCAAAGCCGTAAAAACTACCGGCTTGAATGTGAACTTTGTTTTCGTATCCGATCATGGGATGACCAGCCCGGATATTGAACATCCCATCAGCGTACCGGCGGCTATCGATACTTCCAAATATATTGTGTCGGGCGATGGCATTTTGATCGAGCTTTATGCTAAAGACCCGAATACCATCCAGAAAACCTATGAGCAGCTTAAAAAGGAATCGAAGGATCAAGGTTACGAGGTTTATTTACGGGTAAACATGCCTTCCCGGCTGCATTATGGCAAAAGTGATGACTGGCACAACCGTATCGGTGATATTTTGCTGATACCAACCTGGCCCAAAGTATTCAACCTGTATAACCGTAAGCTGGACCCCGGATGGCATGGTTATGATCCTGGCGCGGTAAAGGATATGCATGCCACTTTCTTCGCCTGGGGACCGGCTTTCAAACCCAACACTCAAATAGACGCTTTCCCCAATGTGAATATCTTCCCGATGGTGAGCCAACTGCTGGGCCTGGGTTATACTTTTAAAGTAGACGGCAGCAAACAACTGGCAAAAGATATCCTGGTAAGGTAATAATTTTTGATGCTTGGGTATTACTTATTACATTTAGCTCAACCAATTAAAAATAGCCATGCGATCCGTTATAAAACTTTTACTGGTATTGATCATACCCATACAATCATTTGCACAGGATACGGCAAAGCTGAAACGCCAGGCTGAAGCAACGGCTAATGCTATGATAAAAAAAGATTTCGAGACCGTTGCCAACCATACTTATCCTAAAATATTAAAGGCAGCCGGCGGTAAGGAAAAAATGATACAAATGATTAAAATGGGGATGCAGGAAATGCAGACCCGGGGATTTACCCTGGACAATGCATCGGTGGGTTCGCCGGGTAAGTTTTATAAGGCAGGTAAAGAGATTCATTGCCTGGTGCCAGAGACAGTAGTCATTAAGTCGAACAACAGCAGGCTGGTTAACCATACTAATTTATTAGCCATATCTAAGGATGGCGGCAACTTCTGGTATTTTTTGGATATTAACCAAAGCAACTATAAGATGATACCAACGCTTTTCCCGAATTTCAATAAGAATTTGATCATCCCGGAGCCATCACGGCCGGGGTTACAGTAATAACTCCCTATTCTTTCCAGGTTAAGTTTTATGTTTTAGTTCAGCTTATCAAACAAATTAGCTGTTTAATTTTTATATTTATACTATAAACCGATAGGCTATGAACGAAGTTAAAGAACAATTCAGCAACGTTTCAAAAAAGTACGATTCACAAAGAGAATACCTGATACCCTGCTTCAAGGATTTTTACACCGCATGCCTGCCGCTGGTTAAAAGCCTTACCCATGCCAAAACCGTATTGGATATTGGCGCGGGAACAGGATTATTTACCCAATTTATTTACGACCTGAACCCCAATCTGCAGTTCACACTTACCGACCTGTCATCACAAATGCTGGCTGTAGCAAGGGAGCGCTTTGATGGATTGAGCAACTTTAAATATGTAGAGCTCGATTTTTCAAAAGCTGCCATGCCCGGCAAATATGATCTCATTATTTCGGGGCTGGCTATCCATCATTTGGAGGATGCTGATAAAGCGAAGTTGTATAAAAACATTTACCAATCGCTTAATGATGGCGGCCTGTTTATTAATGCCGACCAGGTTGCTGGGAAAAATCTATTGTTCGATAGTCTGTACAAATATTACTGGCGCGAAACTGTATCCACCTCCGGCCTCGACCGTGAGGCACTGATACAAGCCTTTGAGCGTACCAAACTGGATAAACTTGCCCCGTTGGAAACCCAATTGAAAATGCTGGAAAAAGCAGGCTTTAACGAGGTAGATTGCATCTATAAGAATATGAATTTCGCGGTGTTTGGTGGGTTTAAGGATGAAACGGTGGAGACGGCAGTGATATAGTTTGGCTATATTGTATGATGCTTTTAACTTTGGTGGGTGCGATGTGAACGGCAGTGAATGTTACTTTTCTTTGGCCGTCAAAGAAAAGTAACCAAAAGAAACTCCCGGCTATGCTTATGTTCTGTGAAAGTCAGTGATCGGGCTTTGCCTGTGCCACCCGAACAACGCTGATGCCGGATTTTTAGGTTATTTATGGGCAGTGGGTTGGGTGATTTACGGGTTGTTAAATATCGATAGCTTACTGTTTATAGATCATGGTCATGGTAAACCAGAATCAGTGGCTTGATTACTAATCTCTAATCACCACTCTCTAATCTCTATCTCCGCGCCTCTATATTTGGCAGAAACCCCGTTAAAATACCAATCAACGGTAAGAAAGCACATACTTTAAACACATAATTGATACTGGTATGATCGGCCAGGCTGCCTAATAATGCGGAGCCAAGGCCACCCATTCCGAATGCCAGTCCGAAGAATAAACCGGCAACAAGGCCAACTTTCCCGGGGATCAGTTCCTGTCCGTAAACGAGGATGGCTGAGAAGGCTGATGAAATAATAAGGCCGATTGTTACAGACAGCACGCCCGTCCAGAATAAATCAGCATATGGCATCATCAGCGTGAAAGGTGCCGCGCCCAGGATAGATATCCAGATAATGTATTTGCGGCCAAACTTATCGCCTAACTGTCCGCCTAAAACCGTACCCACAGCCACAGCAGCCAAAAACATAAACAGAAAATATTGCGAGTGCTGAACCGAAAGATGGAACTTACCAATAAGATAAAAAGTGTAATAGCTGCTCATGCTGGACAAATACACAAATTTGGAGAAGATGAGCACCAGTAAAATAAACATGGAGAAGATCACCTTTTTGCGCGAAAACTCGGGGTGACCAATACCGGCAGCCTTTTTAGCGGCCATTTTGGCCAGCAGTTGCTTTTTATACCAGCCTCCTACGCGGAAAAGGATCACAATAGCCAGGGCCGCGCCTAATCCGAACCAGGAGATACTTTTCTGTCCCGACGGCACAATGATCCAGGCTGCCAGCAATGGACCGAGCGCGCTGCCCACATTGCCACCAAGCTGGAAAATAGATTGCGCCAGTCCGCGCCTGCCGCCCGAGGCCAGGTAAGCTACTCTTGACGACTCGGGGTGAAATATGGATGAACCAATGCCTATCAGCATCACCGAGACCAATATCATGGCATATGATGGCGCCTGCGACAGGAATAATAAACCTATCAGCGTAAATCCCATCCCGACAGGTAATGAATAAGGATGTGATTTTTTATCGGTATAAAGACCTACAAATGGCTGTAATATGGATGCTGACAATTGGAACACCAGCGTGATCAACCCTATCTGCGAAAAATTAAGATGGAAGTTGGTTTTGATGATGGGGTAAATAGCCGGCATCAGCGATTGCATCATATCATTCAGCAAATGCGAAAAGCTGATGGCAAACAGGATCAGGAAAACGGTTTTTTCGGCTGGGTTTTCGGTTGTGGTGGTACTGGCAGGCTTCATTGAAGCAAATGTATTATTTGGGGTGGATATATTTGTCAATGTTGTGCTATTAATGTAGGCGGGGTGTGTACCAAGGCAGTGCTATTAACTTAGGTTAAGTGCTTTATGAAGGGCAGTGAATGTTACTTTTCTTTGGCCGTCAAAGAAAAGTAACCAAAAGAAACTCCCGGCTACGCTTATGTTCTGTGAAAGTCAGTGATCGGGCTTTGCCAGTGCCAGCCGAACAACGCTGATGCCGGATTTTTTTAGAGTATTTATGGGCAGTGGGTTGAGTATTAGAATTATTTATTTACAATTCTGTAAATCAATTAATTCTGCAAATTCAGATTCAGACAATATTTGAAAAGCTATTTCGAATAAGCATCCCACGCCGCTTTGGCAATTTTGGCGATCACGCTTTCTCTTGTGGCTTCATCGGCAGTGGAGTTACACACCAATACGGCTATGGCCAGGTGTTTGCCGTTGGGCAGGGTAATGATACCTACATCGTTGGTGGCCGGGCTTAAGCCTTCTTTGTTGGTGGGGGATGTGCCGGTTTTATGGGCAATTATGGCATCTTTCGGCAATAATCCTTTGAGCCGGTTGGGCCCGGTGGAGGTTTCGGTCATCACCTTCCACAAAAAATCGTTGCTGGTTTTGGATAGTGCTTTGACCTGGTTAAAAATATCCAGCAAATGCACCACATCGGCAGCCTTGCACCAGTTGGTATACTGCACCTCCCAGGCCTTGGCCATATCGCCTTCTGAGGCTACAATGTTTATCCCTTTGATACCCAGGCTCTGGATATATTTTTCCACCACATCAGGGCCGCCTATCTTTTTCAAAAGGAAATCGCAGGCATCGTTATCGCTTTGCGATACCATGTAACCCAATATTTCGGTAAGGGAAAGCTCTGCACCACCGGGATATTTATCGCGCATGGGGCTATGCGTGTTGGGCAGCATATATTTTTTATCCACCTTCAGTTTTTCGTCCAGCTTGTATTTACCCTGGTCAACCAAATGCAAAACCGCCATGGCGATAGGGAACTTCATTACGCTATGCATTACCAGGCGCGAATTAGCATTATAGTTGAGGGTGTCGTGGCTTTCGAGCTCTAAAATGGAAACACCTACTATACCTTTTGCCGAACGGGATATTTCTTTTATTTGTGCCAAAAGGGCTTTGTGCTGCGCATGGGTAACTCCAATTGATAAGACGATAAACAGGAAACAGGCAATGAAAATCTTAGGCATAAAAGAGGCATTAATTTTTAGTAATTAACGCCCCGAAAATTAAGAAATTACTTTGTGTCCCGCTTTATTTAAGCTGATGGTTTGCATGCATACTTCGGGAGCCTCAACAGAACACCCTTCTATATAAAGGAAGTAATCTCATGCATTTTGTCTGAACTAAGATTCGTAGGATTAAATGATTACTATGATTAGTTTTTATCGAATAAAGAATCCTAAAATCTTTAATTCTCATAAATCATAGTTCAGAAGCTAATCAAACAACCCTTTATCCCTATCGATAAACTGCGGGCGGTGTAATTCCAATCCCAACGCTTTATTAAGCTTTTCCACCACGTAATCACACAACTCGGGCGAGTAGCGCTCATCATGCTGATGCATAAAGAACCAGAGGGATTGCAGTCCCATTTGCTCCCAGTGTTTGATGCGTTCCACCCATTCGTCTATGCGCGTGTAGTCGGTTTTATCCAGGCTGTTGCCCACAAAGCGGATAAAGGCATGCGGCGTAGGCAGGTTCATGTGCACGCAATCACGCCTGCCGGAAGCATCGGTTATCACCGCGCCGATGTTGAGCTGGTGCAGCATGTTAAACAAGTTATCCCGGTTTTCGGGTACGGAGAACCATTCCTTATGCCTTACTTCTAAAAATACCGGGACATCTTTTGGCAAATGCTCCAGGTAAGCTTTTAACTCGGGGAAACTTTTTGGCGTGTAGTTATCCCCTACTTGCAAAAACAGCGGCCCCAGTTGATCGCCAAAAGCCATAATGCCGTTGTAGAATTGGGTGGTTATCTCTTCGGCATTTTTTAACCTGCGGATATGACTGATGCTTTGCGAAAATTTGGGGCAGAATTTAAAACCGGGCGTAGCGGCGGCTTTATCACGCCATTTGGCGATGGTTTCGGGGCCATACACCTGGTAAAAGGTGGCATTCAGTTCGATACAATCAAAATGATGCACGTACTCGTCCAAAAAATTGGCCTCTTTGGTTTTGGGCGGATAGATCTTGCCCAGCCATTCTTTACGGCCCCATTTGGCGCAGCCAACGTGCACCTGCAGTTTACCTTTGCCTTTGGCGGCTTGCAGTGTTTTTACAGTTAATTCGGGATCAGCGGGCAGCGAAAAATCGATCTGCGCTAATAATTCATGATCTACACGGCCAAATTCCATAGCTTATAATTTGGATGGAAAGATAGGGAATAGTGGTTAGAGATTGGTAATCAGCGATTAGTTTTTGTGGTTTGGGTGGGAGATTTTAGATTTTGATATCCGGGGAAATTTTCGTATATTGAGATGAGAAACACACGCGCCCTATCTTTTTAATAAATTAAAATCAGGGAAGAAATCGTTCTTTTTGAGTGGATGAAATAACAAGTCTCTGATTATCAATAAATTGATTGATTTTTAGTCGAAAAACCCACGCGGGCATAAGGCGTTTAGCCCGGAAACAGCCGGAAATTCACACCGGCATAAGGCGTTTAGCCCGGAAACAGCCGGAAATTCGCACCGGCATAAGGCGTTTAGCCCGGAAATGACCGAAAATTCACACGGGTAAAAGGCATTATGTCCCGGGATGAATAAAAATTAGTAACGTACAAATAGGTTTTGGTAATAAACTGCTGATTTATCTCTGATCATTAGCCCAAAAGATCTTTCTTAAACTTAGGCGCGGCCCTTTTTTTCGAGGCTTGCTCATAAGCGTAGCCCAATTTGATAATGCCCGCCTCGTCATAAGCGGTGCTGATGAATGACAAGCCTATCGGCAGATCATGCCATTGACCCATCGGCACGGTGATATGCGGATAACCGGCCATAGCCGCCGGGCCCGAAAAGGAGAAGCCGTTATCATAATCGCCGTTGATCAAATCGATACAGACAGCAAAACCATTGGTTGGGGCTGCGATGGCATCCAGCTTGTTGTCTTTTAATATTTTATCGATGGCGTTGCGGGTGACTTCAGTAGTATTTTTTACCGCGTCCAGGTATTCTTTGGTGTCGAGGCCGCCTTTTTTCTCGGCAAGCTCCAGGGTTTCCTGTTTGAAGAAAGGCATGGCTTTAGCCTCGTTCTGTTTATTAAAAGCGATGACATCGGCCAGTGTTTTCATCTTTGAATTGGCCTTGCTTAAGTATTGGTTCAGGCCATCCTTAAACTCATATAGCAATACCGTAAATTCATCATGCCCGGCCGGCTTGATGGCTTTATATAATTCGACCTCCACAATGGTTGCGCCTTTGCTTTTCATTAGCTCAATCGCGGCATGGAACAAGGCGTTCATACCCGGACTGGTATCCATAGCGTCTTTTTCAACGCCGATGCGTTTGCCTTGCAACCCGTTGGCATCTAAAAATTTGGTGTAATCCGGTTGGATCTTCCCTTTGGCTGCCAATGTATAAACATCCTGGCTATCTTCCCCGGCAAGGGCGCCAAGCAGAATAGCGGCATCTTTTACCGTGCGTGCCATCGGCCCGGCGGTGTCCTGGGTTTTGGATATCGGGATAATGCCCGATCGGCTCCACAAACCCACTGTAGGCTTAATGCCCACCAATCCGTTGATGGACGATGGCGAAACAATAGAACCATCCGTTTCGGTACCTATCGCGATAGCACATAAATTTGCCGCCGCTGCCGAGCCTGACCCCGCGCTTGAACCGCTTGGATTCCTGTCCAAAATATAAGGGCATTTGGTTTGGCCTCCCCTGCTGCTCCAGGCGCTGGTAGAGTGGCTCGACCTGAAATTGGCCCATTCACTTAGATTAGTTTTGCCCAATAGTACTGCCCCGGCCTCGCGCAGTTTGTGCACAATAAAGGCATCTTGTTTGGCATAATTACCAGCCAGTGCTAGTGTCCCGGCAGTGGTCATCATGTTATCGCCGGTATCGATATTGTCTTTGATCAAAATGGGGATGCCGTGCAATGGCCCACGCACCTTGCCATTGGCACGTTCTTTATCCATCGAATCGGCCATATCCAGTGCATTTTTGTTGATTTCGATAACAGCGTTCAGCTTTGGGCCGGCTTTATCGATCTCATCTATCCGCTTAAGGTATAGTTCAGTTATCGACCGTGAGGTATATTCTTTGCTCTTCATTTTTTGCTGAAGCATGTCGATAGTTACTTCGTTCAGCTCAAACTGGTCGATAAATTCATCCTCCGCCCCTTCTTTCTTCTTACCGGAAAACAGGTTGCATGATGAACCAACCAAGGTGGTAGCGGCCAGTCCGACTACCGAACCTGCTTTTAAAAAACTTCTTCTTTGCATGATATGGATTGGATAAAGCGTGTTACAAGTAACGGAATTTTTGGGAGTTAAACAAAGGCCCATTTGGGTTTGTGCTTCCTTAGAACTTATGTGGTTTATTGAACGGCAGTGAACGTTACTTTTCTTTGGCCGTCAAAGAAAAGTAACCAAAAAAACTTAGCGCAGCGATCTCATGAACGCCTTAAAAAAAACAAACAACTGTGAATAAACTCCCGGCTACACTTATGTTCTGTGAAAGTCAGTAGTTAGGCTTTGCCTGTGCCAGCCGAACAACGCTGATGCCGGATTTTAGTGATTATTTACAGTAAGTGCTTTCATGTTATTTATTTCTCTTTTTCCCCCGACAGCAGAACAGCTTCGGCTGAAATCAGGCAAAACAATGGTGGTCTTGTGCGGCTGCAGAGAGAAAGCCCCGATATATCGGGGCTGAAGCGCGGGACTTGTGGGAGCAAAGCGAATGCGCGAAACTTTTGCGTACCTGGTTTTTCCTGATTTGCCGGGCAAAGGCCTTGTGCGGAAAAGAAGCATTTCTGTTGTCTTGATTTATTCACTTATTGTTTTGTTTTTAATAGGTGTTCATGAGGTCGCTTCGCTTAGTTTTGGTTACTTTGTATCAAGACAAATTGCGATAGCAATCATGAACACCGATAAAAACAAACAACTGGTGAATAACTAACAGCCTCAGCGGCAACTGAGCTGAACTACACATTAACTGAATCTAAAATATCTTAAATCGCCGGATTTTCCGAATAACTCTTCCACAACTCATCCACCGTCTTCCCTGTGGCAATTTTCCAGCTATTATCAGTAAAAGTGTGCGAACGCAATTGTTTATCAAAATCTTTAACAGTTCCCGGCTTCACTTTTTCTTCTATCCAAACCAAAAAGCGGGCAGTTACACGGTAAGCATTGTCATAGTTTTGGGTCGACTTATAAGCAGGCAGAGTCCATTTAGCAGCATCATTATTCACCCCGAATTTATAGCGAGCGTAATCGGCTATTCCCTCTGTCAGCCAACCCGGACCGGTGCTTTCACCATAGTCCTGCACAATATGCATTACTTCGTGGGTTACCACATCAATATCCTCCGGATGCTTGTGCATCCAGGCCGAACTGATGGTTACCTTACCGTTGTCAGTTTCCGCCACACCTTTGTAGGCGGTGTCGATCACAAAGGTGACTGCCTTAAGCGTCTTTTTATTATAAGCCTTTGCCAGTTCCGGGTAAACCTTATAAAATGTGCTGATCAGTCTTTGCTGCAAAGCAGTATCCAGTGTGGCATCCTGGTTTATAAAGGTCAATTGATAGCCTTTTTTCTTGAATATTTGAGTTTGCTGTGCACTTGCGCTTATAGCTATACAAGTAAGGATAATTAAGAGGTATTTTTTCATAGATGCTGTTGATTTGCCACAAATATATATCCCTTGTTCAAATTGAATTGTAAAATTGATGTATACAGTAGGGCGCTTATCCATACTTGCTGAAAAACCTTTACTTTTGCTAACCGGGTTTACCCCTATCCTATGATTGAACTAAGCACATTACATACACAAGCCATCCAATTACTACAGCAGCTAATAGCTATACCATCATTTAGCAAAGAGGAAAATTTGACTGCCGATCTGATCGAACAATTTTTAACAGGTAAAGGAATAAAAACCCACCGTAAGCTAAATAATATCTGGGCTTTTAACCAACATTTTGATGCATCCAAACCTATCATCCTGCTTAACTCGCACCATGATACCGTAAAACCAAATACGGGCTATACCCGTGATCCTTTTGATGCTAAAATTGAGGATGGCAAACTTTACGGTTTAGGGAGCAATGATGCGGGGGGATGCCTGGTATCACTCATTAATGTCTTTTTATATTTCTACAACAAGCAGGATCTAAAATACAACTTCTGCCTGGCAGCTACTGCCGAGGAAGAAATATCAGGTATTAACGGTTTAGAACTAATTATACCCGAACTTGGCAAGCTGGAATTCGCCATTGTAGGCGAACCTACGCTAATGCAACTGGCCATAGCCGAAAAAGGGCTGATGGTACTGGATTGCACCGCCCATGGCAAAGCCGGACATGCCGCCCGTGAAGAGGGTGAAAACGCTATTTACAAGGCTCTGCAGGATATTGAATGGTTCCGTACTTATCGTTTCCCTGAAGAATCAGAAGTTTTTGGCCCGATAAAAATGTCGGTAACTATCATCAATGCAGGTTCGCAGCATAATGTGGTGCCTGCCAGTTGTACTTTTACGGTGGATGTGCGGGTGACCGATGCTTACCGCAACGAAGAAGTATTGGAAATCATTCGCCAGCACGTAAGCTGCGAAGTAAAACCGAGATCCATCCGCCTAAAGCCATCAAAAATTGATAAGGATCATCCTATTGTTCAGGCCGGCATTGGGTTAGGCCTAACTACTTATGGCTCGCCTACCACGTCCGACCAGGCGTTGCTGGATATACCTTCGCTGAAAATAGGCCCCGGTGATTCGGCGCGTTCTCATATGGCGGATGAGTTTGTGTATGTGAATGAGATAAAAGGAGGTATTGAGTTGTACATCAAAATGCTGGAGAGCATCTGCTGAATTTATTAATTTCACTTAATTTGCTAAATTGAGAACCCAATTCAATAAACCGACTGAATGAAATTATTAACCTTTCTGCTGCTTAGCACCTGCCTCTCGTTTACTTCGTTCAAACCCAATAACGAGATCAATTTATATAACTCATCTGGTAATGCCGGTGCTTTTATTGATGATTATCTCTCGGACCAGGTAATTTATCTGTGGGATGGGAAACCGGTTGCTTATCTGCATCAAAATTTTACCAGTACAGATATTTATGGGTTCAATGGCAAACACCTGGGTTGGTTTGAAAAGGGAGTGTTAAGAGATAATAGCGGTCATACAGTGGGAGTTACAAAGGAAGCATCAGATAAGATCACAGCAGGAGAATCGCTAAAAGGCATAAAGGGTTCTATCCCTGATAAAAAGTACCGGGAATTGGAGCCCCCTAAACCTTATTTTAGCACAATATGGGCATCAACAGATCTAAAGGAATTCCTGATGAGTGGAGTGGATAACTAATTTTCCTTAAATGAGCGGACTAAATATAATCCCATTCATCGAACTGGCAACGCCACGTTTGCTATTAAGGCGAGTCCGTATGGACGATGCCGAAGAAATATTCAAGCTCCGCTCCGATGAAAAGGTAAATGAGTTGATCGACAGGGTTACAGCCACCTCCATAGAAGATGCACATGACTTTATCAATAAAATAATTGATATCCAAAACAATAACGAGGGAATGATGTGGGTCATCACCCTGAAAAATAACCCGAAACTCATCGGTACCATTGTTTACTGGAATATTGTCAAAGAAAAGGATGAGGCCGAAGTGGGTTATGAATTACTGCCTGCTTATCATGGCAAAGGCATCATGCAGGAGGCTTTATCAAAAGTAATTGAGTACGGGTTTCAAATATTGAAGCTAAAAACTATTGTTGCCGATCCAAAAGCGGTTAATGAACCTTCGGTAAGGTTGTTGGAGAAATGCGGATTTGTGAAGACTGGTACTACTGATAATGGGTATTTGATTTACGAATTACGGGCCGGCCTTAGTTGATCTCCTTTATATTAGTCTTTTTGGGCTAAAGCCCATATTGTCCTGGATCTTTATCCGTTGGCTAAAGCCAACGGCAATGAATCTTCTGCACCGTTAGCAATAGAGTTCTAAATCATTGCCGTCCCATTTATGGGACGGATAGTAAAGCGAAAAAGGTGGCTTTAGCCAAATAATAATGATGCCGATTGCAGCTTGATTATACTTGTTTGATCTTACCAACTTGTAAAATTAATCCCATATTTGCACTATGAGCAAGCTATGGCAAAAAACCACTAACGTAAATGAACTGGTAGAAAACTTTACCGTTGGCCGCGACCGTGAGTTTGACGAACAGATGGCTGCCTTTGATGTGCTGGGTTCGCTTGCTCATACCCGCATGCTGCAAAGTATAGGGCTGATGGATGGAGCTGATCTGGAGCTTGTTCAAAAAGAATTAAAATCGATTTACAAAGATATTGAAGCCGGTAATTTCAGCATTGGCGAAGGCGTGGAAGATGTGCACTCACAAGTTGAAATGCTGCTTACCCAGCGCATCGGCGATGCCGGCAAAAAGATCCATAGCGGCCGTTCACGTAATGACCAGGTTTTGGTTGACCTTAAACTGTTTTTCAGGAGTCAGTTACAGGAAGTAGTGGAAGAAACCGAAAGCCTGTTTCGTTTGCTGATCGAACTAAGCGAAAAACATAAAAATATATTGCTGCCGGGTTATACACATTTACAGGTGGCCATGCCGTCATCATTCGGGCTTTGGTTTGGCGCTTATGCGGAGAGTTTGGTGGATGATTTAGAGGTGGTTTTAGCCGCTTATAAGATCACCAATAAGAACCCTTTAGGTTCGGCTGCCGGATATGGTTCGTCCTTCCCATTAAATAGAACTCTGACTACAGAATTGCTTGGTTTCGATAGCCTGAACTATAATGTGGTTTACGCGCAAATGGGTCGCGGAAAAACCGAGCGGATCATCGCGCAGGCAATATCCAATATCGCGGCCACCCTGGCTAAAATGGCCATGGACCAGGCTTTATATTTGAGCCAGAACTTCGCTTTTGTGAGTTACCCGGATACCCTGACCACCGGCAGCAGCATTATGCCGCATAAAAAAAACCCGGATGTATGGGAAATTATGCGCGGCAAATGCAACCGCCTGCAGGCTTTGCCTAACGATGTGGCCATGATGACTACCAACCTGCCATCAGGCTATCACCGCGAATTGCAATTACTGAAAGAACTATTATTCCCGGCCTTTGCCGACCTGAAGAATTGCCTGCATATGGCTAATTTCATGTTGCAGCATATCGAGGTAAAAACCGATATCCTCAATGACCCAAAATATGCCTACCTGTTCAGCGTGGAAGAAGTGAACCGCCTTGTATTAAATGGTACTCCTTTCCGCGATGCTTACAAACAAGTCGGTCTGGCCATTGAGCAGGGGAATTTCAACCCGGATAAAACAGTGAACCATACCCATGAGGGCAGTATTGGTAATTTGGGAAATGCAGAGATAACAGCGTCCTTCGATAAAATCATTGGTAGCTTTAATTTCGACAAAGTAAAAGAGGCTGTTAAGGCGCTGGTATTCTGATCGGTGTAATCAAAAACAAATCTGTGAAATCACGATAAAATCGGTGTAATCTCCAATAAAATCAGTGTAATCAATGAATAACGGTCAAAACAGATGCGACATCTACCCCGGCCTCGAAGTGGATATCATCCTCAAGAAAGATCAGCGTAGCGGCAAACTGACCAGGGGGATTGTAAAAGACCTGCTGACCAGTTCAGCCTATCATTCCCGTGGGATAAAAGTACGGCTGGAAGATGGGCAGGTGGGGCGCGTGGCCGAAATAATTGACGAAGATTAATTGTAAATTAGCTGACTAATCATGCCAGGAAAATCCACAACAAATCGCGCTTTTATATTCTACATGGATGCCCATTACCGGGTACTTGTTGCCCTGACGTTCAGCGTTATTGGTTATTTTATTTTCAGGAGTGTAACCTCCCTCCCTGCACAAATTTTATCTATCTGGATCGTATTTGCTTTGACGATCATAGTTTTAGACTGGATAGCCATTTTTTGGTCGCACCCGTTGGAGGTAAGGAAAATAGCAAAGCTGCAAGACTCAAGCCGGTACCTTCTATTCGTTTTTGTGATCGCTGCATCCATAGTAAGTTTAGGGGCCATCATCTTTTTATTGAAATCAACCAAGGGCCACGCTTCGGCCGAAGTAACGGAACATGTATTGTTGGCCATGGCTGCCGTTATCGTTTCCTGGGCGTTGGTGCATACCATATTTACTATGCGCTATGCCCATTTGTATTATGATACGAATACTGATGATGGCAAGCCCAAAAAAGGCGGAGGATTGCAGTTCCCTGACGAGCTTGAGCCTGATTATCTTGATTTCGCTTACTTTTCCTTTGTTATCGGCATGACCTTCCAGGTATCTGACGTGGAGATATCATCACGAAAGATACGCCGCAACGCGCTGGTACACAGCTTGATCTCTTTTGCCTTTAATACCGCAATTGTGGCCTTGAGCATCAATGTGATATCGGGCATGATATCGTAATACTTAATCCTCGATCTTCGAATTCTTCTTGGTATCCGGCATAATGATATAGGCCAGCAGGGATATGGCGATACAGCCACTCACATACCAGAAAAACCATTCAGGGTGATGATGTTTTTTGAGGGATAGTGCCAATCGCTCAGCTGTTCCCCCAAATAAGGACACTGCTATAGCGTAGGGCAAGCCAACACCCAATGCCCGTACCTTAGCGGGAAATAATTCTGCTTTCACCACCGCATTGATTGACGTGTAGCCACTGATGATAATTAACGCGCACATAATTAAGGCAAACGCCGTCCACATATCTTTGGTGGTACTCAAAGTGGTCATAATGGGTACGGTAGCCAGTGTCCCTAAAATACCAAATCCGATCAGCAATGGCTTACGGCCTATCTTGTCTGACAACAAACCAAAAATAGGTTGCAATAACATAAAAACAACCAGGGTTAAGGTTGATATCATGGTTGCATCGGCATTGCTGAATTTAGCCGTATTCACAAGGAACTTTTGCATATAAGTGGTGAAGGTATAGAACGCTACTGTTCCGCCTATGGTCAAGCAAATAACAGTGAAAACTGCTTTAGGATGCTGTATCAACGCTCTTAACGTCCCTTTATCCTTGTTATCGATACTTTTTGTAAATGATTCTGGTTCCTGCAAGCTTCTGCGCAGATACATTACCGTTATAGCCAAAACTGCCCCGATAACAAAAGGAATGCGCCAGCCCCAGGTATGTAATTGTTGTTCTGTTAAAAATACCTTTTGCAGCAAAACCAATACCCCAGCTGCTACCAACTGCCCCATAATCAGCGTGACATACTGAAAGCTGGAGTAAAACCCCCGGTGCTTTTTGGTGGCCATTTCGCTGAGGTAAGTGGCACTGGTTCCATACTCGCCGCCTACGCTCAAGCCTTGTATGATACGCGCCAGGAATAATAAAATGGGCGCGGCAATACCGATCTGTTTATAACCGGGAGTAACCGCTATGAGCAAAGAGCCGAAGCTCATGAGTAATACCGAAAAAGTAAGCGCTGTTTTTCGGCCTTTCCTGTCGGCATAGGCACCCATCAGCCAGCCACCGATGGGCCGCATCAGGAAACCGATGGCAAACACCCCGGCTGCATCAAGTAGTTGCGCAGTTTGATCGGCTTGGGGGAAAAACGAACCCGCAAAATACAGGGACAGGAAGGAGTAGATATACCAATCGTACCACTCCACCAGGTTGCCCAGCGAGCCGCCAATGATGGATTTGATGCGGTTGATGACGATTGGTGGTGATTCTTGCATTAGCTAAAATTATATTAATTGGCTGTCATCCTGAGCCTGTCGAAGGATCGCGCGTAAAGGCCATTGCCCGCATGCTTCGACAGGCTCAGCATGACACCCATCTTTTTATCGACATCGCTTTAAATGTATTGCTTTTCTTTGAATCTTGCCTATCTTAGGATGATGTTTTTCACCGAAGATTTTTTGCACTATGTATGGAAGTTCCGTTTGTTCGACCGCGAAAATCTGCAAACTACCACGGGTGAAAAGATAGAAATATTCTCAGCCGGGCTGCAAAACAGCGATTCGGGCCCTGATTTTCATAATGCCCGCCTCCGCATTGGCGATACTACCTGGGCGGGTAATGTGGAACTGCACCTTAGCTCGTCCGACTGGCGCAAGCACAATCATAACACGGATAACGCCTATAATAATATCATCCTGCACGTAGTTTACCGGGATGATGAACCGTTGATCATGCCGGATGGCCGAGGCGTACCTACGTTGGAACTGAAAGACCGCGTATCGCCAGAATTGTATAACCGTTATCATCATTTGGTGTACGGCCAGCAGCAATTTATCCCCTGCGAAGGCAGCATCCGCTTTGTGGATGACATTACCCTGCGTAACTGGCTTACACGGGTTTTGGTGGAGCGGCTGGAAAAACGCTCGGCGGTGGTAATAGCTGCATTGGACAAAAACCGGGGCGATTGGGAAGAAACGTTTTACCAATTCCTGGCGGCACAGTTTGGGTTTAAAACCAATGCCCTGCCCTTTGAGCTGATGGCGAAATCCTTACCGCAACTCACGCTGGCCAAACACAAAGATAATTCCAAACAGATCGAAGCGTTGATATTTGGGCAGGCGGGTTTTTTGGAGGATGATTTTATGGACGAATATCCTAAAAGCCTGAAAGAAGAATATAATTTTCTGCGGAAAAAATATGGCCTTACTCCTATTGAAAAACATTTATGGAAATTTATGCGGATGCGCCCGCAGAATTTCCCGACCGTCCGCCTGGCACAGTTCGCCGCATTGGTGGTTCGCTCAAATCACCTGTTCTCAAAGGTCCTGGAGATCAAGGATATCGCCGGTCTGAGGAAGCTATTCACCGATCTGGAGGTCAACTCCTACTGGGAAACCCATTATCGTTTTGATGCGGAATCGAAGCCTGCTGTAAAAAGTTTGGGACAATCTTCCATTGATATTCTCTTATTAAATACTTTTGCGCTATTTTTATTCAGTTATGGCAAGCATAATCAGCAGGAGTACTATATTAACAGGAGCCTGAAATTATTGGAGCAATTGCCCGCCGAGCAAAATAATATTGTAACAAATTTTGATTTGCTGGGTATAAAGGTTAATACCGCGTTTGATTCGCAGGCTTTGCTTGAGCTGAAAAATAATTACTGTAATTATAAGAAATGCCTGCAATGCGGCGTTGGAAATAAAATACTTAGAATGACCTGATATGTTGCAACGGATTATAACTTTTTTTGAACGCTACTCTTTTGGTGTTTGCACCTACCTCGGCGAACGCTTTAACATCTCCATTTCCAAAATACGCCTGTTTTTTATCTACTCCTCCTTTTTGGCAGTAGGTTTTCCACTTATCGTTTACTTCTTCGCCGGTATCGTGCTTGATTTCAGGAAGTATATTAAGCGTAAGCATACCAGGGTTACTGATTTGTGGTAAGACAATATGCTTTGTCATACTGAACGTAGTGAAGCATCTATTTGCCACCATGCAAATTCGCCATTAGATTCTTCGCTCTGCTCAGAATGACAAAGGAGCAAAAATATTATTTCATCCTCACCAACTTCACCACCTGCCCTCCACCCGCAGCCAATTTAGTATTCAAAACACTCTGACTATTCACTTTCTGAACTACCTTAACCAGATGATCCGGGAATTTTTCTACATCAGCCGCATCACTGTAAATCTCTGCAGTATAATCCCCGGCAGGGAGAAAAGATAGTGCGGTTTTAATACTATGAGCGGTATTGTTGCTGATGGTGCCGATATACCAGTCATTACCCTTGCGGCGGGCTACGGTTACATAATCGCTTACTTTGGCATTGACAACTTTAGTTTCATCCCAGGTAACCGGCACCTGCTGCAAAAACTCAAAACCGGGCTGACCGATATAGGCATCCGGAAAATCACATTCCATACCCTGCTCATTCTCCAGCACCACATACATGCCCAGCGTATGGCAACGGGTACCCAGCACCATAGGCGCGGTATAGCGTTGCTTAAATGTTTTGAGGTTTGCTGCGCGAAATCCGCCTAAATGATAATCTGTCGAACCGGCCAGCAGGCGGGTAAAGGCTATGTTAACATCAGCATCTGGGGTTACCACATCATTCCACTTATCATTCTCATAGTTCAGCGTCCCCTCGCGGGTAAATTCGTTGGGGTAGGTGCGACTGGTGCCCGTAGGCTTATAGGCGCCATGAAACTGGATGTGCAAGTGATGTTGCGCGGCTTTCTCCAATATCTCCGTTTGCATGTTTACCATTTCCTGGTCATCACGATCCATAAAATCACACATCAAACCTTTGATACCCCACTTTTCATATTGGGCGAAGGTTTCATCCAGTTTGGGGTAGAGCGCGTAAAAATGCACCCATACCCTGATACCCACACCCACTTTTGCGGCCGAATCGCAAAGCTGCTGCATATCCAAACCGGGCACTGCTTTCGACGGATCGGCATGCGACCCTGGCTGGAAACCCGTGCCATCGTTTACATACCATTCGTGCAGGCCATACTCAACTACGGTGTGATACTTCAGGTTATTTTTGGCGCAGAAGTTTACGTAATACATATTGAAATCATAATTATTCCCCGGCGCCCAGGAAGTATCGGGTGATACATTGCCGTTCCACCAGGGGAAGGTGGTTTTGCCCGGCTTGATCCATGACAAGTCTTTGATACGGCAGGGTTCGCTCAGGCTGGTCAGAATGTTGGATTCGATGAACGCGCCTACCCGGTCGCTGATCATCATTACCCGCCATGGGCTGTTGTGTGGCAATTTTGCTTTTACTTTGATCTCCTTTTGATTTGGTAAGGGCGACAAACAGCTTTGCAACATACCATTGTGTTTGATCAAATACATCCCGGCATAATCCAGAAGGTTAGCTTCTGTTATCGCCATATAAACTCCTTTGGGGAATTCGAACAGAGCCGGCATATCCATCAAGGTATCCGCTTTGATCTTGCTTAATGGCAGCTTATCATACAAACCTTCATGCGACGTAGTATAGTTTTCCCTGAAAAGTGTCAGCGCTGTAGGGTTATGAGCCAGGTTAAAAGTGTTGGCCTCGTCGGTAATTTCTACGTTTTGCCATTGCTTGCTCTCCGGTACCTGGTAGCGGAAAGCGGCGCCATCATTAAACACCCTGACTTCAATGTTCAATTGCCGTTTTAAACCGGTTTGCTCGGTAGCAGTTACCACAATATCATTACTCACACTGTGTACCCGGCTGCTTTTGCCAACGATCAGGTCGTAAGTTTCATCCAATTTTTGAAAAACAGGTGTGCCCAAACTGATATGTTGTCCAAATACTCCGTCCTCTTTAAAGCTGATACTCAGCTGTGACAGGGCTACCAGCACCTCACCTTTGTAGCTAACACGGTAGATGAGTCCCGACTCATCCGAGCTAAGCCAGAACTGTATTTTTTTATCGGGCGAGCTAACCGTGAAGGCTTGTTTGGCGAAAGTCGATGGCGCAGCAAACAGCAATAGCAGGATGATTAAACGGTAAATGGAAGACATAATTGAGGTTTTGAGAAAGCTAAATGTAAATAATTACTCATCCTTTTGGTAAAGAATTTAGAATTAGCCTAACTTCCCTTTTTGATCTGAGCGTGAGAATAATTACCTGGAACTGTAATATGGCTTTCCGCAAAAAAGCCGAAAGGATTTTGGAATACGATCCGGATATCCTGGTCATTCCCGAATGTGAGAACCCGGATGCATTAAAATTATCTTCATTTCCAAAAATGCCTTCTGCTGTTATCTGGCATGGCGATAACGCCCACAAAGGGCTTGGCGTTTTTGCATACAACGGTTATCAGCTTAAACTTTTACCTGTTCATCAACCCGAATTTAAAACGATACTCCCGATATCGGTCAAAGGTGACGGGATTAATTTCATCTTATTCGCCGTTTGGGCCAATAATCCATCAGATAAGCCTAACCAATATGTCGGCCAGGTTTGGAAAGCCATTCATCATTATGACGAGTTGATAAGAACCAAAAAAACGATATTGGCAGGCGATTTTAACAGTAACACCATTTGGGATAAACCGCGGCGGGTCGGGAATCATTCGGGGGTGGTAGAAAAGTTCGGCACCAAAAAAATCAGGAGTGTATATCATCACCATTTTGGGCAACTACAGGGCAAAGAAGAGCATGCTACTTTTCATTTATACAAGCATTTGGATAAACCCTATCACCTGGATTATTGCTTTGCCTCGAACGATTTGATAAAGAAATTAAAAGGAGTAGAAATTGGCTCGCACGAGCAATGGTACATGCATAGCGATCATCTGCCTTTGATCATTGATTTTGATATTTAACAAGGTTTATCTTTAACCTGTGGGTGATATAATAAAACCCGCAACTGTCCGTTTAAGCAGCATTGCACGGAGCGAAGCAATCCCGTACCGACAGGCTTAGAATTTGAAAGCTGACCCACCGGCAGGAACTACTCCGCTCCCTGCATTATACCTCATCTACACCAGTCTCCCTGTCTTCATGGCTTCCTGCAGGTTTTGCACTCTAAATTTTGGCTTATAAACCTGGTTGGCCAGCCGCTTTACCCATAGGGCACGGTAGCCAAATACTGTTTTTAACATATCCACTGTGTACGAGCCTTTGGGGTACCCATACTTATACCAGGTGAACTTAGAGTTATCTATGCGGAACTTATCTGTGAATTCGGCCAGGAAAAGGTCTATCTCTATATCAAAGATATCCAGGTCAAGATCAATGCTGGTATTCACCGTTAATGCCGATGGGTCTACCTTACGTATCTTGTACCGGTCGCAATATCCTGTAATAAATTCCTTTAATTCGGGCAGCACTTCTTCCATTTTAAATGAATTTTGTTTGATACTCTGCTTATAAGACACCTGTTTTTGAAAACAGGTTGCATCAAACTTCATTTATTTTCAAAAAAACTGAATTTTCTGTGTAGCAGCCGGTTTCTACCCCCTCCGTCTCCTTCGTCGACACCTCCCCCTAAGCTTAGGGGGAGGAAGGGTGGGTATAATATAAATTTGTCTTGTTAGTTCAATCATTTATAATTGCATCATAAATTTTATACCATGAATATAAAAGTGATCGCCTTTGATGCCGATGATACTTTATGGGTGAACGAACCCTATTTTCAGAATACCGAAAAGAAGTTCTGTACGCTGATGGAAGAATTTTTACCACAGCACACTATGTCGCGCGAGTTACTGAAGATCGAGATCGAAAACCTGGCGCTGTATGGCTATGGAATTAAAGGTTATATCCTCTCGATGATAGAAACCGCTTTAAAAGTTTCTGACAACAACCTCGGTATAGAAGCCATCGAAAAGATCCTTGGCTATGGCAAGGAACTGCTGAATGAACCGATCGAGCTGCTGGATAATGTGGAAGAAGTATTGATCGCCCTGCAAAAAAACTACCGCCTGGTTGTAGCCACCAAAGGCGACCTGCTGGACCAGGAACGAAAGCTGAAAAAGTCCAACCTAAGTCATTATTTCCATCATATCGAGATCATGTCCGAAAAAGGCGAAGATGATTACCGCAAGCTCATCAAACACCTCGATATCCAACCGGAAGAGTTTTTGATGATCGGTAATTCCCTGAAATCAGATATTATTCCCGTACTCAATATCGGCGGGCATGCCATCCATGTGCCCTATCACACTACCTGGGCGCATGAGCAGGTAGAGGCTACGCTGGATCATGTTAATTTCAGGCATGTGGAGGGGTTGAGGGATGTTTTGGGGTTGATATCCTTATAACTATCTTTTATTTCTAAATTGATTATTGCTTCAAACAGTAGTCGTTCCGCTCATAGCCGCGGAAAGCCTAGTTACTTTTGTAGCGACAAAAGTAACCAAAAGCGCTTTCAGCAGAAAGGCTTCTTTGCCCACAAGGCCTTTACCCTGCAATCAGTCAAAACCGGGGCTGCAAACTATTGCCCTTTTCTTGCCGCTCAAGGCCCGGGTTTGGCAAAATTTGCTATGCCCTTCCGGCACACAAGCCACCATTGTTTTGCCTGATTTCACCCGAAGCTGTTCTGCTGACGGGAAGAAGAAAATATGATAGATGCAAAAATACATTGATTAAACCTTAATCAAAAGCGGGTAAAGGCCTGACAGAAAAGCGGGCCAGAGCGTAAGGCGTGAATGACGGTTTAGCTTTTGCGATGTGCGAAGCACTACAAAAGCGTAAGAACCGGCAGGGCGGGTTGAAGCTTTTTTCTGTCTTGATTTTTTGGTTCTTTTGTATCAAGACAAAAGAACTAGGCCCACTCGCGGCCATGAGCGAGACGATTATTTTTGTTAACCAATGCGTACTTCAGCACCAATATCAAACTTCCTTCTCCAACACCACCAACTCAATCAACTCATTCGGCACCCCGAATTTCTTATCTGTAGGAAACGGTACTTTTTTCCCGGTATTAATGTAACCCCTGCGCTCATACCAGCTGATCAGCTCGAGGCGGGTGGTGATCACCGTCATAAATATCGTGTTGCATTTTGATTGTTGAGCCACTATCTCGGCTTCGTGCAGTAACTGCCGGCCAATACCATTGGTTTGCAAGCCCGGCGACACAGTGAGCATGCCCAAATACAGCCTGTCATCCTTGCTTACCTGCAAATAAACGCAGCCTATGATCTGCGCCTCATCGTTGGTATATTTCAATAT
Source organism: Mucilaginibacter sp. (assembly GCA_035489035.1). GTDB lineage: Bacteria > Bacteroidota > Bacteroidia > Sphingobacteriales > Sphingobacteriaceae > Mucilaginibacter. Next base: position 25,756 of record DATHKT010000030.1, read on the forward strand.
AGCGGCGGTTGGGTCGGTGATGTTTTGAATAAGCGTTTCCTCGTCTATACGGATACCACTTAATAGATGAGCTTCGCTGGTCCACCCTTTTTGGGACGACTCGCCCCGGTAAGCGCTGTTAACTAATTTTACCAATTCGGGAACATCCGCTATGGTAGATTTTTCTATGGGCATATTAAATACTATCAGCCGCAAACCTAAATTTTTGCAGCTGATAGTACAAATGCTGTTGGCATTATTTATTGGATTACAAGGAAGTTACCTGTTCTTTTACCTTGCTGGCCTGCAGCAAAATATGGAGGTGAATCGATTTATCAATAAAAGTATCATACTTAATATTGCTGGTAGCAATGCCAAAATCGCGGCGGTTAATGATCATATCTGCCTGGGCCGTAAAATCATCATAGGTGCTTTTGGAAACATCTGCGGTAAAGATCACTTGCTTAGTGACGCCATGCAGGTTCAGATTACCTAAAATAGTGATAAAATGATGCACCGGCACCGACTTATAATTAACTGAAATAATATCAAGCTTTGCTAAGGGGAATTTGCCTGTATCAAAAAAATTATCGCCTTTCAGGTTGTTTTCCAATTTGCCTTTATCCGGCCCGGAAAGGTCTGCCACGTTTATCGAATTCATATCTATAAACACTGATCCGCTGGCCAGTTGTGCACATCTGAGCGTTAAACTGCCCGAACGTATTTTAATGGTACCATTATGCTTACCCGTTGTTTTTTCAGCCTTCCAATCAATTGTGCTCGATGCAGCATTGATAGTTAAAACGCTTATTCCGCCAGGATTCGGACTGCTCACCGTACCATTACTGATCCCTGCACCGCAAAGCATCAGTAAACTAAAAAGTAATGTTTTCATGTCTTTTTGTTTTTAATTTTAAGACAAGATTAGCCACCCAAAACAACCTTTTAAAATAAAGTAGACCAAAGCCTCAATTAATAGATGTATATTGAATTAGGATTTGGGCCGGCATCATTCATCTACTAAATTTGGTGTTGGTCTACTCGGTTAGTCGTTTATCTGTTTTATATGGATCATTGCATAAATCATATTTAAAATTGCTATGAATATTCAACGGCCATCTACTAAAAAGCTACTGCACCTCTTATTCTGGGTGGTGATCACCATGGTGTATTTGTATGATCGCCGCTACCTTATCCAGAAAGCCGGCCTGGGTCATTTTGCCGAATGTACTATAGTAAGGCTTACCCTGATCATCTCGTTATGTTACCTGCACATCTTTTACCTCATCCCGGTCTATTTTTCTGCAAAGCGTTATCTTACCTATTTTTTGTCGCTTACCGCCGCATTGCTCACCTATGTTATCCTGCAAAATCTGTATGATATTTACCTTTACGGATTTGTAATAGGCGCCAGATCGTACCGGAGCTTTTGGTATTCAATCCCTTACAACCTGGTAAACACGGCCTGGTATTTGGCTATTACAGTGGCTTTTAAGCTAAGCCTCGACTGGTACCAGCAACGTGCGGAAATAAAAAACCTGCAGGAGGAGTTGAAACGCGAAGCATCCATTATAGTAACCAATCATACCGACAGCGACTACGTTTTCCTGAAATCGGGCACCAAAAAAATGAAAACGCCTCTGAATTCAATTTACTATATACAAGGGCTAAAGGATTATTCCATCATTTACACCAATGAGGGGAAGATAATTGTGAAGGGCTCGTTAAAAATTGTGGAGGAACTATTCCCGGCGAAGCATTTTCTGCGTGTACACAAATCCTACATGGTGGCCAATAACAAGATCAAGCATACCCAAAGCAACAAACTCGTATTGCTCAATGATGAAACCATCCCGATAGGTAGAAGCTATAAGCATTTATTGGAAGCATCGTAGGTTGGTTAATTAAGTTGAATGAGTTGGATTAAGTTAAATGCTTATTATTTATACAGAGATTTTAACTTAATCAACCTAATTAACCAAACTACATCTTCCCCATCCATATCATCGTCAGCATAAAAACGTCAAACATGATATGGAAGAAAATAAGGTACCACAAATTACCCTTAAACACCTTATAAAGCCAGGTGATCACCAGGGCGAATATAAAGATGGCGATAACTGCTCCCCAACCCTCCTGCCAGTGATATAATGCAAAAAGAATACTGGTGACTAATCCACTGACTATAAATGATCCTTTAAACATAACCTTTAACCGGCTGAATATAAATCCCCTGAAAACGATCTCCTCAAAAGGGATCACCAAAATAGCGGCAAGCAGGATGAGGAAGATATAATTAACAACATGGTGTCTTATAAAATTAAAATCGGATAGGTTAGCGCTTTTAAAACCAATCCTGACAATGAACGGCCCCAACACCCAAAAATGAAAGGCCGCATAAGCCAACCCGATAGCGCCCCCAATTAAAAAGGCTTTCATTTTCAAATCTGAAAAGCGGAACCCGATGGAATTAAAGCTTTCTTTATTCAGGTTGAGGTAGACCCATATCACGCCCAGCACCACGAAGGGATAAGCATACATTGGCAAATGCCCGAAATGCGGAAACAGCATCGCGAAAGCAATAAAAATGATATCGAGTACTATTCTTGAGTCGGTATTCTTTTTTGCCATGCCTTACAGGTTCCGGTAATCCTCCCGCGTGGGGCTAAAGATGTCGATCAGTTTGCAGTCGGTTATGGCAGTGCCGCCATGGATCACATTAGATGGTATAACTGCGAACAAGCCGGTATCCAGCACTTGCGGCTCGCCGTTAACGGTCAGCTCAAATTTACCTTCGATAACAAAAGAGCACTGTTGGTGGATATGCTGATGCAGTGGTACCGAACAGCCCGCTTTTACCTCGATAAAATTAATCGTATTGGTATCTGTGTGGATCAGTTTAGAGAAAAATCCCGGGGCTATCTCTTTAGTGGAGATATCGGCAAAGTATTTAAAAATGTTGGTGTCCATAGGAAATTGATTTAACGCCTAAATATACAGGATACAGGGCTGTTTTCTCCTGAATGTTAAAAATTGTAACAATTCTCTGTCACCAATATCTATAATAAATACGCCTAAGAAAACATGTTATGAGTGAGAGAAATAGCAAATCAGTACGCTGGTTGTGGGGGATTACCATCTTTTTAGTGCTGATAGGTATCATCATCGTTTATAGAAGACTGACGTTTATAGCTGCATTAAATACACCGGAAGGGTATGTGCCCGGCGTTACAAAAAGCAACTCGCCTGTGCCCGATGATGGTTTTGCAGCACATCCACTGTTAACCCTCACCCATATTATTCCCGGCTTGCTATTTATGTTGCTCGCCCCACTGCAATTTTTAAAAAGATTGCGGACGAGATATCCCCGGGCACACTGCTTTATGGGTTATATTGTATTGGTTTCGGGTTTGATCATCGGTACCACCGCTATAATAATGGGCTTTACCATGACCATCGGTGGTATTACAGAAACGTTGGCCGCGACTGTTTTTGGGATCGCGTTCCTATTTTCACTGCTTAAGGCTTATCTGCATATCATAAAAAGGGAAATTACTTTACACCGTGAATGGATGATCCGTGCTTTAGCGATCGGCCTGGCTGTTTCAACTACCCGGCCCATAGTGGGAATATTTTTTGCCACAAGCCGGTTTACCGGCTTAACTGTTCACCAGTTTTTTGGCGTGGCCTTTTGGATAGCGTTTGTATTACACGTTGCGGTTGCCGAAATATGGATCAGGCATACCCGGAAAACTTACGGAATTTTAAAACCTTCGCAAGCCTGATCACCCCAAAAAACTTATCTTGCAAACCAATATGGAATATGTTTTAGGGATCGATATTGGTACGGGCAGCGTAAAGGCCGTGGCTGTGAACCTTGCGGGGCAATCGTTTGAAGTGTGCTCACAGCATTATGGCTATAATGCTCCCAAACCCGGTTATTATGAGCAGGACCCTGAACAGATATGGGATGCATTTACGGCATCTATCAAAGCAATCATCAATAAAACCGGTGCACAGCCATTGGCTATCAGCTTAAGCAGCGCCATGCACAGTTTGATCTCAGTAGATGATAACTGCCGGGCTTTGGCCCCCATGACCACTTGGGCCGACAGCCGCAGTGTAGAGATTGCCAAAAGACTAAGGGCATCTGCCGAAGGCATGGCCATTTACACGGCTACTGGTACGCCCCTCCATGCCATGTCGCCATTGTGTAAGATCACCTGGATGCGGGAGAACGATCCCGGATTATTCGCTAAGACGTATAAATTTATTGGCATCAAAGAATATATCTGGTACAGGCTTTTTGATGAATTCGCGGTAGACCATTCTGTTGCGTCAGGTACCGGCCTGTTTAATATCGGTCAGTTACAATGGCATGCTGAATCACTGGCTTATTGTGGGATAACGGTAACTCAACTTTCTAAACCTGTCGCTACCAATTACACGCGCCACTTCGACCCTGTTAAAATATCCGCCTTAAGTTTTCTGAAAGCGGGTACTTCCTTCGTTATCGGCGCCAGCGATGGCTGTCTCGCCAACCTGGGCAGCATGGCCAATAAACCCGGCATCGCAGCCATGACCATTGGCACCAGCGGCGCAGTAAGGGTTGCCAGCAATAAGTCTTTGCCCAATCCCGGGGCCATGACTTTCAGTTATATCCTGGATAAAGATACCTTTATCTGCGGCGGCCCGATCAACAACGGTGGCGTTGCCTTGCAATGGTGGCTTAAAAATAGTTTCTCGCCCAACTTGACTGAACAGGATTACGCCCAACTATTTGATGAAATCGCCAGCGTACCTGCAGGCAGCAATGGCCTCATCTTTTTACCCTACCTCACCGGCGAACGCGCGCCAATATGGGACAGCGAAAGCTGCGGCAACTTCTTTGGTATCAAACTGCAGCATACGAGAGCACATTTTTCAAGGGCCGTTTTGGAAGGTATCTGCTACGCCATGAAGCATGTGCTGGATGCTGTGCAGCAAAATTCCGAACCTATCACCCAGATCAATATCAGCGGCGGCTTTACCAAATCCAAAGTATGGGTGCAAACCTTAGCTGATATCACCAATACCAACCTGGCGATCCTGCAGGCTGACGATGCCTCTGCCGTAGGCGCGGCTTTGTTAGCTTTAAAAAGTTTAGGATTGATGAGTGAATATCCCGAATCTAACGCTGCCGACCTGAAAATAATCAAGCCTGATCCGCAAAATCCGGTCGTTTATGCTAAGCACTTCGGTATTTATAAGCAGTTGTATGTGGATTTGAGGGAGACGATGCATCGGGTTTATAGGATGGGTAAGTAGCTTGGAATAGAGACTTACGAAGTTTTTAAAACTTCGTAAGTCTAATCTACACCCTCCACACCAAACAAAAAAAGAGCCATCCGCACAGCGGACAGCTCTTAACCTTAATCACTTATATCTCTCTTATTATTATTCTAAACCAGACAGGTTATATTCGCTGGTTTCGGCCTGGGCTATCATTTTGTTTTCAGTAAAGTTAACTGCTGAAAAATTTTGATTGCTGAAGGTTGAATTTACATTACTGTTTAAGCTGAACTCATTTGCAGTGCCGCGCAGTTCAATTTTCGCGTGATCTTTTAAAGTAACCACAGCGCTGTAAACGTTCAGGTCCAGGTTAGCTGTTGCGTTATCATGCAGTTCAACATTGAACTCAATTTTAGAAATATTGCCAAACGATCTTACTTCAGCATTATCATAAGCTGAAACCGCACGTAAATTGTCGGATGATATCCACACTACCAATTTCTCGGCATTGTAAGATGATATGCGCAAAACTCCGTTGCTGCTTTGTACCAAAGCGCTTTCAGAATAGTATTTGTTATACACTTTTAATTGCTCGGTTGAGTTATCCGAGATAAACAGTTCAACGTTTCCGTGAACTTCGATCTTGTTGATTGCTTTAACGTTATTCAGAATTGTGTAATCTGCAGTAGCAGCATAGGTTGATTTTGTTAAGCCTAATGTTACAACGAACATCATAGCTAAGGATAAAATTTTGGTTTTCATTTTCTTTCTTTTTTGCCTCTTTTTTGGTTTCTGTCAGCCGGTTTAAAATTTATATCGTTTAATAAATCTTACGTATTATATATACACCGTCTAATTGCCCGCAAAAGTGGGAATAAAAAGGTATATGATTTATCATAATAGTGTAATTTATACACTTTGATAAAAAATAACTTATTGACACATAAATAACTTATTTTTAGCACTTTATATAAAGTACATCAATCAAATCAGACCAAATAATAGAAAAAACATCCGGATAAACGAAGGATTTAGTCTGAAAATTCTGCGCGTTTTTGAGAAAACAGTGAAGAAATTTTTTAGCAGGGGTTTTTATTTGGTGATAAAACAGACTGGAAATTCACATCATTTTCTATTGGTGTAAAACCTATATTGCAGGATAAACCTTCTCCATGCCCGAATACGTTCTATGAAACTATTTTTTAAAATATTTCTTCGGCTTGCCGGTATTTGCTTCGCCATTTACGTCGCTATATGCATCTTCTTCTATTCATCACAGGAGAAGATACTTTTTATGGGCGATAAGATATCCACCAGTCAACAGTTCAATTTTCAGGGTAATTTTAAAGAATTCACCATAAAAACCACTGATGGCAATAAACTAAGCGCTGTCTTATTTAAAGCAAATAAACCCAAAGGCCTTATTTTTTATTTGCACGGAAATGCCGGATCTATCAATAGCTGGTACACCATCGCGCAGCACTATAATGATAGTGGTTATGATGTATTTTTGCTTGATTATCCCGGTTATGGAAAAAGCACAGGCCATATTACTTCGCAGCAACAGCTTTTGGATGCAATAAAAACAGCTTATAACCAGGTTAAGATCGATTATCCCGAAGATCATATCGTTATTGTAGGCTATTCAATAGGCACAGGTCCGGCAACTTGGCTTGCGTCCAAGAATCACCCGGAAAAATTGATACTGCTTGCGCCTTATTTTAGTATCGGAGATATGATGAATGTGCATTATTCTTTTTTGCCCGGCTTTATACTGAAGTACCCTATACCAACCTATCAGTATCTTCAGCACGCCACTGTGCCGGTCACCATCTTTCATGGGGATCAAGATGAAACCATCTATTATGGTTCGTCTCTGAAACTGAAACAATATTTTAAACCCGGCGATACGCTGATCACCCTGAAAGGACAACAGCATAATGGCATAGAAGAGAATGAGGACTATATTACTGCATTGAAAGAGATATTACCTTAATTTCGATAGGCTCTGCCCTTCAACCTGCTTAATTTTCCCGTTTCCGAAAACCATTCCCCCTGCCTGATAGTTCAATAGAAAAGAATAAAATCATGGAAATCACGGTCGACCGCAGCCTGCGCCATTGGTGGGTATTTGTTTTAAGGGGTGTATTGTTCATCCTGCTGAGTGTTTACATCTTCAGGTCGCCGGTCAGCGCTTACCTGGCGCTCAGTTTCATGCTGGGGCTCGTGATATTGCTTGCCGGCGTTGCCGAACTGCTGCATGCCTACCAGGACCGCGGCTCGGGCAACAGGGGCTGGCACTTGTTTGCCGGCATTATCGAACTGCTATTGGGGCTGCTACTGATGAGCAACCTGGCAGCCAGTATGGATATATTGCGTATTGTTATCGGCGTTTATTTTCTGTTTAGGGGCCTCTCCATATTTAACTTCCGCGGATTAGCAAAAGGCTCTCTATGGGTAATTTTAGGTGCGTTGGTCGTTATTGTGTTCGGTGTGCTGGTGTTGGTCAACCCGGTGTTTGGCGCCATGAGTATCGTATTGTGGACAGGCATGGCTTTCCTGGTTACCGGTTTGCTGAATGTTTTTATGGGTTTGCGGATGCGGCGGGTTTAAACATTTTTTACCATTGACTGCGCAAATAGTGCTAATTTTATACCTGTGCTGAATAGCTAAATTATACCTGTATCAAAAATGGCTTTTATTGATTACTACAAAATATTAGGGGTCGAAAAAACGGCCAGCGAAAAGGAAATTAAAAATGCCTACCGCAAACTGGCCCGCAAGCATCACCCCGACCTAAACCCCAACGATGCCGAGGCAAATAAAAAATTCCAGCAGCTAAACGAAGCCAACGAGGTTTTAAGCGATCCCGAAAAACGAAAAAAATACGATAAATATGGTGAGAATTGGCAGCATGGCGAGGCTTATGAGCAGCAAGCCCGGCAACAACAAAGCAGGCCACAGGGTGGTTTCGGTGGCGCGCAGGAATTTGAAAGCTATGAAGATTTTGGTGGTGGCGGTGATTTTTCTGATTTCTTCCAATCCATGTTTGGCGGTGCTGGAGGCGGCGGGCGCAGTACCCGGCAAGCCAGGTACCGGGGACAGGATTTCAACGCCGAACTGCGCCTAACCCTGCTGGAGGCAAGTGAAACGCATAAGCAAACTCTTACGGTAAACAGTAAGCAGATTCGTATTACCATCCCGGGAGGTGTAGAGAATGGACAAACCATTAAAATTGCCGGACATGGTGGCCCTGGTACTAACGGCGGGCCGGCAGGTGATCTCTTTATCACTTTTTCGATAGCAGATGATCCCAAATTTAAAAGGCTCGGCAGCGATTTGTATGCCAATGTAAAGCTCGACCTGTATACCGCAGTATTGGGTGGCGACATCACTGTGGATACTTTGACCGGCAAGGTGAAGCTAAAAGTCGCCCCTGGCACCCAAAATAATACCAAAGTAAAGCTGAAAGGCAAGGGCTTCCCCGTTTATAAAAAGGCTGGTGAATTTGGAGATTTGTACCTCACCTACGATGTGCAATTACCAACCAACCTCACTGATAAACAAAAAGAGTTGTTTACCGAACTATCAAAATCCTGAAAAGATGGCTACAGCAACATTAATATCAACACAAGACTTTTGCACCTGGCACCAGGTGGAATATATTTTTATCGCCTCGCTGCATGATGCAGGGCTGGTGGAGATCACCGTAATTGACCAGGCTGAGTATATTCCTGAAACGGAACTGCAAAAGCTGGAAAGGATGACCCGCCTGCATCACGACCTTGATATCAACATCGCTGGTATAGAAGCCATAACGCACCTGCTGGAGCGTGTTGAAGGCATACAGGAGGAAATGCGTACCTTAAAAAACAGGTTAAGGCGATATGAAGATGATTGATTTAAATAATCTGTCATTTCGAACGATAGTGAGAAATCTTATACGTTTGAATAATCTGCAATTCACCAGTATAAGATTTCTCCTCGTTCCTCGTTCGAAATGACAATTTTATTTTAGTTGATTTGTAGTATGACAGTTGCTGATATCACACAACAACGCCTTACCAACCAGCACCTCGCCTCCCCTGCTTTTAAAAATCCTGCCGATATTGTGCGCTACATGGGCGCCATGCAGGCACAGGACTATACCGGCGCAAAATGGGCCATTGGTCAGCGGTTACAGGGCGCGACTGACGACCTCATCGAAAAAGCCTTTACTAATGGTGACATTATCCGCACCCACGTGATGCGGCCTACCTGGCACTTTGTAGCTCCCGAGGATATCCGCTGGATGCTGGAACTCACCGCGCCAAGGATACAGGCTATTGCCGCTTTCAGGCACCGGCAGTTAAAATTGGACAATGACATTTTTTCGAAATGCGAGAAAGCTCTCACTAAAGCCCTTTCAGGAAGCAAGCAGTTGATGCGCTCCGATGTAGCCGAAGTTTTGCAAAAAGCAGGCATAGCCACCGATGAGCAGCGTTTTGTACACATTATGATGGAACTGGAACTGCGGGGGCTGGTTTGCAGCGGCGGCAGGCAGGGCAAACAATTTACTTATACTTTGTTAGATGAACGCATCGCCAAAACTAAACCCATAACCCGCGATGAAGCGTTGGCCAAACTGGCCGAACGCTATTTTACCGCTCATGGCCCGGCCACCCTGCAGGATTTTGTATGGTGGAGCGGCCTCACTGTTGCAGACGGTAAATCAGGGCTTGAGATGATAAAGGATATTCTGACCAGTCAGGCTGCAGATGGGAACATTTATTGGTTTAGCGAGCAGTCACATCCTCCAAAAACCAAAAGCAGCGCTGCTTTCCTGTTACCTAATTATGATGAGTATATCGTAAGCTACAAGGACCGCAGCGCATCCATTGATAGTAAGCACATCAACAAAGCCGACCCGCGCGGCACTATTTTTAACAATACTTTAATTATAAACGGCCGTATTGCCAGCATCTGGAAACATACCTTTAAGAAAGATACGGTAGTGCTCGACATTAATCCCTTTATACCATTAAGCAAGGTCAACAGTTCTGCGTTAAACACGGCAGCAAAACGTTACGCCAAGTTTTTGGGAATGAAAGATTTAAAACTGAATATATTCTGACATCAATACATCACACCATGAAAAACAATTTTTTTTTATCCTTGCTAATCATTTTTCTAAGCGTCACTTCATCTTTTGCGCAGCAACTGCACGTAGGCACCTATAACCTGCGCTATGCCAATTCCGGGGATTCTGTTAAGGGCAACGGCTGGGGGCTACGTTATCCTGTCATCACCAAAATTATCCTTTTCAATGACCTGGATATATTTGGCACGCAGGAAGGCTTATACCCAATGCTCAACAATATGGCCGATAACCTGCCCGGTTACAAGTGGATAGGGATTGGCCGTGATGACGGCAAGCAGGCCGGCGAACATTCGGCTATATTTTATAAGACCGGCAAGTTTAAACTACTTAAACAAGGCAATTTCTGGCTATCCACCATTACCGACAGGCCAAACAAAGGCTGGGATGCTGCTTTGCCACGCATTTGCAGCTGGGGATTATTCAAAGAAATAAAAACGGGTTTTGTATTTTATTTTTTCAACCTGCATATGGATCATATCGGTGTGGTAGCCCGCCACGAAAGTGCCAAGCTGGTGCTTAGCCGGGTTAAACAGATGGCCGAAAACATCCCCACAATACTTACGGGTGATTTCAATGTAGATCAAACATCCGATAGTTATGCAGTAGTCAACAATTCGGGTTTGCTGAAAGACTGCTATCAACTATCACCCCTAAAGCTTGCCACTGGCGGCACCTTTAACAACTTTGATATTAATACCGATAATGATAAGCGTATAGATCATATATTCATCACCAAACAATTTAAGGTAAAGCGCTATGGTATTTTAACCAACTCGTACCATGGCAAATTGCCATCAGATCATTATCCGGTAGTAGTGGACCTTGAGCATTATCCGGCAATTAAAAAGTAAACACCTGGCTTTGGATAGCATACAGAACAAGCCCTGTTCTCGATTTCAAATTTAACTTCAGAAAAAGGGCATCCCGATAATTATCCACAGTGCGCGGACTGATATTCATTTTATCGGCAATTTCCTTATAGGTTAATTCTGAACAGCAAAGCTTTAGAAATTCGAGCTCGTTTTTTGAAAAATCAGCAGGAGCATTATCCTGGTCTGTAACAGAGCGGATCAATTTTCCCGATACCAGTTCGTTGATATAAACGCCCTTGGTATAAATGGTTTTGATGGCTTCCAAAAGCTCTTTCGGTTTCGATTCCTTTAATACATAGCCACAGGCACCGCATCGTATCATTTTGATCACCGCCTTATCATCCTCAAACATACTCAAGGCCAAAACCTTAATTAGGGGATAGGTTTTCTTTAGCCAGGCCGTTGCCTCATAACCATCCATCACCGGCATATTGATGTCCATCAGGATCACCTGCGGCAAAGGATGTTTTAATAGTGCCTGCTGCATTTGCTGCCCGTTACCGGCTTCAAAAACAACCTGTAACTCTTCAAACTCGCTCATCAACCCCGCCACACCGTTCCTGAAAAGCGTATGATCATCAACAATAGCGATCAAAATTTTATCAGTTTCCATTTTTTAAGGATAAGGAATAAATATATCTATACTGGTACCTTCGCCGGGCTGCGAACGGATGATCACCTCGCCGCCAATTATTCCGGCTCTTTTCTGGATATTTTGCAGGCCCATTCCCCTTTGCTCTTCCGGAAGGGCTTCAACATTAAACCCGGTTCCGTTATCCGTGATCTGTAACTGCAGCGACTCCTCCTGGTATTCTAGTTTGATCTTTATTCGGTCAGCCTGCGAATGTTTGATGATATTATTCAGGATCTCCTGCGTGATGCGGAAAAGTATCAGGTCCTTATCCGGATTACTATTGCCAATCTTTTCACCCGCAATAATATATTCTATCTCATACTGACCAGCCTTTTCCATCCAGTTAATTTCATGCCGTATAGCCTCAACCAAACCCAGGCCTATCAGCTGTTCCCCCTGCAACAATTTGCCCAATAGGCGCATTTCTTTGATCGATCGCGAAGTAAGATCCAATGCTGCATCTATTTTCTGCCTCGCCTTATCTGCATTGTTTAGCTCAACAGAATTTAACGTAAGCGAAGTTAAACTTAACAGTTGCCCGATATTATCATGCAGATCGGCCCCTATGGTTTGCATGGTTTGCTCACGGATCTCCATCTGGCTCTTTACCAGTTCCGTATCAAATATCAGCTTCATCTGTACTTTCTCTTCAATATGTTTTCGTTTGCGGCGGTTGTAAATGAAAATATACACCAAAATAGAAGCCGGGGCTATCAGGAAAATAAACGTGGTAATTATAATTAAGCTTCTGAAATCCTCGTTAGCCATTTTCTGCAAATAAATGAATAGCTCCAGCAGCCGTATAAAATAATATTAAGCGTGTTATAAATATAATAAGTTAAATAATGTTTAGGGGTTATTACAATCGTTGATAATTTATCAAAAAATAAGTTACATGCTGTTATACCGAAATAAAAAAACAATGTTCCCGCAATCCACCAAAAAGCCGGTTCGTATTTCAGGTTCACATATGCATCATGTTTAAGTAAATGATAATAATAATACAGGCTATAGAAAACAAACATTACCGACATTACGGTATTTGTCAGGTTATTAAACTTGAAAATGCCATGGGCTACAATTTCATAAATGTAAATTACAGCAAGCAATGCAAGCCCGCTTAAAATAAGGGGCTTGCTATTGCTGTATTTATTTAATAAATGATAGAATACCAGGCTAATAAATCCAGCTTGAAATATTAATAATATGTTATACAACCATAGATTTGGATGAACATGAGCCCTGTCTGCAAGATAAAGCCTCTTTACATGGATACCCATCAATTCTGCAACGCAGGTTATAAAAAGGAATAAAACCATACTCCGCCATGCCAAACTTTTGTCTTTTACCAGGCATATCAGGGCAACTACAAAACATATGATCTCAACAATGGTATTTAAGGTAAAATAGTTTAGCATATCGATATCTTTATTACGGCAACTTTACTCCATTACAATTATTAGGGCATTGCTCACCATTATCAGTTCCACCTTTATGAACATAACATATATAATTATCCTTGTGAATACTTCCATCTGCTTGGGTAGTTATTATAACAAATGAATGTCTTCTTTTCTTTTTATACTTAATATTAGTATTAGTCTCGTCGGTATTTTTTGCAAAATAAATACGGATGCCATCAGCCGTTACATCTTCCGGCGCAGAATTTAACTCTAAATCTAAATATTTGATCAGATCAATGGAAAACCACTCACTGTTGGTATTAATGGTAGAACTTCCAAAATTTCTTACCGCTTTGCCAGCGTTCTCGCATGTAATGTAGTTTATGGTGTTAATAGCGCAACCGTCCTTTGCGGGGCAGGTATTATGCTCATCATAAAGAGTTGCTCCTTCAGCTGGTGAATATTCTTCTACTACTTTAGCTTTAGCTGTAGCTGTAGCTGTAGCCAAAAAATCCAAATCATGTTCAAAATAATCTATATGGTCACTTCCACTTTCTGCATTTGTATCAGTACCGCCGTCCCTTGTGGATACAATAACCACTGTATTCGATTTCGATAATCCATCCGGCTTTTTAGCGAAATAAATACGGATTCCGTCAGTTTTTACAGTTGCTTGTTCTTTATTAAGTAACGATGTTATGGCATCAAGCCACTCCTTACTCAACCAAACAGCCGTATTCATATGTGAACTTGTATTATCACTTTGAAAATTATCAACCATCGCGCTCGCGTGGATGAGGTCAATCCCGTTGAGGGTTTGCTCTACCGTTGTGAGTTTTTTGTGCTCAGTTTTAACTCCTGAATCTTTCTTGCTTTTTCCTTTATCGTTGTTGCAGGATGTCACTGCTAAAACAATGCATATTAACAATGCTAATTTTTTCATGATCGTTAGGGTTTTAGGGTAAAAATCAATTAAGTTTTATCACACTAAAATCCCCAAATAACTATCACATTACCATAGTATTTACACCCATTTTATTACCGTGAAAACACCCTGTTAAAAAAGACTTATTCATGATCCGATGCCTCATCCGCCATCTCGTGGATAATAGCGTCCATTCGGTCAAGCTCATACTGAAAATGATCAAGCACTTCGGCATCATTCGGATTGTCTTTCAGCATTTCTGATAGTGCCTTTAAATTGGCCAGCGGACTACGTATCAGGTGCGATTGTTTCCAGGCCATGTCCTTGATGCTGTTGATATGGCTTTGTATCCGCTCGTACGCGTTCTTCAGGTCCTGCTCGGCATTCTTTCTTTCGGTTATATCATATAAGGCCATCATCATGCCCAGTATGTCTTTGTTATCGTTAGTTATCGGGAACAACCTTACATAATACCAGCGCACCGAGCCATCGGCCTGTGGATAATCCACCTCGTAGTTAATATTATTTCCTTGTAATACCTCAATAGCGAATTGTTTAAACTGGGGAAACCTTTCCTGCGGAAAATAGTCGGCAAGGCTGTCACCCTTTTCAGGAACGTGATCATATTGTTCTTTAACAAATTCGATCGCTTTCTGATTAAATGTCAGCACTTTAAGGCCCCTGTCAAACAGGGCATAGGCAGTGTCGGTTGTTTTTAAGATCGTTTGCAGGTTAGCTTCGGAATTTTTAAGCAGCTCTTCTGCTTTCAATTTCTCTGTTACATCATTAGTAAGCGAAAGCCTTACCGACCTGCCGCCGAATATAATATCATGAGCTATTATCTGCACAAGCATTATCGTTCCGTCTTTTTTAATATGCCTGATAATACTCATATCGGTTGCACCGCTGGCCTCTTTCCGGTAACGTTCCAGTTGCTGCTCCCTATCCTCATCGGGTCTTAACTCTGTAACACTCATCTTCAGGAGTTCATCCCTGGTATAGCCGTAAAGTTGGGCGGCAGCTTCATTCACAGCAATGATAGACAGGTCGTCCTTTGCTATCATCCATAAGGGTGATGGATTGCTTTCAAACAGTAATTTATATTTCTGTTCCGATGACCTCAGTTCTTCTTCGGCTTTTATCCGCGATGAAATATCGATACCGGTACCCAGCAGGCAAAGCTGATTTTCGTACATAATTGGGGTGCCGGTAAGTAAAAAAGGGATTTTCGACCCGTCTTTAGTTAATGCCTTTACCTCAGCCATCGCATAGCCCTCTTTAAATACTTTTTCAATTGCTTTTTGTACTACCTCCCGGTCTTCTTCGGCTATCAGGTCACGGGCGTTTATATCTTCCATATCCTGTATGGCATAGCCGGTTACAATTTCAAAATTCTTATTCCAACGCAAAAACTTTCCTTTGGCATTATGTAAATAAAATATGCCTGGCAAACTGTTTATAATGGTATCCGATAGCGTTTTTTCCCTCAGGATCAGTTCTTCAGCCTTTTTGCGTTCGGTAATATCTATCATCGATCCGATAATGGTTGGCTCATTACCCATCACTGTCCTGCTTCCATAAAATTCCACCCAATTGGTTGTGCCATCCTTCTTTTTGCCCATCGCCTCATAATGAACACTTTCCACTTCGCCTTCCATACGGCGTCTTACATTTTCGGTAGTAATAGCCCGGTAACTTTCATGAATAATTGCCTCAACCGCAACTGTGTTGATCAGCTCCTCGGGTGTATAGCCAAATACCTCGGCAAATCTTGGATTTACATAACTAAACTTCCCATTATTAACAATGTACACCCCAACCATTGATTTTTCGGCCATGGTCCTGAATTTCAACTCAGCTTCCCTGTGCTCAATTTCCATTTTTTTACGATCGGTAATATCCCGCGCAATAACCAATATCCTGTTGTCCGAAAACATCTTTACATTGATCTCAACCGTAAATACCGATCCATTTTTACGGATCAATCGTCTTTCTCTTATTATTGATTTATCCGTATGACGCGGGCCATGCTTCACAGGATCCGTTTTTAATTCCTCCGGATCAATAATTGCCTCCACATTTAATTGTAATAATTCCTCTTGGCTGTACCCGGTCATTCTGCACATACTGGCATTTACATCGATAAAATCCCCGTTAAAATCGAGTAAATAAATAGCGTCTGATGCCTGTTCAATAAGTGAGCGGTATTTTTCTTCACTCTTTTGAAACTCTGCTGACCGTTCTTCCACCCTTTTCTCAAGGTCAGCGTTCATCAACTTCACTTCGTCCTCTGCAACAGACCGTTGTGCATCTATCTTATTCAGCCAAACAGCAGTACTCCATATAATCAGCAGGCTTACCAATAAAAAACAAACCGCCAGCAACGAAATCCCAATATCCAAAGTAAATAACCGGTAACGCTGTGTTTGCACCCTGAATGACCCAAAGATGATGACCATTAAAACTATTAGGATAAATATCCTTTTTGCCATTTGATTACCTACTTGTTTACCCGTAAATAAACTGGTAATACCAATTGAAGGATTTAGAAGAGAGGCCGCAATAGAGAAAATAAAAAAAAGAATAGCCGTATGAGTTGCCATTGAGCTCACATAAAAAAGCGAGTAGAATAGCGATACCCCATACAAATAACCAATTAACGCAACTGCAGAAAGGGTGGTAACAGAATGAAAAAAATATTGGGATACTATGTAAACCAAACGGTTTTTAATGATAAGAAGTAAAAACCCTAACCCCAGAAGAACGAAATTAAGTGCCGCATTAAACGCCATACGGCCCGGAAAAGGATAATTGCGCGATGGTATTACCCAATCCCTTACAAACAGTTGATCAAGCCCGGCATTAAAGTGAAACAGGTTTTCACACAAAGTGATCAACCCGATCAGGGTGCCCAGCAGTGATAATATAAAAAAAGGCAGGTTGTTGTATTTCCGGGTTTGATATTGGGTAAGCAATACAGCGCTGCCAAATAAAACAAAGCATAAAGCAGTGTTAAACCTCATGGCCTCAAAACCCGGAACTATGCTTTGAAGAACATGTATATTAAATGTCCAGCCCGCAATTACTACAAAGCCTGTAATTATTGTAAACAGGCTTATGAGTATGATCGCTCTATTTTTTTGCGGACTATCCATTCAAAATAGATTTAACATTAATTAAGTGTTATGATCGATTCAAAGTCCGCGTTTCAGCACATTGATCGACATTAATAAAGTTAAAACTAAATCTTTGTAAAATATTAAATAATAATTAATGAAACGGCAGGCGAATTTGTTGCGCTTTGGGTAAATGCAATGCTGCTGAACAGGCTATCTTTTCCCGCCTAAAAAGCCCTGGAGTGAGTGTTGGGTAAACTCCGATAGCACCAGCTCACCGCTTATGGCGGCCCGTTCGGCAAGCAGTTCGTCCCAGTTTTCGGTGCCTTCCCATAGTATCTGTTTCAGGCCGGTAAGGGCATCAGGATGATAAGATGCCAGTTTTGCAGCAAGAGTATCCAATGCAGCATCCATGCTGCTGATGTCTGGATAAACTTCATTGTAAAGCCCCTTTTCCATGGCCCAGGCAGCGGTTTGAAAATCTATTGCACGGATGGTGAGTTGCGAAAAGGCAGGCAATCCTATTTTCCGGATCACCGCAGGCGATATCACAAAGGGGCCTATACCAATAGCCAGCTCGCTTAGTTTAATGGACGCGGCTTCGGTGGCCAGGCAATAATCAGCGGCAGCAGCTAAGCCCACCCCTCCTCCTACGGCTTTACCCTGCACACGGGCTATAATGATCTTGGGCGATTTTCGGCAGGTATTGATCACTTTTGCAAAGCCCAAAAAGAATTCGGCCCCGGCCTGTTTATCTTTTATCTGCAACAACTCGTCAAAGCTGGCGCCTGCACAAAATGTACGCTCACCCCCGCTTTTTAGTATGATCACCCGGGTATCGGGATCGTTGCCTGCTTTTACGATTTCAGCCGAAAGCGTGTCCAAAAGCTGTGCGGGCAGCGAATTTTGGGCTGGGTGATAAAAACTGATGGTATTTACGCCCTCTTTCAGACTTGCAGTTACATTTCCATTCTCAGTTTCAGGCATAGCTCCAATTAGTTTACGAGATAATGGCAGCAATATCGGCAGATTTTAGCACCCATACAACAGTCTTCACAATTGGTTGAATTATCATTAAAGTGCTATTTATTAGGTTATTTCATAAAAATTCATATTTTTGTACTAATATAATTAATTAACTATAAATATAATTTGTGTGAAAATCTTAGTTATTGAAGATAATCTTGACCTTAAAGAGATACTGGATTATATTTTAAAGGATGACGGGCACGAAGTTATTCCCTGCTCCGATGGCAGTTCATTAAATTCTCTCGATATCATAAAACCCGACCTGATCCTCATGGATGAAATATTAGCAGGATCAAGGGGCAGCGCCCTTTGCCGCCGGTTAAAAAAGGACGAGGCAACCATGCATATCCCTGTGATATTAATATCGGCTATGCCTAACCTAAAAGAAATTGCCGCAGAATGTGGTGCCGATGCTTACATCGAAAAGCCATTTAGTATTGATACCCTGGTCGAGATCATTAACGTTCGGTATAATAAAGCCGATATTAGTTGATTAATAAATATAGTGGCTATTTTTACGGGTAAATAGCTGTTAGCAATGTTTCCTTCTCAAAACCTTTATTTGTTTTTCGTCACTACTCTATTGCTAAATTTTACTCCGGGCAATGATGTGCTAGGGTTGGGCATCAAAGTGGCCCTCGCCGCTAAAAAATAATAAGATGATCGATATAGAAACCGCCCGGCAAATCGCGTTATCCTTACCCGGAACCGAAGAATATGATCATTTTGGCAGGCCCGCGTTTAAGATCACAGGCAAAAGGACATTTGCTACACTATGGCCACCGGAGCACCGGATGATGGTGAAATTATCGCTTATTGACCAATCGGTGTTCCATTCGTTTGATCCAACTATATTTTACCCCGTTCCCAACAAATGGGGATTGCAGGGCGCGACTTTTGTTGAGCTTTCCAAAGTACGGTTGGATATGCTGACCGATGCCATCACCACCGCCTGGCAAACCGCGCAAATAAAAACTTCAAAAAGTAAAGGATAAAATTTATCTTCGTATACCGTCTCTCAAACGCTCCTGGTTTTTTTACTAATACCTAAATTATACAGCCATGAAAAGCCTGCAACTCTTCACTTTATTTGTGACGGTTATCGTCATTCAAACCAATGTATCCGGCCAAACGCCAGCTACTTCACAGGGTATCTATAATGTCCGGTCGTACGGGGCAAAAGGAGATGGCAAAACTTCCGACACCAAAGCAATCAATAAAGCTATTGATGCAGCGGCAAAAGCCGGTGGCGGCCGGGTTTATTTGTCGGCAGGCGATTACCTCTCGGGCTCTATCCACCTTAAAAGCAATATATCACTGTATTTGGAGCAAGGCGCCACTATTATCGCTACAGATAAAGATCCCGGCACAGCTTACGATCAGGAAGAGCAAACCATAAATACCACTTACCAGGATTCGGGCCATAGCCATTTTCATAATGCCCTGCTTTGGGGAGAGGGTATCCATGATGTTTCGATTATGGGACCTGGCAAGATATGGGGCAAAGGTTTATTAAAAGACTATAAAAAAGACAGCAAGGAAGCAAATAAAGCGCTGGTATTGTACAAATGCCGCAATGTAATCATCAGGGATATCACTTTTCTGCATGGGGGCTGGTTTGCCATACTGGCTACCGGCGTGGATAACCTGACCATTGATAATGTAAAAATGGACACCAACCGCGACGGTATGGATATCGACTGCTGCCGCAATGTGCGCATATCCAACTGCAGCGTAAATTCACCTTATGATGATGGCATCTGCCTTAAAAGCACTTTCGCACTGGGCTTTGCCCGTGCTACCGAAAACGTCACTATCACCAACTGCCAGGTAAGCGGTTATGATGAAGGCACTTTTTTGGATGGCACCTACAAGCGCACCGAAAACGAGGCTTATAAATTACACCCCACCGGCCGCATCAAGTTCGGTACCGAATCAAACGGGGGATTTAAAAATATCAGTATTACCAACTGTGTATTTGATTATTGTCGTGGTTTAGCGTTAGAAACTGTCGATGGTGGTCTGCTGGAAGACGTGGTGATCAGTAACATCACCATGCGTGATATTGTGAACGCGCCTATCTTTTTGCGCCTTGCTGCCCGTATGCGCGGCCCCGAAGGCACACCCGTTGGCGAACTGCGCCGCATATCTATCAGCAAGGTGCGTATCTATAACGCCGACCCAGAGCAAGCTTGCATCATCAGCGGCATCCCTGGGCATGATATCAAAGACCTGGAACTGGACGACATCCGCATTTACTTCAAAGGCGGCAGCGCCGCACCGGATGCTTCAAAAGTACCCGAAATGGAAAAGAGCTATCCCGAGCCTGCTATGTTTGGAATAACAGCAGCCTACGGCTTTTACATCCGGCATGTATCCGGCCTTAAGTTAAGGGATATCGAGGTAAGTTTCCTGAGTGATGATGCCCGCCCGGCATTCGTATTGGATGACGTTAAAAACAGCGATATCCATAATGTAAAAGGTCAAACTTCAAAAGGGGTTAAAGCATTTAAGTATATTAATTCGGATCATTAAAAATAAAAATTGTCATTTCGAACGATAGAGAGAAATCTTATACAACCTGCATAATCCGCTAGCATTTGTATAAGATTTCTCCTCGTTCGAAATGACAATATTTTTTATTTTACTTCACGATCCTACCCAAAACCTCATCCCTCGAGTTCCTGCCAATAGGCACCTGGTATTTTTGCACATAGAGGATATTTCCCTCAATGCTATCCACTTTATTAATGGCTACGATATAGGATTTGTGCGTTTGCATAAACTGTTTTGCAGGCAGTTTTTCCAATAATGATTTAATGGTGGTGTGCGTCATGATCCTTTTGTTTTCAAGCTGAATGGCCACGTAGTTTTCCATCCCTTCTATAAAAAGGATATCGGCAAAAGTGATCTTTTCCAGCTTACTATTGGCTTTTACAAAAATGTAATCGGCCTGGTTGCCCGGTTGTTCCCGCAGTTCAAAATAATCACGCGCCTTAAAAGCGGCTTTCAGAAAACGATCATAGGATATCGGTTTCAGCAGGTAATCCATTACGTCCAGTTCAAAACCTTCTATGGCATAGTGCTCAAACGCGGTGGTGAATATTACTTTAGGTGGATTACGCAAAGCCCTTAAAAATTCGACCCCGGTAATATGCGGCATCTGTATATCCAAAAATAGCAGGTCGACAGGTTGCTGCTGCAATAGGTTGCTTAGCTGCAAAGCATCTTCACAAACTCCCTTCAGATCCAAAAAGTCGATCTTTTCAATATAACCCTGCAATCCTTTACGGGCAAAAGGCTCATCATCGGTTATGATACAGGTGATCTTATTGCTCATACTCCACTTTCATATCAGCTATAAAATTATCGTTCCCTTTTTCCAATACCAGCGAATGCCGGCCGGGATAAAGCAAATCGAGCCGCCGTTTCAAGTTCTCCAACCCGATGCCCCCGGCTTTAGTTTCAACCTGCTTTATTGACGGTACCGAATTTTCAACCCTGAACTCAATATTATTTTCACTGACTTTAGCCTCGATCAGCATTTGATAATCGCCCCCAATAAACTTAAATGCGTTTTCAACCAGCGGTAAAAAAAGTAAGGGAAACACCATTTGCCCGTTTAATTTTTCATCAAAATTAACTTTTAGTTGCAACCGGTCGGTACTGCGTATTTTTTGCAGTTCGATAAAACTTTGCAGGTATTCTATCTCTTGCATCACAGGTACTTGTTGTTGCTGATCGTATAACTGATAACGCAGCAGCTCCGAAAATTTTTCGATACTTCTTTTGGCCCCCTCTTTATCCTCGTCCATCTGGAAATAAATGGTATTTAAGGCATTGAATAAAAAATGCGGGTGATATTGTGCTTTCAAGAATTTCAGCTCTGTTTCCAAATGCTCATTTGTGATTTTCTCTAACTGCACCTTATTATCTACATACGCCCTCAACCACGTGCTGCTACGCGCTATGCCATAATAAACAATAGCATACAGGGTTGGGATCATGTTTATAGCGGCAAAATCCGCCCATGAAAGCCCATCATCAGTCAATGCAGCCATTGGGGTAAATATCGCGTTCACCAGTAACAGGTTTGCCATTACAAAAATGATCAGTTCCCTTATCACACCCTGGTAGTCAAAATGTATCGGCCAGCGTTTATCATAAAAGCGAAACAGCCACTCAAAAAGCGCAATACCTATATAGCCTACCAATATACTTAAACCGATCTCAAGACCATTCAATACCCACGATCTTGTCCAGAATTTGGCCTGCGTATCTGTATCATGCAGCAGCCTGATGGTAAAGTAAACCAGCAGACCGTACAACGCGGGAAATATGTATTTCCTGAAGAATCTCATCTTTTTTACTATTTCTTTGTCATTCTGAGCATAGCGAAGAATCTTCTTCGAGATGCATAATCTGCTTAGATGCTTCTTCGCTATGCTCAGCATGACAATATCAAAAATGTTAAATTAATAATTTATGCCGAAAGTGCCACCACGGGTTTTGTTTCATCCCTTTCTATTTCCATTACCGGCTTTGGCTTTTCTTTGGGTTTCATACCGAATAAGAACCGGGTTAATGCATACGGGCGCACCAGCAAATGATAGATGAGCACCGTTACAAAAAATGTAATGGTGACGATATAAATATATTTCGACAGGATACTTTCATTTGGCGACTGCACAATGTAATAGGCTATCAATACGATGACGGTTTGATGCAGGATATAGAACGGATACACCGCCTGGTTCAGATAATTTAATGACACGTGTTTGCGATTGAGGTAATGTTTACCATAGCCAACCAGGGCCAATACCCATCCCCACCCTATAATCGGCCTGATCCCCCTGAAAATATAGTAGAATATGTCGCCCTGAAAGTGCCAGTTTACACCATCGGGTTCAATTTTGTTCCATCTTAAATAATTCATCAGCATGAGCGATAAAAAACCGATGGTTAAGGCAAAGCGGCGGTTGCGTTCCAAACTATCCATTAATTTGGGTTGCAGGATGCATATAAAGCCTGCCAGCAAGAATAACAACCAATAAACAAAATAGCAGCCATCATGCACCAGGTCGTTAGTTTCTGGCAATTTATAACTGAATAAGGTATACCAGATCACGCTGGGAATTGCCAGCAGATACACCCATTTGCCTTTGGCCAAAGTAGCCAGCGTTTGCTTAAAACCATTGCTTTTGGGCGATACCAGCCAGGCAAACACCGGTGCGAAGATCAGGTCGTACACAAAAAGGTAGGCGATAAACCATAAGTGATGCCAGCTAAAACTTCCTTTTGGATAAGGCACAAAGTTGAATACGCTCGGGTAAAAATCCCAGAAGTTACCCTTGTAGCCATGCGAAAGCCTTTCCATGTAGATCTGTGGCGGAACGATTATAAACATACCCACCAGCAACGGTATAAACAACCTGCGAAAGCGTAAGCCGATAAAGTTTAAGCTCGACCGCCGCTGCATCATATAATAGCTCACCGTGCCCGAAATAAAGAAAAGCAGGGGCATGCGAACGAGGTGGAGAAAGAAAATAAATTCGAACATCAAATTACTGGTCTCATGATTTTTAATATGCCAGTAATCATCCGGATCAAAGGGCATAGCCGAATGAAAAAATAATACGCCCAGTATGGATAATATCCTGAGCCAATCCAGGTAAGTTTGTCGTTGTGTGGTTTCCATGGTTATCTTTTTTTATTTTGATATAAAGAAACCATCATCAAACCCGCTACGAAAACAATTTTGACCAACGGCAGGCTTTCGGTGACCAATGGACAATTTACAGAACAGGTAAAGAGATATTTCCAGATATTTATGTAACAAAAAGTTCTCTATATCGTCTTTTCCATAAACCTGTTTAACACAATCATATGAAACGTAAAAACCTACCCTGGATACCCTTCGCATTTTTTGCTATCGCGATAGGGCTATATCCGCTGATCTATTATTTTGTTGACATGCGTTCAAACGGCTTGCTGGCAACCAAGCCGCGAGAGCTGGTGGATGGCATGGTATGGCATACCGCGTTTTATATTCATATCACTTTTGGTGGTATTGCCCTGATAACCGGCTGGACTCAATTTAGCCAACGACTGCGCGACAGTTATTTAAGCACCCATCGCCTGGTAGGAAAGATATATGTTGCCTCGGTTATGCTGAGCAGTCTTGCCGGCTTATTTATCGCCTTTTTCGCTTCCGGCGGTATTGTGTGCGTACTGGGTTTTGGCTTATTGGCACTATTATGGTTTTTCACGGTAGTAAAAGCTTACACCACCATACTTAAAGGAAATATCAAACAGCACGAGAACTGGATGATCCGAAACTACGCCCTTGCATTTGCCGCAGTTACCCTGCGGATATGGCTGCCCCTTTTTTCTAATTTTGTATTTCACGATTTTACACCAGCTTATCGCATTGTATCCTGGCTATGTTGGGTACCCAATATCATTATAGCTGAAATGATCGTCAGCCGGAGAAAGCAAAAGCCGGCTTATGTGGTCAAATCAGCATAAATCTATCCCGAGTTTTGATGAGTTCAGGCAGTAACGAAACGTTTAATGTGTCCAAATTCCTCGTGTTTCTCCAGCAATTCATTTTCTATGTCAAAATCATCTTGCAAGCCAAGCCAAAATTTTGCAGAGTTCCCAAAAAACTGGCTTAATCTCAAGGCTGTATCCGCAGTAATCCTTCGGTTTCCCTTAATTATTTCTGAGAGCCTTGTTTGAGGAATATGAGTTTCTTTAGCCAGCCGGTAGGTTGTGATATGAAGTGGAATCAAAAATTCCTCCTGTAATATTTCCCCCGGATGTATGTTAGGCAGCTTCTCCATATCTGTATTTGTTTAATGATAATCTATTATTTCAACTTCACTGGCATTCCCGTTATTCCATTTTAAAATTATGCGCCACTGGTCATTTATTCTAATGCTATAATAATCCTTTAAATCACCTTTCTTTTTTTCCAGTTTATTTGATGGCGGTATTGTTAAATCCTGGATAGTTTGTGAATTATTAATCATACGAAGTTTTCTTCTTCCAATGGTTTGAATTTCCATAGGCAATTTTGCAACCCGAATACCATTCCATATTTTTTCTGTGTCTTTTGAGTCGAAAGAAACAATCATAGTATTGAATCACGTTACTAACGTCAAAGATAAGTATTTTTTATCTGCGTCACAATAAAATTTACTCAGTTTCCCTAAAACTTATACGTCAGTCCAGCGCCAAATATCTGCTTTACTTGCAATAGTGAATGGTATTCGGTTACGCCGTTATTCTGCACCGGTATTTTTGCGTTAGGGTCAGATATCAGTTCTAAACCCGCATTCACGGTTACTACCTTGTTTACCTTCATAAAAAGGTTAGCTGTGTAATCCGCATAAATATTCCCCGGTTGTTTCAGGTAATTGGAAAATAATTTCAGCGTATTTTCAAAGGAAATATTGGTAGCCACATTAAATTTATAATAAGCATCCAGCGAAGCACCAAATTCAAAAAGGCTCTTATCACCAGGTGTTACCCCGTACGATCCGACTGCAGATAGAGAATCATTTTGTACCAAAGTGATCTTTGCCGCCAAAGGGGAAATATTCACCCTTAAATTATCATTCTTTTTATAAGCAAAACCCGGCCCGAAGGTAAGATAAGCCGGTGCAAATGGCGCTGAGATGAGTGTGCGGCCGTCATCGGTATAATTATACCCTTTAGTAAACTGTGTCTGGAAGTTGGCATAAAAGGTATATAACCAGTACTGAGCGGCTTTATATCCCAATAAGCTATTCAGGATGATCCGGTCATCATTTTTGCGCCAGCCGGTACCATTTTGTTTGCTGATGCCATAGCCCGCGATAGCTTTGTTATCCCAGCTCCATTTATCTCTTTTATAATTAAAATCATAATCAAAAACCAAATTAACGGCAACCGCGTTCACTCCGCCTGCCGACCAATGCGAAAATGAGCTTTGATTAATCAATACTGTATTTTGCCCGTGAATGATCCACACTTTGGTTGTATCAACCGGTGGGGTGGTGGGTGTTTGGGCATAGGTTGCTATGCTCAAACACAGGAGCGATAAAATAAGTAATTCCTTTTTCATAGGTGATCTTTTAAATGATTTTGGTAAATGTTAATTAAAAAATACTTTACAAAGATGAAAAATTCAATTAATGATAAAGTGCGTTTGTAATAAATAATGCCCTTATACAGGCAACAAGCACTATTTATGTCGCAATGCGCCTTTATGAAGGCCAGATTGCTTTGCTCCCGGTTGACTCGCCCGGTCATCGCTTCGCTCGACCACCCTCTCTCCGCTTCGCGCAAAGAGGGAGTTTTTTTAAAAAAAATCTCTTCTTACTCCCCCTCTCTACTTGTAGAGAGGGGGTTGGGGGTGAGTCCAGCCGGCGCGAGCTATTTCTTCTCCACAAACCCGATATGATATTCCTGTATCAAAGCCTGGTTTTCAGGCGTCAATGTGAAGCTTACGCGGACGTTGCTTTGTTCCCCTTGCATAATGAAATATCCTCTAAGTTGATTATCTGGCACCACCTCGCCCACACTTGTTATTTTTCCTGCTTTGGCGTAGATGGCGGTAGCATCTGCTTTCAGTTTATCCGGGAAATAATCCATAAAAAAGTTCATGGCAAATATGCCGCTGGCTTTGGCATTGTTCCAGTCGGGTAATAGTTTTACCAATTCATTCCTTCTTTGGGTAAGGATAGCTGACGGTGGTAATTGGCGCGGTTTTATACCCGAAAGCCTGATCAGGGTATCTGCCACCTGCAAATTCACCGAGCCGGCATTGGCATAAGTTAAATTGGCGAATGAGATCACACCAATACCCAATTCCTGGTATATCGTCCACTCACTGCCGAAGCCGGGTAGTCCGCCGGTATGGCCCACAGCCGTGATGCCGTCAACATATTTCCTCCAGCGCAAACCATAACAATAAGCCGAGGCAAATGGATATGGCCTGCCTGCGGCGGTTTTGCCGTTCACATTAAAGCCGTTCACATCCCAGGGATACTGCATCTCGCGGATGGAACTTCTTTTTACCGGGCCTTTTTCCGCATCATCGCTCGCCGGCCATACTGACAGATGCAATGCTTCGTATTTAGCAAAATCCTCCATGGTGGTGATCATCCCGCCCATAGCACCATAAGAGCCATCGTGCAGCAGGGGCTGTTCCACCCATTGATTATCCAACCAGCGATAGCCGTGAGCCAGCAGTTCTTTGGGCACTTTGGTGTATTCCCAATAGGTATGCGTCATGCCCAAAGGCTTTAAAATATTTTCGGTGATGTATTCCTCGTAACTTTTGCCAGATACCTTTTTGATGATATAACCCAAAGTGGCAAATCCCAGGTTACTGTACTCATAGCCCGAACCCGGATTAGTAGAAAATTGCACTCCCTTTTTATAAATATCGATCAACTGCTGGTCGGTATTGGCTAACTGGCGGTCGCCCCAGGGATTATCCTCCGGGTAGCCTGCCGAGTGGGTAAGCAAATTGCGGATGGTAATAGGCGCGGCATCTTTTGTTAAATATTTTGTACCCTTCATTTCCGGGATATACAGATAGGCGGGGTCATCCAGCTTCAGTTTCCCTTCATCGCGCAGCTTTAATATTGCCATAGCGGTAAAACTTTTGCTCATGGATGCAACGCGGAATGCTGATTTGGAGGTTACCACAGTTTTATTGGCCAAATCGGTATAGCCTACGCTGCCCGTATGCACCAGTTTACCATCAACCACGATCCCATAAGAAAGACCCGGGAAATGGTTCTGCTCAGCATATTCTTTATATATCTTATCAATCACCGGGAAGGTCGCTTCTATTTTTTTTATCCTGTCGGGATCGGTGAAAACAGGGGGTTTGTAGGTTTGGGCTAATAGAGTTGCCGAAGAAAGGAATAAGCAAAAAAGGCTGATGAGTTTTGATGTCCGCATAGGGTTGATTTTTGTCAACACATATTTACGGATATTTAGCCAATTAACCTTAGCCTGGATTTATAATCATTGACTGTGGAGGTTGGATACGGGGATTACAAATCCCTTGTAACGTTAGTCCGGGATTGAAAATCCGGACTAACGCGGTTATAAAATAAAACCCCAGTCTTTTACCAAGCGTTCCTAAGGAACGCGCTTTTATATATTTATTTTTTACCCACCAGCCGTCCCTGCGGGACGGAAGACATAAAAAAAGCGTTCCGTAGGAACGTTTGGTTGGTAATTGTGACAAATAAGCATTTTTACGTTCCATAGGAACGTTTGGTGATGCGGATAATGCTCCAAGCGCCATTTTAGACGTTTCAATTTTATGGGTAAACTTAAACCCCTTGAGGCTTGGGTGGGACTTATTCTTCCAGCGGCAAATCAAAGTAAAAAGTGGAACCCTTACCCAACTCACTTTCTACACCAATTTTACCGTTATGGGTATTAACGATCTCTGATGATATATAAAGGCCCATACCTAAACCGCCCGTCATGTTCTTTTTATCTTCCACGCGATAAAAACGCTCAAATATTATATGCTGCTGTTCGGCAGACAAGCCAATACCAAAATCCATTACCGATACCCTAACCCAGTTTTCAAATTTCGAGGTCTTTATAATAACTTTTTTACTGTCTTCCGAATATTTTACAGCGTTATTTACCAGGTTCATCAATACCTGTTCCAGGCGTTCGGTGTTTCCTTTTATTTTAAAATCGTCCGCATCTTCAACCTCAAAAGTAAAGGCCTGGTACATATGTACAGCATTTTCAACACAAGCATCCACAACATCCTTTAGGTTGATAGTTTCCACATTGTAATTCAAACGGCCTGCCTTTATTTTGCTCACATCAAGCAGGTCATCCACCAAATATTGTAGCTTGGTAACAGCCCCGGTTGCTTTTGCCAGGTATTGTTTTACAGTTGGCGGCAATTCATTATTCTTGTTCAGGCTCATTAACTGCAAATATCCTTTCAGGCTGGTTAAAGGCGTTTTCAGTTCGTGACTGGCAACACCAATAAACTCGTCCTTCCGCTCCAGTTCTCTCTTCTGATCTTCAATATCGGTGGCGGTCCCTATCCAGAAAATGATCTCGCCACTCTCATTCCGCAGCGGCATCGCCCTGTTCAGGTGCCAGCGATAACTATTGTCGCGGCCCCTCTTGTAACGGTTTTCTACTTCAAATATCTTCCCTGTTTGCAACGAGTTTACATACCTGGCAATTGTTTCCTCTATATCATCCGGGTGCACTACTGTCCGCCAGCCCCAGCCCTTGGTTTTTTCATAAGTAAGGCCGGTATATTCAAACCACCTTTGGTTAAAATAGTTAATGTCGCCATTTGGCAGGTTGGTCCAGGTCATCTGGGTAATATGGTCCGAAAGTATTTTGAAATGTTCCCGGCTTATCAGCAGATCCCTGGTACGTTCCTTTATGGTTGTCTCCAACTCATCATTTTGGCGTATCGTTAAGTTTTGAGCAGCCTTTAACTTTTCGTTCTGCTGCATCAATTGCTTTTGATTATCCTTTTGAATGGTAAGGTCAGTAAGTATCAGGCTAAGGAATGTATCGCCATCCATTTCAATCGAAGAACATGATAACAGGCAACTGGTTGTTTTATCATATTTGTCCCTTATCTCCAGCTCTTCTTTACAATCCTTCTTCCAGCTGGTTTTAATGATCTGTAGGTATTCCGGTTTTGATCCATCAGCAATAAAATTATCAAAAGGCTCACCGATTACCTTTTCAAGCGGAAATTTAACCAGATCAGCAAACCGTGAGTTACTGTATAGTATCACACCGTTCTTGTTAATAGTAACTGCACCTTCGCCCATCTTTTCGATAAAAATACGATAGGCATGATCAGTGCTTTTTAGTGTATAAAGCTGATGGCCATTGCCGTTTTTAACAACAAGCGCGTCAACCTGGCCTTTACGTATGGCTTCAAGCAATTCGTTTGCTTCCTCCAATCGCAATTGTAACTCTTCCTTCTCGGCTAATAGCTGCTCGTATGACTTCGTTTTTCCCATTTACAAATTCACGCGTTTAGTCCAAGTCCTTTAAGCACTTTTTCACTGTTTGACATATCACCGATCAATCTCCTTTCGGAGCCGGGTGATTTTTTGATCAGCATTGGCAAAGCAATTATATGTTCAGATTCCGTTTTTTCAGGCTGCTGGTAAATATCAATAATCTCCAATTCGTAATTATCTTTTAAATGGGTTTCCAGGATTGTTTTAAGGTTTGCAATAGCCCTGGCGGAGTTGGGTGAAGCACCCGTTACAAACAAACGCATTACGTAAACCGCATTATTCCCCCAAAGATCGCCCTTTTGTTTTACCATTATTATATAATAATTATGTGGGGATAATGTTTATTTTTTCTTTGTAAAAACAAGTCGCCGAAATCTTACATCCAGGCGTAAATATATTGTTCAAATCAACAACAAGGACAAGTAGTTGTTTTTTTACGAATATATAAAATATTAAAACAGGGTAAAAAATACGCTTTCAGCACAACTTGCTTTTCAATCAAACACAGTCTTGATAGTTAATAACCTTATATCCAACACTTAACAATTTAGTTATAATAACCCCAATGTAAAACATTAACCTAAATAATATGTTTATTAACTATTAGTATATGTTTTATGGAAACTTTACAACATATTGAATGCCTGGTATCAGCTTTGAACGATTTGATCAGGATAAATAACGACAGGATAACAGGTTACAAAAAAAGAATGGACACCACGCTGGATGATGACCTGGGTGATTTGTTCGCCCAGTTCATTTACCAAAGCGGGCAAAATATTATTTATTTGACCAAGTATATTTATATGCTGGGTGGTAAGCCTACTGATGGCACCTCCTTATCCGGTAAGTTTTACCATGCCTGGATAGATTTTAAATTGACGGTGATAAAACAGGACCGGCAAACCTTGCTTGATTATTGCGAGTACAGTGAAGACGTGGCTAAAAGCGCCTACAGCCAAGTACTGGATGATAAAGACCTTACAAATAATGATAAAATACTGATCCATTTATTAACCCGCCAATTCACTGACTTTAAAATTTCACACCAGCAGATCAAAACCTTGCGTGACCGGGCGGCAGCCGCCGCCTGAGATAATGATAAATAAAAAATGATATAAGTACACAGGCGATGTTTTAAGTGTGAAATGTTTTAATACCTACCGGGTTGTAAAACATTACCAACGAAAAAATTGTATAAGCAAAACACGCTTTTCATTTTCGATTTAAAACTTTTACCTTAACCGTCATTTACATCGCCAATAATGACCCCAGATACCCCTGGTAATTTGCCTGAGAACCTGTTCCGGGTACTTTTTGAAAAATCGCCCGGCTCTTTATTAGTAAAAGCCGATGCCCCCTGCTTTACCATAGTTGCTGCGAGTGATGCTTACCTGGCAATTACCTCCGTACAGCGCGATGATGTGGTTGGCAAAGGCTTTTTTGAAGTATTCCCTGATATTGACGATGATCCTGAAGATGAAACCACTGCCCGAAAAGTATTCGCCAAAGTTATCAGCACGTGCGAAAAACTGGATGTGCCGGTTTACCGGTATGATGTAATTGACCAAAAAACAAATAAAAAGGAGCCGCATTATTGGTCCTGTTCCAACATTCCTATTTTAGGTGCTAACAACAAAGTAGCATATATTTTAAATACTATAATTGATATTACCGGCGAGGTAAAGGCCAAAGAAGTAGCCATTGAAAGTGAGAGCCGTTTGCTGATGGCGGCCGAAGCCACCGGCCTTGCCATCTGGGATCTTGATCTTAAAGATGCGAATTTTACCTATTCCCCGCAGCTGATCGAGCTTTTTGGGCATAATACTGAAGACGATATCACCCTAAGCAGCGTACGCAGCCAGGTACATCCTGACGACATGCAAAATATTGTTCAAAAGGCTTATAACGACGCATTGTTAACCGGTAAATACGCTTATGAGGTTCGTATTTTTTGGCCCGATAATTCACTTCACTGGATACGCACAAGGGGCGCGGTATTATTCAATGAAAAAAAGGAAGCCGTAAGAATGCTGGGCACCATTGTGGATATAACCGAAAGCAAGAGGGACGAGATCAGGAAGAATGATTTTATAGCCATGGCAAGTCATGAGCTTAAAACACCTCTTACATCGCTAAAAGCATACATACAATTGCTTGAGGCAAAACTAGCGGCATCGCCAGATCCGTTTATTCATACCGCGCTCTTAAAATCGGGCAACCAGGTAAGCAAAATGACCGCGCTGATACATAGTTTCCTTGATCTTTCTAAACTGGAGCCCGGGAAACTACAGCTTAAAAGGCAAGTTTTTGATATTAACAAACTGGTAGAGGAAACTATTGCCGAAAACATCATCATCAATAACACGCATATCATACGGTTTCACCCTTTAGAAGTAATAAACATCAATGCCGACCGGGAAAAGATAGGCCAGGTATTAAGCAACCTGATCAGCAATGCAATAAAATATTCACAAAAGGGAAGTACCATTATGCTTAGAAGTGAGGTATTGGATGGCAATATCCGGGTATCCGTAACTGACGACGGTATCGGCATAAAATCAAAAGACCAGGAAAAGGTATTTCAACGCTTTTACCGTGCCGAGGACGAGGATCTGAAAAACATTTCCGGTTTTGGTATCGGGCTCTACCTATCGAGCGAGATCATACAGCGCCATAAAGGAAAGATATGGGTAAAAAGCAAAGATGGCAAAGGCTCTACTTTCTATTTTAGCTTGCCTTTGGTCTGAACCTGAATTCATCGAATTAATGAATTTATAGAATTGCTGAGTGAGAATAATAAAATTCGTGCAATTCTAAAATTTAAAAAATTCCGGTTCAGACAATTATAACCCCATAAAGTATTCCGTAAAATCGGTAAAGTTGTCAAACTTTACATCGTGATCATCGGTTTCGCCAAAGCCGTAGCTTACAAACACAAAGGGTATACCTGCCAGGCGGCTTTGTTCCCCATCACCTTCGGTATCACCTACATAAACCGGGTTTTTTAAATTATGCCTGTCGATAAGCTGTTGAATATTATAATGCTTAGGCATGTAATTGGTTCCATAAGCTATTTCATCAATAATGTGCTCATCTATCCCGGCCCAATCAATAAACAGCCTGATTATGCCTTTAGCACAATTACTCACAATAAAAAGCTGGTACTTGCCGGCCAGTTGCCTTAACCCATCCTTTACACCATCATACAATATCCCTCCGTTTTGCGGAAGCAGATCCTTCCTCACGTCATTTACTTTGGCATAAACGTTTTGCCTGGCTTCCTCATCATAATCCGGCATTATGGCCTCCAATACCTTTTTGCCTTCCCAGCCAACCATTTTTGCAAGCACATCGCGCGACATGGTTTTATCCATGTTCAACTCCTTAAAAACGGCATTCCATGAGGCTGCATAAGTATCCACAGCATCCCACAGGGTGCCATCCATATCAAATATTATACTATCGGGTTTTTGCATATCGGTTTTCATATCTTTAAGCAAGAATAGCAAATACATTTAAACCTTATCTAAAATGAAGCGAATAATATTTTTCTTGTTCATGGTAATATGGGTAGGCTGCAAACCCGACAGTCCTAAAACTAAAGATGAAATTGCAGATTGGTCACAATTAAGGATAACGCTTGAAGACCGTTTAGAGATCAACCTCATCAATCATAACTCCCCGGATTCTTCTGAAGTAAAACAATATTTAATTGGAGGCTTTTTTTCTCCACCCGTTAAAAAGGTCAAAGTAATAACACAGCGATTTGCTTTTACGCAGGCAGAAAAGGATAGCATATACTTATTGGTAGAGGATATGATCGTACATCCGGTTGAAGCCAAAAATCATTGCAGTGAGTTTGTGGGCAAGATCGAGGTAAATATTGAATATGGAAGGCAATTATCACAATCATTTGCCTATACCTCGATGTGCGATTGGTATACCTTATCAGACCAAACATTAAAACTGCGCGCTATTTTAAGAAGAAGGATAAAAGCTATCGACTCGATTTAAAAGCTACTATAACGTTAAAATTTGTTCCTATAACTCAAATTATTTAACAATAACTATTACAGCGCTTTACGTGCTAATTTTTACTATTTTTTTTATCAATTCTTCATTAAAAAATTAGAAATTTGCTGCTGATAAGGTTTAGGTTTGGCCCGAATTAGCGAGTAAGACGGGTCACATATCCCCTGCCAACCTTGGCAGGGGATTAATGCTTTATAGAGGATTTCCAATAATCCCAGGAATAAGTAAATAATACCATTTACACTCCAATTAATACCACTTATAATGGTACAGAACATCTACATTTGTTCAAATGAAAAGCGCTATCCCGGTATATGATATATGTAAGCTTTCTGATCTTCAGCAAGACGAATTATTGATTAGCCGTTTCGGCATCTACCTCGAAAAGCATAAAAATCTTCACTTTCCACATAAGCATACTTTTTATCACCTGGTTTTATTTACCAAAGGCGGGGGCACACACGCTATCGATTTTAAAGTGTTTGATGTGGTGCCTTATCAGGTCTACTTTATGGTACCCGGGCAGGTGCATAGCTGGAATTTTGAAGGTGATGTGGAGGGATATGTAATACATTTCTCCTTATCGTTTTTTCAATCATTTCTGCTGAAAAACGATTACCTGGATCAATTCCCGTTTTTTAATGGAGTTATTGATGATGCTGTTATCAACATACAGCCTGGCCTGCAGCAAATGGTACACGATTTGTTCGAAGAAATTATTGCCGAAAATGAAAACCCCGCCCGCCTGGGCCTTGATATGGTACGTGCGCTGCTGCTGCAATTATTTATCACGATAACCCGGACAAGCGCAGACAATCCGCAAAAACAAACATCATCCAATAATTATACCTTATTAAAAAACTTTCAGAAGCTAATAGGGCAAAACTTCACTACACTGAAGCTGCCGAAGGACTACGCTGCTTTATTGTATATCACCCCAAACCATTTAAACGCGCTTTGCAATGATATATTAGGCATATCAGCCGGCGAAGCGATTCGCAACCGGGTACTGCTCGAGGCAAAAAGACTGCTGATCAATCTCGACCTCACCGTTTCGGAAATAGCCGACAGTTTGAATTTCAGCGATAACTCCTACTTCACCAAATTTTTTAAGAAATATACCGGTGTAACGCCGGACGAATTCAGAAAGAAAACATTAAAACCTCAAAAAAATGACTACCAATAATGTAAATACCCAGCTAAAAACTCTACCTGAGTTCCAGGCTGCCCTGCATGCCAAGTGCCCCAAATGCCACACCGGTAACATGTTTGCCAATAGCATGTATGGCTTCAGCGGACAGAAAATGCACACCAAATGCCCCTACTGCAATTTTCAGTTTGAAATTGAACCGGGTTATTTTTACGTGGCCATGTTTGTAAGCTATGGCATGAATGTGCTTGAAATGATAACCTTCGCGGTAGGTACTTTTATGCTGACACACTCCGAATCGCCCTGGCTGTATGTGGGGATATTATTAGGCGTAACGCTTATCCTGTCGCCCTTTAACTACCGGTATTCAAGAGTGATGTTATTGTATTGGCTCACCCCCAATTTGCATTTTGATCCGGAGCGAGCAAAGAAGCCTTACGATGCGGAATGAACGTTTGAGTTGAATATACTGACAAATATGTATCTTAACAATCTAAATTATTCTCAATTCAGTGAAAACACTTTGCCTCCTTTTATTTTTAAGTGCTTTTGGTTCAACGATGTTTTTGTCCGAACCTTACAAGTTCTCACCACAAAGAGATATAAAATCAAGTTTTTTATTAGATACAGGTTCTACTAATTTCAATGCGTTAACAGCACAGGACAGAAACAAGTATAATTTAAGCATTAAATTAGGAAGCCTAACCAGGGACTCATGCCCTGATCGGGATACTTTTTATATGATAGGTGCTACTTTGAGAAATATGTCAAATGATACGCTAAGTTACATTGATTGGAGTTGTAGCCACAGCATTTGGCTGTCTGATAATCAATTAATGTGGGCTTATCAACCACTCACATTTTGCGATGGCTGCGATAAGAATATTATAACTGTTTATAAAATCCCACCTCATCAGCAGAAAAATATAAAGCTGCGGGCAAGTTTTAAGAAAGGTATAAAACCGGTTCAAACAAGCCTTAAAGTTGGAATTATCCTGCAACGGGTATTTAAACATACTGATTATGGTTATTACTTTAACTATTTTATGAGGAGTCATCAACTTAGCAATCAACTACAAAATGCCATATGGTCAAATACAGTTAAAGTTCCTTAAATAAGCATCTATTTATACTTCCACCCTATACTCAAAACACCCGCTTTCCGGCTCCTGCTTCACAAAACCAATAGCTTCATACAAACTTTGGGCGGTGTAATTATCAACCGCCGTTTCCAGTTGCAAATAGGTTGATCCTTCGCTTTTGGCAAAATGCATGGCGGTTCTTATCAATGCCTCACCAATGCCTTGCTTCCGGTGGTTGCTATCCACATACAGGTCGTTCAGTATCCAGTTTTTATGGGCGCTAACGGAGGAGTATTTAGGATACAATTGCGTAAAGCCAACAGGCTTATCATTTTCAACCGCCACAAAGATCACCGATTCATTTTTCTCCAATCGTTCTTTGATGAATTTTTCAGCAAGCGCGATATCGGTTGGCTGTTTATAAAAGGTGCGGTATTTGTCAAACAGGCCGGTTACCAGGCTCGCTTCTGCTAAGTTTATTCTTCTGATCTCCATTTGTTCAACTCTAATGGTCAAATGTAAACTATACCGGGATTTCTTTATATTTAAATTAAAAAACCATGCAAACTATCGACCTTATTGCCAGGCTGCTCACCGGCCTTGTCGCCATGATCCATTGCTACATTATGTGGCTCGAAATGTTTGCCTGGACAACCCGCGGGCCCAAAGCATTTAATAAAACTTTAGCAGAGCTGGAGCAAACCAAAACGCTGGCAGCCAGCCAGGGCCTCTACAATGGTTTCCTGGCAGCAGGATTGATATGGACCTTCTTTATTACCAACTTTTACTGGCAAAGCAATATCTCATTATTCTTTTTGATTTGTGTGACGATAGCGGGCTTATATGGCGCTTTCACAGTAGCCAAAAAGATATTTTACATTCAATCTGTACCTGCTTTGTTGGCTATTGGTTTAATATGGATCAACAGGTAAAGCCCCCTCTAAATCTCCCCCGGTAGGGGAGACTTTCCTTAATTTAAGCCCTCCCTTCCGGGGAGGGTTTGGGTGGGGCTCTATTGTGGAGTACCTAAAAGTGGCTTAAACTTAGTCTCATAATCTTTCAATTGCCCCTCCAGCTTTTTAGCGATAGTATCCTGGTGGTTCTCTTTCGATAACTGCGCTAAACCGTTCAATAAGGATAAACCTAACTGCACAGTTCTGCCGTCAACCATTTCAGAGGCTGATTGAAGAATATGATAATTGTAATCCAGTTGCTCTATCAGGTAAGCATCAATGCTATTGGCAAACTTATTGGCATAGCCAAAATCCTTCAGCTCATATGCGCTTGCCACCAAAAAATATTTACTCCTGGCAACATCCACAAAAGGATAAATATCAGGCATCACGGCATCATACTTATGCAGTACCTTCAGGGCAAGATCATTATGGCCTTCCAGCTTTAAATTTTGCACCAGGTCAGTTACTGTTGATAATATAACCGGGTAAAACATGGTGGTCGATTCCGGATCAAGGTACTTAGCGGTTTTGTAATTACCCCATTTAAATTTGTTCATGATGTTATCATACATCACCAAAGTATTGGTTTTACCCAACTGGTCGCGATTTGCAGTGTCCGGCTTAAATGGTATCAGGTGATAGGTAAAGCCTTCCTTGTACAGGTATGGCTGCAGGCCCATCATATTTTCCTGCCCAACGGTAATGGTAAAGCATATTGGCCTTTTCCAGTTGTTGTGGGCCAGTATATCCAAAAATGCCAGGTTATCTTTAGTAACAAAATTGGATGTGTATTTCCACTTCATGGTGTCAATTATCCTGCTTTTCTGGTCTGCAGTTGCGATGCCGTTTTTAATTATATTATCTGAGTTAATGCTTAATTTAAAGTTTTTGGTTGGCAGATAATTCACCTTAGTGCCATCCTGCAACTCAACTTTAGCGTCATCATTATCAGAAGAAATGAAATCAAAAACATCTTTTACATCGATCGATCCCGGTATCTTTTTATCATAAAACTGGATCGCGTCCCGCACACCTTCCTTATATTTTTCATAAGGCATGGTGATAGGTAACGGCTCCGATTCATTCATCTTTTTCTGCATCTGCCTGATATACCAATCGCCACTGAATAAGCTCAGGTTTACAATACGTACATCCGGTCTGATGCCTTCCACCTCCTGGTCGTACCATAACGAGTAGGTGTCATTATCACCATAGGTAAACAAAATGGCATTCGGCGGGCACGATATCAGGTAATTATAAGCCATATCATGCGGCGTCATTTTAGTAGAGCGGTCATGCGCGCGCCATTCCTTACTGGCTACCAGTACGGGTAACAGCAGGCATATTCCCACAGCTCCAACAGCCGCAGTTTTAGGGCTCAGCCATTGTCTTGCAAATTCGGCCAAAGCTATAGCTCCCAGGCCTATCCATATCGCGAAAGCATAAAATGAACCTACATAAGAGTAATCACGTTCGCGTGGTTGCACGCTCGGTTGGTTTACATAGATCACGATAGCCAAACCTGTAAAAAACCACAGCAGGGTTACCACTAGGGCATCCCTCCTGTTACGCTGGTAATGATAGATCACGCCCAGCAAGCCTAATATCAAAGGCAGGGCATATAAAGGGGTGTAGGCATTACTTGAGTAGATCGGTTTATCAGCAGGTGGGTTCACCAATGATTTTGGCAGTTGCTTACCGCCATCAAGGATACCGCTCGTCCAGTCGCCATCAACATAGCCGTGGAAACCGCCCATTTGCTGTTGCCCGTCCATTTGATTTGTGCGGCCGGCAAAGTTCCACAGGAAATACCTGAAATACATTTGCCCCATCTGCCAGCTGAACATCCACTTCATATTATCACCAAAAGTAGGCGCATCAGTTTCGCCCATATGCAGCCACTGACGGTAAAATTGCGAATCCTGCGCAAACGAATTGTCTGTATTTTCTGTAC
The DNA here is from genome assembly GCA_035489035.1 of Mucilaginibacter sp. Lineage (GTDB taxonomy): Bacteria > Bacteroidota > Bacteroidia > Sphingobacteriales > Sphingobacteriaceae > Mucilaginibacter. Next base: position 65,337 of record DATHKT010000030.1, read on the forward strand.
TATACATTCGCGGCAACAGGGTGGTATGGTCAAAAGTGTTGTTTAATTTTCTGCCGGCTATTTCATACTGGGTTTTGCCCTTACGATATATCTTACTTCCTTCGCTTTGGTCGGTGATCTTCGCATCAAAATATGGCCCCTCAAGCAAAGGCGTTTCACCATACTGGATACGGTTAAGATAGCCATAAAGCGTAAAGGCGTTATCCGGGTGCGAGTTATTCAGATCGGTATTAGCGGTAGCGCGAATAGGTATGTAGGCAAAAGAACTATAGCCAAAATAGATAAAGGCAACGCACAATAAAGCCAGGTTCAACGCAGGTTTATTATTCTTGATGCTCCACCATATACCGAGTACGATCAATCCTATCAGTATTAAAAAGAACACCAAAGCGCCGCTGCCAAAACCCATACCCAATGAGTTTACAAAGAACAAATCGAAATAAGCCGCGAATTTCACAGTGTAACCACGTATACCATACTGCACAAGCCCCAGGATCACAATGCTGATAAAAAAGGCTATAATAACATTACGTGGAGTGATATTTTTACCCCTGCGGAAATAGTAAACCAGCACAATGGCCGGGATAGTTAGCAAGTTCAGCAGGTGGATACCTATGGAAAGGCCGATAACATAAGCGATAAAAACGATCCATTTATCAGCGCCCGGCTCATCTGAGTGGGCATCCCATTTCAGTATCGCCCAAAAAACTACAGCGGTACATAAGGCGGATAAAGCGAATACGATGGTTTCAACAGCCGAGAACCAGAAGGTATCGGTAAAGGTGAATACCAACGCGCCAACCAGGCCGCCGCCCATGATCAATATTTGTTTCTGGCTGTCAATTGCTTCTCCCTTGTTCACCAAAAGCTTTTTGGCCAGCGCGGTAATGGTCCAGAAAAGGAACATAATGGTAGCGCCGCTTGCTATAGCCGAACCCATATTGGTAAAGTAAGGCACCTTGGTTTTATCGCCCATGGATAGCAAAGAGAACACTTTGCCCAGCATCGCAAACAGCGGGTAGCCGGGTTGGTGGGCTACCTGTAAACGATAGGCGCAGGATATAAACTCGCCGCAATCCCAAAAACTTACAGAGGGCTCCAAGGTTAAAATATACGTTGTTGAGGCAATGACAAAGCAAAGCCAGCCTAAAAGATTATTGATCTTGTTGTATTGCATAGACTATAATTAGTAATCGTTTTTTATCGCGGGGGCAAATATCCGCATTTTTATAAATCTTTTTAATTAATTCACAACCGCCTTAACATCTTTTAACAAAATGCCACCGAAAGTAAAAAAATTAGGGGAATAAAAAGATTATTTGGCGATTCCCTGTATTAAGCCGCGAATCCTAAGTCATAGTGTCCACTTTTAAGGGCGTTCCACTTTTAAATGCGGAACACTATGGAACACTAAATACAAACACCTATTAATCAATAGGTTCCATTTTCTACAACTCCAATTTTGCAATTTTCAATCATCAGAGTGAATGATTTCACTGTAAGCTCTTGATTATAAGAGAATTAAGTGTTCCAAATCATTTCAATAATTTGCATAAATTAAACTAATGATTATCAATTAGTTAAATTATTCTAACAACTGATTTTAAGCTTTTTTACACCTGCGCGAACGCCTCTAATCTTAATAACTGAATACCAGGCAATTAAGTGTTCCAATGCAACGGTTTTAAGGAACGCTTTGGAACGGTATCAATAGAAATATTAATTAAAGAAAAAAACAAAACCCTCTTTGCGCTTTAGCGGAGGGTGGTCGAGCGTAGCGATGACCGGGTGAGTTGAATAACCAAGCGGAGAGTTAACTCACCCCCAACCCCTCTCTGCTTCGCAAAGGGGGGAGCCAAAAAACAAAAACCCTCTTTCCGCTTTAGCGGAGAGAGGGTGGTCGAGCGAAGCAAAGACCGGGTGAGTTGATAGTCAGGCGGATACCCCAACCCTAATTACTACTCCCAATGATCTTCGAAAACTTACCAGCATAATCACTTACCTGCGCCTGTAGTTTGCTGCTTAGCGCTACTTGTTCATTGGCTTTGGTCATCCCGGCCAAACCATTTAATACCGACATGCCAAACTGCACGTTGGAGGCATTCACATCGCCCGGACTTGTTTGCAATAGGTTATAATTATAATCCAACTGGTCAACAATATAGCCCGACAGGCTGTCTACATACCTGTTGGCCATACTGCTGTCATTCAGTTTATAGGCGGTATCTATAATAAAATATTTTCCCTGCGTAACCTGCATCGAAGGGTACATATCCGGCATCACGGCATCATATTTTTGCAGGGCCTTTAGCGCCAGGTCGCTATGCCCGTCTTCCATCAGGCCCCTTGTCAGCTCCAAAAAGGTAGAGGTGATCACCGGGTAAAATAAATTGCTCGATTGTTCATCCAGATATTTGGCGTGCTTATAATTACCCCATTTAAACTTGTTCATGATATTATTATACATCACCAGGCTGTTCACCTTCGCCCGTTCTTTCTTCACATCAGGTTTAAAGGGGATCAGGTGATAAACAAACCCTTCCTTGTACAAGTAAGGATCTAAACCATTTAGGTCCCTGTTGCTCATGGTGGCGGTAAAACATATCGGCCTTTTCCAGTTATTATGCGCCAGTATATCCACCAGCGCCAGGTTATCCTTGGTCATGTAGTTGCCGGTAAACTTCCATTCCATGCTGTCGGTTATCCGGCCTTTTTGATCTGCCGTAACCACACCATTCTTAACGATCTCATCCGGGTTGATCCTCAGTTTAAAATTTCTGGTAGGCAGGTAATTCATCTTATCGCCATTCTGCATTTCCACTTTGGCCTGCGCGTCATCCGAGGTAATGAACTCAAATATTTCCTTTAACTCAACAGAGTCGGGCAGTTTGGCATCACTGTAAGGGATATAATCACGTGTGCCAGCCTTGTACTTGTCGTAAGGCATCGTGATTGGCAGTGCGTCTGAGTTATTCATTTTGCGCTGGTTCTGCCGGATATACCAATCAGTGCTAAACAACGTATTGATGACGATACGCACATCCGGCCTGATGCCCTCCACTTCCTGGCAGTACCATAGCGAGTAGGTATCATTATCCGCCCCGGTGAACAAGATAGCATTTGGCGGGCATGATATCAGGTAATTATAAGCCATATCATGAGCCGTGGTTTTGGTAGAGCGATCATGCGATTTCCATTCCTGCTTAGCCATCAGCACAGGTGCTATCAGCAGGCAAAGGCCTATAGTGGCGTAACTTACTGTAGTGCTGTTTATTTTTCTGCGGATCAATTCTGCTATCCCAATCACCCCCAGCCCTATCCAAATGGCGAACGCATAAAATGAGCCGACATAGGAGTAATCACGCTCACGCGGCTGCACCGACTGGTTCACATACATCACAATAGCTATACTGGTAAAAAACCACAGGAAGGTGATCACCAGCGCCTCATTCTTACTTTTCCGAAAATGGTAGATCAAGCCGATCAAGCCTAAAATTAAAGGCAGGGCATACAAAGGCGTATAAGTATTCCCATTGATCACTGATTTGGGCAGATGCTTGCCGCCGTCGAATATTCCGGTCGTCCAGTCGCCATCCTTGTAGCCATGAAAACCGCCCGCTTCCTGCTGACCATCCTGCTCGTTATATCTCCCGGCAAAGTTCCACATAAAGTAACGGCCATACATCTGGTAGATCTGCCAGCTGAACATCCATTTCATATTATCGCTAAAGGTCGGCACATCACTATCTGATAAACCCAACCATTGCCGGTAAAACTGCGGATCAGATCCCTCCTGGCTGGTCATGCGCGGCAAAATAGTATTATGGTCGTAGGTGGTGACTAACGTTTTACCCGCCTGCTCATATTTGTTTTTTCCTTTTTGGTAGATGATGCTGCCGTCTGCCTGGTCGGTAACTTTAGCATCAAAATAATTCCCGCTAAGCAAGGGCGCCTGTGGATATTGTATCCGGTTGAGGTAACCGTAAAGCGTAAAAGCGTTATCCGGATGCGAGTTGTTCAGGTTAGTATTCGCCGTAGCGCGGATGGGGATATAGGCAAACGAACCGTAGCCGAGGTAGATAAAAATGATACACAGGAAGGCCAGGTTAAGCACAGGCTTATTTTTGCGGATACTGTACTGAATACCAAGTACCAGGATACCAACCAGCAGCAACAAGAACACAAATGCCCCGCTGCCAAAACCCATACCCAGCGTATTCACAAAAAACAGGTCGAAATATGCGGCGATCTTCACGGTATAGCCTCTCACACCAAACTGCACAAATCCCAGTATGCCAATGCTGAGCAAAATGGCTATAGTGCCTGTTTTTAGGTTGATATTTTTATACCTGCGGAAGTAGTATACCAGCACAAGGGCCGGTATAGTCAGCAAATTAAGCAGGTGTATGCCGATGGATAATCCGATAACATAGGCTATAAAAATGATCCATCGGTCGGCGCCCGGTTCATCTGAATGGGCATCCCATTTCAGTATCGCCCAAAAAACTACCGCCGTGCAAAGCGCCGACATGGCAAACACAATAGTTTCCACCGCCGAAAACCAAAAGGTATCCGTAAAGGCAAAGGCCAATGCCCCAACCAAACCGGCCCCCATGATCAGTATTTGTTTGGAGCGATCAATTACGTCGTTATTTTTAAGCGCCATTTTCCGGGCGATCAGTACGATGGTCCAGTAAAGGAACATGATGGTAGCCCCACTGGCCAGCGCGCAGGCCATATTGGTAAAGTAGGCCACTTTGGTATTATCGCCCATAGATAGCAGCGAAAACACTTTGCAGATCATGGCAAACAGCGGGTAACCCGGCTGATGCGACACCTGCAGGCGATAGGCGCAGGCAATAAACTCGCCGCAGTCCCAGAAGCTTACAGATGGTTCTAAAGTTAAAATATAAGTGGTAGAGGCTATTACGAAGCAAAGCCAGCCCAGCAGGTTATTGATCTTATTATATTGCATGTGTGTAGGGTAAATGTTTTATCATCACCCTAAATATCCGGCTTTTTATAGGGTATTTGCAATGGGCAGGTTTAGTTTAACATCTTTTAACAATATTTAACTGTTTGCCTAAACTAAGAGATTCAGGTAGTGTCTCAGTTTGAAATTTAATTTTCACTTGTAGCCTCAACCCCATATCGTATTGCCGCTTCAAGTATATTAATGTTTATATCTTTCAACGTTTTGAATTTAATACAATATCCGCTCACGCTCGCCTTGCCTAGTTCTTTCCCATAAGTTTGGGCTAAGTATGTCTTATCCTCGATACCAAGGACATAGATAGATATCCCGGTTGTGTTTGCGCTCATACCAATTTGATAAAACTCTCTCGTTTTTCCATCAGCATATTTTATGGTGTAAGATCCATATCCTGTATTGGGGTTAGAAACAGTTTTATTTTCGCTGTTTTTACCATCAAGAAACCATAATTTACATCCCGGTAATACCTGAAGTATGAACCTATGCAACTCTTGCATGTCACTGCGTTTTGGTTCAGGTTGGCTGGAAATATACTCTTTGATTTGTTCTTGTATGTTCATATCAATACTAAATTATGGGTTGCTTACTCTGCCTTTTCAAATCTCGTTTTATTTTTAATCATACAGTAATTCATCTCTTTTACCTTCCTTCGAAAGTACTTTCCTCTTTTCTTGGGTTCATCATTCAAATTTCAAACTAAGTACTACCGGGATTCATGGATCTTCATGATTCAATCGCAAAAAATCATGAACTTTTTTATCAGTTCTATCTTCCAGATCATCAGCCGATGTCATTTTATTGATCCCTGCTCTTCTTCCTCAACCCCGAAACAAGCACCATCAACACCACCGCCAGTAATATACCTATGGGCATATCACGGGTAGCCACGCCTACCGCCAAACCGATAAGAACGGCTGCAAAATAATAGCTTTTAGCGCTGGGTTTGGTCAAGATTTTATTGGATGTATAAGGCCCTAAATATAGTCAAACACAATTTAAACCGGGTTACCTGCGTTATTTATGTGTTCTGTTTTAATTAATGACTGATCCCGTTTACAAAATTTAACAGTAGAAAGTTAAAATGAGTTAAACCAATTCCGGTTACCAAAGTCAAAAATTAGCTTTACAAAAAAGCTATTATAATTCCGCTAAAACTATATGAACAAACTCCTACTCAACCCTAATAAAACAATTTAATTATGTTAAAGCGGATATTGGTATTAGACGATAACCAGGATATACTGGACGTGGTGGAAGAAGCGTTGTCTTACGAGAAATTCCAGGTATTGATCACATCTGACAGTTATAACATTATCGAAATTGCAAAAATATTCAGGCCCGACCTGTTTATCCTTGATGATAAGCTCGCCGGTCGCCGTAACGATGAGATCAGCCGGCAAATTAAATGGCACCCGGTACTGGGGACTGTTCCCGTTATGCTATGCTCGTCTTACTTCTATAAGGATGCAGACTTTTCGACCATGGCCTGCGATGATATCATTTCCAAGCCGTTTGGATTAGATGAGCTGGTGGATAAGGTAAACAAGCTGATCGTAAATTAAACCCTGCGCTTTACTGAAGTGCTTTTATTATCATGCGGTTTTAACAGCGGCAGCGCAGCCTTTACTATGCCGATCAACCCCGTTGCGATCACCTTCATAGCGCCGAAAGCAAAATGAACAAATGGTTTCATTACTTCCCAGTTATCCCTGTGAGTGTGTTTTACCTGTTCTGATTTTGGGCCGATGATTTTTACTTTGTTGGTAGCCATAGTAGATGTTTATATCAATAGTAAGGCTTTATTGGTGAGATTTGTTTTTGTTCTAAGGAAATATGTCTTGAGTTAGGTAAGGTCTCTTTCCGACAGCAGAACAGCGTCGCATGAAATCTTACAGCGGAAATGCGGATTTGTTATCAGCGCGACATGAAGGTTTAATGCATTATGAAAGGCAGTGAATGTTACTTTCTTTTTCCGCAAAAGAAAGTAACCAAAGAAAACTCCCGGCTACGCTTATGTTCTGTGAAAGTCAGTAGTTAGGCTTTGCCTGTGCCACCCGAACAACGCTGATGCCAGATTTTTGAGGTTATTTACGGTGAGTGCTTTCGTTTTATTTATTTATTTTTTCTTCCCCGTCAGCAGAGCAGCTTCGGCCGAAATCAGGCAAAACAATGGTGGCCTTGTGCGGTTGCAGGGGCATAGCAAATATTTGCAGAAGCGGGGCATGTGCGAACGAAGTAGGGCAATTGTTTGCAGCCCGTGGCTTTGCTTGATTTGCAGGGCAAAGGCCTGTGGGAAAAAGAAGCATTTCTGCTGACTTGATTTTTTGGTTCTTTTGTATCAAGACAAAAGAACTAGGCCCCCCGCGGCCATGAGGGAACGATTGTTAATTGAACCTCAATTATCTTAGCACCCAAACCATCAAGCCACCTTTTTCTTCAACGTTATCACCGTCACCTCCGGCCATATCCCCAACCTCCCCGAAAACGCCAAAAACCCAAAACCACGGTTCACATACAAATTTCGCCCATTCTCGGTAGCCAACCCGGCCCAATCAAGGTAACGGTACTGCACCGGGCTCCACCGGAACCCAGCCGCCTCTACCCCAAACTGCGCCCCATGCGTATGTCCTGCTAAAGTCAGGTGTATTTTGGTTGGATTGTGGCGCACTTTTTCTTCCCAGTGGGTTGGGTCATGAGATAACAATATCTTAAAAGCATCCTTATCAACACCCTGCAGCGCCTTATCCAAATCGCCCATCTGTATAAAGCCCCTGCCCCAGTTTTCTACGCCGATCAGGCTAATCTTTTGCCCGTTCTTTTCCAGTTCCAGGTTTTCATTTAGCAGCAATCGATACCCCAATTTTTTATGCTGATCTTTCAGTTTCTTTAAATTAGCTACCTTCTCCGCTTCGCTGTCCCATTGTATATAATCACCATAATCATGGTTGCCCAATATGGAAAATTGCCCGAACGGCGCTTTCAACTGACCGAAACGTTCGATATAAGGCTCTATTTCCCAGGCGGCATTATTCACCAGGTCACCGGTAAAAACAAACAGATCACTTTTTTGGGCTTTGGCCAGGTCTATCCCGCGTTGCACCGCAGCTGTATTATCAAAACTACCCGAATGAATGTCAGACAATTGCGTAATGGTAAAACCATCAAAGGCATCGGGCAGGTCATCAAAATACAGCGTTTGCTTATGCAGTTTGTAATCATATTTCCCCTTGATCATCGCATAAAAAAAGCTTGTAAAGGGCACCGCCGCAACCAGGATGGCAGCCTCGCTGATAAACTTTCTTCTGGCAGGAAAAAATGGCGCTCCGGCCTTGCCTTCACCATTAACTACGCGATTGCCTATACCATATAAAAACCGCCCCGCATCACCCAAAAACAGGATAATAACAAAAAACAGCTTAGTAAAAAAGAACGTAAGGAACAGGCTAAGTATCCATTCGTGGAAGGGTGTCATCCCTTTGGCAGTGCTGAAACTACCAAAGCCAAGCAGGAACACAGCGGTTACCCCTACCGAGATAACCAGGTATCCCCATGTTACGGCTTGCCTCCATCTTTGCGATTTCCAGTCGCCTGTAAAGGTTTTCAAACCATTGAAAACATACCAGTCCATCAGCAGGGTAATGGCTGCTATAATTAAAAATATCTTTAAAAAACCGCCTCTATGCATAGAAATTGACGTAAGAACCGCAATTTATAAAAGGGAAAGTAATTAAAATGTAATATCAGCCATTGTTATTCAGAAAATTACTACCTTTTCATTTTATTTCCCTTACCAGGAAAAAACCAACTGTTTTATTGTTATGAAGAAGGTTCTTGTATACAGTTTTGTGATAGCGATTTGTTTTGCTTTTGGATGTAAAAAGGACCACCAGGATACAGCTGTTTATCTTTTAAAACAAAGGATAGTTGATGACCGCCAGGAGGGAGCGCCCATAGATACCACCACCTACACCTACGATGACCAGAATAAGGTAACAACTATCATGACCGGCCTTGCTAACAACCAGGTAACTTTAACATTCCAATACGATAGCGATAACCGTATCAGCATAGCACATAAATACAGCCGGACGGGCACCCCGATCATTGAATTTGATTTTTTCTACACAGCGGAGGCTTCCGGGTATCGTTTTTTTGGCCCCACGCATATAGCTGATACCGCTACTTTTATTTATAACGACAAAAAACAAATAATCAAAATACAAACCCTTCATTCCGGTTCACAGGAATTTACCTATGATGGCAAGGGCAATATTACAAGCTCCGAAGGTTTTGCTGTAGATGGCTCCAATGGTCTGTTTGATAAGACCTCGTATGCTTACGATGACAAAAAGAACCCCTTTTCGGCAACACCACCCTATAATTACTATTTTATGTATATAGGCTTCAAAGACCCCAGCACGCATATCAACAATGCAGTAGTGAAAAATGCTGATACTTATACTTACACCTATAACAGCGCGGGCTTTCCAATATCGGCATCAGTTAATACAGGCACCGCTATTTTCCCTATCTATTATAATTATATTGTGAAATAAACCTATGATGAGATCTTTTCTTTCCTTAATTACGCTTACCTTTTTAGTGGCTCCGCTTTGTATGGCGCAGCAAAAAGCAAAAACCGATACTGTATTTTTTGAAGATTTTAACGGCAAAAGCCTCGACCGCAGCAAGTGGAACGTCGAGGTAACCGGCAACACGGTAAATGACGAGCAGCAGGCTTATGTTGATTCGGCCTCGGTATTATATATGATCGATGGCAAGGCCGAAGGCGCCAGCAATGGGGCACTGGTGATCAAAGCCATTTATCATCCGGGCTATACCAGCAAGGAGCAAAAGCATTACGATTTTATTTCGGGCCGTATCAATACCCGCCACAAAATGGAGTTTACCTATGGCACGGCATCCGCCCGTATGAAGATAGCCTCGGGCGCCGGTATGTGGCCCGCATTTTGGGCGCTGGGTAATGGCAAATGGCCCGATTGCGGCGAGATAGACATGATGGAAACCGTAGGCGACTCCAGCTGGGTAAGCAATGCACTGCACGGGCCCAAGTATTTCGGCGACACGCCCCTGGCCTATCGTTATCATTTTCCTGCCGGTACGGATGTAAACCAATGGCACATTTACTCGGTAGATTGGACGCCCGACCAATTGGTTTTCAAAACAGATGATAAAATAACCTATACCGTTACCCGCGCTATGGTTGAAAAATATGGCCGCTGGGCTTTTGATAACGCCAAGTTTATCATCCTCAATTTTGCATTGGGTGGTGGCTATCCGGGCGGTGTAAACAAAGTGACCAAACCCTATTTCGGCGTTTCGCAGTCAACAGTCGATAAAATAAAGGCCGGCCAGGCAAAGGTTTTGGTAGATTGGGTTTTGATAACAAGAAATAAAAAATAACCCACAAAAAAAATCCCACCAGTAAGGCGGGATTTTTTGTATTTTAAGTCCTCTCCTTTGGACAGGATTAGGTGAGGCTAATTAATAGTTACGATAGTGATGATCGCGGTCATGATCATGGCCGTGGTCATCGTTACGATGCCCGTGACGTTGACGGTATTCAACGGAACAGCTTGATAGTGCTACTGATGCAAAGATCAGCAGGGTTAATAATCTTATGAGTTGCTTTTTCATGGTAGTACTAATTTGTTTTTATAGATGTGAATGTATAACAGATGCTTAGTAAAAAGGTTTGCATCTATACAATAGACACCAATATAGGGGTAAGGTTTAATTGAACTTAAACCTTGCCGCCACCGTAGGATAAATTTGCAGCACATCATCATTGGTCAACACATGATAATACATATTGATCTTCGACCCTATTGCAAAGCCATTATGTATTTTGAACCAAACCTGCGGCTCACCAAAAAATGCCACCCTTTTGCCGCTCAGGTTACTGGTAAAGCTATCTCCCAGGTTTTTATTTTGGGTGTACAGTTCCACATCACCGCTGAACTCAAATTTATAGCCCCAAAAGCCTTTGCCCCAATACAAGGAATAAAGCAGATCATGACTGGGCTTTTTAAAAGCGTTATAAGTGTACGATAAAGAGGTGCTGAACCAGGCCCCTTTCCATTGAAACGGGTACACCACACCCAGCGAAAAGGCATTGGTGATATAATAAGCATACGAGCCGGGTTCGGCAATACCAAGTCCGCCGCTGTATTGCACCTGCATATATATCTTAGGTTTCCAAAAGCGGAACGATTGCGATACCTGGGTATAAAACTTCCCGATGTTATGATCCGATCCGTTCAGGTCGCTTTCTGTTTTGATGAAAAATGAGCCGATGATATCCTTCGACTTAAAATACTCAAAATAGATGGTTGGAAAATTCATCGGGTTACGTTTCGGGTCAAGGCTATGCCTGAAATCATAGTGCAGTTGCAGGCTTTGTGCAAATAATGTGGATGAGAGCATCACTAAAACAAATAGCAAGCGATATTTCATATTTTTAATGCGATGCGGGTTATGAAAAAACATAGTTCTTTCGGCATCTTTGTAAATATCTTTACCCGGATAAACTTAGGCCGTAATTGGTGCGGAAATGTTGCGTAATTATACAAGTACAAACTAAAAGCATTGATTATTAATTATTTATGAACAACTCTGATTCTTTAGCCTTCGCCGCTTTATTTAAGGAGGCCTACCTTAAATGTTTTGGGCAGGCTTTTGAAAACCCCATTTCGGAGACAGAGAGTAAACTGCTGTGCAACCAGGTACTCGATCAAACAGGCCTTTCCATCGGTTGGAAAAGTGTAAAAAACTACTCATTCTTTATAGTTGGCAACACAACCACCAAGCCCGAAAATCCATCTGTTGCCACGCTTGACACACTGGCGCGCTATGTACTCAAGGCACCTTATACTACCGAGATCAAAAGAAAAAATGACGAGAGCCACCACCCTTACTGGTTTTTATACAAGGAGCAATTCAACAAATCGGTTAAAAAAACTCCTTTTAAAAAATTACCATCCCTGGCATTTATAGGGGCGATGATTTTTGTGCTGATCACCGTTTCGGGTATTTATTTTGAGCTCACGCATGCAAAAAAACCTGCAGAATTTTCAGACGATTTTAAATCTGTATCAGACACTGCGCTTACTGATCGCGACTGGCTTTTAAAAAACCCTGACACTGCCTTTTGGAACAAAAAGGGCGAACAACCCGGCCAGCTTACGCTATACACACTAAAGGGCGATAACTGGCCCGATCCTGCAAACAGACCGGCCGTCAAAAATTTACTGTTAAGGCCGATCCCCTACGATTGCTTTACCGCCGAGATCCACCTCAATAATTTTATCCCTCAACAGGAATGGCAACAGGCTGGCATTCTTTTACTGGAGGATACTACCCTTACGGGCAAAAGCATCCGGCTGTCTGTAGCGTATAATGATTTTTTTGGCGGATATCCCAAACCAAAAGAAATACTGATACAGGCCATTACCTCCCTGGGTAATGGTTTTGGCAAGCCCGAAGAGATCGCCCATCAACCCATCATTTATATCGATAGCATCAAAAGCAACCCTGCCTTAATAAAAAACCTGCAAAATTCGGCGTTACGTATTGAGAAACATGGTAAAAAATTTAGATTTCTATATGCTGGTGGACAAAGCGAAAATGGCGCCTTCAAAGAAGTTGTGAGCCAGGAGTTTGATATGCAGCCCAAATATATCGGCATTTTCGCTATAAAAGGCTTTGTAAACGGCTCGGCCGAAATACCCGCCCGCTTCACATTTTTCAGGATCACCGGCGAGGCCTGCGGGCAATAATATCAGCATGCAAAATGCTCTTGAACAGGCAACTAAATAAACTTTTATTTCGTACTTTTAACATCCAAGGTTAAACCGCCTTTCATTGTATGATCTTTAAATACCCCTTCAAGGCATTACCAGCTGCTTTTGCCCAAGTCATATCTTTTAAGGGGTATGTAATTATAATTGTTTTAGGGGAAATGGATCTATATCCATTAAAGGGATTAATGTGCATGAAAACCTAATTACATGAAGAGATTTTTACCTGTTATAAGTATTATAACGCTTCTTTTCTGTTTATTTCAACAGGCCCATGCGCAAAATCAAGTTTTTGTTAATGGAGCAACCACAGCGCCTATAAATTTCCCGGTTGCAGGCTGCATATACAATTGGGTAAACAGCAATCCTGCCATAGGCTTACCCGCCAGCGGCACAGGTACCATCCCTTCTTTTAAAGCTGTAAACACCGGCAACAGCCCGATAACTGCTACTATAACCGCTACACCCGTACCTACAGGGTTCGCTTATATAGCCAATCAAAGTTCAAATAATATTTCGGTTATCAGCACTGTAACACATTCCGTATTAACTACCATATCTGTTGGCAGGCAGCCAAATGGCATAGCAGTAAGCCCGGATGCTACCAGGGTATATGTGGCAAATAATCTCGACAATTCAGTTTCTGTTATCGATGCTGTTGCCAACTCGGTTATTGCTGTAGTGCCTGTAGGGAAAAATCCATTTGGTGTAGCGGTGAGCCCTGATGGCAGTAAAGTATATGTTGCCAATTCTGGTACCGGTGACATATCGATAATTGATGCGACAACTAATACGTTTTCGGGCACAATTCCCGGTATAGCTGTTCCGCTGGCCATAGCGGTAAGTCCTGACGGAAAGTTCATCTATGTTACCACTAATGATGTTCAGCAAGGCACTTCATTTATAGCCATCAGCACCGCAACTAATGCTATCGTATCCACGCTCCCCATCGGTACCACCTCTTATGGAATGGCAATAAGTCCCGATGGCAGTAAAGTATATGTAACAAATACCAATGCGAGTACCGTTACGGTAGTCGACCCTGTGGCAAATTCGATATCAGCGGTTATCCCCCTAAACGGCAACCCGGCCGGGATAACGATATTGCCTGATGGCAGCCGGGCCTATGTGGCAAGCTCATCTTCCGGGGAGGTTTATGTCATCAACACGGCAAACAATGCGGTAGCTGCTATTACAACAGGCGAAAATAGTTACGGTATATCAGCAAGCGCTGACGGTAAAGAGGTTTATCTATCCAACCAGAATCAAAATACTGCATCAGTAATTAGCACTGCCGACAATTCTATAAAACATGTTATTAATGTCGGATCATTCCCAATTTCTATTGGCAATTTTACTTCCCCGGGGCCTGGCTGCAATAGCTTGCCTGTCACATTTACCATCACCATCAATAATACCATTCCGCTGATACCTGCCCCAGGCATCAGCTATGTTACCCCCCAGGTTTATAATCAATATGCAACTATTACTCCACTATCACCATCAAATTCAGGCGGTGTGGTTCCGGCTGTCGTGTATGGCAGGGTTACCACATTTGCTGGTTCAGGCGTGGCTGCTACAGTTGATGGTGTGGGAACAGCGGCAAGTTTTAGCATTCCTATCGGTGTGGCAGTTGATGCTTCCGGCAATATTTTCGTTCCCGATAATGACGTCATCCGAAAGATCGCGCCAGATGGGACCGTTACCACATACGCCGGTACTCACGGAGTTCCCGGGTCAACAGACGGAAGCCTTACAAGCGCCACTTTCCGGAATGTAACGGGTATAGCCTTTGATAAAGCGGGCAACATGTATGTGGTTGATGAAAGTAATAACAATATCAGGAAAATAACGCCCGGCGGGATAGTGACAACACTTGCGGGGCCGGGTGATGGCTCCCATGGTTATGTAGACGGTCCCGGTAACAAAGCGCGCTTCAGCCTTCCTTTCGGTATAGCGATTGATCTTTCGGGGAATTTATATATTGGCGAGTCCAGCAATCATGTGATCCGCAAAATTACACCGGCCGGCGTAGTGAGCACTTATGCAGGCACGGGCATTATCGGTTCAAATAATGGCCCCGCAAACACCGCGACATTCAATACACCTTCGGGGGTGGCCCTGGATGCTTTCGGCAACCTGTATGTTGCTGAATATAACAACAATCTTATCCGGAAAATAACTCCCGACGGCATAGTGAGCACATTTGCAGGCAGCGGTACCGCCGCATCGACTAATGGCACAGGTACGGCGGCAAGCTTTTTTAGACCTTCCGGGGTTACAGTTGACGAGGCCGGAAATTTATATGTAACCGAGATCACTGATTATATCCGGAAGATAAGCCCGGCCGGTGTGGTAACCACCTTTGCTGGAAACGGCGGTATCGGAAATACTGATGGCATAGGCTCGCAGGCAAGCTTTAATTACCCCACCGGTGTAGCTACAGACGGGGGCGGCAACCTTTACATAGCCGATGATTACAACCGCCTCATCCGGCGGGGAGAAGTGGCCGGCTATAGTATTGATAAGGAACTGCCCGCAGGTTTGGTTTTTGACCGCACAAACGGAAAAATCAGCGGCACACCTACCGTTGCTTCTCCGGCTACAGATTATACGGTTACCGCCTACAATGCGGGTGGCAGCAGCAGCACCATCGTTAATATTAAAGTAAATGCAGCTCCGCTTCCACCACCTCCACCACCAAAAATCAGCTATGTTACCCCACAGGTTTATACCCAGAATATTACTATTACGCCGTTGGTGCCCACCAATACGGGTGGCGCGGTTCCGGCTTCTATTTACGGGGAAGTTACCACCATTGCAGGGAGCGGGCAGCCCGGCTCGGCAAACGGTATAGGCAAAGCGGCAACTTTCAAAAATCCTTTTGGAGTAATAACTGACGCCGCAGGTAATATATATATTGGAGATTCGGGCAACAACGAGATCAGGAAAATAACCCCTGCAGGTGTAGTATCCACTTTTGCCGGTAATACTACGGTCATCGGTGCTAATGATGGTACTGGTGCTGCCGCAACTTTTATTGCACCACATGACCTGGCTATAGACCTGGCCGGTATTTTATATGTGGCAGATTTTGGCACCAGCGAGATCAGGAAGATAACCCCCGCGGCGGTAGTAACTACTTTAGCCGGCAATTTCCCGGTGCAGGGATCAGCCAATGGCTTGGGCAAACTCGCGACGTTTAAAAATCCCATTGGTTTGGTTGTAGATGCTGCCGGCAATGTCTATGTAGCTGATACATTTAATTACCTAATCAGGAAAACAACCACCCTGGGGCTTGTAACGACTTTTGCAGGCAACGGCGCGGTAACTTCGAAAGATGGAACAGGAACAGGTGCAAGCTTCCTGGGCCCTGTCAGCCTCACTCTTGATAAAAATGGCAACCTGTTTGTAACAGATAATGCAACTATCCGGAAAATCACGCCTGCCGGTGTAGTAACCACCTTTGCAGGCAACCTGGTAACCGGGATACCCGTTGATGGAACAGGCACAGCCGCATCTTTGGACCCTTTGGGCATCACAACCGATCAGATCGGCAATATGTATGTTGCTGATGGTTATCGCCTGGTCAGGAAAATTACTCCCGCGGCTGTGGTAACCACCATTGCCGGCAGCGGGGCGCAAGTTTCAGCAGATGGGATCGGTAAAGCCGCAAGTTTCCGCGATCCCTGGGGCATAACGTATGACCCAACCGGTTATCTATATATAACCGATTATAGCGACCATATCGTCAGGAAGCTAAGCATCACCGGTTATACCATTGATAAGCCACTGCCCGCAGGTTTAATTTTTGATGCCACAACAGGCACCATCAGTGGTACACCAACTGTTGCTTCACCTGCAACTGATTACACCGTTACGGCTTACAATACCGGGGGCAGCAGCAGTACAGTAGTTAATATCAAAGTGTTGATTAATACAACGCCTGCCACCACGCCTCCAATTATCAGTTATGTGACACCACAGGTTTATCCTATTAGTTCAGCTATTGCTCCGTTGGCGCCCAGCAATCAGGGTGGGGCGGTGCCTGCAAATGTTTATGGACAAGCTTATGTGCTTGCGGGAAGCAGCCAGCAAGGTTCTATTGATGGGTTGGGTACCAGTGCAAGTTTTACGTTTCCGCAAAATCTCATAGCAGATAATAGTGGAAATATCTATTTGACAAATAATGATAAAGTAAGAAAAATTTCACCGAATGGGCTCGTATCTACAATTGCAGGGAATGGCACACCCGGCTTTGTCAATGGCCTGGGGACTGCCACCAGTTTCCACGATCCGGCAGGAATAACGATTGACAATCTGGGAAATTTATATATCGCTGACAATACTAATTCCGCAATACGAAAAATTACTCCTGCCGGACTGGTAAGTACTTTCGCAGGAAAGGGGGGCTTCGGTTACAATGATGGCTCAGCTACAGAAGCAATGTTCACCAGGCCTTATGGTATAACTATTGACCCTGCGGGCAATCTGTATGTCACTGATCAAAATAACGTACGGGTTAGGAAGATAACCCCATTAGGCGAAGTAACAACCATAGCCGGGAGTGGAGCGTTTGGTTTTGCCAACGGGCCTGCTGAAAATGCAGCTTTTACGGCTTTGTCAGGCATAGTAATAGATAAGGCGGGTAATCTTTATGTAGCCGATGAGCAAAACAATATGATCAGGAGGATTAGCACGGCAGGGATTGTAAGCACTTTTGCCGGCAGCGGCCTGGCAGGCAATACCGATGGGCCTGCCTCTTCTGCAAGCTTTAGCATACCTACTGGATTAGCTATTGATAATTTAGGAAATATATATGTAGCAGATCAGAATAACTATGTCATTAGAAAAATCACACCCGAAGGCTTAGTTAGTACTCTTCCGGGAATATATGGCAATCCTAATGGGGTAGCGGTTGACAATGTCGGAAATATCTATGTCGCTGACCAGGGTGGTAATTCATTTAAAAAAGTTAATCTCACCGGCTTCACCATCGATAAACTCCTCCCCGCCGGTCTCACATTTGACCCTACTACAGGCACCATTACCGGCACCCCAACAGCGGCATCCCCGGCAACTGATTATACCATTACCGCCTATAACGCGGCAGGCAGCAGCAGCACCGTTTTAAATATCACAGTGGTCGACAATACGGTGCATCCTCCTGTTATCACTTATGAAACGCCAAAGGTGTACATAAAAAATAAAACGATTCCCCCATTATCCCCAGGCAATAGCGGTGGCGCTGTTTCCAATGTAGATTACACCATGGTGAGCACTTATTTAAATCCTGCTACACCTTCGGACATGACCTTTGACGCGGCCGGGAATTTATATGTGGTGGAGTTTACCAATCACGATGTAATAAAAATTACGCCCGCCGGTGTAAAAACCATTTTTGCCGGGCCGGGCGCTACGGGCCCAAACGCCGGCAGCTCCTCGGCAGGCTTTTTTGCACCCTATGGCATAACCATCGACCCTTCTGGCAATGTGTATGTTGTTGATGAAGGCAACTCCACGATCAGGAAGATAACGCCTGCAGGCAAGATGACCACCTTCGCCGGCAACGGCACAAGCGGCACGGTGAATGGTTTGGGTACTGCTGCCAGCTTTGATCACCCCCTGGGTATTGTAAGTGATGCGGCAGGAACTCTATATGTAACCGACCGCGGACACAGCACCATCAGGCAGATAAGCCCCAGTGGCTCGGTAAGTACTTTCGCAGTTATAGATAATGGAGCAGTGCCGGCTACTGAAGATCAGGGACTTGGCTATATCACTATTGATAAAAACGGCAATCTATATTTTACAGATAATAACCGGGTTAAAATGATCGACCAAAGCCGGCAGGTAACAATCATTGCCGGGGGAGGTTTTCCAGGTTTCGTTAATGGCACGGGTACATCAGCGGCGTTCCATCGCCTGGTTGGTATCAAGTTAGACGCGTTGGGCAACTTATATGTTGGCGATGCCGATAATAATATGATCCGCAAAGTAACTCCTGCCGGTGTAGTAACCACCGTTGCCGGTAGTGGTATCAGGAGTTTTATTGACGGCGGCGTTACCACCGCAACCTTTTTTGCCCCCTACGGCTTGGCTATCGATAAGGATGGAAACATTTTTGTGTGTGATGCCGGCAATAATGCGATTCGCAAAATATCCAAAACCAAATACAGCATAGATAAACCCCTGCCGGCAGGTCTGAATTTTGATACTGAAACAGGCATTATTAGCGGTACGCCTACCGTAATTTCGCCCGCTACGGAATACACTATTACAGGGTATAATAGCGGTGGCAGCAGCAGCGCTACGACAACCATCAGCGTAATTGACAATGGCACCGGGATACAGGCCCCGGTGATCACCTATAATACTCCAAATGTTTATCCAACCAATACGCCCATAATACCATTGGTGCCAAACACCAGCGGAGGTGGCCCTGTCCCGGCGGTTATTTTTGGGGTGACCACCACATTTACGGGCAGGGGAACAGTTGGTAATAATAATGGCGCCCCATTAGATGTCACTTTCCGTTTCCCCGTGGGCGTGGCCATTGATGCCGCGGGGAATGTTTACATCGCTGACTATAATAATAACCTCATCCGCAAAGCAACACCAAATGGCACAGTAAGCACATTTGCCGGAGACGGCACCCAGGGTCAAAACAATGGCCCTGCCCTGCAGGCAAGCTTTAACAGGCCGACAGCTGTAGCGGTTGATGCGGCAGGCAATGTATATGTCGCCGATTATAACACCAATGTGATCAGGAAAATAACACCTGCAGGCATAGTAAGCATACTGGCCGGCAGTGGTATTACGGGCTTCAATAATGGAACAGGTATTGCCGCCAGTTTTAACCACCCATCAGGAATAGCTGTTGATGCCGCAGGCAATATATATGTGGCGGATAAAGACAATAACGTAATAAGGAAGATAACACCTGCCGGAGTGGTGAGCACCTTTGCCGGCAGCGGAGCAGCAGGCTCGGCAAATGGCACTGGCCTGGCAGCAAGCTTTAAAGGCCCTCAATCTTTAGTTATTGATCCTGACGGGAATATCTATGTCAGCGACTCCGGCAACAATTTGATCAGGAAAATAACACCTGCCGGGGTGGTAAGCAACTATGCAGGCAGCGGGCAGCAGGGCAATACCAACGGGCCGGTGGCCAATGCCAGCTTTAATATCCCTGTGGGCCTGGCTATTGACCTGGCCGGAAATATTTTTGTAGCCGACTCCGGCAATAATCTTATCCGCATGATAACCGCCGATGGTACAGTAACTACGCTCGCGGGTAATGGCACTTTCGGAGGATTTAACAATACCGGCGTAGTGGCAAGTTTTGCGGGGCCAACAGGCCTGGCAGTCGATCCGGCAGGTAACCTGTTTGTAGCCGATAAATTTAACAATGTAATAAGGGAGATAGCAACCACGGGATATTACATTGATAAGCCACTTCCGCAAGGTCTAAAGTTCGACAGCATGACTGGTATTATCAGCGGAACGCCACTGGTGCCAACCCCAACTACCATTTATACCATCACCGCTTATAACGAAGGCGGGCACGGCTCATTCCAGGTCAGCATAAGAGTTGATGAATCTGTACAGCCACCATTGGTTAAAGCCCCTGCATTTACCTACCAAACTCCGAAAAGCTATACGGTTAATACCGCTATTCCTTCTTTAAGCCCGCAGGATAATGGCGGCGGCCCGGTACCCGCTACCATTTATGGCGATGTGAGCACATTTGCAGGCAACAGCATACAAGGTGCGGCTAACGGCATCGGTACGGCAGCCAGTTTTAGCTTTCCGAAAGATGTGACCATTGACAGGCAGGGCAATTTATATGTGGCAGATGATGGCAACTATTTGATCAGGGCGATCACTTCAGGAGGATTGGTAAGCACGCTGGCTGGCAGCGGTGCTGCGGGGTCAAGTGACGGAAACGGTGCTACGGCAAGCTTTTTGGGCCCGGTTGGTGTAACTATAGATTTAGCAGGCAATATTTATGTGGCCGATCTTAAAAATAACCTCATCAGGAAGATCACCCCTCCAAACCAGGTAAGCACCCTGGCTGGCAGCACAGGCGTTTTTGGCTCAGCTAACGGAACGGGCACAGCAGCATCATTTAATTACCCTTCGGGCGTTGCGGTAGATGCAGCCGGTAATGTCTACGTGGCTGATCCCGGTAATAACCTGATCAGGAAAGTTACTCCTGATGGCACGGTAAGCACCATGGCAGGCAGTGGAATTGGTGGTGCAAACAATGCCACAGGCCTGCAGGCAACATTCAATTCGCCCGAAGACGTAGCTGTTGATAAGGATGGCAACGTATATGTTGCTGATGATTTTAATAACATGATCCGCAAAATAACTCCGGCCGGCGTAGTGAGCACATTTGCAGGCAGCACCATCGCAGGCAAAGCCGATGGACAGGGTACGGCGGCAAGTTTCAACCGCCCTACCGGCATAGCGATAGATGCAGCCGGCAACCTGTATGTAGGCGACACCGGCAATAATACGGTGAGGATGATCACACCATCCGGATTGGTAACCACGCTTGCAGGCAGCGGAGCACAGGGAGCAATTAATGGCGCTCGCCTCGCTGCAAGCTTTTATATGCCTTCCGGCTTAGCGGCCGATGCATTGGGCAACGTATACCTGGCTGATAACGGCAATCATTTGATCAGGAAAATAGTAGCCACAGGCTATACCATTGATAAAGCCCTGCCGGCCGGTTTAACTTTTGACGGCACAACCGGCACTATCAGCGGCACGCCAACTGCGGTTTCACCGGCTACCAATTATACCGTTACAGGTTATAACGCCGGCGGCAGCGGCTCATTTACCATCAGCATAGAGGTAAAGGATATCGTACTGATCCCTCAAACCATAACGTTCGAACAAATTGAAGAAGTAACTTATGGTGACGATGATTTTGATCCGGGAGCAACCAGTACCAACACTACCATTCCTATTACCTATACCAGCAGCGATCCGTCAGTAATAACTATTGTTGATGGGAAAATACATATTACCGGCAAGGGTACATCAACTATCACTGCTTCGCAGGCTGGCAACAGCAATTACATCGCGGCCCAACCAGTACAACAGGAGGTGGTTGTTGATAAGGCGTTATTGATCATTACACCTGATGACAAAACAAAAACTGTTGGAGAGGTAAATCCGCCGTTAACTATAAGCTATTTTGGTTTTGTGTATGGCGAGGACATTTCGCAGTTAACAGCCCTGCCTGTGGCCACCACCATAGCAACCACTGATTCGCCGGTTGGCCAATACTTGATTACGGCGGATGGTGCAGATGCAAAAAATTACACCTTTGATTATGTTCCCGGCACGCTTACCGTAAAAGCCCCGCTGGTGACCATCGTGATACCCAATACGTTCACTCCAAATGGAGATGGCATTAATGATGTATGGAATATTAAATCATTAACTGATTACCCTGATTGTATGGTATCAATTTATACACGCTATGGGGGCCTGGTTTACCAATCAAGAGGATATTCAACACCGTGGAATGGCACAACTAATGGGAAACAGCTGCCGGTAGGCACCTATTATTATATTATTGACCCCAAAAGCGGTGTGAAAAAACTGGCAGGCTCCATTACTATATTAAGGTAGGCCATCCTATCACATTGATATTAAAAAACTTAACTGCACGCAACCTCCCTTAATAGTATCCCGTATTAATATAGCTATGCTTGGTTATATCGTTATTCCGGGATCAATTTCGTGCTCAATCTGTAAACAGTGTGGGGCCAGGCCCATTATCGCCCTGGCCAGGGATGGCGAATATGTGGTGCGCTGCCCCAATAATGCTACACATTATCAAACTAATCCGGGCCTTATTGATATTGAAGACTGGAACCTGCATAATACCCCTACCATGGCAAACCAGTTTGACCATTTAAATACGATAGCCTGCTGAATACTTTCCGTTACCTATCACTTTTTTCACCATAAATAATAATAGCGCCGAAATCAAGCAAGGCATGCCCGTTAACTATATTAGCGTTTATAATTTCGTACACATCATTTTTAATAGCCGCCTTAGTGGTATCATCTGATTTATCCATCACCGCTATCACCGGGGCCGCCACATCCATCATATTTTGCCAATAAGTATCCGCATCATCATAGTCAGCTTTGCCTTTTATACTTTGCTCGGCAACGTTTTTAAAGCCCGACCGGGCAAATAGATCGGCTATTAATCCCGGCTTCCCACATCTGAACATTCCCGGCGCCCCCGGAACAGGAGGCGGCATTTCGACATATTTGCTGATAACACCCATTATGCTGGTCACCCAAAAATTCTGATCCGGCCCGGCCCATACAGACGTTGCTATCCGGCCACCCGGTTTTAGCACCCGGTACATTTCATTAGCCGCTAATTGCATATCCGGGAAAAACATAAATCCCATACGGCAACTGATAGCATCAAAAGTATTATCTTCAAATGGCAACTCGCATACATCGGCTGCCTTTGTAGTGTAGTTTTTTAGGCCTCTTTCGGCTGCATTGGCATCCGCTATCAATAGCATTTTATCAGACAGGTCAGTACCCACCACTGTGCCTTCTTTCACCAGGCCGGCTATGGTCAACCCAGGTTCTCCCGTTCCTGCGGCTATATCCAACACATGGTCTGTTGATTTTAACTGCAGATGGTCAATAATAGCATCGGCCATAGGCCTCATGAATTTCATCACCAGGGTATCCCATTTTTTCCATCCTGGCGAAAATTTATTCCAGCTTTGTTTCTGCTGTTCTCTGATCTGTTCCAGTTGAGGTTCCATATCTCTGTTTTTTATACTAATCTATTTAATATTTATTAATATTGTCCTCGTGCAAATAACCAATGATGTCAATTAGTCACAAACAACACACTATCAATGACTTTCCAAATTTTACAATATGCAGACCTTTTAAACTAATGTTTAAACACATAATTTATATATTTGCAACGTATTATTTAAAACAACCCCATAAACAAAGAACTTAAATGAAAAAAATCATCCTATTAGCTGCTGTTGTCCTAATGAATACTGCAGTATTTGCCCAAAACTGGAAGGTAAACAAAGCTCATTCGCATTTTACTTTTACTATTACCCACTTAGCCGTATCGGATGTTGACGGTGTATTTAAAGATTTTGACGCTACCATCACCTCTTCAAAACCTGATTTTAGCGATGCACAATTTGCATTCACTGCAAACACAGCATCTGTTAATACAGGTAATGATCAGCGCGATATCCACCTTAAAAGTCCTGACTTTTTCGATGTGACTAAATACCCTGCTATTACTTTTACAAGCACTGCTATTAAACCTACAAGTGCAGGCCATTATAGCTTAACCGGTAATATCACCCTAAACGGTGTTACCAAACCTGTTACGCTTGATCTTTGGTATCGCGGTACTATCGTTAATCCAATGAGTAAAGCTCCTGATGCTGGTTTCCAGGTTACAGGCACCATTAAACGTTCTGATTTTAACTTCGGAAGCAAATTCAGTTCACCACTGCTGAGCGACGAAGTTGCTATTAAAGCTGTTGGCGAGTTCGACAAAGCAAACTAAAGAATTTTACCCTAATTAATCGATAACTATAAAAGGCGTCCCATTTTCCGGGGCGCTTTTTTGTTTAAATGGGCCCGGTTACACCCTTTTAAAGGTCATGGTTCTACCAAATATTTTGAAGTGCCAGTAGCCTTTCACTTTAAGCAACCCCTGCTTATTAATGTATGCCGAAGCGTTCCATTCCTTTCCATTTTTGGCGTCATAGATCATACCGTCTTCCCAGGAGTTACTATGGGCAACATATTTAAGATCGCTCAATACATTCATCCCCAATATTTTGCGCGTACGCAATGCTGGATCTGGGTTTT
Source organism: Mucilaginibacter sp. (assembly GCA_035489035.1). Lineage (GTDB taxonomy): Bacteria > Bacteroidota > Bacteroidia > Sphingobacteriales > Sphingobacteriaceae > Mucilaginibacter. Next base: position 90,057 of record DATHKT010000030.1, read on the forward strand.
TTGTATCGCACCATTCACCCATCGGCTTGCTCGGGTCATCATTGAACCACACAATTCTGGCCTTAAAATGATCGCCTGCCTTATAAACCTCTACCATCAGATTTTTTTCGGATGATAGCCATTTTCCACAGATCTGGTCACAATTTGGTACAGTATCCGCTTGAACATAAACACCTAAATTGATAAAAAAAATTAAAGCAAGGCACTTAAACATAGCCGTTTTACGAAAAACTGATCTATTTGTATGGTTAAAAAAAAATTGAATAGCAGTTTGGCAATTATAACAAAAAACAGGTTAAGAGGTTTGGCTAATTAAATTATCTATTGATTACCTTTTCACAAACCGCGATCCATTGCTGTGGTGTCATCTTTGCAGCCAGTTCGCCGATGAGCTGATACGGGATATCATCCATTTTTTTGAAACGTATACAACCCTTGCCCATATCCAGTTTGGTTTTACAGTGTTTGGGGTACTCGTCCACAAACCAATCCTTTAGGTTTGAATCGCCATAAACACACATCGCATGCAAAACAATAGCGTTTTTTTGCGAACCCAGGTTGAAATAAGGCAATGGTAACTTAGGGTTACAATGATAGCCTTTGGGATACAATGAGTGCGGCACCACATAGCCCAGCATGCCGTAACCTATGGTTTCTTCAAATCCTTCGGGCAAATTTTCTAATATCGCTTCTCTTATTTTGCTGATCGCTTCTTTCCTGTCAGGAGGAAGTTCGGCAACGTATTCTTCGGGAGTTTTGGCGAGTGATTGCATGGAGTGGTGGTTTATGGTATGAATTTACTGATAAAACTTATAAGTAAAAGAAAAACTTGCGCTCGTTTATAACGAGTGCTTAATATAGTCTTGTGATTGCATCGCAACATACTTACCCATACCCCAAACTTGCGCTCGTTTGCAACGAGTGCTTAACATGGTCTTACGATTGTATCGCAACATACTTATTTTAGCAAAAACCTTAACCAATGTCCCACCAATATCGTGTAAGAAATCCAGAAGAGATATACTTTGTAACATTTACTATCGTCGATTGGGTTGATATATTCATCCGCCCGGTTTATAAACAATTAATTATCGACAGCCTAACCTATTGTTGTCAAAATAAAGGACTTGATCTGCATGCCTATTGCCTCATGACAAATCATTTGCACCTTCTGGCTGCTGCCCGGCATCCAGATAAACTACCTGATATAATCCGCGACTTTAAAAAACACACCAATAAACAGATCATCAACCTGATTGAACAGGAAAATGAGAGCAGAAGGGATTGGATGCTATACCGATTTAAATATCATGCAAAATATAATAACCGGATAAAAGATTACAAGGTTTGGCAGGATGGGTATCATGGCATTGCTTGCGATAACCCGAAAATATTGATGCAGAAACTGGATTATATCCACAATAACCCGGTAACAGCTGAAATAGTAGCAGAACCGGAGCATTATCTTTATAGCTCGGCAAGTAATTACGCCGGACAAAAAGGGTTGATAAATATTGATTTACTTGATTTAGGTTTTTACGTTGCAAACGCTGGGCCACGTTAAGCACTCGTCGCAAACGAGCACAAGAAAGAACTCGTTTACAAATTTGTGCAAGGGGTGACATATCTATTCATCATTTTCATTTACTATTCTCAACTCCCTTATTGATATTACAAACACAAATATGCTTAGTATAACAAATGGCAACCCAAAAACCAGCATCGCACCCCCTTCTCCACGAATTAGTACAAACATACCAAACCATAAAATTAAAAGGCTTACCCAAAGTAAAACACTCTTTTTTCTTATGATGTACATTAACAAAAATATCTGACCCACAAGGAAAATAAGGCTCGACGTCATTACCACCGCTTCTGGGGCAGTTTTAAAGGAAAATCGAAAATCCAGGTTCTTGAACATCAATACTTCAGTCATCGCAATTGGCGCAATTCCGTGGCCCATACCAACAATTACCAAAAGGCTACTTACCAATGTCCAAATCAAAAGTTTACGATAACTGCTGTCCATTCGGCTAATTTAATTTATAAATATTTAATCAAGCCATCAGAATTCCCAAATCACTTCTATCTTTGAATTCAAACCTACATTCATTTTCCTATGAAAAAACTGCCACTATTGCTGCCACTGCTCCTATTAACCCAACTATCATCCGCCCAAACAAAAAACATCTACCACAAAGGCTGGGTCGATTTTAACAAAAACGGCAAAATGGATGTGTTTGAAGACCCATCTCAAACTGTTGAAAAACGTATAGCCGACCTGCTGAGCCAGATGACCGTGGATGAAAAAACCTGTCAACTGGCTACCTTATATGGTTACAAAAGGGTTTTGAAGGAAGAAATGCCCGCCGAATCATGGAAGAACGAAGTTTGGAAGGACGGCATCGCCAATATTGATGAAGAACTGAACAACCTGACCTCGCACACCGATGCGGCGTCAACACAATACTCCTACCCTTATAGCAAACATGCCTCGGCCATCAATACCGTACAAAAATGGTTTGTAGAGGAAACCCGCATGGGTATCCCGGTTGACTTTACCAACGAGGGCATCCACGGCCTTAATCACGACCGTGCCACTTCGCTGCCCGCCCCTATCGGCATTGGCAGCACCTGGGATAAAAACTTAGTGCGCCAGGCAGGTCAAACCGTTGGTCGCGAGGCAAAAGCTTTGGGATACACCAATATTTACGCCCCTATCCTTGACCCTGCCCGCGACCAGCGCTGGGGCCGCGTGGTAGAATGTTATGGCGAAAACCCTTTTTTAATTGCAGAATTAGGCAAGCAAATGACGTTGGGCATACAGGAAGAAGGCGTAGCATCAACCCTGAAACATTTCGCGGTTTATAGCGTGCCCAAAGGTGGCCGCGATGGTGCCGCCCGCACCGACCCACATGTGGCCCCGCGCGAGATGTACCAGATCTACCTCTACCCTTTCCGTCGTGTGATACAGGAAGCACACCCCATGGGCGTAATGAGCAGCTATAATGATTGGGATGGCGTGCCCGTAACCGGCAGCTATTATTTTTTGACTGAGCTTTTGCGTCAAAAATTTGGCTTCACAGGATATGTAGTATCCGATAGTGAAGCGGTTGAATACCTGTACAGCAAGCACCATGTAGCCGGCGATATCAAAGAAGCGGTTCGCCAGGCCATCGAAGCCGGGCTGAACGTGCGCACCAACTTCACCATGCCACAAACCTATATTATGCCGTTGCGTGCGTTGGTTAATGAAGGCAAAGTTTCTATGAAAACACTTGATTCCCGCGTAGCGGATGTATTGCGGGTGAAATTCAAACTGGGCTTGTTTGATTACCCTTATGTAAAGGACCCAAAAGCTGCCGATAAAATAGTGAACGATGAAAAAGCCCGCGCCATGGGCCTGCAAATGAACCGCGAGTCAATGGTACTGCTGAAAAATGCCAACAACCTCCTGCCGCTTGAAAAAGCTAAGTACAAAAACATCCTGGTAACCGGTCCGCTGGCCGCCGAAACCAGTTACGCCATCAGCCGCTATGGTCCATCCCACCATCCGGTAACCAGCGTATTGGATGGCATTACCGCTTACGCGGGAAAGGATGCTAAAGTAACCTACGCCAAAGGCTGCAATGTGGTTGACGCGACCTGGCCCGAAAGCGAGATCATCGAAACACCATTGACCGCGCAGGAGCAGGCAAGTATTGATTCGGCAGTAAACCAAGCTAAACGATCTGACGTGGTGATAGCCGTTGTTGGTGAAGACGTCGACCGTGTAGGCGAAAGCCTCTCACGCACGGGGCTTAACTTACCCGGCCGCCAGTTAAAGCTAATCCAAGCCTTGCAAGCAACCGGCAAACCAGTGGTGATGGTGATGATCAACGGGCAGCCTTTAACCGTCAACTGGGAAAACAAATTTGTGCCTGCCATATTAGAGGCCTGGTTTCCCGGCCCCGAAAGCGGCAAGGTAATTGCCGAAACCCTGTTTGGCGATAATAACCCCGGTGGTAAGCTATCCATCACCTTCCCAAAAACTACCGGGCAGATCGAATTTAACTTTCCTTTTAAGCCTGCTTCGCAAGCAGGCCAGGGTGGCGCCAACAGTTGGGGCAAAACTAGCGTGAACGGCGCGCTCTATCCCTTTGGCTACGGCTTAAGCTATACCACTTTTGGGTTCGATAACCTGCAGGTATCGCCCGAAAAAGAACACCAGCAGGGCGACATCAAAGTAACTGTTGATGTAACCAATACCGGCCAGCGTAAAGGAGATGAGGTGGTGCAGCTATATCTTAAACAAGAGATCAGCAGTGTGACGGTTTATGACTATGACCTCCGCGGTTTTGCGCGCGTAACCCTCAATCCCGGCGAAAAGAAAACCGTAGAGTTCACCCTCCACCCCGACGACCTGGCCATCCTGGATAAAAACATGAATTGGACCGTTGAACCCGGCAAGTTCCAGGTGATGATCGGTAATTCATCGGAGGACATAAAGCTGAAGAAAGAGTTTGAGGTGGAGAAATAGGCTGATATCTTTTCCTTTCTAATCCCCTCTTTCCGCTAAAGCGGAGAGAGGATGACAAGCGCAGCGATGTCAGGGTGAGTCGATAGTCTCGCGATTATATCTTCAAATAATTCAACTATTTTATTTCCAATCATCCCCAAACTCACTATTGCAGTTTGTTCCATTATTATTACTTTTATAAATAATTTAAAAAGTTTTGCAGATCAGGTGTCAACTACCTGGCAACCTAAATTATTTAATGGAAATTAAACCTAAGAGCGTAAAAGGCACACAGTTAAAAAACATGATCGTTAAGCGGCTTTACTTTGATAAGGCCTTGTCATGCGCCGAATTGAGCGACCTGTTTGATAAAAGTATTCCCTCGATAGCCAAAGCCATCAACGAATTGATACACGAAGGCTTTGTGGTGGAGCAGGGTTATGCCCCTTCCAGCGGTGGCCGCCGCCCTTTGTTATATTCCATCAAGCCAGATGCCATGTATATTTTGGCAGTAGCTATGGACCAGCTCTCCACCCGTATCCAATTGCTCGACCTGTTCAATCACCCTGTTGCTGATGCTAAACTGCTCGAATTGAAACTGCTGAATAACCCGCGGGCGCTTTCCATATTGGTCGAAAATATAAATAATTATATAGCCGGTGCGCCGGTATCAAAGGATAAAATTGCAGGCATAGGTATCGGTATGCCCGGTTTCGTTAACGTGATGGAGGGCATTAATTATACTTACCTGGATGCCGGTGGTAGTTTGACCCGCTATTTAGCAGACGAAACAGGTTTGCCTGTATACATTGATAATGATTCGAGCCTGATCGCTTTGGCTGAGCAAAAATTTGGTATAGCCAAAAACCAAAAAGATGTAATGGTGATCAACCTGGGCTGGGGTATTGGTTTGGGCATGATCGTTAACGGCGAGATCTTTCGCGGGCACGATGGCTTTGCCGGCGAACTGAGCCATATCCCGCTATCCGAAGACGGCGAATTATGTGTTTGCGGTAAACGCGGCTGTTTAGAGGCCGAAGCATCCATGCTGGTAGTGGCCGAAAAAGCCATCGAAGGCATTAAAAACGGCAGGATAACCAGCCTGAAAATACTCGACAACAACCCCTCAAAATTTTTAGGCGATGCTATATTAGAGGCTGCCGACAACGGCGACCAGTTTGCCATCGAACTGCTATCAGATGCAGGTTATAAAATAGGCAAGGCCCTCGCAATCCTTATCCATATCATGAACCCCAAAACCATTGTATTGAGCGGCCGCGGAGCGCGTGCCGGCAAAATACTATTGGCCCCCATACAACAAGCTTTGCACAAATACTGCATCCCTCGCCTGGCATCCAGTACCGAATTATTGATATCCGAACTCGGTTTTGACGCCGAACTGATAGGCGCAGCCGTGCTGATGATGGAGAATTTTGATAAAGAGTTTAAGAGTGTAGTAGCGTAATTGTCAGACCTTTTTGTATCTTTAGAATAACTAACATTTGTTATTAACCAATTATTTATCTAAGCCTTAATTGTTTTATTTCTTTATGCCGATAGCGCCCCTATCCAGGAGTTGCTTTGCTTTAGAAGTTATTGTTATGACGGCTTTGATGTAACTAAAACGATCTGACCATCACATGCACATCCTCATCTTAGGCCCTACCGGCCGGACAGGCAGGCTATTAGTACAGGAAGCGCTAAACCGTGGGCATAAGGTAAATGTGCTGGTTGGGCACAAAGGCAGTTTATTGGTCAATCCCGACCTGGTTACGGTATTTGAAGGTACAGCCTTAAACAAATACACATTGGCCGAAGCTATGCATGGCTGTGATGCGGTATTAAGTACCCTGAATATCTCCCGGGTATCTGATTTTCCCTGGGCCAAGTTGCGCACCTCTATAGATTTTCTATCACTCTCCATGAAAAACATTATCGTGGCAGCTACCGAACAACAGGTTAACCGCATCATAGTCACCACTGCATGGGGTGTAGCCGAAACCCGGAAGGATATACCCTTTTGGTTCAGGTTTTTGGTAGATCACAGCAATATCCGTTATCCATATCTTGACCATGAACGGGTGGAAGAAATGCTGGAAAAATCTGACCTGGACTATACGGCCGTTCGCCCGACAGGATTAACCAATTCGAAAGAAAAGAAGGAAATTAAGGTTTCGCTAAATAATATTCCAAAACCATCGATTTATATTAGCAGGCAAAATGTGGCCCTTTTTATGCTGGATATATTGGAAAATAACCTTTACGTCAGGCAGTGCCCCGTAATTTCTGAGAAGTAAAACCTGCTTACAGTAACGCTATCAAATCCTTCAATCCACTGATAGAAGCGATCTGCTCACCCTCCACTTTTCCAAAACCATAATTGGCAAAAATAAAAGGCACGCCCGCTTTCTTCGCCGAGTCGTGGTCGCCCCAGGTGTCGCCGATATAAACCGGTGATTTGAGGGAGTGATCGTTCACAATATCCTTAATATTCTCCGCCTTGGGCTGCCCTTTGGTCCCATAACATTGATATCCTGAAAAGTAACTGGTAACCGGGCTATGGGCAAAAAAAGTTTCGATATAACCGCTCTGGCAATTACTTACGATATACAGCTTATATTTTGAGGCGAGATACTTAATAGTTTCTTCCAGTCCGGGATACATATCCCCGCCTTTAGCATTCAGAGTATCAATTTCACTTTGGGCGCACAGGGCTTTAAAATTATTCCGCTTCTCTACGTCCATATCAGGCAGCAGCACTTCAAATATCACATCATAGGCCATCCCCGTAATCGAGCGCACTTTTTCCTGTGTAATACTGTCAACCACGTAATCTACCTTTTTGCGGGCTTCTTCCCAGGCAAGGGCCACATTCCCGGTTGAATCCCAGAGTGTACCGTCCAGATCGAATATAATACTGTCGAACCTGTTTTTTAATGAGTTACCGTCTGTTTGCATGCGGCAAAAATAGAAGAATTATTTTTGTTCCGATCCTCAATTTATCCGCATGGTTCAAAAAGTTATTTCGCATTCAATATCGCGGCAAAATCAACGATATAAATATCCGACAATCCATTATTGGCGTTTTGCAGCCTCCGGTTAAACTGTTCCATATTTTCTGCTTTGTCCGGAGGCGGAACATCCTTGCTCCGGGTGCTCGAAAAGTAAAAGTATTTACCATCCCCGGTTACCTTGGGCGACCAGTCAATTGCTCCCGAACTGATAGGCTCGGGCAGTTTTTTAGCTTTCGTCCAGTTGCCATTCTGGTTATAGCTGATGTAAAAATCAAGGTTCTTCAAGCCATCAGGCCTCGAGGCATTGTAGATGATATAGGATTCATCCGGCGCAATAAAAGCCTCGTATTCGTTAAATTCGCTATTAATGGCATTACCCAAATTTTCTGCAGGCTGATATTTGCCGTCCTTAAATCTGCACCGGTAAATATCGCTGCCGCCCTTACTGCCTTCTCTTGTCGAACCAAAATAGATAGTACCATTATCTGCGATAGTGGGATAATACTCGTCCTTTATACTGTTAACCGGGGCATCTAAATGTATCGGAGCGCTCCATCCGGTTTTGGTCATCACCACCTTCCAGATATCGGTATAGTCCTGCACCGGATCACCTTCTTTAACAGGCCGGTTCGACATAAAGTATAACGCTTTGCCATCTCTCGTTACAAAGGGATCGGCATCCATATATCTGCCCGAAAATGGCGCCATCTGCACTTCCTGCCACCGGCCATTCTTTTTGGTGGAAAAACAAATAGCCGACAACTTGAGGTCGTAAGTAAGTTTGATAAAATAAAGCGTATCACCGCCGGGCGTAAAGGTTGGGTGCGATTCATAATCCCCCTTGCTGATGATGCCCTCCTGGAATATTTGCGGCACTAAATTTTTATTAGATTGTGCCCGACTAATGGCTGCGCAGCAAACGAAAGCTACCAGTACAAATGTTTTTCTCATATATTTAAATTTGTTATTCAAAGCTATGTTGCAGCGGGCAAAGGCACCTTTAAATAAAATGTTATTTAGCCTGCTAACTTTACATTTCAAGTTTTTTTATGAATAAAAATTTAAATTATAAGCCACTTGACGAATTAAGCGCCCACATACTGGAAGAATTACAATTGGACGCCCGCCTGTCTATTACCGAAATTGGCCGCCGCGTTGGCCTGAGCGGCCCTGCCGTGGCCGAGCGCATTAAGCGTATGGAAGAGGAAGAGATCATTACCGGTTATCGGGCTATGGTGGATAATGATAAAATAGGTTTAACTGTGAATGCCTTTATCACCCTCAAAGCCAATATGATGCATGCCACCGCGGCTAAGAAGATAAGCGAGATACCCGAAATAACCGAATGTTATAACATCACCGGGCACAATTGCGTGATCATGAAAGTGGCCACGCCCACTACCAAACGGCTCGAGGCCATCATCAGCCAGCTGCAATTATTAGGCGAAACCAATACCTCCATCATTCTTTCGCCAACTTTTGAGAACAGGGTGATCCGCAGAAATTGACCTTATCTTAAAAATATACATATTTGTAAAACGTTTCTATTAAATTAAAACTAACATATTCATGAGATCAATCAAATACCTCATCGTTATCGTACTTTTTATAGCGGTAAATAATGCAAAAGCAAACCCGGCAGATGTAAACTCAGCCATAAATAATGTTTTGAAAAGCTATATCAGCCTAAAAAATGCTTTAGTTGCTGATAACAGCAAAGAGGCAAACGATGAAGCTGCAAAATTCACGGCCGCGCTTAAGGATGTGCAGGTGAGCCAGATGGACGCGAAACAAAAAGCAGTATGGCAAAAATACGGCGAAAAGCTGCGCTATGACGGTGAGCACATCGGTCATTCGACAGAATTAGCCCACCAACGCGAGCACTTTGGCAGCCTTTCGGCCAATATGTATGCTGTTATAAAGGAATTTCACGCTAATGACCTGGTGGTTTACAAGCAATATTGCCCCATGAAAAAACAATCATGGCTGAGCGAAACTGCCACCATCAAAAACCCATATTACGGCAAAAAAATGGTTGAATGTGGGGTAACGAAGGAAACACTGAAAGCGGTAACAAAATAGTTTTATAAAGGAATAATTTATTCAACAAAAAAGCCCCCTGCAAATTTGCAGGGGGCTTTCATTTATATTAAGCAAATGTTATGAACACTTGGCTCCGCAGGTTTTCATGTCCGGGCAGCTGTTCTGATCCGTACAAGTTCCTGTTTTGGAGGTCTTTAAACATTTGCCCTGGCATTCCTGTTTAGCCTTTTTTACTACAGGTTTCTTAGCCACATCATTTGCAAATACTGTTGCGCTGGCCAATAATATAGCCAATACGCCTAAGCTTATCTTTTTCATTATATGAATTTTAAAAGTAAAATAAATTATCCTATTGTCTCAGAGCGAGTTTGGTATCAGGATAATAACTCAGGCGGGCGCCAACAATCGGATAAATAATCTGAAATTATATCTTCTTTAATTGTTGGTTTCTTGATCAGGGATAAAGCAAATTCAGGATTTACAAACACAGACTTCTGCGCACCGTAAACAATTGATAATCCACATGGCACAAATGGATTGCAAAAATCAGCATTACAAGTGCCCTGGTGCTTTACGGGGGATTGACCCTTATGCTGCTTCTCATTTTCACAGCACTTATTACTGGCACAAGCTTTGGCAGGTTTTGCGCCAATCATATCCATATTAGCAAACGGCTGCATCATCAGCAAGCCGAAATACATAACTAATATAGAGGCGGTAATCTTCATCGAGTCAAATGTATCTATAAAACAGCAAAGTAAAAATGATATTGGTCATTGTTTTGTAAAGGATATTACTATTTCTCCAGCCACGAAAAATCACATTCCAAAGCTTTCCTGTCCCAATGCCCGGTATTGGCAGCGGCTTCGTAGGTAGTTTGCAGAAATTGCTGTAAAACATCTTCCGGATCATCAGACCGTTGAACCACCTCATAAAGGAGCATAAATTCGCCCATTTCGGCGCTGTAAAAGGCTTCGTTGGGTTTAACCGGCTGTTGACTAAATTCCGCAGGTGTAGGATAGCAATAGGCGTAAAAAACCGGGTGCGGAAACTGCTCGCTGCCGGGCCAGAAACCACAGGAGCTTACCTCATGCGAATAGGCCTCCTGCATCACGCTTACAGGCATATTGGGCACTCCACCGGGATGTACAGGTGCCGGCCTGCCCGAAAACCGGGTCACCGCCATATCAAACGCTCCCCAAAAAAAATGTACCGGGCTGCATTTACCCGTAAACTTCGCCCTGAACCTGGTAAATACATTATGGATCTTCACCAATGCCAGGTAGAAGTCATGCATCCTTTCCGCATCATAAGATTTATGTGTTTCGTCTTCAGTAAAAGGAATAGCCGGGTCAATTTCATTGGGGGCCGCATAGATGTATGCATCTATATTCACATTTTCCAATTTTTCAAAAAGCTCCCGGTAAAAGCTGGCTACCGAACGCGGGTAAAGTTCTACCCTTGCCACACCGCCATCGCTGGTGGTAATGTGCAGCACATGATGTATAAAATCAAAATCAATCTGGAACACACCGCCCTCGTAAGGGATGCTGCCCGTAGTTAACCCACTGGCGCTCACGTATAACGTAACATGCCACGAGTGGTTAAGCCAGGGCGTCTGCCGCAGGCGTATCTTGCCTACGATCTGCGTCCACAGGTGAACCGTAGCCAGCGTATCCTTCCAGTTTTCAAATGCAATATTGGGCCATTGCCCGGTTCCATCCGCCATTATATTTTCTCCTTTTTGCCCGAATCAAGGCTCCTGTAGATCGCGTCAACCACTTTCATATCCTTCAACCCTTCTTCGCCCGGCACGCGTGATTGTTTATTCTGGCGCACACAGTTGGCAAAATCATCCATCTGCGCGGCCTGCTGTATAATTTGCGGGAACGGCATTTTACCTGCTGACGTATAGCCATCAATACCACCATAACCATATGCCGGCCCTAATCCGAATTTTCCTTTTTCGGCTTCTACATGTAGGTAACTCCAGTCGTTATTATAGCTTGATTTGCCGGTTGCGGTAAAACCTCCGGGAAACTCCAGCTCCCAGAATATGGTTTCATCGACCTCTTTAAAAAAGTCGGGCCTGGTCTTTTCCTGTCGCGCCTTTACGGCGATAGGCTCCTGCCCCAAGGTATATCTTGTGCCTTGTATGGAATAAATACCCATATCCATCAATCCGCCGCCGCCTGCCATGGCTTTCTTTAAGCGCCAGGCATTGGGATCGCCGCGATAAGTGAAACCATTCCCGGTATCGATAGATTTTACCTTGCCGTAAACCTGTTTTTGCCCCAATCGCATGATCTCCATCGTATGCGGCTCAAAGTGCAGGCGATAGCCTATGGATAACAATCGGTCAGCCTTTTTGCATGCGGCTATCATCTCCCGGCATTCCTGTGCGTTCAGTGCCATAGGCTTTTCGCAGATCACGTGTTTACCCGCCTTTGCCGCCCTTATGGTATATTCCTTATGCATGGAAACCGGCAACACGATATAGATGATATCAATATCCGGGTTGTCTTTTATTTTATCAAAGGTCTCGTAGTTGTAAATATTTTTTTCGGGGATATTATAGCGTTTGGACCAGTCTGCTGCTTTTGACGGATGCCCTGTTACGATACCTGCGAGGTAACAATTTTCGGTATGCTGTAAGGCCGGTGCCAGTTGCCCGTAACTATATCCCCCTAACCCTACCAATGCCACACCCAGCTTTTTGGCCGGTTTAGCAGCAAATAGCGACAAGGGATTAGCCAGGGCCAACGCCCCGATGCCTATTGAACCTGTGCGAATAAAATCGCGGCGGGAAAAGTTGTTGAATGTTTTCATAGCTAATTTAAAAATGCGGGGAGGGTATGATTTGTTTGAAGTAAATATAATTAATTTGATATCTTAAATAGTTTTCCATGATCAAGAAATGTGCAGGATAATATCAGGATGTTGATTCCGTTTGTTTAGTGATCAAATCACCTATTTCACCTTACCCTAAACCCATGAAAAGGTCCTTTCTTTTAACCTTATTAATTTTGTCCTGCCTGGCTGCTTTCGCACAGATCAATACTACAAGGAGAAAATTTGCCGATACCGAACCAATGATCCTGAGATATAGGGCACTTTGTCAACAGGCTTATGCAAAAGGAGATTCGAAACTCGCCTCTACCTATTACGATTCCATAACCAATTGCATTACCCACTCTTATGTAGATAATTATATATTCGAAACTATTGACAAGAAAAAGTTTGATGTCGGGAAAACACACAAGCCCATCTTTCTGACGGTATCCGCATCTTGGTGCGAGCCTTGCATGGCCGAGATCCCGGCGCTCAATAAGGTCGTGAATGAGTATTCGGACAAAGTGGATTTCCTGGTATTATTCTGGGACACAAAAAAAGATCTGCCCCGCCTTGCGAAACGGTATAACCAAAAGATATTTTTGATCCCATCCAAAACAAATACAACCGATGATATGCACACCATTGATATTGCCGGTTTCAGGAATATTAACGGGTACCCTGATGTGTTCCTGATCAATGAAAACCGGGAGATCATGGGCTTTAAAACCGGGGCAGCCGTGCCAATGAGTTACACTAACGAAAAAGGCAAAAAAATAACAGTCACCTCAAAGGACGCCTTTAATATGAACTATAAGCGTTTAAAGGATGAAGTGAAAATGCTATTGAGCAAACACATTTGATCTTGCCTACGCAAAGTATTTTTCAATCGCATTGATAGTATTCCCCAAACCATCTTCAGCCTTTATTTTATCGCCGGTTTCAATAACGTTTTGTTTGATCGATGGGTGCTGGACGACATTTATTGCCGTCACTAATTTCTGCCCGGTTAGTTTTCTCAACGGAATATGGGTGCCCAGCTTTCTGCGCTCCGCTATCTTGCCCCAGGCTGGTTGGTCGGTATAAAAAGAAACGATAATAACCGGCAAATGATTACGCAGCATAGCCGCGAACGTGCCCGCCCCGCCATGAAATATCCCCATTTTGCATTTGGGCAGTATGGCCTCGTGATCGACATACTTGGTCACAAATAAATTCTTATGTTGAGGCAGATTATCAAACTTTGACCAGCCTGTACAGAACAATATACGCTCATCCGTTTTGTTAAGCACCTCATTAATAACAGCATTAAACTTCTCCGTATTGCCTATCCCGTTGCTGCCGAAACCCATATAGATGGGTGCAGGCCCTTCTGCCAGCCATTCGCTTAATTCGGCAGGTACCTTATCCATTACATGGCCTTCCCGTTCCTTTTTCGCAACAGTCAAAACCCCGGTGATCTGGTGGTGCGGCTCCCAATCTTTTGGCTGGGGGGTAAGGGTTGAGCTGATACAATATAGATCAAGCATTTTTTTCCTGTCAATGTAGTACAGCAAATTCTCCTTTAAAACCGGCAGCCCTAATTCCTGCCTGTACTCGTTAGTTTCCGCCTTTACAAATTTCCAGTAAAAAGCATGTGCTAATTTATAAGTCAGCCTGTTATACCAGGGGAAATTCAGAAAGTCGAAATCTGCAATGGGGAATTCGCCGGTAACAGCCATTGGCGGCATAAAATAAGTAAAGGCGATCTTCTTGCTTTGCTTTTCGGCTATGGCGCATACAATGGCCGCCATTGCCGCATTGGCTATGATCGCGTCCACTTTGTTGATCCCTTGCAGAAAACTTTCCCGCAATGGCCGTCTTTGGGCGTTCAGCACTTTGAAAAAATGCTTCATCAGCCTGATGGTGTTTTCAGACCGTAGCACGCTTTCTCCCTCAGGCGAATTCATCATTTCTTCTACATTGCCATAAAGCGGGTGGAAAGTCAGTCCGAATCCTTCAACAAACCCTTTGAAATTTTCAGGCGCAGCCAGGATCACGCTATGTCCCTTATCTTTAAGTCCCGAAGCCAGTGCAATATAGGGTTGCACATCGCCGCGTGTGCCATAGGTGAAAATACCGATATTCATTGGCCAAATATGGTAATAAAATCTGTCTATAAGATGTCATTTCGAACGAGGAGAAAATGACAAGTGTTCTACTTCTGCTCCTCAAAAGTCTTCTTATACTTCTTGACAGCCCGGATGATGGATTGCACAATTTCGGCCTGTCCATCGGATGAGTTGAGGTATTCTTCGTCTTTGGGGTTATTGATAAAACCCGTCTCTACCAATACCGCCGGCATGGCGCTTTGCTGCAATACCAACACACCTTGTTCCTTTACACCCAGGCTGTGCCTGCCATCCACCGTTTTAAACTCGTGGTTCACCAGATCGGCAAACTGGATACATTGCTTGCGGAACTTCTGCTGAAAAGCGCTCAGTACGATGGCATTTATTGCACTGTTATCGCCGTAGCCGCTATATTTTTTCTGGTAATCTTTTTCTATGTAGATGGATGCATTTTCCCGGATGGCTTCCAATTGTTCGCCCTTTCGGTGATAACCATATACCAGCAGCAGTACGCCGCGTTCATCACTTACCCGTTCGGGGGAGGCATTGCAATGGATCGAAATAAATAAATTTCCCTTGTTCTCGCTTGCAATAGCGTCCCGGCGGTGCAGCTCGATAAAATTATCTGTAGTGCGGGTCATCACTACGTTTAATGATGGCACCTGTTCGGTTAAGGCCGTCCGCAGTTTCTTGGCTATGGCTAAAGCAACGTTTTTTTCTTTGGAATACTTACCATGCGCGCCGGGGTCTTTACCCCCGTGCCCTGCATCAATAATTATGGTTCTGAATCTAAACCCGGGAGCAGCAGAAGTTTCCGCGGCTGTTGGAGCGGTCTTTTTACGATGACGTTTTTTGGTTTGCTGTGCGATACTATCCTGCAAAAATAGCGACAGCATCAAAACTCCGATAAGCGCGAATATTTTCAGAAAAGAGTAGTTTTTACAAGCCATACCAAATTGTTGCAATTTTAACTATTACTCCCGGTATGCGCCTTATGTTTCAATCAAAAAAATTAAATCTATCCATATCAACCTTATCGTAAATAATTATATCTAAAGAAAAATGTTTTAACCCAGGCAACCAATTTTTTTAGCCGGGCGTAATTAGTGTAAAATACTTGTTACATAAACCAAAATTATTCCACTTATGAAAACAGTTAAAACAGGCGCTATCGCAGCAATCTTATTGGCCGCTTTATTCTTTTCGGCATGCAAAAAAACCGGCACATCGCCTTCGGGTACCCCGCAATTATCCTTTGAATTACAGGCAGACAACAGTACTGCCGCTACCGCATCTACAAACCCTGGTGTAACAACCAATGCCGTCGCAGGTTTAAACTGGACGGCAGGCGTGGCCAACGTAAGCAAGTTTAAGCTCGAAGCCAAAAAAGACGGCGTGGAAACCGAACTAACCTCAAAAAATTTAACCAATATTGACCTGTTCGCACTGGCGCCGCTACTAACTAATATCACCATAGCTCCGGGAACTTACACCGAGATCGAGGTTAAAGTATACCTGCAAAAATCTGCGGGCGATGCTATTCCGCTTAAGCTGACCGGCACTTTCACCAATAGCGGCGGCACAGTGATTCCGATCGAATTTGACCTGAATGATGATGTGATCGTTAAAGCAGAAGCGGAAAATATTACCGTTGACGCCACCACCGATTATATTTCGCTTATACACATGCACCTGGGCCGCCTGGCTGCCGGTATTACCGCGGCCACAATAGAAGCCGCCACCCAAACAGATGGCAAGATCATTATTAGCAATAGTTCAAATACAGCCATTTACAATAAAGTTCTGGCCAATCTTGCTATAAGCGGCGAATCTGAAATGAGGGGACATCATCACGGTGATGATGACAATGGCGGCCACGATGATAACAGCGGCCATAACTAATACTTGCTGGCATACCTTAATTATCTCGTAAAAAACGATTAAAACAGGCAATATTTTGTGCCTTGCGGAGTTATATTAGATTACAAGAAAAATATTTCAACCCGGGGCAACCCATTTGTATTACCGGGCGTAATTATTATAATAATATTTGTCACAGAATAAAATCCTGAGGGCACCCTAAAAGGGTGATGATAAGGAGGTGATAACTGATACTATGCAGAGTAGCAGCAGGGACCGGATTTTGTAGTGATTGTGTTTTTTTTAGGCCCCTGCTTGCTTTTTTAATGGCATTTACTTCGCCGATTTCGATAATAAAAAGTCCAGCCCACCCTTGCCGGGTACCGTTTTTGCAACCGATTTTTCATCAAATACCATAGCCTTGTTCTGACTGGTATTGTATTTTGGCCAGGCAGGCAATCCGTTACCATTAGGATTACCGGTTTTAACAAAATTAACCCAGTAAGTGGCCATCATTTTGGCCAGCGCCTTATCAGATGGCTCCAGCGGGCGATTCAGAAACTTCAGATCATCCATTACATAAGGCACTTCGGCAGTATGGAATGCCCCATATTTGGCCATATCACCATAAGCCGGTACTTTTCTGTTAAAATTATAAACATACACGGGCGAGTTGGGATACTTACTTTGTATACCCGCCCATTTATACCCGGATAAGGCAAATATCATGTCCCTGCTCAGTTGTATCTGCGAGGCGGCAGCTTCTTCATCGCTTCCTGCCGGGAAATATTTAAGGAAAGTTTCCGCATCAGCGCCGTAGTCAGTTTCTGCCTGCTTTTTAAAATCCTCTTTATTTTTGTACGCGCCAATAAAGGCTTCATCTCCATTCCAGCCGGTAAGCAGCGGCACATGATTCTGCTTATTCTCACCAAATATATCGGCAACAGATTCCGGCAGCACATAACCATCCACTATTGGCGAAAATCGCCCGCTGAATTTTTTTAACACATCTTCTGCCGATAGGGCTCTCATTTCGGCTAATGATTTAGCACCAACCTTTTCAGCCAGTTTAACACCTTGCTCCTCTGCCTTTTGCAAGCTGCTCGACGCCAGCATTGGATTCTTAATTAACAACGATCCACTTTCGGCGATAGCTCTTTTAAACAAGCCTTTTCCTAACGGTGAGGCCACCAAACAATTCACGCTCATGGAGCCTGCCGATTGACCTCCTATCGTCACATTTTCCGGGTCGCCGCCAAAGGCTGCAATATTGTGTTTTACCCATTTTAGCGCTTCTAACTGGTCGAGCAAAGCATAATTGCCCGATGATTTATCTGGTGATTCTTTAGTCAGTTCGGGATGCGCCAAAAAGCCGAAGGCCCCTACCCGGTAAGTGATCGACACAAATATCACCCCTTTTTTAGCCATCGCCTCGCCGTCATATATCGGGCAGGCGCTGCCGCCGCTGGTGAAACCACCACCATATATCCACACATAAACTGGTTTTTTATCTGTTTTAAGTTTAGCGTTCGTCCACACATTCAGGTAAAGACAATCTTCGCTTATGGGCTGCTCGGGTATCAAAAACTCCGAAGTGTACACCATAAATGGCGCAGGCTTGGGCTGCATCGGGCTTGCCGCGAAGGCATCGCATTTTTTTACACCATCCCAATGCTTTGCAGGCTGTGGGGCTTTCCACCGCAGATCGCCAACCGGGGGTGCGGCAAAGGGGATACCTTTATAAGCCGTCACATCGCCCGTGCTGTTCTTAACTCCAGAAACCTTTCCGGCCCCGGTGTTTACAATGGTTAATGCAGGCGTGCTGATAACAAAAGAATATAAAAGTACAGAGGCTGAAAGTATCAAAACTCCAAAGGCAATTTTAACTTGCTTTTTCATATACAGGAAAATGGTTTTAGATGTGTCGGTTTGACGCAAAGTAGGATTTGTTTTGCATCCTCACAAATATTTTTCAATTCCTCCTACCGATTATTCCACAATTTACTATGTTTGGTAACAAAACCTGAATTATACAATGAAAAGTCCGCAAGCTGATAATATTGCATCAGTAGTTTTAAAGTATTTACTGCATCTGCTAAGCATCGCAGCCGTTTATGGTATATTGTTATACACTACTTCCCAATTCTGGATACATCACCTGCTTAACTGGTTTACCAGGGTTCCCTATGTAACCGCGCCAAATTTCCACGACCATGTGATTCACCAGCTTATCATTTATTCCATGTTCTGTTATTTCGCCAATAACTTTATACTGGATCTTTATCATACCACGAAGGCCAAACAGCTGATCATTTCCATCATTGTTGATGTATTGATTATGCCGTTAAGTATATTGATCATGATCATTTACAATAATATCGCCCATAAAAATCAGCCTGGCGATATCAATACCATTTATAACATTTACCTGGTTACCGTATTGCTGGTTATTAAGGAGTATATCGCGATGAAAATATTGGCCAGAAACAATCCGAAGGGAAGCGTTAAGAAAGTGGTGCGATAGCGCTGTCAGCAGGGTAAGCTAACAATGAATTTGCTGCTTACACCCGGTTCAGATTGTACTTCAATTTTTCCATGCAATTGTGTTACCGCATCCTTAACCAGGTAAAGCCCGATACCCGAACTTCGTTTATTGGCTGCAGCCATATAAAACTTATCAAATATGCGTTCCTGGTCTGTTTTTTTTATACCCAGGCCATTATCTTCTACCTCAATCACCGCGTGAGCATTTAATTGGTATGTTCTGATCGTGACCAGCTGCCGGGGTTTTTTAAAATCGCTGTATTTTACCGCGTTTGATACCAGGTTATTTAATATCACATGCAGCTTCAGGGCATCGCCATTCATTTTTATCAAATCAAGCTCTTTGATAAATTCAACCTCTTTTCCCTCACTTTTATAATGATTTTGAGCTATGATATTATCTATGATATTAACCAGGCTGCACTCCTCCTTTATTACGCCTAAATGTTTGCTTTTTATGAAAATTAGCATCTCTTTAATAAAATGATCCTGCTTTTCAATGCTGTTCTTCATCATCAAAGTATATGATTTTACCTGCTCTATGCTGGTTTCATCATCTATCAGGGCTATCAACCCCGCAAGCGATGCCAGTGGCGAACGAAGATCATGCGTTACATTAAAAACAAACTTATCCAGCCCGGCATTGATCAGCTGAAGGCTGTCGTTCTGTTCAATGATTTTCCTTTTTGAGTTGGCCAGGCTCCTTACCATGATGCCCGAATATAATACCGCACTGATTACGATCACAAGGGTGATCAATATATTGGCTGAAAAAGCGTATAAATTAATAGTCCGGCAGGTTACACCAAGCGTATCCGAAAAGGCCTTTTCCCTGATGGTAAGTTCTGCAGATATATTTGTGATGGACAGTGTTAAGGATTTCTTTTCCCTTGCAGAAATTTTCTCGTTGGCTATTTTTTGGTGCGATTGTAAGCCTAACTGCTGAAGAGTTTCTATCAATGGGTCAGCATCGGCCCATATCTTTATCGCCTTTTCGAAGATAGCAAAATGCTGAAAGTTGCTGAAGAGCCATATCAGATCATCAATATCCTCCGGACGATTGCCGCCTTGCAAAAAGCCTCTTTTAGCATCCTCGTAGTTATTGCCCGATGTTAATGCTTTCCTCGCTATCCGATCGCCGATGGGCACACTGATATTTTTTTCGAAAGATGTATAATCGGCCTCGTTCTCAATATAAATATAATTGATCAGGCTGGCAGAAGCGTCCTTCTGACCTTTGGAGTATTGCGATTCGCCATTGATATAGGCCCTGGCGCCCGACAATATCCGGAAAGTATAATAATTGATAATGATAATTGTGGCTGACGATATGATAACTATCATCAATAAGATAAAAGTTACTTTTTTCTTTAATATTTTAGTACCGGCTATTGTATGTTGTGATTCATTGTCCAAAGCAGGAGTTTTTAACTAATAAGAATTTGGCATCGGGGGGGGGGTGCTCTTAATATTAACACGTTGATTCTGTTTTTGTTCTTTATCATTCTACGACAAAAGAATGTGTAGTTTCAATCAAAAGCTCTTTTACTCTTCTTGCTATCTATTAAAACAAACAGCAGGGCAATAATGATAAAGGCTATGGTTATCATCCCCGAATTGAGCAGCGCTTTACCATAACCCAATTGGTTTACATCCACAAATGGATAAGGATACCAGCCCGACATTGCCCCTCTTATCAAGATAACACAGAGATACACCAAAGGGTAGACGAGCAAGGGGAAAACATTTTTCCATTTCAATCCGCCCTTTGGCACAAATATCAGCCAGAATATAATGTACAAAATGGGTATAATTAAATGCAGTAACTCATCAACCACCCGCTGTAATCCCTGCGGGCTCCAGATAAAGCGGAGTATGATGTTATAAGTAACGCTTACTACCGTAATATAGGTGGCAGCAGCCGCAAGCATTGCTGGACTTGTAAAAAAATCATTCCATTTGGATCGCGGCTTCAGCAGCATAAAAGTAAAGCACACAGCCAGCAAAAGATTGGTCAAAATGGTGTAGAAGGTAAAAAATCGCATCACCAGTTCAGTCGCGGGTGCCGCTTTGGTGCCGAGCATTAAAACCAACTGACCGATCAGGGTAAACCATCCAACTATAAACATGATGACGATGTACGCTCTCCCGGCGGGACTGGCTGATTTTTCCATAACTATTGCAGGTATTTTAAAATTCAAGTTAATAATATTTTAGGATTCCCTTGTAAGTTTCAAATATCAATCGTAATATTGCGATATAATTATGGGCTTAACCAAAACAGAAATATTTACCGAAGAGCAAAACCAGCTTGCTGTAATGCTAAAGGCATTGGCCCATCCGGCCCGTATCGCCATTTTGCAGCAGATCATCAAAGCCAATGCTTGTGTTTGCGGCAGTTTGGTGGATGATTTGGGGCTTGCGCAAGCCACCATATCCCAGCATTTAAAAGAATTAAAAAATGCCGGGCTGATACAGGGTACCATCGAAGGGGTAAGTGTTTGTTATTGTATCGAACCTAAAGCCTGGAAATTATTAAACGAGGAGTTGAGCGCCTTCTTCGAATCGTATACCGATCCGGCTAAGTGCTGTTAAAAAAATTTAAATATATCAATCGCAATATTACAATAAAACCAATAGCCATGAATAAACCGGAAGCCATCAACTGGAAAATATTTAAGGAAAAATTAATGCAATACCCCTTGCTTGATCTGCAGTTTCAATATGCTGAAAACAAATGGGTATCCCCCTCTTACCATATCACCGAAATCAAGCAGGCGCCCATTGTTTCGGTTGATTGTGGCGGTGTGAAGAATGAGTGGACAGAGATCATTGTTCAATTATGGGAGCCTACCGCCAAACAGCAGGAACGTGCGATGAAGGTAAAAAAAGCGCTTTCCATTATTGATGTTGTTGAAAAAGTATTACCATTGGATGGAACCGCGACGGTAAAGATCGAGTTTGGTAATTCAGGCTTTGATACGCGCCAGTTATACCCCAATGATTTTATCATGGATGACGAAAACCTGGTGATCGACCTGCGCCCCGATACCGTACAGTGCAAAGCAATAGAACGTGGTGGCAGCTGCGGCACCACAGCCACCGGCGAAGAATGTTGCGCCCCCGAAAAACCAAAAGTTGAATTAAAGAACCTGGCAGTTGCCGAAACTGCTTGTTGTACACCCGGCGGCGGATGCTGTTAAATTTAAATGATATGCAAATCATAGAAGCGATAAATTATAAGGCAGGGATCGTATCCCTGTTAATAGATGAAAAACTGCCGGTAAGCGACCTCCCGGAATCATTGGAAAACTTTTTAGTTGCCCTTCAGGGCAATGATGTCATCGGCGTGGCTGGTTTGGAAATTTATGGCGATTACGGGCTATTACGTTCTTTAGCAGTAAATCCGGTTTTCCGCAGCCAGGGGATAGCCGGGAAATTACTTAGCGAAATAGAAGCTCTTGCCATATCAAAAGGTTTGGGCACGATGTACCTGTTAACGGAGACAGCACCGGATTACTTCGACCGGAAAGGCTATATTAAAACAACACGGGAAGATGTACCTGTAGAAGTGCGGCAATCTTCGGAGTTCAGCTATGTGTGCCCGCAGTCTGCCATCGTAATGAAAAAAACTTTAACAAAATAAATGAAAAACATCTTAGTGCTATGCACCGGTAACAGTTGCCGCAGCCAGATTGCCGAAGGCTATTTAAGGCATTTTGCAGGCGATAAAGCCGCAATTTACAGCGCCGGTATCGAAACCCACGGCGTAAACCCCAAAGCCATAAAGGTAATGGCCGAAGATCATATCGATATCTCCAAACACACCTCCAATAATGTGGACGAGTACATGGATATCCCTTTCGACTATGTAATTACCGTTTGCGATAACGCGAAAGAGAACTGCCCCTACTTCCCCACCCAGGCCGAACGTTTTCACCAAAACTTCCCCGACCCGGCAAAAGCTACAGGAAACGCGGATGAAGTAATGGACGAATTCAGGCGGGTGCGGGATATGATCAAAGTGTACAGCAAGGATTTTGTAAAGATGCATTTGTCCTGATGAAGAAATACTTAGCCGAATTATTGGGCACCTACGCCCTGGTTTTTGCCGGAACGGGCGCTATCATCATTAATCAGCAAACACATGGCAGCATTACTCACGTGGGCGTTGCCATCACCTTTGGTTTGATTGTGATGAGTATGATCTATACCTTCGGCGATATTTCCGGCGCGCATCTGAATCCTGCGGTAAGTATAGCTTTTACCATCGCAAAAACGTTCCCGGTCAGGCAGCTTCTCCCATATATCATAAGTCAGTTAACAGGGGCCCTGTTAGCCAGCCTTACCCTAAAATTCCTGTTTCCCGAAAACCAATTCCTGGGCGCTACCATCCCGGCAGGGACTGCAAGCCAGTCTTTTGTTTTAGAGTTCATCCTTACCTTTTTCCTGATGCTGGTTATCATCAGCGTAGCAACCGGCAGCAAGGAACGGGGCATGTTTGCAGGCCTGGCAATAGGTTCGGCAGTGGGCCTCGAAGCCATGTTTGCCGGGCCCATCTGCGGCGCATCCATGAACCCGGCACGGTCACTGGCCCCGGCAATTGTTTCTGGCCATACCGAATTTCTATGGATTTATTTAACAGCAACCACGCTGGGTGCCGTGCTGGCCATACCTGTATGGAAATTCATAGGCGGCACCCACTTAGTGTAATAAAAAGTATCAAAAACTTTCTATCGGGTTGATGCTTATCAGCTACCCCAATTATCAAATGGCCCCTGCATTGGAAATAAAGCAAGCCCGATAATAAACAGTATCACCGCGCCACCCGCTACCCCTACTACAAGTCCAATGGTTTTCCCGGCTGAAACCTTTTTCACTGCCAGGTCTACTCCCCTGCTATCCCATTTGATCAGACTCCCGTTTTTATCAAATACAAACAGCACATATCTTTTAAAAGTGCTCAATTCTTTTACGTCAGTGGTGGCAGTATTAGCTACCTCCTGAATACCATTCCTGCCGGATCTGTCGTATTTGTAAATCCAGGCTTCAAGCGTTTCGTTGGTTTTCCGTTCGGTAGGTATACCAAATACTTTGGTTACGTCCTCCTTTGTTTGAAACTTGCCCAATACCTGCGCTTGCGTATAGATCGTTTTGGTGCAGCCAAACATCGATAACATAAAAATTATCAGCGATCCTATGATGAGATTTTTCATTGCATGTCGTGTTTAGGTTACAGTATTGGACCCGCATCAAATGTGATATGACTTGCGGCTATCGCCCCCACAGTTATAACAGCCACTATCCCCACGATTAAAGCTATGGTTTCACCAGGGGCAGATTTTCTTACTTCAAAATTGACGCCTTCAGAATACCACCTCACCACATTTCCCTGCAGGTCCATCGTAAAAATAATATACCGCTTATACTTGCCCAGCACAGTTACATCTGCAGTAGCCAAATGCGGGCTTATCAAAGTTTTGCTGCTGAAGATGTAGAGCCATTCTTCGGATGTCTCCCCCATTTTCTTCTCGGCCGGTACTCCGAATTGTTTTGCGATATCCTGTTTGGTCTGGTACTTGTTCAGCACATCATCGTGCGAGTAAAGTACATGGGTACAGCTGAACATGGATAGCATACTGAGTAATGCAAGTCCTGTGATGAGATTTTTCATTGTGTGTTGATTTGAAGTTTTTAAAAAATAGTTTTAATGCTGATCTGCCCCAATATCTTATTGATATTACTGACTAAAGTTACCCCGGCACAGGGCCCAATAAAAACGGGAAAATGCCTGAGCCAAAGCAGGTTTAGTAAATAATAAGGCTTACGGGCAGGCGGTATTGGTTTTGGCGGCTATTTTTACTAAACTTTTGCTATGCATTACAGGCCGATGGGATTTTTTGCAAATAATACCGGGTTGCTTAATTAATAATTTCTAAAAAAATCTGGTGACCTCCTGGGTGCAGGGCCCTATTGAAAAAGCCATTTAACGTTAAAATTCTGCTTCAAACATCTTCTTCTGCATTAAAATCCCTAATTTTATCTCATGCAAACAGTAACCGTTTCCTGGCTTAAGGCGCTTGATTCCTTAAAGAACGTACCCGATGATCAGCTGGAATGGCTGATCGATAATTGTGAAACACTGCTGCTGGAAGATGGCGAGGAATTAACAGTTGAAGGACAGCCAGTTGCGGGCCCCCATATTATTATCAGTGGTCGTATTGCCATGTACTTCATGCAAAACAATGTGGAACGCGAAGCCGCAATTTTTGAACCTGGTGCCATTACCGGTTACCTGCCTTATTCGAGGGCTAAAGTCGCCAATGTACACAGCCGTGCCCTTGGCCCCACGCAGATTATGACATACCCTACAGACAGGATCAGGGAAATGATATCCACCCAGTTTGAGCTTACACAGGCATTGGTACACATCATGACCAACCGGGTACGCAACTATACCGAATTTCAGCAGCAGAATGAAAAGATGATGGCGCTCGGCAAGCTATCCGCAGGATTGACGCATGAATTGAATAACCCCGCATCAGCCATAGTACGTGATGCTGAATCGCTGGCTAAACATCTGAATATGCAGCCCCAGGCCTTTAAATCGGTGATCGCTATCCGGATGAAGCCCGAACAGGTAGATGCTGTGGGCGAAGAATTGTTCCGTGTGTTGGGTGAATATGAGGATTGTAAGCTCACCCTGAAACAACGCACCGCCAAAGAAGATGAGCTAACCGACCTGTTTGATGAGCTTTTCATTGACAACAGTATGGATATGGCCGAAAACTTTGTGCAATTTTGCTTTGAGCCCGATGACGTGCTGGCCATCAGCAAGCATATACCAAAAGAATTTTTAACCCCGGTTTTCAACTGGATCAACAACCTGCTGGTTACCGAAAAGATGGTAAAGGATATTGGCGAATCTGCGCGGAGGATAGGCGAGTTGGTGAACTCGGTTAAAAACTATACGCATATGGACCAGGGCCAGGATAAACAATATGCCGATATACACACCGGCATCCGCAATACGTTGACCATGCTGGGCTATAAGTTTAAAAAAGGCAACGTTGCCCTGGCGGAGGATTTTGACGAAACCCTGCCGCCGGTTAAAGCACAAATAGGCGAACTGAACCAGGTGTGGACCAACCTGATCGACAACGCGCTGGATGCCATGGAAACGAACAAGCAAGGCATCCTCACCATAAAAACAGAACGTGATCGTGAGTTTGTGCAGGTCACTATCGGGGATAATGGAATTGGCATACCCGAGGACATACGAACACGTATATTCGATCCGTTTTTTACAACAAAGGCAATGGGCAAAGGCACCGGCCTGGGCCTGGATGTGGTGCAACGTATAGTGAATCAGCATAATGGGTCCATCAAAGTAAAATCGCAACCGGGGCATACCGAATTTGTTGTATGTTTCCCGATTGATGGATAATTGCGGAGTTGATTAAGTTGAATAAGAGAGGAGTTGATTGGGTTAATCAAATCGCTCGTTCAACCTAATCAACCGAATATAACTTAATCAACCCAATCAACTAACCATGAACAAACCCATTATATTTTCCATAGACGATGACCAGCAGGTGTTGCGTGCCATTAGCCGCGACCTGAAATCGCAGTATAATGCCGAATATAAGATCATCAGCACCACTTCGGCAAAGGAGGCGCTGGAGGCATTGACAGACCTTAAGAACAGCAGCGATACCGTAGCTTTGTTTTTGGTTGATCAGCGCATGCCCGAAATGGAGGGAGTGGCTTTTTTGCACCAGGCCATAAAAATATACCCCGATGCCAAGCGGGTACTGCTCACAGCCTATTCGGATACCGTAGCGGCCATAAAAGCCATCAACGATGTACAATTGGATTATTACCTGATGAAACCCTGGAACCCGCCCGAAGAAAAGCTGTTCCCCGTAATAAACGACCTGTTAGACGATTGGCAAAGCCACTACACACCCGATTTTAAAGGCATTAAACTGATCGGTTACCAGTTCTCGCCCAAATCGCACGAGATAAAGGATTACCTGGCAGGCAACCTGATCCCTTACCGTTGGTTTGATATCGAGACCAACCCCGAAGCCAAAACCCTGCTTGGGGTAAACAAACTAAACAATGATGAATTACCGTTGATCATTTATGAAGATGGCACTTGCGCCACCCGGCCCACCATCAGGCAGATAGCCGAAAAAACCGGGTTGAGCCCGCAAATAAAAAACGAGATATACGATGTAGTGATCATAGGCGCGGGCCCGGCGGGCCTGGCTGCCGCGGTGTACGGCTCGTCCGAAGGATTAAAGACCTTGCTGATAGAGCGACACGCCCCCGGCGGGCAAGCGGGCACCAGTTCGCGTATCGAAAATTACCTGGGTTTCCCGGCAGGGTTAAGCGGTTCGGATCTTACCCGCCGCGCCATTACCCAGGCAACAAGGCTTGGGGCGGAGTTCCTGTCACCGCATAAAGTAAGCGAGATCAAACAAAAGGACGGTTATAAAACCATTATTTTGGATGATGGCCCCGAGATAGTAAGCCGTGCCGTAGTGATCACCACCGGGGTGGATTACCGCAAGCTGGAAGTAAAAGGTATAGAAAACTATACCGGCGCAGGCGTCTATTACGGTGCCGCTACTACCGAGGCCTCCGCTTGCAAAGGCAAGGATGTGTTCGTGATAGGCGGGGGCAACTCAGCCGGGCAGGCTGCCATGTATTTGTCCAAATTTGCCCAAAAGGTGCATATTATTATCCGGCGCGATGACTTGACGGCCACCATGTCGGCCTATTTGATCGACCAGATCAAGCTATCTCCTAACATTGAGGTGCTGGCAAATACCGAGATAGCAGAAGTAAGCGGCCATAATTGCCTGGAGAAGTTGGAGTTGATCAATGTAAAAACAAAAGAGCAAACCACATATGGGGCCAGCGCCCTGTATATCTTCATCGGCGCAAAACCCTATACCGACTGGATACAGCTGGACATTATCAAAAATCCTAAGGAATTTATCGAAACCGGGCGCGATTTAACTGCCTATGATACGTTCGCGAAAATATGGAAGCTCAAGCGCGATCCTTTTTTACTGGAAACAAGCTGTCCCGGCATATTTGCCGCCGGTGATGTACGCGCCGGCGCCATGAACAGAGTAGCCTCTGCCGTAGGCGAAGGCTCCATGGCCATCAGTTTTGTACATAAGTATTTGGCGGAGGTGTAATCCCCAATTGTCATTCTGATCCGCTGGTTAGCGGAGAAGAATCTGTTCGCCAATAGGTGCTTCGTTCCTCAGCATGACAAGTTTTTTTATTAATTTACCATCAAAATCTAACCCATGGAAGATCAGATCTGCAAACACCTGTCGGCAATTAAAAAGTTAAAGCATCCCAAAGATTACGTATGCGAGGAATGTATAAAAACCAATAGCGGCTGGATGCACCTGCGTACCTGTCAAACCTGCGGCGTTACCCTGTGCTGCGATAGTTCGCCCAACCAGCATGCATCTAAGCATGCCCAGGCCGAAGGCCACCCGGTTGTTATTTCAGCCGAACCCGGCGAGCGTTGGTTATGGTGCTATGTGGATGAGGAAATGGTGGAATATTGATCTTGCATCCATCCCCTGACCTGGTTCGTGTTCTAATTACAAAACAGTGTGTAGTTTCTTTTTGACAATTATTTACTGATTTGTGTCTGAATTAATTAGAGAGGCCATCTAATTTAAGGTTAATTATATTTAATTATTAATTATATCTCTTTCTTTAAACTTTTGGAACGTTTTTGGAGCAAGGCTTTGCAAATATGTTTTACCCTTATACATTTTGCTTATGTCGAAGTCATTGTACCTGATCGCCCTTATTTCATTAGTCTGCTGGACAATTGGACTCTTTGCCTTTCCGGCAGCAGGATTAGTTTACCTGTTTTTGGTTTCAGGACTAATTGCCCTACTTTTTGCCGTTGTAAGTACTGTTGTAGAGATATGGTGCACAACAATTAAGGATATGCTGGATTGATCTCCCTGCTTTATCCCCGCCGCGGGGCCATTTAAAGCAAAGGCTATGGTTTATCTTAAATGGTTCAACTGTTAGTTGTACCGCCCCTTGCGCTGCGGGTCTTCAAGAAACCAGGAGATAAATATTTTCTGTTCTGTTCTTACTGAATGTATGGCTGCAAAATTCTTTAAAAACCGGTCATCATAATATTCAAAATGCTCAAATCCTAAACTGATGTTGTTGTATACCCTTACTGTGATGCGGGGCTTTAAAATACCGATGTGATTATTACCGGCAGGCCCAACTGTAGTATGCAGGATATAATAGTAATAGGCAATCGATGCGCTTGCATACTTTCCTAAATTAAGCGTGCTTTCAAACTTGGTTCCCAATCCATCATTATAAGTATAGTCCCTAACCTGTGATGTATCCGGGCCAAACCTGGTACTGTTTCCGGCTAATGGAATTGCAGTAAGGTGTACATTGGTATAAAGAACAACATTTTTACTGAAGGGATATTTAGTAAATATTCCGCCTCCAAAACCAACGGCGCCTAATTCAAAGGTTTTATTATCCCAATAATCATCATATTGGTATACGCCGTATAAAACTGAAAGCTTACCATAACTTCTATTATCACCAAATAAAATTCCATACCCTTGTAAATTATCCAGTATCTTCCTGCCAGATCCAAGGCTGAATTCAGTGCGTAATCTGAAAAAATCAAAAGGTTTGCGAAAACGATCCTCAAAAGGATTTCCATAATCAAGCTGAAGATTGAAAAGGACATTTACAGGCCCTTTGCCAAAAATGGTGCGGTTATCCTCGTTTATCTTATGTATACCAGTAAATAATGTAATATTCAGCGGTTCCTTTTGGTAAACTTCCTTATTGGTTCGCCTGAAAGTTTTTCCCTGCAAAAGCCTGTTAAATCCCCTTACAGGGTCTATTATTCCGGCAATTAGTTCGCGGAAAACTCTGTTGCCACCGGTGGCGCGGTCGTCTAAAATATTTGAGCTTAAGCGGTAAAATATCTCTCCCAAAAATGCACCGTTAATTGGTGTATTGATCACATCATTATAAGATGGCTTTGTATTTTCACCAAAATACTCCCACATGATACTGCCCCCCACAGCAAAGGGAACAGACTCTGCATAGCTATATCCCTGCGAACGTGCGGCATTAAAATACATGGAGCCTGTATAGGGGTGCCCTATAAAATTTAATCCAAACCGGTCCGAATCCCACTCCCAGCCATTTTGGAAACTACTTTTCCAGGTACTGGGCCCAACATGCGAAAAACTCTCATTTAAAACAAACCTGTCTAACGTCCATGTAAATGCATTAACTCCAAAAACGCCCACCACCGGTTTCCAAAGCGGATATTTCTTGTTATACTTAATATCATTATTCAGCAAATCGCCGTATTTATTTTGAACAGTAGTATCAACCAATGGGCTTTTTTGGGGTTGATTACCGGTGGAGTCTGAATGCAGTTTCGTCTTTATTTCTTTAGCTTGTTTGATCTGCTCCTTGCGGGGGCCTTTTCCGGGCGTAATAGTGTCTAAGGGTGCAACTTTTTGGGCAAAAACGCAGGTTGTTGCGAAAAAAGCCAGGCAAAACAGGTACAGTGTTTTCGTTTTATTGATACCGGGGCGGATAAGTAATAAAATAATTATGGCAGCCGGAATAGAAAAGTAAAAGTATATCACAGAGGTAGGTCAATTGGTATAAATTAAAAAACCAATGAAGCGCCTAAACTGTTTTAAATCAGTATTAAATAATTGTTAACCGCCTACGGATCTCCCCCAAATACCCGCTACCCGTCCGGTAAACCAATTCACCGAACGGACGGATGCCCCCTCATGTTATATGTCTTTTAGCTAACTAATGACTAAAGCTGTTGCAGTGTTGCTCAGTCAGTATGTATTCCATTTGGATGGAACTTTCAATATCATCAAAAGTGCTTGCATCGGGGTGTGTGCGCAGATAATACTCGCCATGTACCTCGTCAAATTCCACTTTTGCACCAAAGCGCCATTGTATCAGGTGATAGTTCCAGGTGATGGTAGTTATGTTGGCCCCACTTTTTAAAAGATCCACCACCTCATCTTTACTTGTTTTTACTCCTTTGCCAAATCCTTCTGCAGTTGAATGCAGAAACACGTCCGAAATGAATTCCTTATCATCAGCTTTTTGCTTCCATATCCCCGAAATGTAGTAATTCCAATTTTCCATAGTCAAGCATTTAATAGACTAATGCTAAATTAAACTTAAAAAAGACACCAAACACCCCGTGTTTTCACGGTATTTTCAATGTGGAAAATACGCCGCCTGCGCAATTGCAGTAAATCATTAAAGCCTGTATGGCAAAATGTTACAGGAGCTTACCTCTACCATTTTGCCTGAAAAATCAGTTACGGCCAAAAAAATAAGCAAATAATTTTCTTCTTTTTATGATACTGAATTGAACGATTGTATTTATTTTTAAAATCAATCGATTAAACCTTATTGATATGAATTTTCTTAAAGCCAGCCATTTAAAAAGTATACTGATCATTGCCCTTTTGGCGGTAATGTCCAGTTGTAATTATACCCAGAGTTTCCCTGCAAAATTGAATGCCCAGGGCGCGACTATCATTGATAAGATAAAAAATGACAACCATTTCGAAGAGATTCAAATTCAGGAGAAAAAAAGCAGTGGGTCAGGTGGGAATTTAACTACGCTCACCGTCAAACTTTACAACGGCAAAAACCTGCCTGCAGACACCGTTGAAGTAAAGAAATTAGGCAGGGAAATTGCCGGCGAAATTAAGCCAGTGCTAACGGATGCAGGTGAAATCAATAGCTATATCGTGCTTTTTTGTACCAGGGTGATTGATGGCAACACCACCAACACCAATTACAATGGCTACGAGTATAGTTCGAAAGAATTATAAATAGATCATTATTACGGGGATTACATACCCGTAATAATGAATTAAACGATCGATGCACTAAAACCCCATTTCGTCAGCACTCGGCCCGTAACTGCCCGGTATCGGCACATTAAGCAGCCTCAAAAACACCCCTAACTGTGCCCGGTGATGTATGATCTGGCTGTAAGCAGTACGTATCACTTCTCCTTTGGTTGATGTCATGTATATCTGGTCGCCACTGCGCATGGTCCAGGGCAGGTCAAGCTGGTCTTCTTTAGCATCGGCCAATGCGGCGCGTCCTTTAACCAGGCTTTCTTCCAAAAATTTTAATAGTTCATCCGTATCGTTTATCACCGGCTCCTTATGAGTAGTGTTGGCAAAATCAAGTTCATCATCGCATATGGCCATCTCAACCCATGATGGGATATCGGCTATATGGGTAGCCAAACGGCGGATGGTCATACTTTTTTCATGTGGTTTCCAGTCGTATTTGTCGTTTGGTACACACGCCAACATTTTGCGGGTAGTTTCCGCTTCCTGGTCCATTTCCTTTAATAACATTTCAATGATCGTCATAGCGTTTTCTTTTTTGGTTTATACCTCAAAGTAACCACACGCTTGTGACAGCCCTATGTCAACAGGATTTTGGTGATTGAAATTAATTTGTAGACTCACCCCCCTGGCCCCTCTCTACAAGTAGAGCGGGGAAGTGAAGAAAAATAAAAACCCTCTTTACAGCTTGCTGTAGAGAGGGTGGTCGAGCGAAGCAACGACCGGGTGAGTTGAATAGCAGGGCAGAGAGTTTCCTCACTCCCCCTCTCTGCTGCGCAAAGAGGGGGAGTGAGGAAAAAATAAGAAAAAGAAAAAATTCCCTCTTTGCGCGAAGCGGAGAGAGGGTCGACAAGCGTAGCGATGTCGGGGTGAGTCAACTAGATACTTCGATGTTTAAACGTATTTATTTTTACCCATTAAACAGGTATATTATATAGGCCATACTAAATAATATTGTAACTTTATGCTTTGTAAATACGTTCTTAAGGCAACTTATCAAATTTTTAACCCCCTATAAAAAATGCGTTCAAAAACTCAAAAAACAGCTATCGAAACCTTAGTGAAAAAAGCAAAAGAGCTGGTGTCGGACCTATTCGAAAGCAAACCTGCACCGCAGCCGGTATTTTTGACTTTAAAGCGACGCAGATAATTCACCTTTTAATTAATTTGTTGATCGATTACGATCGGAGCCGGCTTTATTGCAAAACCTTATGGATAAAGAGTTTTACCAGCAGATATTAAATAAACAGCAGATAACAGGTGCGGTACCTTCTAATAAGGAGATAGCCAGCTGGGCTTTGCAGGTTATCCGTTTGCTTTATCCGGAGCAGTCAAAACGCCTGTTCACCTTTGTTCATCAGCTCGAGGCAGAATTTAAAAAGCTGGAAGCTGAGCTGGTTGATATACTGGATGCCACGCGCGGGGCTCACGATGAAGCAAACGAAGTATTGGCAGGCGCCTTTTTTGAAAGTTTACCTGAACTATACCGCCTGCTGAATACCGATATACAGGCCACCTTTGCCGGCGACCCAGCTGCAAAAAGCGAGTTTGAGGTGATCAGGGCATATCCCGGTTTTTATGCCATATCATTTTACAGACTTGCCAATTCGCTTTATCGCCTTGGCGTACCGCTGATCCCACGTATACTTACCGAGTATGCGCACTCCAAAACAGGTATCGATATCCACCCGGCCGCTACCATCGATGAGTATTTCCATATTGACCATGGCACAGGCGTTGTTATTGGCGAAACCTGTTTTATAGGCCGGCATGTCAAAATATTTCAGGGTGTTACGCTGGGAGCGCTAAGCGTAAGCAAAGCCACCACAACCAAGCGCCACCCAACGGTGGAGGACAAAGTGGTTATTTATGCCGGGGCTACTATTTTGGGCGGTAAAACAATTATTGGCGAAGGCAGTATTATAGGAGGTAATGTGTGGCTCACAAAATCTGTTCCCGCGTTCTCCAAAGTATATCACACGCACGAGGTGAGTTTATTAAAAGAAAAAATAAAGGATTGATGATTGGTTAAGTAGTTGATTAGGTTAAATCGCGGAACAATAGATTATAGCTCAACCCAATCCAACTCACTCAACCTAATCAACTTAAAATAACAAAAATGGCCGGTATAATTGATCTGATAGGCAATACGCCTATGGTTGAACTAAAAAAACTAAATCCTAACCCCAACGTAACTATCTATGCCAAACTGGAGGGAAACAACCCCGGCGGCAGTGTAAAGGACCGCGCATCGCTCAATATGATACGCAGCGCGCTGGAACGTGGCGACATTAAACCCGGCACCAAACTGATAGAAGCTACCAGCGGCAATACAGGCATCGCCCTCGCTATGATAGCCCGTTTGTTCGACCTGGAGATAGAACTGGTGCTGCCCGCAAACTCTACCCGCGAGCGCACTTTGACCATGGAAGCATTTGGAGGAAAAGTGACACTACTTGATGGTATTGAGGCTTGCCGCGATTATGCCGAGGCAAAGGCAGCCACAGGCGAATATTTTTTGCTGAACCAGTTTGCCAACCCGGACAATTACCTGGCACACGTTAAAACTACCGGCCCCGAAATATGGCGCGATACGGAAGGCAAGATAACCCATTTTGTAAGCGCGATGGGTACCACCGGCACCATTATGGGCTGCTCCACTTATTTTAAAGAAAAAAATAATAATATCCGTATCGTTGGCTGCCAGCCGACAGAAGGTTCGTCTATCCCCGGCATCAGGCGCTGGCCCGAAGAATATCTGCCAAAAATATTCGACCCCTCAAAGGTTGACGAGGTGCGCGATGTTTCCCAGGACGAGGCTGTGGCAACTACACGCCAGCTGGCAAAACAGGAAGGTATTTTTGCCGGGATGAGCAGTGGCGGTGCGGCGGCAGCCAGTATCAAGCTTGCAAGCGAGCTAAAAGAGGGCGTAATTGTGTTTATTTGCTGCGATCGTGGCGACCGTTATTTAAGCAGCGATTTGTTTGGATAATAAAGTTATTAACACTTTAATAGTGAAAAGTGGCATATTTTAATAACTTGTTGAAAAAAATAACTAAAAAATAATAAAAAAATATTAGTCTGCTAAGCCGATAGACATTATATTTGTCATGATTCATTAATTATCAATCTAAAACACAATCTCGTTCTTTATGGTTTAATTATGAGTTCAGTTAATTATTGAGAAGAAGAGAGAAAGCCCCAAACTTTCTCTTTTTCATTTTTTTGCCAATTAAATTCCTTTGATATTTATAATATGTCTGCCCGGACATATTAATTTATCGCACCTTCTTCAGTTTTTCTACAGATAGTTTACCGTATTTCTACAAATTGGTCCTGTATAATTGATAAACTAATTATCAAACCAATGAAAAAGAACATCATTTTATCATTAATCATTTTTGCAGCAGCAGGCCAGGTAATGGCCCAGGATATAAAAACAAGCCTGGTTCCGGCACCGGTTAAAGAAGCGCTTTCAAAAAAATATCCTAACGCCAAAAAAATAAGCTGGGAAAAAGAAAAAGGCAATTATGAAGCTAATTGGGGAGGCAAGTCTGGCGAAGATACTTCAGTTATATTTACCCCTGCCGGTGTATTTGTTGAAGAGGTGAACGCCATACCCGTTACCGGGCTCCCCGCTGCTGTTTCTGCTTATGTAAGTTCACATTATAAGGGCGCTAAAATAAAGGAAGCCGGTAAAGTGACCGATGCCAAAGGCGCCAAAATGTTTGAGGCCGAGATTAAGGGCAAGGACCTTGTCTTCGATGAAAACGGGAAGTTTATAAAGGTTGATTAAGCAAATTTTATATAACATGCTTGTCATGCTGAGCGTAGCGAAGCATCTATTCGCAAAGCAGATTCTTCGCTACGCTCAGAATGACAAGTTTGGCTTTATTTTTTTAATCTCAAATCTATCAACTGCTCCAACTGATCGAGGCTTTGGGTGAGGTAACTCAGGTCGCCAGATATTTTTGAAACCGTAATACCGCCCTCTATCATGGCGATCATCAGCGAAGCAAATGCGGAAACGTCCACATCTTCCCTGATCTCTTCCTTACTGATCCCCTGCTGTATAATGGCCGAAATACCACGGTGCCACCTGTTCACGGCCTCGGTCACCTTTTGCTTTAGCTTCGGGTGGGTATCGTCGGCCTCTATCCCGGTATTTACGATCGGGCAGCCGGTTGACAAAAACGGTTTAAAAAGCCCTTTGCGGTATACCGTTATATAAGCTTCCAATTTGCCAATTGCTGTGAGCTGCGTTGTTTGCAGGGCTTTTACCTGTTCTCTCATTTTGCCCACATTATAATCAAATGCGGCCAGGGCAACCTCGTCTTTATTCTCAAAATTGCCGTAGATGGCCCCTTTGGTAAGGCCGGTGGTTTCGGTCATGTCTGACATGGAAGTACCTGCATATCCCTTACGGTTAAATACAGGTGCTGTCTTTTCAACTATGTATTCACGTGTACGTTCTGCTTTTCCCATATACAAATATAGTTAAATAATACCAATTGGTATATATGTGGTATTTAAATTTACAATCCAGTGAAAAGCAATACAATAAGCACAATAGCTACCATAAAAGCATAACTACCCCAGTGGGCAAAATTCAACGTCCATCCAAACGCCCTTACCCTTTTGGGCACAATGGTGCGGATGTCGTTCTTATTAAAATAAAAAACTCCCCACTTATAGTTAGCAGGGTTATCTATAGGTTCCATAAAAAATATTAACGTTCGCCGGCAAGGGGTTGCGGCTGTTTTTGATAGCTGAATAAAAATCTCAGGGCGTCATAACCGGCCTTGGGTGATACCGAATTGTGGTCACATTCACCGTAATATTTAAAGCTGCATTTTAAACCATTATTCGGGGTAATTTTTAGCAGGTCTTCCAGTTCCAGTACCGAGCGCATATGTGCCGTTTGGGGTGATGTATCTCTCCTAACCTCCTGTACATCCATCCCTGCCGGCATATTATTGGCAATACCCAGGTACAACGATTTGCCCCGGTACGTCTCACTGCCCAATACTTCCCATGCCTGCTTCAGCAGTTTTTTATCATCCCACCACATGCTGGGGTCAATGGCTATGTAAGCGTCAAACAGTCGCGGGCGGTTCACCAGGATATTCATCACCGCCAAACCACCTAACGAGTGACCTAAAATGGTCTTGTAGGATGATGTGGGATAAACAGAATCAATATAAGGCACCAATTCCTGTTCAATAAAGTCCATGAATTTATCACCGCCGCCTGAGGCCTCAAAGTCGTCTATTTTATTCCCTTCGGGACCATATAAGTATTTGGTGGGCGTCAGATCGCGCACGCGGTTGGTATTGGGTATAGCCACCACGATCATATCCGGGCACTCCTTAGTGCCTTTTATCCCGGTCAACTCCTGCACTATACCATTAACCGATGCAAAAAGCGAATTGCCATCCAGCAGATAAACCACCGGGTAACGCTGGTCGCGGCTTGCAGGGTCTTTTGCGCAGGGGGGCACATACACCCATATCTTCCTTTTCTCGCCCAGTATTTCAGATTTGATGGTGTTTGTCTTACCCAAAACAATACAGTTGTTCCTGATGCTGCGGGCACTAATGGCCGCCATGATGATAATTACTATGATGAACAACGCGAGATACATGCTGATGCCTGCTTAGTTAGTGCAAAATATCAATTTAAACAGTAAAAACCAATATCATTTGGATGCCTGCAGTTTGGTAAGCTTCTCTCTTGTTTCCGGGTTTTCTTTCAGCTTTAGGGCCTTATTAAAAAACTCGATAGCCTTTACTTTATCTTTTTGTGCGCTGTAGTAATCGCCCATACTGTCAAACACATTAAAGCTGCCAGGATAATTCTGGATATTCATATTAAACAGCGTGTAAGCTTTTTCGGGGGCCTGGCTTTGCAGATAAAAATAACCCATTTCGTTGATCTGCGCTTCGGGTGGCAGCGTTTTATAACCCATATGTTTGGATACATCCACATAATGGCTGTTGATAGCAGCGGCGATATCAATTTTGGCTTTCGGGTCAAACATCTTTGACGCCACCTCCTGCGGAAACGGATAATAACTGAACAGGAAGTGCAGCGCATCATACTCCGCTATCAGCGGTACCGAGCCATGATTATCATTCTTATAATATTTATAGCTCCAGTTTAAACCGCTCGCCGTACTGTTTTTGAGTACATCCGATAATTCCAGTATCGAGCGAATATGCCCCGTATTGCCGATAGTATCTTTTCTTACCTGCAAGGTGTCCATCCCGGCAGGCATGGTGTTGGCAATCGCCAGGAAAAGTGATTTCCCCTCAAACTTCTTCTGTTGCATTACTTCGTGCGCCTGGTTCAACAGTTTCTTGCTATCCCACCACATGCTGGGGTCGATAGCCACATAAGCGTTAAACAGGTTGGTATGATTAACCACAATATTCATCACTGTTAATCCCCCAAACGAATGGCCTATCAATACCCTGTAAGGTGCTGTGGGGTATAGTGAATCAATATGCGGTATCAACTCCTTTTCCAAAAACGCCGTAAATTTTTCGCCCCCGCCCGATGATTTAAAACCATCATTATGTTTCCCATCCGGTCCGATCGATGCATTACTCGGCGTCAGATCACGGGTGCGGTCGGTATTGGGTATAGCCACTATGATCATTTCAGGACATATCGTGTTCCCGTTCACTTCGCTTAATTGCTGTATCATCCCGGCAACTGATGGAAAATGCCCCTCGCCATCAAGCAAATAAACCACCGGGTAACGTGTTTTGGTGTAGGCAGGATCATTCATAGCATTAGGCACATGCACCCACACCTTTCTTTTTTCATTCAGTATCTTTGAATTGACGCTGTCCGTTTTACCTATAATTACCAGGCTGTTTTGAACGGTTTGGGCATTGCAGGCTGTTACCACGCAGATGAGGATAGCAGAAAGAAATTGTTTCATAAAGGGTTCAGTTTGATAAAAACTAAGTTATTCATTTTTGGTGATTAGTAAAATGGCTATTTGACTCACCCCCCAGCCCCCTCTCTGCTGCGCAAAGAGGGGGTGTGAAAAAGAGAAGTTTTGGAAAAAACCTCTTTGCGCGCAGCGGAGAGAGGGTGGTCGAGCGAAGCGATGACCGGGTGAGTCTACACCGCGTCCAAAAAAATCCCAACAATTACCACTAACCTGTGTTTAATAAATATAACCACTAATAAAATGGACACATTCAACAGGATCGGCATCAGTTTAAAAGATCGGTTCGAAGGCTTGCAGCAGGATACCTTTAAAAGAGTATTTATACATATCGACCAATTAGGCGTTAAGCAGGGCGTCGACCGCCTGGGCCTCGACAGGTTTATTCTTCAGTGTGCCCGGATGGCTGCTGTTACGGGTGTAATATCCGGCGGCGGCGGGGCGCTCACTATGGCCATAGGCATACCCTTTGATATACTTAATTTATTGACCCAGCAATTCAGGGTTTCCCTGGCTATTTTATATTACAACAGGGGCAATTATGATATTAATTTTGAGGAATTCATGGCATTTTTAACCACAGCATTGCAAGTGGATGCAGGCGTAGCCGTAACCAAAGCTATTATGGAACGCAGCGCCGAGAAGATGATGGTAAGGATGGGTTCGAAAACTGCAGGCAGGCTGATCCCGGTTGT
This sequence comes from Mucilaginibacter sp., assembly GCA_035489035.1. GTDB lineage: Bacteria > Bacteroidota > Bacteroidia > Sphingobacteriales > Sphingobacteriaceae > Mucilaginibacter. The sequence continues at coordinate 129,568 of DATHKT010000030.1, forward strand.
TGGCGCCCTCATTGGTGGCTCAACCAATTACCTGGTCATCAAGCGCCTTGCCGATTCGCTGAAAAGAGTGCAGGAACGGTATCAGCCGGTTATGATCGCACATATAGAATAGGTTTTTAGTCCGAAAGTCGGTAAGTCCGCATAAGTCCGAAAGTTTTGCCTTTCCGGCTTTTTATCTTCCGGTCTTTCTGATTTCCGGACTTTCCGACTACTTGGTATTCCACTTAAACCATTTAATACCCAGCGTAGCAAATACAATGGTATAGCCAAGGGTAACTAACAGCGCCATGCTGGTATGGTTGCTCCATTTAGAAGGTTCAAGGCTTGCCGCCACAAAATCCTTTACGGTTCCGTATGGTGTCCAGATCACGATTTTTTTAAACTTTATTCCAAAATCATCTTTGTAATCAATCTGACCAAACATACCTATTATTATAAAAGCTATATAGATCAATCTGGCTGTTGAATTAACAGTTTCAGAATTTTTTATGCGGCCTACAATTACCTGTCCAAGACTAAGGTAAACAGCACCGCCAACTATTGATGCCAGGGAGGTAAATATATAACCACCAACCGACATTATAATGTTATCAAACAGATAGCCTGAAACGAATACAACTACGGTAAGTATTAATATCAAAGTAAGCTGTACGATGAGCCTGCTACCCATTATGGTCCACAAGGGTAATGGCGAGACACGCAATCGCTCAAAAACACCTTTTTCGCGGTCACGTGCAATGGAGTTGGTATAACCCATCAACCCGATGGCAACCAGGCCAAGCGTAATAGCATTTGCAAGAACAAATGCTCCTCCAGTTGTTGCTACAAGCCCTTTCCACGAAAAAACAATGATCATCGGTACCAGCAGCACCATCACTACCGCACGGCGGTTGCGCCACAAAGTAGTAAAATCGGCACGCAGCAGGGCGGTCATTACAGCTGATGTTTTTGGTATGGTGATTTCCATGGTATTCATAATATTTCAATTTCTTTTCTATCGTTTATTCAACTCACCCGGTCTTGGCTTCGCTCGACCACCCTCTCTCCTACAAGCGGCAAAGAGGGTTGTATTCTCTGTTCTTTTTTAACCCCTTCTTTGCGAAGCAGAGAGGAGGCAGGGGGTGAGTCCTTACACAGGCCTCACCGCGCTCCCCGTCAGCGCTATAAATACATCTTCCAGTGTGATCTTTCCTCTTCGCGAAACTGCGATCACATCCGGGTCATCACGGTGCTTATCTATCAGCGATTGCGGCGTGCCCGTGGCTATAATGCGGCCATGGTCAATGATACTGATACGGTCGCACACAGCTTCGGCCTCTTCCATCGAGTGGGTGGTCAGCAATACGCCGTTCCCTTTTTCGCGGATGGCCTCAATGCGTGTCCATAATTGCCGGCGCGATTGCGGGTCGAGGCCCGATGTGGGTTCGTCAAGCAGTACCAGCTTAGGTTCATGTATGGTAGTTATGGCCAGCGAAACACGTTGCTGCTGCCCTCCGGATAACTGCCCGAACTTTTTATTTTCGGCATCAGTCAAGTTAATTTCCTTGAGCAGGGCGCTGAGTTTTTCTTTGGTCATATCAACCCCGTAGATACTGCCATACAGCCGCAATATGTCAACCACATTCAATTCGGGCTGAAAACTGGTGGCCTGCAGTTGCACACCCATTGCCGCACGGGCATACAATGGTTTTTGCAGTGTATCGTATCCTGCTACGGTAACCGTGCCCGATTGCTGTTTCAGCAAACCCTCGACGGCGCTTAGTGTACTCGTTTTACCTGCACCATTTGGGCCCAGCAAACCAAATATTTCGCCCTGCAATACGTTGAACGATACATTGTTCACCGCCTGGAAGGGGCCATAAAACACATTCAGGTTATCCACCTGTAAAATATTGGACTGCTGTTTTATATCCATTTTGATAACATAGGTTCTATTAAAAGCAGGGCAAGTTTATAAAAATCGGGGGATGCCTGCAAAAACAAATTGATTAACCGGGGGGAACTTGCCCGATTAAAATATTAATAATGGCGGGTAAATATCCTTTTTAACTGGATTTCTTGCCCGTAGCTACGATAACAATTCCTCCTATTAGCAGGATGCCGCCCAGGTATGGCGGCCAGTTTACTTTTTCTTTCCTATCAATAGATACCTGCAAAGGGCCCAGGTCAACTACTTTTTCTTTTTTGGTATAGCTAAAGCCTGTCCAGATGAGCATGGCTGCCCCCACTACGATCAATACGATACCCAAATTCCTGTTCATCATATGGTTTATATATTTAATATTATTTCTTCCCGGTAATAACTAATACGAGGCCACCCGCTACCAATACGGTGCCGAGGTATGGCAGCCAGTTTACAGGTTTATTCTTTTCAACCGAATAATGCTTTGGTTCAACATCAGTCAGTTTTTCTTTTTGGGGAGGGGCAAAACTTATCCAGATGAGCATTGACGCTCCAAAAACCATCAATGCTACCCCGATTTTTCTATTCATGATCTATTATTTAGGTTCTAATAAGTATTCATCTAATATCGTATAAATTACCATTTATCGGCGGCCATATATTTATACTTTTCACTCAATGATAAAGATAAATAGCGTGCTTATCGCCACAAATCACGCGATGTAATTTAGGCAAAAATCTGATTATGAAACAGATAAATATAAGCGGGTACCTATTTTAACCCTTTATATAAACTGTTGTATATTTTTGAAAATACCGTGAAAACACGGGTTTTTTTACGGATTTATAAGTATTATGTTTGTAATAGTACTAACAGCCTACTATCACTTATCTAATGGATATATTAAATACCACAACAAAAAGTTCAAAAAAATCTTCCGTCTTTTTCTTAAAGCTGCATAGCGAACTCGACTTAGAAAAATACAAATTAGCCAAGTACCAGGAGTTGTTTAAACTTTCCAGTTTTCAAAGCATGCACGATGCCGACCTGGCCTATCATAAAATTTACCGCAAATGCGCCGAAAACTCCTGGACAAAAGAAACCCTGCTGCATTGCCTGGAGGAAGAAGAAAAGTTTATCATAAAACATCCTGATGCTTTTGACGCCGACACCTTCAAGCAGCATACCCTTAATGCGATCAAAGAGATAAAGCATCAATTAAAAAGCGGAGCGCTGGATTATCTGTATGTATAAAACTAACATTTTAATTTTCAATTGGTTATCCTTATGGAAAACAGGTAAGCAAAAGTTCCAATACAAACAAAAATATAGCCGATACACTTATTAAACACTGAAATCTCAATGAACAAACTTGTAATTATTGATGACGATCCGATTGACCATTTTTTGATGCAGCATATATTGCAGGACAATAGTTTTTTCGATAGCACCACCTACACCATGGACGGAGCTTTGCTGCTGGATTATATCGAAGAAAACAAGTCGAACATTGATGCATTGCCGGATGTGATATTCCTGGACCTCAATATGCCCAGGTTTAGCGGCTGGGATTTTTTAGACCGTTTCCAGGGGCTTTATGCCCAACTGGAAAAAAACATTAAGGTATATATTTTAACCTCATCCATCAGGCCGGTAGATAAGGAACGCAGCGCCCAATACCCGTTTATCAAATCATACATCAATAAGCCCCTGGATGAGAATATAATTAACCAGATCAATAGCAATGCCTGATACATACCCGCCCCTGCAAACTGATTTGAAATTATAACTCCCAATGCCCAATTTCAAAAATCAGTCATAAAGCTTACACCCTGCAACATAGTGGGGACACTGAATTTACTTATCAGGCAAATTGCCTTATTCGTAATTTTTCATTAAAAACAGTCTTCAATTGCAATATCTGCACCTTACAACTCTTTGTTTTAAGTAATTTTAAATTAATCAAAACAAAACAATAGTTAATGCAATTATAACCTATATGAAAATCATAGCGTTATGAGCAAACTCGTAGTTATTGACGATGACCCCATCGATCACTTTTTGATGCAGCACATACTGCATGGCAATCAGCATTTTGACATGACTACCTACACCATGTATGGTTCGCTGGTGCTTGATTATATCGAGGAAAACAAAGCCCACCCCGACAAATTGCCTGATACCATCTTTTTGGACCTGAACATGCCCATGTTTAGCGGCTGGGATTTTTTGGACAGGTACCAGCAGTTATTCTCCGAAATTGATAAGAATATTAAGATCTACATCCTCACATCATCCATACGGCCTGCAGATATGGAGCGCACTTCACGGTATCCGTTTGTCAGGTCATTCATCAGCAAGCCGCTGAAACAAAACACACTGCGCGAGATAAACGAGGAAGAATTTTGCTAACCTGGTACAGGGCGGGTTATAATCAGGCAGTATAAGCTGTTTTGGGATCCTGCAATGCCTCCATCTTTTTATTGTTGCTTTTGATCAAAGTATCAACATCGGCCGAGCACTGTTCCAGTAGCAGCAGGTATTGCTTGCGGTCTGTTTCATTATCCGCGTTTTTTAACAGATCGACCAAACTCATTACTGAACAAAGCGACCGCCTTACTTCGTGCGAGTTTGACCACGCCATGTCCTGCAGAATACTATTTTGGGCCTTTATTTTTTCTTCATTCAATATCAGCCCGGTAATATCATTTGCCATTACCAAGCTGCATGGTTCGCCGTTAAATTCAATATCGTAGGATACGATGGAAACGTGCAAAAGCTCCCCGTTCTTTTTCAAATGTTTCCAGTTTGATGATGTTCTTACACCCGGTTCAAGCTTATTTATACGGTCGTAAAGCCTGCTCTTTTCGCTTTCCGGGCGGATATCCATTATGGTCATCGATAAAAATTCATTCTCGCTATAACCATATAACTCCGTTGCAGCATCATTTACCTCTATAAAGCGAAAGGTCCTCATATGAACTACCCACATCGGGTTGGGGTTCAGTTCAAAAAGCCGCCGGTATTGGTCTTCAGAATCAATTAAACGGCGATGCTGCTTTTTTATCTCAAAATAAAGTATGATAGCCACGACCAGAACAAAGAGCAGGTCGTTAATACTTCTAATAATATCACGGATGTGTATGTTAACCTTGAGGGCAAATACCGTAATCAAAGGGTCGCTAAATAACGACCAGATCACTCCGGCAATTAAAAATCCAAATGGGATCCTTAATGATTTTAACGGCATCTTTATTTGGTGAAGCAAGGCGGAAACGATTAACGGCTCAAATATTCTTTACAAGGATTAAGTATCGTAAAGTTAACTATTATGCAATTAATTGCCAAAATCCCATAAAATAAATAAGGATAGCCTGTTATATATTTTACCTTTAGTTAAAATCTATAACAGGCAGTCGTTTTAGTCGGAACATTCTTCTAATTGGACATCATGCAAGATGGGTGCCTTACTTTTCGCCACATCATCTACGTGTGCGCTCGCTAATTGCTCCGACTTCTTTTCCTTACGATATTTTGACAGGTTGATCAATAGCACGCTTGCCAGGATAACCACCAGGCCGCCAATCTGCAGCAGCGAAATATGCTCGCCGGCAAACAGCACACCCAGCACCACAGCGATGACAGGGTTTACATAGGCGTAGGTGCTCACCTGTGTTGCCGGGCGCACCTGCAGCAGCCATACATAAGCGCTAAAGGCGGCTATCGACCCAAAAATGATGAGGTAACCCAACGCCAGCCAGGAGTGTGCGGGTATTTGCTGCCATTGCAGGTGATTAAACTCATGGTTAATAATACTGCCGGGGATGAACACCAAACCGGCGATGATCATTTGCCAGGCCACGTTTACCGCGGCCGAACCTTCGGAGGGGTGATGTTTGGAATACAATGAACCTGATGACCATGCTATCGACCCAAAAATAAGCAGCAGCATCCCCGGCAGTTTGGAATGTACCGAACCGCCTGCAAATACACCACTCAGCTGCTCGCCAAATAATAGGATCACCCCTGCAAAACCAACAATAAGACCCACTATGGTCGACTTGTTTTTCAGGTTGACGTCCCAGCTCTGCTTATCAAGCAGCACAAACCATATCGGCGCCGACGATACCAGGATGGCTACCATGGCGCTGGGTAAAGTTTGCTCGGCCCATATCACCACGCCATTGCCACCTACCAGCAGCAGGATACCCACTATAGCCGAGGTGATAATGCTTTTTTTGATAAATATCTTTTCGCCTTTAACAATGCACCAAACCAGCATCAGCATACCGGCGGTAAAAAAGCGCATGGCCCCCAGCAGCAGCGGCGGGATGCCTTCGATAGCCATTTTTATAAAAAAATAGGTTGAGCCCCAAACCAAATAAACCGTTGCAAAGGCAATAATAACCCATAAGGGCGAGGCTGTTTTGTTGATGTTTGTGGTCATGATCTGTTAATTTTCGGGTATAACTAATTGTTGTTGTTCTTTAGCCGTTTCCAGCACAATGGTAGTGCGGGTACTCAGCAGGTTGGGTATTGTGCCGATACTGT
>DATHKT010000031.1:0-51765 GCA_035489035.1 Mucilaginibacter sp.
TTTTCTTTTTCCGTCAGCAGAACAGCTTCGGATGAAATCAGGCAAAACAATGGTGGCCTGTGCGGCTGCAGGGGAAAAGCAAGTTTTGCTGAAGCGTGGGGCATGTGCGAGCAAAGCGATTGCGCGAAACTTTTGCGTACCGGGTTTTGCCTGATTTTGCAGGGCAAAGGCCCCGTGTGGTAAAGAAGCATTTCTGCTGAAAGCCTTTTTGGTTACTTTTGTGGCGACAAAAGTAACTAGGCCCTCCCGCGGCCATGAGCGGAACGATTATTAATTGAACCTCAGCCTCAATCAGAATCCACAATAACGTTATCTTTTTACCTTTCGTTGTTTAGCTTCGGCAAGGTTATTTTTCAACAGCGCATTGTTTGGATTGATCTTAAGCCCCTGTTCAGCCATTTCAATGGCGTTGTCCCACATGCCTAATTTATTATAGGTGGCGCACAAATTATTATAAGCCAGGTCATAATCAGGTTTTAAGGCTAATGCGCTTTCACAGGCTGCTATGCACAGTGCATATTGTTTCTGGTTAAAATACATCAGGCTCTGGTTTACGTACTCTTCTGCAGATTGCCGTGTGCCAACAATTTGTCCTGCAGGGATACGATGGCTTTTTGTCAGAGCTAAATTGTTTTTCGCCAATTCATAATCCGGTTTTATTGCCAGTGCTTTCGTTAACGCTTCAGTGGCTTTGTCAAATTGATTTAAGGCGTTGTAAGCGCAACCTATGTTATTGTAGGCATCGGCATAATTGCCCTTTAATTTTATGGCTTCTCCAGCTGCGGCAATGGATTGCGGGTAGTTTCCTTCCTGGTAATAATCGAGACTCAAATTCAGGTATTTCTCTGCTGTTGGCGCTAATGCAACCTTTTCAGCTTCCACTTCAGCCTTGCTTTTCTTTTTCTGACTATCCTCCAAAGCAGCTAAAGCATCCGCGTTACCCGGTGCAATTTTCAGGGTGCTGGTGGCCAATTCTTTCAACCCGTCCCACTCCTGCAATATCTCATGCGTTCTCATCAAAATAAGGCGGGGCTCCAGGTAGGAACTGGATAAATCAATGGCCTGCTGCAACATCACCTTTGCCTCAATAAAACGCGCCTGGTGATACAAAAACTGCCCGTAAATGAAATAATGGGTTGGATAATTATTACCCAATGCAATGCCTTGTAAATAGTTACTTTCCGCATTTATGTTATCCCCCATTTTCTCTTTCAGCACACCTATATTTACATAGATAAAAGAATAAGTGGGTAACAGTTGGGCAGCTTTATTGAGGTACATTTCGGCCTCGGCATATTTGCCGTCCTGCACTTTGATGATACCGTAATTCATTAGTCCCCTGCCATTTTTAGGGCTTTTCACGGTCACATTAAACCACAGGTTTTCCTCGCTGTGCCATACAATGTTACGCTTATGCGTACCGTAAGCACAGGCGCCAAGCAACACCAGGGCAGGCAGTACTATCAAAGCCCTTTGCTTAACCGATAAGGATTTTACGCCGGCAGTTAATTTAAATACCGCTAACCCAATAACCCAACTGACACTGATCACCAGGCCCACAAACGGGAAATACATACGATGATCATTCAGTACCTCGGCCAGGGGGATAATACTCGAGGTAGGTACCAGGGCAATAAAGAACCATAAAATGCCAAAGCTGATAGGCCTCAGTAACATCGATTTTGAGGTATAAAATGCGATACCAAACATGACCAGGATAAACAGGCAGCCCATAAAAAAGCGGACGTCCTTTATGTTGGTCAACACCCCCCAATCCGAGTCGGCGCTTAGGCCGGTTGGCAAGAAGAAGGTTCCGAAATAATGCAATATCACATACGGTTGTGTGATAAGATACAGCATAGACGAATTCCCGCCGGCCTCCCATGTTTTGGGGGTAAGCTTGCTTACCAGCAGATAAAATAAGGCACAAATAATAAATCCTGGCAAGCTTTTCAGAATGCTATTCAATAATTGCTTAAAGTTTGATCTTTTGAAGATATCAAACAGGCTCAGTTTTTCCTCAAACAACAGGATATAAATGAACAATAACGGAGCAAACATTACCGCCGTTGGCTTGGCCAGGATACCTATTGCGACAGGAATAAGATAGATAAAAGTCTTTCTGCAAAAAGGCGAATACAGGTAAAGGGCAAAACCAGCTAAGACAGCTACAGTCGACTGCACATCGGAGCGTGCTATGATGTAATTCACCGTTTCGGCAATGGCCGGATGCAGCATGTACCAGGCCATGGCAAACAGGACCACGTAGCCGATATTTTTATTGGTTGACGAAAGCCCCAATAACTTATTGAACAACAAGAGCATCAACAAACCCTGCCCCAGGAACAAAATAAAGGTCGACAAATGAAAGTAAAACAGGTTGTAACCATGCCCCAATTTGTAATCCAATGCCAGCGAGGTGGTAACCACCGGGCGGTAGGCCTGGTTTTGGGGTAGTACACTGCTGGTTGTTCCGTCTGTAAAAAACTTTGGGGTATTCTTTAGGTCGCGGATCGCGGTATTTTCTACTATGGAATGCAGATCATCAAAATGGAACCCGTTATAAAAATGATTGGAATAAGCCGCCGTAACAGCAAGCAGGATCAAAACGGTATAGGTTAATAAGGCGTTCTTTTTCACAATAGCATTATACGGTTAATCACTGCGAAAAATAACAAACTTTTGCGAAAAATTTAAAATATAGTATCAGTCATTTTTATACATATCACCAATCAACTAAAATATTAGTTATTATTCTCCGTTTATTCAACTTAAACCAAAACATTATATGAAAAAGATTGCAATTTCAATTACCATTTTCCTGCTGGCATTACAGGCGGCCAATGCGCAAGCTCAAAAGGGAAATCAGAACTTAGGGGTCAGCCTGGGCTTTTATTCCAGCAACTCCAATTACAACTATCTGAACATCGAACCATCTTCTTCCCAGTTTGTTAACACAAAAACAACCGGCTTTAGCGCCTATCCTAATTACAGCTATTTTATTGCCAACAACCTGGATATCGGGGCAAGCATTGGGTTTGGCCACGAAACGGACAGATCAAGTGACCGCATATCGGGCAATGGTTCTGAACAAACTTACAAAAGCTATTTCGGCTCGATATTCTTGCGCAAATACTATTTATACAATAACAAGATCGGTATACGCACCGGGCCCTATTTTTCTTACCAGTATTCTAATTCGGATGTCGCTTATACTCCGGATAATCTTCAATCCAGCAACAACTATAAGGGCCATAATTACCAGGGAGGTATTAGTGCCGATTTTGTTTTTTACCCATCAAGCAAAATAGGATTGGCTGCAAACCTGGCTAATTTATATTATGCCCGCAGTACATGGAGTAACCTGTCGCAAACCTCCAGTTCCAATTCAGTAAATCTTCAATTGCTGAATAACAACCTGACACTGTCTGCTTTTTATGTTTTTAATTGATCAATAATCAAAGTTAACCACCCTTTAGACAAAATGTTAAAGGGTGGTTTTTCCTTGAATTATTGTGCGGGGTAGTGCGATTCCTTCCTTGGGAAGGGGAGGAAGGGGTAAAATAGTTGCTAAACCCCTCCCTGCCACCTCACATCCTACTGCACCCCTCACAAGGGAGGGAATTTATATTGTTGATTCTCTTTCGAACAATTGGAAATATTAATTTGAATGCCTGCTCATGTGGATGCTGTGATTACCATTTCTTCCAAAAGAAAAATCACCCTTTGAAAACCTGCTGTATTTCTCCTTGTATTTTTTAAATACCTCATCGGGCTGTTTTTTTCCGTTCACGGTCATCTCGTCAGGGTTCAGGGTCAGGTCGCGCAGGCTCTTTTCATCAGGGACAATCTTATCGCTCACGAGTTCTTCTATCATCTGTTTCATTAGCCGCTGATCTTTTGCTGCTTCTTCCTGGTCGTGCTTTGCCTGAACCTGGTCGCGGGCGGCTTGTTCCTGGTCCAGTTTGGCCTGAATCTGATCTTTTTCAGCTTGCTCCTGGTCGCGTTTCGCTTGTACCTGGTCACGGGCGGCCTGCTCCTGGTCCAGTTTTGCCTGCCCCTGTTCTTTCATCGCTTGTTCCTGGTCGCGCTTAGCTTGAACCTGGTCTCTTGCGGCCTGTTCCTGATCGCGTTTTGCCTGCACCTGGTCACGCATGGCCTGCTTTTGATCTACTAAGGCCTGTGCCTGATCTTTACGCGCCTGGATCTTATCCTTTCTTATTTGTTCTTTTATCTGACTCAAAACCGTATCATATTTTGAATAATCAGCAGGGGGTATTTTCACATCATCCACATACAAATTAGTTACTTTACCGCCTATCAGTTCAAAACGGTATTCCTTTCCATCCATATAAGTTTGCACTCTATCGTGTACTCTGCCTTCCGCATCGCGACCCGTATTACTAAAAGTACTGCGGATAGTTGATGCTTGCTTTTTAGGCTTAGTACCCTGGGCGTTAGTGGTAATAACTGATATCATAGCGGTTAATATCAACACGCTACACTTTAAGAATTTAGTTTTCATCTTCTTTTTGATTTAAAGGTTAATAAAATAGTAGTACACACGGTCAAAAAAATAGCAATACAATAGCACCCCATAATTTGATAGGTTTTAAAATAATGCATGTTAATTGGGTTGTTTAATTGTGGCCTTTGCAGAGAATTACAGGTGCGCCGTCTGCCTACCTGCTAAAGCCGGGTATTAATTGTTTGGTTATAATTATTGTAAAATATTCAGAGGTATACCTTAGCTATTCCGGGCCTCTTTGACTGATATTTTAGTTAACACTCGTTTTTTGTGCAATTGCTACAGTCCTTTCTTTTACTGCCCGTTCCTGGTCCAATTTGGCTTGCATCTGGTCTTTTAAGGCCTGTTCCTGATCACGTTTGGCTTGTATTTGATCTATTCGTGCCTGCGCCTGGTCTCTTACAGCTTGTTCCTGGTCGCGTTTGGCCTGTACCTGGTCTCTTCGTGCCTGTTCCTGGTCCTTTAATGCCTCTGCCTGTTGCCGTTCGGCCTCTTGCTTATCTGCTATTGCCTGCCGGTTATTTGGCGATACTGGTGCTTTTGGAGAAGCTATTTCAACATCTACAGCCTCTACAGGTTCCCGCGCCTCCGCTATGCTTACTATGCCAGCCATCATTTTTTTCCTGGCTTGCATATGGACAGGCGGTACGCTTATTTTCATCTTCACAGCTGCTATCTTGTTTGTAACAGGAAGGCTTTGTTTGATAATGCTGGTGATCGTGGTATCGGCTTTTACTAACACCGCTGTGACATGGTCTTTTATCTGCGTTACCGTTGCAGCGGTTATCAGTGTGCTGATCATCAGGATACCCGCCATCAAAAACAGCTTTTCACCAACACCGAAGGTTTTATTTTTATTATCCAGGATACGGCTTACCCTTCGCATCAAATAATTCTTCTTGCCCGGGAAAGCGGTGGAGTAGCGGGAGCCATACAGCTCATGCTCCTTAAAGCTGATCAGCGCCTGTACAAAGCCTCTTTTATCATGGGTTTGTGCCAGCGCCATATCATCACAACAATTTTCGCGCTCTTCTCTTAGCAGGGATGATATCCATAACAGGCCGGGATTAAAGAAAAATATGGCTTCGGTGATGTTTTGCAGGAAGTTGATAAAGTAATCATTACGGCGAATGTGCGCCAGTTCGTGCAGTAATATGGCTTCCACCTGTTCGGCAGGCAGACCTGCGAGTAACCCCACTGGTATCAAAATAATTGGTTTCAGGTGGCCGATAACCACCGGCATTTTGATATAGCCCGATTGGAGCAGCCTGACCGTTTTTTTGATCTGCAATTTTGCTGAAAACCCGGCTACCTTATCCGCCCAAAATTCAGACGGCTCGTGGATATCCCGATTACGGATCCGCTGGTTGTAAACCAGGCAGGCTATCATTTTTACGCTTTTGAACAGGAAGAACACCAGCCAAATCATAACGATCAACGGCGCGTTGTTGGAAAAGTAGGCGGTAAATGTGCCGATCAACTGCTTCACATCATGCACATTGCCGAAAAATAAAGCCGAAACATTGGCACCAATACCGCCCGCTATAGGTGGCACTATGGTTTGGGCCGAGCCGCTGTTCCATTCCCACATAAAGGTAGCCAGGCACGTGCCTATAAAAGCAAGGAATAAAACGAGCGCAAGATTATAACGGTACGCGGCACTCGACTTTTTGGTAAGCATCAACACGGCGCCGGCAATAATGCTCAATAGCAGCCCCTGCCATAACGAATGGATCAGCATCCAGCTAAATGCGGGGATGAGTTTGTCCATTGTTGTGCCTATCAAAGTTAAGTGTACCATCAAATTATTTGTCTTTATCCAATTTGTTTAACAGTTCTTTTATCTTCTTTAATTCTTCTTCTGAGGTTTTATCATTGTCAAGCAGGGCAAGCATCAAACTGCTGGCCGAGCCATTATACATCGAATCAACAAAACGGCCCAACAGGTTACCCTTTACCTTCGCCTCGGCTACTGCCGCGCCGTAAATGTGCTTCATGTTAGTTTCGTCCCGGTCGAGCATGCCCTTTTCTTTCATCACCTGCATCAGTTTTAAAGTTGAGGTGTATTGTACGATATTTTTCTGCTCGTTCAGCTTATCATGCACAAAACGAACGGTCGACGGGCCATACTGCCAAAGTATCTGTAATACGTCCATTTCCGTTTTGGTAGGCGCTGTTTCTTTCACTAAATCTTTTTTCCCTAACATCATAAACCAAAGGTATGTATTAAAAACGTACGTTACAAGTATTATGTTAAAATTTTTTTATTTATTAGATTTTTTCGGGCTGACCGATAACGGATAAATCCATTAGTTTTGTGGCACGCCCGATCAAATGAAATACAAAGCCCTACTCGTTCCGATTGCTTTTATACTAATCCTATTCAACTCCTGCCAGCAGCCTAAAACGCATACCCGCCAGCCTACCGATGACAGTAACCTGCTTTTGGGCAACCCCAGCAATGCCACAACCAATATAACGGATGCCGACAATTACCTGATCGATCAAAAATATTATACGGAGAGCTACAACCGGACTAAGGTGGAACCCAATTGGGTAAGCTGGCATATCAGCTCAATCGATTTGGGAACTACTGATAGGCTAAATAACTTCAGGCCCGACTCCGTAAGCCTGCCCAAAAAATGGTACGAGGCCAGCAATTCGAGCTACAAGGGTTCGGGTTTCGATAAAGGACACAACTGCCCCAGCGGCGACCGAACCAGCAGCCCGGAAGCTAATTCGGCAACCTTCCTGACGGATAATATTATCCCACAGGCACCCAATAACAACCAACACACCTGGGAGCATCTGGAAAGCTATTGCCGGCAGCAGGTTAAAAAAGGGAACGAGGCATACGTGATCATGGGCAGCTATGGCAGCGGGGGCACCGGCAGGCTGGGTTACCGCACTTCGATTGCCAAAGGGCATATCCAGGTGCCTGCCAATATCTGGAAGATCGTGCTGATCATCCCGAACGGCGATGATGACCTGCAACGTATAGACGCCGATACCCGGATCATTGCTATTAACACCCCGAATGATAATTCCATTTCGCCAAACTGGATGAATTATATATGCACCGTTAGCGATATTGAAAAGGCTACAGGATATAAGTTCCTTACTGCTTTACCGGCGGAATTGCAGATCGTCTTGAAAGGGAAGAGGTATAGCGGAGGGAATTGAGGCGTATAGGTCAAATACAGGGAATAAAAAAAGCCTCACATTTCTGTGAAGCTTTAGTGGGAGTTACTGGGTTCGAACCAGTGACCCTCTGCTTGTAAGGCAGATGCTCTGAACCAGCTGAGCTAAACTCCCTTCGTTTTGGGACTGCAAATATAGGATGTCTGCTCGATTACCCAAAAAATAATTGACATTTTTTAAATAATAGCATTTTAATAGCAAAAAGGGGCTTTGTGAAGTGTATTGATACACCAAAGCCTCAGATAAAATCACTTAATCCGTATGGAGGCTTTTTCATTTAAATACTTTAGTTTTAAAATACGTATATCATATACATATTTATACGCTGTTAAAAAGGACAAATGGCAACCGACACATTTAAAATAACCATACACCTAGTTTCAAGTCTTGATGGTTATATTGCCAAAAAGGACAACAGCGTTTCGTGGTTTGAGACATCCGACAACTACGAAAAAGGAGTTAGTGTCACCGAGCATGATGCCGCGGAATTTCTTAAAACGATAGACTGCTATATAATGGGTTCCCGTACCTATGAACACGCTTTGGAACTTTCAAAATCTTATGGCTGGGCATACGGGGACGTGCCGACCATTGTATTAACGCACAGAAAACTACCGATTGACAGGCAGAACATTGAATTTTACTCGGGCAACCTGCACAACCTGGTGAATGAACGGCTAAAACCAAACTACCAAAATGTTTGGCTGGTAGGCGGGCCCAAACTTGCTAAAGATTTCATTCGCTTAGGCTTAGCGGACGAAATAAGGCAGTCAATTCTGCCTATTATCCTCGGTGACGGAACACCGTTTTTTGATCAGATCGGACAGGAACAAGCATTACACCTAAAAAATGTGACCGCTTACAAAAGCGGGATGGTGGAGTTGTGCTGTGAGATAAAAAAATAACATCCCCCCGCCTGTCCAAGCGTCCTTCGCTTGAACACCTATAATTTAAGCATCCACGCTTAAGGATTCATTCAGCGTGGACGCCGGAAACAGCTATTATTCAAGTGTTGACACTTGAACATGCGAAGGGAAATGTGAGGCTTTTTCATTTAAATACTTTAGCTTTAAAGTATGTTTTTCATATACACTCTACTCTGTTAAAGGACAAATGGCGACAGGCACATTTAAAATAACCATACACATGGTTTCAAGTCTTGACGATTATATTGCCAAAAAAGACAATAGCGTTTCGTGGTTTGAGACATCCGACAACTATAAAAAAAGAGTTAGTGTTACTGAGCAGGATGCGGCGGAATTCTTAAAAATGATAGACTGTTATATAATGGGTTCCCGGACCTATGAACACGCTTTGGAACTTTCAAAATCATGTGGGTGGGCTTATGGAGACGTGCCGACTATTGTATTAACCAATAGAAAACTGCCGGTTGACAGACAAAACATTGAAATTTACTCGGGCGATCTGGACAAATTGGTGAATGAACGGCTAAAACCAAACTACAAGAATGTTTGGCTGGTAGGCGGGCCCAAACTTGCTAAAGATTTTATTCGTTTAGGCTTAGCGGACGAAATAAGACAGTCAATTCTGCCTATTATCCTGGGTGATGGAACACCGTTTTTTGATCAATCAGGACAAGAACAAGCATTACACCTAAAAAAAGTGACCGCCTACAAAAGCGGCATGGTGGAGCTATGCTACGAAATAAAAAAATAATTGTAATCATAGACTACGGGCATAGTCGTCCGAAATTATAAACTTCGGACAGCGAGGGGGCAACACTGATATTTATTTTTAACCCTGTACGAGATTCGAACTCGTACTTGCTAATGAAATTGTCTCTTGAGAGTTCGAGTCTCTCTTCGGGCACCCGTCTGTCCAAACATCCTTAGCTTGAACACCTTATAATTTCAGCGTTCACGCTAAGGATACATCCAACGTGTACGCTGAAAATAACTATCATTCAAGTATTAACACTTGAATTGGCCAAACAAGAACACCGTCTTTCACTGCACTCTGGCGTTTATACCTTACTTGGTAAGATAAACTATTTCATAATCCCTATTAGGCGCGTTGGTATCATCATACGCGATCACTAAACTATTCGCCGTGTGTTTTTTAATCGTGGCATCCTGTGAATAAGCATCTATTGGGAGCCCCATTCTGACCTGGGCAGGATGGTAAAAGGTAATTACGTTAGCGTTTATCTTGTAAGTATCGGTTTCAACGATAGAATTATCAGATTGACTGGTTAAAATATTTGTCCCATCTGCCTTAAATTCATAGTTGACATCCTCATTGGTCGATCCGGTAAAAACATCGGTTTCCCATATCACATTATTCTTATACCGGTAAAGCGTATCTGCCGCCGCAGTCCATTTACCTGTAATGTCTGTCTTGTTTATCGGTTTGTCTGGATCAGGGGCGTTTTTCTTGGAGCATGCGGTTATCGCAACCAAAACTAAGATAATAGCGAGTATTCTATTCATAAATAAGGTTTAATTAATGGCGAATTTATGAATTCAGTACGATATTGTCAATTATGACTAACTTATCTGAGTACGTTAGTAACGCTGTTTTGTCAGTAGTCTCACTCCCAAATCCTCGCCTATCTGTAGTTGTCTGTGGGGACACAGACAAACGGGTTGGGGAGTTGTTTTTATTTAAATTTTAACTATTGTGGTGTAGCGATTCGGTGTAGCAGGGTGTAGCACCTGTTGCGCTACGCTACACCCTAAAAAATGGGCAGTTTAATCTATAAAGTCACTTACTTCCACGTTGATCAGCTTTTCAAGCACTTCCTTTGTAATGGGCTTAAATATGAATGCGCTTACAAATGGATATTGCTTTGCATGCTGGATATCTGTAGGGTTAATGGAAGAGGACAAAATATATATCCTGGCCTGCTTTGCCATTTTTGGATACAAAAGCTGCATTTTATCCAGGAAGGCCCAGCCATTAAGTCGCGGCATATAAATGTCCAGTAAAATAATATCCGGCAAACTGTTTTTATCTGTTCTGTGCCGTTCTAAAAATCCGATCACTTCCTGGCCGTTATCTGTACAGGTAACTTCGTAGGGCAATTTATATTTAGTTAATATCCTTTTCAGGATAAAATGGTCCAGCGGACTATCGTCTATAAATAGAATTTTCTTCATACCTAAGCGTTTAACCAAAAATAGCGATGCGTAACTACTTATCAATCAGTGATTACACGGTATTTGCTGCGTAATACTACGGGTTTTTCTTATGTTAAAAGCTTTGAATTTTACTATCCGGCTCTGCCTTTATGGCCGGATTTTTGTTTAGTTTAACCCCGTAAGTACGTGGTTTTGTAACAATTAAGTGTCGGACATGTAAATTAATCGATACAAACCACCTTTCTATCGATACTTACGTAATATTTGTAAACCTATACGTTTTACGAGTGTTGCGATTGTATGCTAATCATCTAAGCGGTGTACAATTGCCTATGAAAACCATTAACTATTAAACTATGATATTACTTTTTTGTGGATTATCTGGCGCCGGAAAATCGACATTAGCCAAGAGTGTTAAGAAAAGGCTGTTGGATGATGAAATTCCTGTTGAAATAATTGACGCCGATGAATACCGCCAGAAATTTTTTAAGGACCTTGGCTTTTCAAAAGAGGACCGTTTCGAAAATATCCGGCGATTAGGACTCATTGCCGATAAATTCTCATCGCATAATATCATTACCATCATAAGCGCTATAAATCCTTATGATCAGATCCGTAAGGAACTGGTTGCCAACTATAAAAATGTTAAGATCATCCATATTGATTGCGCTATAGATGTCCTGATAAAAAGAGATACCAAAGGATTGTATAAAAAGGCTTTATTGCCAGACGGGCATCCCGATAAGATCACTAACCTAACGGGTATTAATGACCCTTTCCAGGTTCCCGTTTCCCCTGACCTTTATATCAATACCAATGCATTGGATATCCGTAAAAGCACAACCGAGATCTGCTCGTACACTATGAATAATATCAACCGGGAGAAATATGTATTAAGTAATTACGCAAATATTTCTAATGGCTATTAATTGCCCGATATCAAGCCGATCCCTTAATTTTTAATACCCCGATCTAATTTTATTTGATATGCAATCGAAGACGCTTATAGTCGTAGGGATGCACCGTTCGGGCACTTCTTTAATCACCAATTGGTTATATCGTTGCGGGCTACAGGTGGGCGAATGCCTGGTAGAGGCCCAGCCAAGCAATATAGAAGGGCATTTTGAAGATGTTGAGTTTTTAAAGATACATGAGGAGATTTTAGCCAGCAATAACGTGAATTTAGCCGGGCTGATCCACCACAAGGAACTGGATATTTCTGTTTACCAGTTGGCGAAGCTGAAAAGCGTGATCGATATTAAAGATCAGCGTTATAAGCAATGGGGCTGGAAAGAACCCCGGACCTGTTTGTTCCTGGATATTTACCAGGAGTTGATCCCGGGTTCCAAATACCTGGTAATATTAAGGGACTACCCCTCTGTTACTACATCATTGCTAAAGAGGGATTTTGCCGAAGTTGAAAAAATACAGCTGCGCAGAAAATTATTTAAGAGGCTGCTGTGGAAATATTTCAGGAGAGACCGGAAGCAAAGCAAGTTTTACCAACAAAATGCCGGGCATTTTTTAAAAGTATGGATAGAATACAATGAACATATTTTAAATTTGTTGAAAGGCCTGCACCCTGATGATTATGCCGTGATCAATTACTCGGTACTGCAAAAAAACGACCAGCAGATATTTTCCTTCTTAACCAAAACCTGGGGGTTCATGCTGCAATATTTTCCATTTAACGAGGTGTATAAAGAGCATTTGATGGGTCGGCCGATTGATCTGACGCTTTGTATAAAAGATGCTGCACTCCTGATGAAAGCCGAACAAATACAACGTGAATTTAAAAAGTACATGAAAGCTTATTAAGCCTTTAAAGTATGTTCTTGATAAGATAGTTCTTGCCGTTCAGGTCAAACTCACCACCAACTGCTTGCCCTTTTAATTTCAACCCGATAGGCGAGGCCGCGGAAACAGCGAAAAAAGATTCTCCATTTACAACCAATGTCCCGGCGCTGATGGCGATATAAAAATTACCATTGTTTGTGATCACTAAACTACCGGCCTCCGCAGTTTTAAAAGTGGTATTACTGGTGATGCGATTTAAGATAGCCATTAATTTATTAGCCTCATTTAACTGGGCCTGGTTGCGGTCAGCATCCTGCTGCATCATGGCCCGGCCGGTTTCATATTTATCGCCTGCACTACTTTTGGTTTCCTCATTGGCTGCTTGCTGGGTGGCTTTAATAGCCTGCATGGCGGTATCAATCCGTTCCTGCACATAGCAAACGCAAAGGTTATACAATTCTGTTTTCAGCTCATTCATGGTCGAATGTAAAAATCAATAAAATAATGCAGAAAAAGGGATTTTAGCTAAGTAGCCAGAATAATATTAATAAAATATGCGGGAGCTGTAAGAAACTATAAAGCTATGGTTTTACCTAAACGTGGGTCTTCAGGCAATATTTCCATTTCCGGGAACTCTATATAATCAGCATACCACTGTATGGCTTCCACAATATCAAGGGCATCATCTGATTCAATACCCATGGTTTCGAACGCAAACAATGAGCCATTTCCATAGCCATATAATTGGAGTTCGTTTGAATCGGGATGAAAAGTTTCCTTATCAAGGCAAAATACCCTAACCTTCAAATCAGTATCCCTGGAGTGTATTACGTCTCTGCATGGATTATTCGGATCGGTCGCTAATAGAAATACATTGTGATTCATATTAGGTTAACAACAGGAGTGCTTGTTGGTTTTTTAATTATTTTCAATAATAATATTTATTTACCAAGTAATAATAATTATTAAATATTTACAATAAGAAAACTTTCTATACAAACATCCTGCAATATATGGTGTTATCCTTAAATAAATATGATCGTCATGACCAATACAGAAGATAAAAAAGCCCCAGGAAGCGAAGGCGTACACCAGTTTACCATGCAATATGGTGGGCGCGAACTAGCCTGCCGTGTAGAAAAAGACGGAGATAAATTGATCGTAAACATTGATAATAATATCTCCGCTGAGCTTGAAATCCATTGGGACGGCACCATTACCCAGCTATCAGGCAATACCCTTCCTGATTCGAACATTGAGTTTATTAAAAAAGAAGTATTAGGGCAGAATAGTTAACTCACCCCCCTGCCCACTCTCTACAAGTAGAGAGTGGGAGTTAAAAAGAAACCCTCTTTACCGCTTGCGGTAGAGTGGGTGGTCGAGCGAAGCAACGACCGGGTGAATAGAATGGCGTAGAGTTAACTCACCCCCAACCCCTCTCTACTTCGTAAAGAGGGGAGTTGAAAATCGAAGTGAAAAAAACAAACCCTCTTTACCGCTTGCGGTAGAGTGGGTGGTCAAGCGTAGCGACGACCGGGTGAGTCGAATGGCGGATAGTTGACTATCAACCCAGTACCTCTTCCAACACTTCGTGCGAACGTATATTGCCAAACCCTTCAATATGCAAGGTATAATATTCTAATATTTTTTGGATAAGATAGCGGCGTTCATCATTACTCAATCGCAGTAGATGCATGTTCTCAAAACTGCATTGCAAAAGGTTATAAAAGTTTTGGGTATGCGGTGGCGAGAGGTAAGAGAAACCCTCCGGCTTGTACTTGCTGAAAACGCCGTTCTTCATATCGAAATAATCTGCCTGGAAAAGGTCGGGGTAAAAGCCAAGGTAACGGGTGATCTGTGTCAGAAAAAGCAAATGAAAATTGGCAAGTCCTTCCGATTGGTGATCGAGCCACTCTATCGCATTAAATACAAAATCAAACAGATTTTCGTCAGCCGACTGCTGCCTTACCGCCTTGTACAATACCTCGTTCAAAAACATAGCGATGCTGCTTTTGACCACGTCATAAGGGATGGTTTGCAATACCGGCGAATTCTTCAATTCGGCCACGCGCTGCACCTGCCCTGTATTTTTGTGATAAACCACCATATCCAGCAAATGCAGGGGTTGCAGCATATTGCGGCTTATTTTGGCGCGGGGCTTCTTTACCGCGTTGATAATATAGGATTGCAGCCCGAATTTTTCGGTAAAAACCTGCACGATCACGCTGCTTTCACCGTAGTCGGTAGTTTTAAAAACGATGCCCCGGGTTTTATGCAGCATGATGAATGAGGACTAACAATTTGGGCACAAAAATAATGAGGCCGATAAACAGGGCAGTGATCGCGGTAACCAGCACAGATGCCGCGCACATATCTTTGATTAGCCCGGCTTTTTTATTGTATTCGGGTGATACCAGGTCGACCAGCAACTCGATAGCCGTATTGAGCAGCTCTGCTACCAAAACCAACCCAATAGCTAATGCTATCCAAAGCCATTCGGCAGTCGACAGGTGAAGCATATACCCCAGCAATACCACGATGAACGCGCAGACCAAATGTACCCAAAAATTGAGTTGCGTTTTGCAGGCATGCAACAACCCATTAAAAGCATAACCAAAGCCGCGGATAAATTTTCTCATTAGCACAAACTTAATTTAAAAATCCTAAAAAATGGGTGTCATGCTGAGGCTCTCGAAGCATAGCGGGCAGGCCTTACTGCGCGTCCTTCGACAGGCTCAGGATGACAGCGCTCTAAAACCAATTGCGAAATGACAATCCGTCAATATTATTTAAATAAATGATCTTTACATTCACCTCACTAAACATTTACTCAAATGGATCTCAAACTAAAAGATAAAGTAGCCATTGTATTAGCTGCCAGCAAAGGATTAGGCAGGGCCTCTGCTTTGGCATTGTCTGCCGAAGGCGCAGTTGTAGTTATCAGCTCGCGCAACCAGGAGGAATTGAATAAAACAGCTGCTGAAATTAGCGGGATAACCGGTAACCGGGTGCTCGCGATAGCGGCTGATGTATCTGACGGCGAGCAGATGACGGCCCTTATTAAAAAAGTCGCGGAGACTTTCGGCCGGATAGATATCCTGGTGAACAATGGCGGCGGGCCCCCTTTTGCCCATTTCGAAACTTTTAACGACGATGCCTGGCAAAAGGCTTTCGAACTCACCTTGCTTGGTTTTGCGAGGACGGGACGGGAAGTATTGCCCCATATGAAAAAGGCCGGTGGCGGCCGCATCATCAATATCATCAGCGGCTCGGTGAAGTCGGTTTTGAATAATGCCGTGCTTTCAACTGCTATGCGCATGGGTGTGGTTGGTATGGCCAAACTGATGGCTGATGAATTGGGGCAATACCAGATCACGGTAAACAATATAGCGCCTGGCTTGATTCTGACCGACCGTGTTAAAGAAGTCCTTCCGGCAGATGTGGATATTGAACAAGCGATGAAAGACCGTGCAAAATCTATCCCCGCGGGCCGCATAGGCAAACCTGAGGAACTGGGTGCTTTGGTTGCCTTCCTCGCATCGGAGCAGGCTGCCTATATCAGCGGAACAACCATACAGATAGATGGCGGAGCAAGCAGGGGGATCATGTAGATAAGATTGACAAAATCTATAAACCTTCTAAAAACTATAAGCCGCTTTTACCAGGTCCCATAAATTGTTTACTCCTGTATAATTATCAGCAGCAAATAAATCGTTACCGAAAACCATGTACAATTGCAGGGCGGCATCCATCACAAAAATTACATTCAATAAAATGAAAAATGCGATGATGCTGAGTAATTTCTTGTTGGCCAATGCCATGCCGCCATGCCAGAATATGATGAGGTAGCTTAGTATGTTGATGATAGAATCGATCATACTTTTATGGGCTATCAGCGGGAAATAAAGTGGTATCAGGATAATGTTCACCGTGTAAACAAACCCCAAACAGAACAGCCAGAAAGTAATGATCTCGGCCAGGTTGAATCTTTTACGGAAAAGCAGCCAGGTAAGCAGGGCCTCCACGGGCAGCAGCATCAAAGCTTTGTATTTGATCAGATGGTGCAATTCGCGCCCAAACTCATTATGGGTATGGTATATTTTATCCTGGTAATCAAACACAAACCCATATAAATAAACCAGTATACCTGCGGTAACCAAAAAGAACAATGCCGGGCTGAAATAATTTTTCCGTTGCCCATTAAAATAATTTTCATAAACCCTTTTAGGATGCAGAAACAGGTCTTTGATGAGTTTTAAAATGCCCTTGTCGGTATGGGTGAGGCCATGCCATATTTCATGAAAAATTTCGTGCATGGACAGGCGACCAATATGGGCCTTTTGCCCGCATGCATAGCAATATTTTCCGTTGATACCGGTTCCGCAATTGGCACAAATCCCGTTCATAAAGGTTTAGTTTCTCTTAGATTTTATAATGATCACGATGAGCCACACAATAGATATGGCTTGTGCCATCAGCATACTGCCGGTTATCAATTGTGCGCCGGGCCAATGCTGAACTTTAAACAGCAAACCCACAAAAACCATGATAAAGCTTGCCGCGAATAAAGCGATGGGATAACGAAAATTATTCATTGCTAATTTTGCTGCCTCAACTGATTGATATGAAATGCAAGGGCAATAATGCCCGCTACAAATAATGGGAACGACAGGCCCAGTGCAAAGCTGCTCCACTTTTCTGTGAATGTGTTTTTGGTAACCATACTTAAGGTAAAAAGGGCTATTCCCAATGAGATAAACAGGATGGATCTTATTAAACTATTTTTCATGTTATAAATTCTGGATCATTTACCTGGTTTGTTCACTTTAAGATATTCAACCACAGTGCTTATAATAATAATGATACTGGCAAACATCAGCCCCAGTGATGCACCCTGCATCCACTCCCGCCACTTGGAATCATGAAAAATAGGCATGGCCATAGAAGCCGAAAACAGGATCACGGCAATTATCAGCAATAAAGTGATGCGCTTTACTTTACTTTTCATCGGGGCAATATAATTTTTTTCGATCAAAATTCCGTATTTTTGCAACCTCTAAAATTTGAGGCAGAACATATTGATGTACAAAGAATATAAACAGTTAAATTTATCGCAAATTGGTAAGGATGTACTGGAGTTCTGGAAGCAGAACAACATCTTTGAAAAAAGCATAACAAGCCGCCCGGAGAATAATCCCTATACTTTTTACGAGGGACCTCCGTCGGCCAATGGTATGCCGGGTATTCACCACGTAATGGCCCGTTCCATTAAGGATATTTTTTGCCGTTACAAAACTTTAAAGGGCTACCAGGTTAAGCGTAAAGGCGGCTGGGATACCCATGGCCTGCCTATTGAGTTGGGTGTTGAAAAATCATTGGGCATCACCAAGGATGATATCGGCAAAAAGATCTCCATAGAAGATTATAACGAAGCCTGCCGCAAGGAGGTGATGAAATATACCGATGTTTGGAACGACCTGACCGAAAAAATGGGTTATTGGGTCGACCTGGAAGATCCTTACATCACTTACAAAAACGAATACATTGAAACCCTTTGGTGGATACTGAAGGAGCTTTATAATAAAGACATGCTGTATAAGGGCTACACCGTACAGCCTTATTCGCCAAAATCGGGTACCGGTTTGAGTTCCCATGAGCTGAACCAGCCGGGTACTTATAAGATGGTGAAGGATACCACGGTAGTAGCGCAGTTCCATTTAAAAGCGGATCAGCAACACCCTTTCATCAAAACCTTGTTTGAAAACGCTGATGAGGATACGGTAATACTGGCCTGGACCACCACCCCATGGACATTGCCATCAAACTGCGCATTAGCTGTTGGAGAAAATATCGACTATGTTAAAATCAGCACCTTTAATCCGTATACTTTTCAGCCTGTAAGCGTTGTTTTGGCGAAGGAGTTGGTGAGTAAATATTTTAAGTCTGAAGGCGAAAATGCTTCTTTTGAAGACTATAAAGAGGGCGATAAAGTTATTCCCTGGGTTGTAAAAGCCCGTTTTAAAGGTACCGACCTGTTAGGTTTGCGTTATCATCAACTAATGCCCTACGTAACCAATGCCGATCTGGAGAAAAATGCGTTCCGTGTTATCCCGGCTGACTTTGTTACTACCGCGGATGGTACAGGCATCGTACACACCGCTTCTGTTTTTGGCGCGGATGACTTCCGGGCCTGTAAGGAGAATGGTGTGCCATCGGTAATGGTGTTGGATGAAACCGGCAAAGAAGTACCACTGGTAAACAAGCAGGGCCGTTTTGTGGATGAAGTGACCGACTACGCCGGCCGCTATGTTAAAGAAGAATATTACAGCAAAGAAGAACGCGAAGTGCCCGGTTTTAAACCAACCGATGTACTGATCTCCATCAAGCTGAAAGAAGATAACAAGGCGTTCGACGTGAAAAAATACGAGCACAGCTACCCGCACTCGTGGCGCACAGATGAGCCGATATTATACTATCCGCTGGATAGCTGGTTTATCCGTACCACAGCGGTAAAGGATAAGCTGGTAGCGCTGAACAAAACCATCAACTGGAAACCCGAATCAACCGGCACGGGCCGCTTTGGCAACTGGTTGGAAAATTTGGTGGATTGGAATTTATCCCGCTCACGCTATTGGGGTACCCCACTGCCTATCTGGCGCGAGGAAAATGGCTCCGAAGAAAAATGTATTGGCTCGATAGCTGAAATGGAGCAAGAGATTGAGAAATCTATTGCGGCGGGCTTTATGCCAAAAGGTTTTAAGCTGACCGACATGCACCGTCCTTTTGTGGATGATGTGATATTGACATCAGCTAAAGGCAACCGAATGGTTCGTGAGCTTGACCTGATCGATGTTTGGTTTGACAGTGGCGCCATGCCGTATGCACAATGGCATTTCCCATTTGAAAATAAAGAGCAATTCGCCAACTCCTACCCGGCAGATTTTATCGCCGAGGGTGTTGACCAAACCCGTGGCTGGTTCTTTACCCTGCATGCCATAGCCGTTATGCTAAGCGAGACCAGCGATGAGATCAAAGCGGTTAACAAACAGGTGGGCAATAAAGGCGTGGCCTTTAAAAATGTGGTATCAAATGGTTTGGTACTGGATAAAAACGGCAACAAAATGTCCAAGCGTTTGGGCAATGCCGCTGATCCGTTCTCCACCATTGAGCAATACGGCGCCGATGCTGCCCGCTGGTATATGATCAGCAATGCATCGCCCTGGGATAACCTGAAATTTGATATGGATGGTATTGATGAGGTGCGCCGTAAATTCTTCGGCACCTTATACAATACTTATTCCTTCTTCGCGCTGTATGCCAATATTGATAAGTTCAATTACAGCGAGGCCGAAATAGATATTAAAACCCGGCCCGAGATAGACCAGTGGATCATCTCCTTATTAAATACATTAAGCAAGGAAGTTGATGCTTTCTATGCTGATTTTGAGCCGACCAAAGCGGCCCGCGCCATACAGGATTTTGTGGACGCGCATTTAAGCAACTGGTATGTGCGCTTAAGCCGCCGCCGTTTCTGGAGATCAGATAATTCGGATGATAAGCTATCGGCCTATCAAACGCTTTACACCTGTTTGGTAACCATATCCAAACTAATTGCACCTATCGCGCCATTCTTTGCTGATCGTTTATATACCGATCTGAACAAGGCAACTAAAAAGGAAAGTTTTGAGTCGGTGCATTTGGCTGATTTTCCGGTATACCAGGTTAACCTGATAAATAAATCACTCGAGGAGAGCATGAAATTGGCGCAAGATATATGTTCTCTTGTATTATCTCTGCGCAAAAAAGTGGGTATTAATGTGCGACAGCCTTTGAGCAGGATATTATTGCCGATACTGAACAAACATTTTAAGCAACAGGTTGAACGGGTAAAGGATCTTATACTTTCCGAAACCAATATCAAAGATATTGAGTACATTACCGATGCATCCGGTTTTATCAAAAAGAAAGTAAAACCAAACTTTAAGGCCCTGGGCCCAAAAGTGGGTAAGGATATGAAAGCCGTTGCCGAAGCCATAACTAATATGGATGCGGCTGCGTTAAACAAGTTTGAAGAAACAGGCACCACTACATTCGAAATTGGGAATTCCAAATTCGAAATTGAATTGAGTGATGTGGAGATCATCGCGGAAGATATACCGGGATGGCAGGTTGCAAATTTGGGAAAACTAACTGTTGCTTTAGATGTTAACATCACCAGTGAATTGGAACAGGAGGGGATATCCCGTAATTTTATCAACAGGGTACAGAATCTGCGCAAGGAAAAGGGATTTGAAGTTACCGATAAGATAAACGTTCGCTATCGTACTGACGCATCTGTTATTATAGAAGCGATAAAAAATAATTTATCTTATATTTGCGCCGAAATTTTGGCTGAGAGCATTGTTCTTGATACCCAATTGATTGAGAGTGATATAGTGGAGATTGATGGACACGAATTATTGATTTTTATAACTAAAATATAAATGAAAGTAGAAAACGAAAAAACCAGGTACTCTGACGCAGAACTGCAGGAGTTTAAAGAGTTATTATTGGATAAGTTGCGGAGCGCGAAAGAAGAGTTAAACTCACTGGCATCGTCATTAAGCACACCTAATGCTAATGGCACCGATGATACTGCCGGCACCTACAAAACTTTGGAAGACGGATCAGCTACGCTTGAAAAAGAATCCATCAACCAGTTGGCTGCCCGCCAAAAAAAGTTTATTGAGCAGTTGGAAGCGGCCCTGGTACGCATTGAAAATAAAACCTATGGCGTTTGCCGCGAAACCGGTAAACTGATACAAAAGGAACGCTTACGCGCAGTGCCCCACACTACATTAAGCATGGAAGCGAAACTGAAGCAATATTAATGAAGGCTGCTTATACCAAACCCTTTCTTGTTGCCGCTTTTATCATACTTGCCGACCAGATCATAAAGACCTGGGTAAAAGGACATATGTCCTTGCAGCAGGAGATACACATTCTGGGCAACAGGGGAATGATACACTTTACCGAAAATAACGGGATGGCCTTTGGGATGGAATTTGGTGGCACGCTGGGTAAACTGGCTTTAACTTTGTTCCGTATCGGCGCTGTATTAGCTATCGGGTATGGATTGATCTACCTCATCAAACATAAATATCACCGCGGCCTCATCCTAAATGTGGCACTGATATTTGCGGGCGCTTTGGGCAATATCATTGATTCCACTTTTTACGGGGTGATCTATCATTACGCGCCCCTTTTTCATGGCCGCGTGGTGGATATGTTTTATTTCCCGCTGATAAAGGGCAGTTTTCCGTCATGGTTCCCCTTTTGGGGCGGCGAGGGATTCGAGTTTTTCCGTCCGGTCTTTAACCTGGCCGATTCGGCTATATCTGTAGGTGTAATTTTGATATTGATCTACCAGAAGCACTATTTCAAGCATCAAACGCCCGAAGTTAGTGCACCACATAGTGAGGTGGTGGAGGAGTAATTTAATGTGCAGACTTCAAATGTGTAATGATATTGAGCCGCTTTCTGAGCGGCTTTTGTTTTTATTTAACAACCTATTAATATTAATTATCGTTTGAAGTGATATATTAGACCGTTAAAACCTTGTCATGAAAAAAAAGCTATTGATCTGCTTATTTGCCCTATTGCCTTTTATTGCCAGCGCCCAGGATGAAGCCCCTCCACTGGTAAAAGATTTTTACGAAGGCACACATACCATACCCGAAAGCCTGGTATTTAGCGATCATGTGAATATTATGCAGTTCAGCCCGGACAATGAGAATTGTGATATCATCGCGGTTAATGAGAATATGCAAAGTATGTGGAGAACATCGCTTAAAGGACATGCTCTTAGCATCTCTAAATTTAAAGATAAGGTACTGGTGGTGGTCGCTACGGAATTCAGCAACACCAAAAAAACCAACAATACCTATAAAGGCTACCTGCTTGACCCGGCAAACGGGAAAGTATTGATCGATAAAGTAATTTTTGATGGCCCGCAAGAATACATGGCATTCCCGTATGTGTACACAAGCGAAGATGGCCAGGTATTTAAATTCGCGGTAAGGCAAAGCGGCTTTGAAAGAAGGCTGCATGTTGCCGCGCCGAGTGTATTTGGTTTAATATCCATGAAGTCATATACTAAGCAGTTCCACCAGACAAAGGGGCTTGACGTGATCGATTTTAACGAGAAACTGGAACCCATTACCAAAATAAAACCGGTTACAACCGAAGGGTTTTTCCTGGGCCTCACCAGCAACAATAAAGGTGACCTTTTTATGAACTGGTATGAAAACGGCAACATGAATATGGTAAAATACGATGCCGGTAAAGATAAACCCTCCAATAAAATATCAGCCAGTATAATGCTGGATGATGATCTGCTGGATAATTTTGATAACGATATCCCCATCATAGCATCTAAAACCAATAGCAATGTATTGTATTATTCGTTGGTGTTTAAAAACGGCAACAAGGACATGGAATTGGGAATAGGCAAAATTGATTTCAGTACCGGAAAAAAGCAATATGTAAATGAACTGCTTACCAAAGACAATATTAAAGCTCTGAAAAAAAACTATGTCCCGGTAAATAAAAAAATGGATTCGCCCGACCTGGGCCCTATAAAAGCTTTGAGCGTAAGGGCGTTTAAGGAGATAGGTGACCGTTTGATCATATCCTTAACAAGTACTTCCTCCTCTGCATCGACTATCAGCAGCGGTACATGGGAATCTGAATTTAATATCCTGATCAATGGTTACGACACCGATCTCAATTTAAAATACCAGCAAATTATACCTACCAGCTATACGGTTCCTGAAAGGCATTTGCCATTGGGCTTTTATCATGATAAAAACAAGTTGTATATTATATCCAATGATAAAACAGGGATGACCACCTTAAACGGCACCTACTCGGTAATTGACCTTGCTACCGGTCAGTGTGACAAAATGTATCATTTATCCAAGAAAAAGATCTCGAACTCGCATGCTGCCGCCGGCTCATCAGTGCTTTGGTTTAAAAACAGTTTTGTAGTACCCTATCTTGAGTTAAAGGGCTTTTCGGGAAGAAAGTATGATATAACACTTCAACAAAATTCTTATTGATTTTAGCGCCTGTAAGTATCCCTCCGACAAACAAATTTTAATTATTAATTAACATAAAATTTAAAAACCCGCCTGGTATGCTTTAAAGCGGCTTTTTACTTTTTTTGAAAAAGTGAAAATACCGTGAAAACACGGGTTGCGGATAAATTTTTTATTGCAGTACTTTATAAAACTAACCTGAGCCTTATCCCATCAAATAAAAAAAGACAACCTCATTGACTGAGATTGTCTTTTTTGTTTTAGAGCTATTAGATCGATAGCCCAAATGTTATATGAACTACAAAGTATTACAATTACTTAGGCACAATATTCGATTTATCCTCAATTCTTATACCATCTTTAAGTATATAGTCCGCTATAAGTTTACCCTTTTCATCATATTTTTTTAGCTCACCATTGAACTTGCCATCAGTGCAAGACCCTATCCAATGGAGCTGGCCATTTTCATAATAAACTTCTTGTTGCCCATTGAGTACGCCATTTTTGTAATTACTCACCTCATTTATTTTGCCGTCTTCAAACCATTTCGTTGACTTCCCTTCAAATTTGTCGTTAACAACATAGTCCAAATACTTTAGTCTGCCATTAAAATAATACTCCTTTCGAACACCGTTATAATTACCATTTTTAAACTCACTACTCTCCGCCAGCTGCCCGGTTATATACCAATGCTTAATATGTAATCCGTGTTTACCTTCGTAATAAAAACTGTCTTCAACTTTTCCATTATCATAATACAAGGTTATCCAACCAGTATCCCTGATTAAATTTCGCAAATTCTGTGGTTTCCCATTTTTATAATAATTCACCCATTTCGGTCTATAAGTGTGGTTTTCTACAATACCTTCGGCCGAGAGCGTACCTTCTGCATCAACCATTTTTATTGGCCCATTGTGGTAAAAATATTCAATGGTATCTTCCTTGTCAATTATATACTCTTCCGGATGGCCGTTAATATCATAGCAAAATACGGTATCATTATCTTTCCCATTGATCAATTTGCCTTTGTGACGTATGTTACCGTTAAAGTAAAAACTGGTATACTTTCCATTCATTACGGGCATACTGCCATCATTAACAGGTATCCAACTCGATTTCCCGGTTTTTGCATCTGTCCACCATACCCAATTTTCATTTCGTTTGTCTTTATCGCTGAAAGTGTCCTTACAACTATAAAACAGGAGCACTATTAAGATTAATGATAAGGTATATTTCATTGCTGTTATAATAACTATCGCCCCAAAGATTTATCTCTTACTGCCTTAAACTCCGAGCCGTTTTTCCAGCCGGGAAAGCTGTTCTCATTGCTTAACTGGTAGCCTATGTTAAATAGTAAATTGGCTGTTTGCGCCATGCCGCTGGCATCCATAGCCGGGGTATAGTTGTCTGATGGTTGGTGGTAGTGATTTGCGTTATAATCTTTTTGCTGTTTTTTACCCCATTCGGCATCATGTGCCAGGCTGGTTTGCCCGTTGTTCATATCCAGTGCTGGTACCCCGGCTTTGGCAAAGTTGAAATGATCTGAGCGGTAATAGCTGCCGGAGCCGGGATTACGGTCGCCTACAACTTCCCAGCCGTTTTCATCAGCATATTTTTTTACATAATCGTCCAGGTCGTTCTGCCCCATGCCGGTTATGGAAAAATCTTTGGTTTCGCCGTAGCTTCCCAAAGCATCCATATTCAAATTAGCAATGGTTTTATTCAGCGGGTAAACAGGATGCGTGGCATAATATTCTGAGCCGAGCAGACCCTGTTCTTCTGCCGTTACAGCTAAAAATACAATAGAGCGTTTGGGCTTTTCCTTTGTCCCGGTAAATGCTTTCGCCATGCTGATCAGCGCAGCCACGCCGCTGGCATTATCTACAGCTCCATTATAAATGCTATCCCCTTTGGCATCGGGTTTACCTACACCCAAATGATCCCAATGCGCGGTATAAATAATGTACTCCCCGTGGTTGCTACTTCCCCGCAGGGTCGCTATCACATTATGCGAGGTAGAATATTTTAACTTATTGTGTATCGTGACGCTAACATTAAGGTTAAGCGGCACGGCTTTAAAATCCTTTTTACGGGCAAGGACGCGCATATCGCCGGTAATGCCGGCATTGCCAAGCAATTGTTTGGCGGCATCCTCGGTTATCCAGCCTTCCACCTTGCAACGATTCAGGTGTTTATCCTTTTGCTGCAGGTATAATTTTGCTCCGGTAAAACTATTGTTCACCACGGTCCATGGATAGCTTGCAGCCTGTGTTTGATGCACAATGATAACGCCTGCCGCACCCTGCCGGGCTGCTTCTTCATATTTGTAGGTCCAGCGGCCATAGTAGGTCATCGTGTCACCCTTAAAACCGGGGTCGTTAACCAGCACAACCACCGTTTTGCCTTTAACATCCAGCGCGGCATAATCATTCCAGTGGTATTCGGGAGCAATTACCCCATAGCCTGCAAATACGAGGGGAGAATTTTTTAGTTCGACCATATCCAGTTCCTGCCGGGTGGAAGCCACAAAATCAGCAGAGCTATGCAATACGATCGGCGATTTACCCCCGCTGATCTCCATGGTTTCTGAAGGTGTGCCTTTGATCTCCACCATTGGCACCTCCTGGAAATAGCTGCTATCGTTGCCGGGTTCGAGGCCCAGTTTCTTGAACTGCTGCGAGATATAGGCTATTGTTTTGGTTTCGCCCTCGGTAAATGGCTTACGCCCCGTTAAAGAGTCATTAGCCAATACGGCAATGTGGCTTTTAATTTCATCAGCAGTGATAGGTTGTGCCTGTTTACTTTCGTGCTTGCAGGCGCCAAGCATGGCAACCCCTGTGAGCAAAAGCAGGGAGATATTATTCTTCATAGATAATTTAAAGTTTATCAAATGTAATGAAAGTGGGTTAAAAATAACAGCTGTATTGTCATGGCGCATAATCGACTCACCCGGTCGAGGCTTCGCCCGACCACCCTCTCTGCTTCGCAAAGAGGGTTAAGATTTTTTTTAATGTTCCCTCTTTATGGCTTGCCATAGAGAGGGATGACAAGCGAAGCGATGTCAGGGTGAGTCGACTATGCGCTATGATGGATACCCGCAACGACAAAATAGACGTCTATTTAAAAACAATCTGTTGCGAATTAACCTTTACCTTCGTTATTGGTCTATATACAAACACAACAAATATTAATATGAAAAAACTATTCATTATTGCCGCGCTAACCATATTTACTTACAGCGCGTTCGCTCAAAATGTTGACCTTCGCTGTAAAATTGAAGTAACCGGTATCGCCGAAAAAGAGGTTACCCCCGATATTATCAATGTTTCCATTTCCCTGCAGGAATATTTGGACGGCAAGAAAAAAACGACTATCGACCAATTGGAAAATCAACTGGAAAAAGCGGTAAATGAAGCCGGTATCGCCAAAGAAGATTTTACCATCAGCAACGTATCAGCCTGGAACAATACTTACCAGAAAAAAAAGAATCCTGATTTTTTAGCAAGTAAGCAATACAGTATTCGCTTTCATGATCTAAACAAGTATAACCAGATCCTGAGTAAGATCGATCCAAAAGGCATCCAGTCGACTTATATTGCAAGTTATGATTATTCAAAAATGACGGAATTGAAACGCGAGTTGAAAATACAGTCGCTACTGGCAGCTAAAGAAAAGGCGACCTACCTGTTAAAAAGTATTGATGAGAAGCTGGGCAGAGCTATCAATATAACCGAAAACGATAACAGCAATTATCCAGCGCCAAGGGCAATGTATGCCAATAAAGCAATGGCTGCCGATGCCAGTACAGGCGAATCAGACATCGATGCCAAGAAGATAAAATTAAGTTTCCAGGTACAGGCGATTTTTGAAATTTTACCGTAACCTTTTATCATCCCCTTCCGTAAAAGGGAAGTCGGGAGGGGTGTATTACAGAAGGGCTAATAAAATAAAATATTACTAATTGATTAACAGGCACTTGAAAATATAAAATATAGATATTATCTTTATCATTCCGTAAACGTTAGATCATGATACATATTAGATCCGAAAGAGTATTATTGGTTGCCCCCAATATATTTTCGGTAACTTTATTAGCCAGTAACAAACAGATCAAACACATCACCTCTGTTGATCGCGTTTTTCCTTGTATTTACGAGATGATCCCCAACCTGATCGTATTTGATTACGACTTCCTGAGCGAGGATATGGAAAAAATATTACGCCGCATCCGCACCAACCCTTATTACAACAAGATCAAGATATGCTGCTTTAAAAGCAGCCCAAACCGGAAGATAGATAGCTTTTTAAAGGTATTGGGCGTTAATCACGTGATTTACAAAGAGGAATTGCACAATCCCACAAAAGCCGCCATCAATCACGTTAAATCCATATTGGATTCAGCCGTTACCGATCTGTTGGTTAGCGCTTCTTTCTAGACCTCACCCAACCCTCTCCAAAGGAGAGATTTTTTTAAATGATGTCATTTCGAACATAGTGAGAAATTTTATACAAGCGAGTCGCATACTTTGCATGTTGTATAAGATTTCTCACTATGTTCGAAATGATAATTTAAATTAGATTTCAGCCATGAAAAAATACATCTCCAAATTCCACTACCTCACCCAAGACCTGCCACACAGCAGCCATATCGAGCAAACACGGATCGCCTGTGAAGCCGGTGCCAACTGGGTGCAATATCGTTGCCTAACAAAAATGGATGAGGAACTGATAGATGAAATACACCGGGTTGCTGCAATTTGTGACGATTGGGGCGCTACGCTGATACTGACCAATCATTATCATCTGCTCGACAGGGTAGATGCGCAGGGTGTACATATCGAAGATTTTGATGCCGACTTTGCTGCTATCCGTAATCATATCACCGATGAAAAAACGCTGGGCGCATCAGCTACTAATGTAGAAGCATTGCTTCGGGTACAAAACTCCGGCGTGGTTGATTATTGCGGTTACGGCCCCTTTGCACACACCAATACCAAGCCTAATAATAAGCCTTTGCTCGGTTTTGGTGGCTATCGGGAATTGCAAAAACACCCGATCGACATTCCCGTTATTGCGGTTGGAGGTATACAATTAAATGATGCGGAGCCCTTATTGGAAACCGGCATACATGGCATTGCTGTATCCGGCGCGATCAATCTATCCCCCGATCCGGGAAGGATGTTGAAGGAATTTTATCAGAAGATATATTAAGGCCGGAATAATGCTATAACATTCAATCAGTTACCAAACTATTTTCTTACTTTTCAGTTGGAAAATAAAACTAATCGCTGATCGCTAATTAACTAATCTCTAACCCCGTGTCCTCCCACCACATCGTACGCGAAAAACAGGAGCCTGCCTTGCTGGTGCTGGGATTGGATAATTTCCAGGCCGAACTGCTGGGGCAATTGCTGGAATGGAGCCCAACGGTTATCGCTACTAAAGATACAGCGTCAATACTGAGTGATAATGGCATCAAGATCGACTGGATCATTGCTGATGATATGCAGGGAATATCGCAATCGGATATTAAACTGATGCCCATTGGCAGCGATACTGTGGCCGAGGCTGCTTTAAAATATTTGGTTACGCATGGGTATCCGGCCGTAAGTATTATAACGGATGACCTGCAACTAAAAGATTACCTGTTTTTCACCGATAAGATCAACCTGGTGATCTTTTATGCCAACCAGAAAATTTATGCCATTAATTCAGGTTTCAGTAAATGGAAACAGGCAGGTGAAACGCTCGAAGTGCTGACCCATCCGCACGAGCTGCATGTAAGCGGGCTGGAGCCGCTGGGAAATCATAATTTTAAAACGACTCATGACGGATTTTTTAGCCTGCAATTCGATCAGCCCTTCTTATTTATTGCCGAAGATTTGTAACATTTATTTAGCTCCTATCGTATTTGGTAATAATCAGTCGTTTTCGTCAGTATTTGTAAAAACGGCATCATCGTTTAAGCCTAATTAGCAAGTATTATAATTTGTTTGCTACATTTACCTTTTACGGTGTGATCTGTACCAGGTGCCGGAAAAGCCTGCCAATTAGCCATGCCGGTGTTTCTCAGAAAACATTGGCGTACTTTTTTAAAAATAATTAATGCAACGTTAAACCATTAACATAATTGTTAGTCTATAAATAAAACCAGCATACCAAACTATTGCCTGTGCTGAATATGAAATACTTAGTATCATGAAAAGATCATATAAATATTTACTTTCTATCGCTTTTAACGGGTTAGTGTGCCTGTTTATAGCTTCTTCTGCCGATGCCCAGCATAGAGACGCAGGCGGCGGCTCAAGGCCATCAGCACCTGCACCAAGCAGCGGCGGTTCAAGGTCATCAGCACCTGCACCAAGCGTCTCAAGGCCATCAAGCAGCAGCGTCAACAATTCAAGGCCTACTTCCATAGGCATCAGCAGGCCGCCTTCCAGTAATGGAGGTTCTTACAGCAGGCCTTCTGTAGGGGTTAGTAATCCACGTGTTGCGGTATCTCCTTCACGTATCAACGGTGGCTCATTCAACAGGCCAAACCAGGTTGGCGTATCGCCTTATCGCGGTTCAAGAAACAATGCTATCGGTGTAGCACCAGTAGGTGGCCGTGGTTATAATAACTCCGGTAACCGCAGTTATGTAGGCGGGCGAGGTTATATAGGCGCCGGTGGCCGTGCATCAGTAGGTGTAGGCGGACGTGGTTTTTATGGATCATCTTATTGGAGAAGCCGTGGTTATTACCATTACTATCATGGATACTATAATACTTATTATGGCCCAAGATTAGGCTTCAGCATCGGTTTTTTACCATATGGATACTTCCCTTTCTACTTTGGCGATTACCAGTATTTTTATAGTGATGGTTTGTACTATCAATATAACAATAGCGAATACACCGTGGTTGAACCTCCTATAGGTGCTGAAATAACCACTTTACCTGAGAAAGCACAATCAATTGTGATCAACGGTCAGCAATATTATGAGCTGAATGGTGTTTATTACCTGCCTATCACCAAAGATGATGGCACCGTAAGCTACGAGATAGCAGGTAAAGATGGTGAACTGAATACACAAGAAGCTACTGACGGTGCCCAGCAAGCTCCGCAAATTGGCGACGTTGTTGAATCATTGCCGGCAGATTGCAGGACCATAAAACTTAACGGTGAAAAATATTATGTATCGCAGGATGGGTATTACTACCAGGATGCCCGCGATGCCAATAACAACAAGGTTTATAAAATTGTAGGTACACCGGATGACGGGCCTTCCAATTAAAAATTGATAAAAGCTTTATTAAAAAGGGATGAATTTACTTCACCCCTTTTTTTGTGACGTCGTAACTTTTTAAATTAATTGTTATAATAGTATTAATAAGCCGGCTACTAAACCGATAATTTTACCGGTACAATCAACTATGATGAAAACCATAACCAGGCGCTTTATTTATTTGTTTTTACTCCTGTTAGCTAATCACACGATCGCGAAGCAAAACCACCCTGCTTTAAAACTATATAAGGCCAATAATCCTAACATTCAATATTTTGGGAGGATAGATTTTTCAAATCCGCTGAAACCCCGTTTCTGGTCGCCGGGTGTATATATCAAAGCAAGGTTCAGGGGAACAAGCTGCGATATTATTATTAATGACGAAGTGATGGGCGGCGATAATCATAACTATATCGAGATCGCCATTGATGGCATGCCTCCTGTCAGGATACATGCGGCAGGTAAGGTCAACATCATCAAAGCGGCACAAGGCCTAACCGATAGCGAACATGTAATTACCATTTGTAAGGATACAGAATCAGGCATAGGCTATCTCGAATTTGCCGGGATAAAATGCGCGCAGCTATTACCCCCTCCGCCAAAACCCAAACGGAAAATTGAATATATCGGCGATTCCATTACCACAGGTTCGGGCATTGATATAGCAGAAATACCCTGTGACCAGGGGAAATGGTACGATCAGCATAATGCCTACAGGAGCTATGGCGCCATCACCTCGCGGGCTCTTGATGCGCAATGGCAATTGACCGCTGTCGCCGGTATCGGGCTTACCCACAGCTGTTGCAAGATGGATATTGTGATGCCTGATGTGCTGGATAAAGTTTACCTGCGTAATAATAAATTACCCTGGGACTTTGGCCGCTATCAACCCGATGTAGTGACGATATGCCTCGGCCAGAATGATGGCATAGTGGATTCTGCCAAATTTTGCAATGCCTATGTTCAGTTTATTAGCAGTGTGCGGAAGGTTTACCCTAAAGCAGCTATTATATGCCTAACCAGCCCAATGGCTAATGCGGAGCTTACCACGGTTTTGAAGAAATACTTAACCGGCATTACTGCCTTGATGAATAGCGCCGGGGATAAAAAAATTTACCAATACTTTTTCTCCAAAAGATACCACAATGGCTGCGGTGGCCACCCGGATATGAACGAACAGGTGCAAATCGCTGATGAGCTAACGGCCTGTATCAAACAGGTTGAGGGATGGTAAATAAAAATTAAGCCGTACTCTGGTCTCAATCCATCTTTACTCAGTAGTTTCATCAATGGCTAAAGGTCCTTTCCTTTTCAGCTCAATAAAATTAACCACAAGCCTGCTGCTTGTCATCATAAACAAGCCAATGAACAATTTTACAAAATAGAAAACGAGCCAGCCCGATGCAGGGTAATCTGTAAAGCTTTTATTGGTTCCATTTAATTGAAAGTAAGTATATACATACTTGCAAAACATAGGCAAGGCATCCATAATCATTGATGCCCCAATTACTATGATCGCTATTTTTAAAACAGTTGAACGGTGGATTTTGATCCCGAATTTTTCTTCTGTGAAGCCTTTATCAAGTTGTAGTTTATCTATGATCGATTCAGTGCGGAATATGCAGTACCGGATAACTAAAAAATAAAGTCCTGCTACGATGATCAGCCCTAAAACAGATTCCATAAAAGAAGACTCTGTATCGGACTTGACGATATAAAAAACACCTGTTACAAAAGGGACAATAAGGTATAATGATTGAAAGATGATATAAATACCGATAATCCTGATCAATATAATCCAAAAGCTTCTTGGTGTCATAAGGTTTATTTTGTATAGATTAAATATACGCTTTTACCTTACATACTGAAACCTCAAAACAGGCTCATGTTTTAAATAATATTCAAATAATGAAACCTGCCTGCCGCAATAAAAAAGCCCAACAATGCAATAAGCAATATGGAGATGGCTGTTTTATATTCCTTTCGCTGGATGTGAACGCCTGCAGCCATGGTAGTATCGATACCGAATAAAAAAGCGGCAACCGGGGTAAGTATGGGTAACACATTAAATGCGACAGGCAATATAAAACCTGTGGCGGCCAATAGCTGGCAGATACCGATAAACCGTATTAGTGGCTGAGGTAATCCTTCAACCCCGGTTTGCTTCATTTGGTGTACTAATTTTTCTTCTGAAAAAAGGGATTTACAAAACCCTGAATACAGGGCAAGTACTGCCAGGAATACTTGACCCACCCAAAGTATCGTGTTCATGATTTTTAATTTTTAACGTTACAAAGTTAGCCTGTCCTGGAACGGGAGCTTTTGACATATGTCAAAAAGTTAAATTTGCGAGCGGATGCGGCTTAATGTTTCCTGGGTTATACCAAGATAAGAGGCGATGATGCCAAGTGGTACCCTTTGTATAAGAGATGGATTGTTGGTCATAAATGTTTGGTAACGTTGCGAAGCAGTGGCAAAATGAAGCTCATCAAACCGTTGCTGTAATTGAACCAA
Organism: Mucilaginibacter sp.; assembly: GCA_035489035.1. Taxonomy (GTDB): domain Bacteria; phylum Bacteroidota; class Bacteroidia; order Sphingobacteriales; family Sphingobacteriaceae; genus Mucilaginibacter. The sequence continues at coordinate 33,486 of DATHKT010000031.1, forward strand.
TCCCGAGCTCACCAAAAGCCTCATCATCCGCTCAATATCGTGATGCGCAGAGCAGAGCTGTTCTAAATCAGCATAATAAAACGCCCATAAAACAGAATCTTCGAGCAGCTCAATTTGTCTTCTATCGGGTTTACGCGAAATAAAGCTAACCACGGAACAGGCAAAAGAATTTTCGGGGCTGATCCAGTCGGTAATATCTTTGCCATCACTGTAATAATAAGTACGCGTGAGGCCGTTTTCAACAAAATAGAGATAATTACATACTGTGTTTTCCCTCACCAGGATATGTCCCTTTTTCAATTCCAGCTTTTTTGATATGCCGGAAAGTGCTTGCCTGCTTTCGGCAGACACGTTAGTTATTTGAGCTATTATTTCAAAAAACTTCTCCATCATTTACAGTACTTCAGGAAATCGCAGTATCAAATTCGGATCGGGGATATTGACCAAATGCTTTCCCTTTTCGGAGAAGCGGCCAACCCCGGGATAATCGCCATAGCAGCCTTCCATATCAAACATCAGTTGGAAATGCAGGTGCGGCGGCCAGTGGCCGTTCTCTTCTTTATCTCCAAAAACACCGATCTGTTTTCCTTTTGGAATGAATGCACCTGTTGCCAATCCCTGCAGACATTCCCTGTTCAGATGCCCATACAGGCTGTAAAGATCTAAACCATTGAGTTGATGTTTTAAGATGATAGTGGGCCCGTAATCGCCAAAGTGATCGTTATTCGCAAAGCTGTGAATGTGCCCGCTGATAGGCACATATACGGGCGTATCTGCTTCGGCCCAGATATCGATACCCAGGTGCAGGCGGCGCGGTTCGTTATCGGTGTTAAATAGTTCACTGCGGGCATACAGGGTGCGATGTTCCATATAACCGCCAATGCCGTACCGGCTTTTACTATTCAGCAGTTTTTTATTTACCCAATTGCTGAATTTTTCTGTATCGTTTACATCTTCCGGGCTTAATTCTGTATTGGCAGCGGTAAAATCAAATTTAAACAGGCGGTCGGTATTGGGATTGAAATCAACTACTTTCCCAATTTGATTTGGGTGGGTTTTTATGACTTCTTCTAAAAGAATATGTTTATTCATTTCCTATAACTAAACCAAAAAGAATTGTCATTTCGATGAGCATGCGGGGGCAAAGGAAGTGACTGCGAAGAGAAATCTTATACGCCATGCAAATGGCGACCGTCATTCGTATAAAATTTCTCACTGTTGTTCGAAATGACAATTTGGTATGGGCTTACTCCGTATCCGGCTGTCTTTCTTCCTTGCTTATTTTGTCGAATATCTTGTCCATACGCTCTACGTATTCGCTGGTATCATCCACAAAAAATTCAAGTTGGGGGATGATCCTTACCTGGTCCTTAATGCGGGCTCCCAATTTATACCGGATTTCGGAAGCGTGCGATTTGATGGTATTAAGCGCCAGCTGAGTATTGGTATTATTAAAAAAGCTTAAAAATACCCTCGCAATGGCCAGGTCGGGCGTAACCCGCACTTTAGTTATGGTGATAAGCGTGTTGGGTAAAAGATTAATTCCCTCGCGCTGAAATATAGCGGCCAGGTCCTCCTGTATTACTCCTGCAAATTTTTGCTGACGTTTTGATTCCATGGTAGTTTATTTAAATCCTAAGCGCTAAACTCTAAACGGCCTGGCGTTTTTTTTGTTTTGGGTCCTCCATCCGCCGGGCGCCCAGCGAACTCCCAAACTTACAAATCCTCTTTGATTTCGCCCAACCTTTTGATGCTTAAACGTGCGCTAATACCCGATGCGATAATAGCAATACCTGTTACCGTTAAAAATACCAGGATAAAATCTGTGAATTTCATTGCGATGGGGTAGGCATCTATCGCTGTCAAATTATCGCCAAATTTTATAAAGCCCAATTGCTGCTGTAAAATACAAAATATCAACCCCACTATAATACCCGCAAAACACCCGATAAATGATATCATCATACCTTCATAAAAAAATATCCGCTGTATCAGCTTTTTATCAGCGCCCAGGCTGGTTAATATGGCAATATCCTTTTGCTTATCGATCACCAGCATGGTTAACGAGCCGATAATATTAAAGGTAGCGATGATCAGCACAAAGGTGAGTATCATAAAAATGAACCACCTTTCATAGCGCAGAGTTTTATACAGATCGGCATTTTGCTCGAACCTGTTTTTTATAGTGAACATGCTGCCTACCTTGTCCTCCAGGTCCTTATGCACTGCCTCCAGATCGGTGCCTTTTTTATAATTCAGGTCGATAGCCGAAATGTTTTTGGGCTCGTTCAGCAGGTCGCGCATAAAATCTATGGGCGTAATTACCAGGCTGTTAAAATCCTGCTGAATGTTAAAAATACCCGATGGGTAAATATAGCGTACTGTAAATTCACTTAGTGGATCGGCAGAACTGGATGCATTGCGCCGCGGGGAATAAACCTGTAGTGGTGCAAGTTGGTCGCGGATGTTTACAGATAATCTACCCTGCACGGTGGCGCCGATAACCGCCCTGTCGCGGCCCTCACTCCTAAGCGTGAACGCCCCCCGTTCAATGGTACTGTCTAATTGTGGATTTTTTAAAAACTCCTCACTTACACCCCTCACCGTTCCGATAAACTCGCCGGTGGAGCCATATCGGATAAGCGCTTTTTCCTCCAATATCTCGGTATACGAAAATACTTTAGGGTCGCGGTGTAGCGACCTGAAATAGGGTGTGTTGGGGTCGAATGTTTTTCCCTGTTTGGGTTCGATCTTCAACTCCGGGGTGAAATTGCTGTATAAGGAAAGAATCACTTTTTCGAAACCGTTGTAAACCGACAGGATAATGATCAACGCCGCGCTGCCAATAAACACTCCCAGCATGGATACACCCGAGATGATATTGATGGCATGTATCTTCTTCCTCGAGAACAGGTATCTTTTAGCTATGAATATGGAAGTGTTCAATTTCGGTTGTACATTAAACGGATGGCGTTATACGTTTCGTTAAGTCACTAAACTACGTAAAACGTATAACATCAAACGTATTACTCAAAAAAAGGATTGTATTGTTTTTCAAAACCAATCGTAGTTTCAGGGCCGTGACCGGGATATACTACGCAGTCATCAGGTAAGGTAAAAAGTTTTTCGCGGATGTTGCGGATCAGCAGCTCGTAATTACCTCCCGGCAGGTCTGTGCGCCCGATGCTTCCCCTGAACAGTACATCGCCGCCTACCAGCAGGTTATCAGCCTCATCATAAAAGCAAAGGTGCGCGGGCGAATGGCCCGGTGCAAAAATGAACTGCAATTCGGTATCACCAAAGGATACTCTGCCAGTTTCTGACAAGTAGTGATCCGGTAGTGGCGAAGGCTCATAACGGATTCCCATTTGCGGCGCGTAAGCTGGAACTGCCGCCAATACGTTGGATTCGCCGGGGTGAAATTGCGGCTTCAGCCCGTATTGATCGAACACGAACTTATTACCCAGCACATGGTCGATATGGCAATGGGTGTTTAGCAAAAGGACGGGTTTTAATTGGTTATCCCGGATAAAATTGACCACCGCGTTTTGCTCAGATGCAGTATACATCCCCGGGTCAATAATGACACATTCGCGGGTTTCGTCAAATAATATATAGGTGTTTTCCTGGTAAGGATTGTTTATGAATGAACGAAGCATAATTTTATTTCGGATTTCGGAATTTCAATTTCGAATTTTTAATTAATATTCAAGAATAAACCGGGATAATAAATCCGAAATCGAACATTCGAAATCCGAAGTCACCCCCCTTTCCACCTGAAGGTTTTGATCATCGTATCGATGTCCTTCTTTACAAAATTTAATACCGGTTGTATGGAATCCAGGCGCGGTACCGAATTAAAATACAAAGCGCCGCGCATATAGTTTTTGGTGCTATCGGTAATAAAAAACTGCACGGATGAGGCCGCGTTGCCATCTATGGTATAATAAATGCCATAGATCTTCCGGTCGGGGTTATGGATGATCCCCTGGTCGATAGAGGTTGCCTTTACGCTGTGCTTGAAGGCAAAAGTGCGCGCGTCTTCAGTAAGCTCATCAAAAACTTTTTTCGAGGTAATGCTTTCGTAGCTGAGGTGAAGCGTGCCGTTAAACTGCGGGAACTGCATATTCAGCAGGTACTTCATATTGATCAGTTTTTTGTTCTTCTTTTGCAGCGTAACAGCAGTATCCTTTTCAATTACCGCATATTTTGGGTAGATAAAAGTAAAGGGATAAGGGCCTTCAAACTGACGGTAAGCCTTTTGAGGGAAAACGATACGGTAATAGCCCCTCGGCTTGGGCGAATAATCATGATTGCCGCTACAGGCAGCAAAAAATAACACTATGGGTATCAGTAATCCTATTTTCTTCATGGATGCTTGTCTTTGGAGGTCCATATTTCCCACGACTTTTCAGCCTGCAATACTAACATTTCATATCCGTTTTTTGTAGCGGCCCCGCGTTCCGCTCCTTTTTTTAGAAAAAGGGTCTGTTCGGGGTTATAGATCAGGTCGTAAAGCAGGTGATCGTCAGTAATAGCTTCGTAAGGTATAGGCGGACATTCATCCACATTAGGCGCCATGCCGATAGGCGTAGTATTAATGATCAGCTTATTGTCCCTGATGTGGTGCGGCTTCAGGTCACTGAATAAAATATGACCTGGAACAGCCTTCCGGGTAACCGATTTGAAAGCGATACCTAAATTATCCAGTACACATTTTACGGCCATAGCAGCACCGCCATCGCCTAATACCAGCGCCTGGTCGTGGCGGTTTTTAAGCAGCAGCCTTAAAGTCATATCGAAACCATAGATATCGGTATTAAAACCTTCCATCCTGAAATCATGGCCCTTAATACCAACCTCACCCGAAAAAGCGGCCATCACCGGGCTTTCGGAAGTAATACGGATACAATTTACTGCTCCCGCGCCCCTGGCGTCAGGCTCAATCCAGTCGAGGTATTTCAGCACATTTATTTTATGCGGAATGGTTACATTCAGCCCGCAAATATTGGGATGCTGGTGCAATAAGGCAGGCAGATCTCTGATATGTTCAAGCGGGTAAAGGTCATACTTACAATCTTCTATTTTCTCCTTTTCAAACTTTTCGGTAAAGTATTTTTTTGAGAATGAATGCCCAAGCGGAAAGCCGATAAGCCCGTAATGTTTCATGCTGTAATATTAATAAGAAAGGATGGTATTTTGATAAAACGCGGGCAGAATTGCCGTAGTTTGGCTAAAGCCATTCCTTGCTCTTATGATTCCGTCCCATAAATGGGACGGCAATGAATTTAGCCGTTCCATATTCATTGCCATTGGCTTCAGCCAATGGTTTAGAGATGCCAAATGGGGGCTTTAGCCAAAACAATGTCGCGCACTTCGAAACGGTTCCATCAGACTACAGCAAACGGTATTATAAGTTCTTCTTTCCCACCACCATCATATGCGGACTTAACGAAAGCAGCGCCTGGTCATTTTCCGTCAGTTTCAGCAATTCCATCATGGCTTCCTTCTTTTTGGCATCCCCCCTGGTCTCAAAATAATTCTTATCCATCCACACCATACCTTCAACAGCATAGGTATCGATATAAACTAATCCAACTTCTTCAAATTCAGCACGCAATTGAGCCGGGCGGTGATAATAAGCTGATGGCAATATACCCGGCAAATTTTTTGGAGCGTTGTGTAGGCCAGTCGTTAATTCTTCTTTGCACATGGCATACAATTCGGGCATATGAATAAAGCCATTCAATAACCCGGCAATGGAAGATGCGGAATGATTAATGGCAAAGCCAAGCACAACGCCATTGGGCTTTAATACACGTTTTGCTTCCGCGATGGATTTGATGCGGTCATCCTCCAACTGTAAATGGTACAATGGCCCATGAAGTACCACCACATCAGCAAAATTATCAGCAAATTCAAGCTTGCGCGATTCGCCTAAAAGACTCTTAAATGGTTTCTTTGATTTGGACGAACGCTTGTTGGCTTGTTTAATATGCTTCTCAACCGGGTCTACCAAATAGACCTCATGACCCATACCCGCAAGCCATTCGGAATACACACCCGGCCCGCCGCCTACATCTATAATGATCCCTTTTTTCTTAGGCAGATAGCGCTGGATCAGGTCTTTGTTCCGCTCAAACTCTAATGGGCCCAAGCCAAGCTCCAGCCGGTGCTCTTCGGAGGTTTGCGCATAAAAACTGTCTATTTCGGGGTTGATGAGATTGGATGCGGGCATAGCATTGGAGATGTATATCATGGAATGAATATACTTAAAAATGTCATTTCGAACGAGGAACGAGAAGAAATCTTATAAAAAATCCAGTGCGGAATATGAAACAGTATAAGATTTCTCTCCTTGAAATAACATGGGATTGGGGCTATTGAATTATTAACTATATTGGCTTTTTAATCGTATGAAAAAGTTAAGCATCCTGTTCCTGCTGCTTTTTGCAGTATCAAAAAATTATGCACAAGTAAAGCATACAGATAAGCCACCTGCAGAAATGATGGGGAGTTTTGAAGATGATTACCATATCCACTACAAGATCAGCGATACACTTTGGCTCCAATTGCCTAATACCCGTTTTCATATTATTAAATGGAACGTGAGTAAGAAATATTTCATCGCACGAAATGATAATGGGAACCCCGGCGAAGGCGGCCTTTATACCCGGATAGATTATATGGAATTCAGCAAAATGGGACCCTGGAAATGGGGCTATTGTTTGACAGCCTATAGCGCCGCAACCGATGCTATAGCCGAAGCTACCGCGGCAGCCGACCGGGATAACCCGATGAAAGGATGTGGCGGTTATCCTTTTTCAAGGATGAAAGCTGAAAAATAGTTGGATTACTTCTACAAAAAATGATCAAACGTATCGCTCCTGATACCAAGGCGTAAAGTTTCCAGCGGTATCACTTCTGCCGGGGCTATGTTGCCGAGACTTACATTAGCGCCTATCAGTTTAATGAACCAAACCTGCTGCGCCTTTTGCGGGGCTTCCCAGATGATCTTTTCTTCGGGGATCTGTGTGAGGATCTCGTCCACCAAACCCTGCCTTACCTCACCCGAATCGCGGTAGATACCTACATTGCCGCTTTCGCGCGCTTCGGCAATTACCTTCCAGGCACCGGCTTCAATTTCTGCGTTCATCAGCTTGATCCATTTATAAGGGGCAAATATCTTCTGCACATCTTTGGAGCCAACTTCGGAAATTACAGTTACCTGTTCGGATAATTTGCGGATATACTCGCATTTCACATCGTGTTCTATCTCAATGGAGCCATCGGAAACTTCGGCGTGTTCTAATTTATATTTGTCCAATACGCGGCGGTATTCGTCAAACTGACCGCGAACGATAAAGGCCTCAAACAGTGTTCCCCCAAAATATACCGGGATACCTGCTTCGCGATAGATCTGCAGTTTCTCATCCAGTTTTGGGGTAACAAAAGATGTTGCCCAGCCCAGTTTAACCAGGTCGGTATATAACCCGCCCACCTCTATAAAATCTTCTGCCTGCCTTACGCTAAGCCCTTTATCCATCACCATGGTGATACCGCTGTCACGGGGTTTTACAATACGTTCGGGTATATTACTCAGCGGGTAGTTCATAGATATGTAGTTAGTTATAGACTATAACAAAAAGTTCTAATGGCTGCAAAGGTCATAAAAAAAACCAAAACTTGTAATGGTCCTGGTTTAATTTAATGTAAAATTTTGGTTTGGGTTGATTGAGTTGGATTAAGTTGGTTAAGTGAGTAGTTGAAAATCCAACTAACAATTTAACCTAATCAACCACTCACTTAATCAACCTACTTGGTATACCGGTTAATAATATCAAGTATAACCTTATTTTTTTGTAGTTGCGGCAAATAGTCAAATAGGATATAATGCTTTTCCGGGTCGGACGATAATGCCAGTTCCAGGAAATTCAGCGCTTCCTTGTAATCGCCGGCCGCAAATAAATAAGCCACCATCCGGTAATATAATTCAGCCGCTTCGGGATTGTTTTTAATGGCCTGCGACATTACCTCGATGGCATCCACCAACCGGGATTGCTCATATAGTATGGAGGAATAATCCAGCCAGGCATCAATATCGATTGGATTCAGCTCCACCACCTTTTCATAAGCATGCTCAGCTTCATCCATGTGGCCCAGCTTGTATTCCGCATCGGCAATGGCAAACCAGTAATCAGCATTGGCAATATCCAGATCGAGCGCTTTTTTGTAAAAATGTAAGGCCTCAAAGTAGCGCTCCTCAAAATCAAGCGTTACGCCTATACCAAACCAGGCATCAGCCAGCTTGGAGTCCATTTTTACGGCCTTTTTATAGAAGGCCCGGGCGTCATCCATCTGCTCCAGCTTTTCGTAACATTCGCCTATGGCGCAATAAGTATCGGCATTAGGCTGTTCGTACTCAAAGGTCTGGCGGTATACCTCGATGGCTTCCGCGTATTTTTCCAGGTTGACCAGCGCGTTGCCTTTGTTAAAATAAGCGGAGGCAAAGCTGTCCTTGATCAGGATGGCATAGTCATAAGCGTCTATCGCTTTTTCAAACAGGCTGAGCTTGGTAAAAGCATTACCCAAATTATACCAGGCCGCGTAGCTGTAAGGCTCGCTGTCGATATACTGCTGGTAAAACTGCACGCTCTCCTCCTGGTTGTCCATCACATCGTAACAGAAAGCCAGCTCGTATAGCGCGTCCTGGTTTTCCATATTTTGTTTCAGGCAGAGTTTCAGGTAAGAGATAGCGGTTTCATAATCGCCCATGTTTTGATACACATAGGATATGTGCAGCAATATCTCGTCCGTTTCTTCAGCAAGCTCCAACGCTTTCTCATAGTTTTCCAATGCTTCAGCATAGCGTTCCATGTTTTCGTAAAGGTTGCCGCGGATGATATAGATATCCGGATCAGAAGCTTCAAGCATGGCAGCCTTTTCGAGCGACAAAAAGGCATCGCTTACGCGGTTTGTGACGACCAGGAGTTGGGCTTGCTTGATTAAAAATACAGCGGCAAATGGATGTTGGTTACATGCATATTCCACCACCTGTAAGGCTTTCGCCGGATCATTCTTTTCGATGTAGTAGTCGATAATGTTCTCAAACGCCTGCGCATCAAAAAAATACTGATCATGATTACGAATCATTTCTTCGTAACGTTCAACTGAAAACTTGGGATCTTCAGTGAAACCAAATTCAAATTCTTCTTCCATTCAATATATTTTTCAGAACGCCAGCTGCCAGTTGTCCCAACAGTTAAATATTAGGGGCTTATTTAGCTTTTGCTGAGTTTAAATTACAACAAGTAATAACCCATAATGGAATTTAGTTTTCAACATTCAAACATTTTTAACACGGGATTTTACAAGTGCCTGATAGTAAATGAAAAACATTTCAGGGATTTGACCGGGCAAAGGATGAGTTGATATAAATTGCCTTAAAGATTCTACCTTTGACAAAAATACGAATTATGAGTCTTAATATTTCAGAGATTTTAAACCGTTTACATATAAACGACATTAACGAGGCCTTTAGTACGGGCAGTAAATGGGGCAGCAGCGCGGGTGCACAGGTAAAAACAATTGTTTCTCCTACCGATGGCAAAAAGATAGCATCAGTAAAATTGGCTACCGAAGCCGATTATAACACAGTAATTGATAAAGCAAGCGAGGCGTTTAAGCAATGGCGCACCATGCCGGCGCCAAAACGGGGAGAAATAGTGCGCCAGATAGGCGAGGAACTGCGCAATAAAAAGGAAGAACTGGGCACACTGGTATCCTACGAAATGGGCAAAAGCCTGCAGGAAGGTTTCGGCGAGGTGCAGGAAATGATCGATATCTGTGATTTCGCTGTGGGCCTTAGTCGCCAGCTATATGGACTGACTATGCATTCTGAAAGACCTGAGCACCGCATGTATGAGCAATATCATCCGCTGGGTATTGTGGGTGTTATTTCAGCCTTTAATTTCCCGGTAGCGGTTTGGAGCTGGAACGCCATGCTGGCCTGGGTGTGCGGCGATGTTTGTGTATGGAAGCCATCGGAAAAAACACCATTAACAGCTATAGCCTGTCAGCACATAGCGCAGGAAGTTTTTAAAAGGAACGATGTGCCCGAAGGGGTATCCTGCCTGGTGATCGGCGACAGGATAGTAGGCGAACTGATGTCGAATGATACACGAGTGCCTTTGGTTTCGGCCACCGGTTCAACCCGTATGGGTAAGGCAGTAGGTGCGGCAGTAGGCGCACGTTTGGGTAGAAGTTTATTAGAGTTGGGTGGAAATAATGCCATCATTGTAAGCCAGCATGCTGATCTGGACACTGTGCTTGTCGGCGCGGTATTTGGCGCGGTGGGTACTGCCGGTCAGCGGTGTACCTCTACCCGCAGGCTGATTATCCACGAAAGTGTTTATGATCAGTTCAAAGCAAAAATAGTGAACGCGTATAAGCAGATCCGCATAGGCAACCCACTGGACGAACATAACCACATGGGGCCGTTGATCGATACGGATGCGGTAAAACTATATTTAGATGCCATCGAAAAGTGCAAAGCCGAAGGCGGCAAATTCGCCGTTGAGGGCGGTAAGCTGGAAGGTGGCGACTTTGCCTCAGGCTGCTATGTAAAACCCTGCATTGCCGAGGTGAAGAATAGCTACCAGATAGTACAGCACGAAACCTTCGCGCCTATACTTTACCTGGTAAAATTCAGTACGCTTGAAGAGGCCATTGAAATGCAAAATGGTGTGCCACAGGGCCTATCATCAGCTATAATGACGAATAATTTGCGCGAGGCAGAACAATTTTTATCCTACGCTGGTTCTGATTGTGGAATTGCCAATGTAAACATAGGTACATCAGGGGCCGAGATAGGCGGAGCCTTTGGTGGTGAGAAGGAAACAGGCGGTGGCCGCGAATCGGGGTCGGATGCCTGGAAAGTTTATATGAGGCGCCAAACCAATACCATTAATTATTCAACCAAATTACAATTGGCGCAAGGCATCAAATTCGACCTGTAGCTTATATAAATTTAATAAATGTTCGTATTCCGCAAGTTCATTATAAGCTGCATTTTAACCGGGGCCGTATTGTTCAGCCTCCAAACTTTGGCCCAAACGCTGCCTCCATCGCAACCCGATCCGCCTAAAGACTGGTATTCAATGGACCTGAAAACGGACGGCTATTTTGGGATCAGCCTGGCGCAGGCCTACCAGTTTATCAATGGGCTCAAAAGCAAACCGGTAGTGGTGGCCATTGTGGATAGCGGTATCGATACCCTGCAAAAGGACCTTAAAGGCGTGCTGTGGATCAACCCAAAAGAAAAAGCAGGCAACGGGCGGGATGACGATCATAATGGTTATGTAGATGATATACATGGCTGGAACTTTTTGGGCGGCCCAAACGGAAAATGCGATTTTAGTGAGACCGAAGAAGAGATACGGGAATACCATAAGCTTAAAGGAAAATATCTTAGCCTTACAGAAGCATCCGCGACAAATAAAAAAGAATATACCTACTGGTTGCGTGTGAAAACCGAGTATGATTCAACCATTACCAAAGCGCGGAAGGAATCTGGCCAGTTGTCGCCTATCATGAGTGCCATTGTGGAAACCAGCGGTTATATCAAACGCGCCCTGAATTTAAGCACCAGTCAAACTTTTACCAAGGCTGATGTGGAAAGCCTAAAAGCAACCAACGATACCCTGGCAGAGGTGAGAAATCTATGGCTTATAGCTTTTAGCGAGGAAGTTTCAACCAGCACCAATGTAAAGGTGATCAAGGAGCTTAATGAATACATGACGCGACTGAATAACGAACTTAACCCCGACCTGGAGGCCCGCGAGCGCATTGTAGGCGATGATCCGGATGTGCTGAAAGATAAGCCTTATGGCAACAATAAACTGAAATTCATGGATTCGTCACATGGCACCGGCGTGGCCGGACTGGTTGGCGCTGTGCGCGGTAATGGCTATGGGATTGATGGTGTGGCGGATAACGTACAAATAATGGCAATAAAGGCAGTGCCCATTGGCGATGAGTATGATAAGGACGAGGCTAATGCCATTCACTATGCCGTTGACAATGGGGCGAAGATCATTAACATGAGTTTCGGTAAGAAAATATCACCCCATAAAGAATGGCTTGATGAGGCCTATAAATATGCCGCCGCGCATGATGTGTTGTTGATTCAGGCTGCCGGAAATGACAACCAGGATATGGATGTCAAGCCTGATTACCCTAATGATATCATGGCTGATGGCTCATCTACGGACGCGGATAACGTGATCAATGTAGGGGCATCCGGCTTAAAAGGGGATGAGAACCTGGCTGCCACTTTCAGCAATTATGGAAAGAAGAACGTGGATGTATTTGCGCCCGGTGTTAAAGTTACTTCGGTGGATATGGATGCCGAATTTATTACCGATGATGGCACCAGTTTTTCGGCACCCATCGTATCTGGCATTGCGGCATTGATATTGGAATATTACCCTACCCTTAACGCTAAGCAAGTGAAGCAGGCCATTCTTGAATCCGCCGCCCCTTTAACCGGCACTATGGTAAATAAGCCCGGCACCAAGGAAAAGGTCGATTTCACCACTTTATCAAAAACCGGGGGTATCGTAAACGCTTACAAAGCGTTGCAGATCGCTTCGAAGATGCAGGGGGAGCGGAAAGAATAATTTTCAAATGCTCACTTTTTTATAGGGAAATACTGTCTGTAACTCAGCATGCGCCATATCCATTCGGCAGGGCCGAAGCGGAAGCGTTTCACCCAAAACATGCTGATAACTACTTGCAGGGAAAACAATAATACCGCTACGGGTATAATCCATTGCAGGTGCAGTTTCCCGATCATAGCAAATCCGAAACCGTAAAAAAAGATCAAATAGAAAATGGTTTGCGACAGATAATTGGTTAGCGACATCATCCCAACTGATGCTAAACCTTTAAATATTTTCAACCCAGGCATTTTGTGATAAAGTTTGACCAGGAATGTACAATAAACCAAAGAGAAGCTTAAAATGCCTGCGTTGGAAGCCAAATAATCAATTATTAAAACGGGTTTGGCTTCGGGTTTACCTCCGAATATATCCAGGGCAATTTTTTTTGCCAGGTAAAGAATCGCGATTACGAGGGCAATGCTGAATACCTTCCTGATCAGTTTGATATGCGAAGTTATGGCGGTTAAGTATCCCGACCGGAAAACGTAATAACCCAATAAAAACTTCCCAAGCGCCTCCGCTACGTCCCGGTATTGCGACCAGCGCTCCACAAAGAAATAGGCCGAAATGGTGTAATTGCCCTTTATAATGCTCCATAGATTTCCGGATAACATGCACTTTTCATAATAGGCCAGCAGCGAGTCTAATTTTTCGCCCGGCGGCGGAAGCAGCAATATCTTTAAAGCTTGTATAAACGTGCCGCCTATAAAAAGTAGGATCAAGCCCCACCACAACAACTTTTTAGTTTCCATCTTTCTGAACAAAAGCATTAGCAAGCCGGCCATGGCATAAACATTTAATATTTCGCCCCACCAGATAGCCAGATGAACCAGGCCAAACAACAGCAATATGATCATTCGCCGGGTAAAGAACCGGTTTACCTGCACACCCCTTTGCGCAACCCTTTCGATCAGCACACCAAAGCCATAACCAAAGAGCATGGAAAATATGGTGATGAATTTACCTTCGATAAACAGGCTGACAAAGTGCTCGGTGAATTTATCGACGGGGGTAGTTACAAGCAACGCGCCCTCTTTTTCGGGCAGTGCGAAAGTTATAAAGCCGGTTAAATTAGCGATCAGCACACCGAACAGTGCAAAGCCCCGAATGATATCAACGATCACGATCCTGCTATTTTGGGGGATGGGTTGCGCCTGGTTCATTTCGTTAATCAAGATAGTAAATAAATAACAGTTTGGAAAGCACCAATAAAACAAATGGAAATAAACTTTCAATATTATTTGAAAGTTTAAAAACTTTGTATATCTTTGTATATGGAATTGGCAGAAGGTAAATTGAAATTCATTGAAGCCTGGGGTAAGCTGGGGTCCGAATGGGGCATCAACCGCACCATGGCCCAGGTGCATGCCCTGCTGCTGATCTCGCCCGATGCCCTGACCACCGAAGATATTATGGAAACGCTGAGCATCTCCCGCGGTAATGCCAACATGACCCTGCGCGACCTGATCGGCTGGGGATTGATCGAGAAGCAGCACCGGGCCGGTGAGCGCAAAGAATATTTTTTCGCTGAAAAAGATACCTGGACCATCGCACGCCAGGTGGCACAGGAACGCAAGAAGAGGGAGCTTGACCCCGTGATCAAATTGTTAAATGAACTGGCGGAGATAAAGGGTGATGAAAAGGACCCGGAATACAAAACATTCAAAACCTCGGTAAACGATATCAACAAACTGGCTAAAAACGTGAATAAAACATTGGAAACCATGCTAAAGGCCGAAGAGAACTGGTTTTGGGGATCTATTTTTAAAATATTTAAATAAGCTTTTTTTTATAATCGTATCTTTCATTTTTTACTGAAAATTCAATAAATATATTTAAATCAATCACGCTAGTATGACCTCCTTCAGAATAATCTTAAGATACATCTTTGGTATAGGCATTGCATTGTGCGTTTTAACATTCTTAGCGAAGACATTTAAAATAGATCAGTTGGTTGGAGGGAACGATTTGTTGTGCCGGTACTTGTGGGTATGGTTTATATTATTTGTGCAGTTTCCCGCAGTTGTACTACTCATAATAATCTCTGTATATACCTACTTAACACAAAGAATTTTCTGGTCATTATTCAAACCAGAATACACTTACTTATTGGTCACCATAGCTTTTGTAATTATTGCAGGCCTTATCGAAACAATTTTTTAGACTATGAAAACCCTAAAAAACCACATCATCCTCTACGATGCCGAATGCCCGATGTGCAAGCTATACACCAACGCCTTTATCAAAACCGGCATGCTGGATACAGCAGGCAGAGTAGCGTACCAGCAAATGCCGGAGTCGGTTTGCCCCTATGTAGACAGGCAACGGGCCATCAATGAAATTGCTTTGGTCGATACCAAAACAGGCGAAGTAAAGTATGGTATCCATAGTCTTTTTAAGGTGATCGCTCATTCATTCCCGGGTTTTAAAGCTTTGTTTTCTTTCGCTCCTTTTATCTGGCTGACGAGCAAGCTGTATGCTTTTATCTCTTATAATCGCCGCGTTATTATCCCGGCAGATATTAATAACCAACAGGGCCTGCAACCCACCTTCAAATTACGATACCGCATTGCTTATCTTATATTTACCTGGGCGATAGTCGGCTTTATCCTTACGGCCTACGCCCGGTTACTCACCGGCTTTGTCCCCTTAGGAAATAGCTTCCGGGAATATCTTATTTGTGGCGGACAGATCATTTTCCAGGGGATCGTTATCAGCATCTACGCCCAGGCCAAACGCTGGGAGTACTTAGGCAATATGATGACGATATCTTTTGCAGGTTCTTTGCTGCTTATACCGATGCTTTTCTTACCTCATTTACTGCCTGCAATTTACCCGCTCTATTTTATGGCAGTTGCCGGGTTGATGTTTTTAGAGCATATCCGCCGCACAAAGCTGTTACAACTGGGTTGGCTATTAACCATCACCTGGGTGATTTATAGAATTGCTGTTTTAATACTGATCCTTAAATTTTAAACCAAATGAAATATCATAAAATAGTGCTGGCCGGGGGTAATGGTTACCTGGGCACCGTATTGGCCGGTCATTATAAAAACATCGCTGATGAAGTGATCATCCTCAGCCGTCATCCAAAACCGGCAAATGGTATCATAAAAACTTTGGTATGGGATGGCAAGCATGAGGATGATTGGATAGCTGAACTGGAAAATGCCGATCTGTTAATCAATCTTTGCGGCAAAAATGTAAACTGCCGTTATACCCAAAAGAACAAGCAGGAAATACTGGCTTCCCGAATCGACCCAACAACCTTGCTGAATACGGTGGTATTAAAACTGCAACATCCACCCAAATTATGGATCAATATTACCTCTGCAACTATTTACCGGCATGCGGAGGACCGCCCGCAAGATGAATTGAACGGCGAGATAGGCTATGGTTTCTCTGTCGATATCTGCAAAGCATGGGAAAATGCCTTTTTTAAGGTGAACACACCACATACACATAAAGTTGCCCTGCGCATGGGTATCGTATTTGGCAAAAGCGATGGCGTTTTCCCGCGACTACTCAACCTGGTGAAAATGGGCCTGGGTGGCCAGCAAGGCAATGGCGAACAGTATGTAAGCTGGATACACGAGGATGATGTGGTGCAGATCACCGAATGGCTGTTACAGCACCCCGAAGTAAACGGCATCATAAATGCTACCGCCCCTAACCCGGTTAAAAACGCTGAACAAATGCGGCTTATCCGCACTGTTTACGGTAAGCGCTTTGCCCTGCCCGCTCCCAAATGGCTACTTGCTATTGGTGCGATAGCAATCGGCACCGAAACAGAATTGATCTTAAAAAGCCGTTGGGTATTGCCTGCAAGATTAATGGAAGCGGGGTACCGGTTTAAATTTCCATATTTAAAAGAAGCTATAGAAGATTGTATATATTAACCTAAAACAAACCTATAAATCATGACCGACAAAAAATTTATAACTGAAGCAAAGGGCTATGTCGTAGCCAATTTGATCGGGGTGGCAATTGTCTACATAACCAAGTATATAGAAATCAAATATGCGGGTTTCACTTCCGGAACGCTGATATTTTCAGAGTTTATCATTGTGCCTATGCTTATTGGTATTGTAAGCGCATGGTTCTGGCGCCACTTGAATTTTTCAGGTCGCAAACTCACAGGTAATTCTTGTATTAATGTCTTGATCGCCATTGGGCTAAGTTTTTTATTCCTGGGTGAGGGTACTATTTGCCTGGTCATTGTATCACCACTATTATTTGCATTTGTAACCGGCGGGGCCTTCCTGGGGCGGCTCATGTTCGGGCAGAATAAACAAAAACTAAACATTAGTATCGTTTCCTTATTGATAGCTGTTTTTATTGTGGATTCGGTATCAGAACATCACTATGAAAATATGGTATCTGACACTATTATCGTGAACGCCCCCGCAAACCAGGTCTGGAAGAATGTGGTCGCCTTTAAAAGGATAAAGGCGGAGAACAAATTCTGGCTGTTTAAGATCGGTATGCCCAGCCCCGTAGAATCAACCGTTGACGGTCATTATTTAGGGGCAAATCGTAAATGTATTTTTAGCAACGGGTATACATTCGATGAAAAAATAATAACGTATGATGAGGATAAGGATCTGACTTTTGCCGTAACCAATCAACCGCGCGACCCCGAAATAATGGGGCATATTGATATTATGCAGGGGCAGTTTTTATTGCACGACAATGGTGATGGCACTACAACGCTGATAGGCAACAGTTGGTACCGGCTGCATGTTTTCCCGGTTTGGTATTATGATATCTGGGCGCAAAGTATTACCCGCAATGTACATCTGCGCGTAATGGAGCATATTAAAGAGTTGAGTGAAACAAAATAAGATGTTCAGGTTTGTGATCGTCTACTTCGGCTTTTTAAAATCCGTACCCACATTGGGCTGGGCATTTGATGGCTGGTTAAAAGTGTGGTCATTGGTAACTAAGCCTATTATTCTGGATTGGATGGATGAGATAGAAACAGAGGTTTTGAAATGGGAAAACACTACCGTCCAAATTCATAAATATGGAGGACTGCAATTTAATTGCGGCCGTAAAGAGATTGGGCATATACACAGCAATGGGCTTTTGGACATGCTTTTGAGCCGTTCTGTAAAGCAAATGCTAATGAAGAATGGCCGGATAGAAGATCATCATTCTTTAAAAAACACCGGTTGGATAAGTTTTTATATGCGTGATCCCGGGGATAAAGAATATGTATTGGAATTATTAAAGTTAGGACATGAAAGGATAATGAATGGTAAACGATAAGACTTTGCTCATCCGCATCAAACGCTCCATTTGGATCGTCATCATTGGCCTCGCGCTAAGTGGCCTCACCGCGTTCCCGCTCGAAACAGAGCTGAAAATAATAAACGATCACATTTCCCCCACAAATCCTTTTCATAATTGGATGAGCACCATTTACCATGCCATCAAAACTACCAATCAACAATTTCCATATTTAAGTTATGGCACCGACTGGCTGGCCTTCGCCCATTTAATGATCGCCGTAGCATTTATCGGCCCTTTAAAAGACCCGGTAAAAAATATCTGGG
>DATHKT010000032.1:0-11556 GCA_035489035.1 Mucilaginibacter sp.
CCTGCCCAGGCCATCCACGTATTGGATCCCTATCTGTACCTTGGTCTTGTCACTGGCATTCGCCGCCAGTGTGCTATCATTCACGATGCCACTGATACGCGGCGTTTTCGTGATGATGTAGTTCTGCGTGTTCGTCTGCGCTCGCGCTGCGATAGCACTTATCAGGAAAACAAGGATAAGTCCGATCGTATACTTTACGTTCAGGATTTCGGGCCGGAATGCTTGATTTTTCAATGACTACTTTTTAATGGATGAATCGATAGAGATAGATTTTGTTGATTCCTGTATTCACGCACTTCCCGATAGGAATAGAAGTATACTGAAATATTAAACACCTAGACACGAGCCTTAAATGTTTATCCCATCTTTGTCCCGAAATTTATGTTACCAACTTTGAGGTTATCGTGGTCATAGTGTGATAAGGTTAAAAGGTTAATGATTTGAAGATAGTTCTATTTTTAATAATCGTAAAATAGCTGCGCCTATTATTTATCAACATTTTTCAATTTAAATAAGTATTGCATCCTATTTTCTTCAGTAAATAATAGCTACATACCCGCTAAATTTGTCCTGCCCGTTTTTTGCGGTAATAACATAGTAATATGTTCCTGTAGGTAGTTGTTTATTACCTTTTGACCCATTCCAGGGGGTGCCGTAGCCTTTGCTCTCATAAACCAGTTGCCCGTACCTGCTAAATACTTTCACTGACGCGGTTTGGTCATCCTCCAAGCCTCCTATATTCCAGGTATCATTGATGCCATCGCCGTTGGGGGTGAAGGTATTAGGTATATGCACATCAGCACATTGCTCAGTTACATTGACCTGTTTGGTAGCCTGGCAACCATTATCATCTGTTACTGTTAAAATCACGGCCTGCGGATGGTTTACCTGGTAGGTTTGCTCACCCGGTTGTCCGTTCCAGGTATATTTTGCAAAACCTGGCGGTGCAGTCAGCGTTCCCACCTGGTGGGTATAAGTACAGATTGACATATCATTCATGTTGAATACAGGATTAGGTAAAAACACCACATTGGTATTAGCCTCAGTTATACATCCGGCAGCCGAGGTAACCGATACTTTATAATTGCCCGGCGTGGTCACGCTGATCAGGTCAGTGGTCTCCCCCGTTGACCATTTAACCGTTCCATCGGTGTGGTTCACTTTTAAGCCGATGGCTTGCCCCTCGCAAAGCGTGGTTTTTATAATTTGTTCAATACTTGCCGTTGGCGGTGGATTAAAGACCAGGGATTGACTTGTAGAATTTTGTAAGCAGATACTGCCATCGCTATTGGCTTCATTATTTTTTACTGAAACTGTATAGTTACCAGCAACACTTGTAGTCAGTGAAGTTTTATCCTGGTTATCCGTTAACAGAACTTTATCCCGGTACCAGTTAATTGTATAACTGGTAGATGCAGGTACATTTACAGTCAATATGGCTTGGTCACCTATACAATACGCAGGCTTATCAGTTTTGATAACCGGAACGGGTAATTGCACAACATCCACCTGTACTTCTTTTGACGAAACCCAGGACCCTACACAGGAGCTTACCTCCACCTTATATTTTCCTGTTTGTGTAATGCTCAAAGTACTAGTTATGTCTCCGATCAATACATTGTCTTTATACCAGCGGTACTGATAATTCGCACTCCCTTCAGCTTTAAGAATTACAGGTGTACCGCTACAATACCTTAATTCATCAGGATAGTTAAAGATAAAGACAGGCGAAGGTGTAAAAGATACCTGCTTAGGCAGAGCGGATTGAGAACAGTCCGCGATGGTGCTTTTTATAGTTACGGTATAGGTTCCGGCAATGGTTGTTTTGATGGTAGTCAAATCCTTATCCGCCGTAAGCAAATTCCCATCCCGATACCAATTGATGGTGTAACCGGCATCTGTAGGTGTATTCAGCGAAAGTGTCGCTTGATCCTCGGCACAATAAACTACTTTATCAGCAGTGATCTCCGGAACTGGAAGTGTGATCAAATCCACCTCTACTTCCTTAGACGGCACCCAACTATCGGTGCAGGCGCTTACCTCCACTTTATATTTACCGGTTTCAGTTATGGTAAAGCTGGAAGTGGTTTCGCCATTTAACACGCCATTAGTATACCAACGATAAGTATAAGCCGGGTTGTCATCTGTTTTTAAAACAACCGGCGTGTTATTGCAATAGGGCATCTTAGTGGGATAGTTAAAGCTGAAGTCCGGAGCCGTGATCACCTCTACCGTTAAATGATTGCTTTCCAGGTGAACATTTTGGCAGGGGTCGTAGAGCAGTGCATAATATTCTCCGGCGGCATTGATGATGAGTTTATCTTTTATTTCCGCAGGCAACTCCTGGCCGTTTTTATACCATTGCACAGCGTTGCCGGTACCAACATTGGTATTTAACACCGCGGTTACTGAAGTCCCTTCGCAGATTTTCGTGTCGGTTACCTGGCTATCCTGTCCTTCAAAGCTCACCGCGTGGAATTGCTGGCTGTTCAGATATTTCGCATAATCCGGTTTTACCAGGTAAAGCCCATCATCGCAAGCCAGCCATACGCCGTCTTCGCAAATAGGTGCTGTAATAGAAGCCGCATTCACGCAGATGTCATTAACCCGGATATTGCCCAATTCATCAAAATGAACAAGGGAAAACTGCCGCAATTGATTGGTAAAGCCATTGGGCAATTGAAAGTCATTATAAATTGAATTGCTGAAGTAAAGTCCCTGATCGGTTCCTACCAACAGGTTTTCCTTGACAGGGCCGGGATTGTTATAGGAGCTACCGCTGCCGAACGCGACCAAGCCATACAGGCTGGTGATCTTATTAACATTGATCCCGTTCAGATAATGAAGATGGGAACCTATCGGGTACTGGCTGCGGTTTGCATTATTCTGGAACATTCCCTTGCTGTTTCCCCAGAAAAGATTGGTATAATCCACCAGCAGGTCATAATCGTAAATGGAGGCATTGGCGCGGTAAGCTGTATTGATATGGTAGCCAAATTCATTCCCTCCTTCCCATAGGTAGTCGACTATAGTAGAACCGGCTTCCCCGGTGATCATGGCCGGTAAATATTTTATGGAATCTCCCCGCACCACATTGCTAAACGTTGAGGAGCTATCCTTATACATTGCAGTGCGGTAAG
This sequence comes from Mucilaginibacter sp., assembly GCA_035489035.1. GTDB lineage: Bacteria > Bacteroidota > Bacteroidia > Sphingobacteriales > Sphingobacteriaceae > Mucilaginibacter. Next base: position 3,141 of record DATHKT010000032.1, read on the forward strand.
TTGCCTCATATACCTGGCTTAACCCGTCATTTAAAACTTTCACCGGCGATTCGGCAGTGATATCGTATTGACAAAATCCATGATCGGTGCCGATCATTAAGGCGTTGGGCAGTTTACCTCCGAGATAATTGCCGGTTTTATCAATGCCGACCGAGTTAACGATAGCCGGTATGCCATTGGCCGCACCAATTAATTTGAGCGTGCCGCTTTTATATTGAATTACATTGGTTGACCGGGTGGCTATAAACACAATATCCTGGCTGCGCCCAACTATATCTATAAATTCCAGGTTATTGTAGGTGGCAAATTGCGGGGTATAATTATCAATTTGATTGGTGAGGCTGTTAACCCGATAAATCTCGTTGTTTTTTGCCAGCACCCACAGGTAAGGATCATAAAAGTCTCTTTTAACTTTGATGATGGTTTTGCCCGGCAGTAAATGTGCATTCAAATGAAACTCCACATCCTGCTGGCCATAAGCTATTGCAGAAACAAACAGGAATATTATTACCAGGAAATTGCGATAAGGCCACATAGTAAGGTCGCTGCAATTTAAGGATTAATTCTGAACACATTATAATATGTTTATCATAAGTAATGAAGCACTATGGTAATTAAGGGTGCTGTTGTGCTTAACGTGTTCCAGTGCTGCGGCTAGTGGTGGTTGGCGCATTGGTGAAATTGCAGGGAATCTCACTATTTTGGGGTTGCCTGCGGCGGGGCTGTACGCTCATACTGCGCAGGCCTTATCCACATGGCCGGTATACGCTTCCATCCCTAACCCGGCGTTGCGGGCCAGTTGAGGGTTAACATGGTTAACACAATTTAGCTGTACGTTCAATTTAAATCATTGATAATCAAATATTAAATTATTTAAGGTGTTAACCAAGATTTAGACTATTTAAAGCTATTTTTGTGTATTCGGTTAAATAGGCACGAGTACGCGGCCCGCTCGCCTACGCTGCATACTCGCGCCAGTTTGGGGGGACTATTGTTTTAGCACCTCCGCTCCTGGTATGTGTTGATGTCGCTTTAATTCCTGAATTATTTCTTCCATATAATTTAGTTTCTTCTCCTCATCCAGTGTGGCTTCATTTTTTTTAAAGTATTCATTTATTTTCCCAATTACACTTTCAATAGAATAATTTGTTATTATTTGCACTCCGTTCTCTTTAGTGTATATAAAAAGATATGTTGAATGGTGGGATCCGATAATTCGAAATCTGTATATTCCTTCTACAAAACTAAAATGGCTTTTCTCGTCTTCGCCTAACAAGTGAAATACATACATGCCACCGGTCACTTTATAGGGACTCTTATTTTGTATAAAAGTATATAATTTACGGCTAATACTATCGTCCACTTTCACCATATGAGCTACATAAGACTTTTGACCTTCGGAAGATTTAAAACAAACTACTATTAGTAATACTATTATTATAAACCTAGTTTTCATCATTAATGGCTTTGGGATTCATTTTTTTTCTTCAACTCTTCTCTTTTCTGTTGCTCTACTTGATTGGCCTTATCCTCTTTATCATCCCTTTCAATTCCTTTATTATGCTGTTCATAGTTTACATCCTTTTTTATCTCCGATTTATTAGATCCATGCACATCCTCATGAGTTGCTATCAAGCCAAGTGCTACTATTTTTGAAAGACCCTCATATTTTTGACCTGAACCTGGTTTTATTGCTAAATCAACACTTCCAGCAAAAATTGTAATGGTCGCTTCTTTAATGCCCACGGCTTCACCATTATCATAGACTATACCTTTATCTATAGCCTTTTGATTTCCTTGATCTGTAATTCCATAAACGAGCTCCTGTTTTCCTTTATCATTAGTCAGAACTCCTGCATCGGATTCAATCTTAATAGTCGTCCTAATATCATTATTTAAGACTTCATCCATTGACGCTTTGTTATCAACTGCCATTAACGAGTTCCCCCAGGTTTTGGTATCCTCTGAAGCGTTGGCACTCCAACCTGTTTCTGGATCGTATGTTACAGGATTATTATCTGTGCCTGGCACCCATTCCATCCCATCAGGGTCAATATAACGAATCGGATTATTTCTCACATAATTATACGGGCTCCATCTCCGGTCTTTCTCCGCCAGCGGATCAATGGATTCCACCTCCCAATTACCGGATCATAGAACCTTGCCCCGTAATCGTATTGCCTACCATTAAGTTTTTCAGGTTGGTATTATTTTGGGGCTTTGCACTTTCTGGGTGCTATAAAGAACTTTTTGCCCCGTAAAGTTAAGCGTTAGTTTTGCATTTGCAAGTCTGTGGGTTGGCCGATTTTTATGCGCTGAGTGTTCGGGTTGGCCGTTTTTTCGAGCCTGGTAACCGGATAATCTTCTGTAAAGCAAAGGTAGCCTCCGAAGCAAGAGCAGTAAAGGGCTTTCGCGGCATAAACCCACAAGCCATTCACACACAGGCCATTTATTCCACGATCCCTTGACAGCCCTTTCTTCTCCCGCTTTTTGGTGCTTAACAGAGGTTATCCTGAGATTATATCATCAGATTAATAAAAAAGGCCGGACGTTTTCGACGGGGATGTAAGCATGGGTGGTGAGGGCGGCCGTGCGGCTTGCATCGCTGGCGTAAACGATCCAAAGGGGTTTGGGGGCACTGGAAGATTGCCCCAATTAAACAACTATGGCCTCCATGAGCGGTGGGAATGTTCAGGACAGTTTCAGCGGGTGGAATTTGTTAAGCGCATCTTTCAGGTCTTCCAGGTTACTTGTCTGGTAACGCTCCGTGCTGCTGACGTACCGGTGGCCAGCCATGTATTGCACCGTCCGCAGGTTCTTATCTTTCAGCCATTCCGTGATCACGCTTTGCCTGATCTGCATGGGGTGCTTTACTTTAGGGTTGATCCTGCGCAGTGCATAGGTCAGGTGCAGCAGGCTGTTTTTAAGGTTTTCGTTACTGTTTATGCTGATGATAAGCCGCTGTATGTCCTTTTCATCCTTATAGCTATTTGGTTTTCGGCCACCCCGGTCTGCCATGCGTTCCGCTATGATTTTAGGACGGATCAGTAGCTGGTATTCCTGTAGTTCCAGGATCTGATGAGGTTCGAGCGTAAGTATCCGGGTGTTTAGTTTACCGGTTTGCGGGATATGGATTTTACCTTCCCTCAGCTTCAGATGTTCAGCGCGAAGCGCATGCAGTTCGTCCCTCGTCACAGCCTGGTAAACCAGCAGTCCAATGATCACTTTATTGCGGTGGGTCCGTTCGTCTGTTACCGTATAGCTTTCATAAAGCGCCTCCAGTTCGGGTTTGGTTAACAGGTCATGGGGAACGTTCCTGATGGCACCTTTCAGCCGGATACCAGCTGCAGGATTTTGAGTAGCCTGCCCGTCATATTGCAGCCAGGTAAAGTAATATCCGACAGCCAGCATTACCCGGTTGATCAGATTGATACTCATGCTGTCTTTTTTAAGATAGTCGGCAAAGTCGAGCATTTCCGCATGCGTTACCTGTGGTATGGCCAGGCTTGATTCCGCCAGCCAGGCTAAGAAGTAACTGGCATATTTACGATGCTGATAAACGGTTTCCGATCCTAAGCCTTCGGCTTCAAGGTATTCTTCAAACTTGTTCATGCTTTAAGTGGGTGTAGATCTGCGTACTTTCCATACTGCTATGGCCGAGGAACCGCTGTATTTGCTCTAACTTCATTCCCGAATGCAGCAGGTGGCTGGCAATGCTGTGGCGCAGGGTGTGCAGCCCCGCAGGCTTTTTGATCCCGGCAGTTTTTTTCAGCTTTTGCAGCCGTTCATAAGCTGAGTACCCGGTGAGCCGGGTCCCATTTACGCTGAGCAATAAGGCTTCTTCTTTTTTATCACCGGCGAGATGAGGCCGGGCATATAGGATGTAGTTCTCCAGGTCGGCTTTGCCGATCCCGGCCAGCGGCACATAACGTTCTTTATAGCCTTTGCCTTTGCGCACGTAAACCAGTTCCTTATCCAGCAGGATGTCCCGGACGTTAATGCTGGCACCTTCGTTTTTACGCAGGCCGCAGCCATAGTACAAGGCCAGGATCGCTTTATCCCTCATGCCCAGGGTGTCATCTTTTACAGAGGCATATAGCCTGCTGATCTCAGCCTGGCTCAGGATACTTTTGATATTGCTGCTTTTACCACGGATGCGCATTTTAACGGTAAAGCTTTCCTGCCCGCTTTCAGTCAGGTAACGGCTGAACTTGCGTATGACCTGTAACTGCTTGCGGATGTAGTTTTTGCTCAGGCCGCCGCCCCATTTCTGATTGGGCCGCTGATCCAGGTATTCAAAGTAGTTTTTCAGGTGATCGGAATGTATATCATGCGGATGAAGGCAGTTCTTCGTCTCTAAATAAGCCAGGAACTCGGTCAGCATCTTAGGCATGTCCCGCTGGCTGGTAGGTTCGAAGTTGAGGATGCGCAGCCACTGACCGAAGCCTGCATGCAGCCTTATATAAAGCGGATTTTTAAGGGTGCCTTGCATTTTCTACTGCACTTGGGTTACTGCCTTCTTCGCGCTGGTTTTCTGCACGTTATGTAACCCATCGATGCTGTGGCTTACTGGTGGGCTACGGGTTACTGATTTGATCTTTTCGAGTATGCCTTTAACCATGTTTTGGGCATCATTGGCTAAGTTTTCCAGGTCGTTCCAATTCGGTATTTTATACTCAAAGCCTTTATAGCGGTTGCCACGGGCAATTTTGATATAGCCCATGCGTTCCAGTTCGTACAGATAACGGTTCAGGCTGCTTGGACTGAGCCGGAACGCAGCACGTACTTCTTTGCTGTAAAAGCTATCGGTGTCGTTTTGCTTTAGCCAGGCTTTCAGCTTTTCAAAGAATGAACGGCAGGCATCGTTCAGTTCATCGCTCTTTTTTAGCAAGGTTGTTTCCAGCAACCTGAAAGCGTTTTGTATATCCTCGATGGTACTTTCAATGTACTGCTCACCTGTATCCTCATCAGTTTTCAGTTCACGCTGGTACTGGTGGTAGTAGGTAATGGTTTCGGTAAACAGCAAAAGCAGCAGCATGGTGCGCCGTGGTTTGAACACGGCCTCCGGCAGTTGCAGGTAAGTGGCATAAGGGTTTTTAACGCTGATCGGCTTTAGCAAACGCTGCACGTTTTTTAGCTGTTCCCGTATATGGCGTTCCTCTTGCTGGTCAACCTGGCCAGCGCTCAATTTGCGCTGGTAGTCCATGATCCTTTTATCCTGCTCCGGGCTATTATCCATATAAAGCAGGATACAGCGGTTCGCATTATCTTCATAAAGCTGCTCTTTGGTGGTGCAGCCGCTTACACAAACCGGGCCTTCCACGTTCAGCGTTACCGTTTTCAGGTTGCCTTTACTGTCTTTCAGGGTTACGGTTTTGCTGATCCGGCGCTTGCTTTGCAGTTCCCGGAGCGGGTACAGCACGTTATCCGCGCCGTCCATGTCTTCGATCAGCAGCAGCTTATGTTTCAGTTCTTCCTTACCGAAGTAGTAAAAAGCATTCATACTGAGCGTGGTAATCTCCAGCTTATCTTCTTCCGGCATCAGGTCGCTGACCTTTTCCTGTAACCAGGTTTTGCCGGTGCCTGACGGCCCCAGGCACATCAGGTGCAGCGGTGTATTCCGCTTTCTGGAAGTGTAGGTCAGGTAGGCGATCAGGCTGTTCACTTCTTCGCCAATGATACCGCTCTGACCGATGGCCTGCCTGGTTCGGGATAGCAGATCAGCGGATTTCAGGTAGGTTGCAGCAGCTTTACGTTCAGTTTCGGTAAGCGTTTTCTTCTCCGGCTGGCGGGGTTTCATGGCTTCCAGGCGTTCCGCCCGGTAGCTTTCCAAAGCGGTGGTCAGCTGGCTTATGGCCGTGCTGATCTCGCGGGTTCCCATGTCCAACGCATCGGCAGCTTTCTCTATCAGCTGCTCTGCCTGTATACTGTTATACAGGTCTAAGTTGTGGCGAAAGACGGTTTGCTTATCATCGGTGCAAACCAGTTTAAGCGTAACCTTCAATCGGTCGAGGCCGGTCAGCTTGATGCCGCCCAGTATCGTAACATGCAGCTTACCGTCAAGGTAAAGCAGTAATTCCGGGTTCTCCGTGACCAGTTTAGCAGGTTTTTGCATCTGTTGATAAAACTCTCATTGTGCTATATATGATGCAAATATATTTATTAAGAAGACTTTAACAAGTTATTTATAACTTTAATAAGTCTTTTGTAGCACAATAAATGATTGATTGATACATTTTAGCTTTATTAATAGAATTTTATTGTAGTGTTTATGCTACGTATATTTGTGAGGATAGGTAATCAAACTACCGTAACTAAACGATATGAGCACTTTTGGTAAAAGATTAAGGGAATGCAGGGAAGCTAAAAAGTTTTCGCAGCAGAACTTAGGCGCGCTCATGCATACCACCTATACCGTTATCGGCAAATACGAGCGCGATGAAACCAAGCCATCTATTGAGGTAGCTGGCAAATTGGCAAAGGTACTTGATACTACGGTAGGTCATCTAATGGGCGAAACAGATACGTCGAATGTGCTTAAAGACCCCGCAATGTTAAAACGGCTCAATGACTTGAACGCGCTGCCAGACCCTGATAAGGATGGCATTTTATATGCGCTTGATGGACTATTGCGTGATGCAAAAGCCCGTCAAACTTACGGACGTTAAGCAAAAAGCCCGGCGCTCGGCCAGGCTATGTATCTTCAATTAAACCAATGCCTCTGCTCTATCTTTATTTTCTTGCTATCATAGTTTAATATCATGTAATGATCTTCCTTATATGGTATAAATCGTTCTCTTTTTAAACTCATAAGACTTAACCTCAGTGTGTCGTTATCTCCCTGGATTCTAACTTTTAAAAAATCCAATGAGCCATCTTTATCAAAATCACCAAAACAAGATTCACTGCCATACTTAGACCACAAAGGATAATATTTAATAGATCTCTTATCAGTAATATCAAAAAGATTACAAATGACAGAACTTGTACTACTACCACTTCCGGTATTTATGCATGTTAAAAGAAGATACTTTTCCCCATTATATTGCCCTTTGTAAACCTTAAACGATGCAACATCCAAATCACAGGCAAAGTCATGTTCAAAATGCCCCTTCAAATTAACTCTATGGCCATTCAGTATAAAATAACTGCAACCACTGTCTGTCTTGCTTTCCGGATAAAAGTATTCCAGCCTAAGTGACTTATTATTAAATAAGTAACTATAATTCAGCTTTCTGCTTTCTCCATCTACTATTGTTGTTTTTACTTTATGAGCAATGAAACTACCTGCTAAAGGTTTAAAGAGCTTAGGCTGATTTATGACAGATTTATAAAAGCTGCCGTACTGTGCAGATGCACTTTTTATCCATAACAACAATATAATAATCAGTATTCTTTTCATAATTAGTAATTAGGTGTGCCATGCTTAACAAGAGTTGGATCTATCCTATAAAAAACAGTATGCCCCGCTGCTGCCGTGCTTTCACGACGGTATGTGCCATTTGATAATGGTTGATTACCCATGTTAAATATATCATGGCTGGCATTAGTAAAATGAAAACCGTTCGCATGACTGTTATTTGGTAAGTCTCTGCCATCCCAACCTGTCGCCCCGTTAGAGTAGTCTCTTCCGCCTGAAGTAGCATTTACTGCTGCCCCCATCGCTGTGGTCATCGCCGGGTTACTGTTTCGCCCATCGGGAGTTGTGCAGTTAACCAAGTTTCCATACCGTACATTTCCATCAAAGGTTGCATTAGATATTTTACTTAACACGTCAGAAAATGAGGGGTTGCCACTTCTTTTATCTTTGCTTTCTGCATTGTAGTTATTTACAGATGCAGAAGCTATGCCATATTTCTCATCGTGATTATTGCTCTTAGCGTCAGATTCAGCATAAGCAACCCCCGCTAATTTAACTAAATCACTATTGCTAACACTCAACTGTTGGACTACAGGGATTCCTATTCCATAAGCAGTTAAATCTGTTTGCTGGGAAGCAGGAATTACATTAGCAGTCGTTGTGTAATTTAATGACTGTTCTTGAGAAAGTTGTGTGTCGTCAGTTGTTTTTGCAACATAAGCCTTGTTGTCGTCTTTCCCATCATTACCAACATGAGTGCCATTTTGATTATAAATATCACCAAACATTCCATCAGGATCAATAAATCGTATCGGATTATTGAAAGCATAATTGTATGGAGTTGCACGCCTATCCTGCTCCGCCAACGGATCTGGCGTCGTCCATCTTGCAATGACCGGGTCATAGAACCGTGCGCCATAATCGTATTCCTGTAACTCCTCCTGAAGCTCTTTTTTATTGTAAAGATATTCATTTTTTGGACTGGTTACACTCTGACTAATCTCCATTCCGAAAGGATAATAATCATCCTGTTGCACCTGAACGGCGGCACCCGTC
>DATHKT010000033.1:0-129292 GCA_035489035.1 Mucilaginibacter sp.
GATATCTACACCAGGTTCTTTAACCGGCCGGCTGGAAACAACCAACCAGAAAGTACAAACCACGGAGGCTGATATGTTGTTGACCGCTCAAAAACAAATATCGCCATCGTTCAACTTGTCCGGCCGGTTGGGTGCAAGTATTTCGCACAGCTTTAACCCAGGCTACACCGGTAACTATATTAATATGGTGGCTACGGATGTAGTAAGTTCTAACAGCTTCTCTGATAAAACTATCCAGGATGCATCTCCGCGCGGCCGCGAAACCCGGTCGGTTTACGGTTTGTTAAGCGCAGGATACAAAGGCATTTTATATGTAGATGCAACTTTACGCCGCGATGCAGTATCTACGCTGCCAACCGATAACAATACGTATACCTATCCGTCTTTATCGGGTAGTTTTATTTTCACCGATGCTTTTAAAATTGACAAATCGATTTTGTCATTCGGTAAGTTAAGGGCTTCGGTCGCCGAAGTAGGCAGCGATACCGACCCGTACCAACTGAATTTAGTATATGCGCTTAGTCCGCAGAGCTTCAACGGCACACCGCTGGGAGGTGTAGGCAGCACGGTGTTACCTCCGCCTGGCTTAAAACCAACCCGTACCCGCTCTTACGAATTTGGTACAGAACTGAGGTTTTTTACCGATAGGATAGGCCTGGATGTCACTTACTACACCTCCAAATCGCGCGACCAGATCAACATAGTGAATATTCCGCTATCAACAGGCTTCTCTCAGCAACTGATCAATGCAGGTGTTATCAGTAATAAGGGTATCGAGGTGCAATTAAATACCAAGCCACTGGTATTGAAAGGCTTTAGCTGGGATTTGAATGTAAATTTCGCCCGCAATATCAATAATGTAGAGTCGCTGGCAGAAGGCGTGCCTTATTTAACGTTGTCTGATGCCCGTTGGCTGGGTACATCGGTAGTGGCAAGGCCAAACACAGCCTATGGCGCTATACTGGGCTATGGCGCACAAACAGACGGGCAGGGTAACCCCATACTCGACCCGGTTACTTTAGCGCCGCTGCAAACTACCGACCGCCAGGTATTGGGTAAAGGTACCTGGAGCTGGACCGGCGGCATAAGCAGTTCGTTCTACTACAAAAATTTTGGCTTAAGCTTTATTGTTGATATTAAACAAGGGGCAAGCCTGTTCTCTATGACCAATCTTTTCAGCGTGATACGCGGTAGCAGCTTAACTACCCTACCCGGCCGGGCCGAATGGATAAAATCTGAAGAAGACCGCCAAACTGCCGGTATGACCATTGAGCAATGGACAGCGGCCGGAAAGGTTAGGGGCTATACACCGCAAGGCGTGGTACAAACCGGTACCGATGCAGGCGGCAAGCCGGTGTATACTAAAAACACCCGTGCTATAGATCCGTCCTTATATTGGGCAAATTATTATAGCGATGGCAACGGCGTAGCAACTCCGTTTATTTACGATGCCAGCTATATTAAAATGCGCGAGATCACTTTAAGCTACAATATACCAAGTGCCATTTCATCCAAATGGGGCATCAAAAACATGTCGGTGGCCTTGGTAAGCCGCAACCCCTTCATCATACACAAAAACATACCCAATGTTGACCCGGACTCCAATTACAACAACGGCAACGGGCAGGGGCTTGAGTATGGTTCGTTACCGTCCCGTAAAAGCTGGGGCTTTAACTTAAACGTGAAATTCTAACGAGGTATTTGAAATTGATAATCATAAGAATATGAAAAGACATATAAATAAATTAACGATCATGCTTTTAACGGTTACCATGATTTTGGTATCGTGTAAAAAGTTTAATGATTTTGGGGATATGAACACCGATCCCACCAGGTCGAGCAACCTCGACCCGGTTAACCAGTTGGTGCTTACCCAACTGCGTTATTCTGGCGAGTTAACCATCAACGAGCGTACAGGTATCATCATGACGATGCCATTGGTGCAGCAAATTGGCGGCGCCTATTACACACGTTACGGTTTCGAATACGTGAAGAACAGGCAGTACATGTCGGAACTATGGGAACTTGGCTACCCTAACGATGTGCTGAACATTGTCGATGCTGTTGATCGCTCGGGTAAAAATCCACTTAAACCAAATCTTACTGCCATGTGTCGCATTATGAAGGTTTATATTTTCGACAGGATGACAGACCTGTATGGCGACATCCCTTACAAACAGGCAGGTGCAGGCTATATCTCAGGTGTTATACGCCCTGCGTTTGATACACAAAAAGATATTTATGACGATTTCCTGAAAGAACTGACCGAAGCATCCGCGCAATTAGATGCATCAAAGGATAATGTGCCGCAGGATATATTTTACCAGGGCAATATCGCCTCCTGGAAGAAATTCGCGAACTCACTGCGCCTGCGTTTAGCCATGCGCCTGAGCAAGGTTGACCCGGAGAAAGCGAAAACAGAAGTAATGTCGGCCTACACCGCCGGCGTATTTACCAGCGCTGACGACAATTGCATTACCCATCATGCAGACGTACAGAACAGCTATGCCGATATCCGCGGCAACTCGGTTTCGGTTGCTATCAATCAATATCCTGACGAAGGCCGCCCGCGTGTTTGCAACACCCTGTTGGATGAAATGAAAAACACCAACGATCCGCGTTTGCAGTACATTGCCCGCGCTTACTGGGTAAACCCCGATAAACCATCAGAGAGATTGGATGTTACCGATGGCGTAAAAGCACAGGTGGGCATCATTGGCGTTGGCCCCGGCAAGTACAATTATGATGATTTTCTGGGCGCTATAAATGTTGACCTCGGTGGTGGCCGTGTGGTGCAGGTGCCAAACAACGGACAAAAGGTACAGCTGGCCAATTGGATGATCACCAACGATGCGCCTTTCTTCCATATTACTTATGCCGAAACCGAGCTTTTATTGGCCGAAGCAAGCCAGCGTTGGAACTTAAGCCTGGGTGCAAGTGCGGCAACCCATTTTCAAAATGGGGTATCGGCAGCTATGAAGCAACTGGCGGTGTTTAAAGGCGGCCCGGTATTAACCGATACGCAGATCCAGAATTTTAAAACAGACAACCCGCTTGCACCGGGTAACGAGCTGAAACAGATAGATACCCAACTTTGGGTAGCTTTATTGCTAAACGGCCCCGAAGCGTATGCCAACTGGCGCCGTACCGGTTTCCCGGTTTTAGCCCCGGCTATAACAGGAGAATCTACTGCTACGACAACGCCGCGCAGGTTTGAATACCCGCTTACCGAAACTGAGCAGAATTCGACCAACATCAATAAGGCCATAGCCGCAATACCGGGTGGCGCAGATGATTGGACAGCACGCGTTTGGTGGGACAAACAATAATACAAGCAATGATGAGCAAAAATATTTGGTGCGCTGTTTTATTGGTGATATGCATGTCAGGCTGCAAAAAAAGCAATGCCCAGCCCGAAGTTAAGGGCGGTGACAATACTTCGCCTGCTGCTGCCGCTTTCAGGGTGGTAGGTTACCTGCGGGAATACAATGTGGTGGACGGACAGGCTATAAAATTTGATTTTAGCAGGATCACCCACCTCAACATCGCATTCATCAACCCCGACGCGCTCGGTAATTTTACCACGCTGGACGGATTGAGTGCTTTGGTTGCTGCCGCGCATGCTAAAAACGTAAAAGTGCTGGCATCTATTGGCGGCGGGCTTGCCCCGGCTTATTATACCACGCTGATAGCGGATAACAGCAGCCGCGCTAAATTGGTGAACAGCATTGCAGGCTTAACTGATCAGTACAACCTCGATGGTATTGATGTTGACCTCGAAGGCAGCTTTGTTGATGCCAATTATGAGGCCTTTACGGTCGACCTGAAGAAGGTGCTCCAGTCCAAAGGCAAATTGCTTACAACGGCTGTTGCTACTGTTTATGCCACACAATATACCAACAAGGCATTAGCGCAGTTCGATTTCATAAACATCATGTCGTATGATAAAACGGGCCCCTGGAAACCTGAGAAACCCGGTCAGCATTCCCCTTACAGTATGGCGGTTGAGGATCTGGATTATTGGGCAGGAACACGGGGCGTGGCCAAAGAAAAACTGAGCCTCGGCCTGCCTTTTTACGGCTACGGCTTTGGTACGGGCGTTCCCGGGGATATGACCTTTGCTGATATCATCAAAACCTACCCGGGTGCCGAAAATAAGGACGAGGTTACGGTAGCCGCCGGTGGCACTATGTATTACAATGGGCTGCCAACCATCAAAAGCAAAACTACACTGGCATTGCAAAAGGCAGGTGGTATCATGGTTTGGCAGCTTTTGCAGGACGCGGATGGCGCCAATTCATTGCTTAACGTTATTGATGCCGAAGTAAAAGCGGCGAAGAAATAAATTAAATATTACGGAATTTCAAATCATAAAAAAATGAAAAAGATCTATAAAAAACTATCATTCCTGCTTGTTTTGCTGGTGATGCTAAGTGCCGGATGTAAAAAAGATATCGTGAAAGAGCAAGAGGATGCCAACCCGCTTCAGCCGCGCATATTTGATGTCCTGCGGCAGTTTTCTGGTGCGCAGGTGATTAGCGAAGGCGATACTGCTAAATTTACCGGGGTGGAAATTACACCGGCCGATAAAGCGGTGATCAGCTGGCAGGTGAACAATGTGGAAGTATCCAAAGCGAAAACATTCGTATTTGCGCCTACTGGCGGCGGCGAGTTTACCATCAAGCTAAAGGTGACTTTCAATGGCGATTCAACCGTGCGCAGTACCAAGGTTTTGGTGAACCCGACCACCTACACCCCGAAGCCCTACACACAGGTAGCCATGAGCTACCTTACCGGTGACGCGACAGCAGCAAATGTGAATTTTAATAACGTTACCCACATCGCTTACAAAGTAGGCCTGGTATCCCCGGAAGGCGACCTGGATGTATCAGCAGGCGAGGTGAATCAAAAAGCCAATGAATTGGTAGCCCGTGCGCATATTGCAGGTGTACCGGTTATTATGGGCATCAGCGGCCGGCTATCGGGCATTGATGGCTGGGCGATATACGAAACCAACGATTTTGGTACTGCAATACGCGATGCTGCCAAACGTGCAAAAGTTATCGCGGCTGTAAAAGCTTATGTTGCCGCCAAACGTATGGATGGCGTAGATATTTTGATGTCGGATATTAACTCGGGCAACGCGCCGGATAATATCCACGCTATCGGCCCATTCTTAACTGAATTGAAAGCCGCATTACCAACTACCGCTATTGTTACAGTAACCGCGACCGTAAACTACCAGCATTGGGAATATCCTGACCTTTCTGCCGCAAGTTGGGTAAATATCCACGCCTATGAGGATAATATCCACATTGGTCCCGATGCGCCGGTTGATCAGTCATCCAGTTATGATTTTATGGTGAGCAGCGCCAGCATCTGGACAAACTTTCACTTACCGGCAAGCAAAATAGTGGTTGGTATGCCTGCCTTCGGCTTACGGTATAATGAATTAACTCCGGCAGGCAATAACGCGAGCTGGGGTTCGTACGATTACGTTACCTACAAAGCCATACTTGCTGCAGATCCAACAGCTGCAACTAAAGAGGTAACCGACAAGCTGGGTGTAAAAGTTTATTACAATGGCGTACCATTAATTACTAAAAAATCGCAATATGTAAAGGCCAGCGGCTTTAAAGGAGCCTACCTGTGGGGCGGCGATTATGATACTGTTGATCCAAATTCATTAATGCTCGCTTTATTTAACGGGCAGAAATAAACCACTCGTAAACCAATTTTAAACCTGATCATGAGAAGATTATTCGGGGCGGCATTTGTATTGCTTTTATTATTCGCCGGCAGCAACGCAGGTGCTCAAACAAAAACCATTAAATGGAGCGGCTACACCTGGAATGTAAAAGAACCGGTGGAGCCGACCGGTCCCGGTCCAAATTACTGGTCGGCAAGTAACGTATGGGTTGACGGCAGTGGCTGGCTGCATTTAAAAATAAGCAAAAATGCAGCCAGCGGACACTGGGAATGTGCCGAGATAAGCAGTACAGAGAGTTTTGGCATGGGCACCTATCAATGGCAGGTGGAAGCTGACCTGGATAAGTTTGATAAAAACGTAGTGCTGGGCTTGTTTGATTATTCGGGCACCGATGCCCGGGACGAAATAGATATCGAATTTTCGAGGTGGGGTAATAATGCTTATCCTAATTTAAACTATACCGTTTATCCAAAAGCAGGCGACCCGGCAAGACATACCAGTTATGCAACTGAGTTTACTTCGCCCAACGGTACCTACACCACGCACAGATTTACCCGTACAACAGAAAGTGTTACATTTAAAACGCTATACGGCCACGTGGATAGCGACAACCGCGACAACCTGTTTTTAACAAAGGAATTTAAAAGCCCGGCGGTATCTATCAGCAGTGTGAGTATGCCGGCCTTTTTAAACCTCTGGTTATTTAAGGGGCTTGCCCCAACAGATGATAAACCGGTCGAGGTGGTTATCCATAGCTTTAAGTTTACGGCTAAATAGCTTAACTTTCGCTTAAGCTTTTGGGGTTAAATGATTACAGGCAATGGTTGCAACCGTCTTATTGCCAACGAGGCGCCAGGATACTAAGGTAACAACTATGACTCTTATCAAAGGGAAATTAAGGTGCTTTTTGGTAGCGCGAAAATAGGATTAGCGATCTTATTTAAGTTGTAAGCCCGCTATTTACCTTTCAAAAGTAAATTTAGTTTAGCCCTTGTTTCTGGTATCTCTGTGATAGATAGCGCCTTTTTAAAACACATAATTGCGTTTTTCTTATCATCTTTTGCCAGATAATAATCCCCATAAGAATCCTGAAGGTTAGCATCCTTAGGATAATTACGCACATTTAAAGCAAATAAATCCCCGGCCACATCATATTGCTTTGACCTTAAAGCGTAATATCCCAAATTATTGACCAATGATACATTAGGAAGTACCTGGTAACCTAGTTCCTCAGTAATTTTGCGATAATGATTTGTAATCACTGAAGCCAAATTTGGATTGGTTATTTGATACTCGGAATACCTGGGGAAGACATAATAATCAAAAACAAAACGCAGTGCATCATAAGCCGCTATTAAAGGAACTGTTTGATGATTATCATTCGCGTAATACACCTCTTTAAACCGCAATTTATTTTCCGGATGCTTGTGCACGTGATGTATCAAATCCAAATTATATCTTGTCAGTTCCGTTTGGTCTGATGTATCTGCCTGTACAGCTGTCGTATCCACGCCTCTTTCCATATGATTTGCTATGGCCAGAAACAATGTTTTATTTGCATATGAATCTTTTTCAATAGCGGAATTAGCTTCGTTCAAAACTTTGTGATTGTCCCACCAGATGGCTGGTTCTATGGCAATATAGCCGTTGAACAGGGCCTTATGGTGAACCATCGTATGTACTACCATTAACCCGCCCAAAGAATGGCCCATGAAAAGTTTATATGGTGCAGTAAGATAATTGGAATCGATGTGTGGAATCAACTCCTTTTCTATAAAGGAAAGAAATCTCTCGCCCCCTCCCGAATTTAATACACCGTCTGTATTGTTTGCTACGGTTGTTGGAGTGAGATCCCTGCTTCTATTGGTATTAGGGATGCCCACCACTATCATAGGCGGACAAAGGCCCATATCGGCCAAACGTTCAATGGTTATTGCAACGGAGCGGAAATTATTTTCTCCATCTAACACGTAAATAACAGGGTAACTGTCTTTAGTTGCAGCACGCGATTTTTTGCCTTGATATGGCGTGTATATCAGCAATTGCCGCTGCTCTTTTAATATGTCAGACTTGACACTATCTGCGAAGCCTAAGCTAAAATTGTTTTGCGATTGAGCCATCGCATCAAAAATTGATATAATAAAAAAGGGAAGGAGAAAAAGGTACTTCATTTTAATTATAGGATATAAGGCAGTTATTGATTATGATATTTTGCGCGGCCAGTTTTAAAATCAGACCTGCGGTAAATTCTTTTGTTGCCGAGCCAATCTGGTAGACCGTGCTGGTAGTATCCGGAACCTTTTTTGCCGCGTCCTGGTAACCGAAAGCTTTCTCATAGATGATCTGCCCATTTTTACAGACTAATACCGAACCATTAAAACGGTTAAGCCGGATTGTTTTTTGGATTAGAGAATTTATCTTTTTTTCGCAGACCCGGGCATTGACCAGTACTGCCGAAGAGATTAGGGTCAACAGTAGTGTTAAGGGTGCCTTCTTCATGATATCGTAAATGTACACAAACGAAACCCGGTGGGAGATTCCGTTATGCAAAGTGTCCTTAGATGTCTGCATTCGCCTTTGTTCCGTCTGCAAAACGCAACTGGTTGATGGAAGCCGTGAAGCGGGTCAATCCGCGTTCAAGAATTAATGCATCTCTTTTTGTTGGAAGAGGTTCGATGTATACTAATACCCAGGGCAGCTTTCGGGAAGTATATAAACATTCGCCATTATTATGCTGGATTAACCTTTTGAGAGTTTTTCGGAAAACTCTTTGTAATAGCCTGGTCAACGCGTCTTTGTATAATATAAACGTAAAATGCCATAAAGTAAAAAGCCCTTCGATTTCTCGAAAGGCTTTTAGCGGAATGGACGGGACTCGAACCCGCGACCCCATGCGTGACAGGCATGTATTCTAACCAGCTGAACTACCACTCCGTTTGGGATGGCAAATATAGTCAGATTTTTTATTCCACAAGATTTTTTTTGAAACTTCTTAAGGATTGGTCCTTAACGATGCGAAACTATCAGCAGATCAAGGTCTTTGCACGGGATATTAAATCTTTCGCCGATATATTTGCTGGTTAGGTGACCCTCGTAGATGTAAACTGAGCTGCGCACACCTGCATTTTGCCAGATCACATTTTTAAGTCCACCCTTTTCGCCAATATCCAATAAGATAGGTGTAAAGATGTTGGTGAGCGAATAAGTGGCCGTACGTGCCACGCGCGACGCTATATTGGGCACACAATAATGTATCACATCATGCTTGCGGAAAACCGGGTGGGTATGATTGGTTACTTCGGATGTTTCGAAGCATCCCCCCTGGTCAATACTTACGTCAATAATTACCGAATTGGGTTTCATCCGGCTTACCGTACTTTCTGAAACGATACAAGGGCTGCGGCCATCTTCTGCCCGCATGGCGCCAATGGCAACATCGCAGGTAGTGATTGCTTTCTCCAATACAATTGGTTGAACAACAGATGTAAACACCCTGCTCCCGATATTATTCTGCAGCCGGCGTAATTTATAGATAGATGGATCAAATACCTTCACTTCAGCTCCCAGCGATATGGCTGTCCGCGCGGCGTATTCGCCTACGGTGCCTGCGCCTAATATCACAATTTCGGTAGGGGGTACACCGGTAATTCCGCCAAGCATTAAACCCTTGCCATCAAATATATTACTCAGGTATTCGGCAGCTATCAGGATAGAAGTGGCGCCTACGATCTCGCTCATGGCCCTAACCACGCTTAGCGAGCCACCCTCGTCCCTTAAATGTTCAAAGCAAAGCGCTGTTACCTTCTTATGCATCAGGGCGAGCAGGCAATCTGCCTTCAGGGTTGACAGCTGCAAGGCCGAGATCAGGATCTGGTGGGTCTTCATCAGCTCGATCTCCTGCAAAGTAGGCGGCGCTATTTTGATGATGATATTGGCTTCGTAAACCGACTTGGTATCATATACGATCTTCGCGCCCTGTTCACTATAGTCCTTGTCTGAAAATTTTGCTGCCTGGCCGGCATTGCTTTCCAGTATCACCTCATGTCCATTATTGATCAGCAAGGCTACGGATAAAGGAGTTAAGGCTATCCTGTTTTCCTGGAAAGAAACCTCTTTGGGTATGCCAATATAAAGCTTGTTCTTTTTGTTTTTTACCTCCAGCATTGATTCCTGGGGCTGCATCATTGCCTGCTTGGCAACGTCAGAAAATCCACTGTATAACTCCGAGCTCATTTGTACTTATTTCCGAACGTTGAAGATAGGCAAAAAACAAATGATGTTAAACTAAATCTTCGTAAAAGTTAAGAGACGTTCGTTACTGTTTAAAACCTGTATATCAATGCGGATATAATGCACAGGCAGCAGTCCGGCAATCTTTTCGGGCCACTCGATAAAACAATAGTGGCCCGAATAAAAGTACTCTTCGTAGCCCATATCCAGGGCTTCGGTTTCATTTTTTAGCCGGTAAAAATCGAAGTGATAGATTTTGCTGCCTGCTCCTGCATATTCATTTACGATGGAAAATGTTGGGCTGGTTATGTTGTCATGCGTACCCAAACTTTCGCATAATGATTTGATGAACGTGGTTTTACCCGCGCCCATGTCGCCATAAAAAAGGAAGATTTTAGTTGATCCTCCAAATGCTACTAATTTTTCAGCAGCAACTTTAAGTTCGTCAATGCTTTTAACCGGCAATTCCATGCCGCCAAAGTTAAAACATTAATGAAATTTACTTAGGCCCGTAAGTAACTATCGGTATGATCATTTCCTCAAGCGATATTCCACCATGCTGGAAAGTTTCGTTATAAAAATTCACGAAGTGGTTATAGTTATTAGGATAAACAAAATAACTGTCGCCCTTGGCAAATACGAAGCTCGAGCTTACATGCAGCCTGGGCAGCATAATATCATTCGGGTTACGAACGTGGAATACCTCTTTCGGGTTGAAATTCAGGTTTTTACCCTGCTTGTAACGCAGGTTGGTATTGGTATTACGGTCGCCTATAATCTTACTTGGGTTTTTTACACGTATGGTACCATGATCGGTAGTAATTACTACCCGTACCTGTTTCGAGGCCAAAAATTTCAATAGATCAAACAAAGGCGAATGCTCAAACCACGACAAGGTTAAGGAGCGGTAGGCAGCATCATCGCTGGCCAGCTCACGTATCATCTGCATATCAGTGCGGGCATGCGACAGCATATCCACAAAGTTATACACCACTACGTTCAGCTCATTATTCATCAGGTTGCTTACCGAATCATTCAGCGCGCGGCCCTCATCAATATTTAATATTTTATGATATGAAAATTTAATGTCCTTCCGCAACACACGTTTCAGGTGATCGCCCAAAAACTTTTCTTCATATAAATTTTTACCGCCTTCATCCTCATCATTCTGCCACATATCCGGGAAACGTTTTTCCATATCCAGTGGCATCAGGCCAGAGAAGATAGCATTACGCGCATACTGGGTGGCTGTAGGTAAAATACTGTAGTAAGTGTCTTCTTCTTCCAGCCTAAAATATTCTGATATAATGGGGTTGATGATCTTAAACTGATCATACCTTAAATTATCGATCAGGATAAAGAATACGGGTCCCTTGCCATCCAATTTCGGGAAAACCTTCTTTTTAAATAATTGGGTTGAAATAGTAGGCGCGGTATCCGGGTTTTTGATCCAGTCGGTGTAATTCCTTTCGATAAACTTACAGAACTGCACATTGGCCTCCGCTTTTTGCATGGTCAATATCTCGTGCATCCCTTCGTCTTCCAGCTTCTCCAGTTCCAATTCCCAGTAGATCAGTTTTTTATAGACATCCGTCCACTCCTGGTAACTTAAATTATCATTAAGGGTCATGCCCAGCGTCCTGAAATCTTGCTGGTAAGCCATGGTTGTTTTCTCGGTTACCAGGCGCTTGTTTTCAGTCAGTTTTTTTATGGTGAGCAGTATCTGTTTTGGATTTACCGGTTTTATCAGGTAATCATCAATTTTCGATCCGATGGCATCCTCCATCAAATATTCTTCCTCACTTTTGGTGATCAGAACAATAGGAACCTCGTTATTGATGTTTTTTATTTCAGATAGTGTTTCCAACCCGGTCAGGCCCGGCATATTTTCATCCAGAAAAACTAAGTCGAAGTAATTATTTTTAAAGGCCTCAACAGCATCATTGCCATTGGTTACCGTGGTAACGGCATAGCCTTTTTCAGTCAAAAAAAGTACGTGTGGTTTTAACAGGTCAATCTCGTCATCAGCCCATAATATTGTCGTATCCTGCATAATATATTTATCTAAACGGGTATAACCCCAAAGCACGACTTTTGTTATGGGTTATTAAAGGTAATTAACAAAAATTAACAATTGACCAGTACATTGTTACTATAAATTGACATTTTTGCACAGCATACAACAAATTGAATAAAAAGAAAATAATAAACGACCCCGTATACGGGTTTATCAGTATCCCTACCGAGCTGATATTCGACCTTATTGAGCACCCATATTTTCAGCGCCTGAGATATATCAAGCAGCTGGGTATGACTCATTTAGTATATCCAGGCGCTTTGCATACACGTTTCCATCATGCACTGGGCGCGATGCATTTAATGAGCCTTGCCATTGAAACACTGAGGAACAAAGGCCACCTGATTTCGGAGGATGAAGAGGAGGCGGTAACCATAGCCATACTATTGCACGATATAGGTCACGGGCCATTTTCACATGCGCTGGAGCAAACTATTGTTGAAGGCATTTCACACGAGGATATTTCCACGCTGATCATGAATAAGCTGAACCAGCAATACCAGGGTCGCTTATCAATGGCTATCGAAATATTTAATGGCACCTATCCCAAAAGATTTCTGCACGAGTTGGTTTCAGGCCAGCTGGATATGGACCGGATGGATTATCTTAATCGCGACAGCTTTTTTACCGGTGTATCAGAAGGGGTAATCAGTTTCGACCGTATCATCAAAATGCTGAATGTGGTGGATGACCATATCGCTGTAGAGGAAAAAGGGATCTATTCAATCGAGAAATTTTTGATTGCCCGCCGGCTAATGTACTGGCAGGTGTATCTGCACAAAACCGTAATCGCGGCCGAGCAATTATTAGCCAAAATATTGAAACGCAGCCGCGAACTTGCTTTGGGTGGAAAGAAGCTTTTTGCTACGCCCGCATTAAACCACTTCCTGGTAAACCGGATCAGCAGGGACGCCTTTATGAATGAAGATCATCATATCGAAACATTTACTGAGCTGGATGACACGGATATTATGGCGGCAGTAAAGGTTTGGGCCGATGACAGCGACTTTGTGTTATCGGAACTATGCAAAATGTTAATGCTTCGGCATTTGTACCAGGTGGATATCACCAATAAGCAGCCTGATAAGGCCCTCGTTTCAAAATTACAGGCTAGTGCTGCAAAGAAATACCATATACCAAAAGAAGAGATCAATTACTTTGTATTTACAGACATCATTAAAAACAATGCTTATAAACCAGGTGATGGTAGTATCCGTATCTTGATGAAAGACGGTACTATACAGGACATTACCACCGCCAGCGACAATTCGAACCTGGAAGTATTGGCCAAGACTGTAAAAAAGTATATACTTTGTTATACCAAAGGCCTGATATAAACGTATTGAGGCTGATATATTTATAATTTGTTGCTTTAATATTAACACTTAAATTTGCCCGATGCAATTTACTGCGCAGGATATTAGTTTTATGCTAAAAGGAACTGTAGAGGGTAACCCCCAGGCAACAGTAAACCAGTTAGCCAAAATAGAAGAGGCAGATGCCGGTTCCCTATCTTTTTTAGCTAATCCGAAATACGAGCAGTACTTGTACACTACTGATGCGTCGGTAGTGATCGTGAATAGCGACCTGGTGCTTACCGAACCGGTTAAAGCAACGCTGATCAGGGTAGAGAATGCTTATACCGCGTTTTCGGTACTGCTTGAAATGTACAATACCATCAAATTAAACAAAAAGGGTATTGAGCAACCCAGTTTTGTGCATTCATCAGCACAGGTTGGTGAAGATTGCTACATAGGCGCTTTTGCTTACATTGGCCCTGATGTAAAACTGGGCAATAACTGTAGGGTGTATCCGCATACTTATATTGCAGATAACGTAACTATTGGCAACAATGTGACGCTTTTTCCGGGCGTGATCGTTTATTTTGATTGTGTGATAGGCAATAACGTGATCATACACTCTAATGCCGTTATCGGTAGTGATGGTTTTGGCTTTGCGCCCAATGATGACGGCACTTATAAAAAGATAAGCCAGATAGGCAATGTGATATTAGAGGACGAGGTAGAGGTAGGCGCTAACACCACGATCGATAGGGCTACGATGGGTTCAACCATCATACGCAAAGGTGCGAAGCTGGATAACCTGATACAGATAGCACATAATGTGGAGATAGGCAACAATACGGTAATAGCCGCCCAAACAGGCATATCAGGCAGTACCAAGGTGGCCGAAAATTGTATTATAGGCGGACAAGTGGGTTTGGTGGGACACATCAGCATTGCCAAAGGATCACAGATACAGGCGCAGTCGGGTGTAAGCCGCTCTTTAGTTGAAGAAGGAAAAAAATGGGCCGGAGCGCCTGCTATTTCTTATTTAAGCAACCAGCGGTCGCAGGTTATCGTAGCCCGTTTGCCCGAAGTGGAAAAAAGAATACTGGAATTAGAAAGAGCATTAGCTGAACTAAGAAAAGACGTTCATTAGTTCAATTGTTCATCAGTTCATTAGGCTTTTATGTTGCTAATGAACTATCCACCAATGAACAACTGAACCAATGAGCCAATGAACATTACTAAAAATGAACGTAAAACAAAAAACTATTAAGGCGCCGGTTTCTGTATCGGGTACCGGTTTACATACCGGCGAGAAGGTAACCATGACCTTTAACCCGGCACCTGAAAATCATGGCTATAAATTCAGAAGGATAGATATGGAGGGGTCGCCCGTTATCGATGCCGACGTTGATAATGTAACAGACACCTCAAGAGGTACCACCATATCACAAAACGGCGCCAGTGTGAGCACTATTGAGCACGTTTTGGCGGCTATGGTAGGGTTGGAGATTGATAATGTGCTGATAGATATGGATGGGCCAGAAACGCCTATCATGGATGGCAGCTCGATACAGTTTGTTGATGCGATAGAAAAAGTTGGCTTTACTGAACAGGAAGCTGACCGTGAATATTACCATATACCCTACAACATACATTATACCGAACCTGACCGCAAAGTAGAAATGGTGGCCATGCCATTGGATGATTATCGTTTTACCTGTATGGTTGACTATAACTCTCAGGTATTGGGCAGCCAGCACGCCAGTATTTCAACCATATCCGAGTTTCATAAAGAGATAGCTTCATGCCGCACTTTTTGCTTTTTACATGAGCTGGAAATGCTGTTAAAACATAACCTCATCAAAGGCGGGGATCTGAACAATGCCATCGTGGTAGTTGATAAAGAAGTAGATGATGAAGAGTTGGCACACCTGGCCAAAATATTCAACCGGAAGGACATCAAAGTAGCGCCGCAGGGAATATTAAACAATATTGAGTTGCGTCACCAGAACGAGCCAGCCAGGCATAAGCTGCTGGATATGATAGGTGATTTGGCTTTGGTAGGCGTGCCTTTAAGAGGGCATATTATGGCTGCGCGTCCGGGCCATGCTGCCAACATCGCTTTTGCCAAAAAGATCAAAACGCTGATCAAAAAGGAAAGAAGCCGCAAGCATATTAAATTATATGATCCCAATGCTAAACCGGTATACGATACCGTTGAGATCATGAAGATCTTGCCGCATCGCCAGCCTATGCTGATGATCGATAAGATATTGGAGCTAAGCAAAAGCCATGTGGTAGGGTTGAAGAACGTAACGATGAACGAGGACCTGTTTGCAGGCCACTTTCCCGGGGCGCCTTTGTTCCCCGGTGTTTTGCAGATTGAAGCGATGGCGCAAACCGGTGGTATTTTGGTGCTGAACACTGTGCCTGACCCTGAAAATTATATTACATTGTTCCTGAAAATAGAGAATGCCAGGTTTAAGGATAAAGTAGTGCCCGGCGATACGTTGATATTTTATTGTAACCTGATAGCGCCTATCCGCAGGGGGATTGCACAAATGAAGGGTGTAGGCATGGTAGGGTCGCGCATTGTGGTGGAAGCTGAGTTGATGGCCCAGATCGTAAAAAAGACAAAAGATAAAGAAGCATGATACAACCATTAGCTTATATACACCCGCAAGCCAGGATAGCCGATAATGTGACCATCGAGCCTTTTGTAACCATCCATAAGGATGTGGAAATTGGCGAAGGTACCTGGGTGGGTTCCAATGCCACCATTATGGATGGCGCCCGCATCGGTAAAAACTGCCGCATATTTCCGGGTGCCGTTATATCCGCGCCTCCGCAGGACTTGAAATACCGTGGGGAGCAAAGTACCGTATCTATAGGTGACAACACCACCATCCGCGAATGCGTAACGCTTAACCGTGGTACGGCGCTGGATAAAAATACAACTACTATCGGCAGCAATTGCCTGCTAATGGCCTATGTACACGTTGCGCACGATTGTATTATTGGCGATAACGTGATCATTGCAAACTCGGTACAGTTAGCCGGGCATATTAATATTTATGATTATGCATTTATTGGCGGCACGTCAGCAGTGCACCAGTTTGTAGAGATCGGTACGCATAGCATGATATCCGGTGGTTCATTGGTACGTAAGGATGTTCCGCCATACACTAAGGCAGGGCGCGAGCCATTGTCTTATATCGGTATCAATTCAGTTGGCCTGCGCCGCAGAGGATATTCGGCCAGTACCATTAATGAGATACAGGAGATTTACCGCATTATCTTCCTCAAAAAATATAATGTGACCAAAGCTTTGGATATCATAGAGGCCGAATTTGCACCTACGGTTGAGCGTGACGAGATCATCAATTTCGTGCAGAACTCGCAGCGTGGTATTATGAAGGGGTTTGGGATTTAGTTTGCAGTAGGCAGTTGCCAGTTAGCAAATAGTTATTGAATATGAAACTGCAAACCGCCCACTAATAACTGCAAACTGAAAAAATGAAGATCACCCTCCAAAACATAGGCCGTCGTTTTAACCGCGACTGGATTTTCAGGAACATTGATTATACATTCGGCATAGGAGAAACCTATGCCATACTCGGGCCGAATGGCTCGGGCAAATCCACTTTGCTGCAGGTTTTGAATGGCAGTTTATCGCCCTCGGTTGGTAGTATTGATTATGCGATGGATGATAAGCCTGTTGCGGCGGATGAGATCTTCAAACAGCTTAGCCTTGCAGCGCCTTACCTGGAACTGATAGAGGAATTCACCCTCGATGAAATGACCGACTTCCATTTTAAGTTTAAACCCTACTTGCACGGTATGGATCAAAAAGCGGTTGCCGATCTGTTAAGCCTGGAGGGCGCTAAAAATAAAATGATCAAATACTTTTCATCCGGGATGAAACAGCGATTAAAACTGGCACTGGCCTTTTGCTCGGATACGCCCTTACTAATGCTGGATGAACCAACTTCCAACCTGGATACGCAGGGTGTGGACTGGTACTTAAGCCTCGTACAGCAATTCGCACTTAACCGCCTCACCGTTATCTGCTCCAACCAGGAACATGAGTATAGCTTTTGTAAGCACCGGTTGAATATTTCGGATTATAAAAAATCGTAACCTTCTCGTTACTATTTCTTTACTATTAAACCATAGCCATTCCGTTTTGTCGAAAAGATAAATGACCCTCCCCGGATCATTAGTGACTTATTGTTTAACCTTTTAAATCTGATATCATGAAAAAGTTAAAATTTTGTTATTTGTTAATTGCTTGCAGTCTTCTTTTGTCATCGTGCGCAAGCGTTTTGTATTTGGGTGATACATTGCCGCCTACGACTTCAGTAAAGGTTTATTACGACTCTAAGGATGTAAAACAAGAGTATAAGGTGATCGGCCATTTGGCGCAGTCGGTTTCAGGAAGTTCTAATATGGAGGCCGTTAAAATAAAGATCATCGAAAAGGCAAAATCCATTGGAGCCGATGGTGTAATATTTCAACAGATATTTGCCAAACCCGGCAGCTCAAATGACGAAACTATTAATGCTGATGCTATAAAGTTCGACAAATAGGTAAATTACGCAGGCGGCATATACTTCAATCTTTTCAGGAAATACGCGTCCCAGCTATGTTGTTGCGTGCGGTTTTGCGAATGGCCGGTATCTTCGTCATAGTCAATGGTCAGTTGCTCATATTTGCTGTGGATGCGCTCAAATATCTCCTGCGCCCTTTCTTTGTAATCGGCGCCGAAACGCGTTTTGCCCACGGTTCGCAACAGCTCCTGCTGCTCAAAATAGGCAATGATATAATGGCCCTGCTCATGATTCAGTATCTCGGCCATCATGTCGGCGGAGGTGATCCTTGCCCTGTCTATCCACGATTGGTCCCTGTCTATCTCCAGGCTGATCTCAAAATTTAAAAGGTAATATCCATTTTTGCGCTGGGCGGTGTACTGATAGCCAATACTGCAATGGGTATAAGCAATGGTAGAGGTGCCATGCTGCGGTGCGGCCTCAAAATCGCCCGGCGTTAGTTGGCGGTATGGTTGGGCACATAGTAACCATGGACACATCAACAGTATCGCGGCAGTAAATGCCACCTTCACAAAGCCTTTTCTCATGAAAAATTAGTAAGTAAAACTTATTTACCCTTTTTGACGCCTTCGGAGTGCAAAAGGTTTAAACTCATTACTTCTTTCATTGTGCGCTCCATCGAGGCGGTTGATCCATCGAGGAATATAACGTTACCCTGCGAGTTCTCCGCGAAGTGTTTGATGGATTCGGTCCACATGGTAAACAGGATAACCGAGGTATCCATATGGGCGCTTTCCATCTCCTTGGCTGCAGCTGTCATACCTTTAGCCACTTCCGCACGGAATAAAGCGATACCCTGCCCGCGTAGTTGCGCGGCCTGGCGCTCAGCCTCAGCGGCTATTTTAATGGCGTTACCTTCGGCTTCTGCAGCTTTGGTTTTGGTGATCAGTAAGGCTTGTCCCTCATTCTCAGCAGCAGCTTTCAAATTGTTGGATGCTACCACCTGGCTCATCGATTTCATGATCACCTCGTCAAAAGTAATATCATTAAGCTGCAGGTCCATTAAATGGTAACCCCATGTTTCAAGCACCTGGTCAAGCTGCTCCTTTACGTGGTCAACAATATCACGGCGCAGTATCAGCACATCACTTTGGCGTTTGGTGGCCACATAGGCCCTGATAGAGCCCTCAATGGTACGCACCAGTGCCTGCATCAGGTTACGTTCGTCCACAAACTTAAAGGCTACATTTTTTATAGCTTCTTCCGATTGATCAAGCACCGAGTATAACAGCATCGCCTTAAAATACACATTGGCCTGGTCGATGGTTACCGCCTGGAACTCCAGCTCGACTGAGCGATTTTGGATAGATATGCGCGAGTACACCTGCTCTATCAGCGGCAGCTTAAAATTTAAGCCGGGGGCGAGTATGCGGCGGTACTTTCCGAAAACGGTGATTACCGCTATAGTGCCCTGTTTAACAGTCACAAACGAAGTAAAAAGTATGATCAAGCCAATAAAGGAAAGGATCAAAACGGGTATTCCAATTTCCATAGTCTTAGTTTATAGGTAATAAATATAGGTTTTATTTTTTTGGTGCACTATTTGTTTTAATATAGATATGAATATGAAACGTACTTTTGGCGCGATACTTACCGTGTTGGGTATTATCGGGCTGATCTATACCGGCATCGGGGTAATACAGCATGACGCCCGCTTTACAACATTGACCGTGGTAGGTATTATATCCCTGTTGTTTTTCTTCTCCGGGATAGGCTTGATCAGAACTACTGCCGACCAGGCTTAGTATTTCAATCCAGCTCTTCGGGCACTATTGATCCATCATCGGCAATATGCAACCCTGCTTCCGGGAAATCCTTTTCTGTTAATGCCTTGATACGTTTCACCACTTTGTTTAGCGTATCCCGCACCAATCCTTTTTCATGCGTTTGCCTAAAAGCGATGATATTCCCTTTTAAAAACTCCCCTTTTCTGTTGAGATAGACCTTAAGCAATGGCGCCATACCGCATACGCCGGCTACGCTTACACTTTTATAGGTGCAAAAATTACCGAGACTATAAGCGATCAACCTGTCCTTATAACTTTCCATGGCACGGCTTACATGGGGTCCGTTGCCCAATACAATATCCGCACCCGCATCAATAGCATTTTGGGCGAAGGCATGCACATCGCCGCGCTTACCATGCATATAGGATTCCATTTTGAAAGGCACGTGCTCATAAGCCGCACCCTCGGCCCCGCCGTGAAAGGATACGATGAGGATATCACATTGCTGTTTTAGCTCACTAATGATACGCCTGGCTTTCTTCATCTCAAGCAACGATACAGTATGGGCATTGGGTGCAAAGGCGCAGAAACCGTACTTGATGCCATTGCGTTCTAAAATCGTAGTGGGGCAGGTGTCCAGTCCGGCGTAATGGATGCCGTATTTGTCCAATGTTTTGGTGGTGCTGGTATATCCTTTTTTATCAAAATCAGTAATGTGATTATTAGCGATGCTGAGCAGGTTGAAGCCCGCGTCTTTTAAAACCTTACCGTAATAAGTAGGCATTCTGAACAGGTAGGCCGTTTCCAGTTTCTTTTTGTATGACGCTGGTGCCCCTGAATCTAATAAGGTTCCCTCCAGGTTGCCGAAGATGATATCGGCCCCGCCAAGGTAGGGCAGCACTTGTTTGAAGCTGCCTTTAGCACTGTCCGGCGGCAGCCTGCTTTTATCCGGGTAGGCCGAACCCAGCATGATATCGCCCATAGCAGCTATACAGATGGTATCGCAAACGGTATCTTTTTTAACGGGTTTTGGCTTTGGTGGGACTGGCTTTTTGTAAACAGTACGATTGCTTGCAACAGATGCCGGCTGCTGGCATGAAACCCATGTGAGCATTATACTGGCAGTGATAAGCAAAAGGTATGGCTTCATGACAAAAAAAAATCCTTCCGGCTAAGAAAGGATCGATTTAAATATTAATTTTTTTTACTGCGTGTCGGTATCTTCTGGCAATGTTTCTGCCTCCAGTTGTTTTTTGAAAACATCAAGCAGTCTGCCGCCTTTATAAAAGTAACGGCCATAATAACCATCTTCGAGACTATTGATAGCCACACCCCTTGATGAAGCGTGTGCAAATTTACCATCGCCCAAATAAATACCTACGTGGCTTATCCTGCGGCTGTGTATTTTAAAGAAAACAAGATCGCCTTCTTTCAGATCATCTTTTGAAACAGGGGCAACCATGCTGAAAATATCGCGTGAATTGCGCTTGATAGCCAGGTTAAATACCTTGCCGTATAATTCTTTTGTAAAAGCTGAACAATCAATGCCTCTTTTGGAGTCGCCGCCAAAATGGTAAGGAGTGCCTATCCAGTCGTATACAAATTGAAAAAGTTTTACATTGGAGGTGGTTGACAAGGCAACACCCATTATTTGCGAAAAGTAATCTTTTACTAAACCATCCTGTTCGTCAGCGGCTTTTTCGGTAGGAGGTGCCGGTGCTGCTTTTGTTTGAGCTTGGGCTGCTATTATGCTGAGGCTCAGTGTTATGGCGAGGATGATTTTCTTCATTTAATCTTTAATTCTTTGTTGAGTTAGGGCAACAGAGTGTATATTAAATTAGACTTTTTGTCTTTCGTTGGCTACAAAACTATTCTAATTTTTTATAATTACAAATAAATGACGCCTTTTTTTAAAATTTCGTAATCCCTTATACGAAGAGAAAAACAAAATGGTTACACAGTTAAAAAAATTAACTGATTGTTATGTAGGACGATACGTTTTTAACCAAGGCAACAAAATGGGCAAATAAATTCTTTCTAACAAATTTGTTGCGGTTTCGATATTTTCACGGATATAATTAGATTTGCGCTTTCTCAATAAGATATCATTTATAAAAGATGAGTTCAATCGAAATAAATAAAGATACCTACCTGATGTGGTATGAGGCTATGCTTCTGATGCGCAAGTTCGAAGAAAAGGCCGGGCAATTATACGGGCAACAAAAAATACGTGGCTTTTGCCATTTGTACATTGGCCAGGAAGCAGTGCTTGCCGGTGCCATGTCGGTACTGAAACCCGAGGACAGTTTGATCACCGCTTATCGTGATCATGCCCACGCTATAGCCAAAGGCGTTTCGTCCAATTCCATTATGGCCGAACTGTATGGCAAAGCCACCGGATGCTCCAAAGGCAAGGGCGGCTCCATGCACATGTTCAGCAAGGAAAAACACTTTTATGGCGGCCACGGTATAGTAGGCGGCCAGATCCCATTGGGAGCAGGTATCGCTTTTGCCGAAAAATATAAAGGAACCGAGTTTGTGAACGTGGCCTACATGGGCGACGGCGCAGTACGCCAGGGAGCCTTGAACGAAACCTTCAATATGGCCGCGCTGTGGAAGCTGCCGGTAATATTTGTTTGCGAAAACAATGGTTACGCTATGGGTACTTCGGTTGAGCGTACCACCATCCAAACAGATATCTATAAATTGGGTTTACCTTATGGTATCCCGTCATCAGCAGTTGATGGTATGGACCCTGTGGCGGTGCATAATGCCATGGACGAAGCCGTTCAGCGGGCACGTGCAGGCGAAGGCCCAACATTCCTGGAGATGCGCACCTATCGTTACAAAGGTCACTCCATGTCTGATCCGCAGAAATACCGTACTAAGGAAGAACTGGAAAGCTATAAGGCAAAAGACCCTTTGGACATGGTAAAACATACCATCCTGAATGAGAAATACGCCGATGAGGCTTGGTTTGAACAGATAGAAGAGAAAGTGAAAGCCGAGGTAGATGAGTCCGTTAAATTTGCGGAAGAGTCGCCATGGCCGGAAGCATCCGAATTGTACACGGATGTGTATGTAGAAAAGGATTATCCTTTTATTATGAGCTAACCGTTATCATTATATTTAACAAACAACTATTCATCAATAGATATGGCCGAAGTAGTTAAAATGCCTAAAATGAGCGATACCATGACCGAAGGGGTATTGGCGAAATGGCATAAAAAAGTGGGCGACAAGGTAAAATCGGGCGATGTATTGGCCGAGATAGAAACTGACAAAGCCACGATGGATTTTGAATCGTACCAGGATGGCACCTTATTATACATCGGTGTAGAAGAAGGCAAAGCCGTTCCGATTGACGCTGTGATTGGCGTTATAGGCAAAGAAGGCGAGGACTATAAAGCCGCGCTGGATGCCGAAGGCGGAAGCCCTGCACCTGCTGAAAAGAAGGAAGAAGCTGCTCCGGTAGCGGATAAGGCCCCGGCTGCGACTCCGGCACCTGCACCTAAAGTAGATACTTCAAAAATACCCGCCACTGTTATCCGTATGCCTGCCTTAAGCGATACTATGACAGAGGGCGTAATTAATAAATGGAACTTTAAAGTTGGTGATAAAGTAAAGTCCGACGATTCGCTGGCTGATGTGGAAACCGATAAGGCCACCATGGAAGTAGTAGGTTATGAAGCCGGTACGTTATTATACATCGGCCCTAAAGAAGGCGAAGCTGCCCCGGTAAATGGCATTATTGCCATTGTGGGTAAAGAAGGAACCGACATTACACCTTTATTGGCTGATGATGGCGGCATTAGCAGCGGAGGCGACGCCAAACCTGCTGAAACTACTGAAGCTGCTGCTGAAGGTGGCGGTAGTGAAGCTCCGAGAGGCGTTGCTGAAGAACCTGCACAATCAACCTCTACAGACGATAGCCGCGTTAAAGCCTCTCCGTTGGCACGCAAAATTGCCAAGGACAAAGGCATCAACCTGAATGATGTAAAAGGCACAGCCGAAGGCGGCCGGATCATCAAGAAGGATGTGGAAGGGTTTACACCATCAACCAAAGAAATTGAACAAAAACATGCTGCCGAGGCACAGGCTCCGGCTGCCGGAGCTCCTGCAAAGGCAGAGAAGGCGGTTGTGATACCACAATACATAGGCGAAGAAAAATATACCGAGAAACCGGTTAGCCAAATGCGCAAGGTTATTGCCAAGCGTTTATCTGAGAGCCTGTTTACCGCACCGCATTTTTATGTAACCATGTCGATAGATATGGACCAGGCAGTAGCGGCCCGTGCTAAAATGAACGAGTTTTCGCCCGTTAAAATATCCTTTAATGATTTGGTGCTGAAAGCCTGCGCAGTTGCTCTTAAGCAACACCCTAACGTAAATTCATCATGGCTGGGCGATAAGATTCGTTATAACGAACACGTTAATATCGGTGTGGCCATTGCTATCGAGGATGGCCTGTTGGTACCTGTGGTGCGCTTTGCTGATGGCAAGTCGCTGAGCCAGATATCCGCCGAAGTAAAGGATTTTGCACAAAGAGCTAAGGCTAAAAAATTGCAACCATCCGACTGGGAAGGCTCTACGTTCACTGTATCTAACTTAGGTATGTTTGGCGTGGACGAGTTTACGGCCATCATTAACCCACCTGATGCCTGTATATTAGCCGTTAGCGGCATACAACAGGTGCCGGTGGTGAAAAACGGAACGGTAGTACCCGGCAACGTAATGAAGGTAACCTTGAGTTGCGATCACCGCGTGGTTGACGGCGCAACAGGTGCCGCGTTCCTGCAAACGCTTAAATCGTTGCTGGAAGAGCCGGTGAGGTTGTTGGTATAGTTTGATTTCGGAACTCGGATTTTCGATTTCGGATTTTTTTAAATAATATTTAAAGTGATGGGTTTAGGCCTGTCGCTTTTTTTTGTTTTTATAGCCCGCAAACTAGTCAGTCGGAA
This sequence comes from Mucilaginibacter sp., assembly GCA_035489035.1. Lineage (GTDB taxonomy): Bacteria > Bacteroidota > Bacteroidia > Sphingobacteriales > Sphingobacteriaceae > Mucilaginibacter. Next base: position 24,608 of record DATHKT010000033.1, read on the forward strand.
AATAAGACCTTATTATATTGTTATACGGGTATTTCTGACTCCAATGATTTTAGAATAACATCTTTAAGGTCTTTGCCGATTGTATTAAACCTTTCTTTGGCATAATCTGGTAAATCAGCTTCATCTAAAGCTAACAAATAGAATAATTGTTCTGGGATTTCTACAACCTCACAAATCCTTGAAATAGTACTTTTATGAGGTTTTTTTTTGTTTGATTCTAAGTTAGATAAAGAAGCTTGAGTCAAACCAATCATTTTAGCGAATTCAGTTTGACTCAAATTCTTCTTTTTTCTTAATGTAACAATCACTTGTGATGTGTGCATATGTCAATTATGTCCTTAATAACTTGATCGGTTATACCAGCCCATTTTATAATTTCAACTACTGTTTTTTTACACTTATTTATGTCAAACTTATTAGGGCTGTATATACTTTTTAACTCGAAAAGGAAGTGATCTATTTCTATAGTATCGCCTTCATTGAAATTATTATTGCATTTTAATCTTGTAAGAAAATCTATCAACGGTTTTATTAAATCTTTCATTTGGATAATATTTAAATTTTTGAATAATCATTTTTGCTAGCATTATGAATAATTCAAAGTTTAAATGGGTATCATCCATGTTTTTATATATCAGGTTGACTTGTTTTCTAAAAAGGCTTTTTTTATTGAATTTTTTTAGTTGTAAAATTTTTGTCCTAAGCGTTGTTATTAGTTTTTTAATTCGTTTAATTTTTTGGTTTACGCTTTCTAATCTTTTATCAGCTGATTTAACCGAGCTTGATATTAATTGTGCGAAATAAGTATCTAAATACCTATGGTATCTTTTAACAATTTTAACTACAAATTCACATTCAGACAATTGCGAACAATATTTTGCAATTTCAAAGCTATTCTCCGATGAGAAATTCTTAGCATATCCGCTGTAATAAGTACTGACCTTTTTTGTATACTCTTCACAATAACCGTTCTCATATATATTATGAGATCCCAAATTTATATTAACCTGACTGGTTAAGTATGCAGCTGGGTTTAATAAATTATCATTAAAACAACTTGCAGCATTGCTATTGCATAATGCTAAATTCTTATTAGTTGGGCCGATTGAACATGCGACGGACAGTGTTGTATCACAATCAGAGCCAGATGAATAAGCATTTAATTCGGGCAAATTAACATCGACTTGACTACTTAAATATGCTGACGATGTTGTAGGTATATGTACATGACACGCGGAATGAAAATCAGTTATTCCGAGATTAATATCGATTTGACTACTTAAATAAGCTGATGTTGTTGCTGGAGTACTATGTATATAACATGCAGAATGAAAATCGGTCACCCCGAAATCAGGACTAACTTGATTGCTTAAATATGATGGAGTAGTAGTCGGCAAATTATTTGGATAACCGGCCGAATGAACATTAGATATTCCGAAATTAGCACTAACTTGACTATTTAAATATGATGGAGTAGTCGCTAAAAACGGCGAATTAGATATTCCAAAATTAACACCTACTCTTTCATTATAATATGAGGAATGTGTTTTAAAATTAACGGCACAATTATTAGTGGTGAAAGTATTAATTGACCCCCAATTAACATTAGAATGCATTAAAGGATATATTGTTCCCTGTGCTTGAAACTTAAGCTCCTTTTCCACATTGCTTCGGAGCGTAACTAAACCGTCAATTTCCTGCGATAGTTTTTGAACTCTACCAGAAGCAAAATCATTGGATGGATAACTTATAAAAGAAGCCATTATTATATCTTTTGATGTTGTAAAAGTATATAATATTCTTTTATCCTGCAATTTTTTTTAAAAATATTTTTTGTCTTCTTTATCTAAGTCCTCCGCACGGCAACTTAAATAAGATGATAAAGGACCCTGTTGGGTAACCCATCCCCCTAATCACCCATCCTCCGTAAAGATAACTTCGTTCCCCGCAAGGACAGGGTGGTAAATCTTGTACGCCTTGTACGCTTGTACGCTCTGTACGGTGCGTACAAAGCGTACAAGCCGATCAGACCGTACACCTACTTTTGCCCGGATTAACTTACTTTTACCCCATGACATTTGCCGACAGGGTTATCCACTTCAACCAGCAATTAGCGTACACGGGCACGGGGCTACCGCCGGGTATCCGCATCATGAACCCTTTCCGCGAGTATGCGCAAACGATAGGTATAGCGGAGCAGTTCTATCATAAATATTATGATGACAACCATCCCCGGCATATCATCCTGGGTATCAATCCCGGCAGGTTTGGCGGCGGACTTACCGGCATCCCCTTTACCGATCCCAAACGACTAAAATCTGAATGCGGCATTGATTATGATGGCAAGATAACGCACGAGCCCTCCTCGGTTTTTGTGTACGAGGTGATCAACGCCTATGGCGGGCCGGAAGCGTTCTACAAAAAATTCTATATCAACTCGCTTTTTCCGCTGGGCTTTACCACTACGGATGCTAATGGTAAAGAAAAGAATTACAACTACTACGACAGCAAGGAACTCATCCAGGCCGTAACCGGTGATATCATCGACAACGTTAAAAAACAGATCGCTTTAGGCGTAAGTACAGATGTATGCTTCTGTTTCGGTACAGGCAAAAATGAAACTTTTCTTCGTAAACTGAATCAGGAGCATGGCTTTTTCAAAAGGATAGTGGCCCTGGAGCACCCGAGATTCATCATGCAATATAAGGCGATGAGCAAGCAGGCTTATATCGATAAGTATTTGGCGGCATTTGGGGAGGTGTAATAAACCCAATCAAACTATGTCATCTCGAACGACAGAGAGAGAACTTATACGCTATGAATGGTTCGCTGGGCGCTTGTATAGGGTTTCTCCTCGTTCCTCGTTCGAAATGACAATTTCAATATTTTGCAGTTTCCCATCTAAAACACAAAAAAAGGCCCCATTACAGGGCCTCAAGGTTTAGGTTAGATAAGGTTCTTTATTTTATAGCGACGAGTTTCAAACCCATCGCTGTGAAAGGCGTTATTCTTTCGATATCAGCTGCCCGCCGGCTAATGAGCGGGCACTTTCGGCAAGGCGCACAAACTCCGACCGGTAACCATCCTCATCATTCCCCTTCGCACTTTTTGCTATGCTGATCGCCTGGTCGAAGCTGCTACCTTGTTTAAATTCTGAGCCTCTCAGCATCATCCCAAATTCGGCTACCGCAGCCGCGAACCTGAAATCAATAGATGTGCTGTTGAAGGATATTGGCCTGTCCTGCACGGTAGCCAGGCTCATTTTGCTTACATCACCACCGGGTTGTTTGTACCTGAATTTGACGGTCATCAACTCGTTGGAGTTATCGCTCTTTACCATAGGTGCGGGTTTAGTTTTCTGGTATTTCAATGGGTCGACACTCTGACTATAATCATCCTTGGCGCCTACCGGTACGATCTCGTAAAAGGCAGTCACCGTATGGCCCGAGCCCATATCGCCGGCATCTTTTTTATCGTTATTAAAATCTTCTTTGGCCAGCAGCCTGTTCTCGTAACCCACCAAACGGTAGGCCTGCACTTTGGCAGGGTTAAACTCTACCTGCACTTTCACATCCTTGGCTACGGTAAACAGGGTGCCGCCAAATTCGGTCACGAAAGCCTTGCGGGCCTCGGTAATATTATCAATATAAGCATAGTTGCCATTGCCTTTATCGGCCAGGGTTTCCATCTTGCTGTCTTTATAATTACCCATCCCAAAACCCATAATGGACAAGTCGACCTTGCTGGTGCGTTCGCGGGTGATCAAAGTTTCCATATCGCCATCGCTGGATGGGCCCACGTTAAAGTCGCCATCGGTAGCCATTACAATGCGGTTATTGCCATGCGCCTTAAAATTCTCACGGGCTATGTGGTAGGCCAGTTTCAAACCCTCGCCACCGGCAGTGGAGCCGCCTGCACTCAGGTTATCAATAGCATTGTAGATGGTCGATTTTTTATCGCCTGAAGTAGAAGGCAACACCAGCCCGGCATTACCAGCATACACTACGATAGCGACATTATCCTTAGCGCGCAATTGGTCGACCAGCATTTTCATGGACGATTTCACCAGCGGCAGTTTATTAGCCTCATCCATCGACCCGGATACATCTATAAGGAACACCAGGTTGGAGGCAGGCAGGTTATCCGTAGGAATAGTTTTTGCCTTCACGGCGATGCGTACCAGGCGGTGATTAGGGTTCCAGGGAGCGGATGAAAGCTCGGTATGGATAGCCACCGGTTCGGCATTGGCAGGGCCGGTGAGGTTATATTTAAAGTAGTTGATCATCTCCTCTACACGCACGGCATCGGCAGGCGGCAACTGACCATTGTTTATAAAGCGCCGCATGTTGCTATAGGAAGCTGCATCCACATCGGTTGAGAAGGTGGACAGGGGATTATCAGTAGGGTTATTAAAACCGTTTTCGGTAATAGCCTTGTAGCTTTCGTCGTCAACAGGGGCCGGGGCGTTATAAGCTGAATAACCCATTGACTTGTACTGCATATTTGCGGCACCACGGATATAGATAGTCGTAGGTGCGGCCAATGCCTGATCTGCATTACCTGCAACAATCCCCGGAGTTTTTGCTGATAGCCCGTTGGAAAAGTTGGTTGCCGTACGTCCGGCTATTGATTTGTCAATTTGAGTAGGCGCATAGACCATTTCATTCGCCTGGCGTTTAATACCTAACGGTTCGGTTACCACCACCTCACCTAAATTAGCATTAGAGGCCTCCAGGTAAACATTTAGTGTATCGCTTTTGCCCAGTTTTATTTTTTTGGTTTTAAACCCCATAAATTTAAAAATGAGTTGGTCTTTACCTTCAGGCACATTAATAGCGTACGCGCCTTTGGCATCGGTTTGTGTTTCGATAGTGGTTCCTTCAACCAATACGGTTGCGCCGGGGATAGGCAATTTATCCGATGTGCCGATTACCTTACCGGTGATTTGCCGGCTGCTGTTACACTTAAATGCTGCCAGCCCGGCAATCATTAAAGTAATTAATATGATCTTCTTCATGGTTATTGTTTTTGCAGATAGGATGCACAGAACTTCTGATTTCCATAAGCCATGAAAAAAAATTATTTTGCAACCCCGGATGAACTTTTTTAAAAGGCCAGTTAAAACCAATATTACAGATGACGATGCGCAGCTGGACGATTACCGCAAAAACGGTGATGTGGCGGTTTTAGGTACGCTGTTTGAAAAATACATGGGGCTGATATACGGAGTTTGCCTTAAATACCTCAATGATGAGGATGAGGCCAAAGACGCGGTGATGGGTATATTTGAGGAGCTGAGAGTAAAGGTTAAACAGCACGAGATCAAGCAGTTTCGCAGCTGGGTGTATGTGCTGAGCCGTAATTATTGTTTAATGCAATTGCGGTCGGGTAAAAAATTAGAACAAGTTTCTTTGGATGAGGTTATGGAATTTACACCTTTTCTGCATCCTGAGGATAACAATAAAGAAGAGGCCCTGAAAGCCCTGGAACGATGTATGGATAAGCTGAACCCGGCGCAAAAACAGAGTGTTGATTTGTTCTACATTAAAGAAAAATGTTATAAAGAGGTGGCCGATATTACCGGTTTCAGCCTGAATGATGTTAAAAGTTATATTCAAAATGGCAAGCGCAACCTGAAAATTTGCCTTGAGAGAAGTAGTGGATAATCGAAAAGCAGACATATTGCAAATAAAAAAGTACCTGGAAGGGAAGCTTGATGCCAAAGCCATGCACCAACTGGAAAGGCGCGCCCTGGACGATCCTTTTTTAATGGATGCGCTGCAAGGATATGATCAGGCGGAAGATGACCAGGAAGGTAATTTAGCCGATCTGTCATCACGGCTGCAACAGCGGGTGGATGCGAAGGTAAGGCGCATGATCCCATGGGTACCTATATCTGTAGCGGCATCCATACTGGCAGTGCTGGGAGCAGGCTTGTGGCTTTTCACCAATAACAATCAGCCGGTTGAAAAACAGAATAGGGTAGCTGCTGAAATAAAACCGACAGCTAAAGAGCCTGCATTATCGGTACCTGCGCCTGTATTATCGCAGGGCGATACTTTGAAAGCTAATTTAAAACCGAATCAATATACAAACAGCTACAATAAGAAGATCCCGGTTAATGCAAATCGCCAGCCTGTAATTTCTGAAGATAAAAACGCGCAGGCATCAGCACTTTCTTCATCATCAGGATATCTTGCAGAAGCCAGTCCGGCAGCTTCAAAACCGGCCCCAACTTTGGAAGAAAAACAAGTAGCCAGGCTTTATAAAGACAGTGTAGGTTTAAATGAAATGATCGTATCTGATTTTAAAGCGAAAAAGAAGATCGATACTTTAAAAGGGAACGCAATGGTTTATAAAAGTGCCCCGAAATCTACTGCCGATCAGGTATTGCAGGGTAAGGTAGATGGTGTAACCACCACCCCGGCCAATACCCATGGCATCCCTCAAAAAACGTTTAATGGCATTGTTATAGCCAAAAATGACGGGCAGCCCATTATAGGCGCAGTAGTAAAAGTAGTAGGATCGACGCATGGTGTAGTTACCGATGCTAATGGCAAATTTACTTTACCCAACGTATCGGATAAGCAAACAGTAACTGTAAACTCACTGGGCTACACCACCAAACAGGTAGAGGCAAATAGTGGCGATTCGTTGAATATCGCCCTCGATCCTAATAACAGCTCGCTTGCGGAAGTGGCGGTGGTTAACACCAACAAATCAAACAACAGCGAAGCTACTTACGAAGATGCACGCCCAAAAGATGGCTGGAAAGCATTTGACAAATACCTGGAGAAGAATGCCGTATCCACAGATGGACAAACCGGTAAGGTAAAAGTATCCTTTACGGTAGATGCCAAAGGCAATCTAAGCAATTTCAAGGTTATTAAAAGCCTCAGTAAAATAGCCGACCAAAAGGCGATCGACCTTATTCAATACGGCCCCGCCTGGTTTGGCCGTACGGATAGGCAGCCTTTTGAAGTGAAGGTGAGTGTGAAGTTTCATTGAGAAAAGATAGCAATATGTATTTATAGCAATAGGCTTTCTATAGCGATGGGTTTGAAACCCATCGCTATGAGGAATGTTGGGTTAAGTTTAATCCATTGCTACGGGGATGTTTGGGAAAATAGATATGCTTTGCTATTATTGTCTATACAAACAATCCTATGCCTCAAAGTTATTCTGCGATATGGGTACATCTGATCTGGTCAACAAAAAACCGCGAACCTATATTAACCTCACCACTAAGAAACGAAGTCTTTAAAGTAATTAAAACCATCGCATCTGATTTTGAGATTTATTTGGATTGCATTAATGGCGTAGAGGATCATGTACACCTGTTAGTCAGAGTGAGAACAGACCAATCGATAGCTGATATCGTAAAAACAATTAAAGGAAATTCGTGGGAGTATTTTAAAGATGATCCTGAAAGATATGTATCATGGCAGGATGGATTTGCAGTGTTTTCAGTAAGTCCGGATAGCTTGAAGAGGGTAAGAAGTTACATCTACAATCAGGAGAAACATCATCAGGATAAAACATTCAGCGATGAAATAAAAGAAATTAAAGAGGGAATTAAATCTTTAAGTAGTTAATGTAGCGATGGTTTCTTTATAGCGATGGGTTTCAAACCCATCGCTATAAAAAGCTATGCGGATAATTATTTCTTCTTATCCGCAAAATTAAACACCTTCTGTAATAGCGGGGTTGATCTTGCTGAAGGGAGATTCTTACGTATGTTCAGTTCCTCACCGGCTATCTCTACAAATAGGCCATCAATCGCTTTCTGCGTAGCATACTCGGTGATATCCGGGTTCATATGTTTTACAAACGGCAGCTTGTTGTATTCGCTGGCGGCGGTTGCATAGTATTTGGTGGCGCCTACTTTATTCAGGCTGGCTTGTATCACCGGGCGGAATTTGGCGGTTAGTTCAGCTGTAGTGGATTTCTTAAAATATTGTGTTGCCGAATCGTTGGCCCCCAATAAAATACCGCTTACATCCTGCAGGGTCATTTTTTTAACTGCATTAATAAATATAGGCTTGGCTTCTTTAGCTGCGTCTTCGGCAGCACGGTTAAGCGACAGAATCACATTATCACAAAGCTTGTTTAAGCCTATCTTGCGTAAGGTGCTTTCCGCCTTTTTTGCCTCGGGCGGGAAAAGGATCTTAACCGCGGCGTTACCAAAAAAACCATTAACCGCCGACAGTTGGTCGGAGCTTTTGGCCGTGCCTTGCTCTAGTGCCTGTTTTAAAGCATTGCCAATTTCGAGGTTTGTGGGGATAAGTTGCGGGTAGGCAACAGGTGCTACCGCTGGTTTAAAACTGTCGAAACTTGATAGGGTAAAACCTATTAACAATAACGGGATCAATAAAAATGCTCTTTTCATAGGAATGGTTATGAGGTAAATACTATCGGTAAAATTAACCTATTGCACGCATTAAGGCAAATACCCCGGCAGCAATTAATGCAGAAACCGGTATGGTGATTATCCATGCCCAAACCAGGTTAATGGTCACCCCCCAGCGTACGGCAGACAGACGTTTGGTCAAACCCACCCCGATAATAGAGCCGGTAATGGTGTGCGTAGTTGAAACAGGTATGCCAAAACGCTCGGTAAAGAACAAGGTAATGGCGCCGGCAGTTTCGGCACTTACACCTTCCAATGGGGTGATCTTGGTGATGCGTGAACCCATCGTTTTAACAATTTTCCAGCCACCCGACAAGGTGCCCAAGGCTATGGCCGAATAACAGGCCAGTGGTATCCAATCAGGCATATGACTGCCGGAAGGGATCACCTTGGAGGCGATAAGGGCTACGTAAATAATACCCATTACCTTTTGTGCATCGTTACCGCCATGGGCAAAGCTTAAAGCAGCGGATGAAACCAATTGCATCCGCTTAAACCATTTTTCGGCAGTGGCCGGGCGTGAATTTTTGCTTAGGTGCAATACAATAATAGTTACAAAATAGGCGATGATCAAGCCCATAAATGGCGCTACTACGATGTAGGCAACGATCTTTAATATGTAACTCATATTTACAGCATCCAGGCCGGATACATGCATATAGAGTGCGTTGGTTATACCGGCCCCGGCAAAGCCACCTATCAGTGTATGTGATGAACTGGAGGGAATACCAAACCACCAGGTAATTAAGTTCCAGCTTATAGCAGCTATCAGGCCTGCCAGCAGTACGGGTATGGTAACAAAGTGCTCGACAACTATTTTGGATACGGTATTGGCAACCTTATGATCCTTAATGAAAAAGAACACGATAAAATTAAAAGTAGCCGCCCAAAGCACTGCCTGGAAAGGCGTTAATACTTTGGTAGATACGATGGTAGCAATGGAGTTGGCCGCATCGTGGAAACCGTTGGTATAGTCAAATATTAATGCGAGGCAAATTACAATAACGAGTGATGAGGTAACCATTTATTGCAATTAGGCGTTTTTAACTAAAATTGATTCCATTACGTTTGCTGCATCTTCGCAACGGTCGGTTGCTGTTTCCAACGCAGCTAATATTTCTTTATATTTTATCAGGCGGATCGCATCGGTTTCATAAAGGAACAGGTCAGCCACAGCACGGTCAAAAACATAATCGGCCTGATTCTCTACACTGTTTATCCTGATGCACGAGTCAGCTATGGCGCGTACATTCCGCAGGTCCTTTAATTCGCGAACGGCCTTTTCCATATCAATGCTGGCTTGCAATATCAATTCAGATAGTTTGCGGATGTGTTCATTATAATCATCAATGCGGTACAGAAGCATACGGTTTGCCGCTCCCTGTATATAATCGGCCACGTCATCAATAGCGGTGGCTAAGGAGTGGATATCTTCACGATCAAAAGGAGTAATGAAGTTTTTACCCAGCTCCAGGTAGATCTGGTGGGTGATCTCATCGCCTTTATTTTCTAATTTATCGATCTGTTTAAACATCTCCTCGCGGGCGGCATTGTCATTAGAGTTGACCGCCTGAACAAGGATGGTAGCCATTGCGATCACATTATTGGATGCCTGTTCAAATAACGGGAAGAAGATTTTTTTGTCCTTCGGTACGAAATATTGGAAGATGCTGTTCAGTGACATTTTAAATTTATTTGATCAGTATGTATATTCAGATGTTAAATTATTGCAAAGGTAAAGTTTACAATGTTAAGTTAATGTTAACTCTTCAAAGCCGGTATAACCGGGAACGGCAATGCCTGTTTGGCCTTTTGCAGCGTGAAACCAAAAGTTGAGCCCAGGCCATCGGTACTGCGTACATTAATGGTTTGTTGGTGGGCCTCGATAATATGCTTAACGATGGCCAGCCCCAGGCCCGAACCGCCAATTTGGCGGGAGCGACTGGTATCGGTACGGAAGAAACGTTCGAAAAGCCTTGGCAGATATTTTTCTTCGATACCGATGCCGTCATCAGTTACTTCAACCAGCACCTGGTCATGTAATTCGAATAAACTTACGGAAGTGCTTCCGTCCTCTTTTCCATATTTAAAGGAGTTATCTATCAGGTTCACCAAAACTTGCCTTATTTTTTCCCTGTCGGCATTAACATGTATGGGCTCATCGTACTTTTGTTTGAATACAAGCTTGATATGATGCTCCTGTGCTTTTAATTCCAGCGATTCAAAGACCTCTTTGATCAGGTCATTCACTTTAAATTTGATAAAGTTGATAGGCATTTCGCCTGATTCCAGTTTGGAAATTTCGTCAAGGTCTTTGATCAGGTAACTCAGCCGGTCTACATTTTTGGATGCTTTATCTAAAAACTGCCGGGCCATTTCCGTGTCTTCAAATTCATCATCCATAACCGCATCGATATAGCCCTGGATAGCGAACAGCGGCGTTTTAAATTCGTGGGAGATATTCGATAAAAAATCACGTCTGAACTTTTCCTGTTTACGCAGGTCGTCAATTTCGCTTTTCTTTTGCCTTGCCCATTCTTTTACTTCCTGCTCTACATCATTTATCGGGTCGGCAGTGACATGCTCGCCCAGGGCATCGCGCAGGTCACGGCCCAGTTTCAGGTTATGGATCAGTTTGTAAATAAGTTTGATCTTTGAGTAGATATACTTTTCGAGCAGGTAATAAAAAATAACAAAGCTGAGGACGACCGTTAACACAAAGGTTATGGCCACATCATACCAGCTATGCTTAAAATAATAGTTTACCGCCGAAACTGTAATGGCTACCGCCGCGGCGTTAATAAAAACAAGGACACGCAATTTCATAGCGTAAAGTTACGATTTGCAGGTGATTACCTGCGGGTTGCGGGGCGGCTTAATATTAAATTATGGTTATTTATTTGTTAGATAGAATTTATTTGGAGGTAGCCACATCAATGGTGATCGTTACATCGTTTGACATCACCAAACTTTTGTTGCCGACGCCATAATCGGTGCGTTGTATTTTGAGGGTTCCTTTGAATACGGCGATATCCCCTGTTTGGGTGTAGGTGAAAGGCAGTTCAACCGGGTTGCTCTTATCCTTTATAGTGAGATTAAATGTACCAATATAGTTGTTCCCGCTTTTATGCTTCAGGGAAACAGACCTGATCGTTATTTTGGGGTATTTGACAGCATCAAAATAGCTGTCGCTTTTTAAGTGCTCATCGCGGGTATCATTATCTGTGTTGATGGTGTTCGCATCAATAGTGGCGGCAATAGAACTTGCGTCCAAATGCGCGGGATCAAACAGGAGATCCCCTTTGACCGCGCCGAATACCCCGCCGGTATTAACACCCAGATTTTTAAGTTGGAAGGTGACGGATGATTTGGTAATGGTATGTTTTACCTGCGAAAAAGCAGCAATAGTAACAGACAGCAATAAAATTAACAGGGGGTATTTCTTCATTTGTTGCAAATAAACGCAGTTTACGATATAATAATATATGCCGGATTATTTTTTACATTAGTAAGATATAATCAAAGCTTTGATGAAGAATAAATCAATTAGTTTAAATGGAGCCTGAAGAATTTGCATTCAGTCCACTGCAGCCTATCCTGTTTGTAATGGCGTCTCCGGCCTATTATTATATGTTTTTTTCAGGCAAGTATGATTGGTTCTTTATATTAACGCATAACTGGTTTGTCTGGGTTTTCGCTTTGCCTTTTATTTTATTTACCTGGAAGCAGACGCGTCCTACGCTTTTGATGCTGCTGCGCAAGCCCGCTGTAATACTAACGGATAAAGGTATCACCATAACTGAAAGAAACTATACCATTTACTGGGAGGATATCATGGATGTATATATGGCACACCAGGGCGGGGGATCTTATAGAGCAAATACTATGAATCAATATGTCATCATCAGGGTAAGAGAGCCGGAGAAGTATATCAAAGCGATCAAAAATCCATTTACGCGCTATGTTCGCTGGTATACCCGCAATCTATTTAATTTAAGCCCTTTTGAAGTGAGTTTGTTTTTGGTGCGGGGAGATGATGACGAAATATATCATACTATTTTAAACTATTACCAGCATAACCGGCTGTATTTTAGAATTCCATATACGCCTGAATAAAGGCATGTGGAGTTTTTAAAACTCCACATGCGCCCTGATCCCAAAAACATGTACAGGTCCGCGATCAGCATTGTAAGCCGGGTGCAGAATGAACTGGTAATCGGGTGATAGCCAGAATTTCTTTTGATAAGCATTCACCTTATAATATAGCTCGGCTATTAGCTCTGGCGAATAATTCAGCCTGCCGTCACCGATCAGGAAGCCATATCCACCTGCAGCAAGGTAAGCGCGGTGATCATTAGAAAGCCCATTAGCGATAAAAGCCAGTCCCAGTTCATCCTCGCTGCGTTTCCACGAGGTGCCTTTGAGTACCCCGCCAAAAGTTAATGAACGGTCTATTTCGGTAAAAAACCAGGTCTGGTTATGCCCGTCGTTATAACTTACTTTGGCAAATACACCAAAGTCCTTGCTTAGATATTGATCTGCGCTGATGCCAAAGCCATATTTATGCCGGCCATAAGCCTGTGTGGTATCCACATTGGGCGCGGTTGGATCTTGCGCAAGGGCCTTGCGGTAGTTACCGAACTTACCGTTGTTGCTAAAGGCCAGTATACGTACGGTACCTTTTTGCCCTGATAAGCTATATCGTTTTTCAAACTCCAGAGTTTGTGTATTGGTTTTGCCTACTTTGGCATCCCATATGGCTCCGTTAGCTTCTGTGGTAACCATGGTAAATGCAAACCGAAGCGTCCAGGTAGGCTGGCCTAATTCTGCCATGGCGCCCATTACATAGCCGCGGGTATTGGCCGGATAATCCCAGGCAGCATTGTCCATCAGGGCCCAGTTCATAAACTGGGTACGGGGGTCGTGGCTGAAATTATTGCCATCAAAAAAATCGGCCATGCCAAACTTGCCCGCTGTGATAGAGAGATAACGTTTACTTTTTAAGCCAGCTAATTGGTTGGCATCATCTTCAACGGTGTCCTTTTCTGCCCCCCATTCAAAATTCTGCTTAAAATACAGGCGTGCAATGTAAATTTTAGGCTCGTTCCCGCCTACCCTAAATGTTTCGCCATTAGGGAAACCTGCCACACCCAATGTTTTGCTCAAGCCCGCACCCCCTGATATTTCAGGATTAAAATACACTTCGGCACCCTTCCATAAACGGGCTCCCCCATATAAGGTGGAAGTAATGGAAGTTTGCGTTTCTGAGCCGGTTAATAAACTATTTAAACCGGTGTAAGGGGCGCTAAAAGCAGGCTTATATTGCGTAATAACGGTTTGCTGGAAATGGAAATTAAAGCGTTGCTGCTTAATGGTATCCTGGGCAAAAGCAAATTTAACCAGGCTTAGTAGCAGGAATAGGGGTATATATTTTTTCATAGCCAAATTTATTGTTAGGCAAATCTAATAATAAATTTAGATAAGTCTAAAATATATTTAATTACACTCTAAATAAAATTGCTCCAGGTACAATTCCATAAAATGATGGCGTTGTAAGGCCATTTCCTTACCGGTAGCTGTGTTCATTTTATCTTTAAGCAGCAACAGCTTTTCGTAAAAATGGTTGATGCTGGGAGCAGCAGAGTTTTTATATTCTTCCTTGCTCATATTCAGGTTCGGTTCAATTTCGGGATTGTAAATTTCCCTGCCCTTAAAACCGCCATAGCTAAAGGCTCGTGCAACACCTATTGCACCAATCGCGTCCAGCCTATCAGCATCCTGCACTATTTCCAGTTCTTTTGAATGAAATGTTTTTTGATCGAACCCGGCCTTAAAAGAAATATGCCGGATGATCTGCTGTACATGTGTAATGATATCCTGGTGGATATGGATGCTTTGTAAAAAATTTCCTGCTGTAACCGGGCCAATCTCCTCGTCTCCATTATGGAATTTGCTATCGGCTATATCATGCAGTAACGCGGCGAGTTCTACCACCAACAGGTCGGCTTTTTCGGTTTTGGCTATGCGTTTGGCGTTCACCCAAACCCGGTGAATATGCCACCAGTCATGCCCGCCTTCGGCATTCTCTAATGTTGCACGGACGAAATCCTGCGTTTTTTCAATAATTAAAGCGTGTTCCATTTTTTGCAATTGAACTGCAAAAATAGATTATTGAAAGAATGGAGAGTTATTATTTAAGGCGCGATATGCATTAATTTGCTGTTTTCGATATTGATCAGGTCTATCGGATCAACTTCCAGTATGATAGCTATATGGAAAAGACGTTCCAAAGTGATTTTGGTATAGCCCAATTCGAGCTTGCTATACGCATTTTGCGAAATGTTCAGTTTAGCTGCAAGGTACTCCTGCGTATAATTCTTATGCTCCCTTATTTTGCGGATGTTGGCCGCTACCGATTTTATTTTGAGACTGACGCTCTCACTCATGATCTTAATAATAAGTTAGTTATGCTATCGTACTAACGAATAATAAGGGCATTTAGATTTTTATTTTTATAATTAATTAATAATTTAAATTTTAACGAAAAAGAAATAGCGTTTTTGATAATTAATCGAGATCATTTTGCCTGTTCCAAGTCATAATTTACCACAATGGTAGGCAGGAGGGTTGCCATATCCAGGGGTAATTGGTCAACCGTGTGGATAGGTTTTCGTTTAAGGTAAAAGTTGTAAAATGCTTTTTGTGCCGATTCATTGCCTGTTGCAGGAGGGTTAAAAGTGATGGAAAATGGAAGAATAAAATCATGGAACTTTTCATGATCCGGTATGATCCATTTATGATTTGATTTTTTTAAGGCCGCAATAATAGGTTCGGCTAAAGTGGCATCATCGGCATAATAAATAACCAATTTGGTAATGGTGCCTTTTATATCAGCAGTAAATTTAAAAACCACTGTCCCCGCCGCTCTCCTGTGCACTATCTGGGGTGTAACGGTAAGGCTATCCTTAAAAAACTGGGTCATTACCTGGCTGCCACCCTGGAAAGGGAACGACAACTCCTGTTGTGCCATACAATAAGCGGATAGAAACAAGGCTATAGCTGATAACAGTATCTTCTTCATATTTATTTAATAATGAATATCGAATGTAAAATATCGAAGTTAGGTAAACCGCTTCGACATTCATTATTCGTAATTCAGTGTTCGATATTGTAATTATTCCTCTTTCGGCTCCCTTTTACTGCCTTCATACAGCTCATACTCCAGCAGGCGGCAGTCCAGTTTGCCATTATAAAATTCAATTTTCCGGTTGGCGCGCAAACCTATCTTTTTTGCAAGGTCGGGGTTGCCGGTAAAAATATAACCCCTGTATCCGCGGCAGTGCTGTTTCATATAATCGCCTATGCGTTTATAGGTGGCTTCAAGCTTGCTGTGCACACCCAGGCGCTCGCCATATTCCGGATTAAACATCACGATACCCGGTTCTTCGGGCACCACCGTGTCTGCAAAATCACAAACGCTGAAATCTATTAAATGTTCTACACCGGCCGTTTTTGCATTCTTTTGGGCGATATCAACCGCGTCCTCAGAAATATCAGTAGCGATGATCTTAAAATTGAGTTGCTTTTTGGCTTTATCCTTCAGCTTGCGGCGCTCTACAAAAAACACTTCTTCCTCGTAGCCCATCAAATGCATAAAACCATAATTCATGCGGAATAAGCCGGGGCATTTATCAGTTGCCAGCAAAGCGGCTTCAATAGCCAGTGTACCCGAGCCGCACATAGGGTTAATAAACGTGCTGTTTTTATCCCAATGGGTAGCCATAATGGTGCCGGCAGCCAGGGCCTCCAGCATAGGGGCCTTACCCGGAATTTTACGGTAACTGTGTTTGGCCAGCGTTTCGCCCGAGGTATCTAAAAATATCTCCGCCTTATCGTCCTGCCAGTATAAATGGACCACGGCTTTATTTTGCTCCGCGCCTGAGTTTGGCCTGATGCCTTTTTTAGCCTTTATCCTGTCGACAATAGCATCCTTTACTTTTACGTTAGCGTAAAGCGGTGTCAGGATATGCTCGTTGTTAACATTGGAGGTCACTGAAAAATAACCCGTAAAATCGATCAGGTTTTCCCATTCGATCTCCACCAGGCCATCATATAAAGCTTGCGGATCAGCAGCGGTAAAGCTTTTTATGAGGTAGATCACCTGGCTGGCGCATCGCAGGTTAAGGTTGAGTGTGATGGAATCATTTACTGTTCCCAGCAACTCTATCCCGGTAGGGAAAACACGCACCGGGGTAAAGCCCAGTTCTTCAACCTCCTGCTGCAGGTATGCGGATAACCTTTTATTACAGGTTATGATTATTTTACTTTCAGTGTGGAAAACTTGCATAATTAAGTTGGCGAATTTATGAATTAAATAGCCGCTATTTAATTTCTTAACCATTAACTTTACATTTTTAATTTTTTAGACGATATGGAAATTAAGGGTAAAGTACACGAGGTATCACCTACCGCTCAGGTTACTGAGTCATTGAAAAAAAGGGAACTGATTGTTGAATATATAGAGAACCCTCAGTATCCCGAATATTTAAAATTTGAAGCTATACAGGATCGTTGCAATCTGCTCGATAATATCCGTGTTGGCGATGATGTGGAAGTTTTCTTCAACCTGAAGGGCCGCCCCTGGACAGATAAGGCAGGAAAAAAATCCTACTTTAACTCCATGCAACTTTGGAAAATAAATGTGCTTGGCGGCGCTAACAACAACACTGCACCAGAATATGCTCCTCCGGCCGATATTAGTTCGGCCCCGGATGAGGATGATCTGCCATTTTAGCCCCCCGACCCCCTGAAGGGGGAGGGTAAGAGGTAAACTGAAAAAGCCCCTTCCGTAAATGGAGAGGGCTTTTTCTATGTGGAGCTCTATTAGCAGAGTAATTCCCCCTTTAGGGGGCTGGGGGGCCTATTCCTTCACTATCCTCTTCACCGCAACCTTGCCTGCTTGCTTTACCTGCAAAAAGTAAACGCCGTTTAAGCCAAGGCCGAAGCTTTTGCGGAAGTTGCCGTTTATGGCTTTGTCGCCCCATATCAATTTGCCATCATGGTCGGTAAGTTTTACTTCAGCAACCGTGCGGGATGGCAGGCTGAACATCAACGCTGTTTTGCCTGATGAAAATTCAGGTACAAGGTTCAGGTCCTTGAGTTCCAGGCTATTTTTTTCAGTTCCGCCCATTTCCTTTAGCTTTTCGGGCATAGGGTCGGTTACTCGGAAGCTTACATGCGTGCTGATGCCATCGGTGCCGGTATTGGTATAATCAAAGCTTTGTGTATTGCGGCGCATAAATGCCATTCTTGGGCCACGATGCCTGTCATTAAAGCCCCATTCGCGCTCTTCGATGCGTGGTTCAGGACCTTCCATCCTGAAATTAAACGCAAGTGTAGAATCAGCGCCATTGGGTCTTCTTAAGCGGTATTTAAATGTCCGCCCTGCGCTGTCTCTTTTGAATGGGAGCCTTTCCACCATTTCGCGGTCTCCATCGCCATTGTTATATTGAAACCTATCGATAGTTATCCTTTTGGTTCCGGTATCTGCCGAACCTCTTTTCCTGATAAACATCCGGTGCCTGGCAGGGTTAAGGCTGCCTAAATTTTCAATGTCCTTTAGGGCCTGCTTACGCTCCCCCGTGGATAGCGATTTAATATTCTTTCCGTTAATAACGGTGTCGCCATTGTTTATCCTGATCTCCAGGTCCTTCTTATCCTGGCCAAAAACCAAAGGAGGCAAAGCCATGATGGCGATAAGGCTTAATGAGAAAATTAATTCAAAACCGGGTTTTTTAAAAAGCGTTCTCATGTGATATTGATTAAATTTGTGTATATCAAAGTTAACAAGCTATTATGATTCAAGATGTTAAATCTTTGCCTCAATGTGTTAAAAATTGTTAAATGCAATTGGTTTGAGCTTATTTAAAATATTTTTGCTGTAGAGGATGAAAACGAAAAGAATTGGCTTTATAATCGGCTTAATGGGCTGTGCTCTTTTGGGCATTATGTCTATGCAGCTGTATTTTCTGAGGCAATCCTACCAGATGCAGTCCGACCTGTTTGACCGTTCGGTAAATGACGCGTTAAATAATGTGGTATCAAAACTGGTAAAACGGGATGCCATGGAGTTTTTGAATCGGAAAGCTCAGATTTTTGACAGGCAATATAAGCAGAACAGCGTTACCCTCACACACCGGGCTTTTGTGACCAACCAGGTGACTAATATTTCAAAACTCCGCACAAATAAACTCACACCAACAAAATTAACCGTGCGCGAACGCAGGTTAAATTTATTGCGGGATAGCCTGAGGCAGGTGATTGTGAGTAATAAACTGGACGACGAATTATTTAACATGGCGCAGTCGGGCGAGTTGAACCTGCACATCCGCTATGAAGAATATACGGATGAGTTTGGTAACATTCATCAACGCATGACCGACCCTAAAATAGTGCGCGGGCCTGCAAACCCGGCCTATTTGAAAAGACCGACCAAGTTGCATAAATACGATACTTTGCTGGTTGATTATATCGACCCTCAATTTGGCAAGCAGATAATACCTGTTGTACAGATCAGCACTCTTTGGGTACGGGAACAGGAACGCAAAAAGAGCGAGCGGCGCTTTAGCGAAGTGAAGAAAATGCTGGAGGCCGATTCGCTGCAGCATGTACCAAAAGGCGCCGGTACAACCGTTATCGAAAACCTGGCCGACGAGTACCAAAAATCAAATGAACCTTTAGATAAACGGGTTAGCCCTTTCTGGATCGATTCGTTGCTCAGGTTTGAATTACACAACAAAGGAATATCCCTGTCATTTAATTATGCGGTAAGCACTTTCAATAGCGACTCCCTGATCTTTTCGAGTGCGATGTATGGTGACGGCACGAAAGGCCTGTTCACCCCGGCCAATACGTACCAGGTGTCGATTTTTAATAACGATATGATCAATGATCCCGGCAGAATAAAAATATCCTTCCCGCAAAAAAACTCCCTGATACTCACCAAAATGACGGCTACTATGGCTACTTCAGGTGGTTTATTATTTGTAGTGATCCTGTGTTTTGGATATACCATTTTTGCTATCCTGAAGCAAAAGAAGGTATCTGAGATGAAGATGGATTTCATCAATAACATGACACACGAGTTTAAAACTCCTGTATCTACTATTATGATTGCCAGCGAGGCACTAAAGGACAATGAAATTGCCGAAGACAGGAGCCGGGTTCAAAGACTTGCCAATATCATTTTTGAAGAGAACCAACGGCTGGGCAGCCATATAGAGCGTGTGCTGAACATTGCCAGGATAGAGAAAGATGATTTCAGGCTGGATATTAAGCGGCTTGATGTGAATGAAATGGTTACTACCGTATTGGATAGCATGGAGCTGAAATTGCAGAAACATAAAGTGATTGCCAACCTGAGCCTTGGGGCCGAAAAAGCCATGATCGATGCGGATGAGCTTCACTTTTCGAACGTGCTGTACAACCTGATCGATAATGCGATAAAATATAGCCCCGATGTGCCGGAGATCACCATCAGCACCTTTAACAAAAATAATGAGGTGGTGATCCGGGTATCCGACAAGGGGATAGGCATGAACCGCGATCAGCAGGCAAAAATATTTGAACAGTTCTACCGCATCCCGACAGGAAACCTGCACGATGTGAAAGGATTTGGATTAGGATTGAGCTACGTTAATACGATTGTAAAACGGCTCAACGGTACCATAAGCGTACGTTCAGAAAAAGAAAAAGGCTCGGAATTTGAGCTTAAATTCCATATATCATAAAACATGAAGAAAATATTACTCGTAGAGGATGATCCGAACCTTGGCATGCTCCTACAGGATTACCTGCAATTGAAGGGTAAGTTTGATGTAGTTTTATGTAAGGATGGCGAGGAAGGACTAAAAACTTTTACCAAACAAAATTTCGACCTGCTGATACTGGATGTGATGATGCCCAAAAAGGATGGCTTTACGCTGGGAAAAGAGATCAGGAAATTTAATGCCCAGGTGCCTATCATTTTTGCTACCGCGAAGGGGATGATCGAGGATAAGACCCAAGCCTTCAATTTGGGTGGGGATGATTATATCACCAAGCCATTCAGGATAGAAGAATTGTTGCTCCGTATCAATGCCCTGCTGAAAAGGGTGAACAACAACGAGAAAAGTGAAGAAGAAAAGCAAACGCATTTTAAGGTGGGGCGGTATGACTTTGACTATACCCAGCAAATGATCTCCATCGGCGACCAGCACCAGAAGCTATCCACTAAAGAAGCTGAATTGCTGCGCCTGCTATGCCTGCGCAAAAATGAGGTGCTAACCCGCGAAGAAGCCTTACTCAACATCTGGCATGATGATAACTATTTCAACGGCCGCAGTATGGATGTTTTCCTCAGTAAGATTCGCAAGTACCTAAGGGATGATACCAATGTAGAGATCATCAATGTGCATGGCAGGGGGTATAAGCTGCTGATCAATTAAGAAATTATATACTTTTCAGGGTGTAGCGTTGCGCAACACGTGCAACACCCTGCAACACCGAATCGCAACACCATAATAGTTAAGAAAATTAACTTTTAATACACTAATAATTCATTGTAATTTTAAAGCAGGCATTTGTTCGCTAATGCCTAATGCTTTTCCCAAACACTGTATGATTTTATACTCTTCTATAGTTGTTGGTTTTACATTTTTATAAATCGGGTTATTCACAAAATGGGGCGGACTTGGCAGCAGTGCATTACGTAAATGAACCTTCGAACTTAAAACTTTAATTTCCATTTTAGTGTTGTTGCTGTCAATTGTAGTAAAATGAGCAACACATTCCATTTCGTATTCAAATGGCTTGCCTTTTTTATTAAAATAAGTGTTCGAAGAATCTACGGATACTTGCATGTAAACATCGTATTTGTTTAATTCTCCAGCTAAGACTTTTGTTGCGATTTCTGGCCACCTCCCAGTTTTCCAAGTGCCCCAGTAATAAATGTCGTGAATAAACAAATTTACACCACCATATTTATAGTAGCCTTTTTCTAAAAAAGAGGGAGCGTCTTTAATTTTAACCTCAAAAATATAACTTATTGGATTTTCAGGTAAGGGTTTTGATATAACCTTTTGCGAATAACAACTTGCACTACAAACTAAAAACAGTGAGGCAAAAAAGATGACTTTTTTAGTTTCCATAGGTTAATTTACATCCTCTCCAAAATGGATAATATTACCATTGTTATCCAGTATGCTGAACTGTTTCATATCCCAGGGTTTTACTTCTAATTTACCGTTGGGATGGATAATACCCAGCGGCTCATATTTGGCATACAACTTTTCTATTTGAGTTACATTGATATAGCAGCCGGTATTTTTTGGTATTTCCGGATCGGTGCAGGGCCACAGGTGCAGGTGTACTTTTTCTTTACTCAATATCAAATAGCCCTCCCAACTGGAGTGAAAGGTAAAACCTAATTTTTCCGTATAGAATTTGATCGATTCTTCTTCATTCAGCGAAGCTAAAATGGGTACGGCTGATTTGAGCATATGATAAGATTAGATATAAATTTAAAATATTCTTGTAACAGGTTTGTTAGATAGCGCCTTAAAATATTGTAATTTTAAATAAATAAGTTTGTTTCTTGATAATTAACTTAACTGATCTCCAATGAAAAGAAAACTACTTTTTTCCTGTTTTATTATTGCCGGTATAGCAGGGAATGTGCTGGCGCAGGAAGCTCCCGATGCCGCGGCTGTTCAAAAGATCCGCGAGGAGGGCCTCAACCATTCCAAAGTAATGGAAACCGCCTTTTATCTTACTGATGTTGCCGGTCCGCGACTGGCTGGTTCTCCTGGTTTGAAACGCGCGCAAGACTGGGCCGTAAACCAACTGAAAAGCTGGGGCATGGTAAATGCCAAGCGGGAGCCCTGGGGCAAATTTGGTAAAGGTTGGGAAGTGCAAAAAAACTATGCCGCCATTACCGTGCCTTATTATCACGCTATTATAGCCATCCCGAAAGCCTGGACACCCGGTACCAACGGATTGGTAAAAGGTGAAGTAGTTGTGATCAAAGCGGACACTATTACCGACCTGGATAAATTTAAAGGTAAACTGGGCGGAAAGATCGTGATGTATGACGTGACTACCAAGGTAGTGCGCGGCACCAAGCCTGATCTTTCCCGTTATACGGATGAAGAGTTAGCTAACATGGAGAAAGCCAAGGCGCAGCCCAACCAGGCACGCCGGGCATTTGATCCTAATTCGCCTCAATTTGCCGCACAGCGTAAATTACGGGCTTTGCGCGCGGCTATAGGAAATTTCTTTGTAAACGAAAAAGTTGGCCTGGTATTAAGCATGGCCCGTGGTACCGACGGAACGGTATTTACCACCAATGGCGCGTCTTATGCCGATACGGCAAAGGCTGTGGCACCTGAACTGGAAACCAGCGGCGAAGACTACCTGCGGATACTGCGCCTGGTAAAAGGTGGGCAAAAAGTAGAAGTAGAAGCCGATATCAAAACCCAGTTCTTTACCGATGACCTTCAAGGATATGATGTGGTAGGCGAGATACCCGGCACAGACAAGAAACTGAAAGACCAGGTCGTAATGATCGGCGGCCACCTTGACTCATGGCACGGAGCTACCGGGGCAACCGATAATGCTGCCGGCAGCGCGGTGATGATGGAAGTAATGCGGATTTTAAAAGCCATTGATTTTAAACCAAAACGCACTATACGTATTGCCTTGTGGAGTTCGGAAGAGCAGGGGCTTTTTGGCTCGCGCGGATACGTGTTGAATCATTTCGGCGACCCAAAAACCATGCAGTTGAAACCAGAGCAGGCAAAATTATCAGCCTATTATAACCTGGATAATGGTACCGGCAAAATACGTGGTATCTATCTGCAGGGCGATTCGGCAGCCGGGCCGGTATTTAAACCCTGGTTCGAGCCATTTAAGGATCTTGGCGCCGGAACTGTTACGATCAGCAATACCGGTGGTACAGACCATCAATCATTTGACGCCGTTGGTATACCCGGATTCCAGTTTATACAGGATGCTATGGATTACGGAACACGCACGCACCACAGCAACCAGGATACTTATGACCGCTTAAGCGAGGATGACCTGAAACAGGCGGCTACCATTATAGCCTCGTTTGTTTACAATACATCGCAACGGCCGGATATGATCCCAAGAAAAGAATTGCCAAAAGTGCAGGGGACCAATTAAGAGCCCCGGCCTTAAGCAAAGCGTATAATCGACTCACCCAGTCCATGCTGCACTCGATCACCCTCTCTACGGCAAGCCGTAAAGAGGGTTTTTTTATGGAAAAAGGTTTTTGTAGAAAGCGTTCCTCACTCCCCCTCTCTACTTGTAGAGAGGGGGCTGGGGGGGTGAGTCCACTCGTCAATTTGAATCAACATTTTTTTATTTTCAATTAAACTAAAAATTTAGTTGCAAATTAAAATAATAGTTTATACCTTAGATTATACCAATTGAACTATTGTTTATAACAGATACCCCTAAAGACTATAATTATGGAAATCAAGGAATTGACCCGCGCGGAAGAGCAGATAATGCAGGTGCTGTGGCAGCTTAAAAAGGGCTTTGTAAAAGAGGTGATAGACGCGTTGCCCGAGCCAAAGCCGGCTTACAATACGGTATCTACCTTTATCCGGATACTGGAAACCAAGGGTTTTGTAGGGCATAACGCTTTTGGGAAAAGCCATGAGTATTTCCCCCTGATCAGCAAGGAGCAATATCAGGGCTTCGCGACCGAGAAGCTTTTAAGCGGATACTTTGATAATTCGGTAAAAAGGATGTTTTCCTTCTTTGTAAAAAAGGAAAAGATCGACCTGAAAGAAGCGGATGAGATCATGAAACTAATTGAAAAACTTAAAGACAAATAAGCTATGGCGTGGTGGCAATATCTGATACTGGCAAACCTGTATCTCGTCCTGTTTTACGGGTTTTACGTTATCCTGCTTCGCAGTGAAACGTTTTTTCAGCTCAACCGCATTTACCTGGTAGCGTCAGCGATATTGTCGTTCCTGATCCCGCTGATACATTCGAATTGGGTGCAGAATTTGTTTATCACGCAAAAAGTACAGTATAACCTGTTCTCATACAGCGCTCCGCTGATGGTTTATCACTTTAAGCCTATCGAAGACCGCCATATTACCATAGGGCAGTTGATGCTGTTTATTTATGCGGCCGGAGCTATTATTTTTGCGGCCAGGTTTATCTGGCAGTTGATCTCCCTAAAAAAGATCATCGATCAGCCCGAATTATCAGGGGCCTTTTCTTTCTTCAAAAGTGTAAGACTGGGCGAAAACGCGGATAACCATGTGATAGCCGCACATGAACAGGTCCATGCACGTGAATTTCACTCGGCGGATATATTGCTGATCGAATTATTATCTATTATCAACTGGTTTAACCCCGTGGTATATTTTTACCGGCGGGGAATAAAACATATTCATGAATTTATTGCTGACAGGCAGGCTTTAAACAACGGCACCGACAAAGTGGAGTACGCTTTGCTATTGCTTAGCCAAACCTTTAAAACGCCGGCCCATCAGTTAGTCAACCCATTTTTTAATCATAGCCTGCTAAAAAGACGAATCATTATGCTTCAGAAAAACCGCTCCCAACGCGCAGCGTTGCTAAAATATGGCCTGTCGGCCCCATTATTTGTTTTAATGCTGATATTATCATCAGCCACCATCAGCAAAAGCCGCACGGTAAAATTATTCAACAGTAAAGCTTCCGAGGTGCTGCTGGCTCCGGCAACGTCGACAACGCTGACTAACGACATTGCACGCATAGGAAATGTGACCTTAAAAGAAGTAGAAAGTGCTGATCTGTCCACAGGTCAATCTGCTATAGGTGATACTGTACAAAAAGACGGGCGTATTTTTACCGCGGTTGAGAGTGCGCCGATGTTCCCCGGCGGACAGAACGAGTTTTATCAATTTTTGGCAAAAACCATAAAATATCCCGAGGCCATGAAAAAAAATAACATCCAGGGCAAGGTGTTTCTTACTTTCATTGTGGAAAAGGATGGTTCATTATCCGATATAAAATCTGTGCGTGATGTTGGTTACGGATCGGCAGAGGAATCTGTACGTGTATTGGGATTGTCGCCCAAATGGAAACCTGGTTATCAAAATGGCCGCGCTGTAAGGGTGCAATACACCATACCTATAAGTTTTTCGATGGAACCTAAAAAGAGCTCTTCCATGCAACTGCCGGGTAAAGACACCACAGGCAATAAATCCGATTTCAGGATCGGGGAAAATGGGATCTACAATGTTTCAAACGACACCACAAAAGTTTACTCCCTTAACGGGTTTACCACAGCACCGCCGCTTTATATCTTGGATGGTAAAGAGATAATAGCATTGAAGAACATAAACCCCAACGATATTGAAAGTATCAGCATATTAAGGCCGAAAGCCACTGACAAAAGCTTATTGGAATTATATGGCGCACGGGCTACCAATGGCGTTGTAGTAATTAAAACTAAGAACGCTATAAAGAAATAGTGTCTCCAAGACTAATTAAGCAGCAATTTCAATTCGGCAGGGCTAACCGTTAATTGTCCAACTTTTGGCAGGCGGCGGGTAAGCTCGCGCCAGTTGGCATCTTTGGCATAAATACCTTTCAGCATGGCGGCGGCTTGCTTAACGCCTTTGTTATTGGCCAGGGTAATCGCATGCCAGTATTGCATTTCAAGGTTGGCCGGGAACATTTTTTCGGCAGCCGTATATTCAGCCATGGCTTTGGGCATATTGCCTTTTTCAACCTGCAGATCGCCATTGTTCATGTGCTGATAGGCGCGCTGCAGTTTTAATAGCCTGTCCAGTTCAGCAATAGGATCGGCGCTGTCATCAACCCGCAGATCAACCAGTTTATCATCCCATGAATCCTTAACTGGTTTGCCGGAAACCACAATAAGCGCCGCGGATTGCTTCCCCCGGATATCGCCGTCAACTGATTGCGCCGCTTTAAGGCAGGCCACAACCCTTTCAGCAAGCGGTAAATTGGTGTTCTTTAAAAATGCCGCCTGCATCGCTTTGCAAACCTTGTTGGTAAGCATCATGTTGGATTGCACGGAATAGTTAACCCCATGCAGGTCGGTGGCATAATCAATGCATTGCTTGCCGGTATACACCGCGCTTTGGCCTTTGGTGTTTAAAAAAGCGACTTGTCTCACCTCGCGACCGGGATCTTTGCTTAATAACTCATCTAAAGCCTGTTGAGGGGACTTGCCCTGCTCCAGCAATGCCAAGCCTAATGGGCCATAAGCTTTCCTTATAAACGATTGCGTAGCCACTACACCCACGCCCGATTTGCCCCAAATAACCGAAGAGCCCACACTAAACCAATGGCTTTGAACAGCCGCTGCCATTTCGCCTGTTGCAGGGTCGCGGGCTACAATAGAAAAGGTATGCGCCAAGGGCTCGGTTGATTTATAAACATGCTGTGCGAAGCAGTTGGTGGTGGTGAGAGTGATAATGAGGAAGGTTAGCTTTTTCATCGGTAATAAATTAATAGGTGAAGCTGATTCAACAATAGTAAATGTAAGGCTTATTGATTTAATCGGATTAGGTTTTTAAATAGATGTTTGTTTATATTTATATAATAAACCCCTCACCGCATGAACTGGAAACTCCTCATTCAGCTATCAGTCTTCGGATTGATCATGGCCTTTGCCACTGTATTCCTTATCCCCGAAAAATTTGAACCATTTTTCTGGTTAGCGATTTTTCTTTTTAGCGCATACGTTATTGCGAAAGTTTGCACCGGGAAATATTTTTTACAGGGCTTTGTAGTGAGCCTGTTTAATTGCGTGTGGATCACCATAGCGCATATCTTATTCTACAGCACCTATATTGCCAATCATCCCGCTGTAGCGAAAATGGCGGAGGAACATCCTTTTTTACCCAAACACCCACGACTGGCCATGCTGATCACGGGGCCTGTATTCGGAATAATTTGCGGTATTATATTAGGGATTTTTTGTTTGATCGCCTCAAAAATTGTTACTAAAAAGGTAGCTGTACAATAAGAGCCCCTATAACATAAAAGGGCTGTCATTTCGAACGATAGTGAGAAACCTTATACGCCAGATTGTCCATTATGCAAATCGTATAAGATTTCTCTTCGCTATGCTCTATCGGAATGACATTTTCTTTTCTTAACCTTTCAAATTCACTTTGTAAACTTTAAGAATAAACCTTAATTTAGCGGCGTTAATACATTTAAAGATGAAACCCTTTATATCAACCTCATTTTTCGGATTTTTAAGTTATGTAGTGGCTATCACATTGATGGCTTCGCCCTGGCTGTTTGGTTTTAGCCGTGGCGCAGCATTTTTCCTACCCTTAGTATTCGGATGGTTGCAGCTGATCATGGCCATTTTCAGCAAGAATCAGTTTGGTTTCCTTAAGGTATTCCCTGTGCCTATGCACTGCTTTTTGAATGTAGTTGGTGGGTTTATCCTGGCAACATCACCTTTTATATACGGGTATTATACACACGATGTGTTTGTACCGCAATTGCTTTTAGGTTCGCTGGCAGTACTAATGGGAATATTCACCAAAAAATCACCGCTTACTGACGAGCCTGAGCACGTGTTCCGCGATGGTTTAAGTTCAATAGCTGATATTGACGAGCCAATGGCGCACTAACGGTGCATCTTTGGGTTGAAAGCGATCAGGTGTGTGATGTTTTTGTGTACGGTTGAATTATGATCAAAGCCATATTCTTCTTTATTCAGCGGCAGCATCAATTTCGTTTTCACCAGTTTTAAAAATTCAAATAAAGCTTCCTGCGCGGGGTGGGCCGAAATGGTAGGATAGTATTCTTTCTCTATCTTCTTTTTCTCCATATCGGTAACCAAACTAAATTGCCATCCTTCTTCGTTATTGAAACCAAATTCGCTTGCGCAATTCTTCAGGTCGTATATGTATTCCCGCGCCTCGGCCTCTACTGTTCTATTGATCATGTTTTGTTACTTTTTCTTAATTGGTGTGCTATCTGACACTGATTTTTTTCCGGCCTGGTAATCAGATGGCGCCTTTTTGCCAAGTGGGTTAGCCGGTTTTTTTTTGTCCTTTATCATTTGCCTGTCTTTGCTCATAGTTGTAATATTTAAGGTTTGTCTCTTGTAATTATTAGGATACTTTTAAAACGCAATATAATGAGCTTTAATACCCGTTGGGTCATTATGTTAAAGTTTTTTAATGTAAAGGGTTTAGAAGGTAGAAAAAGGGTTTTTATAGCAGAAGTAGGCAGTCCCTTTAGTAGACGATATTATCGATTTTACGAAAGATAAGCTTTAAATATCAATTAATGACGGATAGCAGGAATATATTTTTGACGATTGCAGCCGTGGATACCCGGATTTGATACGATAGGCCATAGTGCTAACATAAAAAAGGAGCTGTTTTAAAACGGCCCCCTTTTTATATATTAATGTAAATATCCTATTAGAATAGCATTTCTTGTGGGGGGGTAACTCCCTTCAAGCGCAGGTAAACAGTAGTCTGTCCGCGGTGATGCGTTTGATGCTCAAAAGTTTTAAGAACCAAAATAGCTCTTGGGACATCTTTCCCCGCAAATTTAACGGTCTCCTGCAATTGAGCAGCAGTCATGCCCTGTATAGCGCCAATCACGAAATCATAGCTATCCATTACAGCTTTGGTGGTAGCCGCTTTGGTTTGCTCAACAGTTTTTTCTACAGATACTTTTCCAAGTGGGTTGGCCTTTCCGGTCGCGGCGCCAATCAATCCGTAGTTGCCATCAGCTAAATGCAGCATCTGGCCGGCAAATGATCTCATTTCCGGGGTCGGTTTTAGACCGTAACCATCATCAGGCATGGCATCCAAATAGGCTTTGGTATAAGTTTTGGCGCGCTGCCATTCTGCAACCAATTGGTCGCTGGTCGCCTGGGCACGTACCGTAGCGCAGGCAAAAACTGTCAACACCAGGGTCAACAGCAGAGTTAATCTTTTCATAGTTTTAATAATTTTGGTTTGTTTTGGGTTATGGATACGAAGTTATTAAAATAAATATTATAATATACCCTATACTGGCTTCAGTTTGCAACTGAAGCCTACAGATAAATTGAAGTTTACAACTTCAATACAACAATACAACAATACAATATCCAATAGACCTTTAATACCCGCATAATCCCGTGCGCTGCTATAAACATAGTGTTCAGGCTCTTCAACAATACCTTCTTCAACAGGATTATTATGTAAATAGTCTAATCGTTGATCGATAAGGTGATTAGCGTCAAGACATATAGGATGATTATCCTGCTGCCAAAATTGGTGTCGTTCATTGTTGCTGTTTCGTTCACCGTTTGATCTGAATATCCAAAGCATCCACCGTTTACGACTTTCCTGTATATTATTTTCTATTTCTTTAACCAGCTTTTTACTGGTGAATTTCTTTAGATCGCGCAGTATATCTGAAAGATTGTAACCTTCTTTTGCTGATGCTATGAGGTGTACATGATTGTTCATAATAACATAGGCATAAATAATAAGCCCTTTGCTTTCCGTACAATATTTTAAAGAATCAATTAGAATGTCCTTGTAATAACGCCTTGATAAGGCATCCACCCACTCCACCACAGCAAAGGTGATAAAGTAAATTCGCTGGCTATCATGTATGCGGTATTTAGAAGGCATTGCGGTAGAAAGTTACAAACTTTCTTTATCATTAGGCTTCAGTTGCAAACTGAAGCCAGTTATACTTTATTTTTTCTGGTGTGATTTGAAATGTCACACAAAAAAAGCCCCGCCTTACGGCAGGGCCCACACACATTAACTATTATAAAACTGAGTAAAGAGCCAATTTTATATTCTCCAGGTTAAAGGCCTTTCGCCTCTTACCTTTATCCTTTCACTTCCCTAACTGCATCCCATCGAGTTACCGCAGTTCAAACATTTGTAACAGGTACCCGAGCGTATAGTAGTATGGCCGCATACGTTGCATGATGGCGCATCACTTTGCACGCCCATGCTCAGGTCAAGGCTCATGCCTTGTTTCTTGTTGGTATTATCCGCTGTTACTTTAACCGGGGCAGGCTCATAAACATTGCTGGTATCAGGGTTTACATCCTCATCGCCCATTTGCGGGTTGCCTATTACACCTTTTTGTTCGGTGATCACATGCACCAGGTCGGTACGGTCAAGGTATTCATAACCCAGCATCCGGAAGATATAATCAATTATAGAAGTTGAGCTCTTGATATTAGCGTGGCCCACAACCATACCAGCCGGTTCAAAACGGGTGAAGGTGAATTTTTCTACGTATTCTTCCAGCGGTACGCCATATTGCAAACCAACCGAAATCGCGATAGCAAAACAGTTCATCAGCGAGCGGAAAGTAGCACCCTCTTTGTGCATATCCACGAAGATCTCGCCCAATGTTCCGTCCTCATATTCGCCCGTACGTACAAACACGGTCTGGCCATCGATGCTGGCTTTTTGTGTATAGCCGCGGCGTTTGTAAGGCAGGTTTTTCTTTTGTACCACACGTGATAACTGGCGCATAAAGTTGGTATCCTTAGATTTCTCCATGATGGCCATAGCTGCCTCCAATACCTGTTCAGGAGTCAGATCGCTTAACCTTACGTTTGCTGCCTCACCCAAAACTTCTTCCACAGTATCCAGTTTATC
The DNA here is from genome assembly GCA_035489035.1 of Mucilaginibacter sp. Classification (GTDB taxonomy): domain Bacteria; phylum Bacteroidota; class Bacteroidia; order Sphingobacteriales; family Sphingobacteriaceae; genus Mucilaginibacter. The sequence goes on from DATHKT010000033.1 coordinate 55,712, forward strand.
GTCAGCTTCCTCTTTCTTATCAGATTTGGTTGATAGTGGCTGAGAAAGTTTGCAACCGTCACGGTAAAGCGCGTTGGCCTTTAAACCCAGGCTCCATGACAGTTCGTACGAATCTTTTATCTCTTCAACCTTGGCCTCATTAGGCAGGTTAATAGTTTTTGATATCGCACCGGAAAGGAAGGGCTGCGCAGCTGCCATCATTTTGATGTGACCGTGGGCGTGGATATAACGCTCGCCTTTAGCACCGCATTTATTAGCGCAATCAAAAATGGGATAGTGTGCCGTTTTTAGATAAGGGGCGCCTTCCAAAGTCATGGTACCGCAGATGAACTCGTTAGCTTCGGCAATTTGTTTGCGGGTAAAGCCTAATGTACGCAGTACATTAAAATCAGGTGCATTGTATTGATCAGAAGTAATACCCAAACGTTTCAGGCACTCCTCGCCTAACGACCAGATATTGAATGCAAAGCTGATCTCAAAGGCCGAAACCAAACCTTTATCCAATTTTTCCAGTTCATTCTCCGTAAAGCCTTTGGCTTTCAGCGTATCTACATTGATATGCGGTGCGCCTATCAGGCTTGCAGATCCTTTAGCATAATTTACAATAGCAGTAACCTCATGCTCTTTGTAACCTAAGTTGCTTAATGCTTCTGGTACCGCCTGGTTGATGATCTTAAAGTAACCGCCACCTGATAATTTTTTGAATTTAACCAAAGCAAAATCAGGCTCTATGCCTGTAGTATCGCAATCCATTACCAGGCCGATGGTGCCGGTAGGGGCAATAACGGTGGTTTGCGCGTTGCGGTAGCCATATTGCTCGCCCATTTCCACAGCCTTGTCCCATGCATTGCATGCTGCCGAAAGAAGATAATCAGGGCAATATTTTTGGTCGATGCCCGGAGGGTGGATCTCCAGTTTTTCGTAATTTTCTGTTGAGTTATAAGCCGCGTAGCGGTGGTTGCGCATTACACGCAGCATATGTTTCTTGTTTTCCTCGTACCTGCTGAAAGGCCCTAATTCGCGGGCGATCTCAGCCGAAGTGGCATAAGCAGTACCGGTCATAATAGCAGTGATGGCGCCGCCAATGGCACGTGCCTTATCGCTATCATAAGGAATGCCATTTACCATTAAGGCCGAACCCAGGTTGGCATAGCCTAAACCTAAGGTGCGATAATCATAAGATAGTTGTGCAACTTCTTTTGACGGGAATTGAGCCATCAGTACAGATATTTCCAACACGATGGTCCATACACGGCAGGCATGCTCAAATCCTTTTACATCAAATATGCGTGTTTTTGGATCGAAGAAATGCGCCAGGTTGATTGATGCCAGGTTACAAGCGGTATTATCCAGGAACATATATTCCGAACATGGATTAGAGGCATTAATGCGACCACCTTCAGGGCAGGTATGCCACTCATTGATGGTGCTGTCATATTGTACACCCGGATCGGCGCAGGCCCAGGCTGCAAAAGCGATATCATCCCATAATTTTTGTGAGGATATGGTTTTTATAGTTTTGCCATTCATACGCCCTTTCAATTCCCATTCCCTGCCTTCTTTTAAAGCATGGAAAAATTCATTTGGGATACGAACGGAGTTATTTGAATTTTGGCCGGATACGGTGCGGTAGGCTTCACCTTCATAATCGGATGAGTAACCTGCAGCTATTAAAGCGGCAACTTTTTTCTCTTCCTCAACTTTCCAGTTTACAAAACCTTCAATTTCGGGGTGATCCAGGTCAAGGCAAACCATTTTGGCTGCCCTGCGGGTAGTACCGCCAGATTTGATGGCTCCTGCTGCACGGTCGCCTATTTTAAGGAACGACATCAGGCCTGATGAGTAACCACCACCTGAAAGTTTTTCACTTTCGCCACGGATCTTAGAGAAGTTGGTACCAACGCCTGAACCGTATTTGAATATACGCGCTTCACGAACCCAAAGATCCATGATACCGCCTTCATTCACTAAATCATCATCAACAGACAGGATAAAACAGGCATGTGGCTGCGGGCGCTCGTAAGCAGAAGTTGATTTGCTTAACACTTCGGTAATGGGATCAACAAAATAATGCCCCTGTGGCTTACCTGTAATGCCATATGAGGTATGCAGGCCGGTATTGAACCACTGCGGTGAGTTTGGCGCGGCCAGCTGACCAACAATAGTGTAAACTATTTCGTCATAAAATATTTCGGCGTCTTTTTTTGATGCAAAGTAACCATACCGCTGTCCCCAATCCTTCCAGCAATTAGCCATACGGTGGGCAACCTGCTTAATGCTTTTTTCGGAACCTGTGGTGCCATCTGGCTGGGGAACCATTGCTTTCCGGAAATATTTTTGGGCCAATATATCCGTAGCCACCTGCGACCATGCAGCCGGCACTTCAACGTCGTTCATTTCAAATACAGCATCGCCCGAAGGGTTGCGTATTACCGAAGAACGTTTCTCGTATTTGAACAGGTCATATACGTCCTTCCCGTCTTTACTAAAGTACCTGTCTACTTTAAGTCCTTTTCCGCCCGCAGCGGCTGATTTTTTTGAAATGTTCTTGCCCATATCTATATGTCTTCTAAGTTATTATAGTGTTAAAAAATCCTTAGGGGTTTTTAATCAAATTTATTATTCTGCCCCTTTCTATTCAATTTAGAGTTTTCCACATACTGTGGAGTCGAAGCGTATTGTTATTATAATGCGATTTTAAATAGCTATATTTCAGCTTATTGTACGTGTGGAAAACTAAAAATTGCAAATAAAATCGATTAATTTCGCGTAATTTCGTTATGATTTTCGATCGTTGGAAAGAAAGCCTTTCTGATTAAAGATCAGGCTATATTAGGGTGATGATAAAAGAATTATTAGAATACTATTGTCAATAAAAACTTAACAATAATTATACCATCACAACGTTGTTAACTACTAAGTTAAAACCAAAATTTACAGATATGAAAGTATTGAGAATTTATTGGGACTATTACTTTGTCGACCTTGACAAATTATTTTTGAAGGTATGTGAGGCGGAAGTATATTAGTTGTTGGAACGTTTTAAAGTTGAAAGGTTGGAATGTTATTATTGAAACATTTAAAAATACTTTTCAATTTTAAAACATTCCAACCTTTCAACACCTACTCAACCACGCTCACCTTAAGCATATTGGTTTTACCCTGCTTATAAATAGGCACTGCCGCGGTATTGATGATCACATCACCCACTTCAATCAGGTTTTCAGATTTAAGTATTTCGTTTACATCGCTGATCGTTTGATCAGTGCTTTCCAGTTTATCATAATAGAAAGCCCTTACACCCCAAACGAGGCTTAAAGCATTTAACAGGTTTTTGTTGGATGTAAATATATAAGTGCTTGCCTTTGGCCTGTGGCTTGATATTTCGAACGCGGTATACCCGGAGGTTGTCATAGAAACTATGCCCACCGCATTGGTATGTTCAGCCAAATAAACTGCCGAGCCGCACAGCGCATCACTTAAATAATTAGCAGGTGATGATGGAGCTATTGGTTCAATGGTAGTATTATAGGTATAACCCAGTTCTTCCACGTTCCTTACAATTTTTGCCATTGTTTCGATAACGATCACGGGGAATTCACCAACCGAGGTCTCGCCGCTCAGCATTACCGCGTCAGCACCGTCCAATACCGAGTTGGCGACATCATTTACTTCGGCCCTGGTTGGGCGCGGCGTAGTGATCATGGATTCAAGCATCTGCGTAGCTACAATTACAGGTTTTGATGCAGCACGGCATTTGCGCGCGATCATTTTTTGCAATAAAGGCACTTCTTCCAATGGCATTTCAACACCCAGGTCGCCACGGGCCACCATTACGCCGTCAGTTGCTGCTATAATGGCATCAATATTATCTATCGCCTCAGGCTTTTCAACTTTCGCGATCACGCGTGCCGATTTGCCACTGCGCGCGATAATCCTTTTCAGCTCAACAATATCTTCGCCGGTACGAACGAAAGAAAGGCCGATCCACTCCACATCATTCTGCAGTGCAAACTCCAGGTTGATCAGGTCTTCTTCGGTTAAGCTTGGGATAGAAACTTTGGTATTGGGCAGGTTAACACCCTTGCGTGATGTTAATATACCGCCATGTACGATCTCGCAAAGTACGGTATCCTTTTTATTGGTCTCTATAACCCGCATCTGTATTTTTCCGTCATCCAGTAAGATGATCTCATTGGCTCTCACATCCTGCGGAAAAGTTTCGTAAGTGATATAGATCTGGTTATCATCACCAATACACTCATGGGTGGTGATATTTATATGCGTACCATTTTTAAGGTGGATGCCGCCATCTTTCACCAGGCCGATACGGATCTTTGGCCCCTGCAGATCGGCAAGGATACCTACGTTTATTTTATATTGTTCGTTAATTTCACGGATTGTATTGATCGTTTTCTGGTGATCTTCAGGTCTTCCGTGCGAAAAATTGAGGCGGCATACGCTTACACCGGCCCTAATCATGGCCAATAAAACGTCTTTATTGGTTGATGCAGGCCCCATTGTGGCGACAATTTTAGTACGGTTGTAGGATAATTTCATATATATCTGGTTAAAACTGGCTCTCTTTAAGTAAAAATTAGTGTAATTGATACACTTTTAAAATTTGGCGCTAAAATAACAGATTTTCGCGTGATTTAATTTTTTTTGGATCAATCTTTACTGCGGCAACAATTTCGGGTATCTTATTAAGGGCAGTAATCAGCTTATCCAGGTCGTCATCGTCTATGTAATTCTTTATCATTAAAAAATAATCAGCCTTACGCATTTCGGGGATCAGGTAGGCATCCGTGCCTTTATTGGCAATAAAATAGAAATCAGTTTCGCTGGCTTCCCAATGATATTGGTACAACGAAAAAAATACCGGGCCCGATCCCTGTAGTATATCTACTTCAAGGTCTTTGCTTTTTGAAAAATTGAAGCTTAAATACTTATTAATCAGGTAACAAATACGGTAATCTTTGAGCGATGTTGTGATAGCGATCAAAACAAAATCAAGATCGATCTCAAACTTTAAAGTTTTCCTGTTCAAAATCACTACTTTTACGCCATCAAAAATACAAATTGAAACCATTGCAATAAAATATTGTTAGTTGTATTGCAAAAGTTTTTAGATTTGATATTTGATAGAATTTATTTTTCTTTGCACTGAATTTTTATTAATCATTAAACCATTAAGAATATGTCTGATATCGCTTCAAGAGTAAAAGCTATTATCGTAGAAAAACTAGGTGTTGACGAAAGTGAAGTAACACCCGAAGCTAGCTTCACCAATGATCTTGGTGCCGACTCGTTGGACACCGTGGAATTAATCATGGAGTTTGAAAAAGAATTTAACGTGGCTATTCCTGATGATCAGGCTGAAACTATAGGTACTGTAGGTCAGGCTATCGCTTACCTTGAAAAGAACGTTAAATAAAACTCCCTAATTATATTAAATGGAGTTTAAAAGAGTTGTAGTAACCGGGCTTGGGGCACTTACTCCAATTGGTAACAGCGTTCCAGAGTATTGGAATTCTTTGATCAATGGAGTGAGTGGCGCCGCCTTGATCAAAAGTTTTGATACCACAAATTTCAAAACCAAATTTGCCTGCGAGGTAAAAGGGTTCGATGCCGATGCATTTTTGGGTCGAAAAGATGCCCGTAAGCTTGATCCGTTTGTTCAATATGCTTTATTCTCAACAGAGGAAGCTATAAAAGACGCCGGTTTAGATTTAGAAAAACTGGATACCAACCGCATAGGTGTTATCTGGGGATCTGGTATCGGCGGATTAAAAACATTTTTAGACGAGGTCGTTAACTTTGCCAAAGGCGATGGAACACCACGTTTTAATCCTTTCTTCATTCCTAAAATGATTGCGGATATAGCCCCTGGCCATATCTCTATCAAATACGGTTTGCGCGGACCGAATTTCACCACTGTTTCCGCTTGTGCTTCATCCAACAATTCGCTTATTGATTCATTTAACTATATCCGCCTGGGTAAAGCTAACATGTTTATAAGTGGTGGTTCGGAAGCTATTATTAACGAAGCGGGTATCGGTGGTTTTAATGCCATGCATGCGCTGTCAACTCGTAACGATGATCCTGCCACAGCTTCGCGTCCGTTCGATCTCGATCGTGATGGATTTGTAGCCGGTGAAGGTGCCGGAACCATTATTTTGGAAGAATTGGAGCACGCCAAAGCGCGCGGTGCAAAAATTTATGCCGAAATGATAGGTGGTGGCATGAGTGCCGATGCTTATCACATGACTGCCCCGCACCCTGATGGGCTTGGAGCAGCGTTGGTTATGAAAGCCGCGCTTGATGATGCCGGGTTAAAGCCATCAGATGTTGATTATGTGAATGTTCACGGTACATCAACACCTATCGGTGATCCGCAGGAAGTGAAGGCTATACAAGATACTTTTGGAGAAGATGTTTATCGCATCAATATCAGTTCAACCAAATCAATGACCGGGCATTTGCTTGGCGCTGCAGGTGCGGTTGAAGCTATTGCTGCTATATTGGCCATCAAACATGGCATTATACCGCCAACCATCAACCATTTTACAGATGATCCTGCTTTCGACCCTAAAATAAACTTTACGTTTAACACAGCCCAGAAAAGAGATATCAAGATAGCTCAAAGTAATGGGTTTGGTTTTGGCGGCCATAACGCTTCGGTAATATTTAGAAAGTACGAAGACTAAATGCCTATACGCCGGTTTTACAAACTATATTTATCACCCAATAGAAAATATGTAAAATCATTAAAGAATTTGCTTGGCTTTGTGCCAGGCAATTTGTCTTTATACCGGTTAGCATTTCGCCATAAATCAGTTGCCACTAACGTAAAAAAAGGGGTTAAGAATAGTAACGAACGCCTTGAGTTCCTGGGCGATGCCGTATTGGGCAGCGTAGTGGCCGAGGTGCTTTTTAAACTCTATCCTTATGAGGATGAGGGCTTCCTGACCGAGCTGCGTTCCAAGATCGTGAACCGTGTAAACCTTAACCAGTTGGCGCGTAAGCTGGGTTTCGAACAGTTGATACAGTATGATAACCGCATGGTCAATTCGTCAAGGCAGGGGTCATTGCTGGGTGATGCCTTCGAGGCCTTGATCGGCGCTGTGTATTTGGATAAAGGCTACGATTTTACCAAAAGCTTCCTGGTAAACCATATTATTAAATCGCACATCGATATTCACCGGCTGGAGCAAACGGAGACCAACTTCAAAAGCAAGCTGATAGAATGGTGCCAGCGGCATGGCAAGGATATTACCTTTGAACTGATAGAAAACCAGGATGGGGAAAGCAACAAGCTATTTACCGTGCAGGCCAGTATTGATGGCGAGGTGATGGGCCAGGGCAAGGAGTTCAACAAAAAGAACGCGGAGAAGCTGGCAGCTGAGAAGGCTTGTGAGGCTTTGGCGATATAGTTTTAGTCCGAAAGTCCGCATAAGTCGGAAAGTCCGGAAGACATTCTCTTAATATTCACAATACAATTAGCTTGCGGACTTTCGGTCTTGCCGTCTTTCGGACTAATTAATACAATTTTTCCAGTTTAGGCTGCGGATCGTTTTTGTGCTTCTCGTAGTAATCGAAATTTTTCTTGATATAAGTGATCAGTTCATAATCGTTCCACACCTTCACATCTTCGTAGGATGGGGTGAAGATCAGCATAAACTTATCTACTTCATCATCAGGCAGCTTGGTCACATTTTTTACCAGCGCCTTGGTATAGCGCCTTTTCACGACATCGGTTTCCAGTTCTCTTTTTGAAAACTCAGCAAACCTGCGCGCGTTATTCGGAGTTTTCCCAAATAGCTCATAGATCCCCGTTAGAGGTGAATTAAGAAAGGATAATGCAGGGGGCTTTCCATCATAAAACGTGCCCTTGCTGCGATATTGGTGCATAATATCACCCAGTTCCTGCTTTTTGGTCTGATCTTTTATCACCACCTGGTTTAGCACAATAATAGGCTGCATATAGATATACAGGTCTTCTACATTGACTATTACTCTTTTTTCGGGCGTGTAATCGTACTTGGTAATAAGCAACGTATCTCCGATAGCGGCTTTTATGCTGAAAGCGCCCAGTTCATCACTCATCATTACCACCTTGCTGTTCAAATCGGTAATTATAGCCTGGGCAATTCGCGCGGATGCGTTTTTTTTAAAAATCACGCCCTTTACAGTTAATTGCTGCGCGCTGGCCAACCCAGGCAGGCAAAACAGGCAGATGATCAATAATAATAGCTTGTTGGTTAAACGCATTCGGTATCCAAAAATGTAAAAATAAGTATTGTATAACGCAAAAAGTGTAAAAAGATGTTAAAGTGAGAGGAAGTCCGAAAGTCAGTAAGTCCGCATAAGTCCAGAAGATTTAGATTAGTGATACATAATTTAATAATTCCGGTAAATACTTACCGACTTCCGGACTTGCCGACTTTCGGACTAAAAGTCTATCTTTGCGCATGATAAAATCAATGACAGGGTATGGCATTGCCAGTTTCGATTCGGGCAGTACAAAATATACTGTTGAAATCAAATCCCTGAACAGTAAGTTCCTGGAGCTTACACTGCGCCTGCCAAGGGCTTTCTCTGAAAAGGAATTCCAATTGCGTAATGAGTGCAGCAAGCAAATTGACCGCGGCAAGGTAAATCTATCCATCAATGTGGAGCAGGCAAGCTCTAAAGTAAAGGCCGCGGGAATTGATGCCGAACTGCTTAAAAACTATTTCGATCAGTTAAAGGCCGTTAGCGCCGAGCTGAATGAACCCGCAAATAACTTGTTCCAATTAGCGCTTGGTCTTCCTGAAGTAGTTAAATACGAAGAAGATACCGTATCCGAAGAGGAATGGAAGATCGTTGAAAAGACTTTTCAGCAGGCTATGACAGCTTTTCAGCAGTTCAGGGCCGATGAGGGCAATGTGCTGGAACAGGATGTAAAGATGCGTATCGGTATTATCGTCAAAAATTTGGAACTGGTTGAGGTGGAAGAACCCAAACGCGTCCCTGTGATCCGCGAACGGCTGAACCAGTTTTTAAGTGAAGCAGTAGGCCGCGAAAACATCGACCAGAACCGCTTTGAGCAGGAACTGATCTATTATATCGATAAGCTGGACATCACGGAAGAAAAGATCCGCCTGAAAAGCCATTGCGACTATTTTATCGAAACGTTGAAAAACGCGGATGCCAACGGCAAAAAATTAGGCTTCATTTCGCAGGAGATAGGCCGCGAAATAAACACACTGGGCTCAAAAGCCAACGATGCCAATATGCAGAAACTGGTAGTTGGCATGAAGGAAGAATTGGAAAAAATTAAAGAACAATTACTGAATGTGTTATAAGTTGTTGTAAAGTTGAAATGTTGTAAGGTTGGAAATTTATTCTATCCGGCGCAAAGAAACATTTCAACTTTAAAACCTTACAACGTTCCAACAAAAATGAAAGAAGGAAAACTCATCATATTCTCAGCGCCATCGGGGGCGGGTAAAACTACTATAGTGCAGCACCTGCTGACCAAAATTCCTGAACTTGAGTTTTCTATTTCGGCTACAACCCGTAAGGCACGGGGCGATGAAAAAGATGGCAAGGATTATTATTTCATCAGCAAGGAAGAATTTTTGCACCTGATAGCCAAGAAACATTTCGTAGAATTTGAAGAAGTGTACTCGGGCACATTTTACGGCACGCTGCGGACAGAGATTGAGCGGATATGGCGAAAAGGCAAAATAGTAATTTTTGATATTGACGTAGAAGGCGGCCTTCACCTGAAAAGAAAATATGACGGAGCGGCGCTTGCCATCTTCGTGCAGCCGCCATCATTAGATGTTTTAAAGGAAAGGTTAACCGGACGCGGCACCGACAGCGATGAAAAATTGCTGGAACGTTTTGCCAAAGCAGAAAAAGAATTGAATTATGCTCCGCAATTTGATATTATCCTTAAAAATCACGATCTTCAAACGGCATGTGCAGAGGCGGAACAATTGGTGCTGAATTTTCTCCGGAACCAGTAAGTTCATAGTTGATGGTTCATACTTTATGGACCATGCTAATAAGATCAAATTGATCTATCTACTGAATTAGAATTGCCGGCTACTTACATAATCTGCGGACTATCTGCTAAAAGAACTATGATCTATGAACTATTAACCATGATCTCAACATGAAAATAGGTTTACTCTTCGGGTCGTTCAACCCCATTCACATCGGACACTTGATCATCGCCAATTATATGGCCAATCATACCACGCTGGATAAAGTGTGGTTGGTGGTTTCGCCGCAAAACCCTTTAAAAAAATATGGCGATCTGATCAATACCTACGACCGCCTCGAAATGGCCAAGCTGGCTACCGATAATTCAAATAATATTGCCGTAAGTGACGTGGAAATCAGGCTGCCCCAACCATCATACACCATTGATACCTTGGTTCATTTGAAAGAAAAGCACCCGGAACATGAATTTGCCATCATCATGGGATCAGACAACCTGGGAACCCTGCATAAATGGAAGAACTATAAGCTGATACTGCGCGATTACCGCATCTATGTATACCCGAGACCCGGCTACGAGAACGCCGAATTTGCCTCGCATCCATCCGTAACCATCACCATGACGCCTTTGATGGAGCTATCGGCAACCTTTATTCGCAAATCATTATCGGAGAAAAAGAATATTCAATACTTTGTTCCCGATCCGGTACTGGAATTTATTGAGAGCAAGAACCTCTACCGGAACGGCTAACTCATTTATTTTTTGGAGATTATAACTTTAGCAAGCTTAATATCGTAAAAGATACTTTACCAGTTTGCCCAGATTTATTATGCAGCTTTCAAAAGATAACTTGCAATACTTTGTTAATAACATGCCCGAAAAGATCGATGTATTAGAGCTTTTCGACAAATTGTTATTAATGGCCAAGATAGAACACTCTACCCAACAGGAGAAAGCAAGTGTTTACCACGATGAAGACGAGTTGGATAAGGAAATTGATCTTTGGGGGTAAACTATTAGTCGTAAGTCAATAGTCCAAAGTCTTTTTGAAATCTCATTACCTTTCCGCTTTAAGCTAAATAACCCTATTTTTGTAGTGTGAGTGAAAGAACCATCCTTAAACTGCAACTGCCTACTGATCCGCTATGGGTAAAAAACGTGGTGGAAAGCAATATCGAAGAAATACTTACCGACCATGCCTTTTGCGAGCAGAAAGCCGCAAGCAATGCCATTACTTTAATTGTTCAGAATCCAAACCTGTCAGACCTCGTTCAGGAAATGACCGCGTTGGTGCAGGAAGAAATGGATCATTTTAAGCGGGTGCATGATATTATATTGGAGCGCGGATATGTGCTGGGCCGGGAGCGCAAGGATAATTATGTAAATGAACTGCGAAAGTTCATCATCATTGGCGGTGGCCGTACAGTACAGTTAATTGACCGCCTGCTTTTTTCGGCGATGATAGAGGCCCGCAGCTGCGAACGCTTTAAGGTGATGTCGGAGCATATTAATGATAAGCAGTTATCCGAATTTTATCATGAACTGATGATCAGTGAGGCTACGCACTACAGCACTTTTATCCGCCTGGCTAAAAAGTATTGCGGGGATGTTGATGTAGACAAACGCTGGAAAGAGTTTTTGGATTACGAAGCACAGGTGATACAAAATTACGGCAAAGCCGAAACCATACACGGCTAATTCATCCATACATATCCCCTTATTACCGATACATTTTAAAATAATGATTTTGAATGTGTTGCTTTGTATATGCTGAAGGTACGTACATACCAGGTAATTATACATATTGCAGGCTGGCTGCTGTTTATGGGCTTCCCGCTGTTGTTTATAAACGGTGGACAAAGCGATAGTGACTTCCGGACATTACTGGTGCCGTATTACTGGCTGTTTTGCTTTACTTACATTTTCCTTTTTTACTTCAACGCTTATTTACTGATCCCTGGATTGTTTCTGAAAAGGAAATACATTTTATATGGCTCAATTGTAATGCTGTTGTTTGCCGGGGTATATTTTTTGCAGCCTTATGACAGACTACTGAAGAGTACTGAAAAAAATATGGGATTTCAGCACGGCCCCCCTGCCCGGCCAATGCGGGATAAACTGTTAGGGCAGGATAGGCCTTCCCTGCCACGAGGTGACAGGCCAATGCCACTCCGTGACAATCATGATCCGCATGGCCCTTTCGCTCCGGGCGAGCACCCACCTGGCGACAAGCCTCCGCGTTTCGGGCCGGGGCCAAATCATTCTCCAATGCCATTTGTCGATAGTATCAGCTTGTTTATATTTCTGATGATTGTGGCGATAAGTACCGCTATAAAAATCATACAACAATGGCAATTGACCGAACAGCGCGCCATACAGGCCGAAGCGGATAAGGCCAGTGCCGAGTTGTCATTCCTGAAAGCGCAGATCAACCCGCATTTCCTGTTCAATACCCTCAACAATATTTATACGCTGGCAGTGATTAAGGACGATAACGCGCCCGATAGCATTATGAAGCTATCCAACATCATGCGCTATGTGACGGACGATGCGACTGAGGATTTTGTGCCGTTACAAAATGAAATAGACTGTATCCATGATTATATCGAACTACAGCGCTTGCGTTTGGGTGAAAAAACGCAGATAGATATAGATATATCGGGCAATATCGAGCATAAAAAAATAGCGCCGCTGATATTGATGACCTTTATTGAAAATGTATTTAAATACGGCATCAGCAAACATACCAGGTCAGTTATCAGCATAAAAATATGGGGGAACGAAAAGGGCATTTCCTTTTTTTGCCAGAACCATATCTTTCCGGATAAGAATGAAAAGAAGCGTACAGGCATCGGCCTTAAAAATACCCGTCAGCGCCTTGAGCATTTATACCCGGGCAAACATGAGCTGACCATCGATACAGAAAACAAACTTTACACCGTTAAACTGGTATTACAGATCAATGATGAAGCTTAAATGTATCGCGATAGATGATGAGCCCCTTGCACTCAAGCTGATCTCGCGCTATGTGCACCAGTTTCCTGAACTGCAAATGGTACAAACTTTTGAGGATGCCATATCTGGTGCCGAATACCTAAAGCAGGGCACCACCGACCTGCTGTTTATCGATATTAATATGCCGGATATCACCGGCATCGACCTGGTGCGGTCATTAGAAAAGAAACCCATCATTATCTTTATTACTGCCTACAAGAATTTTGCCTACGAAGGTTTTGAGCTGGAAGCTTTGGATTATATTTTGAAACCTATTGATGCCAAACGTTTTGCCAAGGCGGTTGAAAAGGCTATCGACTACTATAAATATAAAAATGCCGGGCCTGGAGAGAAGCTGGACAACAGCCTGTATGTGTATTCGGAATACCGCATGGTAAAGATTAGCTTGGATGATATCGAGTATATTGAAAGCATGGAAGATTACATCAAGATCCATGTGAATAATGGCAAGACCATACTCACCCTGATGCCCTTAAAAAAGGTACTGGAAAAATTGCCAGTCGGTAAGTTTCAGCGCATACATCGCAGCTTTATTGTAGCTGTGGATAAGATCAAATCCATCCATAACCGTAAGGTGCAATTAGCTGATGCGGAACTGCCTGTAAGTGAAAGCTATATGGATTTCGTCCGCAAATGGATGAAATTTAAATGAAAAAAGGCCTTTAATCGGCACAAAACCACCATTTACCGATACCCCTTCCCGCCAACGCATAGCCCCGGGTAGATTTACATCAGTTAATAATCACCTGTTAATTTTTGTAATATGGAACGGAAAAACTTTTTAAAAACATTTGCCTTAGTGGCAGCCGCCGGGCCGATGATACTGGACGGCTGTAAAAAAGACAGCATTACAAACAGCACAAGCACCACCGGGACAACTACTACCGCCACCACGACAACAGGCGGCAGCTGTACAGTCACCCCTACGGAGGAAGAAGGTCCATATCCATATGTTGGAGGCGAAATAACGAATCCTTTAAACCGTGTTGACGTTTTGGGCGGACAAACGGGGGTTCCGCTGGCACTCTCTTTTGTCGTTGTTAATACCAACGACAGCTGTAATGTGGTAACCGATGCACGGGTTGATATCTGGCATTGTAATAAGGATGGCTACTATTCGGGCTATGCTAATCAGCCTGGATTATTGGGTTCAAAAAGTTATGTAGGCGAAACCTGGTTACGGGGTTACCAGCTTACTGATGCCAGCGGTGTTGCTAAATTCACGACCATTTACCCGGGATGGTATGGCGGGCGGGCAACCCATATACACATGGAGATATTTATTAATAATGTACTGAAAAAAATGGCACAGGTGGCCTTTTCAGAAACTATATCTGATGCCGTGCATAAATCAACTTTGTATTCTACGCATGGTGTAAACCCAACCCGGAATGCAACAGACAGTGTGTTTGGCAATTCATCAACAGATTTGGCTAATGAAACTTTAACCTTAGCCGGCAGCATTACTGAAGGTTATACCGGGACGTACACTATAGGTTTGGCTTTATAATCATCAACCTTAAAATAAATACCATGTACAAGGCAAAAGTAAAACTTGTTTATAAACAGGTGATAGATGAAACATCTGAAAGCAGCTTTGAGAAGGCCATATTTAAGGCTACTTACGAAGAGTTTTTGATGAAATCTCAGGCGTATAATCCGGATGGTAAGTTTAAAACTTTCAATAAACTGAGGGAGAGTGACGGCCGGGCCAATTCACTGCACTATAAATTGAGTTTTGCTGCCGGGCATTTCATAGCGCAATTGAATAATAAGATACCTGTAATAAAGGATAACCTTGGTAATAAATTATCTTTTGATACTGCCCATTTCGAACTGATCGAATCGCATACCGAAGATATATCACTGCATAAACTGGCCATCAATTATGAAACTACCGAACTGACCCTTGTAGAACTATTGGGCGAGTATATGCTGCTTACACAAGAGGATCCGGCAGACAAGGAAGATGCTATAGATACTTTTATTTTGCGAATGCAGCCGGATCTCTCTATTGTAAGCTACCAGGCTATAAATGAACATACCTTAACGTAGAGACGCAACATAAGGAGACGCAAAGTATTGCGTTTCTACGATTAATACCCCTTCTTTTCATAATAACCGTGTTTAATCCGGGCGTCTGTATATTAATTATGCAGGCGCTTTTTGTTATTTCCCAAAGTTTCTTAACCTCCCAAAGCCTGTGTCCTTACCCACCCCCAAAGTCTGTGTCCCCACAGACTTTCTACAACAGACTTTTAGCGATAACACCGGCTACGTTTTGCAGGTAGCTATCCATCATGCCGATATCCACTACATCATTAATAAAGCCGATGTGCATATCAGGGCGCACGATAATAGCTTTTTGTTTATGCGGATCTGCTTCAAAAGCGTTAAAAACATCCACATTCTTTCCGGATGGCGGCAGGTAAAAGAAATTCAGCATACCGGGGTATTTGTTGGTGATCCATTTGGCGAGGGTGAACAGGTACATCTCGTCAAATTTCCCTAAAATGATGAGCGTGAAACCGGGCTTGTTGCACCATTCGTGCAGGTCGGTTTCTTCTTCTTTCTTCTCGTCATAAACCTTGAGGTAGGGGAGCCGGTCGCCGGCCTTTATTTGGGTGCTTTTGCTCAGGTGCAGGTTTATGTTGCTGTCGCGATAGGAGATACCGGTTTGTGAAACCAGCTTAAAAAATGCAGCCTTGATACTTTTGCTTTTCCAGGCCAGATTTAGTACATTAAACAATATCCACTTTTTCAAAATTCCGAAAAACCAATTGGTTGATGTTACTAAATTAAAAGCCCCATCGGTGGTTTTCAGCAATGTTTTGGCTACCGGCATGCGCTCATTGGCGTAGCTATCCAAAATGGTTGGTTTTACCTGGCCATTAATTACACTGGCCAGTTTCCAGGCCAAATTGTAGGCATCCTGCAGGCCGGTGTTCATTCCCTGCCCGCCTACGGGCGAGTGGATATGCGCAGCATCCCCCACCAAAAAACAGCGTTGGTCGCGAAACTTCTCAGCCATGCGATGGTGCAGCTTGTAGGTGGTAAACCAATGATTTTCTACCACTTTTATAGTGGCGTTGGTTACGCCTGATAAAAAAGGTAGGAGTTCTTCCAGTTGAATGTCTTCTCTTTCACCGAATTCAACCGGCAGTCCGCCTATCACGCGATAGCGGTCTTCCTCAGGCAAGGGAAAAAATCCGGCAAATCCACTTTTACCAAGATAGAGCTGGATATATTCACCATTGAGAAAGGTAGTATCCAGGGTAACGTCGGCGAGATAAAAATAGTGGGGGTAGGTATCACCCGAAAAAGGAATGTGCGATTGCTTGCGTACAACACTATGCGCGCCATCGGCGCCTACTACCCAATCACATTCCAGGTTATACTCGCCATCATTATTTTTAATTACAACCTCAACACTTCCTGTTTTTTGATTTAAAGATGTTAATGTGGTATTCCAATAAACAGGGCAGCAGTTAAGGGTGAGATAATCAAGCAGAGAACGTTCATTTTTGCTTTGCTGATACAATAATATATAGGGGAAGGGCGTTTTCCCATCGCCGACATGGTTGAGCGATAGCGAGGCTTTTTGTCTACCATCCTGGTTGAAAATTACGCCTTTGGATTGCTTGCCATTAGGAATTACCTTATCAACAATACCCAACTGCCGGTATATCTCCAATGTTCGTGCCTGCACCGCCAGGGCTTTCGACTCATTTGTTGGGCCTTCCTTATTGTCAATAATCAGCGGTTGAATGCCATTTCGCAACAGCTGCGCGGCCATCATGAGGCCCGAAGGACCGGCGCCTACAATTAATACACTGGTTTTCTTTTCTTTAATGATCATGTGTCAGGCATGAAACAGCAAAAATATAGCTGGTCGTTTATGCAGTTCGGGTACTTTTTGTTTCCAATCCGCAATGGTTTTGGTTTGAATGAATTCAGTTTCGGCCGTAAGGTCGCAGGCAATACAAAGTTTCGTCTTAGGAGCGCATGACCGCAATATCTCTTCCAGCATGGGATTATTCCGAAAAGGCGTTTCGATAAATAACTGCGTTTGATCATTTCGCTGACTCAATGCTTCCAGTTCTTTGATCTTTTTACCGCGTTCTAATTTATCAATTGGCAAATAGCCATGAAAGGTAAAACTTTGGCCATTAAAACCCGATGCCATGATAGCCAGCAGGATGGAACTCGGCCCCACTAAAGGCACAACCTTAATACCCCTGCGGTGCGCTTCGGCAACAATTCCGGCGCCGGGATCAGCTACGCCGGGGCAACCGGCCTCGCTCATTAAACCAACGTCATTACCAGCTGTCAAGCCTTTAAAGAAATCGCCGAGCGGGGCATCGCGGTTATGTTTACCATAATCATGAATGATCAACTCGCTTTGCGGGGTTTTTAAACCGGCTTCCTTTAAAAAGCGGCGGGCGGTCTTTTCGTTCTCCACAATATACTCCCTAATCTGGTTAATGGTATCAACCAGGTAAGGAGTGAATGATTTAGCTGCGGCCTGTTCGGCAAGCGGTACGGGTATTAAATAAAGGGTTCCCAAAGGCATATTGCAAAGTTGGGCTTTTTGTTGTAATTTAAGCTATCCAAAATTTGGTTGCATATGAAATCATTAGGCATCAATTGGTTTATAGAGGGTTCGATAGATTTCGAGTATAAAAAATATATCCTGCTGGATTATTTGCAGGAGATCAACCGCCACTTCGACCGGAGCAGGTTATACCCAAACCTGACCGACCTGGTATTCCATTATAATAACCTGCTGGATTTTAAACGCAACAAAGCCGTACTACAGCAAGCCTTTCCACAACGGATGACCAAAGCGGATATTGAAGCCGTAAAACTGACTTACCAAAAGATCGTTCAGGATGATAGCTCGATGCAGGAGATAGAAACCATTATTTCCTTCGCCCTGCAAAAGATGGACCCGGCTATACAGATAGGCAAAGAGATATATGATTTTGTGGAAAGCCGCCTTAATATCGACCCGATAGGCTTAGTGCCATTGATGCCCTACAACGGCTATTTCTCCTTACGGAACGGTAAGGAACGAACCAACTGGATATACGAATACCAGATCACGATATTTGAAAATAAGGATGACAAGTTTCGGGGAATCAACATTCAGTTTATCGATACCTATGAGCAAAGCATTACTAATACGCCCGAATCTATTAAGCTCGACCTGATCAATAAACGCAGGCATCTGCCCAACCCGGCGGTATATTATGTGCAAAGCGATATCACTTTCCCGCTGGAACAAACGCTGTTGCCGGTAGCTAAAAGGAGTTTGGTTAAATATATTTCGAGCGCGGCGTAGAACTGGGATCAGCTCCCTCCAAGCAGGTTAAATGTGATCCGGCTTTTGCGCTTAAATGTGATATTCTTAAATGTGCTATCAAGCACGGCATTGCAGGTCACCAGCCGCATGGTTTTAACTTTTCCAAATCTCATGTCTGACCGCATAATGTAACTATGGCCGGCCTTGTTTCCCATAAAAAACTCTTCAACACTGAGCGGAACTTTCAATGAGTTGTTTACGATCATGTAGCAATATTTTGATTTGAGCGGGGCTTTTTTAGCGATTTTCATTAGTCTTAATGAATCACTTACTCTTTTATGCCCGCTGCTATCAATAGCCAGAAGCATAAAATAATCAGGCCTGCTATTTATGTCAATGTCCATTTCAAATTTGCCGGTAACTTTATGAAAGAACCCGCCTATTGGTATTACCGGAAAAATGATAGGTCCAATTAAAAGCGGCTGACCAACACCATTATTGGTGGCTATGGTGGCAATGCTGTCCCCGGTTTTATCTGAAACTTTAAACCGGCTATACTTCATTTTGAACTCGGAGTGGCGATCAGATACGCTTTGATGCTTAACTGAAGGAACGTAATAGTACTGCTTGTTTATAACAGAACAACCGGAGAACCCGAGCAGAAAGAAAAGCAAGGCGAGGTATTTCATGAATGTGATGTTTTAGTTGTTAGGTTATTAATGATACAGCAGAACGGCAAATTAAGAACAGTGTATCATCGTTTTAGTAACGCTTTATCTAACAGCTTATTGCATCATAAATTGCCTATCGCAGATGGCCAAAATCTATTTTATAGTAGCAGGCGCGGTTTCTTTTTTGTACTCCTCATTTAAACCCACAAGCACATCTTTGGTCACATCCAGGCTTTCGTCACCATAAAGCATGGATGGATTGGCTTTTGAATAAGTAAGTACAATTTTGTAGCCTTTGGTTTTGGTGTAAGTCTTTAAATAATTGGCTATACGGTCGTACAGTTTAGCGTTTTGTTCAGCTTCCACATCCTGCAATTGCTTGCCGGTGTTTTGACTAAGCGCCTGTAAATTCTGTTGCTTGGCTGCCAGGCGTTTTTCTGCAGCGGTACGCTGAGCCAGGTTAAGCGCCGAAGCACCTTTTTGATAGGTGGCCACTTCTTTTTGAAAAGCCTGGCCTTTAGTATTGATCTCGGCCTGTGCCTTTTGAGATAAGTCCTGCAATTTTGCCCTTATGGTTTTATAATATTCGTAATTATTGATCAATGAGTCAGAGTTGACAAATACGATAGCATTTGCAGGTGCGGCAGCAGGCGCAGTTTGCGCACTGACGGCAAGTGATGTTAATATAATGGAAACGGTGATGATCAACGACTTCATAATTTATCAATTTAAAAGCTGCGAATTTACAGCTTATAAATAAATAAACAAGCCTCACTTTAAAGGTAATATCAAAGTCCTCCCTCCCGGGGAGGATTTAGGTGGGGCTGGCTATTTCAGCTTCGAAAGCGCCTCTTTAATCCTCGGGATCAAATTTTGGATATCAGCCAAAGTGCTTGCGCCTACCGATGCCCTGAACCAGTTAACATCATCCCCGGTACCGAAAGCGGAGAAGGGCACTAAAGCTACTTTTGCTTCTTTGATCAGGTAGAAGTTAATATCTGTAGAGTTTTTAAGCAGATCGCCATCCGGTGTGGTTTTGCCAACGTAATCAACTTTAACAGTAAGGTAAATTGCACCCATTGGCTCAATGGAATCTACATTAAAGCCTTCGGCCTTTAGTTGCTGAAAGCCCTGGTGTAAGGTATTCAGGCTGTTTTGCAAATTTGACTTGATGCCGGCTAAATAGAGGTTTACCTCATTTTCCTGTTTCAGGAATTTAGCCATTGCCACCTGTTCGGCCTTAGGCGACCAGGCGCCCATGTGGCCTACAATTGCTTTCATGTTAGTGATGATATTTGCCGGGCCAAATCCCCAGCCTACACGCACACCCGTTGAGGCAAAGCATTTAGAGGCGCCATCAACAAATATGGTATAATCTTTCAGTTCGGGGCGCAGAGTAACCGGGTTCACATGCTCATGCTGGCCAAAAGTTAATTGCGAATAGATCTGATCATAAAGCAGGTACAAAGGTTTTTCACCGGCTGCACGGGTTTTATTTTCGGCTATCACCAGGTCGCATATTTCTTCCAGATCCTTTTTGCTGAACATGGTCCCGGTAGGGTTCAATGGCGAACACAGGGATAACAGCGCAGCGCCTTTTAAATGCGGGCGAATCTCATCAGCCGTAGGCATAAAGTTATGTTCGGGCCTGGTTTGTACAATTACCGCTTCCGCTTTAAGCAGATCGCAGTAATGGTTATTGTTCCATGATGGTGCAGGGAAAACAACTTTTTCGCCGGGGTTAACCACAGCAAGGTAGATCGAATAGATCAATGGCCTTGAACCGCCGGAGATCAATATCTGGCTGGCGTTATAATCTAAATTATACCTGTTTTTAAGGAATTCCGAAACACTTTCGCGCAGGTTGAGCATTCCATCAGCCGGTGGATAATTGGTCTGGTTATCATTATAAGCCGCCACAATGCCCTTTTTAAGCGGTTGCGGAATAGGGTAAATATTGGCATCGAAATCACCTATGGTTAAATTGGCAATGTCTTGTCCCTGCCTTTTTAACTCGTTGATCTCGCCTGCGATCTTTATAATTTCAGAACCTCTTAAATTTTGGGCTAATGCTGATACTTCCATAATCTGTAATTGTGGGGTAAATATAGTAATAAGGTTAAAGCTGAAAGGATAAAGGATAAAGGTGAAAGGAGAAAGGTTGTGAGATGGTCAAAAAACCTTTCTCCTTTACCCTTTTACCTATAAATAAAAAACCTTTCGCCTACAAATAAGCTTTTCGCAGTTTAATAATACGTACCCAATGCAGCACTTTCATCACCGGGTAAACCGGGTCGAACTCGAACCAGCGAGCGGCAAAATTGGCATTGTTGGGGCGTTTGTGGTGATTATTCTGGAATAATTCCCCCAACATAAAAAAGTCGAACGGGGTAGTGTTTTTTGATTTATCGTTATTATCAAAATTGGCATAGCCGTATTTGTGTCCACACCAGTTAACAATGGCACCGTGGATAGGCCCCATCATAAAATGGATAGGCAATAATAAAAACATCCACCAATGCGTAGCGAAGAAAATATAAAACGCGACATACAAGCAACCGAATACCACACGTGATAAGATGGTTGAGCCCCAATAATCCAGCAGGCGCCATTCTGGATAGTTGCCTTTAAATTGTGCCTCAGGCTCTTTCAGTCGTTTTTCATAAAGCTTATAGCTCTGCGCAGTGCGCCACATCATCTGGAATACATCCCTGAAAAAATAGGGAGAATGTGGATCCTTCTCAGTATCGCTGTAAGCATGGTGCTCGCGGTGCATAATGGCATAAGCGCGCGGGTTTAAATACGATGAACCCTGGCAAACAAAGGTCAGTATATGGAAACAGCGTTCGTAAAACTTGTTGGTTGTAAACATCTTATGAGATGCGTACCTGTGCAGGAAAAATGTTTGAAAAAACAGGGACAGGAACCAGTGGCAGAGGAAAAATATTAAAATAATCACTTAATGGCAGGAATTAACGGGTAATAAACTATTGACAAAGATACGATTATTAATGTTTGGTGGATTTGAATTTATTATAAAACGGCTGTCGTTCGAAATGACATATCTATTTTATTTTTTACAAACCAAACTGTTCCGCCAAAAGCTTGTAAGAATTTAGCCGTGCATCAAAATCTTCGGTAATGGTTACGGCGATGATCTCATCTACCTTATACTCATTGGCCAGTTGAGTTAGTTTGATTTTCATTTGCTCCGGAGTTCCGGTGATTACACGTTTGCGGTTATGCATAATGCGCTCCTGTTCGCTAATAGTATAATTGACGTTTTTGACATCCTCGTAGGCTATAGGCACTATCCCCTTGCCTTGTTCAAATTGATTGAAACGAAAATCCATTACAGCCTGGTGCCTGCGGATGCTTTCCTCATCTTCGGAGCAATAAATAAAAATGGCCATGTTGGCCGTGGGTTCAGCCTGGTTTTCTGATGGTTGAAAACGTTCGCGGTAAGCAGCTACAGCCTGCGGGCCACCAATTGGATTGATAAAATGCGCGAATGAAAGCCCCATGCCAAAGTGCGCGGCAAACAAACCGCTTTCGCCGCTGGAACTGAGCAGCCACATATCAGGAACGGTTTGTACCTGTGGGATGGCCTTTATTTTGGATTGCGGTGTACCCGGATCGCCCCTGTCGTGAAAATAATTATTCAGATCGTAGAGTTGCTCAATAAAATCTTGCTGATTGAACTGGTTGGATGGGTTCAGCATGGCGGCAGTAAGCCGGTCTGTACCGGGTGCGCGGCCCATCCCCAAATCAATGCGGCCGGGAAATAACGCTTCCAGCATCCTGAAGTTTTCGGCAACCTTAAGCGTACTATGATTTGGCATCATCACCCCGCCCGAACCTATGCGGATATTTTTGGTTTGCCCGGCCAAATGGGCCATCAGTACCTCGGGTGTAGAGCCCGCCAAGCTGCCGGTATTATGGTGTTCGGATACCCAAAAACGGGTATAACCTAATTGGTCGGTATATTTTGCTAATTCAACAGTTTCCTTAACGGCCTGCTCTGCAGTAACGCCTTTGCGTACCGGCGACTGGTCCAATACGCTGAGGCGGATTTTGTTTGTGCTCATAGATCAATATAAAACACAAAAATACGGAAGGGCTTGTGGATGGATTGTAAAGATTTTGCCCCCTCTAAATCTCCCCCTGTAGGGGAGACTTTAAAAGTCTATGTTTTTCTAAAATAATCGAGTTTTATAAGATAGGGTCCTGCCTGTTATCCAAAAAGAATAAAATTGCTATGTGAGATGTATGAACCTCGTAAAACATGGAAGTTTGTTCAGTTATAAAAGCAATGCGAATGTTTTGTGTATATGAAGCTTTATATAAATAAGGTTGTGTAGTAATTGTGTTGATTATTTTATGAGTATCCCGGACAAATTTTTCAGCCGAATTAGTTCCCCATTTATCTTCAATTTGATTAACAGTAAGCTCGAATGTTTCCTGCGCTTCTTCAGTCCAGGCAACCGATAGATTCATAAATACTTAACGTATTTTTTCATTACTTCTTCGTGCGGTGTAAGCAAACCAGCATCTGCTTGTTTCTTTGCACGCTCTATACCTGCCTTTACGTGTTCGGGCAGATCATTCCAAAAATCTTTTTCATGAGTTTCAAAAACTTCTTTCACCTGCTGTATTACAGACTCATCGTCTGTATCAAGCAAACGCTTTACCAATTCAAGTTTTTCAGTTTGGATATCCATTATAACAAATTTAGCTTTATGCAGCAGGATTTGCAAGTTTAAAGTACTTCAACTTCATGACAGCAGAAACTCACCCATTAAAATGATACAGGAAAACAACCTCACCCGTGTAAGCGGGTTTTTTCTCGCCCTCAATTTCCATTTCGACACCGATAGTAGCTTTGGTGATCCCTCTTAAATTGACGATTGCCGCTAGTGTGGCTTTTAGTCGTACCCGGCTGTCCACCTTTACCGGCTGCGCAAATTTGATGCCTTCGATACTGTAATTGATCTGCATCCTGAGGTTCTGCACATCGGCTATCTGGTGCCAGAAGTAGGGGAGCAGTGATACCGTTAAATACCCATGCGCGATAGTAGCCTTAAAGGGCCCTTCGTTTTGCGCCCGCTCGGGGTCGGTATGTATCCATTGATGATCGATGGTAGCCTCGGCAAACTGGTTGATCTGCTGCTGGGTAATGACATGCCAGCCGGATATGCCAATTTCCTTGCCCAGGTAGGATTCAAATTCGGCGTGATCTTTAATAATGATCATATATCAGTGTCGGTTTTGTGGGGTGCGGTTTTATAAATATCGGGATAAAATTAATAAATGGGATAGGATTATGAAATCAATAATTAGAAGACTAATTTATAATCCCTTTTATAGTTATTGCCAATAAGAAATTTAGTTGATGATACAACAACAAAGGCGAAAGGCAGTCCTTGAGTAAAGCCTTATACAACATGTATTCAGGAGGGTAGTTTGCTGGGATCTGTATTATAATGGAGTTTGTATCCTCCGTATTCAAATTTGCTCAGAAAATAGATGTAATCTTTAGGCAGCCCGTTATCATTCAGCGGTTTTTGGGCAATAAATTCAAAAATAGTTTTTGAAACCAAATTTTCGGTTTCATTTGCATCTTGTGTAACAGTTAACGTATTGGAAGTGGACCTGGCGTACGAACCCGTTGGCAGATCTAACCAGTGAGTGCTTTCAATAACACGATAAAATGAGATTGCGGCCATCTCTGCATGCAGCAGATCATAATCGTTTCCATCAGGATTAATCAATTCGAGCCGGAGTAAATAAGTGGAATTTGCCATAAGGTTTTGGTTGATAAGGTGTTTATTTTGATAAAGATAGTGATATATAAGAGTTTGCAAAATAATTGCCGGACCCTGATCACAACCTTATAAAAGCAAACAAAAACCACTCACCTGATTAACCCAATCCAACTCAATCAACAAAACTCAAAAACCACTTGTAAATTAAACAAATACCCGTATCTTTGCAGTCCCGAAATTACGGGGTATAGTAAACGTTTAATTAATTTAATTTAAAGCAAGTGAATACGTTAAGTTACAAAACTGTCTCAGCCAATAAAAAGACCGTTAACAAAGAATGGGTTGTTGTTGACGCTCAAGGTGAGATTTTGGGGCGCTTGTCCACTAAGATCGCAATGATCATTCGTGGAAAACACAAGCCAGGGTTCACCCCACACGTAGACTGCGGAGATAATGTAATAGTTATTAATGCAGACAAGGTAAAACTGACCGGAAACAAATTCAGCGAAAAGCAGTATGTTTCTTACACCGGCTATCCGGGTGGTCAGCGTTTCATTTCTCCTAAGGAGTTAATGGCAAAACATCCTACAAGAGTGGTTGAAAAAGCCGTTCGTGGTATGTTACCTAAAAATCGTTTGGGCCGCGCCTTATTTGGTAACCTGCATGTTTATGCAGGCGCCGAGCATCCTCATGCAGCACAAAACCCTAAAGCCATTTAACAATTAATTTAAAAGAGAAAGAAAATGCCAACAACTAACACTTCAGGCAGAAGAAAAACAGCTGTTGCCCGCATCTATCTGAGCGAAGGCAATGGCGCCATTACCGTTAACGGTAAAGATTACAAAGAGTACTTCCCTACTTTGCCATTACAATACATCGTTATGCAGTCGACCGAAGTTTCTGGTTCGACAGGTAAATTTGATGTACTTGTAAACGTTGCAGGTGGTGGTGTAAAAGGACAGGCAGAAGCCGTTCGTTTAGCTATCGCGAAAGCCATTGTTGAACTGGATCCTGAAAAGAAACCTGCACTGCGCGCCAAAGGTATAATGACCCGCGATGACCGTATGGTTGAGCGTAAAAAACCAGGACGCAAGAAAGCACGTAAGAGATTCCAATTCAGTAAACGTTAATCACAAAGGAGGACAAAACAATGGCAAGAACAACATATCAGGATTTACTGGATGCAGGTGTACACTTTGGTCACCTTACCCGCAAATGGGACCCGAAAATGTCACAGTATATTTTTATGGAGCGCAACGGTATCCACATTATCGATCTAAACAAAACCTTAACTAAGGTTGAAGAAGCTGCTGCAGCTATAAAACAAATTGTAAAATCAGGCCGTAAGGTATTATTCGTAGCTACAAAGAAACAAGCGAAAGATATCGTGGCTGAATATTCAAAAGGAGTAAACATGCCTTTCGTAACCGAGCGTTGGTTAGGTGGTATGTTAACTAACTTTGCTACTGTGCGTAAGTCGATCAAAAAGATGTCAAACATCGATAAATTGACTAAAGATGGTACATACAGCAACCTTTCGAAAAAAGAAAGACTGATGATTCAGCGTGAGCGTATCAAATTAGAAACACTGTTGGGTGGTATCGCGGATCTTAACCGTTTACCGGCTGCATTGTTCCTGATAGACGTGAAGAAAGAACACATCGCGGTTTCAGAAGCATTGAAATTAAACATCCCGACTTTTGCGATGGTTGATACCAACTCTGATCCGTCAAATATCGATTTCCCTATCCCGGCGAATGATGATGCTACCAAATCAATTTCATTGATCACCGGTATTATCATCAAAGCGATAGAAGAAGGTTTGGACGAGCGTAAACGCGAGAAAGAAGACGAAGCTGAAAAAGAAGCAGCATTAGCGAAAGCTAAAGCTGATAGCCCGAAAGCTGAAGCTGCTGCTGCCGCTGAACCATCTGCTACACCTGCTGAAGGTGGCAAAAGAAAAAGAGTAACTGCTGAGGCAGAAGCTCCGGCCGCTGCTGCCCCTGCTGCTGAGAAAGAAGAAGAGTAATATTAGAGTTGTGAATTGTGAGTTGCAGAGAAGCTTCTTGCAACCCACAACTCGCAACTTTTAACATTTAAAAAGGAACATACAATGTCTACAATACAAATAACTGCATCCGATGTAAACAAACTGCGCCAGCAAACAGGTGCGGGTATGATGGATTGCAAAAAAGCTTTGACCGAAACAAAC
Source organism: Mucilaginibacter sp. (assembly GCA_035489035.1). Lineage (GTDB taxonomy): Bacteria > Bacteroidota > Bacteroidia > Sphingobacteriales > Sphingobacteriaceae > Mucilaginibacter. The sequence continues at coordinate 82,677 of DATHKT010000033.1, forward strand.
GGTGACTTTGAAGCTGCTATTGATTTCTTAAGAAAAAAAGGAGCTAAGGTGGCTGCCAGCCGCCAGGATCGCGAATCAAACGAAGGTGTGGTAATTGCCCGTACATCAGAAGATGGCAAACGCGGTGTAATTATCGAGCTGAATTGCGAAACCGATTTCGTAGCTAAGAATGCTGAGTTTATTGCTTTCGCTAACCAGATCGCTAACACAGCTGTTGAAAACAAACCTGCTGACATTGAAGCCTTGAGCGAATTGTCAGTTGATACAGATGTTAGCCGTATTACTATTGGCGAAGCTATTATCGACAAGACAGGTAAGATCGGCGAGAAGATCGGCATATCAAAATATGAAGTTATTGAAGGCGAAAAAGTGATTGCTTATATACATGGTAACTTCCGTTTGGGTGTGTTGGTTGCTTTGAGCGCTAACGCTGCCGGAGTTGAAGAAGCCGGAAAAGACGTAGCAATGCAAATTGCTGCCATGAACCCGATTGCTGTTGATAAAGACGGCGTAGATGCTACTACAATTGAGCGCGAGCTTGAAATTGCAAAAGAAGTGATCCGTGCCGAAGGCAAACCGGAAGAAATGGTTGAAAAAATATCTCTTGGTAAACTGAACAAATTCTACAAGGACTCAACCCTGTTGAACCAGGAGTTTGTGAAGGACCCATCCAAAAGCGTTGCCCAGTTTTTAAGCACGGTTGAAAAAGGGTTAACCGTTACCGCATTTAAGCGGGTAGCTTTAGGAGCTTAAATTATTTATCCCCCTCGTTTTAAACGAGGGGGATTTTTTTTGGCATTTAAAAATGAATGTCGAATAACAAATGCTGAATGTCCAATAATGAATTTACATATTTCATTATTCAAAATTTCTTATTCAGTGTTCGATATTCAATGGCGGATTATTAAGTTAAGAAACATATTTTAGCATATGATAACAGCCCTTCACAACCTGCAAATCATCTCTGATGGTAACATCACCAGGGGTAAAGCCGTTTTAATTTCAGGCGGAAAAATTACTGATGTAATTAATGACCACGCTATTCCCGGCGATGCTGAAGAGATCGACCTGGAAGGTGCGTTTGTCGCGTCGGGATTGATTGACCTGCAAATCTACGGTTTAGGCGGCAAGCTGTTTGCCGGGAAGCCGGAAGAGGCTGCTTTGGCGCAGATGGAAAACGATATGATCAGCCAGGGTACGACTGGCTTTTTCGCGACCATCGGCACTAATAGCAATGATATCGTGGAGAAGGGAATTGAAGCGGCAAAAGCTTACCGGGAGCATTGCAGGGGAAATTTCTGGGGAATACACCTGGAAGGCCCGTATCTCAATCCCATAAAAAAAGGGGCCCACCCAACCAAATACATCAAGAAGGGCACCCTTGCCGAAGTACAACGCTGGATTGAGATGGCGGATGGCGTGATCAAAATGATGACCATAGCGCCGGAGCTGCAGGATAAAGAAGTGATCGATTATCTGAATGATCACGGCGTTATCTTATCCTCTGGCCACAGCAATGCTACGTACCAGGAAGGGAAGACATTTTTAAATAATCCTATCAAAGCGGTTACGCATTTATACAATGCCATGCCTCAGATGCACCATCGCGAGCCCGGCTATATCCCTGCTATTTTTGAAGAAAAGCCGTACACCAGTGTGGTTGCAGATGGTATCCACGTTGATTTCGCGATGATCCGTTTGGCTAAACGCGAACTGGGTGATAAATTATTTTTAATAACGGATGCGGTAACTACCGCCAATGAAGGCACCTACCAGCACCAGTTTACCGGGGACAGGTATGTAATGCCTGATGGTACTTTATCCGGCTCATGCCTTACTATGCTGAAAGCGGCACAAAATTGTGTTGAATATATTGGTATAGACCTCGCCGAAGCAATTAATATGGCCTCTTTATATCCTGCGCAACTGGCCGGTGTAAATAAGGGCAAGGTTGAAGCAGGTTATGATGCCGACTTGATCGTGTTTGATGAAAACTATACTGTTAAAGGAACGTTTTTAGCTGGCAAACAAGTGAGTTAAATTACATACTATTTTAACACTGAATTTAAATTAATACTTTTGACAAACTACCCTCTGATGAAATACAAAAGAATTCTACTTAAGCTAAGCGGCGAATCGCTGATGGGCGACAGGCAATACGGCATTGATAATAACCAGGTTTTACAGTATGCACGTGATATCAAAGGCGTTTTTGATGCCGGAATTGAGATTGCTATAGTAGTAGGAGGTGGTAATATTTTCAGGGGATTAAGCGCTGAAAAATCAGGTATGGAACGTGCCCAGGCTGATTACATGGGTATGCTTGCTACCGTAATTAACTGTATGGCCCTGCAAAATGCGCTGGAAAGTATTGGTGTGGAAACCCGCCTGCAATCAGCCATAAAAATGGAGCAGATATGCGAGCCTTATATACGCCGCCGCGCCATGCACCATTTGGAAGTAGGCAAGATCGTGATATTTGGTGCAGGTACCGGGAACCCCTATTTCACTACGGATACGGCAGCTTCCTTACGTGCTATCGAAATCAAAGCCGATGTAGTATTAAAAGGCACACGCGTGGATGGCATCTACACCGCCGACCCGGAGAAAGACCCTACAGCTACCCGTTATGATGAGATCACTTTCCAGGAAGTGTATGATAAGGGCCTTAATGTAATGGATATGACCGCCATCACCCTCTGCCAGGAAAATAACTTACCTATCATCGTATTCGATATGAACCAACCCGGCAATTTTATGAAGATCGCCCAAGGCGAAAAGATAGGAACGCTGGTGAGGTAGAGCCACATAGGTAACCAATAATAAATTTTCACTCTTTTCCCCCAATCGGAAACATCGTGCTAAAGGATTACGTTTAGATGACAATAAACTTTTCCTGGTATGAAGACGATCTGTGTGTTGGTGGCAATTTTAAATTTATTTTTCGGGATACCTAATAAACCTGTAGAAAAGGTTGACTTAAAACGCTTCGAAGGAACCTGGTATTCGCTTTATTCCCTTCCAACCATGTTTGATAAGGGCACCAGGGAAACAACCCTGTGCAATTCCTTAAATACTGATGGTTATTATGATGTGGTCACTACTTATAAAATGGATGATGACCCGCAAATACATTCGATAAAATCAAAATTATTCCAGGTAAGCGGCACAAATAATTCAAAAATGAAAGTGCAATTTATCTGGCCCATTAAGATGGATTGTTGGGTGATCGATTTGGCAGATGATTACTCTTACACGGTAATTGGCCATCCCGACCACCGTTTTTTATTTATCCTGTGCCGCAAACAGGAAATGGATAAAAAATTATATGATCAGATCGTGACCCGTTGCAAAGCGATGGGTTATCCCGTTGAAAAACTAGTTTGCCAGCAGCAGCACTCCCCGGCAAACCTTGCAGCCATAAAGTAATTTACAGGCTTTTATAAGTATTTATCGTAATAATTTTGTGTTCCCTTTAAAGGGGATTTAAATAAGGTAAAATCATACTTTTTACTATTTTTGTCAGCAAATTATTAATACGATGAGCGAACTCATTAAAAAACAAGTTACCGATGCCCGGGCTTTAATGGAAAAAGCCATTGACCATTGCGACGGCGAATTGCAAAAGATCCGCGCCGGCAAGGCAAGTCCCAGCATGCTGGATGATATCATGGTTGATTATTATGGCAGCCCCACTCCACTAAACCAGGTGGGTAGCGTGAATACCCCTGACGCCCGTACCATTGTAATACAGCCATGGGAGAAATCGTTGTTAGGCTCCATTGAAAAAGCTATTATGGAAGCCAACCTGGGTGTTAACCCTCAAAATGATGGGGTAATTATCCGTATCAACGTACCGCCATTAACCGAAGAGCGCCGCCGCGACCTCGTTAAAAAAGCAAAAGCAGAAGCGGAAAATGGCAAAATCGCCATCCGTAATATCCGTAAGGATGCCAACGAAAAGATCAGGAAACTGAAATCAGAAGGTGTTTCTGAAGACGAGATGAAGACCGGCGAAGGCGAAGTTCAGAAGCTGACGGATTCTTTTATCATCAAAGTTGATCAGCTATCTGAAGCAAAGGAAAAAGATATTATGACAGTATAAAATTTATTGAGCCACAATAATAAAAGCCATTTCAGTGAGAAATGGCTTTTGTGTTTATAAACTATCGCGAATGTTAATGACAGTAAAAAAAGGTATATTATCATAACTCTTTTCGCCTTGATAGACAAGGCACGTCAAATAAAGGGTATCTCCGGATTTAGCTTTATTGATATTAAAATTCATTTTCTTGTGCAACAACACCCCACTATATTCTTTCGAGCAATTTTCAGGTTTAAAGCGTATTTCACTACCCCCGCAACATCTACTAAAGTAATCGCTGAAACGCAACTTCTTTTTCTTTGCCAATGTAGCAAATATTGGTTCATCACCACTTCTATTAAATTCGCTGTACGTTACCTTAATAACAACAATGGCTTTGTTATTCTTGAAATTTAATGGGCCAAGAAAGTCACACTCTGCCTTGTTTAACTTTTCCTGCGCTAAGCCGCCTAGCGAAGTTAAAATCAAAATACCGATTACGTAAATAAACCTTTTCACTGCAGATTTCAATTGATTTGTTATATCAATGTCTTAAATATATGTCAAAATGTTTTTATTGTCAAAAAGAAAGGGAATGAGCTATTAAGCCGTTCCCTTTCTTTATTTTTACTTTAATCATGAAATTACTTTTATCGTATTTGTCAGCACATCGCTGGGTGGTTGCTTTGGCGCTGCTGCTGGCCGCATTTAACATCGGGTTCTCCTTGGTAGACCCGTTAATTACCAGGAATATTTTCGATAAGTATGTTGTCCCCGTTGATCATAAGACCTATACTTTTGAATACCGTTTTTATGGCGCATTAGGATTGGTTGGCCTGGCTATAGGAGCCGCGATGGTATCGCGCATAGCAAAAAACTTCCAGGATTATTTCACCAATATTATTGTACAAAAGGTAGGCGCCAAAATGTATGCCGATGGGCTGAAGCATTCGCTTGAACTGCCTTACCAGGTTTTTGAAGATCAGCGTAGCGGAGAAACTTTAGGTATTTTGCAGAAGGTGCGTTTGGACTGTGAGAAGTTTATCACCTCGTTTATTGGTGTGCTGTTTGTGAGCCTGGTGGGTATGGTGTTTGTAATGGTGCTGTCGGTAAAAATAAATTACCAGGTTACCTTGGTTTATCTTGGTGCGATACCCGTAATTACGTTTGTCAGCATGGCTTTGAGCAAACAGATCAAGACCATACAAAAAAAGATCGTATCGCAAACTACGGCACTTGCCGGTTCAACGACAGAATCATTAAGAAATATCGAGTTGGTAAAAAGCCTTGGCCTTGCCAAACAAGAAATTGAACGCCTGAATAAAACCACCTATAAAATACTCGACCTGGAGCTTAAAAAGGTGAAGTATGTGCGTAGTATGAGTTTTGTGCAGGGCACAGTAGTAAACCTGGTGCGCAGCATCATGGTGGTAATATTGCTTGTTTTAATCTTTAAGGGGAGTTTAACAGCAGGCAGTTACCTGATGTTTTTATTTTATTCATTCTTCCTGTTTAACCCCTTGCAGGAATTAGGTAACGTAATTCAATCGTGGCGAGAAGCAGAGGTGTCATTAGGGAATTTCAAAAGCATCCTGGCCACCCCTATTGACCCCAAACCATTGAACCCATTCATAATTAAGGACCTGGAAAAACTGACCTTTGATAATGTAAGCTTCAAACATTTAACAGCAAATCGCAATGCATTAAATAATATCAGCTTTGAAACAGTTACCGGCCAAACGGTAGCTTTTGTCGGGCCATCCGGTTCGGGCAAGACAACTTTGGTTAAGTTATTGGTTGGTTTATATCAGCCTATTGAGGGTGAAATATTGTATAATGACGTACCAAGCAAAGAGATCGACTTGGATCAGCTGCGCGAAAAGGTGGGTTTTGTAACCCAGGACACGCAGTTGTTTTCGGGGTCGATACGGGAGAATCTGTTGTTTGTGCGCCCGGATGCTACGGATGAGGAATGTATGCTGGCATTGCACCGTGCCGCCTGCCAGAGCCTATTAGCAAGGGCAAGTAATGGCTTAGATACGGTAATAGGCGAGGGTGGTGTAAAAGTATCGGGTGGCGAGAAGCAGCGCCTATCAATAGCAAGGGCGTTGTTACGCAGGCCTGATCTGCTGGTTTTTGATGAGGCCACCTCATCGCTTGACTCGATAACCGAAGAAGAAATTACTGAAACTATAAGGGATGTGTCAGTTTTAAAAGATCATATAACAATATTGATCGCGCATCGTTTATCAACCATTATGCATGCGGATACGATCTATGTTCTTGAAAAAGGAAATATCATTGAATCAGGCAAACACTTGGAGCTTCTGTTGCAAAAAGGCCTGTATTATGCTATGTGGAGACAGCAGATCGGTGAAAAAGTGACTGAGGATAGTTATTGAGTCTCACCCCAACCCCTCTGCGGAGGAGAGGGGCTTTTAATATGAATTAATAGTATAAAAATGTACCTGATAACATCCGCAATTGGCGGTACCTTTGGTTTGATCTTCCTCATTATATGGGCATTACTAAGCCTGTATTCGCTCATCAATGTTATCAGGAATCCAAATGTAAATGGCGGCTCAAAAATTTTATGGGTGGTGATCATTATTGTGGTGCCCATATTTGGCTCACTGATCTACCTATTCTGGAAGAGTGTAAAGGAGCTTTAAACAGCATTCAGCACCTCAGGTTCCGCATTATTGATATCATGTAAAGTCAGCGGGATCAGCTTTTTGGTTTTCAGGTAAGTGATACTCACGATGATCATGGTCATGCACCCGCCAAAAATAACGGAAGGAACTGTACCCAATAACTTAGCAGCCGTGCCCGATTCAAATGCCCCTATTTCGTTGGATGAGCCAATAAACATGGAATTTACTGCAGACACCCGCCCGCGCATATGATCGGGGGTTAACAGCTGCACAATGGTGCCGCGGATGATCACACTGATGCTGTCGAATGCTCCCTCAGTAAATAAAAAGAGCAGTGACAGATAAAAATTACGTGACAAAGCAAAGCAGATAATAGAGCATCCAAAGCCCGTAACAGCGATAAGCAGGTTGCGCCATGGTTTTCCCATAGGAGAGAACCTCGCCATAGCCAGCATAGTTAAAACGGCTCCCAGGGAGGATGTGGCCCGCATGATGCCTAATCCCTCGGCCCCGACCTTTAATATCTCATTGGCAAAAACCGGTAACAGTGCTACCGCTCCCCCAAAAAATACCGAAAAGAGATCGAGGCTCATGGCACCGATCATCATCTTATTTTTAAATACAAAACTGATCCCTTCGGACAAACTATCCCAGATATTTTCTTTCGGTATAAATACCGGGGGATAGGGGCGTAAAAGGTAGATCAATAAAATGGAAAGCAACAGGAAGGCAATGATCACACTGAAGGCTATCGTGATACCATAAAAGCCATAGATCAGCCCACCAGCTGCAGGGCCCAGGATAGAGGCTATCTGCCAGCTCGAACTGCTCCAGGTACTGCCATTGGGGTAAACCTCTTTTGGGATACTATGGGCGTAAATGGTAAAGGTAGCAGGGCCGTAAAATGCCCGCGCCAGTCCATTCAAAAATATCATGAAGTAAATGATGGGAACTATCCAGCCTTTATGGATGTGCGGCTCCATGCTTTTCATCGTCACAATAAACATTACCATGGAGGCAAAAAACACCAGGGAAGATATGGTGAGCAGCATTTTGCGTTTTTCAGATTTATCGGCGATATAGCCACCGTACAAAGCAATGCCAATAGCCGGTATAGCTTCTGCTAAACCAACCAAACCTAAAGCAAAAGCGCTTTTGGTTAACTGGTAAATGTAGAAGCCTACAACAATGGCCTGCATCTGGTAAGCGAAAGTGAAAAAGAAACGCATACCGATATAGGAGCGAAAATCCTTGTATCGCAATGCTGCAAATGAATCTCTTTTGGGTTGACTATTTCCTTCGTCGGGCACTATCGGGGTAGAGTATTTTGAGGCCGCAATTTACAATTATCGGTAATATAACAATTGATGTTTGTAGAAATATTGTAGAGACGCGATACTTCGCGTCTCTATGGGTCTTTTTTTAAGACGCAAAGTATTGCATCTCTACAAGTAAATTAATTAAATCCGTGCTGATCGATCAGGTAGATCAATGAAGCCATCGCCGCAGCGCCTAATTCCAGTTCGCGTTTGCTTACATTCTCGAAAACATCATTAGGAGTGTGGTGTACATCAAAGTACCGCTGAGAATCGGGCAAATAACCTATCAATACTACGCCGGGTACTTTACCCTTTAAGGGGCCTATGTCACTTCCGCCGCCACCTGCTACAAGCCGGTCGGCACCATACGGTTCCAGTAATTTTTTCCATTGCTCGTTTATGTTTTTGATCATGGCCGGCGAAGCTCCATCGAAACCAAAACCACGTGGTGTAAATCCGCCCAGGTCAGATTCTATAGCGGCCAAATGCTCTTCTTTATTTTGTGCGGCAAGCTCGGCATATTTGATACCGCCTTTGTCGCCGTTTTCCTCATTCATAAAAAACACCGCGCGGATGCTGTTTTTTGGCTTATAGCCCAACGCCTTCAAAATACGCAGAGCCTCAACCGACTGCATTACACCGGTGCCATCATCGTGCGCCCCTTCAGCCAGGTCCCATGAATCGAGGTGACCGCCCACCGTGATAAATTTATTAGGATTTTCAGATCCTTTCATTTCGCCTACTACATTGTAGGAAAGGGTATCGGGCCGTGTTTGGCAATTCTGCTTAAAGTAGAATTTTATTTGCGGTAGTTTTTTCAGCTTTAATAAAGCGCTCAGTTGGTCGGCGCCTTTGGTCGATATTGCTGCAGCCGGGATATTTACACCATCTTTAACAACCATAGTCGCGCCGGTGTGCGGGTAGTTATCCAGCGTTTCGGTTAAGGAGCGAACTATCACACCCACCGCGCCATATTTAGCTGCTGCTGCCGGGCCCATATTGCGTTGGTCGCCGGCGGTACCATAAGCACGCAGAGTTTCAATAAATCTTGGATCGAATGGACGGTTAAAGAAAACTATTTTTCCTTTGATCACGCTTTCGCCTAAGGTTGCCAGTTCCTTTATACTTCGCACTTCAATCACATCCGCTGTAATACCTCCTTTTGGCGTAGCTACCGACATGCCCAAAGCCGCGATCGGAACCGAAATTTTCTTCTTCCCATCAATGATCATCCCCACTTCCTTCGCGCCGCGAACCCAATGCGGCACCATTACTTCCTGCAAAAAAACTTTATCAAAGCCATAACTTTCCATCAATTTTTTGCCCCATTCAACTGCCTTTTGGGCGTTTGCCGAACCGCTTAAACGTGGACCAATATTTTTACATAAATAATGCAGGTTGCCATAGCATTGGCCGTTCACCAATTCTTCGTCATATATTTTGCGAAGCATGAGTGAATCCTGGGCCTGTAGTAATGAGGCTGAAAAAAATAACGATAAAAAGAGGGTGAGCTTGAGTTTCATTTAAAGGTTGGTTTTTGACAAATGTAATATACAAATATAAATTATTGCAGTTTAAAATGTACTGACACTGTTTTGTCAGTATAGTGATCTCAGGATATTTTATCCCAGCTTAAACCGGCATTTTTTGCCTGGAAGGCGAGTTGTAGTACCTGGTTTTCGGGAAGGGCCAGTTCGGGATCTTTGGCGAATATATCTTCCACACATTTGCGGGCCAGTAATAATAATTGCTGATCTGTAGCCAGGTCGGCTACCTTAAGGTCAAGTACGCCGCTTTGCTGTGTACCTTCAATATTGCCAGGGCCGCGCAATTGCAGATCGATCTCGGATATCTCGAAGCCATTATTGGTTTTAACCATCGTACCCAGCCTGATCTTGCCATCGTAGCTCAATTTATGGGTGGTCATCAACAGGCAAAAGGATTGCTCGGCGCCACGGCCAACGCGCCCGCGCAACTGGTGTAATTGCGAAAGGCCAAAACGCTCGGCATTCTCAACAATCATTACCGACGCGTTAGGGATGTTAACCCCCACCTCGATCACCGTAGTGGCCACCATGATCTGCGTTTCGCCTTTTACAAAACGCTGCATTTCGAAATCCTTTTCCTTTGCCTTCAGTTTGCCGTGCACAATGCTGATGCGATAATCGGGCAGGGGGAATTCGCGCGCCATGATATCGGTGCCATCCTGCAGGTTTTTGAGATCAAGCTTTTCACTTTCCTGTATCAGCGGGTACACCACATAGATCTGCCTGCCTTTGGCAATCTCCTGTTTCATAAATCCGAACATGCGTAAACGCTGATTCTCGTAAAAGTGAAGCGTTTCTATAGGCTTGCGGCCGGCCGGCAATTCATCGATCACAGAGATATCCAGATCGCCATAAAGAGTCATAGCCAGCGTGCGGGGTATTGGAGTTGCAGTCATCACCAGTATATGCGGTGGTACAGCATTTTTGCGCCATAATTTGGCACGCTGCTCCACACCGAAACGATGCTGCTCGTCTATCACTACAAACCCAAGATTCTGAAACACTACTTTATCTTCTATTAGCGCGTGGGTGCCAACCAATATTTTGAGCTCACCGTTTTCCAGTTTGTGATGTAATACATTTCTGTCCTTTTGTTTGGTAGAGCCGGTTAGCAGTGCCACTTCAATAAAATCGTCACCAACCAAAGCTTTGATGGTTTGATAATGCTGATTGGCCAAAATTTCTGTAGGCGCCATAATGCAGGTCTGGAAACCGTTATCAATGGCTATCAGCATGCTCATGAGGGCCACTACTGTTTTGCCGCTGCCTACATCGCCCTGCAGCAGGCGGTTCATCTGTACGCCGCGTTGTGTGTCCTGCCTTATTTCCTTTAATACTTTTTTTTGCGAATTAGTAAGGCTGAAAGGCAGCTTATGGTGATAAAATTCATTAAAATAATGCCCGACACTTTCGAATATATGGCCCCGGAACTTTTGTATGCGGAGCAGTTTGTTTTTGAGTAGTTTAAGCTGAATGAAAAACAGCTCTTCGAACTTTAGGCGATGTGTGGCTTCATTCAACTTTAAGGCATCCTCGGGGAAGTGCATGTTACGGTAGGCATCGGCGCGACCCATCAGCTTAAACTGGTTAAGTATATATAAGGGCAAATTCTCGTGTATATCCTTGCCATGTTGCTCTAACAGTGCAGCTGTGAGTTTTTGGATTCCTTTGCTGTCTAAAGAGAATTGCTTTAGTTTTTCGGTAGAACTATAGGCGGGTTGTAACGTTAAGTTGCCTTTTTGCAATTGGGCGGCAGATGAATACAACTCAGTTTCGGGATGGGCCATCTGCGGCTTGCCGTTGAACATACCGGGTTTGCCAAACAGTACATATACCTTGCCGGTAATAAGATATTTTTCTACCCATTTGATGCCCTGGAACCATACCAGCTCAATGGTACCGGTATCATCCTGCGCCAGGGCGACTAAACGTTTGGTACGCTTTTCGCCAATTACTTCTTTGTGTGTTAACCGTGCCAGTACCTGTACATAAGGCAAATCGGGATTAATGTCCCTGATCTTATAAAACTTAGTGCGATCGATATGCTTGTACGGGAAATGCCGAAGCAGGCCTTCAAAATTGAATACCTCCAATTCCTTTTTAAGGACATCGGCGCGGGTAACGCCAACACCTTTTAAATATTCGATCGGAGTTTGAAATATCTGCCGGTTCAATGGGTATTCGTCAGGACTTGATGGCTATTACTGAAATTTCAACATTGACGCCTTTTGGTAAAGCTGCTACCTGTATGGTTTCGCGCGCCGGAAACTGTTCGGTAAAGTAGGTTCCGTAAACTTCGTTTACCTGTGCAAAGCTTTGCATATCCGTCAAAAATATACTTGTTTTAACAATACTGCTAAAAGTAAGCCCGGCTTCGGTCAATATGGCTTTTATATTTTCCATTACCAGCTTGGTTTCGGCTTTCACATCTCCTGATATGATTTGGCCGGTGGCCGGATCAAGAGGGATCTGACCTGAAACGAACACGAAATTTCCGGCAGTTACGGCTTGGCTGTAAGGGCCAATAGGGGCAGGGGCATTGGTGGTATTTATTACTGTTTTCATCAAGATAATTGTTTTAAAGATAGCCTGGTTTTATGTGGATCAGCAGGTTTTATTTTTTTAATATAAACCAATCGATCAATTTCCAAAGAATACCCAGTACGAACATAGTTATCGCGATAGCGTTAATGATGTGCATCACTTTAAGGTTAAAGCTGGTTGGCCTGTTAGGGTCCTTTTTCCTGAAAAAATACATGAACAAATTTAATAAAAAAAAGAAGGCTCTCCGGTTATCGGAGAGCCTTCTGCATCATTATTATTTTAATGAATATTATTTTTGTTTGAATTCAACGCGACGGTTTGTTACGCGTCCTTCTTCAGTTGAATTGTCAGCGATCGGGTTTGTTTCACCATAACCTTTTACTTTCAAACGTTTTGAGTCAACACCAGAGTTAACCAGGTAAGTTTTTACCGAGTTAGCACGGTCTTTAGATAAACGCAGGTTGTGAGCTGCAGTACCTTCAGATGAAGCGTAGCCATCAACTTCAGCAGATTTACCAGCATTTGAGCGCATGTCAGCTGAAGTAGCATCCAATGTTGGGTAAGATGAAGTTCTTAATACTGAGCTATCAAATTCAAACTGGATGTTAGAGTATGCTTTTGCTTCACCAGCAACCGGTTTCCTTACGAATAAAGAAGTATCGATTTTAGGGAATACAATTGGGCAACCAGAACCATCAACAACAGTACCGGCAGGAGTGTTAGGACATTTGTCGAATTGATCAGCAACACCGTCACCATCAGAATCTTTCTTCAGGTCGTTAACTGCATTTTCAACATTTCCTACACGGCCTTTTAAAGCTTCAACTTCCTGACGAAGAGCTGCATCATACAACTCATCATACATCATTGCAACTGGGTTCACCCAATCCAGGTTTGGTTTTGATTTCGGGCCGAAAGTGTACTCTAAACCACCGTAACCATAAGAGTAATGGTCTTTAGTTGGATAGGCAACTTTCTTTCCATCGAAGTTGTCACCATCAATAAAGTTTTCAGTATAGCCTAAGTTTAATGCAAGAGCGTCAGATAATCTGAATTTAACACCTGCACCAATTGGTACAACAAATTCTTTAACACTGTTGCCTGTTTGAGCTTTGTAGTCAAATCCTACACCCTGGAAAGTTCCGGTTGGATTGTACCAGGCTAAACCAGCACCTGCTGTAATGAAGAAGTTAATTGCATTTTTGCGGCGGATGTAATCGATAGTTGCTACGTTTACAACACCACCCAAAGTTGCCTGGAAGAAATTAGTTGAATAAGTAGCACTGGGGTCACTTTGTACATTAGAACCTTGTACTTTGCCACCGCGAACATCTAATTGTAATGCAAATGAGTGCGCTAACTGGTCTCTTAAAGACAAACCATAACCCAGAGAAATTTTCTTATTAAGATAATCACCTGATCCACCAGTAGCAAGAGATGGTGAAGTTGCGCCAATGTTTAAGCCAAGGCTAAATGTGTTGTACTGTCCCCTGCCACCAAATACCTTGGCGGTGGTTGCGTCAGATGACATCTTTGTAGTGTCTGCTGCAGCTTTTACCTTGGTGCTATCACCCTGGGCAAGTGCCACACCCGCAACCATCAAAGATGCAAATGATAAAGCGACTGTTTTTTTTAATGTAGAATACTTCATAGTTTTAAGATTAAACAAATTTAATTGTGATTTTTTTTTCAAAATTAGTAATTATGTTTGAATTCATTACCAAACATTGTTCCAAATTTTATAATAGATAATACAAATAAATAAAAAAAATTGTTTTATAAAAATAAATAAAGCCAATATAGATGAAATACGCCCCTATAAGTAATGAATTATTTACAAATAATAGAAAAAATTTCGTTTCGAGAAATAAACCGAATTCCATTGCTGTATTTCATGCTAACGATGAGTTTCCCAGGAATGGAGATCAAGCACTCCTTTTTAAGCAAAACGCTGATTTTTTTTACCTCACAGGTATAGACCAGGAGCAGAGTATATTGGTTTTATATCCTGATTGTCCTAATTCACTATACAGAGAAGTACTTTTTTTAAGACAAACTGACGAGCACATTGCTGTGTGGGAAGGACACAAGTACACTAAGGAGGAAGCCAGGAAGTCATCCGGTATAAATAATATCCATTGGCTTACCGAATTTGATACTATACTGCATACAATAGTTAATTATGCAGATAATATATATATTAATACCAATGAGAATGATCGTTACAGCCATTCGGTGCCTTATCGTGATATAAGGATGTTTGAGCAGCTTCGGCAAAAATATCCATTACATCATTATGAGCGTTCGGCAGTTATTTTGCGCGACCTGCGTGTGGTTAAATCGGGCATCGAAATAGAGCTGACCAAAAAGGCCTGCGAAATTACAAGGGATGCTTTTATACGTGTGTTGAAATTTGTGAAACCGGGTGTTGCCGAGTACGAGATAGAAGCCGAGATAACACATGAGTTTTTAAAACAGCGGGCCACAGGGCATGCCTACAGTCCCATTATCGCATCGGGGCCCAATGCCAACATATTACACTATATAGATAATAACCAGGTGTGTAAAGATGGTGATGTGATCCTGTTTGATTTTGGCGCCGAATACGCTAATTATAATGCCGACATGAGCCGGTCGGTACCCGTAAACGGGCGGTTCACCAAACGCCAGCGTGATGTATACGATGCGGTGCTGCGGGTAATGAAAGGCGCGACAAAGTTGATACAGGCCGGAACACTGTTAAGCGACTACCACGAGGAAGTGGGTAAGATGATGACGAGCGAACTGATCGGTTTGAAATTACTGGATAAACATGACGTGGAAAAGCAGGACCCCAAAATCCCTGCATACAAAAAATACTTTATGCATGGCACCTCGCACCATTTGGGATTGGATGTGCATGATTTCGCCAATCGCTATAAGCCCTTTGAGGTGGGCAATATTTTAACCTGTGAGCCGGGTATCTATATTCCGGCAGAGGGATTGGGCATAAGATTAGAAAATGATATACTGATCACAACAGATGGCAATATCGATCTGATGGCTGATATCCCGCTGGAGGCTGAGGAAATTGAGGAGATCATGAATGGTTGATTGGGTTGATTAAGTTGGATTAGGTTGATTGAGTTAGTGAGCAACCATTTTAGTCAAAGTATCTTTCTACAAAATTATACAGGTTAAACTTTGCATCCACCATCGCTTCAGCGATATCTTTTTGCAATTGGGATTTATTAATTCCATTCATGCGTTTTTGCTGGATAAGTTTATAGGCTTTTTCGGACAGTAAAAATTCCTTGCGGGTGTTTTTGATGTTGGTGGCAGATAAAATAAAATTGGCTATATCAGTTACCCCTTCATTTTGCGAGGCTATGGTTTTAAAAACAGGGACATGTGCGCCTTTTTGCTGCACCATTTTTTTGATGTTATTGGCAAATATATCGGCGCCGTCCCTGTCTGCTTTATTAATAATGAAGGCATCAGCAATTTCCATCAGTCCAGATTTGATGGTTTGTATCTCATCACCACCTTCTGGTACCAAAACCACAAAGGTGATATCGGCAAGCCCGGCTATTTCGATCTCGGATTGCCCTACGCCAACGGTTTCTACCAGTACATAATCAAAACCTGATGCACGCAATACATCCGTCATTTCAATTGTTTTAGCTGATAACCCGCCCAATGAGCCGCGCGTGGCCAGTGAACGGATAAAAACTTCCGGACGGTTAAAATGACCGGACATCCTGATCCTGTCGCCAAGTAGTGAGCCAAAATTAAAAGGTGAAGTAGGGTCGATAGCGAGGATGGCTATTTTATTGCCTTTGCTTAGCAACTCGCTGATCAGGTTATTTACCAGGGTACTTTTACCTGCACCGGGTGGCCCGGTAACGCCTATAATAGGGGTGTTTTTGGCAAAATGAAGGTCTTTCAACAGCTGACCGGCCCCATTCAAATCATTCTCAACTATGGTCAACGCACGTGCAACTGATTTAAAATCATTACAATCGGGTTTGATATGGCTGAGTTTGGCTGACATTTGTATATGCAGATAAAGTAACAAAAATATAATGTATTTTAAGAAATGCCTTTAAAGCTATCTGCCGGCTATGACAAATCCCGATAGGAGATAATTATATTTGCCCATCAATGGATATCAAAAAAAGCATTTCAATTGTTATTCCTAATTATAACGGCAGGCAACTGCTGGAGGAATACCTGCCATTTACGCTGAAGGCTATTGAAACTGCCGGTACCGTTTACCAGATCATTATTGTGGATGATCAGTCGCCCGATAATTCTGTTGAATGGATCAAATCCAATTATCCTGAACTGAAACTGATCGTTAACCCGGAAAACAAAGGCTTTTCCTATACCTGCAACCGTGGGATAGATGCCGCGCAATATGAATTGATATTGCTGTTGAATTCGGATGTAAAACTGACCCCCGATTATTTTGAGCATCAATGGAAATACTTTTCTGACAAGGACACCTTTGGCGTAATGGGGCGCATTATTGACATGGAAGGCGATCATATACAGGATGCGGCGCGCGTGCCAAAATTTAATGGCCTTAAATTAAAAACGGATTACTTTTATTATACCGATGATCCTAACGACCGCCTGTATACCATGTACCTGTCGGGGGCCAATGCCCTCGTAGATGCGGCTAAGCTGAAGGAGATCGGTGGTTTTGATGAATTATTCTCGCCATTTTACAGCGAAGATATGGAGCTGAGTATCAGGGCCTGGCGGTTGGGCTGGAAATGCTATTATGAACACCAGGCAATTTGCCGCCATCGTTTATCAGCCACTACAAAAAACTATAAAACTGCCAACTGGGTCAAAAGTGTTTATTTCCGCAACCGCTTTTACTTTCACGCCTTGCATTTAAATGGAATGGCCTCATTCCTTTGGTACTGCCAGGTAACATTGATTGACCTGCTGCCTAAATTGCTTGCCGGGCAGTTCTGGATATGGAAAAGCTACCGGCAACTGTTTATAAACCGTAGTGTTATCCGGCAACATAAGGCCAGGTTCCAAGCCCTTATGGAATCCAAAGGCAGCAGGATAACTTTATTCAACATTGTGTCAAATATTAAATCATCTGTAATAGATAAAACAATAACGCGTTTTAACCCTTAAGAAATAAAGTAAGAGTGGGTTAATAAAATTGCGTAATGGATGAAGTGATATTGGTTTCTATTGCCTTGTGTACCTATAATGGCGAAAAATATATTAGTCAGCAACTGGATAGTATTTTGCGCCAAACCCACCGAAACTTAGAGATCATTATTGTTGATGATTGCTCTACCGATAACACTTTTAATATCGTAAAGCGCTATTCAGTATTGGATAGCAGGATAAAATGTTTTAAGAACGAGGTAAACATTGGCTTTAACAAAAATTTTGAAAAGGCCATTCAATTAACCACCGGTGATTATATTGCTATAAGCGATCAGGACGATATCTGGCTGCCCGGGAAAGTGGAATTGCTGCTCAACAATATTGGCGATAACTGGTTGATATTTTCAAATTCATCTTTCATTGACGAAAATAATAAGGTTAAGGCTGGTAAAATGTTGTGGAAAGGGTTTGACCTGGCAGATAGAAATTACCGCCGAATACTCCTTTCTAATTTTATAACAGGGCATAATTTGCTGTTTAAAAGGGAATTTGCCAATTATTTTTTGCCTTTACCTAAACATGGGTTTTATGATTGGTGGATTGGCTTTGTGGCTTTATATCATAAAAAAATAACCTTTCTGGATAAGACAACTACACAATACCGCATTCATGACCATTCGGTAATGCAGCAACGCATAATTTCGGGGCAGGAAGAACAGGAAAAGGCTAAGACAATTGATCACATGCTTACCGCCTTTGCATCATACGAGCGGTTGAGAAAAAGCGACAAGATCTTTATCACCCAGTTGAAAAACGCGTATAAGAAAAATATATTCTATAAAAACGCTATCCCCTTGATAAAAGTAATATTCAATAATTACACGGATCTGTTCACCAATGAAAAGATCAGGAAGGGACTCTCTCTCTTCAACTTTGCTTTAAAATATGCACGGAAAGTAAGAAAATATGCATAGGCATACAGGCCAAAAGCAACATATCCTAAATTTCAATAATAACAAGTAATTTTGCAGGACAATGAAAACCTACTTCAGATTACTTTCCTTTGCCAAACCCATTGAGAAGTTTGCTATCCCTTATGTCATATTCACCGTATTTTCTGTCATATTTAACACGCTTAATATAGCGCTGCTTGCTCCTTTATTAAAAACACTGTTCGACCACAACACCACAACACAGGTTATAAAAAAGCCCGAAAGCTGGACCAGTGTGCTGGATAACTTTAATTATTATGCTCATGTGGCCAATACGCAATACGGTACATTGGGGGCGTTAAAAATCGTTTGCCTGGTTATTGTAGTGTCCGTTTTGTTAAGCAACTTGTTCAGGTACTTGTCGCAGCGTATAATGGAAAATCTGCGTATCCATACTTTATTGAATTTCAGGCGTGCGGTTTTTAATAATGTGATGGATCTGCAATTGGGATATTTCAATAATGAACGCAAAGGTGATATTATATCAAAGGTAGCCTCTGATGTGCAGGTAGTTCAATTTTCGGTTACCGGAACGTTGCAAGTAGTTTTTAAAGAGCCATTACAACTCATAGCCTACCTCATAGCTTTGTTTACTATATCATATCAGCTCACTTTATTTTCAATGCTGGTGATCCCGATTTCGGCCTTTGTTATTTCCAGGATAGTTAAGAGGTTGAAACAGCAGGCCATAGAGTCTCATCAAACATATGGAACTATGATCAGCTATCTTGATGAGGCATTATCAGGCATCAAGATCATTAAAGCATTTAATGCGACCAATTTTATTAAGAACCGGTTTGATACGCAGAACCGGAAATATTCCAGGATAATGCGGTCGATGGCTAAACGGCAGCAGCTGGCCTCCCCGGTATCCGAGTTTTTGGGTGTAGCCATGGTATCGGCAGTGGTACTCTACGGGGGATCATTAGTGATCAGTCACCAGGGTGGAAATATCACCCCTGAAAAACTGATACTTTATATTATTATGTTTTCGCAACTGATGCGCCCTGCAAAGGCTATTTCAGATGCATTCAGCAATATACACTCGGGCATAGCCGCAGGCGAGCGTGTGCTTGCGCTTATTGACGAAAAGCCATTGATAAAGGACGCGCCGGATGCTATCAGGATCAAAGAATTTAACGAGGGTCTCCATTTTAATAATGTATCATTTGGGTATAAAGACCGGGCGGTTTTGCAGAATATCAGTTTTACTGTGCCAAAGGGTAAAACCATCGCGCTTGTTGGCCCTTCGGGTGGAGGGAAATCGACTCTAATGGATCTGATACCACGGTTTATTGAACAACAATCAGGAGAGATATTAATTGATGATAAGGATATACAACACATAACCATGGATTCATTGCGCGGGCTGATGGGTATTGTTAACCAGGAAACTATCCTGTTTAATGATTCTATATTCAACAATATCGCTTTTGCCAAAGACAATGTAAGTTATGAAGAAGTTGAGGCTGCCGCACGCATAGCCAATGCGCATGATTTTATAATGAACACTGAAGATGGTTATGAGACCAACATCGGCGACCGCGGCGCCAAGCTTTCGGGCGGGCAACGGCAACGGATATGCATTGCCAGGGCAGTATTAAATAATCCGCCGATCATGCTGCTGGATGAAGCTACATCAGCACTGGATACAGAATCGGAAAAATTGGTGCAGGATGCATTGAACAACCTGATGAAGAACCGCACCTCGTTGGTTATCGCGCACCGCTTGAGCACTATCCAAAATGCTGATGTCATTATAGTTTTAGAGAATGGTATTATCGTTGAGCAGGGCAGGCACCAGGAACTGATTGGTAAAAACGGCCTTTATAAACGGCTGATCAACATGCAAACTTTTCAGTAACTATTATTATTAGTAAATTGGAGCATACCGGGCAATCGATGGCAACACCTCAAATTGTAAATACTGCTAAAAAGGAAGAGAAGAAAACCTATCGCTATCAATACGCCATTTGTACATTGGTGAGCAATTTTGATGAATATGGCCGCATGCTGGATTCATTTGCCGAAGCAGGTTTCACTACGAATGATTGCGAGTATCGATACGTAGACAATACCAATGGCAATACTTTCGATGCTTATGAAGGCATAAACCTTTTCCTGCAAAATGCAGATGCCGAGTATGTGCTTATTTGTCACCAGGATATATTGTTGCAGTTTGATAAACGCGCAGACCTGGATCAGCGGATTGCTGAATTGGATGCGATAGATAAAACCTGGGCCGTATTAGGCAATGCAGGGACTAATAACCCCTACCTGCTCTCTATGAAAATGACCCACGCCGACCTGGTTACACATAAGGTAGGTGTGCTGCCATCAAAAGTAAACTCGCTGGATGAGAATTTTATTTTGGTAAAAAAATCGGCCAACATCGCACTGTCGCGGGATCTGGCAGGTTTCCATTTGTATGGTACCGATATATGTTTGGTAGCGGCCTGCCTGGGTTACAGTGCCTATGCCATCGAATTCAGCCTGGTGCATTTAAGCATGGGTAGGTTGGATGATTCATTTTTTTCTTTGGCAAAAAAGCTGCAAAAAAAGTACTCCTTCTTTTTCAACAACCGGTATATTAAAACTACCGTTACGCGTTTCTATCTGAGCCCGAATGGCATAGTGAGATTTTTTATGGATATCTCGTTGGTGCAAAATATTGTGCGCCTGTTTTATAAGTACCGGTACAAATGGTTTAAAAAATATTAAAGCGATCTGCCGTGAAAGAACCATTAATATCTGTCGCGCTTTGTACCTACAATGGCGCAAAATATATCAAAGAGCAGTTAGATAGTATTATTGGCCAATCCTATAAAAATCTCGAGATCGTTATTGTGGACGATGTCTCCACTGATCAAACATTCGATATAGTAAGCAGCTACGCCAAAACTGATAGCAGAGTAAAATGCTATAAAAACGAGCATAACCTGGGATTTAACAAGAACTTTGAAAAAGCACTCTCTTTAACAACAGGCGATTACATCGCTATAAGCGACCAGGACGATATCTGGCTGCCTAATAAACTGCAATTGCTGCTGGATCATATCAAAAATAATTGGCTGATATTTTCTAATTCAAACTACATTGGTCAGGATAAGCAACGGAAACTGTTACGTGATTTTAAACTCCCTTCTAACTATAAAGGCATCATTCTGCGCAATTTTGTGACCGGCCATACCGCACTTTTGCAGCGTGAGTTTTTGGATTTCGCCCTGCCATTTCCCGATAAGGGGTACTATGACTGGTGGATGGGATTTATATCGTCCTATCACCATAAAATAACCTTTTATGATGAAGTGCTTACTTATTACCGCATACATGAGGAATCAGTGATAACCAAACGGCTGCAGCAGGATCGTCACGCGGTAGTGGAGTTTCAAAATATTATGGCAATGCTTAACGCTTTTTCCGTGTATAAAAATTTAAAGGCGGAGGATAAGAAATTTATAGAACAATTAGAACAGGCCTACAATTTAAAAGGATCGGAAGTAAGATCGATGCCATTGATGAAAATGATATATCAAAATTATCGGCAGCTTTTTCCTAACCGGAAACCTTGGAAGTCGCTAACAAAACTCATCTTTGCCTTCAAGTTTTCAAAAGGATTGACCACATAAAATGCCTCATTTAGTTTCTATAGCACTGTGCACCTATAATGGGGAGAAGTTCCTGGCCAGACTACTGGACAGCCTTTTGGCGCAGGATTATAAGCCCATGGAGATCATCGCGGTGGATGACTGTTCAAATGATAATACCTGGAATATACTACAGGAGTACGCGCAAAAAGATCCCAGACTAAAACCATATCAGAATGAACAAAACCTCGGGCACACGCTGAACTTTGAAAAAGCCATAAAGCTATGTGGGAGCGATTTTATCGCTTTGGCAGATCAGGACGATCTATGGGAAAGGGACAAGCTCAAAATAATGATGGGGTGTGCTGGGGGTTGTGTGATGGTTTACCACGACTCTGATTTTATAGATGATGAGGGGAAGCGTATCGGAGATAAGACTATGGCGTCAAACCATCGGATGTACGAGGGTAATAGCAGCTTGCCAATTATCCTGGGCAACAACATACACGGTCATTCCATTTTATTTGATAGCAAATTAAAACAATACCTGTCCCCTTTTAACGCAGGGTTTTCGCATGATTGGGCCATCGCGTTTGCTGCTTTTAATGCGGGTAAGGTAAAGTACGTAGATCAGGTCTTGGTTCATTACCGGCAACATCAGCATAGTATCACCGATTTTTTGGAACAGCGCGAGGATGAGGCTCCCACTAATAAAGCGAGAAACCTTGAAAGGTTAGGGGTGACGATTAGTTGGCTCAACTATTGTTTAAAGTTTCAGCCTAAAAAAGAACCTGAACTGGTTCACAGGGCCTGCGGTTTGTTTTCAGATCTCATGAAGGGGGAGAATAAATTCAGTTGCTTTTTATTCATGCTAAAGCATTTCGACTTGCTGTTTTATACCATGAATAACAAACGCAGAACATTTTTAAGTAAGGTTAACTTTGTGCGGAAGCTTTGCTTCGATTAAATATTTATGAACAAGATCATTTGTAAGGCTGATTGTAAGATCTATATTTTTTGCCCGTCGGGTTATGCTTCGGGCGGTCCAGAGGCATTACATCAGTTGGGGCACCAGCTCAATTTGCAAGGCTTTAAAGCTTACATGTACTATTTTTTGAACCCGGAGGGAACAGATGAGGTTCATCCTAATTATAAAAAATACCAGGTGCCCTATACATCTGTGTTGGAAAATAAGCCGGAACATTTGATGATACTGCCTGAAACGCATCTGTCACCAATTTTTAGTAAAAGGCTTGGACGGATAAGGAAAGCAATATGGTGGTTAAGCGTAACAAACTATCAGATTGTGCTTAAGCAGCTTAGTGCAGTTGAAAGCGGAAAGAAATTCTACAAGCTAAAAAAAGCTTTGGGTACGCTCAGGTTACCCGAACTGGATAAGTTGAAGCAAAAGAATGTGATGCATATCGGACATTCGCATTTTTCGATGGTGCATTTAAAGGAAAATGGGATCGAACCCGTTGGGCAAATATCCGATTATATGAACAGCGCTTTTTTTGAATACGCGAAAACGGAAGCGAAGAAGGAGGATGTTATCATTTACAATCCTACAAAAAATGATGAGTTTTTAGATGAGATCATGAGCCAGACGTCTGAACTGAACTGGAAACCGTTGCATGGTATGACACCACAGGAGGTGGCGGATTGGATGAACCGGGCTAAAATTTACATCGATTTCGGTTACCATCCCGGTAAAGAAAGGATGCCGCGTGAGGCCTGTATCATGCGCTGTTGCATGATCGTGGGCAAAACCGGCTCCGCTGCTTATGCCGAGGATATGCCTATCCCGGATAAATACCGTTTTGAAAAAAGCAAGGTTGAGATACCGGGTATCATTGAACGGATCAAGGATTGCTTAACCAATTATGCTGAAGCGATAACGGATTTTGAACCTTATCGCAAAGCGCTTTACCAGGAAGAAGAAAAATTCGCAGAAGATATTAAAAAGGTGTTTGTGAAGAAATAATAAAAAAAAATTGTCATTCTGAGCATAGCGAAGAATCTATTGGCGATCAGATTCTTCGCTATGCTCAGAATGACAAGTCTTCAATTTATTTATTGAAATTTAATACCTATACCAAACTGCCAAACTTGGTTGCGGTAGTTAGGTATGGGCGAAAGATCATTATAAGTATTGGATGACAGATCGAGAATATAACGGCCATGTATATCTACATTTGGGTTCAGATCGATGCTGAAACCAACCACACCTGCAACATAACTTTTGTTGGTGTTATCACTGTAATAGGTTTCCCGGGTTACATCAAAACCATTATTAAAAGTATTGGTGGTTGATATCGGGAAATTCAACTGCGGGCCTATCAAAAAATTAAAACCACGCACTAAACGAAAATTGGCCAGCAGGGGAACATCGATGTAATTATTCCTTTGGGTAAAGCTGCCATCATCAGTGTAAGCCTTAAAGCCCTTCTGCGAAAACAGAACCTCTGGCTGGAAAGAGAAAGGGTAAACCACGGGAATTGTGGCCGTAATACCAGCGTGGAAAGCCAGTATATTATCCGTGCTGTAGCTTTCATCATACGAATCGACCGTGTTGGCAATGCTTAGTCCGGCTTCGACACCCACACGCGGGCGATAGAAATCATCAGCCTGGCGCTGAACGGGACGGCGTTGAACCGGGCGGCGCTTAACATGACGCGGGCCGTAGTAATAAGTTTGTGCACTAACTGAACCTGCAGCCAGCAGGCATATTGCAAAAAATAGAATGCGTTTCATTGTTGTATATGTTTTTAGTTTAACTGATATTGAGGTTTAGAGTAAAACTAAAAGCATAGGTTTAGTCGGTTGGTGAAATTTTTTTAATTGTGGCTTAAATTGGGAGAGGGTGGGGATATGCATCCGGCTTTAAGTGATGGGTTTCAAACCCATCTCTATGGTGTTATTATTTTTCAATCGCTTATAACATCAACCAAAATTTCCCAACTTATCCGGCAAATCATAACTTTGCTGTTGCATGAGAAAATTTTTCGGATTCATACTGTCGCCTATCCACTATATCGCGTTTGGTTTGCTGCTGGTTATTTTTCATCCTCTGCAATGGATCGCTTTTAATGCCTTTGGTTATAAGGCACATAAGCGGGTGGTGGATACGCTGAACTTTTTCCTGGTTTCCACCTATTACCTGTTGGGCAATACCGTAAAATTCACCAATAACCAAAACCTGCCCATTGGCAGGCCGATCATATTTGTAGCCAACCACCAGAGCCTGTATGATATCCCGGCGATGATCTGGTTCCTGCGGAAATACCATGCCAAATTCATCTCAAAAATTGAGCTGGCTAAAGGCATCCCCTCCATATCCTACAACCTGCGCCATGGCGGCGCCGCGAATATCGACCGTAAAGATCCCAGGCAATCCATCACCGAGATAGGCAAATTGGGCACACGGATGAAGGAAAACAAATGGTCGGCCATGATATTCCCGGAGGGCACACGCTCTAAAGACGGAACGGTAAAAACCTTCCAGGCGGCCGGTGTGGCCATGCTGCTAAAAAAATGTCCCGAAGCGTTGCTGGTGCCTGTCGCCATCAATAATTCATGGAAAATGGTGCGTTGGGGCCAATTTCCGTTAAGCACGTTTATTGCCATGAACTGGGAAGTATTGCCGCCTATCGAACCGGAAAAAAGATCTGCTGAAGAAATAGTAAAGGAAGCGGAAGAGGCGATAAGAGCTGCAAGTTTGTAGTAGGCAGTTGCCAGTTTGCAGTGGACATGGGCTGGAGTTTAATACCTGCTAACTGCCAACTCAAAACTGCCAACCGATTTAAATATTTTTCCCGTCCACTATCTTGAAAAACTCATCGCGGTAAGTATCACCTACGGGGATAATTTTATCGCGGATAAAAATGCGGCTGCGTTCGATACTGTCGATCTTGTTGATAGATACAATGTAGGATTTATGCACCCGGATAAAATGCTTTTCGGGTAGGGCATCCTCCATTTTCTTCATGTTTTGGAGCGTGATAATGCGCTCGGCCGGGGTAAATATGGAGATGTAATCCTTTAACCCTTCGATAAATAAAATGTCATTCAGGTAAACCTTTTGGATCTTATGTTCGGTTTTTACAAAAATGAAATCGCTCAAAAAATCACTTTGTTGCGCTACGGCCTCTGTTTTGATTTCAGGTTTAGATGACGGCTGTATAATAGCCTGCGCCTTTTGCACTGATTTAAAAAAGCGGTCGAATGCGATGGGCTTCAATAAATAATCGATTACATCCAATTCATAACCTTCCAGCGCGTATTGCGAATAGGCGGTGGTCAGTATCACTTTGGCTTTCCCATTGGCTATCCGCAGAAATTGTATGCCGGTCAGTTCGGGCATCTGCACATCCAAAAACACCAGGTCCACATTGCCTTCCTGCACCAGTTGCAGGGCCTCAATGGGATTTGTGGTTGCCTTTACCAATTGTAAAAAAGGCATTTTGGAAATATAATCTTCCAGTATATGGAGCGCCAGCGGCTCGTCATCAACAACAAGGCATCTGATCATATTATAAAACTAATGATAATTCGCATGTATACATATTTGGATCGTCCTTTATGTCGAGGGTATATTTCCCCGGATAAAGCAGGTCGAGCCGCCGTTTTACATTATTCAACCCGATACCACCTTCGGTGTCCCGGTTCATGGTATGCTTTTTATTTTCCATATAAAAATGCAGTTTGGTTCCATCCAGGTTGATCAGCAGGCGGATAGGCGCTTCGGGGTCATTGGCTACCCCATGCTTAAAAGCATTCTCAATAAACGCGATCAGCAATAAAGGTACTATCTTTTGGCCACCAACTTCACCAGTTATTTTAAAGTCGACAAAGGCCTTATTACCAAAACGTATCTTTTGCAGGTCGATATAATTTTGCAGGTATTGAAGCTCTTTGGATAATTCAACCTTGTTGTCGTTACTCTCGTAAAGCATATAGCGCATAATTTCCGACAGCTTCAAAATGGCCTCGGGCGTAGTATCCGATTTCTGATAGGCCAGCGAGTAGATGCTGTTGAGCGAGTTGAACAAAAAATGCGGGTTGATCTGTGATTTCAGGAAAGCCAGTTCGGCGCTCAGGCGCTGGTTCTCGAGGTCGCGCTGAATACGTTCGTTTAAAAACCAGTCAATACCGAATTTTAGCGCCGTGCTCAGGAATAAAAAGAAAATACTGGTCAGTGCCGAACCAATAAAATAGGACCAGAACGCGGGCATTTTTTCATGCTGGGTTTCTATCAGGTGCCGGCACATAAATGTAATGCCATACTTACCCAGGGCAAAAATAATGATGCTGATAAGAAGGGTAAGCGTATATATCTTGTACTTCTTTTTGTCTAAATATTTAGGGATGTAATACAGAAAGTTGAGATAAAACAAACCGATATTGATCACGCCAAATCCAACAAATATCACCAGGATAGCAGGCATGCCTAACTTGCTGTTGCTATGGTAAATAAATATCAGGTAAGTTATAACGCTTACCCAAAAAACGATGTGCCAGAATATTTGCCAGTTTCGCTTCATCGCATCTAATGTAATATTTTAAGTGCTTTAATACCTAATATTTATATATAGCCTTCCTTTTTAACGATAAACACCCCAAAAATTCCGATGAACGGGTTGATAGGCTTAAATAGCCGTTCATCTATAATTCCCGTCTGTTGGTCTAATACTTTTTAGCGGGTGAATAATTAAGTATTTCTTTGTATCATCAAATCACAAACAAATGAAAAGGCTGATCACAAATTCGAATCCATTTATCTTATTGCTATTACCCGTAGTATTTGCTTTAGTAATGGGGATAAGTTATCAATCACAACAAAAACAAGAGTTGACCAGGAACAGCAGCGCCGCAGTGCATGCTACCTCGCTTTTTTATAAAGGCGTAACTCTTGTAAAAACCGTTTGCTCAGTTGCCAAAGAAAAACTATGGTAATCAGCACGGAGGGGTTAAGCTTTAACTTCGGCAATCAACAAGTAGTTAAATCGCTTTCCCTGCAAGTGCCCGAGGGCAGTATTTACGGTTTCCTTGGCCCAAATGGCGCCGGGAAAACCACCACCATAAAATTGCTGCTCAACCTGTTAAAAACAGATTCGGGCAGCATTCATATTTTTGATAAGGAGCTGCAAAGCAACCGTATCGAAATCCTCTCGCAAATTGGCTCGCTGATAGAGCAGCCTGCAATTTATCTCCATCTTTCGGGCAAGGAAAACCTGATGAACCGTGCGCTGTTATTGGAAGTTTCAGAACAACGCGTTGACGAAATGTTAAAACTGGTGCACCTTACCGATGCCGCCAATAAAAAAGCCGGGAAATATTCCTTAGGGATGAAACAGCGTTTAGGCATTGCTTTAGCCTTATTGCCAGATCCTAAATTGCTTATCTTGGATGAGCCTACTAATGGGCTTGATCCAAATGGTATCATCGAGATTCGCGAATTGTTGATCAAATTGGTTACCAAACATCAGAAAACCGTATTTATCTCCAGCCATTTATTAGCTGAAGTGGAACGCATGGCTACCCACGTAGGTATTATCGATAAGGGCGAATTGCTTTTCCAGGGAAGTATAAAAGACCTGGAGGGAATAAGCCAGCCGCAGGTACAGGTGGAAGTGGCCGATACCGTTGATGCTGGTAATTTTCTTAAAAAGCAGGGTTTTACTGTGACTGATATCAGCGAATTTCACTTATGCATCCCATTCAATTCAAAAGAGCAGATAGGAGAGATCAACACGCTGCTCAATAAAAACGGGTATGTGGTATACAGCATCCACAAGATACATAAGGACCTGGAAAAACTATTTTTAGATATCACCCAAAAAGCCTGAACAAAATGAAAGGATTTATACTATCGTTCCGGTCTGAATTTTACAAAACGCGCAAAACAATGGGTTTTTGGAGCGCAGTTTTGTTACCGCTGATCATTTATCTTATATTGTTTATCGGCTTTTTTAGCCATAGTGAGAAGCTTTCCACTCATCCAGGAGTGTTACTTTGGTTAGAATTTTCAGGGCCGGTTTTGTTCGTGATGAGTTTTCTGTTACCCATGCTTATCGTTTTTATCGGTTATTCGGTAAACAGCGTGGAGCATAAGGCAGATACTTGGAAGTCACTCTTTAGCCTACCCATCCCAAAATGGTCGGTTTATTCGGCTAAATATGTTTATGCATTGTTCCTGGTGTTTTTATGCCTTGCGCTTTTTGTGCTTTTTATACTTGGGTTTGGTAATTTACTGAGTGTGCTTAAGCCCTCTTTTAAATTTAATCAATACCACATGGAAAGTACCTTGGCAAAGGTTTACCTAAAACTTTTCCTTTCATCATTGGGTATATTATCCATTCAATTTTTACTCAGCCTGCTTTTCCGCGATTTTTTAAAGCCGATGGGTATTGGCTTTGTCGCTACAATAGCGGGCGTTATTTTGGCCAACATAAATTGGGATTATGCTTACCTGTTCCCTTATTCACATCCTATTTTAACTGTAAAAAACGTACTCCCTCGTAATATGGGCGACGGTGGTGGAATGCCTCAGATTACTGTCGATTTGTTTACCAAAGATATATTTGTAAGCCTGTCCGTAGCGATAACGGTGTTCATCCTGGGCTATTTTATCGTGCTGAAAAAGAGTGTGAAGTAAACTAAGCGATTCGCATCACTTTTTACCGCTGAGATCATTAATGATCGCTTCTATTTTTTTATTACACGAATCGATAGAAGGTTTGTATAACTCTGTCTTTTCATCAACAGCCTTATAAATATAGCCGTAGCTGGCAATCCTCAACTGGCAGTATTGCCTTAGTTTGGCATTCCTGTCTTTTAATTCCTGCGGGATATCCAGCTTATCTATGTCATCCAGTATCTTCAAATTGGCGATCCAGTTTGCTGTTCCTTTATCCTTAAGGGCTGCCAATATTTCAGCATCTGAAGCATTTTTCATTTTAAAAACCTCCAGGGCCACCTTTTCATTATTGATGAAATCATTCATTTTGACATCATATTTCCCAACATCGTTAGGTATTTTGTGAATCATGATGAAGGATGTAGTAAGCGTGGCTACCAGCAATAAACCAATTGTAAGGTATTTGAGATTTGATGCCTCAGGTTTTTTTATGCTGGGATAATAAGCATACCCGATGACGAGCCCGCTGAGCAAACCGCCTATATGAGCAGCGTTATCGATGCCCGCTTTTACCCCGTTCATCAGGTTAAATACTACGAATACCCCGATACTGGCAAACAGGGCCGACCGTGTTTTCTTATCGATAATATTGGTGGTGAGCATGGCCAGGAATACGCCATACATACCAAATATGGCTCCCGAAGCGCCCGCACTCACCGTAAGCGGGTGCCAGTAAATACTGGTTAAGCTGGCCAGGATGCCGGTGAATAAATAGGCCGCAGCGAAACGCAATTTCCCAAGGTAGGGTTCAAGCAACAGCCCGATATAAAGCAGGGCGTACATATTAAAAAGGATATGAAAAATGCCAATGTGCAGAAATACATTGGTAAGCAGCCGCCACCATTGGCCACCCAAAGTAGCCGAGCGTAAATTGGCGCCCCATTGTAATAAGCTATCAGTACCGGGGTTCATAATGCTCACACCCGAGAGCACCATCAAAATAAATACGAGCAGGTTTATATTGATAATGATTGGGGTGATATAATACCCTTCGCGAGGCGTAAAAAAAGAAAGGACACTTTTAATCTTTTCTCCGGCTGTTGCAGGGGGCGCGGTTAAAGCATCCTCTTCCTGCGCCAGTAAAGGCGGCATCACTTCTTTTACTTTTTCGTCCAGTTCTTCTTCGGATAAAATAGCCTGGATGGCATTAAATGTTTCATAAAAATCTTCGACATGCTTTTTGTTTTTGCCCCAATCGTACATACCGCTGCTTACATTCTCGCTTTTAAGCAATACTGTTGTATCGTATATGGTAAGCGTAAATCGTTCCATACTTGAAAATACGCCGCCGCCAATAATACAAATGAAGCCACTTTTACTAATATAATTGATGGTCCAATCCAGTTGCTTTGCCGCATCAAGGGCAATAACTAAATAGTATTCAGGGTTTAAGCCATTAAGATCTAAGGATTGTTCAAATTTTGGAGTAAAGCCAAAAGCCATGTG
The DNA here is from genome assembly GCA_035489035.1 of Mucilaginibacter sp. Classification (GTDB taxonomy): domain Bacteria; phylum Bacteroidota; class Bacteroidia; order Sphingobacteriales; family Sphingobacteriaceae; genus Mucilaginibacter. The sequence continues at coordinate 113,670 of DATHKT010000033.1, forward strand.
ATAGTCATTTAGGTTGTAAGAGCCTAAAGTAGTTAAATTTTTGAGATAGTGCCATGCTAAGAAACGAAGTGCCCAATTGTTTGTAGCAAATCCTTCACTCCATTCAGGATGGCAAGAAAAAATTCGGAAATCGGACTTCCGACTTCCGAAATCAGGTTACCTCAACGGCTTTGGATACACCGGCAAGCTTTCATGCCCTTCAGCATCTACCGACTGCACCGCGAAAAAGTAATTGTCCTTTGAATACGCAAGGATTGCACTAGTATCCGTCACATAAAATTTCTTTTCCCAATACGGGCTTATACTTTCGCGCATCAGCACGTAGTAACCGGCAGGTTTTTTACCTGTTTTGGGAGCTTCCCATTTTAGCTCGGTTTTATTGGTCAGGCCGCTGGTAACCACGCCGACATTTTGGGGTTCAGCAGGTGCGGAGGCCAGGTTGGCTAAAACTGAAAGGTTCATCCGGGCTACCTTTTGCACATAATTGAAGTCGACATAATCAGGCAGATCGCCATAATTTACACCATTTTCGGTGCGGATATTCTGATGCTGGCGGTTAAAGTCCTCGTTCATTTCGGTAAAGCGAACGGCGGTAAAACCTTCCTGTAGGAAAGGCACATGATCGCCGCCACGCAGGTAACGGTCGCGACGGTAGATCAGCCTGACATCCAACTGGTCAACGTAGCGTTCTCCAGTTTCCTTGGTATAGCGTGCCAGTTCACGGGATGGACTGTCGTTCTCTCCGCCTAAGGAGATCAGCCCTGCAACCTGGCGTGCATTAGCGGCCGCAACAGTAGGCACACCTTCACTGAATACCCGCACGCTGCGGTTGTCCTTCAGGTCGGTTTCCATGCCGTGGGTATTGCCTACAATGTCATTGTTCAGCATGGCATCCACGTTCCAGTTTTCGGCCTTTGCCCGTTTTGCTACGTGCCCTGAGCCATATAAACCCTGTTCTTCGCCCACCACAGCCATAAAAATGATTGTAGCCGGAAAGGAACGTTTAGCCATCACCCTTGCTATTTCCAGCGATACCGCAGTGCCGGAGGCATCATCATTTGCGCCGGGTTCATCACCATTGGGGTCCATCACATCATTAATCCGCGAGTCGTAATGCCCCGATACTATGTATACCCGGGTATCCTTCGGGTCGGTGCCTTTTAGTATTGCCAAAACGTTTTTTAGCTTCACAGGACTGTTTATCCGTTCACCCTTAGGCTGCGTAAAGGTGTCAAATTGCACGGTCATCCGTCCATGCGAATCGGCAGCATATCTTTCATATTCAGACTTGATCCAGTTGCGCGCCGCGCCGCTGCCGGTGGTTTTGCTGGTAGTATCGCTCAAGGTATGCCGCGATTTGAAGCTGACCAACTTGCGGATAATAGCTTCCACATTTTTTGACGAAACGTCATCAACCATTTGTTTGATAGCGGCATCCTGGCGGATGCTGGTTTGGGCTGATGCTGGGATTGTTATTAGTAAAAGAAGTAACAGCTTGTAATATTTCATATTGATTTCTTAATTTAATCTAATCAAAGTGTGTTGTCATGCTGAGCCTGTCGAAGCACGTGCGCAAAGGCCATACGGGCCCTAATTATTATTTTTTGCAGTCTTCGACAGTTCCGGCAATAGGTGCCAATGGTCATTGATCAATGCTTCTTTCTTTGCTCTTCGCCAGCCTTTCACCTGTTTTTCAAAAGCTATGGCTTGGTTAATATCATTAAAACGTTCACAAAATACCAATTTTAAAGGTCTTCTTTTACAGGTATATGCATCAGGGTTTAAACCGTTTTCATGTTCATATAAGCGCGTTTCCATATTATTTGTAACGCCTGTATAATAGGAGTTATCGCTGCAAAGCAATATGTAAACAAAATATTGGTTCATATAATAATCCGTATTTCCCTCGCACGTGCTTCGACAGGCTCAGCATGACAGCGCTCTTTTTGTATGATATACATAATCCGTATTCGGACCGCGTGTGCTTCGACAAGCTCAGCATGACAGGTCATTTTAATTATTCTTTTATTCTTCCTCTTCCACCTGCAAAATATCACCCACCTGGTTGAAATTGCTCCGCACAAAATGGCACCAGTCGCATTCTTTTTTACCGCAGCCGGTGTTAAAATCGTGGGCTAATATTTTTTGATAAACGGTTTTGATCTGGTCGGTAACAGTGGTCACATCTTCGGGTGATATAGCGATGTGTTCCTTGTGATATTCGCCATCGTTTATCGGTTCCACAAAATCGAATACCGTGTCAATAACCTGCCAGTCTTTGGTGCGATCATACTCCACAAGTAATTTGTAAAAAACAGCCTGTCGCCAGTAATCGCCGCCGTTAGGATTTTTGTTATCCGGCCTTTGCAGCTTTTCTTTGGCGTATTTGAGGTTGCCGGTTTTATAATCAACTACGGTTACCTGCTTGCCGTTAAATTCTACCTTGTCCAGGTTGCCTTTAATGGGCACGCCTTCTATCTCAATATTTTTGATAGACAATTCCACCAATGCTATCTTGTTCCACGTCTGGGTGTTCAGCTCATAAAATGGCGGCAATATCTTTTCGCCATAAGCCAGCCGGCGCTTGAAATCATCCTTGGTGAACGAATCACGGTTGCGGTACATATACATGCTGAAATCCCGCATAAAATCCTCCGTCAGCATAAACTCATCTTCGTTTTCCTTCAGCTTGCGGAAAGCTTTCTTCAAAGCCTCATGCACGGCCGAACCAAACGTAGCCGCCGGACTTTTACCCGATGGCACCCGGATCAGACACTGGAAATAGAACCGCAGCGGGCAATCGAGGTAATTGCTTAGATGAGTAACAGAAAGGGTGTAGTTTTGCAGCAGCTGATCGATAAAGTTCTTGTCAACCAGTTCAACCTTAGGCTTATCGTCCTCACTTAACTGGGTGAGGTAAAAATCCGTCATCGCGTCAACACCCACTTTTGGATATTCGATCTGCAAATGTGTGCTGGCCAATATTTCGCCAACAAACTGTGACGACTCCTGGTCCTTGCCATTTTTATCCCTGCCGGAGTAGGATATCACCAGGCATTGCTTAGCCCGGGTAAGCGCCACATAAAACAAGCGCCGCGATTCCTCCATTTGAGCGAGATCATCTGCCGAGGCTTGGGTTAATGTATCGGGGTAGCTGAAGCCGTAATTGCGGCCTTTGCTGTCCCATGTTTTTTTATCACAGCCTATTAAAAATACGTGTTCAAACTCCAGCCCTTTGGAGCCGTGGGCGGTTAAGAAATTAATACCGTTATCCGAAAATATAACCTGGTTCAGAGACAATCTGATATTGTTTTTCTTCATTAGATCGATTGTCGCGATCAAATCGGCTAATTTGATGTCGGGCTCTTTGCGGCTTTCTTCTTTTAGAAAGTCAAAGAAATTGGTGAGCACCTGCATGTACCAACCTTTATCAGGCTGCTGCATCACATAGCGCAGTATCCCCATTTTGCTAATAATGGACTGGAAAAGCTGCTGCAGGGTAACGCTGACAGAGGCCTTCAGCAGATCATCAATATGGGTGATGAGGTATTTCATCTCCTGGTTTTGCACAGCATCGAATAAACCCGGTTGTTTAGGCGAGCGCATTTCGCTGATGTAGCGGCGCAGCGAAGTTTTTGGCTCGTTGTTGCTGGCCGTTTTAAAGTTTTCCTTGTTCACCGCGATACTGGCCTTTGCGGCTTCAATTGGCGGGATACCAAAAAAATCAAAATGCAGTATCTCGAACAGCAATTCATCACCACTGTAGGGCGAATCCATTTCCATAGCAAGGTAACGCAGTATGCTGATGATCTTTTCGCCGAAAGGCAGGGTCAGGATATCGATCTTCCGTTTAATGTTGACGGCTATTTTTTGTGCGTCCATGTAATGCACCAGCTCGTCTACCTGACTGTGATTGCGGTAGATTACAGCAATCTCGCCGGGTTCGGTACCTTTATCAACCAAATGTTTGATCTGCGCGGCTACATCCACCAGTTCCTGGTCGGGGTTTTCGTATTCGCGGATGGAAGGCTCAACTTCCAGCTCAATAAAGCGGGGGTGAGCAGCTTCCAGGTTTTTATCCAATCGTAATTGCTGGGTCAGGCGTTCATTATTATTACCAATCAGCGCTTTGGATATATTCAATATATGCTGGTTGGAGCGGTAGTTGTGTTTAAGTACCACAATCTTGAGTGCATTAGAATAATCGGATGCAAAATCCAGGATATTCTTCATGTTAGCACCCTGGAACTTGAATATCGACTGGTCATCATCACCTACCACAAACACGTTAGGCGTATCCCAATAGTTCAGCAAAAATTTAAGCAGTTCGTTTTGTGAGCCGCTGGTATCCTGGAATTCATCCACCAAAATATATTGATAACGCTCCTGGTAGCGGCGCAGCATTTCCTCATTTTCGCGGAAGGCTTTCAGCACCCATATAATCATGTCATCATAATCATAGCGGCTGCGTTCCTTCATTTTCTTATCAAAGTTCTCATACTCGCTCACGGCAGCCAGCAGCTTGGCCATTGAGTCGTGCGCCTTCTCAATTTTATCCTGGTGCGGATCGCCAATTTTAATTCCTTTGGTGGCATTGGCGCGCTTGTAAAAAAAGCCCTCGCGCAGGTGGATGTCGGTTAGATATTCGGTAATAGCCGCACTGATCTGCTCCTTATTCCAATCCTCTTTTTTCATGGTCGAAAAAAGATCCCGCAGGCGCGGCACGTCATAATAAATTTCACCGGTAAAGCGCTTCAGTAAATGCTCGTTTGGGAAATCATCCACCAGCTCGCGGAACAGAATAGCGGATTCCAGGTCGGACAAGGGCTCTAAATTCAGCTTGCCAAAATACTCCAGGTTTTCCTGGATGATCTCATTGCAAAAAGCATGGAAGGTATATATATTCACCCTATAAGCATCCGGCCCGATAAACTCGAAAAGGCGCTTGCGCATAGCCACCGCGCCGGCATCGGTATAAGTGAGGCACAGTATCTCGTGCGCGCTGGCATCAGTTTCCAATAGTATCTTACCGATTCGTGCTGCCAGTATCTGTGTTTTACCCGTACCCGGCCCGGCAATCACCAAAACAGGGCCATCCATCTGCTCAACGGCAGCCAATTGTTCGGGGTTCAGTTTGGCAAGCGCTTCCTGGAATTTATCGTTGTATTTATTTGGGGTGGATTGCATAATGTAGAAGTAAAGATAGGGAAAAAGGATATAGAGAATTTTTGTTATTCAAACATTAGTCGCTCTATCAATAAAAATAATTACTATCTTGATTCAAGATAAATGACACTATAAAAATGGAACTGACAGCTTATCGGGGCTTAGTTGACCAAAGGAAAAATTGTAAGAAATGTCAAAATTATGGCTTGTGCGATGATTTGGGCTTGAGTCATTCAAATGGTAATTTGTATCAAGTAGAAACGGCTTTAAGAGGCCATTTTTCTATCGACTCGTTAGGGCTTTGGAACCCCGCAAATAATTCAAATCCTTTAACTGCGTCAGTGATAATTATAGGTCAGGATTTTAGTAATGTAGGTTATTTCAAAAATGTAAACCGTTTATCACAAATAGATCAAATGGAATTGGAGAATAATACCAATAAAAAATTACTCAGTTATATTGAATTAAGTGGGATTAAAATAAATGAAATTTATTTTACTAATGCCATATTGTGTATAAAAGGTGGAAGTATGAATGCGCCAATTAAAAAGGCGTGGATTAATAATTGTTCGAACCATTTTCTAAAACCTCTAATTATAGAACACCTTGTTAATTTAAAAAGTATAATCGCTTTGGGTAAAGTAGCATCAGATGCAATACGAGCAATATCAAATTTTTCAGAAGAAAACAGATTTTCGTTGCTTGCAGGAAACCCTTACAATATAATTGTAGGCGATAAACAGTTAAAATTCTATCCAATGTTTCACACAGGAAATTTGGGAGCCGTTAATGCTTCTAAGGCAAAGAAAAAACCAGAAGATTTATGGAAGTCCATAAATTCTATCCTTGAATAATCTGTAAAATCACAATATCTTAATACTATGAATAATAACTCAATTAATCTTTCCGAAGACCAAATTTCAATGCTTCAGCTTAGCGATATGGACATTAAAACCGGCAAACTGATTTCTCAAGAGGAATTAGATGAAATGACCTTGAATGGCTGAAAGAAAAATAATTACCCCTCCTTCGCCGCCACCACAATATCCTTCACCTCCAAAACCTGTTTCTCAAAACCATGCAAAGTCACATTGATCATAGCCTGGCCAACTTCGGCTAAAGTGCATGCCGTGCCTGGAAAAAGCGCATGTATAATTGGGTACAGCCAGCCGAGGTACTTGTAAAGAGATAAAATATTTTTCTGGCCTTTGGTCGGCTTCATTAAACCTGGTCGGAAAGCGAATGCCTGCTTAAAAGGCAGCTTCGCCAGGTCATTCTCTGTTTTTCCTTTTACACGTGCCCACATAGAGCTACCTTTTTCAGTGCTGTCGGTACCCGCGCCGGAAACGTAGCAAAAGGTCATATCCGGGTTGAGCTTGCTCAGCGTTTGGGCTACATTCAGGGTCATGGTATAAGTCAGCTTATAATATTCGGGCTCCTTCATGCCCACGGATGAGACACCTGCACAGAAATAGCAGGCGTTGTAGCCGGACAACTGACTTTCGATAGCCGACAGATCAAAGAAATCAGCATGTATGACCTCTTTCAATTTAGGATGTGTATATCCACAAGATTTGCGGTTGATCACCAATACTGCTTCTATCTGCGGATGGTTCAGGCATTCAAGTAATACGCCTTCGCCCACCATGCCGGTGGCGCCGGTTATAATTGTTTTTATCTTCATTTATACCAAAAAATTAATGGTTTGAATATTCGAACGAATAAATTCAGGACTTTTTTAACTTATTAAGTTCATTGATATCACTAATATCCTGATGCCGCCCGCTTGCCTGTTTATTCTTGATCAAATCATCCAGGCCAATATAGTTAACAAGTAGTCCGTCAACATCAATAATCAATTTGTTGGGATATGCATCTTTAAAATTAACACCATCAATCTCATTTAATATGTCTATTCGCAGTGGAGGATAGCCAATTTGAGTAATGATTCCTTTCTTTAGAAAATCAAACTTTTCCATACCTAATGATGCCATTCCAAAATCATTTATAACATTCAGCATTTTTAGGGCATTTTCTTCTGATACATCTATCCAAATATCCAGGTCACCAGTATGCCTGGGTTTTCCATGGAAAGCAAGTGCATAACCACCAACGATCATGTAATCAACACTATGCTTATTTAATAAGACCACAAAATCTTCAAAATCCTGATCAAGTGTCATGAATGCAATTTTCTTTGGATAACTATAGTTTTATCTAAACGCTGACCTGGTTTTAAACTGTGAGCACGTAATTGGGTTAAAGCTGCCATACGTTCTTTTGGAGGCCTTGATAACCAAAAAAGCATATCTTCATAGCTCTCGTCAATTTCTTTTAATATAGCTTTTCTTACAACCGGAACAATTTTCATAAGCATATTGATCAATTACTCAAATATACTAAAAGTCTATTTTAAACGTACACCTGTTCCGTAAGGGAAATAAGCATTAACATTCACCGGAAGTTTCCCTTTCGGGTTGATCAACCGGGTGATCATTTTTACCGCCGAGCGCTGTATTTCATCACTCATTTGGTAACCTACTATCAGCGCGTTGCTTTTTTCGATACCAGGCAGGCCGGTTATGGTATACGGATTGGCAAATACACAAAGCACCGAGTGAGGGTGCACTGCCAGTTCAGCAATAAATAATTTAACACCGTTGCTGTAATCCAGTTTGCTTGCCGGGCGTGTGCGTGTATCGTTTATGCTGACAAATACCTGGTCGTACTGCCTTAATTTAGTTAATAATTCAAGCAGGTCATCTGCCGGCGTACCTTTGCCGACTATAAAAGTATCACTGTTAAGGTACCAGTTGGATAGTTCTTTTTGAAACACGGTCGGCTGGGTAACGCCTATGCTGATGATGGCCGTTTTTACTATCGGGTTCAGTTGGATAGCGGATGCATCACCCTTTACTAAGGTAATGGCATTATCGCTAAGTTGCTGTACAAGTGCTTTTGCACTTTCACGGTTCAGGTCTTCTGCCAGGTGTTCGGGCGAGGTTTCTTTATAACGATTCAGCCCGGCCCAGTATTTGGCGGCGAGCACTTTTTTAACCCGCGCCTCGAATTCCTTTTTAGGAACTTTATTTTGCCTCACCGCCTTGCGAACCAGCTTGATGGCGCGCTCTGAATCCTCTGACAGCTCGATGATATCATTCCCGGCTATAAAAGCCCGCACATCGGCTTCGCCATCGGGGAAGTATTTTATTACGGCTTTCATTTCCATCGCATCGGACATTACCAGGCCCTTAAAGCCAAGCGAATCTTTCAGCACACCGGTAATGATGGGGCGCGACAGAGTGGAGGGCAGATTTTTTGTTGTATCCAGGCCGGGGATGTCCATGTGGGCGATCATTACCCCGCTGATACCGGCTTTAATGGCCTGCCTGAAAGGGTATTCTTCCAATGAATCCAGCCGCTGCCTGCTGTAGGGTAACTGGGGCAAGTCCAAATGCGAATCCACATTGGTGTCACCATGACCAGGAAAATGCTTGGCCGAAGTGAGCAGCCCGGCATCCTGCATGCCTTTCATATAGGCGATGCCCTTTTCAGCCACGTTGTATTTATTATCCCCGAAGGAACGGTAATTGATCACCGGGTTGTTGGGGTTGTTGTTCACATCCATATCGGGGGCAAGGTTGATGTGCATACCCATCCTCTTAAAATCATAAGCAATAAATTGTCCCATTTTATAGATCAGCGTATTATCCTGAATGGCGCCAAGCGTCATTTGGTAAGGGTAGGATATGGTAGAATCCAGCCGCATGCCCAAACCCCATTCGCCATCCATTGCGATGAGTAATGGCACTTTTGCCAACTTCTGGTATTTGTTGGTGAGATCAACCTGGCGGCCGGGGCCACCCTGGAAAAATACCAATCCGCCTATCTGCTGATCTTTAATCACCTGGCCTACTGAATCCTCATAAGCCTGTCCACGGTTGGTATGGGCACGGACAAAAAACAGCTGCGCCACCCTGTTTTTTTTGTTCAGTTTTTTGTAGACGGAATCGACCCAATGATTTTGCCTGTTTAAGGATGATATGTAACCTGCCTTTTGCTGGGCGATGGCATCACCGATGGCAAAGCTGAATAGAAAAAGCAAGGCGTATATAAAATGCTTCTGAAATCCTTTCATCATAGATTTCAAAGGTAATTAATGACCGCTGATTTGGGGTGATTTTTTTGATTACGCTGATTCTTATAGCGATGGGTTTCAAACCCATCGCTATGGAAATAAAGAACCCTCTCCTTTGGAGAGGGCTGGGAGAGGTCTACTCCGATTTCAAACTCTTCACCGGATTAGCAACTGCGGCTTTTATAGCCTGGGTGCTGATGGTTAACAGGGCAATACATACAGCTATCAGTCCCGCCAGGGCAAACATCCACCAACTGATGGATATTTTAAAAGCAAAATCCTGCAGCCATTTACTCATGCCCCACCAGGCAACCGGTGTGGCTATCAGCATGGCGATGATCACCAGCTTCAAAAAGTCTTTGGATAACAAGCCAACTATACCTGAAACGCTGGCACCCAATACCTTGCGGATGCCTATTTCCTTATTGCGCTGCTCGGCGCTGAAGGCTGCCAAGCCAAACAGGCCCAGGCAGGAGATCAGGATGGCCATCAGGGTAAATGCATTGATGATCTGTGACAGGATGATCTCGGCTTCATACAACTTTTGCACTTCTGCGTCTAAAAAGGCATACTCAAAAGGTACCGATGGCAGGTTTTTATGCCATACGGTTTCCAGCTTGCCCAACAAGCTTTTATAGTTTTTGCTGTTGGCAGATATTACCATGCAAGAGAAGCGGCTGGGTTCTTCGCGGTAAACCAGCATAAAGGGCCTTACCTCGCCATGCAGCGAACTGTAATTGAAATCCTTCATTACCCCAGCCACCTCAACATAAGTTACGGGGTCTGGCGGGTACTGGGTATACAACCTTTGGCCAACCGCTGTTTGCGGGGTGAAGCCTAACCGTTTGGCCAGCGTTTCGTTGATGAGCACGCGGGTTGAATCATGCAGCCTGAAATCGCGCCCGCTGATCACCTTTATGCCGTTGGTTTTTACAAAATGTTCGTCGGTGGTAATGTTTTGCGCATCAATGGAAGTGGCCATATTGCCACCAGCAGGGTATACGCCATGATCCTGGCTTACAAACTGGCTTAGATAATTATTGGCGCTGGTAACATCTTTTACCTCGCCTAACTGGCGCAAATCATTGGCAAGCGCGGGCATTTTAGCCTGCGAGTCGCCGGTGTAGAAGTTAAAAACGATCTTCTGCCCCTGATCGAAACCGAGGTCTTTGTTTTTGATATAGTTTAGCTGACTGTAGATCACGATAATGCCGATGATCAAAACGATAGACAGCACAAACTGGAATACCACAAGCCCTTTACGTAGCCCTGTTGCCGAAACGCGGCTGGTAAAGTTGCCCTTAATAACCTTGATAGCCTCGAAAGCGGCCAGGTAAAACGCCGGGTAACTGCCAGCAACCAGTCCGGTAACCAATACCAGTCCGGTAAGCATCAGCCACAATCTGTAGTCGCTAAAGAAGGATAAACTGATATCGGCATGCGTAAGCTGGTTAAGATAAGGCATTGCCACGATCAATAATGGCAATGCGATAGCTACGCCTATGAAAGACAAGAGGAAGGATTCGCCTAAAAATTGTTTGATAAGATCGCCTTGCCCGGCGCCGATAACCTTGCGCACGCCCACTTCCTTGGCACGTTTGGATGCGCGGGCGGTAGACAGGTTCATGAAATTGATACAGGCGATAACCTGGATCATTACCGCGATCAACATCAAAATATAAAGAAATTTGGGGCTCACAGTTTTCCAGGCCTCAACCTCGTAACCTGCGGTGGTATGTATGGAGGTGAGTGGTTGCAAATGCAGTTTCTTGCTCATACCCATCTGTTTCATCTGGTCGCCGCCATATTTATTTAAAAAGGCGGGCAGTTTATTTTCCAGTGTTGCAGCATTGGCATCGGGGCGAAGCTTGATATAGGAGTTGGTGAAGTTATTGCCGGCCCAGGCAGTACTTGTGCGCACGTATCCACCTATACCGCCACTGTTCATGGTGATGAACAGGTTGGCATGGATCTGTGTTTTGCCCAGGCTTTCATCAACCACACCGGTTATTTTAAAGTCGTGCTTACCAAAGGAGTTGTCAATCGAGATGACTTTACCAACCGGGTCCTCAATACCAAAAAGCTTTTCTGCTACATTTTTCAGCAGTACGACAGAATAGGGATCTGCCAGTATTTTACCGGAGGCAACCCCATGTACAAAATGATAATCAAATATGCTGAAGTAAGTGGAATCGACATAGACCGCATCATGCTCATAAAATGATTTTTCCTTATAGCGCAGCAGGTGCTGTTTGGCACCCAAAAATTCAGTAGTTATTACGCGGGTATATTGCTCTACTTCGCCAAAATCGCTCTTCATAGCAGGGGCTATCGGTGGCGAGCAGGTGGAGTTGGTATGTTTATCACCGCCTACCTGGAGGGCGCTCACAATCCGATAAATATCTTTTGCGCTTTTATGATGCTTATCATAACTGTATTGCTCCTGTACATACAGCAAAATATACAGGCAGCATAGAGTACCAACGGCCAGGCCGATGATATTGATAAAACTGAACGTTTTGTTCTTTAACAAAAAACGCAGAGCGGTTTTAAGGTAACTTTTGAGCATGATTACATTAAATTATGGTTGTACAACGTGTTGGGCATCGATTCCTTGTGGATGACGGCTAAGACAATGCCAAATTTGTATGTAATTGTTTATCAATAATTTAAATGGGTTTTAAACTACTAATACGTTCGTTTTTGATACAATGAGTGTGCGATTCTGAACCGCTGATTTGGGGTGATTTTTATGATTACGCTGATTTGTATAGCGATGGGTTCAGACCTGAGTATTCGGAAGATCAAATAAAGCGATTTGTCATTCTGAACGTAGTGAAGAATCTAATTCGATTGACAGGTCTCCACCATATTTTGTCTTGCGGGTATGTCCCGTGGAGAAGATCCTTCACTACGTTCAGGATGACAAATTTATTAGAGGGGCAGGGTACGGCCTTTACAACAACCCTTCCAACTGCATCAACCGCACCTTTTGTATAGCAGATACACTTGGAGAGTCGGTGATCTCGCCATCGCAAACCATACGGTAGGCTTCGGCAAAGGGTAATTTCCTTACAATGAGCTGCTCGGTATCTTCGGGTTCCGAGTCAAATTGTTCTAATCCCTGCGCCAGGTAGATGATGCCAAATTCATCACTTACAGAATTGGTGAGATGAATACGCTGCAGTTCGGTCCAGGTGGCGGCCTTTAGTCCCGTTTCCTCCAGCAGCTCGCGTTTAGCTGTTTCAAGCGGATCGGTACCTTCGGGGCAGCCTCCTTCGGGTATTTCCCAGCTGTATTGATCGATAGTGAAACGGTATTGGCCCACCAGGTAGGTGTTCATCTCCTGATCAAGCGGTACAACACCAATGGCCAGGTTTTTAAAATGCACCTTACCATAAATGCTGGGATTGCCCGATGGGTTGATTACCTGGTATTCGGTCAGGCTGATCCAGGGGTTATCATAAATGTTTTTTTCGGAAAGGATTTGCCAGGGATTTGCCTCCGGGTGCTGCATGGGCTAAAGTTAAATACAATCTGTAAAGGATAAAACAAATAAGCATAGTATTTTCTGTAACATTGTAATACGTTGATGCTCTAAGTATTGTTATGCGTTACTTCCTTTGCATATTATTTCCACCAGCTGCGGTTTTAACTACCGGGCGCATTGGCGCTTTTATATTGAGCTGTATCCTTACACTGTTTCTGTGGATACCGGGCGTGATCCATGCCGTGCTGGTTACCAATGACTTTTATGAATCGCGCAGGCATCGCCAACTTATGCGTGAAGTAAAACGAAGCAGGTACAGGTATTAATTTTGAGCAATTAGTTTTGTTGGTGTTATAACCGATACAAAAACCAACCCGATCAATCCTCCCGATATTCCGGTAACGATCACATCCCCATATTCTTTGAGGTTGAGGCCGGTAAGCAATCTTATGAGTAAAACTAATAACGCGATGGCAGCAATCTTTAACCAATAATAAATGATATTCTCTGGCCGGGTAAGTTTGCCGACGGGCAGCTGATTAATGGCATACAGGATAACAGCCGCGCCAATAAAAGTGCTTACATGCTGCAGGATGTGAAAACGTTCAACCGCGTAATGGCCGGCCATAACTTTATGCCTCAATATACGATGATGCAATACAAAATAGCCTGCCGGATGTGTAAATCCGTCCCAAAAAATATGCGACGCGGCGCCAATAAGGATGCAGATAACAATGACTATAAAATGAGGTTTAAGATAAGTCTCATTGCTGTTTTTAAATTCTGAAAGGTGCTTGTTGAACCAGGATGGCAGGTGATCGATCAATTTATTTTTAACCAATCTGTTGTAGATCAGCATCAGCAAAAACGCCAGCGGCAGATCAAAATAAAATAAACCAGGCCAGGTATGACCGTAACGTGCCGCGACTTTCATCCGGATGAAATATTCAAAATCGGGCGTCATACTACCAATTACCAGCGCTGTGAGCGACACCCATCGTTTGGGCAGGTAACTGAAGGGTAATACAATAGCTGGGTGCGAAAAGGTAAAAGGCATTTATTATTTACAGGATTAAGTGGGTTAAATATAAATATTCTGATTTTTAGTTATTTACGATTTTTTTTTAAATTTATGATATGAAAAAGATCATCACCCTGGTTATTGCAGTCCTGCTTGCGGCAACCTTTGTTCACGCGCAGGAAGGGTGGGTAACTCATAAAGGGGATAACCGGATATCTGTAAAATTTCCGGCAGAACCCTCGGAGGTTATTGCAGGCACCTTTGCCGCAAAGGATAAGGATAGTGTGGTTTACGTTTTTACCATCGTTGATTTTGTACAGGTAGCCGGTATTGATTCTACTGCCCTGGCCCCTTTGAAAGCCACTCCGGAATTTGCAACACAGTTAAAAACGGGTATCAGTCAAAGTTTGCCAGATGTGCAAATGGAGGATTTTAAGATCGGTACCTGGAAAGGATTTACGAGCTACACCTCAACAGGCGTGGATTCGAAAAAGAAGCAATACGATATGTTCCTGTTCATTATAGGTAATAAACTGTACAGTGCATCAACCATTATTGCCAATGGTGGCAGCCTTGAAGGCAGGGATATTTTTTTAAAGTCGATCAGACTAAGTAATTAGAATAATTCAGACAAAAAAAGCGCCCTGATCATCAGGGCGCTTTTTTTATGAGATTATTTTTTTACAACCCAAAAGCCGCCTTCACCTTATCCACGTAATCCAGTTTTTCCCAGGTAAACAGTTCCACTTCAGCTTTTATTTCATCGCCATAGGGGTTGGAAAAAGTTTTGGTAACAGTACAGTTTGGTTTGCCGAAGTGACCATAAGCAGCAGTTTCACTATAAATAGGATTGCGTAGCTTTAAGCGTGTTTCGATGGCATATGGGGTCATATTGAAAATGCTTTCTACTTTTTTGGCGATCTCACCATCATGCAGGCCAACTTTACCTGTGCCATAGGTGTTTACATAAATACCCATAGGCTGGGCCACGCCAATAGCATAGGATACCTGTACTAATATTTCGTCAGCAACACCGGCAGCAACCAAATTTTTGGCAATGTGGCGTGTAGCATATGCAGCAGAGCGATCGACTTTTGAAGGATCTTTACCTGAAAATGCACCGCCACCATGCGCGCCTTTGCCGCCATAAGTATCCACAATTATCTTGCGGCCGGTTAAGCCGGTATCGCCATGCGGCCCACCGATCACAAATTTGCCGGTTGGGTTGATGTGGTATTTAATATCATCATTAAAAAAGTGCGCGTATTTTGGATATTTAGCCTTCACCCTTGGGATCAGGATGCCGATAATATCCTTGCTGATCTTTTTCAGCATGGTTTGCTCCTCATCAAAATCATCATGCTGGGTTGATATTACGATGGCATCAATGCGGGTTGGCTTGTTATCATCGCTATACTCCAGTGTAACCTGCGATTTAGCATCAGGGCGAAGATAGTTTATCTCGCTGTTTTCGCGGCGGATAGCTGCCAGCTCAATAAGCAGGGCATGTGCAATATCCAAAGCCAGTGGCATGTAGTTATCAGTTTCGCTTGTGGCATAACCAAACATCATCCCCTGGTCGCCTGCGCCTTGTTCTTCTTTGGCAGAGCGGTCAACCCCCTGGTTAATATCCGGTGACTGCTCATGGATGGCTGAAAGCACCCCGCAGGAGTTGCCGTCAAACATATACTCGCTTTTATTATAGCCGATGCGGTTGATCACATCGCGGGCTATTTTCTGCACATCGAGGTAAGCTTTTGACTTTACTTCGCCGGCCAAAAAAACCTGCCCGGTGGTTACCAGGGTCT
>DATHKT010000034.1:0-176088 GCA_035489035.1 Mucilaginibacter sp.
AGCCGAGGCCGGTGAGGAGCATACCATCAGTACGCTCATATTGGCGCCTACACGCGAACTGGCACAACAAATAGACCAGCAGGCAGAAGGCCTGGCCTATTTTACCGGGCTAAGTTCCATCGCTATTTTTGGCGGCGGCGACGGCATTGTGTACGAACAGCAACGCCGTGGCATACAAAATAACGTCGATATCCTGATCGCTACACCGGGCCGGCTTATTTCGCACCTTACATCAGGCGTGCTTAAACTGAATAAGGTAAAATACCTGATTTTGGATGAGGCTGACCGCATGCTGGATATGGGCTTTTTAGGTGATATCATGCGCATTATCCGTGATATCCCTGCCGATCGCCAGACTTTATTGTTCTCGGCTACCATGCCGGGCCCTATACGCAAACTGGCCAGCTCCATAATGCGCCACCCTGAACAGATCAACCTGGCAACCTCGCAGCCTGCGGTGGGTATCAACCAGCAGATATATAAGGTACACGAAACACAAAAAGGCAAGCTGATAACCATGCTGCTCAAAAACGGCAATTATACCAGCACCATCATATTTGCTAATACCAAGGATAAAGTAAAAGAACTCAACCGCGAACTGCGTGCCGCGCATATCAAGGTAAGCGCCTTCCACTCCGATTTTGAACAGGCGGAGCGAGAAAAGATATTACTCGATTTCAAAAACCGCAAGTTGCCGGTTATCATAGGCACCGATGCACTTTCAAGAGGTATTGATGTGGAAGGGATCGACCTCGTGATCAACTACGATGTGCCTTCCGACCCGGAAGATTACATTCACCGCATAGGCCGTACCGCCCGTGCCGAAACTACCGGCACCGCCATCACTTTGGTGAATAGCCGCGATATCCGCAAGCTAAAAAGCATCGAGCAACTGATAGCCCGCGAACTACCCGAAAACCCGCTCCCACCCGAATTGGGCGAAGCCCCCACAACCGAGGAGCGCAAACCATTCAACAACCGCAACAGGGGTAACCGCAACAATAAGTTTAAAGGGAACAGGAAAAGTTCGGGGAATAAACCGGCGTAAGGGTCATCAAGGAATCTCTATTATAGAACGCAACAGCGGGGGTGTCATGTTGAGGCTCTCGAAACATGCGGGCAAAGGCCTCTGCGCTCACCCTTCGAGTGCCTCAGGGTGATAGCCCTATGTTCAAGTTTCTTTTTGTCAATATGATTTTGCCGAAGAACCAAAAAAAGCAAAGGCATGTGCGATTCCTTCCCTGGGGAAGGGGAGGTAGGGGTTCACGGACTTTTTTAATATAGCAGTTATAAACTTATCGGCGAAACCCCTCCCCGCCACAACGCTATTCAACCGCACCCCTCCCGTAGGGAGGGAATGAGAAATTTTGTCGTTACCAACAAGTACCACAATGATTATTTATCGACTCATCGCATTTAAAGTCATCTGAGATAATCCGGGTTTTGTTGGTGACAACAGGAGACTATATACGTGTTAAACCACGCCCATTTTAATCGCTTCACAAAGCTCAAATCAGACAAATAATTTATCCAACTCCTGTACCGTCAAAAAATAATTTGATACAGTTTAAATTTCAGACCCAAACCAAAAGACATAAGTACATTCAGAACAAACAACTGCTGTCGACCAGTCGTTGAAAAAACCACCCAGATTTCCTAATGTAGTTTTTTTCAAAAAAAGATTGTTTGAGCATATAGGACAAATAAGTTGATGGCCTTTTACTTCCACTATTTGGGGTTCTTTATTTTTAAATAGATTCATTACTTTTTGTTTTTAATTTTTTTCTTTACCCCTGCACCTGTCTTACTTATTCAATCATATCTTCAAAATGAGCTTTCAAATTTTACTTTTGGCTCATAAGTATCTGATCTTTTTTTAAACAGGCTTCTTTTTAGTAGGTTTTGTTATAGTTGTAAATTTACAATGATTTAGTCATAGCTGCGATATAGTTTGTCGCTCCCGCGAGTTTAGCATAGCGTAACTCGTGGTAACAATTGCACGAAGCTTTCAGCTTCCTTCAGTTTCGCCCTTGTTGGTGTTGCCACCAACAAGTAGCATAATTATTATTTGTTGACTCATCGCATTTAAAGTCATCTGAGATAATCCGGGGTTTGTTGGTTACAACACCAACAAAGGCTAGTCACCATCCAGCACTAATACCTACACCTTCGGCCTCCCAAAAAACAAAACATAACCATCGGCATCCGCTACTTCAAACCCCCGCAGCCCATCACTATTATCCTCGAGAGATTGATGAAAGATTACCCCAGCCGATGTGTATTCCTCAAATAAGGCATCCGGGTCTTCAGCAGAGATGTACGCGTCCCAGCGGGCCCATTCATGCCGGGTATGATTGGGTATGGGGTTTACGTCCTCCGTAATCGCTTTTAGCATAATGGAAACAGGTCCCCGGCCTACCATGGCCCAAAATGGATCGTCGTCAGGGCCGGTATACCATACTTCAAACCCAAGTTTATTGACATAAAAGGCCACCGAATCTTTTAAATTCGAAACAATAAAAAAAGGCGTAATGAAATTAAGCATTGACATGAGTTTTATTTAACAGGTTGACAATAGCGCAGCGTGTTGCCGTCCGCATCGGTGACATAAAATTCCCGCCGCCCCCAGGTTTGATCCGTCGGCCCCTGGTGTACCGGCGAATTGGGTTTACCGGAATTATACAGGCCCCGGCTGATAAATTTGGCGAATAAGGCGTCCACATCAGGCACCCAAACATACACTATCGAGCCAAATAAGCGCTCGCTTTCATGCGTGGTGATCTGTAGTTCCATTTGATCATGACCCAGGTCGACCACCGGCGAATCCGGGGTATCTTCGGGCCAGGTCATCACGAAATCCAGCACTTCGGTATAGTGCCGGATGGCCGCCCGCATATCCCGGACTTTGAATAAGGGAATAAATTGCATAAATAAAGTTAAGTAATGAATTGATTATATTTAATCCTTAAATCACTCCTATTATGAAAAAGTTTGCACTCGCTACCATGCTGATCATCACTTTCCTGCTGGGCTACGGCTTCAGCCGGTTAACTGCTACGCCGGATACCCGCCCGCGCGTGACGAGTATTGGCGGTATTTTCTTTAAGGCGAAAGATCCGGCGGCGCTGAGGGCCTGGTATGGCAAAAACCTGGGTATGCGAATGGTATCAAGCGGCACAAACTTTGAATGGCACCAGGGTGCCGATAGTACAAAAAAAGGCTTCACACTTTGGGCTCCTTTTAAGGAAACCACGAAATATTTCCAGCCTTCCGAAAAACAGTTCATGATCAATTACCGGGTGGAGCATTTGGATCAGTTATTGGCTAACCTGAAAGCAGCGGGTATTTTACCAACGGATTCGCTGGAAAAAGCCAGTTATGGGAACTTTATCCACCTGATGGACCCGGAAGGAAACAAGATCGAACTGTGGGAGCCAAACGATATGGAGTACGCTAAATTGGGTACCGTGACGAGCAAATAAGTCAACTTAAGCTATAAAAACGGACCGTCATGGCGAGGAACGAAGCCATCTCTGAACTATTTAAATCAATGGACCTTTATTTTGTCAAATGTCGTTCAACATTATCTCCAGGATAGGATTTCCGTCCCCGCAGGGTCTCTCAAAGAGGACCCTGCGGAAGCAGAATGTATCAACAGTTATTATGGATTAACTGTTTCGTGGCCTTTACTGTGTGAATAGGTAACTGTCCTCGAATGAGTTCCATCATCATTAGGGTCACAATGTATTAAAGCGACCGGAGTACATATTGGTGTACAGGTTTGCATCGCTTCGGCCAGTGAAATATTTTCGGTATAATCTTTCCCGGCGGTTGCCATCCAAACGGTTTGTATGAGTTTATCTACTTTTATTTCGTTACTGGGATAATACTTCAAAATATTCGCGCGTCTTTTTTCATCGGTTATTTCAACCAGCAATACCTCCTGCTCCAGCGGCTTCCGTTTTTCATAAAACATTCGTCCTAAAACACAGGGGCCAAGGATATTGGTAACACCGAGCATTTCCAGGTTATCATTAAATTCCGTCATGAAATCCTCTTTGCCGATAAATTTATCCGTTTCGTTCATAACAAGCGGGTCCGTTGAAAACTCTAAAGGGAAATAACGACCATTCTCGAGCTTCCAGCTATTGGGGAAGCCTATGTTTCCGGGCCCATCCACGGCTACCGTTGTCAGGCAGTAGGCGCCTTTATCATCTACCTCTTCCTTTTCCAGCATCACCTCATTTTGGCTGATCTGGTTATGGTTATGCAATAGTCTTATACCAACTGTATCTTCCAGGTGGTACTTCATAATGGTTTGACATAATGGACTAAGCATCTCATTTCTGCCCATCGCGCTTAATTTTTCATCAGCAACAATGACATCTTGCAAACCGTTGTAAATTTCGGGGTAATCAAAATCAGAATGATTCATAAAAATGTGGGTTTAGGTGAATAGAAACTTATTATTTTACTATATTAAAATTACATTTTTTTTATAATATAATAATTAATATAAAAAAATAATCCCTGCAGGTTCGCTCAAAGACCCTGCGGAAGCAAAAAACTAAGCTTACCGACAAGTATATTATTTTATCTTTTTCATTACTAATTCATCTTTCGTTTCAGAAATATTGTTTTGATCACATGCAGTATCCTGTACCTAATAACCAATCTCAATAGTCGATCTGTAAGTTGCTTCATCGGTTATGTTGTTGATCATAAAATGTGCAACATCAGCGCGCGAGATACTCAGGCAATCTTTCAGAAAACAGTTGATAGCAATACGATAATGGCCCGTTTCCGGTTTATCAGTTAGTTGAGGCGGGCGCACAATGGTCCAGTTGATATCACTTTCTTTTACCATTTTTTCCATCAACCTCAGGTCGGCATACATATGCCTTAATAGCTTTTGTATAATATATTTTGCGGCAAACCTTACATAAAAAGGCAGTGCCGGGCTTATTTCTATGGCAGATGCCGAAAT
This sequence comes from Mucilaginibacter sp., assembly GCA_035489035.1. GTDB lineage: Bacteria > Bacteroidota > Bacteroidia > Sphingobacteriales > Sphingobacteriaceae > Mucilaginibacter. The sequence goes on from DATHKT010000034.1 coordinate 4,988, forward strand.
AAAGAAGCCGCGTTTTGCCCCTGCCTTCTTCATCGCCTGCAAAAGATTTGCATTACCTTGCGAATAAAGCGTTGTAGGCTTATCGCCGAATAACCCTCCGCTTACACCTATGGCGGATATTACCGCGTCTTTGTTTTCCAGGTATTTTTCAAAAGTTCCAGGCTGCATAATATCGCCTTTTACTATCTCCAGGTTGGGATGTGTAAGAGGCAGTTTGGCCGGATTACGCAGTAACGCAGTAACATGGTGCCCGGCCTTAAGAGCCAGTTCCACGGCGTGTTTGCCTATCCCGCCGTTTGCGCCCATAACGAGTAGGTTAAGGGCGGGTGTTGTTTGTTCGATTTTCATACTGTTTAAATTTTAAATAACTGGCAGATCAGAATTTGAAAACGCTTAAAATAAATATGACCAGGAAAAGCAATAGTTGGGATACATAGATCATATTCAGTTTGCCCTTGATCACTTCTATTGCTTCATCACCACTATGGGCATTTTCAACAAGCAACTTTTTTAGCCTGAGTACGATTCGCCTGCCTATTACAGCCCCGTTTATGATGATGGCCACCACCAGGATCATTTTTATCCTGAACCAGATCATCCCCGCAAAAACAGGAAGGATACTAACCATCCCGATACCTGTTAAAATTAACAAGAGTGCGCCGGCGCCTATCAGAGCCGGAAATGCCGCAACGCTTTCAAGCATCGTTAATGCCTTGCCTTTATCGGCAATAAAATATTTTTTCAGTCGGATGTAGATCGAGGTGTCGGCAACTACGGTGCCTGCCATAATGGTAAACCCGGTGATATGTAATACCAGTAATACCTGCAAAAGTGTTTGTGAGTTCATAGGGATATATTAAATTTACTTCAATTACGAATCATTATATGCAAATGTAATACGTTTACGGAATAAAACAAATTACGGAGCAATTTTTTTATCTTTGCTGCGTAACCGGAGTAAATAACATGAACAAAACAGTAAAGCTGGTAAACGAATGGGGTAATTTTGAGGCTAAACACCCCAACGCGAATATTGACGATTTTTGCAGGCATTACCTCGCCAGTCACCAAAAGCAGAAAGTAAAAGGCCCGCTTACAGGCGGGGTTGTTCCGCCCACTAGCGAAGGGCTTTTGCTTAAAATGATCGGGCGGATCAATAAGATGAATATGAGCTATGCTAACAGCGCCCTGGAGGAGACGGGTTTAAACCAGGTAGAAGAATTTGGGATGCTGCTTACCATACAGCAGGAGGGGAGCCCCCGGAAAACGGATATTATTTATGCTAATTTATTCGAACTATCCAGCGGAACAGATATGCTGAACAGGCTAAAGAAAAGAAACCTGGTAAAAGAGTATGATGACCAGGATGATAAGCGCTCAAAACGTGTCGAACTCACCCCTGCAGGCTTAAAAGCAATAGAGCTTTGTATGATGAGGATGCGAAAAGTAGCCTCAATGATGACAAAAGAGCTTAGTGAGGATGACAAGCAGCTGTGTATCCAGCTTCTAAAAAATATCGAAATAAAGTTCTCAAAGGTTTGGCAGCAACATAAAGGAAAGCCGTTTGATGAGGTATATGAAAATGTAATGGGTGGGTAATAAGATCACGGTTGTTTTTTATCTTTCTTCAAAATCTCATCCGTAAAATGCTGTCTCGATTTGGGTGCAGAGAATTTTTCAGCATTGTAAATAGTTGAATTTCCTCTCGGGATACTCAGGCTTTTCCAATTATTGCCTGATACCATTTTAGCGATATAAACAATCTGCCCAATGTGATAAGGGTAATGCGCCAGCTGGCGGTTAATGGCTTCCAAAACCGTATGCCCCTGGTTCCGGATATAGATGATCTTTTGCAGGTCATCGGCATTTAACCCGCGCAGGGTATCCAGCAGGCATTGCCAGCCCTCGTTCCATTTTTTAAGTAACTCATCTTTTCTTTTGATATCATTCTCAAATTCAGCATCCCGGTGGCGCCATTCCTTTTCGCCATCGCTGGTCATCAGGTCCGTCCACCGCGAAAGCATATTGCCACAAAGGTGTTTCACGATGGTGCCAATGCTATTACTCTCCTCATTATACTGCCAGAACAGTTTTTCATCCGGCAATTGCTCCATGGCCTTTTCGCCCAGCATCTTATAATATTCAAATTGCTTGATGGCGCTATCTAAATAATCCTTTCCCATTTCACATCAAAATTAGTAAAATGGTAATAGGATTTTGAACATGCTGCTTAAAATCCTCGCCCTTGTTGGTGTTCGGAAGAAATAAAAATGAGCAAAGGCATGTGCGATTCCTTCCCCGGGGAAGGGGAGGTAGGGGTTATGTCCCCGCAGGGTCTCTCATAGAGGACCCTGCGGAAGCACAATGTTTATACGACGGGAGCCTGCTCCAACTTTCGCCACAGATAATAGATGACAAAAAGTATGGCCAAAAGCACCAGTGGTAAAATAATAAATATTACCGGCCCGTGAGTAGCAACGCGCGATACCGAAGCACCAATCAAAGTGAAGGAAAAGCCGGCGAAGGCCCATTCTTTGATACGCGTAAATTTGTTTTGCAGTAAAGCCACCACGCCCAATAATTTCAGCACGCCTAAAAAAGTCATCAGGTAAACAGGGTAACCTAATTCATGCATGGCATCAATGCCCGCTTGTTGTTTGGTTAAACCGCCCCAGGCATCACCAACATGGAAAAGGCAAAACAGCCCCAGCAATACCCAGTAAACTATTTTTGTTGTTTTTGTGCTCATAACCATCGATTTTATGTAGTTGGTTTAGGATCATAACTTACCATCCATTTCATACCGAACTTATCGGTGAGCATACCCCAGTGGGCGCCCCAAAAAGCTTTCTCAAAAGGAGCTCCTACCACACCCCCGGCTGCAAGGGCGTCAAAATATTTTTGCCCTTCCTCTATGCTGTCCAGGTGTAGCGATAGGGTAAATTCATTTCCGGGTTTCCAGGTTTGCCCCATTGATTCCAATGTATCGCTTGCCATCAATACCACGCCATTATTGCCAATAGGTAAGGCAACGTGCAATATTTTCTCACCATCCGCCGCCGACAAGTTTGCTCCCATCGGATTATCCTTAAAACGCTGGAATGTCAAGAATTCTCCGCCAAATACGGACTTATAAAAATTGAATGCTTGCTCAGCCTTGCCGTCAAAGTTCAAATAAGAATTTAATTGTACTGCCATTTTGTGGTTGGTTTAAATTGGGTTACGTAATTTATTAATTTTTATGCTGATCTATAGCTTGTTTGATATTTTTTAGTTGATGAATATGCCTCAGGGTATGGACATTAGCGAACGATAGCCATTCTATCCGCGTGAGCGCGCCTACTGTCGGCATCTCAAACGCCGTGCAGGTGGCCGACAGGTCTTCGGTCCGGGCAGCCTGCTCCAAATTGTTGATGGTATGGCTTAATGAATTAAGTAATGTGGTTTTCTCTTTTGGTTCATCAGTTGGCAAAATAAAATCAGGCGATTTCATTTTGATCTCAAAATTTAAAAACGCATCACTCAGCATTTTCACGTGTTCTTCGGGGTTCCGTTCAGTAGGTTGAACATCGCTGTTCACGTTGGCCAGCACGCCGCTTGCCGATTTCAATACATGCTCGGCAACCTGCCCGGCTGTCCAGCTTCCGGCGAAGGGAACTTTATTGATATCCTCTTGTGCAAATGAAGATAATACCTGCTTTAATTCGCTACCGGTATCTTTTAATTCATCATAAATGGGCTTGCTCATATTTGGGTTATTTATGTTTTTATTTACAGCTATTTGGTTTATTAATTTGATTGATGCAAATTAGTGGCAATAAACCAGTTATAAAATGCGTAAATCCGACAATATGAAGGGTTGATTGCGACAAGGATTTATTAATTTTATAAACCTATGTCATTTCTCACCGTCGTTCGAAATAACATAGTATCAAAAAACTAAATCGATCTATGAAAACAGTATCCATATTAGTTCCAGAAAGTGCCGTTCTGCAGGGGGTGGCCGATCCGCGTTATATGTTCAGCGCGGTGAACGAGTTTTTAAAAAGTGCAGGGAAACCGCCATTATTCAATGTGCAGTTGGTAGGGCTTAGCAAGGAAGTGAAATTTAATGGGGGAACATTTTCCATAAATACCGACCTGTTACTTGACGAAGTAAAAAAAACTGATCTGATCATAGTCCCGCCGTTGAGCGGCGATATGAGGGCCGCGATACAATTGAACCGCGAACTGCTGCCCTGGATAGTGCAGCAATATAAACGGGGGGCCGAGGTAGCTTCCTTATGTTTGGGGGCCTTTCTGCTGGCATCCACAGGCTTGCTTGATGGTAAAAAATGCTCCACCCATTGGTTGTTCGCCAACGAATTCAGAAATATGTTTCCCAAAGTTGATTTAGTTGATGAGAAAGTGATCACCGAAGAGAGTAACCTGTACTCAAGCGGCGGTGCAAATTCCTACTGGAACCTGCTTTTATATTTGGTTGAGAAATACACCACCAGGGAGATGGCTATACTGGCTTCCAAATATTTTGTGATCGATATGGGCCGTAACGATCAATCGCCATTCACCATTTTCAGGGGGCAAAAAGATCACGAGGACGAAGTGGTTAAAAATGCACAGGAATATATCGAACAAAATTTTAAGAATAAACTGACAGTCGACCACCTGTCTGACAAATTCGCCATCGTGCGCCGTACTTTCGAGCGTCGCTTCAAAAAATCCACGCACAATACCGTGATCGAATACATACAGCGGGTAAAGATAGAAGCTGCCAAAAAGAGCTTCGAATCCAGCCGGAAACCTATTTATGATGTGATGTATGATGTGGGCTACACCGATATCAAAGCATTCAGGGATGTATTTAAAAAGATAACCGGCATGCCGCCTATTGATTATCGCAATAAGTATAATAAAAATGCAGTGGTGGCTTAACCGCTGATTACGTTGATTGAATTATTACCGTGAATATTTTATTTGGCTGATTTAAATCAGCGTAATCAAAATAATCATTCAAGAATCAGCGGTACTAATCACCTTAGATCAACGATCCAAATAAAAAAGCCCCGGATATTCCAGGGCCTTTTTTTATTAAGGTAATGATAAAATATCTGTTTACTGAACAGCCAGGTTAAATGTCCCGCTGGTAATTGTTGCTGTAGCAGCGCCGTTGCCGGTGATCAATACAAGCTTGCCGCTAAATGTACCCTGTACGTTAGTACTGGTAATAGAACTGATTACTATAGTAGCGTTTGAATTAACATCACTGTCATCATTTTGATAAATAAGGCTGTTGGTAGTGGTATAACTCAAATTGGCTTTTGAGTCCGCACCTGTATAGGTACCGGTTGTAATCGGACCGTTATTTGTTACTAACATGATTAAGGAGTTACTATTCCCCGAACCCTGTACACCTATGATTGACAAAGAGTTTGAACCGCCGTTGTTTTGAAGCTGCGCCGTGGCTCCCACATTAAAAGTTTGTTGGTTGCCATCAATTGTGGCAGTAATGGTACCAACAGTATTTATTGAGGACTTTGAGCTTTTTTTACAGGAGAATAGAACAAGCAATGCAAAAAGCGGTAAAAATAATAGTATTGATTTTTTCATGCAATTAAGATTTAGGGTTAAATTATTTATCAATTGACGGCCAAAAGTAGCTTATTGGTTTCATTAATACACTATAACACAAGCTATTTAACTTTAGCGAAATTTTGGTTTGATTGCTTACGCCTATTAAGATTTCCCTGCCATATAATTTTATAAACAAAAGAGCCCTGTTTCGGATTTCCAAAACAGGACTTTTAATAGGGGCTTTTATTTACAACGATACGAATTCAACAGCATCCCTGATGTCTCTTGCATCAAAATTTAAAGTTTTAACCAGGTGTGCGGCAACCAGGATAGTGGTGTTAACCGATGTAGCGCGGTCATAATGTACAGCGCTTTCAGCTACGTTTCCGCTAAGATCCGCTTTGGCATGGTCATTTAAAGTAATGGTAGTTTTATAGGCATCCATGTTCAGTTGTGCCGAAGCGTTATTATATAGCTTTACATCCAGATCCAGGGCAGATAGCTTACCGAATGATTTTACTTCGGCATTGTCATATACCGAAATGTTTTGCAGGTCAGTTGCAGTAACCCAAACTACCAGTTTTTTAGCCGTGTATGATGAAACACGCAGTAAGCCGTTTTGATCTTGTACCAATGCGCTTTCTGCATAATACTTGTTATATACCTTTACCTGGTCGGCTGTGCCGTCTGATACAAACAGTTCCACATTGCCGTGTATCTCAATTTTGTTGATATGGCTCACTTCTGTTAAAGTGGTAAATTCTTCGGTGCTGCCGGTTGCTGCTTTAGTTGATTGGCTGATGCCGAATACTGCTGATAAAGCGATTGCGATGGTGAGGATTGACTTTTTCATTTTCTTAATATTTTGATGTTGTGTTTGATTTGTTTGTTGCTTTCAATGTCCAAATCAACGTACAATTTTCTCATCCAAAAAATGAATTAGACCATCTCCGTATAGGTGTAGACGAACGCCTGATTTTAGTCGTCAACTGCCATTTTGCTGGCTTTCAGTATTTTAAAGAGCGCCAAATCGGTTAAAAAAAGGAGTTCATCGGCGTTTGATGCCTAGCCATCGGTAGATTTAGGTTAAACGATAGCGTTATTACAACACAAATGTAATTTAACAAGGTTTTTTAGGAAGGGGGATTATTGAATAAAGTTGGGGTTATTGCTTTGGGCTATTTTGATCTGCATCAGCGTTTCCATCGCCTCCACACGTTTTTTTGCATCTAATACCTTTGGCCCGGTAAAGTGCTCATCCAGCGTCTCAAAAAATAATTTCTTCCATTGCTTAAAATGTTCCGGCGTTAAAGGGTGCTTTTTATTAAGGTCGATATGCACACGCATGGTATTCCCTTTATAGCTAACCTTATCCAGCAGCATGGTTTCCCAAAAACCGATCATGATAGGGATATGGGTATCCCAGCTAAAAAATAACACATCCCCGAATATCCCCCCGATAACAGTATCATCCATTACTTTTCGGTAAAAATCTTCAACCAGCAACTGTATATCTTCCCTGTTTTCTATCTCCCTTTTCATTTGGTAATAGTAATAAATTTTTAACGCTTTGCCCGCTTTATGCGTCAACCGGACAGATATACAACATAAATACAGCGTTAAAATAGTATAACTAAAAGAGCCCGGCCTACGTAAAAGTGAATAATTATAAACAATTGTAGGCTATCGCCATTAAAAGCTGATTATAAGAACTTTATTCATAATAATGGTTAACTCAAATAAATGATTATACCTGTTTTAATGAAGCATATGAAATATTTATTTACCATCATTTTACTGATGGTATCAACTTGCTTATTCGCCCAAAATCTGCAATTGCATTTTGATCACTTTGGTACTACCAATGGACTTTCGGAGCTTAACCCCAGCTGTATATTGCAGGATAGCCGTGGATTTATCTGGATCGGGACCGGCGATGGGTTAAACAGATATGATGGCTATAAATTTAAAATATTCCGAAATGATACTAAGGACACAACAAGCATAGGCAATAATGCTATTGGTGATATAATTGAGGATAAGGAGGGGAATTTATGGGTAGCTACATTAGGTGGTGGGCTAAATAAATACAACAGGAAAACCAACAGTTTTCATCGTTATCTTCATAATGAAAAAAATCGGAACAGTATTTCAAGTGATTTAGTAAGCAAAATTATTTTCGATAAGTCGGGTAAGCTATGGGCTGTAACCGAACAGGACGGTTTAAATTTATTTGATCCGAAAACAGGTAAATGGACCCATTACCTGCATGATAAGAACAATCCGAGTAGCCTGAGTGACAATGAACTGGTGACAGTTTACCAGGATAGCAAGGATAATATATGGATAGGTACAACAAAAAACGGAGTATGCGTATTTAACCCAAAGAATAATACTTTCACCAGTTTCCGCAACGTTCTCAATGATAAGAGATCCCTTTCGGGAAACAAGATAAGAACCATTTTTGAAGATAGCGGGCACCGCCTGTGGATAGGAACTCAGGAAGCGGGCCTTAACCTTTATAATGAAAAATCGGGCACTTTCACCCATTTTGTTAATGACCCGCATAACACTAATTCATTGGTACATAACAGTATCCAAAGCATTACTGAAGACGAAAATCATAATTTATGGATAGGGACAGAGAATGGAGGCTTAAGTATCTATAAATACGAATGGGATCAATTTTTTAATTATTTTCATGATGATGTGGATAACAGCAGCTTATCCAGCAATTCGGTAGATGTTATATTAAATGACAGGTCGGGCAACATTTGGTTAGGCGCATTTGGCGGCGGTATTAACTTATACAAGAAAAATAAAAATGCTTTTATGCATTTTAAACATGGTTCATCACCAAACAGCCTTTCAAATGATTTTGTGCTGAGCATTTTTGAAGACAGTAATCATAAATTGTGGGTAGGGACTGATGGTGGAGGCTTGAATATGTTTGATATGAAAACAAGCAGCTTTACCAGGTATAAACATAGCGATTCTGACAAAAGCGGAATATCCGGCGATAATATATTGGATATTAAAGAAGACGACCAAAAGAATTTGTGGATAGGGACATGGGGTAACGGGGTTAGCGTTATGGACATGGGAACCAGGAAATTCCGGACATTTAAACATGACCCTAAAGATCCGTCCAGTATTAGTGGAAATAATATATATGCCATTGCTAAATCAAAAGATAACAAACTTTGGCTCGGCTCATTTGGCGATGGACTTAACTTATATCAGCCTGAAACAAAAAGCTTCATATACTATAAGCATAAGGATAACGACCCTAAAAGTTTGAGCAGCGATAGGATCAATTCGCTTCTAAGCGATAGTAAAGGCAATTTATGGATAGGAACCAATGATGGCGGTCTTGACCTTTTCGATCCTAAAACAGGCAATTTCACAAGCTTTTTGCATGATGATAAAAAGAACAGCATAAGTAATAATACTGTTCTCGATTTGCTTGAGGACCATAAGGGTAATATATGGCTATGCACATTAGGCGGGCTTGATCTTTTTGACCCCATTACCCATCATTTTACAATTTTTAAAACTAAAGATGGATTGGCAAACGATTTTGTACAAGCTATTTTGGAGGATGATAAAGGGCAGTTATGGGTTAGTACCAATAATGGGATATCAATGTATGATCCCAAAACCAATATTTTTAAAAATTTCACTACGGAAGACGGCTTACAAGGCGATGAGTTTAAACAACATTCCTCTTTTAAAAGCAGCACAGGCGCTTTTTATTTTGGAGGAGTAAATGGTTTCAATTCATTTTTCCCCGGGCAGGTTGCCGAGGCACCCTATAAGCCGCAATTGGTTTTAACAAAATTCCAGATATTTAATAAAACTGTTGAAGCTGCCAAGAATGATAAAGACCCCTCGCCATTGAAAATAGATATTTCAGAAGCGAAGTCGATCAGCCTTACTCACGATCAATCTGTTATTTCTTTCGAATACGCTTCACTGGATTATTTGTCGCCCAATAAAAAACGGTATGCCTATATATTGGAAAATTTTGATAAAAGCTGGAACTATGTAGAAGATAAAAATTCAGCTGTTTATACCAATATCCCTCCGGGCGATTATGTGTTTAAGGTGAAAAGCCAAAACAGTGCAGGTAAATGGTCGCCGCAGGTATTAACCTTAAAAGTGACTATCGTTCCACCATTTTGGTTAACGTGGTGGTTCAGGACGTTGACAGCTGTTTTTGTGATAAGTTGTGTTTACGGCATATATCGTTTCAGGGTACGCAGCATAACCCAGCAAAAAGCAAGGTTGGAACGCCAGGTAAAAGAGCGTACCGCCGAGGTAATGCGCCAGTCGGATGAATTACAGGAACAATCTGAGAATTTGCAGGCGATGAACGAAGAGTTGCAGGCACAATCAGAAGAGTTGCAGTCAGTGAATGAAGAACTGCTTTCCCAATCGGAAGAAATGCAATCGCTGAATGAAGAATTGCAGGCCCAGTCTGAAGAATTACAGGATCAGAAGAACCAGGAATACCAGGCACGCCAGGAAGCCGATAAGGCAAACCAGGCCAAGAGTATCTTCCTCGCCACCATGAGCCACGAGATCAGGACGCCGATGAACGGTGTGATCGGTATGGCATCCCTGCTTTCAGAAACTAAACTGAACGAGGAGCAGCGCGATTATACAGAAACCATCATCAATTGCGGCGATAGCCTGATGAATGTGATCAACGATATACTGGATTTCTCCAAAATAGAATCCGGTAAAATGGATATTGAGGAAGAGGATTTTGAGCTGCGCCAAAGTATTGAAGAGATCATGGATATGTTCTCACAAAAAGCCGCCGAACAACACCTTGACCTGATCTATCAGATCGATTTCAACCTTCCTCGTTTTGTGATAGGGGATAGTCTGCGCCTTAAGCAGGTAATTATCAACCTGATCAATAATGCGATAAAATTCACCTCGAAAGGTGAGGTATTTATAAAGGTTTTCCTTTCGAAGGCAGTTTCTGATGGCGAACTGGAAATAGGCTTTAGCGTAAAAGATACAGGTATAGGCATACCTGATGAAAAACTTTCAAGCTTATTCCAGGCATTTTCGCAGGTTGATTCATCAACCACACGTAAATACGGTGGTACAGGTTTAGGCCTCATCATCAGCGAGCGCCTGGTTACCCTGATGAACGGAAATTTATGGGTGGAAAGCCGTTTAGGTGAGGGTTCAACTTTTAACTTTACCATCAAGGCCAAAACAAGCACCAAGGTAGCTTCGGCGACACCATTATTATCAGGCATTGCAAATTTGCAGGGTAAAAAGATATTGGTGGTTGATGATAACCAAACCAACCTTACTATTTTAAGATCTCAGCTGGAGCAATGGAAGCTTATCCCGGTTACTTGTTCATCTGCACACCAGGCTTTGGAAATTTTAGCCGCGGGTGAGCATTTTGACCTGGTGATTTCTGATATGGAAATGCCCGAAATTGATGGCGCCGGCTTAGCAAAATCGATCAAGGCCATGCAAAAGCCCGTGCCGGTAATTATATTAAGCTCTATAGGCGATACCAACAGGAAGAATTATCCCGGGCTATTCTCAGCGGTATTGATCAAACCGGTTAAACAGAACCAGTTATTAAAGAGTATTTGTACCGAACTGGGAGACCGCAAGGAAGTAGTACAGGCCGAAGAAAGACAAAGCAGCGTACTTAATCCTGGTTTCGCGGCAGAATGTCCGATAAATATTTTGGTAGCGGAAGATAATCCAGTCAACCAAAAGCTGATTGAACGCATCCTGGTAAAACTGGGCTATAATGCTGTGATCACGAATAACGGCCTCGAGGCTTTAAATAAAGTATCCGAACAACACTACGATGTAGTGTTAATGGATATCCAGATGCCCGAAATGGACGGGTTTGAAGCCACAAAGAATATCCGCAAGTTAAATATCCAGCAGCCATACATAGTAGCCATGACAGCGAACGCGCTGGCCGAAGACCGGGATATTTGCCTCAGTAATGGTATGGATAATTATATTTCCAAGCCTATGAAACTGGATACCCTGGTTGCCCTTTTAAAGGAAGCCTATTCTAACAAAAAGAAGGCAGTTAAAGTTTAATATTTCTGTCTCCGCAGGGTCTCTCGAAGAGGACCCTGCGTACTACCCAACAACAAAACCAAATAAGCTGTCACAATCCACACCACAATCCCGTCTTATCCTTGGGTTTTATCGCTTATCATTAAATCCTGCTGATTTAAATTTACTTTTAGAATTTATTTTATAATTTTAGAATATCAATAACTGCGCTTAATTTATATTGGGGCGGTAATCAATTATAATATCCAAAAAGCTTATTAGCCTGATTAACAATTAAATGAAGCGACTGCTGGTTTTAATCCCCTTTTTATTGCTGTTCAACGCAGCGTTTGCCGGCCAGGGTTATGATAGCTTATTGAATAAATTAAATACTGTTCTGGATAAAAAGAAACAGTATGATGCAGAAAAAACCAAAAGGATTGATCACCTGAAAAGCCTGTTGAACCAGGACGATAACCTTAACCTCAATACCCGGTATGCTATCTACCTAAAACTGTATAACGAGTATAAGTCTTTTAATTACGATGAGGCCTTTAGTTATACCCAAAAGTTGCAACAGGTGGGCCGCCTGTTAAAAGACCCAGCCAAAATTGCTTACGGTAAGATCAAACTGGGATTTATCCTGCTTTCATCAGGAATGTTTAAAGAAACTTTCGATTCGCTGAGTACAGTAAATGTAAAACTGCTGGCCGATACGGAGCGGCGGGAATATTATTTTCTTACGGCCCGCACCTACTATGACCTGGCCGATTTTGATAAGGACAATTATTATTCGCCCATTTATAATAGTCGCGCCATGAAATATATCGATTCTGGCGCTACCTTATGCAAAGCCAATTCATTTGATTATATATACTATGATGGCTTAAAATACCTTAAAACAGGTAATATAGATAAGGCGATAGGCAATTTGCAATTGCTTATGAAACGGTTTCATTTAACCGATCACCAGTTTGCGGTAACCACATCCACGCTCAGCGATATTTATATCCGAAAAAACGAACCGGACAGCGCTATCAGTTTACTCGCGTTAGCGGCAATGGCTGATATCCGGTCGTCCACCAAAGAGGCTGCCGCTATGCTCAACCTGGCGCAATTGCTGCATAAACAGGGTGATGCCAAAAATGCCTATGTTTTTATCAAGCAGGCTATGGATGATGCCATATATTACGGCGCCAGGCAACGCAAGATACAGGTAAGTGCCATCCTCCCGGTGATAGCCAGCGAGCGTATTAATTCTGTAGAGGAGCAGCGCCGGGTATTATTCTTATACGCCTCATCATTAACAGTGCTTTCAATAATTGTAGTAGTATTTGCCGTTATCATCTATAAGCAACTGCGTAAACTAAGGGTTGCCGATAAGATCATTCTCGAAGCCAACCATAACCTGCAGGAAAGTGTAGATAAGCTAAACGAAGCAGATAAAATAAAAGAAGAGTATATAGGTTACTATTTTAACCTGATATCCGAATACATTAATAAGCTGGAGAAGTTTAAGCGTTCAGTTGACAATAAGCTCACTACAAAAAGGTTCGAAGATATTCGCATCATCGTCAACAATATTAACCTGACCAAGGAGCGCGAGGAACTGTTTATCAATTTCGATAAAGCCTTCCTTAAGATATTCCCCAACTTTGTTTGCACCTACAATTCCTTTTTCGATGAAGAGCACCAGGTGAAACTTTTACCCAACCAATTAATGAATACAGACCTGCGGATATTCGCCCTCATCAGGCTGGGTATTCACGATACCGAGAAGATCGCCAACATCCTGGAGTATTCAGTTAACACCATTTACAATTACAAAGCACGCATCAAAAGCAAGTCGATGATATCCAACGACGAGTTTGAAGAGGCCATCATGGCTATTAAAGCCTTCTAAACTGTCAAAATATTTTATCTTCCTGTTATATACAGTTTATATTCCCGGGTATTCATCAATTGATTAATATGCTGTATATGAGTGTTTTACGATTTGTAAAATACTCACCTCGTTTATATTTTACCTTTGAAAATTGCTGCCCGCAATTTTATCACCTCTCTTTGATATGGTATTAGCAACCGGCTGAAATCTGTTTTAGCATTTGCCAATATTATAAACCAATTACCTGCTAACTCTTATTGATTTATGAAACTGTACCAGGGACCAGCTCCACTGTTAGTTTGTTTTTCTGTACGCCATTTATGGCATACCAGCATTACTGATGAACAGCATTTTACCATGCATTGGCTTTCGGGTTAGATGCCTTGCCGCAATAATTCTTGCAATCAACAACCAATTAAATATCAATCAACAACCTAAAAAATCTAAACATTATGTATAAAAAACAATTACTAAAATTACTTTTTTGTCCATTGTTTTTGCTGATATCATCCTGGGCCATAGCACAGAATGTTACAGTAAGCGGTAAAGTTACCGACCAAACAGGACAAGGACTTCCCGGGGCAACTGTTGCCGTAAAGGGAACAACAAGAGGCACAAATTCCGATGTTAATGGAAAATACACACTTACTGCAGGTAGTAGTGATGTGCTGGTATTTACCATGGTGGGATTTGCAAAGCAGGAAATAAAGGTAGGCGGCCAAACCACCATCAACGTAACCCTTGTTGATAACCAGCAAACCTTGAATGAAGTGGTGGTAATAGGTTATGGTACCCAGCGGAGAAGGGACATAACCGGTTCAGTTGCTTCTGTTAAAGGCGATGTTTTTAAAGATCAGCCTATAACTAACCCGATACTGGCATTACAGGGCCGCGTTGCCGGTGTTAATGTGATCCAAAGTTCGGGTGCGCCGGATGCTGCTCCAAGCATTGTGTTACGGGGCGTATCATCTTTCAATGTGGCCATTCCCTTATACATTGTTGATGGAGTACGCGTACCGGATATCAGCAGCCTGAATGTGCAGGATATAGCAAGTATCGAAATTTTGAAAGATGCTGCTTCAGCAGCCATTTACGGTTCGGCAGGTGCAGGCGGTGTTTTGTTGATCACCACTAAAAAAGGTAGCGGCTTAAATAGCGGGCCTGCCATAACATTCAGCGCACGGTATGGCAAAAGCAAACCTAAATTGGTTGAGTTGCTGGGAAAGGATGATTTTATCAAATTGGAAAATATTATCAACCCCACCTTTTTTGCCGGTGCAACCAAGTTAGACACCCTGGCCAATACGGATTGGGTACATACCTTATACCGCGATGCCAATGAGCAGAATTACAACTTATCCATTACCGGCTCATCGCCCGTTGTAAATTATCTCTTATCAGGTTTTTACAATGCGCAATCTGGTATTTTGATCAAAAACTATTCAAACATTGGCGGTGCGCGTATCAATACCGACTACAAATTAAGTAAATACATCACCATAGGCGAGCAATTAGGTATATCGCAACGCATCACATCGCCACCGATAGGCGCCCAGGCTGATATACACAACGCCCCTTTCAGAACACAGCCTATCATTCCGATATACAACAGTAATGGCAATTATGGAACCGAGCCTACAGGCTACAATGGCCTGGCTTTTTCGGGACCTAATCCTTATGGTGCGATACAATCGGCGATGGCTCAAAATGTGAAGAATAATTTGCAGTCGAATTTTTATGTAGATGTAAAATTGCCGCTTCACCTGGATTTCCGCAGCACCTTCGGGTACAACTATTACCTGGAATCGCAGGATTATTTCCAGAACGCGTTTAATTTCGGCCCGGTTGCGCAATCAACCAATATGCTTACCAAATCTTCTCTGCAAAGCACACAGTTGCTTACCAACTACGTGTTGAGTTATAACCAAAGCTTCGGCAAGCACAATATCAGCGCCTTGGCAGGTTACGAGCAGATCACCAATACTTTTAATAACATAGGTGCTTCTGAAACTGCAGTAGGATTACCAGGTTACTCTTTTGTGCAAACATCGGCATCAGCTTTAGCCACTTTTGGACATTATGATGCTAATGGATTGATCAAATCACAGTTTGGTCGTGTCAATTATAACTACAATGGTCGTTACTACCTGTCGGGTTCCATCAGGCAGGATGCTAACTTTACCGAATTCGGCCCCGCCAAACAGAAAGGTGTTTTCCCTGCCGGATCAATAGGCTGGACGATCAGTGAAGAGCCATTCTTTAAAGCAAACTTCCCGGTTATCAGCTCCCTGAAATTCAGGGCCAGTTATGGTTCATTGGGTAACAGTAATATCCCGATCTATAGTTTCGTATCATCTTACTCGCAATTTAATTCCGCATCCGGCATTTCTGCCGGCGGGCAAAATTTTTCGCCGGGCGGCGCGCTTATTATCGCCAACTCGCTTACCAAGATACCTAACCCCGCGGTTCATTGGGAAACAGTACACGAAACCAATATCGGTTTAGATGGTGAAGCGTTAAATGGCAAACTTTATTTCTCGCTGGAATGGTACAACAAAACCACCGAGGATATGCTGTACTCGCTTCAATTGCCTACCAGCACCGGCTTTACACAACCATACGTGCTTAATGTAGGTAAAGTAAGCAATAAGGGTGTTGATATTCAGTTGGGATACCGCAACAATGCAGGCAAATTCACTTATGACATCAGCGCAACTGCCGGTTTCAACAAGAACAAAGTGATCAACCTGAGCGGTACCGCCACTGGCGCGTTCTATGATGGCTACAACTATTATGGTAATGGTGATGCCGGTTTCAATATCATGTCAAACCAGCAGCTGACCATTACTAAAGCAGGCCAGCCATTTGGCTCATTTTATGGCTACAAAGTACTGGGCATATTCAAATCCGATGCTGAAGCAGCTGGTCAGAAAGTTAATGGTAACACGGCACACGCAGGTGATTTGCAATACCAGGACCTTGATGCCAATGGTGTAATTGATGCCAACGACAGGCAAATTATCGGAAATCCTAATCCTAAACTGGTTTATGGTATCAACCTTCATTTCGGTTACGAACATTTCGACCTGGCCATGCTGTTTAACGGTGTAGCAGGGGTACAATTATTCAATGGTAAAAAGGCTTATGAGCAATATCCTTTTGCAGATGGTAACACAACCAGCAAGGTTTTCGGTGATTCCTTCCTGGGTGGTAATGGTTTAACTTCTCAGCCCCGTTTAGGTGTACCTACCGCAAACGGATTTACACTTGATCCTAATAAGAACTACACATCCGTGAATAGTTATTTTGTAGAGAGCGGAAACTATCTGAAGCTTAAGAATGTGCAGTTGGGTTATACTTTCAGCAACAATTTATTGAGCAAGTTGAGTGTTAAATCAGCAAGGGTATTTGTGATGGCTAATAATCTATTCACCATAACCAAGTACTCCGGTCTTGATCCTGAATTGGGCAGCTCATTTACGCCAACAGGATATGGTTCGGTTACTACCCAGGGTGTAGATGCTGTAACAAGCTATCCACAAACAAAAATTTATTCAGTAGGACTGGATGTTACTTTTTAATAATCACTTTAAAAATTATCAAGATGTATAAAAAAATATATATACCACTGCTGGCACTTATCATATTTGCCGGTTGCAGAAAGGACCCGTTTAAAACAAGTCCTACTGATCAGTACAGTACCAATAATTATCCGGCATCCGTTGGCGATCTTCAAAGCGTGTTAGCACCTTGTTACTCTAACCTGCGCGACCCCGGTTTATTTGGATTCAACTTTTTACCAAAGGCGCTTTCCAATTCCATGCATACGGTTAACTCGGCCTATAACGGCGACCAGGCGTGGAATGAAATGGCCAACACCAATCTAACCGTTAGCAATTCGCACTCGGGCGATGCCTGGCAGGCATTGTTTACCGGGGTTAAAAATTGTAATGTTTTGATCTCTGCAGTTGCCCTGTATAATGTTAAATATGCCAAGCCTGCCGATGAGCAAGCTGTAAATTATATTTTAGGCCAGGCGTATTTTCTGCGCGCCTATTATTACTTCGAGCTCGAATGTTTGTTTGGTGAAAGCTATATCACATCAGCCGGTGGCGGGGATAAAATGGGATTGCCATTGTATACTCAAGTCCCTACGGACCTGGCTGGTACGCAAGTAGCACGCAGCACCGTAAAGGAAACCTGGGACTTTATTGAAGGCGATTTGAAACAGGCAGCTACCCTGCTTAAAGATAAAGTGTGGAGCGGTGCCGATGCCGGCCGTGTTAGCGAATGGGCTGCTAAAGGCTTATTAGGCAAAGCGTATGTATTTACCCAGGATTGGACCAATGCCAAAACTACTTTATTGGATGTGATTCAGCATAGCGGTAAATCATTAATGTCATTTACCCAATATCATGATGCATTTAATGGCAACAGTGCCAATGAATTTAATACCGAATCACTGTTCGAACTGAATATTGACCCTGATTCAAAAGGTGGTTATGGTATCTATAGCGGCGCAGCCAACTCAACCTCCATAAATGGTTTGATCTGGGCTCCGTGGGCATTAGGCGGTGACGGATCAGAAGGCGGTGCATTTCCTTTAGGCTATGGTAATGAGTATCTACATGATAAAAATGTATTGCGCTTTGGTTACTCTATCGGCAGCAATTATGCGCTGGTGGCTAACCCTAACTACAAACCTGCTATCGGCCCAAAATTCAACAATCCTCAACAGGTAATGGACCCGGTTTACAAGGCCAATGCCATCGCGGTGCGTACCAATAAAACTGCCGATCCGCGTTTGTTTGTAAACGCCTTACAGCCTTGGGTCGATTCAGTTAAGTTTGACGGTACCAATTGGGCGCCAAGTGCCAAACCTAATTTTTTGGCCGGCAATACTAATGTTTACGGCTGGAGTGTACGGAAATATGCGCCAACTTTATACAATGAGAATAGCGGCCAGGGTAACTTCCCTACCAATGAAGTAGCAGATGCCTGGAACTTTTACCTGCTGCGTTTGGCTGATGTGTACCTGCTATACGCTGAGGCATCTATAGGCTCTGGCGATAATGCCACCGGTCTGGAATACATCAATAAGGTAAAACGCCGGGCTTACAATCTTCCTGTTAATTCGGTATCCGCAATTGATTATCCGTCATTGAACGCACAAACATCCGCCATAGGTGACCCGGTTTTGGGCAACAAACCGCTTTACTACGAGCGCTGGGCCGAGTTGTTTAACGAAGGTCACTGGTGGTTTGATGTGTGCCGCTGGCGCATAGGTAAATCCGAAGCAACCTATTTCGGTACAGCCATTAATCTTAACGGCCCGATCGCGTTTGACGATAGCAAATCTTATGTATGGCCTATCCCGATCAGCGAGATCAATTCAAATAGCAAGATCAAGCAAAACCCGGGTTATTAGTAATAGTTGATTAATTAAGTGTAAAGCAGGTGAGATGGCTTTACACTTTTTTTAATTATTCCATCTACATTTAAACACTGCCCATTAAACATTCTGGGAACTTAAATAACACGAATGAAAACAGCATATATATTTTTATTATGCCTGGCCATGCTGCATACTGTTGAAGCACAGGATAATAAAGTAATAAAGGCCGGCATGAACAAAGTAAA
This sequence comes from Mucilaginibacter sp., assembly GCA_035489035.1. Taxonomy (GTDB): domain Bacteria; phylum Bacteroidota; class Bacteroidia; order Sphingobacteriales; family Sphingobacteriaceae; genus Mucilaginibacter. Next base: position 24,141 of record DATHKT010000034.1, read on the forward strand.
ACTTGAGTTTATGCTGGATGCGGAAGGAAAGCCAGTCTATTCGGTTTATTATGGTGATAAAGCCGTGATCAAACCATCAACGATGGGTTTTACTTTAAGCAATGACACACCTTTTGATAAAGACTTTATATTGACAGGTTCCGAACGTGCTTCGGTTGACGAAACCTGGAAACCTGTTTGGGGCGAAGTAAGCAGCATCCGTAATCATTACGAACAAGTGATCGTTCACCTGAAACAAAAGAACAGTCCAAACAGGCTGCTGAATATTATTTTCAGGGTATTTGAAGATGGGGTAGGGTTCAGGTACGAATTTCCACAGCAGCCCGGATTAAAATACTTTGTGATATCAAATGAGCTAACAGGCTTCAACCTGGCAGGCGATCACAAAACGTTCTGGATACCGGGTGATTACGATACCAATGAATACCAATACACTACATCCAAAATAAGTGAGATCGATAATCAGCCGGTCGTTAATTCAGCTACCGATATCGCCATCCGGGTAGCACCCGACCGCTATGCCGTGCAAACACCCCTGATGATGAAATCAGCTGATGGCCTGTACATCAACATCCACGAGGCTGCTTTGGTGAATTTCCCCGCCATGCAATTGCATGTGGATAACAGTACTTTCAAGTTGACCGCCAACCTGGTACCCGATGCGGTAGGCAATAAAGCCTATGTACACGCACCGTTTAAAAGCCCCTGGCGAACCATTATTGTGAGCGATAAAGCGGCAGATATCCTGTCGTCAAAAATGATATTGAACCTGAACGATCCTTCAAAAATTGAAGATCCATCCTGGATAAAGCCGATGAAATTTGTAGGTGTTTGGTGGGAAATGCAAACCGGTAAAAGCACCTGGAGCTACGCCAAAGACACAGATACGCTTGGAAAAGATGGCGCACTGATTCCCAGTGGTTTACACGGAGGCAATACAGCCAATGTAAAAAAATACATTGATTTCGCGGCAGCCAATGGTATACAGGGTGTTTTGGTAGAAGGCTGGAACGTTGGCTGGGAAGACTGGTTTGGCAACTGGAAGGAAAACGTATTCAGCTTTGTGACGCCTTATCCTGATTTTGATTTAAAGGAGCTAACTTCTTATGCTACATCCAAAGGCGTGCATCTGATCATGCATAATGAAACATCTGGTTCCGCTACCGATTACGAACGGCAAATGGATACCGCTTATCGGTTTATGAATAAGTTTGGTTACACCTCGGTCAAGACAGGGTATGTAGGCAAGATCATTCCCCGCGGCGAACACCACGATGGGCAATGGATGGTGAACCACTATATCCGCGTAGCCCAAAAAGCTGCCGATTACCGGGTGATGCTGGATGCCCATGAACCTGTTAGGCCCACAGGATTGCAGCGCACCTATCCTAACTGGATGGCAAGCGAAGCGGGCAGGGGCAACGAATACAACGCCTTTGGCCAGGGCAACAAACCCGAGCATGAAACCATTATGCCATTTACCCGCTTAATGGGCGGCCCGATGGATTATACGCCTGGTATATTTAAAATAAAAGGCTATACTGCTGACCCTAACAGGCAGGTACAAACAACCTTAGTTAAACAGTTGGCTTTATACGTTACCCTGTATAGCCCGCTGCAAATGGCTGCCGATCTGCCCGAAAATTATGCAAAGCACATGGATGCTTTCCAATTTATCAAGGGTGTAGCGGTTGATTGGGACGATACAAAAGTATTAGAAGCCGAACCAGGCGATTATCTGACCATAGCCCGCAAAGCAAAAGGTACCTCAGACTGGTTCATAGGCGCGATAACCAACGAAAACAGCCGTAACAGTACAGTGGCATTAAGCTTTCTCGATAAAGGCAAAAAGTATATAGCCACCATTTATGCCGATGCAGATAATGCCGACTGGAAAGATAATCCTGAAGCCTATAAGATCAGCAAATACGTGGTGGACGCCAATACCAAACTGAACCTGAAATTAGCCAAAGGCGGCGGAGCCGCTATCAGCATAAAACCGGCAACGGAGGCAGATAAAGGGGTAAAAAGTTATAAATAAACGGCCTCGCACTATTGTCATTTCGAACGAGGGACGAGGAGAAATCTTATACAAACGAATTGCAGACTATGCAAGGCGTACAAGATTTCTCTCTTCGTTCGAAATGACATTTTGATTTTTTAATCGATATCAATGCACAAACTACTATCCATATTCCTCATTTCCATTTTATCCTCCGCCTGTTCAAAAAGCGGCACCAAACCACCTACATCCGTGCCACTAATCACTCCGCCGGATACTACGGTAGTAGTGGTCACTACCGGCGCCAAGCCGGTTGTTAAAAGCAACACGCAAAAGGTGTTTGTGCATTACATGGCCTGGTTTGAAGATAAAAACACCTCGGGAACCGGCAACTGGGGCCAGCACTGGACAATGGCCAATGAAAATCCGGATGTTACTCTAAGCAATGGCCGCCGACAGATCGCCTCGTATTTTTACCCGATGATAGGCCCTTACGCCAGTTCGGACAGGGATGTGATCGATTACCACTTATTGCTGATGAAATATGCCGGTATAGATGGCGTTATCGTGGACTGGTATGGCGTGCACAACGTAGCGGATTACCCGCTGGTAAAACGCAATGCCGATTCCCTATTTAAGCGGATGCCGTATGCGGGCTTGCAGTTTGGCATTTGCTATGAAGATCAGTCGCTGGGCAAGGTGAAATCTGCTACCGGTACGGATACCGTAGCCGCCGCGAAAGAGGATTTCGCTTACCTGCAATCCAACTATTTTAATACCAGCAGTTATATCAAAGTGAATAATCAGCCCTTGTTGCTTTGCTTCGGTCCGCAGGGCATGAAAACCACCGCCGACTGGCAGCAGGCCTTTTCCGGTCTTACCACCCAACCGCGCCTGTTATCCCTCGAATACCAGGGAAAAGTAACAGGTGCAAGCGGCAGCGGCGAATTCGCCTGGGTCAATTCAACCAACCTGACCGATCTGCAGGGCTTTTACCAAAATCGCACCCCATCATTAAGTACAGCCTTTGCCGGGGCTTATCCCGGTTTTAAAGACTTTTACAAACCGGGCGGTTGGGGTAATACGCTATTCGTGATCGATCATAACGGAACAAGCACCCTGCAAAGCACGCTTGACCTGGCCAAAACCAGCGGCCTGCCTTACCTGCAACTGATTACCTGGAACGATTACGGCGAAGGCACCATGATAGAACCCACTCTTGATTATAATTTCGATTTCCTGAAAACCATCCAGAAATACACAGGTGTAAGCTACACCGAAACGGAGTTGCAACTGATTTACAAATGGTATACGCTGCGCAAAAAGTATAAGGATAATGCGGATATTGAACTGAAGCTGACCAATGCTTATAATAGTTTGGCAGCTTTGGATGTGGCTACGGCTACCACGATTATATCGGGGATTAATTAATCGAACAAATGGGGTGTCACCCTGAGGCACTCGAAGGGTGAGCGCAGATGCCTTTGCCCGCATGTTTCGAGTGCCTCAACATGACACCTTGCCCCGGTTTTATTTTGCGAACAGTTTCAGGTACCTGAAACTCCCCCCAACCACCACAACACACAAAACAAACCACAGCGTAATCAGCAAAGGCGTCCCCATAATCCATACCTGGGTTAATACCCCTTTCTCTAAAATACCATTCAACAAAAGCAATATGACAACGGTGTCCAAAACTAAGGGTATGATAAGAAAACCTGTAAACACAAATACCTTCCTTTTATTGGCGATAGCCTGGTAAGCCACTATCAAGGGCGGCAGGCAAATCAGGGAAACGATAACAAACCCGACAATCCTGATGAGTAGCGCATTGGAATGATCTGCATTTAAAAAAAGATGTCTCAAAGCCCACACCTCATCCCCCGAACCCATAGCCGCCATATACATCCGCCCAAACTGCATGTTCCCCAAAATGAAAACTAACCCTAATGATCTGTACTGAACCGACCTGCCATATTTCAGCCAGTACCATCCCAGCCAAAGCATCAAAAAAGTAAATATTGGCCCGGCGAAAGTAGCCATAATGGCCCAGGGCCTTAATAGCAGGCAATCCTTACAAAGGTCCCAAACATTAAAATCACGGGTTCCCCATGCGCCGCAAATGATTCGCCCGGTAATGATGTGAACCAACTCATGCAGCTCGTGCATCAGGAAAAAGAAGAACAGGAATACCAGCAGCGTTTTAAAATTAAGCTGCAACTGTAATGGAGTTTTAGGCATGCAACCTCAGACGCTGACTGGGCAACTGAGGTTACATGCAGTTATCTGCTCACTATTTTATCACTTCTAAAACCTGCTATTGCCAGGATTATGGCCTTTTTTCATCATATCCTTCACCGCTTCGGCAATAAACCTTTTACCATTCTCATCAAGGTCGACTTTGTGGCCATCGTCATATAATTCATACCGGACACCGCCACGTCCGTTACTTTCAGCTTCCAGCTTACGGTCATCGTAGCGATATCTCACATAGCCGCCATGCGAAATACTGGCTATAGCGGTGCCGTTATCGTTAAAATGTACCTCACCAGCGTATTCGATTTTCTTGTAATGATTGTTATCATTTTCAACAATCGTAGTATGCCTTTGCCCAATCCCGCATGATGCGATGATCGCGATAACACAAAGTACCAGTATGAGTGTCAGTAATTTTTCCATGATGTTTGTTTTTTTCATTGTTATTGATTTGTCGAAACAAACATATGTAAAATATTAGTACTATCCAATACATAGTACTGTAAAAATAAAAAAATAATTTTACGGCTTATCATTCTGATCCGCTGGTTAGCGGATCAGAATGATAATAATGCTTTGAGAAAGTTATAAGGGAATATTACACAAACCGGTACAAATACGGCGCTTTATGCGCCCCGCCGGTCCATTTTTTGGCAATGCGTTCCAATATGCCCAAGCTCAGCATTTTACGTTGAAAGGCGGGGCGCAATAGTTTTTTGCCCAAAATGGTTTCGTAGAGTATTTGCAGATCGCCGAGTGTAAACTCCTCCGGCATCAGGTTAAAGGCTACCAATTTATTATCGAGGCCGGTCCTCAAAGCCTCCAATGCCTTTAGAATAATAGCATTATGGTCCTGCATTAAGGGGGGAATATTGTTCAGTTCGTACCAATCGCAGCCGTCAAATATCTGGTCGGGCATGGGCACTACTTTGGTAAAATCAACCAGCGCGTAGTAGCCTATCGAAATAAACCGCTGAAAAAGCCAGTGGTCATCACCTGCCTCAACACCATTGGCCTTCATAATGGTTTTCATGGGGGTGGGATCGAAGCGGGCATAGTCTCCAAATACATAAAATTGTTCCAGGTAGATGTTTTCCAAACCCGTGCGTATGGATACCACACCCTTAGCGGCGTCATTCAAATTTTCCTTATCCCGGATAAAACCTCCCGGCAGGGCAAATACACCGGATTTTTTATACTGCATCAGCAGTACCTTCAATTGCCGGTCGTGAAAGCCAAATATCACCGCGTCAATAGCCAGGCCGTGCATATAGCCTTCACCTTGCGATCCTCCTTCGTTCCTGATACCCGGCTCTTTCATCAATGTTTTTGTTACGAAAATAAAAATATAATACTTGTTAAATTGAAGATAACAGTTTATTATTGTAACACAATGTTACAATAATAAACCAAAATCAAAAAACATTTATTGATTTCTAATCAAACCCGGATATGAAAAGAGTATTTTTAATTTTACCGGCATTGCTGCTCACCGTTTGCACGGTAGTGAATGCCCAGGTAACCAAAGCAAAAACAGCTAATGGCGATGTGGAAGGAACCGCCAACGCGGCAACTTCGGTAGCCAGTTTTAAAGGTATACCCTTTGCCCAGCCCCCGGTTGGCGACTTGCGTTGGAAAGAACCACAGCCGGCAAAAGACTGGCGCGGTGTATTAAAAGCTGACCATTTTCGCTCCAATGCCATGCAAAAAAAAGTATTTGGCGATATGGGCTTTCGGGCCGACAGCATGAGTGAGGATTGTCTGTACCTAAATGTGTGGACGCCCGCAAAATCGGCTAAAGAAAAGCTACCTGTGCTGGTTTATTTTTATGGCGGCGGCTTTGTAGCCGGTGATGGCTCCGAATCCCGCTATGATGGCGAAAGCATGGCGCAAAAAGGAATAGTGGCGCTTACGGTTAATTACCGCTTGGGCGTGTTCGGCTTTATGTCGCACCCTGAGTTGACTGCCGAATCACCGCACCATGCCTCGGGAAATTATGGCTTACTCGATCAACATGCCGCCTTATTATGGGTGCAAAAAAACATCGCTGCCTTTGGCGGCGACCCAAATAGAGTTACTATCGCCGGTGAATCTGCCGGTTCGATAGCTGTATCAGCGCAAATGGCTTCACCTCTATCTAAAGACTTGATAGCCGGGGCGATAGGCGAAAGCGGCGCCATGATCAAACCTACCTTACCGGCTATACCATTGGCCGATGGTGAGAAGAATGGTGCTACCCTGGGGCAAAAATTAGGTGCTACTTCCATAGCGGCCTTGCGTGCGATACCGGCTGCCAAACTGCTCGAGGATGCCTCCCAACGAGGTATGCCGCCAAATTCGCCAACGGTGGATGGCTATTTCCTATTAAAAACCCCGGATGAAGTTTTTGCTGCGGGCGAACAGGCCAAAGTGCCGCTACTGGCAGGCTGGAACTCCGCCGAGATACCTTACCAGGGAGTAATGTATGGGGATATGCCAACACCCGAAAATTATGCGAAAAAACTAAAAACTTTTTATGGCGATAGGGCAGATGAGGCTTTAAAACTTTATCCGGGCGCTACTCAGGAAGAAGTGATCAAATCAGCCACGGAGTTAGCCAGTGATAGGTTCATCGTTTACAGTACCTGGAAATGGGCCGAATTACAGGCACAAACCGGAGGCAAACCGGTGTATACTTATGTGTTTGCACGCCCACGGCCGCCAATGGTAGCCGCTATGGGCGATGCCAAAGCTGGTTTAGCAGGCGGGGTGGTTAAAGGTGGTACTGAAGCCCCTAACAAAATGCCGCCACCTTATATAGGTGCCGCGCATGCCTCAGAAATTGAGTATGCCATGGGCAATCTTGCTGATAACAAAGTCTACGCCTGGACACCCGATGACTACAAAGTTTCGGCTACGATGGAAAACTACTTTGCCAATTTTATCAAGACCGGAAACCCGAATGGAAAAGGATTGGTTAAATGGCCCGCCAACAAAGGCAGCAGCGTTACTGAATACCTAAATATTGATGTAACCTCAAAAGTGGAGGCCCAAAAGCGTACGCGGTATTTATTTTTAGACCAAGATTATACTAAGAAATAAGGAAGTATTAATCAATTATATTTCCATGACTAGATTTGACAACTTTTTGAAAGTTGTCAAATCTGCGCCTACGGATTAAACTTCACCACCTCAAAGTTGGAAGCATTAATACCTCCAAGCTTTTGCAGTTCATCATTGTTCCACCGGGCATCGGGTGCACCGCTGATATACATATTGCTGCCGATATCGGCCAGTATCAAGCCATATTTTTTCATCGCTTTCAGGATCACCTGTAAACGGGCAGGGTAGGTGCTGATATTAAAGCTGGCCTTCAGCCTGATCTTAGCACCAAAGGGCAGCGAATATTGGCCGCCTTTACTATTCACACTGTGCCTTGCCGGGGCAATATAACCTGGTTTTACATTGGCGGATGATAGTGTAAAACGTATGGCATGGTCGATCACGCCTTTCACTATTTCATCATAGCGCACCAGTCCGGGAAATATCGGGAGTCCGGCTGCATCAGCTGATGTCCAGCCGCTGGGACGAAGGGCATTAGAGGTTAAATTATAAATAGCGCCGCTGGAGGCCGACCATTTGCTGCCGCTCACACTGGCATTGTACAATTCATACAGCATTTTATTATCCTTATCCACCACGATCACGTGCGAATCGCCCTGGCCATTACCTTCTATCGGCGCGTTGGAGGGGATAGGATAGGGCCCCTTATCACTTTCGCTGCCATAATTGCCATCAGTGGCATTGGCACGAAAAGTTACATTAACCTTTGGCTGACTTCCGCAAACTACTACAAAGGGAATACCTATGGGCGCGTTATCCCACAAGCCGCTGCCAAAGTCTGCCTTCAAATGCGAAGTGCTTATCTGCGCGATGATCTGGTTGCTGTAGGGATCGATCGCGGCAGCCGATATATCTTTGTTCCAGGCGTTATCTGCCGGAAAGATGGCTATATTTTCAGCATCTGCGGGTTTTGTAGTGCAAACTGTAGTGGTTGATGTGCCGGATGTTGTTCCTGTCGTAGTCCCGGAAGTAGTGCCTGTGGTTGTTCCGGACGTGGTGCCTGAAGTTGTATCACCATCAGTCGGCACTTTATTTTCTGTTTTACGGCAACTACCTGTCACTAATGCCAGTAAAATTGCCAATGCAAAAACTCCTTTTTTCATGGTCTTGGGTTTCAGAACTTAGTTGCGGTAAACAGCACTATGTGCTGAAACGTATTTTCAGTCTGTAAAGTTGCTCAATAATTTAAATATATAACGTAAAAGGAAAAATAGCAGGTATATCTCCCGTATTCCGAAAATTTGCCCTAATTTCAAGCCATCTCTGAATATGACGAATTTTGTGCACCAGCTCCGTACTGTTAATGTGATCCGCTATGTTACGCCATTGCGCGAGGGTGGTTCGCTGCCTGCCATTGCTGGGGCGGATGACGACTTTTTGTATGTGATCAAATTCCGCGGGGCGGGGCAGGGGGTAAAGGCATTGATAGCCGAACTGATAGGCGGCGAGATAGCACGTATATTGGGCTTCAAGATTCCCGAGATTGTATTCGCCAACCTGGATACCGCTTTTGGCCGTACTGAACCGGATGAAGAGATACAGGATCTGCTGAAGGCGAGTGTCGGCTTAAATTTAGGTTTACATTATCTTTCAGGTGCAATTACTTTTGATCCCTCGGTTACGCATGTGAGTTACAAAATGGCCTCGCAGATCGTTTGGCTCGATTGCCTGCTTACCAATGTGGATCGCACCGCCCGCAATACCAATATGCTTACCTGGAACAAGGAGCTTTGGCTGATAGATCACGGCGCGGCCCTGTATTTTCATCATAGCTGGGACAATTGGGAGGAGCAGGCCAAAAAGCCTTTCGTGCTGATCAAAGACCACGTATTGCTGTCAAGGGCAACTGACCTGGACGAAGTTGACGCGGAATACAAAGCTATTTTGACATCGGAAATTATCCGTTCCATAGTGGCCCTCATCCCTGATGATTGGCTGAAAAATGAATGGCAGGATGCAGAGCCACAGCAAATAAGAGAAGTATATGCCAAATTTTTAGAGTTACGTATCGCCTCATCCGCGATATTTGTAAAAGAAGCACAACATGCCAGAGAATCACTTATTTGAGTACGCAGTAATCCGCGTAGTGCCCCAGGTGGAGCGCGAGGAGTTCCTCAATGTGGGGGTGATTTTGTATTGCCCTAAAATGAAGTTCCTGCAATGTATGTGCGCGGTTGATGAAGATCGTCTTTGTTCGTTCTCAAGCCGGGTTGATATCGCCGACCTGAAAAACCACCTGCACTCCTTTGGCGAGATATGCCGTGGTAGTAAAGATGCTGGCCCGATAGCTCAACTGGATATGCCCTCACGCTTCCGCTGGCTTACTGCTACCCGCAGTACAGTCGTCCAAACTTCTAAAGTTCATCCCGGACTATGTATAGATCCCGTCGAAACGCTGGAGAAGTTGTATGGACAGTTGGTATTGTGATAAACCATAGCGACGGGTTTCAAACCCATCGCTATTAAAATTGATCGCTAAATCATAAATTAGATTAAATTTATCATGTGATCCCAACCTTTATAACACGGAACAAGCAAATCATCCTATACGGTATCGCGCTGGCTTTTTTAATTATTCTGTTAAAATGGCTCGAGTTGCGCTTTATTATTATGGACCGCCAGATGGATATTTATGTCGGCCTTATCGCGGTCGTTTTTACCGGGCTGGGTATCTGGCTGGCGTTAAAACTCCGCAAACCAAAAATCCATACTGTAATTGTTGAAAAGGAAGTATTTACTACCAATAACCAGGATTTTATTGTTAACGAGAATGAATTGCGAAAGCTCAATCTAAGCAAACGAGAGCTGGAAGTTTTGCAGCTGATGGCCGGAGGCCTGAGCAACCAGGAAATCGCAGACAAGCTATTTGTATCTTTAAATACGGTCAAAACCCATTCGGCACAAATATTTGAAAAAATGGAGGTGAAACGCCGCACTCAGGCGGTCGAAATGGCAAAACGGCTGAGCATTATACCCTGAAGGGCTCATACTTTAGTACGAAAAACCGGGGGTTTAATCAAAATCACCCTAAAGTATGACTTTAAATAATTTCCTGTTGATCAATTTTGGGTAAACAAAAACAACACTGAAATGAAAAAGAAAATCATTATTTACGGACTGATTGCCGGGTTGATCGTTACATCGTGGATGATAGCAGGTATGGTCGGGTTCAAAAGCGTTTACCTCGAGGGCAGCATGTTATTGGGATATACCACCATGCTGCTGGCATTCTCCCTCATCTATGTCGGCATCAAAAATTACAAGGATACCCATGATGGTATTATCTCTTTTGGCAAGGCATTCAAGATCGGCCTGATGATCACCCTGATAGCCTCCACCATTTATGTATTGGTGTGGATGATCGATTATTTTTACTTTATCCCCGACTTTTTTGAAAAATATTCAGCAAAGATGCTGGCAAACTTAAAAGCCAACGGGGCCAGCCAGGCTGAAATACAAAAGCAAATTGCAGATAGTCAAAAGTATGGACAGATGTATAAAAATCCCTTCTTTAACGCCTTGTTCACCTATATGGAGATATTGCCTGTGGGATTGATTGTTACTATTATCAGCGCATTAATATTGAAACGTAAGCCAAAGACGGAAAATATTGCCATGGCAAATTAGATCAGTCCATAAAAAATTGCTGGCTGATTATTTTACCATTTTCTACTTTGTAAACACAAAGTTCTTCCAGTTCTTTTTTGCCTTGCCCGTTTATGGTAAAATCCATACTGAGACTGATGGTAAAATAGTTGCCGACAATAACAGGCTCGGATATATTAACCCTGTGGATCTCTGTCCGGGATAAAAATTGTTTTTCCCGCTCAACCAGGTTTGCCAATCCTTTTAAAGGAGGTTTATCGGCATAATTAGGATCGATGCTTACGGCACCATCTGCATACAATTGCTCATAAGCCTCAACAAATTTTTGCTCCCTTACCAGCGCGATCAGGAGGTTTGCTATTTCATGAATGGTGTACATAAAGTAGCAAACCTTATAAAGCCCTTATTGTTTGGTAATAGTATTTGATGCCAGCTTATGATAAGTAATATAAGAGACCACCAGCAACGCTAAAAATATAAGCGGCATAGCTCGGTAATTTGCAGGGTCACCGGAGGCAGTGTGAGCAATAAAGGCCGAGATAAAGGTAATGCTTAAACCAGCGTAAGCCCATTCTTTAATGCGTGCCGCAACGGGTGTAAGCAAAATGACGGCTGCGATCAATTTGGCGATAGCCAGTTCCACCCTGAAATAATCCGGGAACCCTAAATGCTGAAAGGCCTGTTTTATGGCCGGTTGGGTTAAATAGGCGTAACAGGAGTAGGTCATCATGATGGCAACAATGGCGGTGGTAACCCAGTAAGTAATTTTGTTTGCTTTCATTATTATATTTTTTGAAGAGGCAAAACTATCTATATTTACTTGTATATTATTAGTAGTATACAAAAGGTTAGTGGTAATCTTTTGTATAGCTAAGATCAAGAACGGAAGCGGTAAAATAAGAAGAGAGGGATAAGGCAGTCACTGCTTGTACAAAACACAAAAAAAACGGGTAGCCAAATGCTATCCGTTTTTTATTTTTTTAACCGGGGGTATACCTGATTATTTTACTCTGCTTTTAGCAGGAATAAGAGGTACAATAATTACAGCTAACAGCAGGGCAACTTCTAATACAACTAACATGATTTGTGATTTTTTTTGATTAATTATTAAACATTAAATAGCTTTCAGAAAACGATCATCATTCTTACAGGCATACCTTCAATCTTTCAATTTCGGATTTAGGTTGCAGGAATAATTTGTATTCTATTGCACAGGGTGCGGCTAAAAACATGCCATAATGAATAATTTATTTTTGTTGCCGGAAAGTGTGATTTTGGAAATTATTAAAATAAAAAAATTCATAATTAATGGAACCCGGGTTTTTATTTTTTTTAATGAAATAAATTAAGTCATCTAAAAAATCAAGAGATCAAAAATGAATAATCATTGAAAAAAAAATAAAACAAGTAAATGGTAAGTAAAAATCAATTAGTGTAAGTTTTAAGACAAAAACTATTATAAAGGCTAAAAAATATTCGGTAATATCCATTTTTGGAAGAAAATATCTCTTCTTTTAGGCTATTTGGGTGAAAAATGGCTGATGATTGTGCACTTTTTTGTTGCATAGACAAAAAAAATAAAAAATTGACAATTTGTCAGCAGGCATGACAGGCGCGCATTTTCCCGGAAAATCCACCAAAAAATAACTGCCAAAATACTGCCATAGTGGCAAATTGGGTAAATGTTTTACCATTTGACAAGTTTGGGATACCTATGCCAAAATTTTAATTATGCTGAAAACTACGGCAATCCATTAAATTATTCCTGTTTAGTGTAAGAAATACACAAATTATGTAACCTTCTCTGTTTTAAGCCCGTACAAACTTTACCTTAACTATTGAAATGAAGAAAGTTTTAATCATTGAAGATGAGCAGGATATCCTGGATATCGCTACTATTATTTTGGAAGATGAAGGATATGAAGTGTGCAGCTTTAGTAATTATTTAGGCTATGAAGGGCGGGTTAAAGCAAGTCATGCCGACCTGGTGCTTCTCGATCTCAACCTGCAGGGTTATCACGGTAAAGATATTTGCAAGTTTATCAAGCAAAATGACGATCTGAAGCAAATCAAGGTTGTTTTGATGTCGGCCAACCGTGATATAGAGGCCGTAAAAGAGGAAGCCGGGGCTGATGCGTATATCTGTAAGCCATTTGACCTTAAAGATTTTATACAAACAGTAAAAAAATACACATCAATTGGTAGTCCGGTCATCGCTGCATCATAATTTGTTATTAAATAAAACATTTTTGATGCGATAAAGTTGTGAATGATATTTAACTTTATAGTTAACCTATCAGACTTGTCACAATGAGTAAACGAATATTATTGCTGGAGGATGAAAAGGAGATCCTTGATATCATACAGGAGATCCTTGAAGGAGAGGGTTATAATGTCATCGCTTTTAATCATTACGAATCAGTTGAGGATATTATTGAATTTGCCCCGGAGTTAATACTGCTTGATATCAGGCTTTCCAACGGATATGGCCACCTGTTATGCCAGGACCTGAAATCCAACCCACTCACTTCAGATATCCCTGTTATCCTCGTTTCGGGAGCTGATAACCTTGAAAAAATAGCGCAGGATTATAAAGCTGATAATTTTTTATCAAAGCCATTTAATTTGAATGATTTGGTGAATATGGTTAAGCTGTATGATTAATAGGGAGGTATTAATGATAAAACCCCGCTTTTTATTTTAGCCCGACCTTTTATCAATCCGCATATAATAAAATCAGCAGTAGCGCATTAATTCCCCAATTATTAATCACCAATTAATAATTGCTTAAAAAAACATAATTTAAAACAATTGTCAGTGCCGGTTGTCTTCATGGTGTTCACTTCTTAAAGTATACTTTCTCTTTTTACCATTTACATTTTTATTCTTATCCGATCCTTCAAATCATAAGCAAATGAGTAAGTTAATATTAATTGATGACGATGTCATCTATCATAAAATCGCTCAATTTATGATAAAGGGGTATAGTCCTGTAAATGAGGTTGTTTCCAGTACGGATGGTAAAGCTACTCTCGAATACTTGAAACAGAACAGATCGAATGATGAGAACCTTCCTGATTATATATTAGTCGATCTGAACATGCCCGGGTATAACGGGTGGGACTTTTTAAACGGGTATAAAAAAATATATAGTTCGTTCCATAAGATCATAAGGGTATTTATTGTTTCTTCATCCATCAACCCGGTCGATGTTAAGCGCTCCAAAGATTACACTTTTGTAAGCTCATTTATTATGAAACCCTTAAACAGGGAATTTTTGCAGGCATTGAGTAATTGACGTGCTGGTACGAATTTTGATAATATATTTTATTATTCCGTCATTAAATTGCCCGCAAAGCAATAATTGGCTGAGTAGGAAAATTAAACAAACAATTCAAACTAATTGATTGTACAGAACATAATATTTTAAGGATATTCCTTTCAGTATCATTTATTTATCCCCAAAAAGCCTGAACCTGATGAGCAAGTTAATATTAATTGATGATGATGTGATATATCACAGGATCGCCCAGGTGATGCTAAAGGAATATGGCCCTGTAGATGAAGTGGTTTCAAGTACCGATGGCAAAGCCACCCTTCAATATCTGATCGAGAACAGGGCGAATAATGATAACCTTCCGGATTATATTTTTGTCGACATTAATATGCCGGTGTACAATGGGTGGGATTTCCTCAACGGGTATAAAAAGATACGTAAATCTTTGCAAAAAGCTATTCGGGTGTACGTTGTCTCATCCTCTATCGACCCAAACGACATTAAACGTTCCAAACGTTACGCTTTTGTAAAATCTTTCATTGTAAAACCCCTAAGACGGGAGTTTTTACAGGCTTTGCTGGATTAATTTAAAGGTTTTGAATCTTCTTTTCAATGGTTTGTTTGTAGGCGGATGTCCGGGAAAGTGCAAGCGCTTTTTTAAAATGTTGTTTTGCTTTTGTATTGTCTATCCCGGTGTATAGCTCGCCGAGCAAGGCATAATAAAAATAGTTGCCGGTCAGGTTTAGTTTTTCCGCTGCTATAATTGCTTCTTGTTTTCCGTTCGCTTTAGAGAGTGCATAGGTCCTGTTAAGCGCTGCTACTGGCGAATATTCAATCTGCAGTAAACGATTATAGTATTGTAAAATGTTCTCCCATTTTTCTTTGGTTTCCGCTTTTTGGGTATGCCAGTAAGCAATACCGGCTTCGAGGTGATACCGGGAAAGCTGGGTTCCGCTTGCCGCGCGATTCAAAAAATATCCCCCCTTGCTTACCAGGTCAGCATTCCAGAGGCTGGTATCCTGCTCTTCATACAAAATAAGCTCGCCATCTTTATTCATCCTGGCATCAAGTCTTGAGGCATGAAAACACATCAATGAAAGTAACGCATTTACCCGTGGCGTATCGGTGCTTTTATTTTCAACAAGCATAGTAGCCAGTCGCATAGCTTCAAGGCAAAGGTCCTTGCGCAATGTTTGGTTTTGACTTGCTGAATAATAGCCTTCATTGAACAATAAATAGATGGTTGTCAGCACAGGTGTTAACCTGTCATCAATTTCAGATGAAACCGGGAGTTCGATTTTGATCTTTTCCTCGCGCAGCTTTTCTTTGGCGCGAAATAACCGTTTATTGATGGTTTCTTTATTGGTTAAAAAGGCATCCGCAATTTCCTGGATACCAAAGCCGCAAAGGATACGGAGTGATAGGCCGATCTGCGCTTCAGATGAAATAGAAGGGTGGCAAATGGCAAACATCATCTGCAACTGGCTGTCGCTGATGTTTTGCGGGGATAGGTCAATTTCATCTGTTTGGAGATCAGCAGGAGCGGTTTTTAATTCCTCAGAGATTTTGGTTTCAAATAGATGGGCACGCTTTAAATAATTTTTCGCTTTATTTTTGGCGACATTATAAAGCCATGCAGTCGGGTTCGGCGGAACGCCTTTTATTCCCCAGGCCTGCGAGGCCGTTAAAAAGGTTTCGCTTGCAATATCCTCTGCAGTTTCTACTTGGTCAAACCCAAAGCGTTTGCAAAGGACGGACACGATTTTCGTGTATTCCGTCCTGAATAAATGAGGTATCAGTTCTCCGTTATTCATGTTGATTTACGCTGTAAACCTGCACATTGGCAGATTTACACCGTTATGTAATTTTAATTATTCTGATGCCCGCCGGTGATTTTTCTCACCTCTACACTATTGCCTTCGCCCTGCAGCATAGGGCAGTCCTTTGTAAGACTAACTGCCTCATCAAAATCTTTTGCCCTGATCATAATATAACCGGCAATTGATTCCTTAATTTCGGCATAGGGCCCATCGGTAATCACGTTGTGTGCCTTTAGAACCCTGCCCTCGGTTGATAAGGCGGTGCCCCCGATAAACTTATTTTGGGCTGCAATACCACCTACCCAATCATGATATTGTTTCATGTACACCTGTAATTGCTCCGGAGAGGGTTGAGCGTCCTTGGTTATGATGTCCAGGCGGAACAACAATACGAATTCGTCCATTTCATTCTGATTTAATTGTTAATAAATATATGAATTACACCAGCATAACAATCAATAGATGAGGAACTGGACATGGAGGGGAAAATATTGCAGTATGTATCGTTAAGAAAGATTTAACAGAGAGGATTTAAATAAAAAAGAGCTGCCAAAAGGCAACTCTCTGTTTTTGTGCTCCCGACGAGATTCGAACTCATATCGATGGTACCGGAAACCATAATTCTATCCATTGAACTACGGAAGCAATGTTGCTGCAAATATATCAAAAATGCTTTAATCAGCTTTAATATAAAACAACATTCAAGTCCGTTTGGGTGCTAATTAAGTTTACCTGCTATTCAACCTTTACAAAGGTGCCGCGGCCTACCAAACTATTATCCTTATTATTAAAAACCTGCATAATGTAGGTACCCGGTAATAAGTTGCTTACGTTGGTTTGCCAGTTTGCCTGGGTAGTAGTTGTAGTTTTCACAACCAAACCCGAAGCATTTACAATTTTAACCGTATATACCGAATTAGATACAACCGGCGCATCAGGCGTTGCGGAAGCTGTCCCTAATTTAGAGCTGAGCAGGTTTTGGTTGACAACCTGTACCGCATTTGAGCCCGGGTTTATAGTTAAATTGATAACGTTTTTCGCTGGATTAGGGTAAAGCAAAATTGTATTTTTAGCCACAGTAGCACTATTCCCATAGATCAGCGTAACCACATTTGAATAGCTGATCTCGCCGTTCAGGTTTTCGATCTTCAAACGGTACATATTTGTAGCGTTCGCAGGAGATCTGTCCAAAAAGCTATATGCACCTGCTGCGCTGGCCGTAACTCCGCCCAGTACATTAAACGATGCACCCCCATCGATACTTCTTTCAACTGTAAACTTGGTATAATTTTGTTCGTTCTCTATTTTCCACTCGGTTTGTGCCCCGTTAGTTGCTTTAGCTGCTGTAAAGTTTAATAAATGAACAGCCAATGCCGGATTTTGACGGATAACTAATTGAAAACGTTTGCTGCCATAGCTATTGGTATCAGCAGTGATATCAAAGGCATAGCTTGTATTTTGCCGCATATCTAACGAATCCTTTTTAAAAGCATCCATCAGCCATATTTCATATAACTGGGGAATAGCTTCTATTTCGGTCATGTTCAACTTATAAGTCCCATTGGCGCGGGCTGTTGCCTTTAAAGGAATAACTGTCTGTTTTAACCCTGGCCAAGGCAATTTATTGATAGCCAGTAGAATATTATCACTTGAAATACTGGCTAAACTTAATTTGCCGGTTCCCTGTTTATAGGGTGCATCTTCATCGGTGACAAATTTTGCATTATCCGCAGAATTAAACCCTATATAAATATCATCAGTATTAACAGAATCCAGGCCCATTTGTAAACGCAGATGCTGGTCTATATTGTCATTATTCAGGGTCGCCAAATTATCGCTTGTCGACATAAAAAGATTAAGCCCTGTATTTTGAGTTGCTATTTTAGCCGACTCATTAAATATCAGTTGTGGACTTGAACTGTTTGAGGCCAGCACAAAAAAGCCCTGCCCGCTTACTATTGTTCTTCTGCCGTGGTTTGTATAAGTACCGCCTTTTTGATAGGTATCATAATTACCTGTGGCAGGATTAAGTGCATAAATGGTTGTACCCACATTATTGCCATATATCCCGGTGGTGGTTGTACTGGTGTTAAATTGCTCCCAGTCAATTGAACTTGCATAAGGATTGCCCACTAAATTGAAGCCACGCACGGCAGCATTTGTTCCTCCGCCCGAGCCTGTGTAACCTAAATTGGCAGAAGCCGGTGTATACCAATCGTGTACTATTACCTGGCCCTGGTTCAGGGGGCCTGTAGTGGTCGCAGTAACACTTACCGGGGTTGTATAAGTGGGTTGAGTTTCTGTGGCTAAAGGTGCCGAGGCTCTGTTCCCTCTGAAAAAGAAAAGGAAACCATTACCAACCGGGATATTGAAAGAACCGGTGGTGCCATCATTGGATACAGAATAAGTTGGCGCACTGCTAATTGAACTTACACCCCAAAAATTGCCGCTTATAAAAGTAATGTCAGATGGCGTTTGATCTTCACGGTATAAATAAAGGGTAGGGTTGCCGGTTTTATCAAAACCTCCGCCTGCTGCCCCGGTAAGATAAATGCTGTTTTGCAGGTAAGTAAGATTATAAACTTTGTTTGAGCTAACAGTAGCAGCATAAACAGGTGATGATGCCAGCCGGTAACTGCGATAGCCTGTGCCGCCGGTTATATAACGCTGCACATTTACATTGCCGGTAATGCTTGGGCCCGAAGGTATAGCTGCGATCATACCAGATCCTGTGGCATCAGAATTTAAGGTTAACAGGCCGCCCGTAGCTAAAATAGTACTTGCGCTGCTTCCGATCATGGTTAAAATGCCCGAACTTGCGATGTAAAACTGGCCGCTGCTTATTGTTTTTGTTCCTATGCCGGTAAAACTAACCCTGTAAAATGTGGTGCCGTTACCGCTGCCACCAACCAAAGTTTCTGTTGCTCCGCTAAAGTTTACACTGGTACCGTTCATGTTTACATAATTCGAAGCATCATTTGCTAAAGTATTGGTGAAATCGCCTGCAATATTTAAGTTGCCCGAAGTAGCTGCTTTGATACCGGTACCCGAAAATGAAATATTCTGATACCTTACTCCGCCTGATAGGCCGGTAATACCGGTAGATGTGTAAACTGTTTGTCCCGCGCCTGAATATTGGATGGTTGCCCCTGTATTGTTAAATGTAACTACGTTGGTTCCCGTGGCAGAAAGCCCCGATAATGCAGTGGTATTAGCTAATTTTAGGGTTGCAGTACTTGCCGGCACAACCACAAAACTGGAGGTAGTGCCCGCAGCATTAGTAGTTTGTATAACACCTGTAACCGATGTTGTGCCACCGGTTAAATTAAATGTGGAATTGAACAACTTTCCGCCCGAGGTGGACGATGTTAGCGCAATGTTTGTAGCTACATTTAAGTTAGCAACCGATGAAGCCATCGTTTCTGTATAAGAACTACCCAAAGTGGTATTGGCTGTAACACCGATGCTGTTTGCATTTATCGTTCCGGCGCCCGAAAGCGTGGCGGTGTATCCAAGCGTTGAACTTGCATCGCTTTGATAAGTGATATCGTCAACTACATTCAAAGTGCTGCCAGTATTGACAACAACACCTGCAGCCTGGCCGCCCAGGGTACCAAATGCTATTGAACCAACGGAAGTAGTGCCTGATCCTGCCAGTACATTTGGGAAATTGGTAAATGCACGGTTTACACCGATATTGGCAACATCAACACTTGTTGGTACAACATTAGCCAGCCAGTTTGAAGGCGTGTTCCAGTCAGTGCTGGTAGTGCCCACCCAGTCATTTGAATTGTAGCATGATAAAGTTACGGTGGTGCTGCCGCTTCCCGTTACGTTATAAGCGGTAACAGTATAGGTTGTTGGCGGAAATACCGAAGTAGGTGTACCTGTAATTTGGCCGGTTGTGGTATCAAAACTTAATCCGGATGGCAATGGTGCACTGATGTGATAGCCTCCAAGCGCCGCAAATTTCTTAACTGTATTGTTGGTAAAATCAGAAACATATAAATTTCCGTTTGCGTCAGCCACAAAACCTTCCACGTCATTAAAACCGTTAATGGTATTTAATAAAACACCCGATGAACTATAGATCTTTACCTGGTTATTATGCGAATCGGCAACAAACACGTTTCCTGACGGGTCAACAGATATAGCTAAAGGATCTTCATAGCCGCTGCTGAATTTACTAATATAAACGCCTGTAGGGCTATATTTGGTTACATAACCTTTATTCACCCCGGCCGCATCCTGTGCCCGGTTCAACACATAAATATACCCTGAACCATCAACGGCAACACCATCGGACTGATCCATTTGTGCGTTAGATATCGTCTGTAATAAAGTACCTGACGTAGAATATTTGGTTACAGAACTTGTGTAGGGTGATGTGTAAACATAAGTAGCTATATATAAATTATCAGATGGGTCGATACTTATACCAAGCGGGTGATTTAAACCACTTATAATGGTTGATACGTAAACTCCGCTTGTATTATATTTATAAACAGCGCCAGCACCCGTATCTTCAACATAAGCATTACCGGCAGAGTCAAAAACTATTCCTTCCGGATTGGTCAATGTTTTACCTGTTCCGAATTTACCTATATAGGTACCGCTGGAGTTATACTTGCTTATGGTTCCATTATTATAGTTGGCTACATAGATATTACCCGAAGCGTCAATGGTCATCAAACTTGGCCCGCTTAAAGATGCACCGGTAAGTGATGTACCCGATGATGCATAGCTATAACCGGTAAGCGCACCGCCTGTGTTAACAGGAGTTAAGGGGGTTATGGCTGCACCTATAGGATATGCATTGGTAGATGGTGTGTAACTAATGATAGGGGCTTGCGGGCTAACAGTGATGATAAGCGATGTGCTGCTGTTACCTGCCGCATTGGTAGCTTTAATAGTAAATGTTGTTGTTGGGAATACAATGGTTGGCGTACCCGAAATTACCCCGGTAGTGGTACTAAATGATAAGCCTGAAGGTAATACGCCCGAAGTTATCGCATAGCTGGCAGCTACACCGCCGGTGTTGGTAGGAGTTGCCGGCGTAATGGTAGTACCAACCGAGTAACTTACCGTTCCCGGAGAATAAGTGATGTTTGGCGCCGTATTATTAACCGATAAGGTAACCGTAGTGGACCCGGTGCCTGTGGCATTTGTAGCAGTAATGGTATACGTTTTTACAGCAGCCGTAGCTGTAGGCGTTCCTGATATCACGCCGGTAGTTGTATTAAAGGATAGACCTGCAGGTAGTGCACCGCCTACTGTTATTGCATAACTGGCCGCTGCACCACCTGTATTAACCGGAGTTAATGATGAAATCGCTGTACCAACTGAATATATATTGGTTGATGGTGTATAACTTATAACTGGCGCCGCGGGGTTTACGGTTAATGTTATCGCTTTACTTCCTGTGCCACCGGCATTTGTAGCTGTAATAGTATAAGTAGCTGTTGCAGATACTGCTGTTGGTGTACCGGAAATGATACCTGTAGTTGTGTTAAACGACAGGCCTGCAGGTAGTGCGGTGCTTACTGAATAGCTGTCAGGTACACCACCGGTGTTGGCCGGGGTAAGTGTTGCGATAGCTGTACCAACTGTATAAGTATTTGTCGATGGCGTATAATTGATAATAGGAGCAGCCGGGTTAACACACGATATAGTTACCGAAGTAATACTGGTGCCGCCATCATTATCAGCCGAAATAGTATAGGTTGCTGCCGGAGATGTGCCGGTTGGTGATCCGGAAATTATCCCGGTAGTAGTATCAAATAATAAGCCGTCTGGCAATGCAGGGCCTACTGAATAGATGTCAGGCGTGCCACCGGTGTTAACAGGTGTCATAGTTACAGCGGAAGATCCAACAGTAAAAACTTTTGTTGAAGGGGAATAACTAATGACCGGCGGTATCGGGTTAACGGTTAAATTTATTGTTGTGTTTCCTGTTCCACCGGCATTTGTTGCTGTAATGGTAAAAGTTGTTGCTGTAATAACAGCAGTCGGCGTTCCCGAAATTACCCCGGTTGTTGTATTAAATGATAAACCTGTTGGCAATGGTATATTGATCGCGTAGCTAACTGCTGCACCACCTGTGTTAACAGGAGTCATGGAAGTGATTGCCGTGCCAGCTGTAAAAATTTTGGTCG
This sequence comes from Mucilaginibacter sp., assembly GCA_035489035.1. Taxonomy (GTDB): domain Bacteria; phylum Bacteroidota; class Bacteroidia; order Sphingobacteriales; family Sphingobacteriaceae; genus Mucilaginibacter. Next base: position 46,359 of record DATHKT010000034.1, read on the forward strand.
ATGGCGTATAGCTGATCACAGGAGGCAATGGGTTTACTCTTAAGTTTACCGTAGTGTTGCCGGTGCCTCCTGCATTGGTAGCCGTAATGGTGTATGTTGTTGCTGCGGATATAGCGGTTGGCGTACCCGAAATTACACCCGTTGTAGTGTTAAATGACAGTCCTGCAGGCAGGCCAGTGTTAATGGAATAGCTGACTGCTGCGCCCCCCGTATTGGCAGGAGTTAATGTAGCAATAGCTGTACCAATCACATATACATTGGTTGATGGCGTATAACTGATCACCGGTGCGGGTGGATTGACGGTTATGGTTATATTAGTATTTGCACTGCCGGCAGCATTTGAGCCGGTAACAGTATAAGTTGTAGTAGCAGATATGGCAGTAGGGGTACCGGTAATTACGCCGGTACTGGTATTAAATGATAAGCCGGCAGGTAATGGCGTATTTATAGAATAGCTGCTTGGTGTACCAGTAAGTACGGTCGGGCTCCAGGTGCTGATGGCCGTACCAACGGTGTAGGTATTGGTTGCCGGTATATAGATGATGGTTGGGCCAAGAAGATCAACTCTCAGCGATACTGTAGTGTTTCCGGTGCCGCCGGCATTAGTAGCAGTGATGGTATAAGTTGTGGTACCGGATATCAGTAGTGGTGTGCCTGATATCACCCCGGTAGATGTATTAAATGAAAGACCCAAAGGCAAGCCTGGACTTATGGAATAACTTGTAGCGGCACCTCCTGTATTTACAGGCGTAAGTGTTGGAATAGTATTAGCTAATACATAATAATTTGTAGATGGTGTATAGCTGATGACCGGTGCTGGAGGGTTAACTTTTATGGTAACGGTAGTATTATCAGTTCCGCCCGTATTGGTAGCTGTAATAGTATATGTTGCATTTGCCGATATTGCGGTGGGCGTCCCGGTTATATCACCGGTGCTTGTATTAAATGACAGGCCGGCCGGTAATCCGGGGCTTATTGACCATGTTGTTGATGCTCCACCGGTATTGGTTGCAGACCATGTGCCGATTGCCACACCGTTAGTATAGATGTTTGACGATGGTGTGTAACTGATATTTGGTGGCGAAAGATTAACCGTAACATTTATAGTAGTGGTAGCAGTTACACCGCCCGCATAATTCGCAGTGATGGTATAAACCGCAGCCGCAGATACAGCTGTGGGTGTACCTGAGATAACGCCCGTAGAAGTATTAAATGATAGCCCTGTTGGGAGCGCGGGGCTTATAGCATAACTCGCCGGGCTGCCTGTTACAGTTGGTGTTAGAGATGCTATGCCAACACCTGTCAGATAAGTATATGGTGACCCCGTATAGCTTATTGTTGGGTTTAATACAGTAATGTTTATGGAGGCTGTAGCTGTTACACCTCCTGTATAAGTTGCAGTAACTGTATATGGCGTAGCGCCGGATGTTGCTGTAGGAGTTCCCGTTATATCACCGGTTGTGGTATTAATTGAAAGACCGGCCGGCAACGCGGGGCTTATTGCGTAACCTGTCGGATTACCACCCACTTCTGTTGACGATAAGGTGCTTATTGCTGTACCCTTGTAAAATGTATAAGGCGAACCGGTATAACTAATCGTGGATGGTAATACCGTAATATTGATTGTAGTATTACCACTGCTTGATGCGTTTGTAGCGGTTACAGTATAAGTTGCAGCTGATGATGTGGCTGTCGGCGTTCCTGAAATGACTCCCGTTGTTGTGCTGAATGCCAAACCTGCAGGCAGAGCCGGACTTATTGAATAACTAGTAGGGCTGTTGGTTACTGCTGGCGTTAAAGAGGTGATCGTTTTGCCCGTATAATAGGTAAAAGGCGAACCTGTGTAACTGATGGTTGGCGTAGCTCCGCCTACAACCAGGTCTAAGCCGGTGCTGGTCCATGGACCGCCGCCGCCATTATTATCAGTGAACCTAAGTGTAAACCCATAGGTTCCTGCAGGCGTAGCATTGGTTGTTGTTACCGTAAAAGTAATTGTAGTATTGGTACCATTTGGAGTAAATGTAGGTGTAGTTGTGGTGACACCGCCACCCATAGTTTGGCTTGATGAAAATAACCAGGTTACTCCTGTGGGTGTTCCGCTGCCCCAGGTAAGTAATATGTCATCTGATGATGTTCCGAAGCTGGAACCGCCTTCGGTAACATTTAAGGTGTAGGTAACAGAAGTACCTGTACCCGCAGTTGCCGTTCCCACCTGGGTACCATAAGTTATATTGGTAACTTTACGGGCGGCAAAAGCTGAGCTTGAAAATAATAAACTGACAATAACAAGAGAGAAAACTAACGCAATTGACCGCACAGAGATTATTTTAAATACATTTTGCTTTCGCGTACAATTACCTGAAATCCGAATTTCTTTCGAAGTATGATCAGTATTGATGGAAAGGGGTAAGTTTCTTATCATACTCAATACTTTTAATACGTTGAAAGATGTTGAAGCGACCGATAGTTACGAATACCCGCTATATAAGCTGCATTTAAAAATTCATTCTGACGCATGTCAGAAGCTTTTCCGGATGTTTTATAAAACAGGAATAGAGTGCTTGAAATAAAAGACTGAAAAAAGAGCGTTAATTCGCCAGTATGCGTTGTTTTCAATGCCAAATAATTTATTAATCGCACATCAATAATTGTGATAAAACATTATAATTTACTATTGCTTAACTCAGACCGGCTCATTCCAAACGAATGTGTGATCCGATCTTTACTTAATTTAAGCAGAGCAAAACCGGAGTGTGTACGGTTATTGTCACATGAATGTTGCAACATTAGTCGGTTATTTATACAGGGGAGCCGGAATTCAATACCCAGTTAGTTTAAATAAATTCTGCAGGTGGATTAAAGTGAATGAGTTAACTCAAAGGCGCTTGATTTAAATATCTTCATCATTTCTAACGGGTTATCATTACCGACCGGGATTAATCATTAGCCTCTTTACCCCCATTTATGTGGAAGTTAATCCCCAAAAATTTAATAAAAACCGCATGAAATCAAGTTTAACAAGGATGGGCATCTGTTTTCAGGATTGGCTCATTATTTGAATATAACCTGGGTATTAAACTTACCTGTACCAATTCCCAGGTTTAAACTATTAGAGACTACCGGAATTAATTATCACAAAATGAAAGCATTACGCCTGTTAATATTCATTCTTTTTTTGTTTGCCGCATGTAAAAAAGAAGGAGAAATTTCACCAAAGCCAGTACAGGTAGGATCAACAACACCGGTGCCTGTTACGGTTGTTAAGCTTGACACCATTCCTGATAAAGCTGCTTTTAAAATACAATTGGTTAAAGATGATGTTAACAATGATGAAACTATGTTTCAGTTTAATCACAAAGCAGCATTTGGTTATTCCGGTAATGATGGAGATGCACCTTATTTCCCGGGTTATGGGCAAGAAAGTTTAGCAAGCGTTACCAGTGATGGCCGGGATTTAGTTATAAATGTATTACCATACACATCTGGCATGTCAATAGATTTAGATATGAATGCAAAAGCAAGCGGGCCTCTTTCCTTTAAACTCAGTTATCAAAATAAAATCCCTTCAAGTATCCATATCTGGCTTAAGGATACTTATTTGAAGGATAGCGTTGACGTTCGCACCGCGAATTACAATTTTAAGGTGGATAAGGCCGATGCCAATTCATTTGGCAATAAAAGATTCAAGATCATTTTAAGGCAGCAATAAACAAGAGGCCACATGCAAAGACAGAATGATTTAAATCTTTAATCCTGGCTCTTGTTTCTTGTATCTGATTACACATTAAACCTGAAATGCATGATATCCCCATCCTGCACGATATAGGTTTTACCTTCAATCGCCAGCTTACCGGCCTCCTTTATCGCCGCATCTGAGCCTTTATACTTTACAAAGTCATCATATTTGATCACCTCGGCACGGATAAAGCCTTTTTCAAAATCAGTATGAATAACGCCTGCCGCCTGTGGGGCAGTAAAACCCTTGGTGATGGTCCATGCACGAACTTCCTGCACACCGGCCGTAAAATAGGTAGCCAGGTTAAGCAGTTTATAAGCTGCTTTGATCAGTTTATTTACGCCGGATTCAGTTAAGCCCAGATCATCCAAAAACATCTGGCGCTCCTCATAAGTTTCCAGCTGCGCTATTTCCGACTCTATTTGGGCCGAAATGATCAGCACTTCGGCATTTTCATCTTTTACCGCTGCTTTTACCTTGTCTACATAAGCGTTCCCGGTATTAACAGATGCCTCATCAACGTTGCAAACATACATTACAGGCTTGGCGGTCAGCAGCCATATATCGGCAATATATTCCTGATCTTCCTCGGCAACAGGGGCTGTACGGGCTGATTTACCAGACAATAGATGGTTTTTGTAAACGGTTAGTACATCGAAAGCCTTTTTTGCTTCCTTATCGCCCCCTGTTTTGGCCATTTTTTCGATCTTGCTAATCTTCTTTTCTATCGAATCAAGGTCCTTCAATTGCAGTTCGGTATCGATGATCTCTTTATCGCGTATCGGGTCAACCGATCCGTCCACGTGGATCACATTATCATTATCAAAGCAACGCAGCACATGTATAATGGCATTGGTAGATCGAATGTTAGCCAAAAACTGGTTGCCCAAACCTTCGCCCTTGCTTGCACCTTTTACCAAACCGGCTATATCCACGATCTCGATAACATTAGGCACCGTATTTTTCGGCACCACGATCTCAACCAGCTTTGCTAAACGTTCATCCGGAACGGTAATTACACCCACATTGGGCTCGATGGTGCAGAACGGAAAGTTTGCAGCCTGTGCCTTGGCATTTGATAAACAATTAAAAAGTGTTGATTTACCCACATTTGGCAAACCTACTATCCCGCATTGTAGTCCCATAGTTTTATTTATAAGCCCCCACTAAGTCTCCCCCGGTAGGGGAGACTTTTAAATTTCCTTAATTAAAGCCCTCCCTTCCGGGGAGGGTTGGGTGGGGCTTTTCGGCCGCAAAGATAACAGAAAAAACCTGCCCGTAATTTGAAAAAATAAACGACTTTTGCGTGCGTTACAAAAAGCAACAAATTTAGTCACCATGTAAAATAAGAGGGCCGTTTTATGGAAGAGATGGTTGAACAGATAGAACTATTACTGGAACAGAATGATGAAAAGCAACTCCAGGAATACCTAAACAACCTTAATATATCAGATGTTGAAGTGCTGATTGGCGAACTTCCTGAATATGGCCCCCGGTTTATTGAGATACTTTCAGTTAACCGCGCTGTAAATGTATTCCGTATTCTTGATTTCCCCGTACAGGAGCGCATACTTAAGAAACTTTCTGGTAATAAAATTGCTGAGATCATTAACGAACTTCCGCCAGATGACCGTACCGCCCTTTTCAGTGAACTGCATGGCGATACGGTAAAAGTGCTGATCCTGCACCTGCCACCGGAAGATCGTAAAGAAGCCTTCCGGCTGTTAGGCTACAAGGAAGATAGCGTGGGCAGGCTGATGACCCCGGATTATATAACGGTAAAAAAGTCATGGAATGTGGAGCGCGTGCTTGCGCATATCCGCAAATACGGTAAAGACTCTGAAACTATTGACGTGCTTTATGTGATCGACAGCAATGGCGCGTTGCTGGATGATATCAGGATACGCCAGATATTGATGGTAGATCCGGAAACAAAAGTAAGCGACCTGATGGACAGCCGACTGATCGCCCTCAATGTAAATGATCCGCAGGAAGAAGCCATCAATATATTCAGAATGAATAATCGTGTGGCCCTGCCGGTTACCGATGATGAAAATATTTTGTTAGGTATAGTTACGGTTGACGATATACTTTGGATAGCAAATGAAGAGTATACCGAGGATATCCAGAAAATAGGCGGTACCGAAGCGTTGAACGAGCCATACCTGGATATCAACCTGCTAAGGTTAGTAAAAAAGCGTGTCGGCTGGCTAATCATCTTGTTTTTAAGTGAAATGCTTACCGCCACCGCCATGGGTTATTTTGGCGATGAGATATCACAGGTGGTTGCACTGGCATTTTTTATCCCGCTTATTATTTCCAGCGGGGGCAACAGCGGTTCGCAGGCATCTACCTTAATTATCCAGGCTATGGCTTTGGGCGAAGTAACTATTGCCGATTGGTGGCGTGTAATGCGCCGCGAAATAATTTCGGGTTTGATATTGGGTTTGATATTGGGAGTGATCGGGTTTTTGCGGATAACCATCTGGAGCGCCTTCAGCACTATTTATGGTGATTATTGGCTGCTGATAGCTTTCACTGTAGGATTTTCCCTCATAGGGGTGGTGCTTTGGGGTTCGCTGTCGGGTTCTATGCTTCCATTGCTGCTGAAAAAATTGGGGGCCGACCCGGCAACTTCATCAGCGCCATTTGTGGCTACGCTGGTGGATGTAACCGGGCTGATCATCTATTTCAGTATAGCGCTTATCATTTTAGGGCCCCATTTGCAGCATGTGCATAAATAATGTGGTATTAGTTTTTATTTTTTTGTTAAAGAATCATAGCTTTATGAAAACTTAAACACTTAAAAATGGAAGCAACCGAAAACGAACAAGCATCAATTCCGCCACCAGTATTAATTTTAGATGCCGAGGCGCAATCCTATCTTCAGGAGGCCGGTAAATGGGCAAAATTTTTGGCCATCATGGGATTTATCTTTTGCGGATTCATCCTTATCCTGGCTATTTTTATTGGGACTGTCTTTTCAGTGATATCCAAATTTTCCCCCAATCCAGCGGTGTCAGCTTTGCCGGCAGGCGTTGGGGCATTCATGTCTTTTTTTTATATCTTGATCGATGTACTGTACTTCTTCTTCCCGTACTACTTATTGCAGTTTGCAAATAAGATCAAAAGGGGGATAATGTTTTCAGACAGTGCAAGTGTTACTGCTGCTGTAGGTAAGCTGAAGTCGTTTTTTAAGCTTTGGGGAATTGTAACAATTGTTGCGGTATCTTTTTATCTCTTATTTTTCCTGATTATACTTGTTATCGGTGTTGGCGCCGCCTCAATGACACATTGAGGGTAATTGCCAGGATAAATAAAAAACCCTGCTTTCGGCAGGGTTTTTTTATAATATTAGTTTAAGTAAGGTCTAAATATCAAATGAGAAATCCTCATCAGCCGTCGCGGTCTTAGCTACTTCGGGTGCTTCGCTGAATTCATAGCGTTTCTCGGTAACTTCCTGGTTGGCCTTAATGTAGTCTACAGTTTCTTTTAATCCTTCGGCGAATTTTTCAAAATCTTCCTTGTATAGAAATATCTTGTGTTTGATAAAGACACCATCTTCAAGCCTTTTTTTGCTTTCGGTAATGGTTACATAGTAGTCGTTTGACCGTGTTGCCTTAACATCAAAAAAATAAGTTCTCTTCCCGGCTCTTACCTTCTTCGAGAAAACCTCTTCACGCTCTCTATTTTCAAAATCACCCATGTTAAATAATTGTAATTAGTTTTTGACTGGCATAAATATAAATAATTTTTCAAACTGCAAGTATTAAAAACAATATTGTTAACGTTTTTTCAAATAATTAGCAATATTTCTATCGTATTGGTTAAATCTCAGGCGTTTTCTTCTTCTTCCAGCAGTTGCTTTTCGTATAATTCAAAATAAACCCGTTTTTGCTGCATCAGTTTATCATGAGTCCCCTGTTCTACAATTTGGCCATTATCCATTACTAATATTTTATCCGCATTTTTTATGGTTGATATCCGGTGGGCTATAATAATGCTGGTTTTGCCCTGCATAATATTACCCAGGTTATTTAATATTTCTTCCTCGGTGCGGGTGTCAACTGCCGAAAGACAATCGTCGAATATCAGTATCTGCGGCTGCTTCACTATCGCCCTGGCAATGGATACCCGTTGCTTTTGCCCGCCTGATAAAGTTACGCCGCGTTCGCCTATCAGTGTTTCAAAGCCTTTCTCAAGCTCCATAATGTTGGTGTATACCGCGGCATCCCTGGCGGCCTGTTCTACTTGGGGCATATCAAGCACATCGGCGCTAAAGGCAATATTATTGGCAATAGTATCCGAGAACAGGAAAACCTCCTGCGGTACAAATCCTACCTGCGAACGATAATTATCCAAATTAAGCTGCTGTACCGGCCGGTCATCTATCAGTACATTTCCCCCGGTGCTATCATACATACGCATAATTAAGTTGGCCATGGTTGATTTGCCCGAACCGGTGCGGCCAATGATGGCTATCATCTGCCCCGGCTCTGCAGTAAACGACACATTCTTCAGGGCCTGTATGCCGGTATCAGGATAAATGAAAGACACATTATCAAAGCTGATCCTGCCTTTTACCGTATGCGCACCCACGTTTGGCGAAACGATCTCCGGCTGCTCATGCAAAAATTCGTTGATCCTTTTTTGTGAGGCAGCGGCACGCTGGATCAGCGAGGTTACCCAACCCAGTGACATCACCGGGAAAGTAAGCATGTTCAGATACACAATAAACTCAGCAATATTGCCGGGTGTAATATTGCCTTTCATCACCTCCACACCACCTATATACATGGTGATCACATTGCTTAATCCTACCAATAAAAGCATCATCGGGTAAAAAAGGGCCTGCACCTTTACCAACGCCATGGAATGCATTTTGTAATTCTCGCTTTCGCCGGCAAAGCTTTCGCGCACGGAATTTTCCCTCACATACGATTTAATAACCCTGATGCCCGAGAAATTTTCCTGTACAAAACTGGATAGTGCTGATAAGCGCTGCTGTATCTTTTCGCTCCTGAAATTGATAATGTTATTTACATAATAAATAGTTATTGCCAGTATAGGCAGCGGCAATATGGAGAACAGGGCAAGCCTTACGTTAACCGTTACCATGAAGCAGATCGCGATCAAAAAAAGTGTAACCGTATTAATAGTATACATAATACCCGGCCCCAGGTACATACGAACGCGGCTCACATCTTCGGTCACCCGGTTCATCAGGTCGCCGGTATTGTGGCGGCGGTAAAAAGCGAGGGACAGTTGCTGGTAATGCGTATAAATCTCATTCTTAAGGTCATACTCAATATGCCGCGACATCAGGATAATAGTTTGCCGCATCAAAAAGAGGAATAGGCCCCGTATCAGCGCCAAGGCAAGCACCATCCCGCCAAAAAGCAGCATGCTGTAACCAAATATGTCATAAATAACAGCCTGCCTGTTAAAACCTGAGAATAGGTGGTATAAGGAAATATTTTCCGTCACCAAATCAAAAGAGATACGGATAACGGAGGCCGTAAGCACACCGAAAATGTTGGAAATAATAACAAACAGCACACCCGGAATAAGCCGCCATCGGTATTTATAAAAGAATTTGTTCAGGTAAGCAAGACTCTTCATGGTTCTTTAGCAAAAGTAGTGTATTAGTCCGTAAGTCCGAAAGTCGGGAAGTCCGAAAGAGAAAAAATAGGCAGATTTGAGATTTTATGGGTAAAGATCACCCAAGTATCTTCCGGACTTTCAGACTTCCCGACTTTCGGACTAACTAATAAGCAAATAAGTTTGCCACAATAAAAAAAACACATACTTTTGTCCGCAAGCCCTATACAATTGCATTACTACCTAATGTCAGCTCAAAACACCACCGAATCGCTATTCGACCAAATGAACGCCTTTGGACATCAAAAGATAGTATTCTGTAGTGATCCCGACAGCGGACTAAAAGCTATCATCGCTATTCACGACACCACTTTGGGCCCTGCTTTGGGCGGAACACGTATGTGGGCCTATAAATCCGAAGCCGATGCTTTGAATGATGTATTGCGCTTATCAAAAAGCATGACCTATAAGGCTGCAGTAGCCGGCCTTAACCTGGGTGGTGGTAAAGCAGTGATTATTGGCGATGCACGCAAGGATAAAACTGAGGCCTTATTGCGCAAATTTGGCCGCTTCATCAAAAACCTGAACGGGGAGTTCATCACTGCCGAAGATGTAGGTACCAATCCAAAAGATATGGAGTATATCCGCATGGAAACAGAGCATGTGATGGGTGTACCCGAAAGCATTGGAGGTAGCGGCGATCCATCGCCTATTACGGCGCTGGGAGTGTTTATGGGTATCAAAGCTGCTGTTAAGGAGCTTTATGGTAATGATAACCTGGCGGGCAAATCAGTAGTGGTACAGGGTATCGGCCATGTAGGCGAAAACCTTGTGCGTTTGCTGCGCGATGAGAATGCCATGGTGTATGTAAGCGATATTAATGATGAGCGTACCGGCCAGGTAGCCAAAAAATATGGGGCCCAGGCCGTTCCAAACAATACCATTTTTGACCTGGATGCCGATATTTATTCGCCATGCGCATTAGGGGCTACCATTAACGAGCAAACCATAAGCAAACTTAAATATGCTATTATAGCCGGTTCGGCAAACAATCAGCTGGAAGACGAGTATATACATGGGAGGATGCTGCTTGAAAAAGGGATACTGTTTGCACCTGATTATGTAATTAATGCAGGCGGTGTGATCAATTGCTATTCGGAACTCATGGGATTCAGTAAAAAACGTACCCTGCAGCTAACCGAAAATATTTACGAAGCAACACGCAACGTATTAAAATTATCAAAGGCCGAAAGTATTTCAACCATTGAGGCTGCTGATAAAATTGCTGAAAAGCGTATATCAGATATTAAAAAAGTTAAATCAACCTATTAAATTTAAACAATGCCCGGTCGCCAACTGGCGGAAGGGTTAAAATCGTTCTTTATCAATGTTAAACAGAAGACACTTACGGGTAAAAGTTTTACAGGCACTGTATGCCTATCACTTATCGGATAGCAAGGAAATCAAGAATCACGAGAAAAACCTGCTGCAAAGCGTTGACAAGGTATACGAAATGTATATCTGGATGCTTTCACTGATCTCGGAGGTGGTGCACTATGCTGCAAATGATGCTGATGAAAGGGCGCACAAGCATTTGCCAACGGCTGAAGACCTGGTACCCAAACTCAAGATCCTGGAAAACAGGTTTATCCTTTCCCTGGAAAAAAACGCAGAGTACTTAGAGGGGTTAAAAAAATATAAGGTCTCATGGACCTTTGAACCCGAGCTGGCAAAATCTCTGTTCATTATCCTTAAAAACTCGCCTGAATATGACGAGTACCTCCAAAAAACGGGTGATACCATCCAAACTGACAAGGATATTATTAAATTTATTTTCAAAAAGGTAATTTTAAAATCATTACTGGCCGAGCAGGTTTTTGAAGATAAATTTATCTTCTGGCCGGTTGATAAAGATGTATTGCAGGCATTGATAGCAAAGACGTTTAAAAACTTTGCCAATGACGATTATAAACTGAATAAACTGGCCGAAATTACCGGCAATTGGGCGGAAGACAGGGAGTTCATTGTCGACCTTTTCCAGCAAAGTATCCGTCATGATGGCGAATATCAGGAAATGATCGGCAAAAAAACGCAGAACTGGGAGCCCGAACGTATTGCCATGATGGATACTTTATTAATGAAGATGGCTATCGCCGAATTTATTAACTTTACATCGATACCGGTTAAGGTAACTATCAATGAGTATCTTGAAATATCCAAGGAGTTCAGCACACCTAAAAGTAATTCATTTATAAACGGTATCTTAGACAAGATTTTATACGAATTAAAGGCTGATAACACCATAAGGAAAATCGGCCGCGGTTTAATTGAGGAATAATTAATTTAAATCACATTAAAAGAATAGTTATTTTATGAAAAAGCTGTTTTTAGGCCTTATAGCAGTAAGTATGCTGATGGCCTGCAATAACTCAAATCAAGCAAGTAGTAATTTATCCGCTTCGACTACGGCTAACGCAAGCGATGCCCCGGTAATGAAATTTGATAAGGATACACACGATTTTGGTAAGATAAAGGCTGGGGATAAGGTAACTTATGAATTTAAGTTCACAAATGCCGGCAAATCGCCTTTGATTATTTCTGATGCGGTAGCATCATGCGGATGCACTAAGCCCGAGTGGCCAAAAACACCTATTAAACCGGGCGAAAGCGCAGCTATAAAGGTGACTTTTAATAGCGCTGCAAAAATAGGTTTGCAGGATAAGCAAGTAACAATAACAGCCAATACTAACCCGGCGCAAAACCTGGTTCATTTGATTGGCGAAGTAGAGATGGCAAAATAATTTATATTTATAGTAAGCATGATAGCAACAATTTTATTACAAGGAACAACCGGTGGTACCGGAGGTACGTTTGGCAGTTTTAGCTCATTCATACCATTGGTATTGATCATCGTCGTATTTTATTTCTTTATGATCCGCCCGCAGGTTAAAAAGCAAAAGGATCAGAAAAAATATGTTGAGGAACTTAAAAAAGGAGATAAGGTAATCACAACTTCGGGCATGCACGGCAAAATTATTGAAGTTGCCGATACTACATTTTTGATTGAAACAGAAGGCGGCCATAAAGTCCGTTTTGAAAAATCATCTATTTCCTTAGAAGCTTCAAGAGCATTAAATACTCCTCCTGCTGTTGCTAAATAAGAATTTGGCCCAAGGCGAAAGGTAAAAAGGTTAAAGGTCTTAAATGGTTACCTTTAACCTTTTATCTTTCGCCTTTTACCTTTTTTAAAATGGCATTAGTAAAATTATCTGCTACAGAACGTCGTCGTTTATCGGCATTTTTTACCTGCCTGGTGCTGGCCGCTTTCGCGTGGATATTTACAACGCTCTCAAATACAGTAAGGTTTGGGACCAAAGTAGTGCTGAACTACAAAAATGCACCTCAAAAACGCGCTTTTCATTCACTGCAATCAGATACTATTATTGATACCATAAAGAGCACAGGCTGGCAAATCCTTTCCTCAAAAATGAACAATGAGAGCACTGCGGTTGATGTTGATCTTCATACGCTTGAAAGTAAAGATTACGTTGTCCTCAGTTCGCAGTTAAAGCAGATCAACGATAAGAGAGACCCTACTCAGCAGATCGTAGCGTTTACACCTGATACCCTCTATTTCGATTTTTCAAACAGGGCGGTTAAAAGGGTTCCGGTAAAATTAGTTGCCGGTATAAAGTATCAGCACCAGTTTGCACAATCCAATACCATTTCAGTTAACCCGGCATATGTTACTATAACCGGTCCGGGCAACATCATCGATAGGATCGATACCTGGAATACTGATTCGCTGGTAAAGGACAGCGTGAACGAAACCATTAAGACACGTTTAAATCTGCAACAGCCTAAAGAAGGAAGCGTAAGCATCTACCCAAAATCAGTGCAGGTAGTGCTGCCGGTTGATGAGTTTACCGAAAAAACCATACTGATCCCTGTAAAATTGATCAATAACCGCAATTACTACCGGGTAAAGATATTCCCCCAAAAAGTGAGGGTTACTTTTAAAACCTCGTTGAGAAGATATGCCGAAATGGACGAAGATTTTTTTGAGGCCTCGGCCGATCTTAGCCTTTGGCGGGATAATGGTTATGGTACATTGCCGGTAAAGCTTACACGCTTGCCGGCCTATTGCAAAATAGTAAAGATAGAGCCGCAGAACATTGATTTTATTGTAAGAAAGTAATGTTAAAAATAGGCATAACCGGGAATATTGGCGGTGGCAAAACTACTGTAAGCAAGATATTTGAAATATTGGGCATCCCCGTTTTTTATGCGGATGAAGCGGCTAAAAAGGTGATGATAACTGACCCCGTTCTCATCGACGCGCTAAAAACTGCTTTCGGCGCCGGGTCATACTTTGAGGATGGTACCTTAAACCGTAAACATATTGCCTCCATTGTATTCAATGATGAAGCAGAGCTGGCTAAATTGAATTCGCTTGTTCATCCTGCCGTTTTCAGGGCTTTTGATAATTGGGTTGCACAAATTAAGGACGCGCCATATGTGATAAAGGAAGCAGCCCTGTTGTTTGAAAGCACCTCTTATAAAATGTGTGACTACTCCATTATGGTCACTGCCCCGCTTGAATTGCGGATAAAGCGGGTGATGCAGCGCGATGGTTTAAGCCGTGCCGAAGTGGAGAGCCGCAATGCCAAACAATTCTCCGAAGAAAAGAAAATACAACTGGCCGATCATATCATCCGCAACGATAATACCGAACTGGTTATCCCGCAGGTATTGGAACTTCATCAGCAATTTACTTTATTGGTTCAATAGTTCACTGGTTCATTGGTAGTATGCCTGACTAACATCTTTAAGAAACTAACTGATAATAAATATTTCACTAATGAACTGATGAACCATTGAACAAATGAACCAAACAATATTGGATGATTTTCTTGTTTTGGATGACACCGGGCTATACTGCAAATACGGCGACTTCTATATTGACCCGAAACAACCGGCCAAAACCGCGGTGATATCCCATGCACATGCGGACCATGCCATTGCGGGCAACAATGAAGTATATTGTACAGAAGCTACCGCTGCCTTCATGCGGTTAAGATATGGTAAAAATGCTGCAAGAGAATTTAATATTACGGCTTATCACCAGCCATTTACATTGAATGGGGTGCAGGTTGCTTTTATTTCAGCCGGGCATATGTTGGGCTCCGCACAAATATTAATGGAATATGAGGATATAAGATACTTGTATACAGGCGACTATAAAGCACAGCCCGATGCCACCTGCGAGCCCTTGGAATGGGTGAAAACGGATGTATTGATAACGGAGAGCACCTTCGCCAACCCGGCAACACTACACCCGGACCCGGTTACGGAAATACAAAAGCTGAATGATATTAAGACCAATATCCTGTTGGGTGCTTATAGCCTGGGCAAAAGTCAACGGCTGATCAATTTAATCAATGAGCATGCACCACAGAAAACCATCCTGGTGCATCACCGCATTATGCCATTGAATGCGATCTACGAAAAACATGGCTTTTCTCCGGGCAAGTATCAGATATACAGTCGCAAGCTGATGAAAGAGCAAAAGGACTACGTTTACATCGTTCCGCCATTTACATTCGATAGTTATTTAAGGGCGACAGGGGTGAAGCGCCTGTTTGCTTCGGGCTGGAAAAACCTGCAGGTGAACCAGAATGACACGCTTTTTATCTCGGATCATGCTGATTGGAACGATATCCTGCAGGCTGTTGAACACACTCAACCCCGGCAGGTGTGGACACTGCATGGCGATGGCAGTCATTTAAAAAAACACTTTGGTGATGCTATCTTTGTAAAAATTCTGAACTAAAGCATGCTGATAGAAAACATCGATTATTACATCAATGAAGATGGTAATTTTGTTTTTACCCGGGAGTATCATTTGAAGCGTGGATACTGCTGCAAAAACAAATGTTTGCACTGCCCCTGGGACTTTGGAAAACCAAAAGAATCAACTAAACAAATTAAGAAATAATCAACATCTTTGCACTCATTGTTAACGGTATATAAAGTCATGCGCATCGAAGAGGAAATACAAAGCACAAAATTTGAGGATAATTATCACAAGGCTGTTGTTAATCTTACGTATACCTATGGCTGGCTTAATAATATTTTACGTGTTGAGTTTGAAAGGAACAACCTGACGCATCAGCAATTCAATGTGCTGCGCATCCTTCGCGGGCAATACCCCAACCCGGCTACCGTAAACCTGATCAAAGAGCGAATGCTGGACAAAATGTCTGATGCCTCGCGTATTGTTGACCGCCTGGTTCAAAAGGGTCTTGTCTCGCGCTGTACCAACAATAAGGATCGCCGCGCTGTTGATATCCGCATAAGTGATTCAGGACTAGAGATACTTGTAAAAATGGATACTGAATTCAAAACCAAGGAGCTTTTAAAAAATAACCTCACAGATGAAGATGCCGGGAAATTAAGCGATTTGCTGGATAAGTTGAGAGGATAGGCGATATAAAAGAAAGGTGTCACCCTGAGGCTCTCGAAGGGTAAGCGCAGAGGCCTTTGCCCGCATGTTTCGAGTGCCTCAACATGACACCCCAGCAATAAACTAATTACCCTTCGAGGCAGGTGAGGTTTACAGTTCAATCACAAAGGCCATCAACGCAATTCCAACCCCCAACAATACCGCCACCATTTTGCGTACTGTAAACTTATGATCCGAGCTTGATTCGAACAGGATAGTAGTGGATATATGCAGGAATATCCCGATAACCACACCCATTATCCGATTATAATACTGCTGCAAATTCCCGATACCACCTGTACTTAATGCATTGCTGAAAAAATAGCCTGCCGGCGCCATAATGGCAAACAATATCACAAAAAACAGCGTATATCCTTTGCTTTGTTTATTGGCCAGCAATACCGTAGCCAGCGCAAAAGCGGCCGGAACATGGTGCAGGGCGATACCATAAACCAATTGATTTTGGTTGCCTTCGGCCAGCGGCATACCCTCTAAAAAAGCATGTATGCATAAACTTACCAGGATACCCAAGGGGAAAGCGATATGATCGTGGTCATGTTTGTGAATGTGACCGTGTTCAATACCTTCCGAAAATTGTTCCAAAACGATCTGGAACAAGAAACCGACCAGGATGAATACGCCTACATAGTTATCATTGCCATGATAAGCATCGGGTATCAAATGCAGCACCGTGATGCCAAACAGGTAAGCCCCACTGAAGGATAGTACCAGTTTTAAGGTCTTGTGATTATCTCCCTTAAATAGAAATACGGATACACCGCCGGTGAACGCACCTAAAAAGAGTATGATTATTTTCCAGAGAGCCATTAAAAATCGGGTTGTAGTTTTTTAAATAATAAGGCAAGCAGCGAGCCCACTAAAATGCCATAGATCATGCCGATAGTGACATCTACCGGGAAATGTACGCCCACATATACCTGTGCAAAGCAAATCGACCCAGCCCACAAGAACGCTACTAAAAATATCCAACGCCACCGCCGGAAAAATACCAGGGCGAAAAATGCGGCCATGGCAAAGTGGTCGGTTGCGTGGGTAGAGGGGAAGCTATAACCCGTTCCGCAAGGTGCGCGCGAAATAACCGTTTGCGATATAACAGGGTCGCGGCAGGGCCTTAACCGCTGCACATTATTTTTCATCAGGTGCACACTGGTAAAATCGGCTATCCCGGCCGATATGGCCAATAATACGATAATGATAGCGCCCTGCTTTTTATATTTCCAAATGCAAAAAACGATGATGAACACATACAGCGGTATCCAGAACCTGGCATTGCGCAATAGCGGCATTAGCCAATCAAAAAATGGATTACTGAGGTCGTGGTTAATAAAATGAAATAGATGCCGGTCGAGCTCTATGATATGTTCAAGCATGTGATATTTGCGACAAAAGTAATCTGAATAGCCATAAATAGAATCAAGCCTGTGTAAAACTATTCCGGCGGGAACAGCGTTCTGATTCAAGGTAACAAATATAGCCAATAAAATGAGGCTCAATCAACACGATTTTGCCGGCTATCAGCCAAATATTCTTAATTTTGCCCCCAAATAATATAACATTTTGACACTAATAAAATCAATTTCAGGTATACGCGGCACTATCGGAGGTGCGGCAGGTGATGGATTAACGCCATTGGATATTGTAAAGTTTGTATCGGCTTTTGGCACCTGGGCCAAAAATAATTCAGGTAAAAAGAAGATCGTTGTTGGCCGTGATGCGCGTATATCGGGTGCTATGGTGAATAACCTGGTAATAGGGACCCTGCAGGGTTTGGGTATCGACGTAATCGACCTTGGCCTTTCAACCACGCCAACAGTTGAAGTAGCTGTTCCGATTGAAGGGGCAGCAGGTGGCATTATATTGACTGCAAGTCATAATCCAAAACAATGGAACGCCCTGAAATTACTGAACCACGATGGCGAATTTATCAGTGATGCCGAAGGTAAAGACGTGCTCGAAATTGCCGAAAGCAGTGCATTTAAATATGCCGAGGTAAATGACCTGGGAAAGATCATTAATGACGACAGCTATGTGCAAAAGCATATCGACCTGATACTGGCATTGCCGTTGGTTGATGTGGCTGCTATTACCAAAGCTGATTTTAAGATCGCCATTGATTGCGTTAACTCAACCGGCGGGATATTTGTTCCGGCTTTATTGAAGGCATTGGGTGTAAAAACGGTTTACGAATTATACTGTGAGCCTGATGGTAATTTCCCCCATAACCCGGAACCATTAGCCGAAAATTTAGTCGAATTATCAAAGGAAGTAATTAAGAAAAGAGCCGATCTGGGCATTGCTGTTGATCCGGATGTTGATCGTTTGGCTTTCGTTTGTGAAGATGGTAATATGTTTGGCGAAGAATATACCTTGGTTGCTGTTGCCGATTATGTATTGAAGTACAAAAAAGGCAATACGGTTTCCAATCTTTCATCAACCCGCGCCCTGCGCGATGTGACTGAAAAAGCCGGGGGCGAATACCATGCTGCCGCGGTAGGCGAAGTGAACGTGGTAAACAAAATGAAGGAAGTAAACTCCGTGATAGGCGGTGAAGGCAATGGAGGAGTGATCTACCCTGAACTGCACTACGGGCGTGATGCTCTGGTCGGCATAGCCTTATTTTTAACACATTTGGCTAAGTACGGCAAATCAGTTTCCAATTTACGCAGCACATACCCCAGTTATTTTATTTCGAAAAATAAGATCACGCTTACACCCGAAATGGATATCGATAGCTTGTTGCTTAAAGTAGAAGAGAAATACAAAAAGCAACCGCACAGCACCATTGATGGCTTAAAAATAGAATTCGATAAAGAATGGGTACATTTGCGCAAGTCGAATACCGAGCCTATTATCCGCATCTATTCGGAAGGAAATTCTGAAACAGTGGCTGATAATTTGGCAAATAAGGTAATAACTGACATCAAAGAAATTTTAAATTTAAAGGACTGAACTATTGATTTGGGCTTCAATAATTCATGAATATTTTATAATAACAACTCAATAATTCAACTACTCAAAACTCAATAATTAATTATGCGTGTTTATTTTGATAATGCTGCTACTACCCCTATCGATCCCGAAGTTTTAAAGGAAATGTATAAGGTGATGGAAAACAATTATGGTAATCCATCCTCTATACATGCCCATGGCCGCGAGGCAAGATCAATAATTGAAAGATCACGCAAAACCATTGCTAACTTGCTGCATACCTCGCCTTCTGAAATTTTTTTTACTTCAGGCGGTACCGAGGCTGATAATACTGCCATCCGTTGCGGTATAGTTGATAACCAGGTAAAGCATGCCATATCCAGTCCGTTGGAGCATCACGCGGTGATCCATACCCTTGAAGCTATGGAAAAGGCAGGTACTATCAAATTGAGTTTTGTTGATGTGGATGGTAAAGGCAATGTGGACTATGACCATTTGGACACCTTGCTGAAAAGCAACGACCGCAGTTTTGTATCCTTAATGCATGCCAATAACGAGTTGGGCACCATCAGCGATATGGAACGCATTGGCGACCTTTGCGAACAATATAATGCCATATATCATTCCGACACGGTGCAAACCATGGGTCACTATAAACATGACCTCAGCAAGCTAAAGGTGCATTTTATGGTGTGTGCCGCACATAAGCTGCACGGACCAAAAGGTGTCGGCTTTTTACACGTCAATCATCGCATCAAAATAAAACCATTTATCTACGGTGGCGCACAGGAACGCAATATGCGTGGCGGAACTGAAAATTTGTACGGTATAGTAGGTTTGGCTAAAGCGCTTGAAATGGCTTATACCAATATGGATCAACACCATGACCATATCCAGGGTTTGAAAACCTATATGATCGATCAGCTAAAACAAAATGTATCCGCTGTAGAATTTAACGGCGAAACGGATGCTGATAAAAGTTTATACACGGTTTTAAATGTATCATTCCCCTGCAGTGATATGGCTGATATGCTGTTATTTAATTTGGATATTGCCGGTATATCTGCTTCAGGCGGTAGCGCGTGCAGTTCGGGTACGGATATAGGTTCGCATGTACTTAACGCTATTGGCGGCGATTCGACACGTCCATCGGTGCGTTTTTCTTTCTCGAAATACAATACAAAAGAGGAAGTGGATTATACGGTGGCTAAGCTGAAAGAACTGTGTATGGCGTTGGTTTAGGCGATATTTTTTCGAGGTAATTTATTTTCCTTTTAAGAAAAAATAAAAACAATCTGGTGATTTGAGAGGTTTATACTATATACTAAAAGTCATAAACCTATGATAACTACCAAAAATCCATCCGGCCACGCGCAGGATAATAAAAATAAGCAAAACAACCCGGGCCCCGGTAAAATGCCGGCTGAAAATCCCGGGAAAACAAATTCAAAGGAGGAAATTTCAACCCCTCACGAAAATGAGGCAAATCCTCAACGGGAAGGTGCAGATGCAACTTTTACCGAACGGAATGATGTAACTCCACCAAATAAAAAGGAGTTCCCGTCAGTTGGTGCGGCAAAAACAGATTTCGAAAGCAGGCCTCAGGGTCGTACTACCGGCCGCATGGTCGGGCACGAACCCGGTACCGAAGGGATATAATATTATTTTTTAGATCCGAATGGCAAAGGTTATCGACAGGTAGCCTTTGTTGTTTATAACATTATTTAAATCATAAAATTATGGAAAGCGAATATTTGGAGCCTGAAAAAAATCAAGGCAATAACCAATCAGAAAAAGATAATAATAATACCCCAGGCAATAAGGATAACAAAAAAGAATTCCCCAATAAAAAGAAAAATTATAAAGTATTGCACAAAGATGGCAGCCTGGCCGATATGCCTTATAATAACCAACCTGGCGGTGGCGCAATGGAAGGTACTGTCGGGATAGGCACATAATATAGCCATTACGTGTTAAGGGGGGCCGGCCTGTTTATCTTTTTTGATAAGCGGCCGGCCTTTTTTACGTATATGCGGCCTATTTTATTTGAGGTTACCCATAACAAATAAAATTGTTTAATTTCACTTTCCGGCTTTATTACCAGAGCCGGTTAATGCGTACTTAAACAGCCCGATCACAATGAAATCACTCAGATTACTATCAGTAATGCTGCTGGCATTACCTTTTACCTGTTTTGCGATTGACACCAAAGATACCCGCATGCTATCGCAGCCTGCTATCAGCGGGGGCCACATCGCTTTCATTTATGCTGAAGACCTATGGGTTGCCAATACCGATGGCTCGCAGCCGCGCAGGCTCACGGTGGATGAAGGGATCGAATCCAGCCCATATTTTTCACCCGACGGTAAACTGATCGCTTTTAGTGCGCAGTATGATGGCAATACCGATGTGTATACGATCCCTGTTGAGGGTGGTATCCCTAAAAGATTGACCTGGCACCCGGCACCAGACATGGTAAGAGGTTTTACCTCAGACGGAAAATCGGTGTTATTTATATCCCAGCGCACCGTTTTTACAAACCGCTATGCGCAACTGTTTACTGTACCGGTAACCGGTGGCCCCGAATCAAAACTGGAGATACCTAATGCAAACTGGGCCACATATTCCCCGGATGGCAAATGGATGGCTTATACTCCCTTATCCGATGCCTTTAAGCAATGGAAACATTACCGTGGTGGTTTGATCGCAAACATTATGCTCTTCTCATTTGCCGATAAATCTGTAGTGAAAATACCGCAGCCCGAGGGAGGTTGTAACGATACGCAGCCGGTTTGGCTGGGTGATAAGATCTATTTCAGGAGTGACAGGAATGGCGAGTTTAATTTATTCAGTTATGACATCGCATCCAAAGAGATCAAACAGCTTACCGATTATAAAGATTTCCCTATCTTAAACGCCTCTGGTGGTGATGGAAAGATCGTATTTGAACGGGCCGGTTACCTTAATACTTTTGACCCTGCATCCTCTTCAGCTAAAAAATTGACCATAGGCATAGCGGCCGATCTGCTTGAACTAAGGGCCCGTTTTGTAAAGAATAACGACTATATCCGCTGGGCCGATATTTCACCGTCAGCCTCGCGCGTGGTGTTTGATTATCGCGGTGAAATTGTAACTGTTCCCGCCGAAAAGGGTGATTACCATAACTTAACCCAGACACAGGGAGCGCATGAAAAATTCCCTGCATGGTCGCCGGATGGAAAATCGGTCGCTTATTTTTCAGATGCTTCCGGCGAATACCAGTTGCATATTAAAGCCCAGGATGGCAAAGGCGAACCTAAAATATTCAATCTGAAAGGCGCCGGCTTCTATGCTTTTATTAAGTGGTCGCCGGATAGTAAGAAGATCAATTTTGTGGATAATAGCCGCAGTTTGTATGTGCTTGATGTTTCCTCTGGTGAGGTAAATAAGATCGATTCAGATGAACTTTATACCCCCGGCCCATTCCGCGATATCGCAGGAAATTGGTCGCATGATAGTAAGTGGATCGCTTATACCAAAGTAACTGCTACACAGTTTAAACAGGTTTATCTTTACTCGGTGGTACAGCAAAAATCATTTGCAGTTACCGATGGATTGAGTGACGCATCGGAGCCGCAGTTTGACCGTACGGGAAAGTTCCTTTACTTCTTTTCATCTACTGATGCCGGGCCGGTAATTAACTGGTTTGACCAGTCGAACATCGATTTTCGTAAAACCAATTCCATCTACTTGGTAACGCTTCAAAAGAGCACCATTTCGCCGTTTGCTAAAGAAAATGACGAGGAAGCTGCAAAAACGGAACCTGCCGCAACTGAGAGCAAGAAACCAGACGGTAAAAAATCGACCCCAAAAGAAGAAAGTAAGGATATAAAAATAGATTGGGACGGCATGCAGAACAGGATCGTGGATATACCTGTTAAGGCAGGCAATTATAACCAGTTGACAGTTAATAATGATGGCGATCTTCTTTATGTTGTTAGCAGCGATGAAGGGCCGGGTACAATGCATAAGTACAACTTCAAAAAGCGCAGCGATAGCGAGGTAACCGCTATGGATGGTTATGCGCTTACAGCCGATGGTAAAAAAATGTTGTTTGGGACCAGAGGCAACTGGACAATAGCCGGGGCGGGCGATAAGCCAGAGCCTGGCAAGGGCGGGATTAACACAAGCGATATACAGGTGAAAATTGATCCCGCGGCTGAATGGGCAGCTATGTTTGATGAGGCCTGGCGCGTAAACCGCGATTATTTTTATGACCCGGGGATGCATGGAGCCAATTGGGTGGCTATTAAAAAGAAGTATGCAGTATTTTTACCAGACCTTGCTTGCCGCAGCGATTTGAATAATGTATTCCAATGGATGTTCAGCGAATTATCTATAGGCCATCATTTTATTACGGACGCAGGTGAAAGAAAGAATCAGCTAAAAAGAATAAGCGGTGGTTTGCTGGGGGCTGATTATGTAACAGTGAACAACAAATATCAGTTCAAAAAAATATACGGTGGGCTTAATTGGAATCCAAACTTGCGTTCGCCGCTTACCGAGCCGGGTGTGAATGTGAAGGAGGGCGAATATCTGCTGGAGGTAAATGGAACGGAAGTAGCGGGCGCCGAAAGTATTTACAAATATTTTGAAAATACGGCCGGTAAAATTGTGGAACTAACCGTTGGCCCAAATGCAAACGGAACAGGATCAAGAGTGGTAAAGGTGGTTCCTGTTGATAATGAGTATGCATTGAGGAACCGTGATTGGGTGGAAAATAACCTGCGTAAGGTTACCGAAGCCACCAAAGGACAAGTGGCTTATGTATATGTGCCAAATACTGCAGATGCCGGGCTCGAATATTTTAAACGCTATTTTTATCCCCAGGCAAACCGCAAGGCCATTATTGTTGATGAACGCTTTAACGGCGGCGGCTCCCTTGCCGATTACTATATCAACCTATTATTGAACCCTTATCAGGCCAACTGGCACATGCGTTATGGCAAGGACCTTAAATCGCCAACAGCATCTATACAGGGGCCAAAGGTGATGATTACTGATGAAACAGCAGGTTCTGGTGGTGATATGCTGCCCTGGATGTTCCGGAAATTTAAGGTAGGAACACTTGTTGGTAAACGTACCTGGGGCGGTTTGGTAGGTATATTAGGATTCCCTGAATTTATCGATGGCGGTACAGTAACCGCTCCTAATGTGGGTATCTGGACCAAAGATGGCTTCATTGTGGAGAATGTGGGTATTTCACCGGATATCGAAGTGGAACAAACTCCATCTGAAGTAATCAACGGTAAAGATCCTCAACTGGAAAAAGCGATAGAGGTTGCTTTAAAGGAACTGGAGAAAAATCCACAGACCGATCCGGTAAGGCCGCCATTCCCGATAAAGGTTAAAAATTAAATAAGGCGGTAAACAAAAGGGACTTTCCGAAAAGAAAGTCCCTTTTTAATATATGATAATGTATTAGAGTCAATGATCTTAATTACTCATCATCTTTAAGAAAGTTGCCAATTTCTCCTTCATCTCTCTGCGGTCGACTATAAAATCAAGGAAACCGTGTTCCTGCACAAACTCGGCAGTTTGGAATCCTTTGGGCAGATCTTTCTTAATGGTTTCTTTTATAACCCGTGGGCCGGCAAAGCCTATTAATGAGCCTGGCTCGGCAATGTTAATATCACCCAGCATAGCGTAAGATGCAGTTACACCACCCGTAGTAGGGTCAGTCAGCAAGGATATATAAGGTATTTTGGCTTGTGCCAATAAGGCTAATTTGGCTGATGTTTTAGCCATTTGCATTAAGGAAAATGCGGCCTCCATCATGCGTGCCCCGCCTGATTTGGAGATCATCAAAAATGGTACTTTATGTTCGATACAGTAATCTATTGAGCGTGCAATTTTTTCGCCCACAACCGATCCCATGGAACCACCGATGAAATTGAAATCCATACAAGCGATCACGATATCCTGTCCGTCAATTTTACCTGCCCCGGCGCGTATGGCATCGTTAAGCCCGGTTTTGCTGATGGTCTCAGCAAGCCTGTCGACATACTTTTTGGTATCTTCAAAATGCAGCGGATCACCCGAGCGAAGGTTTGCAAATAGTTCAGTAAATTCATTATCATCAAAAAGTATCGAAAAATACTCCTTTGATCCTATGCGGATATGATAACCGCAATAATGGCAAACGTATTGGTTCTCAACTTGTTCGGAATAGTGGAGCGGTTTTTTACAGTTCGGGCATTTATTCCAGATACCGTCGGGGGTTTCCTTCTTTTCCTCAGTGGTCGTAATTATCCCTTTTATTTCTCGCTTAAACCAGGTCATTTCGTTTTCTGTATCTTCCAATCTAGTGCAAAGGAACGAAAAATATTACACAACTTGTCAAGCTAATAAAGCTTGCACAGGCTGTAAATGTTTCAGAAATTATTTACGATTGTTAAAATCTCAAAATAAGGCATTCAAAAGAGTAAATTTTATCATAAATGCAATCTAACTTAGCTATAATAAAGAATTACTAATAAAGCGGGTTAGCGAGTAATTATTAGATACTTAATAACTAAAATCAGGAAATTTTATAACTTCGGGGCCGAAATAAACGCTAAATGGATTTAAAAAATTATAAAGGTGTACTGCATGGAGACCAGGTGCAGGAACTGTTTGAAATTGCTAAAAAGCACCAGTTTGCTTTACCTGCGGTAAACGTAATAGGTACCAACTCTATCAATGCTGTAATGGAAACAGCAAAAGCCGTAAACTCTCCAGTGATTATACAACTATCACACGGCGGAGCCCAATTTTATGCCGGTAAATCGCTTGACAATTCTAAGCTGCAGGCTTGTATTTTAGGAGCAGTTTCGGCTGCAAGGCACGCCCATTTGTTGGCAGAGCATTACGGAGTAGCTGTAATTATGCACACCGACCATGCTTCTAAAAAATTCCTTCCATGGATAGACGGATTATTAGATTACGGTGAAAAATTCTTCGCCGAAACAGGCAAGCCTTTATTTTCATCGCATATGCTCGATCTTTCAGAAGAGCCTATCCACGAGAATATTGAAATATCAGCTAAATACTTAGCCCGTATGGCTAAACTGGGTATGACCCTCGAAATCGAGTTAGGTGTAACAGGTGGTGAAGAAGACGGTGTGGATAACAGCGATGTAGACAGCTCACGTTTATATACCCAGCCAGAGGATGTAGCCTACTCTTACGAAGAGCTTTCCAAAGTAAGCCCCCGCTTTACCGTTGCTGCCGCTTTTGGTAATGTACACGGTGTTTACAAACCAGGGAATGTAAAATTACAACCGGTTATCCTGCACAACTCACAGGAGTACGTGAAGCAAAAATACGCGCTTGCTGCCGAAAAGCCGATCAACTTTGTATTCCATGGTGGATCAGGTTCAAGCCAGGAAGAAATACGTGAGGCTATATCTTACGGAGCTATTAAAATGAATATCGATACCGATATGCAATGGGCTTTCTGGGAAGGTATTAAGGATTATTACAAATCAAAAGAGGGCTACCTGCAAACGCAGATCGGCAGCCCTGATGGGGAGGATTCTCCAAACAAAAAATATTACGATCCGCGTGTATGGCTGCGCAAGGGTGAAGACACCTTTGTAAAACGCCTTACTTCAGCATTTGAAGATCTGAATTGCATCGATGTAAACAGCAAGCTGTAAATTTTTCTATAAAATAATTGAAGCGTTGGTACAAACTTGTACCGACGCTTTTTTGTTGAGCCTTAAATTATTACAAAGTTTATTATGGCTACGAAAAAGAAAAATTTATTTGAGCGTTTTGCAAACTGGGCAACTATTGCCACCGGAAGTTCGGCAGCGTTTATTATCGCTATTTCGGTTATAGTGATATGGGGTGTTACCGGGCCAATATTTAATTATTCGGATACCTGGCAGTTGATCATTAATACCGGTACTACAGTTGTTACTTTCCTGATGGTTTTTTTGATCCAAAAATCACAGAATAAAGATTCAAAAGCCATACATTTGAAGCTAAATGAGTTGCTGGCCTCGCATGAAGGCGCCAGTAACCGTATGGTGGATATTGAGGACCTGACCGAAATAGAATTGGACCAACTGCATAAATTTTATGTTCAATTATCAGATCTTGCTGAAAAGGAAGACGAGTTAACTTGCACCCATTCTATAGATGCAGCAGAAGAGAACCACCGGCTAAAACTCACTTCTTTGCAATCAAAATCACATTATAAAAAGTATAAAAATGCCAGAAATACAAGTAAACAAAGTAAATGATCCTGCTGATCTTGAGAAAGTATTTGCCATAAGGCGCGAAGTTTTTGTAGGCGAACAAAATTGTCCTCCCGAACTGGAATGGGAACACGAAGAAGAGTCCAATCATTTTTTAGTTACTGTTGATGGCGTACCGGCGGGTGCATCGCGCTGGCGCAAAACAGATAAGGGGTATAAACTGGAGCGTTTCGCGGTATTAAAGGATTTTAGAGGAAATGGGGTAGGGCAGGCGCTGGTGCAGGGTGTATTGAATGATCTACCGGCAGATGCTGAATATATCTACCTGCATGCACAAGTAGATGCAGTGACTTTATATGAACGATTTGGGTTCGTAAAAATAGGACCTGAGTTTGAAGAGGCGGGGATAAGGCATTATAAGATGGAGAAGAAGTGATTTCGGATTTCGGAAGTTCGATTTCGGAATTTTCTACCAGAATAAACTGAACAACGATGGAGAATAAATATGAGATCATCGTGTATTGGAGTAAAGACGATAATTCGGTGATCGCTGAATTGCCGGAATTGCCGGGTTGCCTGGCGGATGGTGAAAATTATAATGAAGCCTTACAAAATGTTCAGGTTGTAATTAGCGAGTGGATAGAAACGGCGAAATCATTGGGCAGGCCAATACCATCACCAAAAGGGAAGTTGATGTACGCTTAACCAAATACCTTTCCCGAATAATCCATCGCTTCCTGTAATTTATCCAAATTAAGCCCCAGGCTGATGTTTTGTGACTGCAGGTATGCAATTACGTTTTCGGTTGCAATGTTGCCTGTAAGCTCGTCTTTTGCCATAGGGCAGCCACCATAGCCTTTAAGTGCCGAATCGAAACGTTTGCATCCGCTTTTGTAGGCGGCTTCTATTTTTTCGCGCCAGGTATCCGGAGTTGAATGCAGGTGGACGCCAAACTTAATTGCTGGGAACCTGCCGGATAGCAAGGTGTATAAACTTTCTATTTGGGCCGGTGTGGCAATCCCGATCGTATCGGCTAATGATATATGGGTTATGCCTTCATTAATTAACCTTTCTGCCCATTGCAGTACAATTTCGTTGTTCCATTCGTCACCGTAAGGATTTCCAAAACCCATTGATAAGTAAACCAGCAGATCCTTTGCTTTGTTATCAGCAAGCCCTTTTATTCTTTTTACTGTTTCAAACGCCTCATCAATAGTGGCATTAGTATTTCGCTGCTGAAAAGTTTCGGATATGGAAAAAGGAAAGCCTAAATAGGTGATCTGTTCATGCTGTGCCGCATCTTCAGCCCCGCGGTAGTTGGCGATAATGGCTAATAATTTGGATCGTGAATTATTTAGATCGAGTTTTTCCAAAACTGCAGCGGTATCCTGCATTTGCGGTATGGCTTTGGCAGATACGAAGCTCCCAAAGTCAATGGTATCAAAGCCCACCTGTAATAACAAATTGATATAAGCCGCCTTAATGTCAGTCGGAATAAAATGAGCGATCCCTTGCATGGCATCGCGGGGGCATTCGGTAATTTGTATCTCAGGCATTATTACAAGATAGGTATTTAAAACTTAGCGTTATGTATCAGCTTTTGCTCGATATCCCGGTGCAATTCGGTGGTTAACATGGTTATATAGGTTTCGAACGATTTGATGATGCTTGCCGCATCCCTCGCGATCCGTTTTGAGTCTTTGTTGCTTGCTTTGTCATAAATATCAAACAGTGATTCCCGCCTGTTCCCACTTTCAGTGGGAAGATAGAAGGTCACGTTATGAATGGTGTAGCGGTAGCGGCCGTTTTTTAAATCAATAGTAATTGCGAACTGAACCGTATAGGGCTCCACAATATCGCGGTCATCATTTACCTTGACCGGATTAATGTTGAGGTCCTGGGTGGTTGTGTAGATCAGTTTACCCTCTTCCTCATAGCCATAAGTTTGCTGAAAGTTTTTGGATGCCATAAACTGCATGGACCTGATATAGATCAGGTTCTCGTTAATACTACTATCAACCTTAACCACCCTTTGGTAATAGGCATTGTTGCCATCAACATGTAACCTGACGGAATCGACCCTCAGGTTGTCAGGTATATTGCTATTGATCGGATAGGTACTAACGTTTTTATCTTGGGCGAATACCATTACCGACATCAATGCCAGTAAAAAACTTAATAAGGATGTTTTCATAGGTTTAGTAAATTATTAATAAATGCTGAAGGTTGAAAAATTGTTGCTATCCACCAAAATCAACTGATAGCCTATAACTACCGGTTGATTCGGTATCTTGTTAGGTAAGATAGTAATTTCAGAAAAAAGTTTAATCACTGTTTGGCAATGGTTCAGCTTCCTGCGGGACAGCCTCTTTGGCAAACCGCCTGATGATCAATCGTGAGCCACCATTATTGCTGATATAGCTTCCTACCCAGTTTACAAATACAACCACCTTGTTCCGGAATCCCAGCAATGAGATCAAGTGTACAAACATCCATACCAGCCAGGCAAAAAATCCCTGAAATTTGATCTTACCCAAATCAGCCACGGCTTTATTGCGCCCTATGGTGGCTAATGATCCTTTATCGAAGTATTTAAATGGTTTTGTCGGCTCGCCTTTAATCAGGTGTAAAATGTTTTTTCCTGTAGTTTTGCCCATTTGAATAGCGGTTTGTGCTACTCCCGGGTGCCCCTTAGGTGTTTCATCAGTTATCATGGCCGCAACATCGCCTATGGCAAAAATATTTTCATGCCCCGCAACGCGGCAAATATTGTCTACCCGTATACGGTTGCCTCTTTCAATAATATCTTTACTAAATCCATCTGGCACAACACCCGCTACCCCGGCAGACCATATCACGTTTTTGGTGCGGATATGTTTGCCGCTTTCGAAGGTGATGGTAGTCCCGTCATAGCTTTCCACTTTCTCATTCAACATTACCTGGACGCCCATTTTGGTTAAAAAGTCCTTTGCAGCCTCCGATGCCTGGTCTGAAAAAGGCCCTAATACTTTAGGCAGAAAATCTACCAGGTAAACCTTCATGTGTTCCTTTTCCAGTTCAGGATAATCCTTATTGAGGATATGGTTGCGTAATTCGGCTAATGCCCCCGCTAATTCCACCCCGGTAGGGCCGGCGCCCACCAAAACGAAGCTGAGATAAGGTTCGCGATCTTCTTTGGTAGTCTGCAATACCGCTTCTTCCAGGTTTAGCAATATCAGGTACCTGAGGTTAAGCGCCTCGGGTATTGATTTCATTGGCATTGCATTATGCTCGATATCCTTATTGCCGAAAAAATTGGTGGTCGAGCCGCTGGCTATCACCAGGTAATCATAGGGTATTTCGCCAATAGTAGTTTCTATCGTGTTTTTATCCGGATGTATACCGGTCACTTCAGTCATCCTGAAATGGAAATTCTTTTGATCGTCGAAGTTTTTTCTTAATGAAAATGCAATTGACCCGGCTTCGAGGCTGCCCGTTGCAACCTGGTAAAGCAGGGGTTGAAAAGTATGATAGTTATGCTTATCCAGCATGAGTACTTCCACCGGTTCGTCGGCTAAAGCTTTAGCCACTTCAAGGCCGCCAAAACCGCCCCCTACAATTACAACCTGTGGGAATTTTGATGTGTCTGATGCTTTCATTCGTTATGCGATTAATATAAAATAGTAATAACAAAAAAGGCTCCAAATGTTGTTTGGAGCCTTTTATATAATTTATTTGACATTATACTTACCTGAGGTCTTTTTTGCCAAAATCGATAATTACTGGTGTTGCGATACAGATGGATGAATATGTACCAAAACATACGCCCACCAGCAATGCAAATGAGAAGCCCCTGATAACATCGCCACCAAAGATAAACAGGATGATCAATACGAATAATACCGTTAAAGCTGTAATAATTGTACGGCTTAGCGTTTTATTGATCGCATGGTTGATCACTTCCTTAGGATCATCAGTACTTGCATGGTGCAAATGCAGGAACTCGCGGATACGGTCAAACACCACCACAGTATCGTTAATAGAGTAACCAATTACTGTCAATATGGCCGCTATAAACGATTGGTCGATATCAAGGAACGGTATCAGGTTTTTAAACAAGGAGAAGAATGACAATACCATCAACGCATCATGCAAAGTTGCTACCATCGCCCCTAAACTGAACTGCCATTTACGGAACCTGATCAATATATAAGCCGAAATAACAATAATGGCGAATAGCACCGTCCAGAAAGCCGACTTTTTAAGTCCTTCGGCGATGGTTGCCTTTACCTTCTGGAACCTTATAATATTGGTTTTGGTGATCTTGGTATCCGGTTTTTCGCTTAAAGCGCTGATCAATGTGGTTTCTACCTTGCCATCCGCCGAAGTGCTGTTATCTTCGATCAGATATTTAGTAGTAATTGCTATTTTATCTGTACCGAAGGTTTTAACCTCGCTGGCACCTAATACTTTGTCAATAACACTGTGTACAACTTCGGGAGTTACATTTTTGTTGTCGAACTGCACCACATAGGTACGCCCACCCACAAAATCTACTCCGTAGTTAAATCCCTGTGTAAACATGGATACAATACCGGCAAGTATAAATACTATTGAGAATAAATAAAACTTGAAACGGTTTTTGACAAATGCGAAATTGGCATTTTTAAAAGTATGCGAACTCCATGGGTTTGAAAATTTAATATCCCATCCTTTAGAGATCATCCACTCAAAAATAAGTCTTGATATTAATAAAGAACAGAATAATGAGGTAATGATACCGATCATTAATACAACAGCAAATCCTTTGATAGGGCCGCTGCCGAATACAAGCAGGATCAAGCCGGTTAAGAAGGTACTTATATTGGAGTCTAATATAGATGACAGCGCATGTTTGAAACCATCCGCGACCGCCAGTTTGAGAGACTTACCTAATGCCAGTTCCTCGCGCACACGTTCATAGATCAGTACGTTGGCATCAACCGATATACCCAGCGTTAATACGATACCCGCAACGCCCGGCATGGTTAACACAGCGTTTAAGCTGATCAATACCCCCATCAGGAAGAAAACGTTGATGATTACGGCAACCACGGCTATAGTACCCGCACGGTTGTAATAAGCTACCATGAACACAAGCACCACGATAAAGCCTAAAACTGATGACTGCAAGCCGGCATGGCTGGCCTGCTCACCCAAAGTTGGGCCTACAGTGTCTTCAGAAACGATAATGGCAGGAGCTGGTAAGCGGCCAGCTTTTAATACGTTGGCCAAATCCTGGGTAGCTTCCTGCGTAAAGTTTCCGCCGGAGATGGATGAAACACCACCAGATATTTCATTTTGTACACCAGGTGCAGAGTAAACATTATCATCCAGTACTATGGCGATAGACCTTTCCTTATGATTAGCATTTGGTGCAGCTTCCGCAGTAATTTCTTTCCATTTTTGAGCACCCTGAGGGTTCATATACATGGTAACTTCCCATCCGCCCTTAGTTTGATCTATTTCGCTTCTTGCATCATTTACTACGTCGCCTGTAAGCACAGGGCCGTTTTCGGCACCTGCCAATTTTATGGCATACAGTTCAAATATCTTCGTTTTGTCTATAGGTTTTACTCCCCATAGAAATTTCATGCTTGGTGGAATGGTTGATTTAACGTCCGCGCTATGCAAGTAGGCGTTAACCTTAGCGGTGTCCTTTTGAGCCACATAACCCACAATCGGCCCCTGACGCAACGCTTGCTGGCCATTGTCTCCAGGGCCTGTAACCGGCTGCAATATCGTAAACAATGGATTTTGAGCGGCCTGGGATTTGGTTAGTAAGGATGAGTCCTTTGCCGTGCTTTTGTTAACCTTGTTTAATAAGGATAGGCTACCTTTTGAAGTATCTTTTTTAGCATCAGCTGCCTTAGCAGCGGTTTGAACAGTATCTTTTTTGGCTGATTTGTTTTTTGCAGCCAGCAAGCCATTAATATTAGCCAATACCTGGTACGCCTCGGTATTATCATAGGTTTGATAAAACTCCAGCTTAGCTGTACCTACCAAAAGTTTACGAACACGTTCAGGTTCAGTAACTCCCGGCAGTTCGATCAATATCTGGTTCCTGTCCTTTAACTGTTGAATATTAGGCTGCGTTACGCCAAACTGGTCAATACGTGTGTTTAATACGGTATAAGTTTGCGTTACGGCAATGTCTGCTTGTTCCTTTAAATACTTTTCAACTTCATCGTTGCTCGCGTTGAACTTAAGGGCGCTTTGGTTAGATTGTGTTGAAAAAATCGAAGCCAATTTGCCGTTAGGGTTCAGTTTTTCATATTCATTAACAAACAAAGTGATGTAATCACTCTGACTTGTGCGGCTGTCCACATCTGCCTTATCCAATGCCTGGGCAAAAACAACATCCGGATTTTTACCGGATAATGAAACTACCAATTCGCGTAATGAAACCTGCATGGTTACACTCATACCGCCCTGTAAATCGAGGCCTAAAGCGAGTTCCCTGCTTACGCAGTAATTATAGTTGTGTTTTAATACCGGATAGACCGGCAACTGCGAAACAGAATCCAGATATGCTCTGTATTTCAATGAATTGCCCTTAGCATATGCCTTTGCATCACCCTCAACTTTATGCGCTACCCATGTAAATGAAAGCTGGTATATGCATACTAAAGCCAGCAGAATGGCGAAAAATTTAATAACCCCTTTACCTTGCATTGTATGTTATAATATGTAATAAATTAGTTTATAAGCTCTTTTTTAACAAGACGGCAAATCTAATAAAATTTTATAAGCATAAAATTTTATATTCAAACAATTTGATGACTAAAATGTAAAGACGGTTTTTAAAGATCAGAGACTGGTGATTAGCGATTAGAATTTACTTACATTCTCTTTTCGAGTGTGATAAATGAGTAGGGGAGCTTGTTTTTTTCATCGGGTTGATGGTCTTCGCGGGCTGTTTCGGTCCATTCATTATAGTCTATCTCGGGAAAAAAGCTATCTGCTTCAAATTTTTGATGGACTATGGTTAAATAGATCCGGTCGGTTATATGGATAGATTGCCGGTAAATTTCGGCGCCGCCTACAATAAACACTTCTTCCTCATCCGCGCATAAGGCCAAAGCAGCGTCGATAGAACTCACCACCTCGCAGCCCTCAATATGCATTACATGCCGGGTGATAATTATGTTGCGACGGTTAGGCAGCGGCCTGCCCACCGAATCAAAGGTTTTACGACCCATAATTACGGTATGCCCGGTGGTGATATTTTTAAAATGTTTCAGATCCGCAGGCAAATACCAAAGCAATTGATTGTCTTTGCCGATGGCGTTGTTTTCAGATATGGCTACTACTATGGTTTTTGTCATTTGGTCTGAACCGTTGATTTGGATGATTAAATGATTCCGCTGATTTATAAAATGGAATTCGGTTAATTCTTTAATTCTGAAAATTCTGGTTCAGACAATCAAACCGCAACCGCCCCCTTAATATGCGGCCAAGGATCATAGTTTTCCAATGTGAAATCCTCAAACTTGAACTGGAAAATATCCTTCACATCCGGGTTGATCTTCATGATAGGCAATGGGCGTGGCTCGCGGCTCAGTTGCAGGTTGGTTTGCTCGATATGGTTGTTATATAAATGAGCATCGCCAAACGTATGTACAAAATCGCCGTATTCCAGGTCGCATACTTGTGCCATCATCATCGTTAGCAGGGCATAGGAGGCTATGTTAAATGGAACTCCTAAAAATATATCCGCGCTGCGCTGATATAATTGGCAGGATAGTTTTCCGTCAGCTACATAGAATTGGAAAAGACTATGACAGGGAGGAAGCGCCATGTGTTCCACATCAGCAACGTTCCAGGCGGATACCATGATACGGCGCGAATCGGGATTATTTTTGATTTGATTTACCACCTGGCTGATCTGATCGATATGCCCGCCATCCGGTTTTGGCCACGAGCGCCATTGGTAGCCATATACCGGCCCCAGGTTGCCTTGCTCATCGGCCCATTCGTCCCATATACGCACGCCATTCTCTTTAAGGTAGCGGATATTGGTATCGCCTTGTAAAAACCAAATCAGTTCGTGTATGATCGATTTAAGGTGCAGCTTCTTGGTAGTCACCAGCGGGAAGCCATCCTGCAGGTTAAAACGCATCTGGTAGCCAAACACGCTCAGTGTCCCGGTTCCGGTACGGTCGTGCTTTTGGGCGCCGTTTTCCAGAACATGCTTCATCAGATCGAGGTATTGTTTCATGTTAGTTGATTAAGTTGGATTAAGTTGATCGATGTGTTAGCATGTAACATCCACCTTACAACTTCCCAACAGTTTCCAATCACAAAGAAAAATAATCTATTTTTGGTATCCTACGGATGTGCAAAAATACATCCTTTGTTAATCAATCTGATGATCGTATTTCCAAACGCTAAAATAAATATAGGTATCAATATCACCGGCCGCCGCGAGGATGGTTACCATAACATCGAAACCATATTTTACCCACTCCCGATTAATGATGTATTAGAAGCGATAACCAGTGATCAATTAACTTTCGGATCATCGGGACTGGAGATACCGGGGAGGGAGGAAGATAATCTTTGTATCAAAGGTTATCATCTGCTGAAAAAAGATCACGATCTGCCCCCTTTAAATATTCACCTGCATAAGCATATCCCGATAGGGGCGGGCCTGGGCGGAGGATCATCAGATGCCGCGTTTTTTATTAAACTGGTGAATAATCTGTTCAATTTAAAGCTGACTACTGATAACATGCTGGATTATGCCCGGCAATTGGGAGCCGATTGCGCTTTCTTCATTGAAAATAAACCACTGTTCGCTTTTGAAAAGGGTGATCAGTTTGAATCTGTTAAACTTGATCTTTCAAAATATAAGATCGTATTGGTGATGCCCCCGGTGCACGTATCCACAAGTGAAGCCTACCGTGGTGTAAAGCCCGCTCCGGTAAAACAATCCTTATATGAGGTGATAGCAGAGCCGATAAAAGATTGGAAACATTTAATTAAAAATGATTTTGAGGAGTCGGTATTTAAGAATCACCCGGTAATCCGTGGCGTAAAAGCATCCTTGTATGAAGCCGGTGCATTATACGCAAGTATGAGCGGGAGCGGGGCCTCCGTTTTCGGCATATTTGAGCAAACACCTGACCTGTCTGAATTAGAGAAAACAAACCAGGTGTTTAGCCCCTCCTAAATCCTCCCCCGTAGGGAGGACTTTTAATTTGTTTCTTCGAAAGAGTTTTTTTGATTTTTTTTAAATCTCCCCAACAGGGGAGATTTAGCGGGGGCTTATATCCCTGCATCATCCGTTACGCCACGTCCTACAGCTTCTACCCAGTCGCGCTCGCCCCAGCCTTTGGCTACAGCGCTCAATAAGCGGTTGTGAATGGCGGTACCAACCGGCATAGGGGTTTCGCTTTGCTGGGCGAGTTTAAACGCAAGGCGTGCGTCCTTATAGCCTAATTTGGCTTTAAAGCCTACAGGTTCGTATTGTTTGTTGGCTATCAACTTGCCATAATTCTGGTAGATGGGTGCGTTAAATAGGGTAGAGCCGAAGAAATCAGCAACCTTAGCGCGGTCGAGCCCGTGCTTTTCAGCCAGAGTAAAGGCCTCAG
The DNA here is from genome assembly GCA_035489035.1 of Mucilaginibacter sp. GTDB lineage: Bacteria > Bacteroidota > Bacteroidia > Sphingobacteriales > Sphingobacteriaceae > Mucilaginibacter. Next base: position 82,989 of record DATHKT010000034.1, read on the forward strand.
CCATGATCTCGAGTGAAGCCATGATCATAAAGTTTCCGGCGATTTTAACTACGTTGGCGCCGCCTGCGTCCTCACCAAAATCAATCACACCCTGCCCCAGGCACTCCAGTATAGGTTTTGCGGTATCTTTTGATTGCTGATCTCCTGATACGCATATCCAGAGTTTTTTCGCGGCTGCGGCTTCCGGGCGGCCAAATACAGGCGCTGCCAGGTAACTACTGCCTGTTTCCTTGTGCTGTACGGATAGTTGTTGCGAAACATCCGGCGATATCGTGCTCATGGAAATGTGCAGTCCGCCTTTCTGTAACGTTTGTAATATGCCGTTCTTTCCCGTTACCGCTTCTTTAACCACATCATCATCCGCCAGCATAGTGATCACTATAGGTACATTGCTTGCTGCTTCAGCAGGAGTTTTGCATTGAGTGATGGAAGATTGTTCCAGCTCGTCTGCCCTTTCTATCGTACGATTATAAACCTGCAGGTGATAGCCCGCGGCAATTAAATTTTTAGCCATTTGGAGGCCCATATTTCCGAGCCCTATAAAACCGATCTTCTTTTCCATAGTTTAATTGATATAATCCTTATCCTCGTCACTTAGTGTATTCGTTGGTTTTTTTTGATCTGTGATCTCCTCATCCTGGCCCTTGATATACCTGGGTCTGCCGGGGCGCCCCACCAGCACACCTATTACAAAACCAACTGCGGCAACAGCCAGCAGCATCACCAGTTTTGAGACATAAAAGGTTGCAAACAAAAAGTTGAATGGAACCTCTTTAGTATTTTGCATGATCACTACAGTAAGCAGTATTGTAATGAAGATGATGACCATCGTTTTTATTCTCATGATAATTTTAGTTTAACAGTGATTATAAGATGTGGGTTTTAAATGCCAGGTAAAAACCAGGTAAAATTATTGCCTGATTAAATTTACAAAAACAGGCTGTGTATTCTGTGCTTCTCCAAAATATATTCTCTGCTGCTGTGAGAAAAAATATAATCAAAAAATTAAGGAAAGGATGACCGGCTATTTTCTGTGCGATGATGCTACAATTTTTGCAGTGAAGAAATAGGAGCGGGGCTAACATTTATGATTGATAAAAATTCCAGGACAAATGCGGGAAATTTAGTCGCTATTTCATCAAAAAATTGGCGGGTTAAAATCATCTGAAATTCCTCTTAAATTTTAAAACGGTATACAGATCTGTTATATCCTTCAAAATTTACAAAAGCTTAATGTTGATCTCAATACACACTGAATCTTGCTCACATAGAAACACTTTTGATGAATCTATGCTTTATTTTATATACTTTAAATATTAGATTATTAAATATTTATGATTTATATTTTTACCTTTTATAAATTTATACTAAATAATTTAGTTTTTTAAAAAATTCAAATCGATCAATCTTTAAACCATTGCTGAATATAATCTATATAAATATTTGATTACTAAGTATATAATAAATAATACAAGTATTGAAGAATAAAAATATAAACCATATAATTACTTGTAATTTGATCAAATTACAGGTTCTGAGTCCTCATTGCCTTTGAAAATTAAACACACTAAGTAAAATCTGAATTTTTGTGCAATGCGCACGAAATAATAATAGAGAGGCTTTATTACTGCCAGAATTTATAATGGCTTAAAACGCTTTAAAATGCGCCTGGTAAATACAGTATTTATAAGCCCTGCCCTACCCCGGCAGAGGGATAGCGCATCATATTTTCAGGAAGAAGGATGGAAAATTTAGAGAATAATTAGCGGTTTTTCCTTTTCACGATCTGCTTTTGCGCTACAGGAAAAAGAAAGATGGTTGACAAAATAATGATCGCCCCGACCCAAAAGCCGGCTGTCATTTTATTCATATCGCCAAAAAAAACAAACGACATGATGATGCCATATACCGGCTCGAGATTGGTGATAAGTGCCACCCGGAAAGCCGAAAGTTCGCGCATTACGGATACCCCGGCTACGTAAGCTAGGGAGGTGCAGATGGTACCAAGTAATAAAAGATAGCCAATATCGGCGCGCTGCAGTATCATCGATTTATCAAATCCACCGGTGACAGTAAGGAAAATAGTGATCCATACAAAGGCGCCAGCCAACTCATAAAACGCAATAACGGGGGCCTCGTGTTGTTTAATCTGGCGCGAATTTATAATGGAAAAAAGACTGGCGCAAACCGCGCTAATGAGCCCGGCTATAATACCCTTAGTGTATTGTGTTTCGAATTTAAATATGATCAGTATCCCGGTTATGATCAGCGTTCCGGCTATGATCTCCATTTTTGAGATCCTTTTTTTGTTGATGAGGGGCTCAAAAACGGCAGTAAATAACGTGATGGAAGAAAGACAAACCAGGCTGACAGAAACGGTTGAGAGCTTAATAGACAGGAAAAATAATATCCAATGCCCACCCACTAATGCGCCCGTAAATGCCAGTTTTAAGAAAGTGCTCCGGTTTACTTTAAAGGCCGTTTTATTAAAGTTGAAATAGAGAAATAAGGATACACAGGCAATAAGTACACGGTACCAAACCAATTGTACGGCTGCTATAGTGATCAATTTCCCTAATATACCCGTGAAACCCCAGATAAAAACCGTAAAATGAAGGATAAGCAGGTTCTTATTTAAAGGGGCCGGTGCAGCTTCTCCAGGCATTATTTTGGCGCTTTGATGAGTAAATAGTAACCCAGCAGACCGAACGAAACGTTGGGTATAAATACGGAAATTAAAGCCGGCATACCGCCCTTTACAGAAAATACCAGCGCAAACCGTTCTACTATAATATAAGTAAAACACAGTAAAATTCCTATCCCCAGCGGCAGGCCGACCCCTCCGCGCACCTTGCGCGAGGATATGGAGACCCCAATCAGCGTAAGCACATAGGTGGAAAATGGGTATACAAAGCGGTGGTATTTTTCAAACTGCATGTCTAAAAGCTCCCCTGTTCCGCGCAATTTGGCTTTTTCAATATTTATGTTCAATGTCTTCATAGGCATGGAACTATACTGGTTATCACGCACCTCAAAATCCTCAGGCCGCATATCCAGCGTGGTATCCTTGGTTATGCCATGCCACACCATAGTTTCTTTTAGTCCATTTATTTTTCGGTCGCTGAAGGTCCTCAGGGTCCAAATTCTTTTCACCGAATCGTATGCAATGCTTTGGGCTACAATCTTTTGCGTCATTACATCCCCGGTAAATTTCTCCAAAATAAACTGATACCCTGTTTTTATGGTATTATCATACGATTTTACAAATACAAAGGTGTGTTTATCCAGTTGCATGTGCACCTCGCTTTTGGTGGGGTCGACATCGCTAAAATGTGTGTTCTCAAAATCAACTTTCAGCCTGTTGGTATAGGGGATAAGATAAACGTTGGCGAAGAAGGATACAATGAATAATAAGGATGCAGATATAAAGTAAGGTCTCAAAAAACGTGTAAAACTGGCTTTTGAACTCAAAATGGGCACAATCTCTGTTTGGTTGGCCATTTTTGCGGTAAAAAGAATTACGGCCAGGAAATTGATCAGCGGCGACAGGTAATTAAGATAAAAGGGGATAAAGCCTGCATAATACTTAAAGGCGATCTCATGCAGTGTTGTTTCCTTCTTCAAAAAATTGTCCAGGTGCTCTGATATATCAAAAACCACCATCACCACCGAAAATACCGCCAGGGTAAATGTGAAGGTGCTCAGGTACTTTTTAATAATGTACCGGTCAATTACTTTAAGGTGTTTGTTTATAAAAGCGCTCATTTACAGCCTTTGGCCTAATTGGTTAACCATCTTTTTCTTCCAGTTATAAAATTCGCCTGCAATAATTTTTTCGCGGGCCTCTTTTACCAGCCACAAATAAAAATGCAGGTTGTGCAATGTTGCTATCTGTGCGCCCAGCATTTCGCCCGAATGTATCAAATGACGAAGATAGGCTTTTGTATAGTTTGTATCTGCAAGCAAATCGCTGTCGGCCTCAATTTGCGTAAAATCATTTTTCCACTTCTCGTTTTTGATATTGATGATGCCGTTTTTAGTAAACAACATCCCATTGCGGGCATTGCGCGTAGGCATTACGCAATCAAACATATCAATACCCAACGCAATGTTTTCCAATATATTTACCGGTGTACCCACACCCATTAAGTAACGTGGTTTTTCCTTTGGTAATATATCGCAAACAATTTCGGTCATCGCATACATTTCTTCGGCCGGTTCACCTACCGAAAGACCGCCTATGGCATTGCCCTCGCGTTCAAATGAAGCGATCACTTCAGCCGACTTTACCCGCAGATCTTTATAAACCGATCCCTGAACAATGGGGAACAAAGTTTGGCTATATCCATATTTGGGTTCAGTACTGTCAAAACGTTCGCAGCAGCGTTTAAGCCAGCGATGAGTCATTTCGATAGACCTTCGGGCGTAGCCATATTCGCAAGGGTAGGGCGTACATTCGTCAAAGGCCATAATAATATCCGCGCCTATAATGCGCTGGATATCCATCACATTTTCGGGAGTAAACAAATGCTTTGAACCGTCAATGTGCGAACGGAACGTTACACCTTCTTCCTTTATTTTCCGTACTTCCGTCAGTGAATACACCTGGTAACCACCGCTATCTGTCAAAATAGGCAAATCCCAGCCGTTGAATTTGTGTAATCCCCCGGCCTTTTCAATGGTATCCAAACCTGGCCTTAAATACAGGTGATAAGTATTGCCTAAGATAATTTCGGCCTTGATATCATTTTTAAGCTCATGCTGATGCACGGCTTTTACAGTGCCTGCAGTGCCTACAGGCATAAATATCGGTGTTTGTATGGTTCCGTGATCCGTGGTGATTTCGCCTGCGCGTGCTTTGGAGAGCGGATCTTGTGATGTTAGCGTAAATTTCATTGCGAGGCTGCAAAATTAATCAATTTGATCACACTGAGTGTAAAAAGATTACACTGATGATTGGATATGCCGATATGCAAATGTTTTTTAATCACTGATCTCCCTACCCCGCGTTAGGGACAGAAGTGGATACCGGCCCGTGAATAAGGCCCGCGCAAATGATCCCGATATACATCGGGACAGGTCTCCTGGCCCGGCCGCTGCTAAGCGGGAACGCCCAAATACATTTGTATTCAAACATTATAATTATTACGGCTGTTCAATCAAATATAGTTAGCAAGGGTTTTACAACAAATAATTAAAGTAAACTCCCTACATCTCAACGATTTTTAACAAATTTGCCTGATATTATTGATCTGATTTGGAAACCTACCTGCACGATGTCCTCTTTGTATTATTGCTGATTTGTTTTATAGCGCAGCTATATTATCTTATCAGTTATCATAGCAGGTTGATGTCATACAAGCCGTTGGAAGATCCCGGAAATGTAAATATTCCTGTTTCCGTAATTATCAGTGCCCGCAACGAGGCTAAAAACCTGGCGGAAAATCTACCCTTATTTTTGGAGCAGGAATATCCCGATTTTGAGGTTGTTGTGATCAATGATTGCTCGCTGGATGATTCGGAGGATATTTTAAAAGACATCCAGAAGAAATACCCCCGCCTGAAGATAGTTACCGTAACGGAAAACGACCGCTTTAAAACCGGGAAGAAATTCGCCCTGACCATGGGTATTAAAGCGGCTCAAAATGAACATTTACTGTTTACCGATGCCGATTGTAAACCTGCTTCTGTAAACTGGATAAAATATATGGCGGCCAACTTTGTGGGCAATACTGAGATTGTGCTGGGCTATTCACCGTATTATAAAACCAGTAATTTTTTGAACCCGTTCATTCGTTTCGAAACATTGAAAACGGCCATTAATTACCTGTCGACCGCGCTGGCGGGCAATGCTTATATGGGTATCGGGCGCAACCTGGCTTATACCAAAACGTTATTTTTCAAAAACAAGGGATTTGCTGCGCATATGCATGTGATGTCGGGCGATGATGATTTGTTTGTGAATCAAAATGCCGATGCTGATAATACGGTTATTGAAATACATCCGGATGCATTTACTTACAGCGACGCTAAATCGACATTCTCATCATTATACAAGCAAAAGAAACGGCATATGGGCGTGGGTAAACTGTATAAAAACAAACACCGCAGAATGTTGAGTTTTGATGCGCTCAGTGGTTTTTTATTTTATATCTTGCTCATATTATGCCTGGTTTTCAATTTCGAGCCATTGCTGGCGTTGGGATTGTTCCTGTTCAGGCTGATATGCCAGGTAATAATTTACTATAAAGTATTCAGAAAGTTAGATGGCAAAAACTTATTATGGTATTTGCCGGTTTTTGATATTGTATATTATGTTTATTTGAATATTTTTGGATTAATCGGGACCTTTATAAAAACTACTCAGTGGAAGTAAACGCTAATTTTACAGAGAACGCAAAAAATGATTTTCACCTTGTTGTAAAAGCACGCGAGGGAAACCAGAAAGCTTATGCTGACCTGATGCACAGGTACAAGGATTCTATCTATTTCATGGCGCTAAAGATGGTTAACAACAAGGAGGACGCTATGGACCTTACGGTTGAAACCTTTGCCAAGGCATTTGAAAAGCTGGATAAATACCAACCGGATTATGCTTTCAGCACCTGGCTTTTCCGTGTAGCTACTAATAACTGTATCGATTTTATCCGGAAAAAGAAGCTGAATACCATGTCGATCCACGGCATGGTGGATGATGACGGTGAGGAAAAAACACTCCAGATAAAGGCGGATGTTTTAAATCCTGAAGAAACTTCTATCAAAAAGCAGCAAACACAGGAGTTGAAATTACTGATAGAAAGCTTACCAGCCCGTTACCGCAACCTGATAACCCTTCGTTATTTTGATGAATTATCGTACGAAGAAATAGCCCAGCAGCTCGATCTGCCATTAGGTACGGTGAAGGCGCAGCTATTCAGAGCAAGATACCTGCTTGGTAATATCATAAATCGCTTTAACAGGGATGACATTTGATCTGATCTTAAAATATTTCCCCGATCTAACGCCCGAGCAGCAGCAGCAATACCAACAACTGCCCCAACTTTACAATTTTTGGAACAGCCAGATCAATGTAATATCCCGCAAGGATATTGATCTCCTATTCGAACGGCATGTACTGCACTCACTGGGTATAGCTAAAGTAATATCTTTTTTGCCCGGCGAAAACGTATTGGACGTTGGTACTGGCGGAGGATTCCCGGGTTTGCCACTGGCAATTATGTTCCCGGATACCCAATTTTACCTGGTTGATTCTATCGGCAAAAAAATAAAGGTGGTTAACGAAGTGGCAAAGGCCATTGGCCTCAAAAACCTTAAAGCCGAACATATAAGAGCCGAACAGGCGCCGGGTAAGTTTGATTTTGTAGTTTCGAGAGCGGTAACGCAGCTTAAAGATTTTTATCCCTGGGTGAAAGGGAAATTTAATAAAGAGTCGAAAAATAGCCTACCTAATGGCATTTTGTATTTAAAAGGCGGCGACCTGCAGCAGGAAATAGCAGAATCAGGGCTTAAAGTACAGCAGTTTCATCTCAAAGATTTTTTTGACGAGGAATTTTTTGAGACCAAGCAGGTTATCTACACCCGGTAAATCATTTATTTTTTTGTGTAGTCGTTTTCTTTTTGAATAGGTTCAAAGGGTTTGGCGGTGGAGGAGGTGGAGGCGGCATGTCGGATGAATCCTGCTTTAGTTGCTGGTTTTTTGACGTGTCAACCTTCCTTTTTAGAGTGTCATTCTTTTTATGTTTTTTAAACGGATTGATCTTTTTCAAAACCTCATCCGGCGGTGGCGGCGGCCCTTGCGGCGGCGTTTGTGAAAATGCAAAAGCAGAGCTACATAATAATATAGCAATTACCAATAACCACTTACTGACTATCTTTTCTCTTCGAATAGCCATACTAAATTAAAGGCTGTGTTGGCTTATTTGTTTTTGGATCGATAATCTTTTTTGATTTCTTTTTAGTTGTAGTAGTTTTACGTTTAGTAGTGGTTACAGAAGGCTTGGGCGGAGGCGGGGCCGGATCAGGTGGTTTAACCTCTTCAGTTTCTGTTTTTTTCTTTTTCTTCTTAAACGGGTTGATCTTGTCCCATACCTCTTTAACGGTTTTGGCCCTCCTTTTAGGGGTATCATTTTGAGGGAAAGCACTTAATGAAAAAAGCACTAACAGGAAACTTACCAGGATCATCAGCACGTTTTTAAGCCTTCTCCCGAATCTCGATTTTTTGCTGCTGTGAATCATAATTTGGATAACCTTTTAGTTCAAATTTGTTGGGTATTTCTTTCTATTAAAGTTAGTAAAAATAATTCTTTTAAAATACAGGCTACAAGTACTATATAAAAAAATGCCGGATATATTATCCGGCATTTTTTTATAGTAATCGTTAATTTGATATGTTACTTTATGCTGATGGTAATTTTTCCGTATAACTCGATAACTCCGTTTTTGGCATTATCGCCCCATTTTCTCATCGCGCTCATTTCGCCGGGCGAATGCTGTATGGTAGAATCTGACGCACTGAGATAAAGATATTGACCACGCTTCAATTCACTTTTCAAATCATATTTCTCGCCGTTCACCAAAATTAATGGCGGGGCAATTTTACCTGTGTTTTGTGCCGGCAGGTATAATGTTGTATGTGCAAGCTTATTCCCAAACTTTATTTTACCCTGAGTTTTGTCATTAAGAATAACTTCAGATGGTGGTGGCGGCGGTGGTTTTACGCCATCCTTATCCGGATCTCCTTTAGGCGGGGCCGGCGGAGGTGGCGGATTTTTTATATCAAACTTCAAGCTGGCTGGTCGCCCCGGAGGCGGAGGGGTCTTTCCACCAGGCGCAGCAGGGCCTGTAGGGTCAGCAGGTGGTGGTGGCGGCACCCTGTCAAATACATCCATAGTCGGGAAGGTATAACCATATTTGTTTTTCAGCGTTGCCAATTGGGCGGCTGAGGACGAATTTTTGTAATACGACTTTTGCTCGCCATTTTTCTCAGTGATAATAACCCTGTAGTTGGCTTTCTTGTTGATCAGATAAGCCGTTTCCTCAAATTTGTAACCCTTTGAGGTAATTGCATTTGCCCTCATCCTGTTCTTTGTTATAGTATCAGGCAAAGCCTTTTTAGGTGTCCGGCTTGCAACTATACCGTGCCTTGGGGCAAGGTCGATTAGCGCGTACGCTTTACCGAAACCTAAAGTAGATACGCAGAGCAACCCGCAAATCAGGGGAAGTGCTAACAGGTACTTCAGCCTCGCTGCCTTACCCGATCTTTTTTGGTGTAACATCATAATTCGTTTTTTTAACAGGCTTTGGTTAAAGAAGGTATTGATCAAGGTGTTTTCATTGATGCCGTACGCATTATTGACCAGGAAATCCGTATAAACTTCAGCGCTCTGCACCAAGCCTGCAGTCTGGCTGTCGGCGATAAATTCATGCACCTCCTTCATGCTGTTTTGCAGTAAATAAGCAACCGGGTTAAACCAGTTGATGATCTTAAACAGTTCGAGGTACATAATATCCCAGCTATGCTTTTGCCTGATATGGATTAATTCGTGATTAATTACTGTAGGCGAAAGCGAAAGTCCGGGGCTGATGAATAAGTAATTGAAGAAAGAGAATGCGTTATTTTCATCCGGCAATTCTATCAATTTGAATTTTGTATCTCCAGCAGTTTTATTGCTATGTGAAAGCCTGATCAGTTTGTAAATCTTTAACAGAAAGTGGCTTAGAAACAGCAACGCTATTATGCCATAAACCAACAATAAGTAATTGGCTGCTGGCCAGGCTGTATGGATGATATCCCCATCGGGTATATCGCCCGTTTGCGCTGTGATTATCGTTATTCCATTGTTTTGAACCTGTGTGACAGGTTTGCTTAAAATACCCAGTTGTATAAAAGGAATAGCAAAAGCCAGTAAGGTGCTGCTTAACAAATAAGCACGGTTTAACTGGTAATGTGTCTCCCGGCTTAGAAACAGGTAATACAACAGGTAGAAGGCTGCCAGGTACAGGTTAGCTTCCAGTAAATAATGGATCAGGCTCATGATTTTTTGGATTTAAGGTTTTCGGCCAGTTTGGTTATTTCTTCCAGTTCCTGCAGGCTCAGGTCTTTTTCCTTTACCAGGAAAGACACCAGGCTTTGATAAGAATTGCTGAAATAATTGCTCATCATTTTATCGAAGGTGAATTTTTTGTAATCATCTTCTGATATCAACGCAAAATAAACGTGCGAATTACCATACGCTTTATGGTCAATAAACCCTTTTCCCTCCAACACCCTGATCACCGTTGATACGGTGTTGTAAGCAGGTTTTGGCTCAGGCATTTTTTCAAGTACATCTTTTACAATGCCCTCTTTTAATTGCCATAATATTTGCATCACCTGTTCTTCAGCTTTTGTCAGTTCTTTAATCTTCATAGCAAACTATTTTTATAGTTGAATAAAGGTAGAACTATTTTTATAGTTTGCAAACTATTTTTGTAGTTTTTAATAAAATAATTATTTTGCTAAAAATTTGAGCAAGAAATGTATTTGCTGTATTTTGGCTTTTCAAACCTGGTTGCAATGAAAAAAATAGTTTTAACCCGTTCAAGTGTTTCCATGGGAGATGACGCCTTTGACCATACCGTGGTAATCGATATCAATGAGGAGTGGACGATATTACAAATTATGGCAAAAATTATGGCAATAAACTATCTGCCTAAAATACAGGGAGGAAAAGCAACCTGGAGTTTGGCTTATCATGAACCACTGGCAGTTATAGCCCAGGAGTGGGATACTCCTTATCTGTTATGCCCCGATACGTATCCTTATCCTAATGAAAAGTATTACATCAACATTGAGAAGTTAAATTTTAACTATCATGCCCAACTAGACCCTACATTGGTTTCGGATGTACTGAAAGATTTTAGACCAGTAAGCTATTAGTTAACATCCGCACATTTGCATATTCATAAATCCGCACATCTATAACATGTCACTACTCCATCAGCTTGCTTTAACATTTATTAAGGATATAGGCCCTGTAAAGGCCCGGTCGCTATTGATGCATTTTGGTGATGCGGAAAAGGTCTTTAAGTCATCAAAGGAAAAGTTGCTGCATGTGCCCGGCATAGGTGAAAAAACATTTAATGGGATCAACCTCGCTGCCGCACTGTTCAAAGCAGAGGAGGAACTGCATTTCATTGAAAAGAATGATGTAAAAGTTATTTTTTATACAGACCCTGCTTATCCCAAACGCCTGAAAAATTGTATAGATGCGCCTGTACTGTTATACGCAAAGGGAAATTTTAATTTAAATCCGCCGCACGTGATCAGCATTGTAGGTACCCGCAACGCTACTGATTATGGCAAACAATTATGCCGGCAACTGGTGGAAGAATTGCAGCCCTATAATCCCCTCATCGTAAGTGGGCTGGCTTTGGGGATCGATATCACCGCGCATAAAGAAAGCCTGAAACAGAATCTGCCAACGGTAGGCGTATTGGGACATGGGCTCGACAGGATATATCCATTCCAAAACCGGGCGATAGCTGAAAAAATGCTGGAGAACGGCGGGTTATTGACGGAATTTCCATCAGGCACTATACCCGACCGCGAAAATTTCCCGCAGCGTAACCGTATTGTTGCCGGTATGGCCGATGCTACCGTGGTGATAGAGGCGAGTATAAAAGGCGGTGCTTTGATCACTGCCGAGATAGCTAACTCCTATAACCGGGATGTATTTGCCTTCCCCGGCAGGATAAATGATGAATATTCTGAAGGATGCAATTTCCTGATCCGTAATAATAAGGCCGCATTGCTCACCTGCACCGCCGACCTGGCCTATAGTTTAGGATGGGAGCGGGCCGATGGGGCCAAACCGGCAATTGAACAATTAAGTTTACCTATGGATTTGTCGGCTGATGAGCGGATCATTTTTGATACCATCCTGCAAAATAATGCTCCTTTAGCTATAGACGACCTAACGATTAAAACCAATATGCCGATGAGCCTGCTCGCCATGAATTTGCTGAATATGGAGATGCAGGGATTTATCCGTTCGTTGCCGGGTAAGGTATATTGCCTTAATTAATGATCCTTTGGCGAACTGAACCAGGTTAATGTGCCTGTGCCTCCGCTAAGTAGTTCCCACTTTTCAAACCCAAATTCGATCAGAGCCACGGTTCCCGGTGATACATCACGCATATCGCCGGTAAAATGATACAGCATCTGGCCGATGCCCGGGTTATGGCCAACTAAGCCAATAAAGTCGTATTTATCATCAAATTCATTAATAGTATTGATCAGGGTTTGCTGTCCCGCATCATAAATTTTCTCATTCTGCAAAGATTGGGGTAGCGATAAATGCTGAGAAAGTATATTGGCAGTAGCATCTGTCCGTATAGAGGGACTGGTGACCAATATCTGGGGAATTATTGAATGACTTTTTAACCTTTCGGCCATTAAGGTCGCGTCTTCTACGCCCTTATGCTTTAAAGGTCTTTCAAAATCGCTGTAACTGGTATCATGAACAGCTTTGGCGTGGCGTACTAAAAGGAGTTTTTTCATCGGTTCAAAATAAAAAAGAGGAACACGGGCCCCTCTTTTAAACTGTATATTTTTTGGTTTGTTTTAAAAGGCATAGCCGACAGACACCCCGAAAATACGATTTTTAAGTTTGGCAGCCCCTTCGGCGGTAGCGGCATCTGATAAAATATTGGTTAACCCAAAATCATAATTTACATGAATGATAAAGCCGCTTTTGAATTTAACGCCACCCATTATATTCGCCCCAACTTCTGATGTTTTAAAATCACTATCGGCATTGTTACCAAATTTTGCGGATTGGTCTATCGTAGTATTTTGGTTTTGGGAAGGATCGCTCACCGAAGTGACACTAATGTTTGCTTTTAGCCTGCCTGATAATCCTGCGGCAAAATACGGGCCGGCGCCAAAATAAATATTGCCAACCACTACCGGGATGTGATAAACCAGGTCGACAGGCAGTTGAACATATATCAGGCTTATTTTTTCATTTTCTGATACGGTCATGTCGCCATCGTTAAGATAGGCGTTCTCTTTGCCGCCCTTGCCGTTTATAAACAGGCCCGGTTGGATAGATACGTGGCCGAATTTAAAATCAGCAAAAACACCTGCTGAAAAGGTGGTTAAGTTACCGGTATTCTGGCTTCCACCGAATTCTACGGAGGATGCCTGGAGCTCAGCAAAGTTGACGCCGCCCCTGATGCCATACGAAATGGATTGTGAGAAGCTGGTTAGTGAAGCAGAGATAAGAATGATGAGTAAAAGTATTTTTTTCATAATAAGGAGGTTGGGTTTCAATACAAAATTAAAAATTTAGTTGAGATAAACAACATGCCGGGATTACAGGAGATCGTTTAAAGCGGCTTATTGGCGAAATCAGTCACCATTTTTTCCGGAATATTCTTCATGCATTTAAAATGGCCGAGCGGGCATTTTTCCAACCCGAATTTGGAGCATGGCCGACAGGAAAGTTCAATTCCGATCACTTCGGCATCTTTTACCATATAAGGTTGCACACCTAACAGCTCGGGCACAGTGCCACCCCATATCGATCCGATAGGTTTATCAAAGGCTTCGGCAATATGAGTAAGGCCGGTATCAAAACCTAAGATAGTTTTTGCTTTTGATACCAAATAAACCGATTCATCCAACGAAGTGATACCGCAGGCGTTATAAACAGCCGGCCCAACAGCATTAGCTATTTCGTTACCGTTGGCTTTTACATCATCACCACCTAATAACACAACAGTATATTGAATATCTCGGCATATGCTGATGATCTTTTCGTTGGGCATACGCTTGGTAAAATGGGTGGCCCCGATAACAAAGGCTACATAATTGTTTTGGTGGGATGGCGGCAATAGCTTTTTCAGGTCATGTTCAGCCTTGATATAATAATCTATGGGTTTGCCATCATTGGTCACCCCTAAAAACTGTACAGTTTTCATATAACGCTCCACCAGGTGCGTAGGCGGAACGAGCTTTAATTTGAATTTCAGGCTCAGCCACTTGCGCAGGCGTTGTTTTTTGTAGGTGGATGATTTAATACCCGTCCGCAACTTGATCAATGACGTGCGCAGGTTGTTGTGCAGGTCGATAATGTAATCGTAATTCTCCGCCTTGATCTCCTGTATAGTTTCTAATAAGGTAGGCTTCAGCAGAAGCAGGCGGTCGACATAGGGATTGTTATCGTAAATATATTTAAAGGCGGGCTTGGTCAAAAAATGTATTTCGGCATCCGGCAATTGCTTTTTGAGGCAGCGCACTACAGGCGTAGTGTAAATAATGTCGCCCATGGAGCTAAAGCGGATAACCAGTATCTTCATTGGAATAGGTTTCAGATAATACGGCCTTTTATTTTTTGGATGATAGAAGTAGAGGAGTAGCCTTCAACCAAATCGATGGTTTTCACCTCGCCACCATTGGCAATTACCTCTTTGGCGCCCACAATGTTTTCAACTGAATAATCCGCGCCTTTTACTAAAATATCCGGCATTAAAGTAGTGATTACATTGATTGGCGTATCCTCCCCGAAAACAACAATAGCGTCAACAAAAAATAAGGCGGCAAGTAAAGCAGCGCGGCTATTTTGGTCATTTACGGGGCGATCTTCACCCTTTATTCTTTTTACTGAGCTATCCGAGTTGAGACCGATGATCAATTTATCGCCCAGTTCCGCTGCTTTAGCCATATAGGTAATATGCCCGATATGCAACAGATCGAAAACACCATTACTGAACACCACCTTTTTACCCTCCTTTTTCCAGATGGAAACCAAACCTTTAAGTTCGGCCAGGTCGCTTATTTTGCTGAGTAATGTTTTTTCTATATCGAGTCTCATATATGATTTTTAGACTTACGAAGTTTTCAAAACTTCATAAGTCTTTCTATAACGTAAGTCTGAGTATAATATTAAAATGAATCATCAACCGCTTTACACAAGATATGACCGATCAAAATATGCATTTCCTGTATGCGTGCGGTAATATCTGATGGTACAATAATATTCAGATCACAAAGCCCATTCATTTTACCGCCATCCCTGCCGGATAAGCCTAAAGTTTTACATTGAAATTTACGGGCTGATCTGAAAGCATTCAGCACACCTTCGCTATTACCACTGGTGGATATGCCGATAAACAGATCCCCCGGCTGGGCGAAGGCCTCTAATTGGCGCGAAAATACATGCTCGTAACCATAATCGTTAGCGATAGAAGTAATGGCCGACGTGTCAGTTGTTAAAGCGATACCCGGTAGAGCTTTGCGGTCTTTAACAAAACGTCCGCTCAGTTCGGCAGCAATATGCTGGGCATCGGCAGCGCTGCCACCATTACCGGCCACCAAAACCTTATTGCCATTTTTTAGGGTCGAAACCATCATTTCGCAGGCAGTTTCAATATCACCCGTAAGCGAATCAATAACCTTTTGGATTATATGCTGATGGTCGTAAAGTTCTTCGATAACCATGTTGTTTTAATTTCGGATTTCGGATGTTCGATTTCGGATTTAAAAATTAACCAATGACTTAATGACTCAATGACCCGTTTATATCTTCCACTATCTCATCAATCGTTGTTGTTGCGCTGCCAACTCGCCGTATTACTATCGCGGCAGCATGGTTGGCCAGTTCGCAGGATTCTTCAATTGTTAATCCTGCTGCTATAAAGTAAGCAATCGTTGCCAAAACTGTATCACCTGCACCCGTTACATCAAACACTGCCGTGGCCTTTACCGGGAGCAATTTATAAGTAAGCTCATCCAAAATAACCATACCCTCTTCTGATAAAGTTACGATCAGGTAATCAACATCCGTTTGTTTAAAGATAGTTTTGGCTGCCCTTTGCAGGTCTTCCATATTCTTTATCTTTTCGGTTTTAGCTGCTTCGGCAAGTTCTTTCCGGTTTGGTTTGATGATAAAGGCGCCTTTGTATTTTTCATAATCCAAACCTTTTGGATCGATGATCACCTTTTTTTGCTTATCATTTGCCAGTTTGATCAAACGCTGGGTCAAGCTTTCTGAAAACAAACCCTTGCCATAATCAGAAAAAAGAACGATATCCGCTTTTGCAATATAAGCATCCAGTTTACTGACCAACTCATCTTCCAATTCTTTGGATACCTCATCAGTAACTTCCCTGTCAACCCTTACCAATTGATGGCTGCCAACTACCACCCTTGTTTTAACCGTGGTAGGCCTTTGATTATCTTTAATAATGGCATCGGTAGCAATTCCCTCATGCGTTAATATTTCGGTTAATCTCGTTCCAAAACTATCATCACCGATTATACCGCCTAAAGTTACTTTAGCACCTAAGGCAACCAGGTTTTGGGCCACGTTTGCCGCGCCACCCAACGTTGTAGACTCATTTTTGACATTTACTATCGGCACAGGCGCCTCCGGTGAAAGCCGGGTTGCATCGCCCCAAACATAATGGTCTATCATCAGGTCGCCGATAACCAGTATGGCAGGTATTTTTTGCGACTGTTGTATGGCGCGTACTTTATCTGTCAGCATCATTTTAATTTCGAATTTCGGATTTTCGATTTCGGATTTATGCTTCCAAAATGAATCCAGAAATTATTTATTATTTGCATTTTTTAGTTCGAATTCTTTGGTGATTTCACCCAGCGATAACGCGTTTAGGCACATTTCCTTGTATAAGCCGCCTTTTCGCGCAGCTAATATACCATAATGCATATCCAAAAAGCCTTCATTTCTGTGTGCGTCAGGATTGATGGAAAGTTTTACACCCTTATCCAAAGCATGCTGATGCCAACGCCAATCCAAGTCAAGCCTTAAAGGGTTTGCGTTTATCTCGATCACTACCTTATTGGCTGCACAAGCATCAATTACCTTTTTATAATCAAAATCATAGCCTTTACGGCTTAACAGGAGCCTGCCGGTAGGGTGGCCTAATATGGTGGTGTATGGATTTTCAATAGCCTTGATCAACCTTGAAGTAGCTTTTTCCTTATCCATTTTAAGATTGGTATGTATCGAAGCCACAATAAAATCAAACTTTTTCAAAATTTCCTCCGGGTAATCCAGTGAACCGTCGTTCAAAATATCCGACTCAATTCCCTTAAATATATGGAAGTCAGCTATTTTTTTATTCAGGTGGTCAATTTCCTCGTGCTGCTGCAATACGCTTTCAATGCTTAACCCTTTGGCATAAAAAGCGCTTTTGCTATGATCGCACATGCCCAGGTACTGCAGTTTTAGCTCATCCCGGCAGTAGAGCGCCATTTCCTCTATCGAATTGACACCATCGCTCCAGGTACTATGATTGTGCAAGGTGCCTTTAAGGTCGTTATAAGTAATTAAATGGGGTAAGGTATTGTTAGTAGCTTTTCCAATAAATGTATCCCCCTCGCGCAATTCAGGTGGCATCCACACGAGGCCAGCTTTCATGTAGATCAATTCCTCGTTTTCCGGCTCTTCAATATTATCAGCTATATGTACTAATACGGCCTGTACATGATCTTCACTGCCAGTTTGTCTAAACAGATCCTCATAAAAGTATTTGGTCGCGGTAACCATAATATTAACCAGCAGGCCTTTATCTGTCTCACCATTCAAATGGCTGCCGTTGACGGTCAAATTATTGATAAGTTCCGCTTTAGTTAAGGCATCTATTGCAATTTCCGGATTTATTGTTCCGATCAAAAAGGAAAGCTCGGTAATTATTTCACAGCCTCTCCTGAACTCCCCTGTAAACTTTACATGGGCATCCGGGAATATATATTTTATCCGCTGGTATAAAGCATTGGCATCCGCTTCAACCTGGGCATACAAAAACTTGCCATTACTGGCCATCCTGAATTCGATAACCTTGCGTATCTCTTCCTGGGTTTTTAAGCCAAAACCTTTTGCTTCAATTAAACGGTTCTCGTTACAGGCATAATAAAGCTCACCAATGTTTTCAATTCCCAGGTCGTGCCATATAATGCCGATCTTTTTTGGGCCGATACCTTTAATGCCCAGCATTTCCACAATGCCTTCGGGTGTTGCAGCCAACAGGTCCTGCAATTCGGTTATTTTGCCTGTTTCCAGCAGTTCCGCTATTTTGGTGGCGGTGCTTTTACCAATCCCGTCTATCTTTTCCAACTCAGCCAAACTTTTACCCGCGGCAGGGTAGGGCAGTTTATCAACCTTAAAAGCCGCATTAGCCAACGACTTTATTTTAAATGGATTCTCCTCATGAAGTTCCATTAATTGCGATAACAGTCGGAGTGTGCGGGCTATTGGTTTATTTTCCATAAAATATCAGCGTGTAAAAATACAAAAGAGGCTCTTTAGTTCATAGATAATAGTTGATGGTTCATAGTAAAATATGGAATAGAAATAATAAAGCCATATCCGATAAAGAATATGGCCTGTAATAGCTATGAACCATCAACTATGAACCATCGATCAATTATCTGATCACCACATCATACGGCATCCTTGCCTGCGGGGTGCGCATCATTTGGGTTACGCCTTTGATCTGTTCGTAATACCTGTAATTTTCACCCAGTTCAGATTTTACAAAATGGGCCTTTACCTGGGCGCTCATGCCCGAGTTAAGTTTACTGAAGAAGCTTTTTTGTTCGGGGTAGGATACCAATTTGTAGCTTTTAATACCGGCCTTTTTAGCTGCTGAATGGATGGCATCGTTGATATTGCCTAAACGGTCAACCAATCCTAATTTTAAGGCCTGGGTGCCTGTCCAAACACGGCCCTGGCCAATACTGTTAATATAAGCCTGGGTTTTATGCCGGCCCTCAGCAACAGCTTTAGTGAAATCATCATAACCGCGGTTAACACTGTTTTGTAAAATAGCTCTTTCCTCCGGCGATAGCGGCCTGCTGATATCGCCCAGGTCGGCATATTTGCCGGTTTTTACGCCATCAAAAGTGATCCCCAATTTATCATTAAATAATTTCTTCATGTTGGGAAGGATAGCGAATATGCCGATAGAACCCGTGATGGTATTTGGCTCGGCGATGATCGAATCAGCCGCGCAGGCAATATAATAACCACCTGATGCCGCATAATCACCCATAGAAACAATAATAGGTTTTACTTTTTTGGTCAGCATCACTTCGCGCCAGATCACATCTGATGCAAGCGAACTTCCGCCCGGAGAGTTCACCCTTAATACAACCGCTTTCACTTTATCATCCAATCGTACCTTGCGTAAAGCAGAAGATATTTTTTCGGAACCAATGCTGTTATCATCGCCATCACCACCGGTTATATCGCCCGAGGCATATACAATGGCAATATTTCCTTTTTTCGAATCTGTACTTTCGTCTGTACTTTTTGTGTCGCTGTCGGTGTAATCGCCGATGTCTACTTTATGCAGGGCCGATTTAAGTGCCGTCCCGGTACGCTGTTTCAGCTCATCCAAAACCTCGTCTTTATATTTCAGCCCGTCAACCAATTTATATTTTAAAGCATCTTCGGGGAATTGTATGCTTAAATTATTAGCCAGGATAAACAATGAATCCTTTTTTACTTTGCGATTTTCGCTGATGCCGGTTAAAAAATGGTCATATAACGAGCCCATGTACGAGTTAACCTGCAATCGGTTGGCATCACTCATTTTGGTAAGTATCAGTGGCTCCACGGCGCTTTTATAAGTGCCTACTTTAATTATTTGTGCTTCTATACCCAATTTATCCAAAGCCCCCTTCAGGAAAGTGATTTGTGAGCTAAATCCCCTGAATTCGAATATCCCTTTTGGATTGAGATATACTTTATCCGCTACTGATGCCAGGTAGTAAAATCCCTGTGTATAAACTTCAGAGTAAGCGATAACGAATTTGCCTGACTTTTTAAAGTCGATCAACGCGTTGCGTATCTCTTCGGTGGTAGCCTGCCCGGATAGCATGTAGCTTTCATCCAGGAAAATGCCTTTTATATTATCATCCTTTTTTGCCCTTTTGATGTTGGTAAGGATATCATTCAGACCTATAGATTTGTCACCATCAAGGCCTAAAAAACTAAGGCCGGCGAGTGGATTATTGGGTGTACGCTCCGGAATGGCGTTATTAAAGGATATATGCAGAACTGAATTTGAGTCGACCTCTACGTGCTTATCGCCGCTTGCCGCTACTATGATACCAATAATTATTACGAGCAGAATGATACTGGTTAGAATAATCCCCACCATTGTGGCGAAAACAAATTTGAAGAATTGTTTCATTAAATGTTATAAATCTTTTTATCTATGCAAACTTAGCAATTAGGTACGGCTTTTATTAAGAGCGTTATCTATATTATTTGTTACAACATGATTAGTGTTTTTTTGTTATTAGGCAGCAACTTAGGCAACCGGCAGGCATACCTGCAGGAAGCAATTGAGCATATTGCAATTGATATCGCGCCGGTTGTAAAACTATCATCGATATATGAAACGCAATCGTGGGGAAAAACGGATGAGCCTGATTATTTGAACCAGGTAATACTATTAAAAACTGAATTGAGCCCGCAGGAGATACTTAAAGCGATACTAAACATTGAAAAGGTAATGGGGCGAAGGCGGGAGGAAAAATGGGGATCGCGTATTATTGATATCGATATTTTATTTTACGAGTCGGTTATTATTTCGGAACCGGGATTAACTATTCCGCATCCTGAATTGCATAAACGCAGATTCACTTTAGCGCCGCTGAGCGAAATTGCGCCTGATTTTGTTCACCCGGTATTAAAAAAAAATGTTTTGCAGCTTAAAACCGAACTTAAAGATAACTTGATCGTAAAAAAGTTATAATTTTGAAATACTTATAATCCTAATATGTCAGATAGTTCACCCCTACAGGATCTTGACCTCTCTTTTTTATACGAAATTGCCGATGGCAGTAATGAGTTCATTATTGAGTCGATTGATATGCTTTTACAGCAAGCTCCTGAATTATTGCAAAATATAAGTGATTCAATAGCAGCCCAGGATTGGGTAACTGCCGGCGCGGCATCGCATAAGTTAAAACCCTCAATGGGCTTTTTTGGAATGTTGGCCTGCCAGGAATTACTTCAGGAGATCGAAATACTTTGTAAGGCGGGCGGACAAGATCCGGCCGCGATATCAGCAAAATATACCCAGGTAAATGACATCATCGGAAATAACCTGAAGGAACTCTCCCGCATCAGGGCAGAAAAAGAGGCTGAACTTTAAACTTTTTCCAGCTTAAAGCTATAGCTTTCCATAATCAGGTTGGCTAACAGGTTTTTGCAGGCCAGTTCAACTTTAGCATTTGCTGCTTCTTCGCTGTCGGCTTCAATTTCAAGCGAAATATGTTTACCGATACGAACGTTTTGTATCTCGGCCAAACCCAGGTTTTTCATGCTTCCGGTTACTGCTTTACCTTGCGGGTCAAGTATTTCTTTTTTGGGCATTACGTCTATTTCAGCCTGGAATTTTGTCATGGGAGAATTTAAATTGAATAATTGATAAGGTGATGTAAATTAAGATGATCACCGGTACAGCGGCAAATTTAAAAAATAGTATCAATATAGCCGAAAACAGCAATAAAAAATAACGGTAAATATTTTTATGGAAATCCCGGTTCTTAAATTTCAACGACATAAGCGGTATTTCAGCTACCAGCAAAGCACACATTACCAATACGAATACAGCTAAAATATAGGGATTTAAAATATAGGGCGAAAGATTTGGGTGCTGCTCCAAAATGAGCGGGAGCGAAGCGATGAGGATGCCATTGGCTGTGGTGGTAAGGCCGATAAAGTTTTCGGACTGACGGGTATCATTATTAAACTTAGCCAGCCGCAATGCCGAAAATACCGGTATCAGGAAAGCGATGAAGTTTAACAAATGGCTTACCTTATCAATCTGCGGCGCCTGTAAAAACAGCTCATACATAATGGCCGAAGGCAAAAGCCCGAAGCTTATCATATCTGCCAGTGAATCCAGGTCCTTGCCTATACCCGAGAAAGATTGCAATACACGTGCGGCAAACCCATCAAAAAAATCGAATATGGCAGCAAGGAAAAGCGCATAGGCGGCAAATATCAGGTTCTCCTGGAAGGTAAATACGATGCCTATGCAGCCACTAAACAGGTTAGCACAGGTAATAGCATTGGGGACATGTTTACTTACGCGCTTCTTCATTTCGACCTGAAGATACTTTTATTGGGGTGAATGATTAAAGGCGAAAGGTAAAAAAGATTTCTCATTTTTTACCTTTCGCCTTTTACCTTTTCGTGTAATCTTATGATTAAGAATTCATGGAGATCAGGAATTCTTCATTAGTTTTTGTGCCTCTTATCTGGCTTTGCAAAAATTCCATCGCTTCCTGCGAATTCATATCGGCCAGATGATTACGCAATATCCATACACGTTGTAAGGTATCTTTATCAAGCAACAGATCATCGCGGCGGGTACTTGACGCCGTGATATCAATAGCCGGGAATATACGTTTGTTTGATAATTTACGATCAAGCTGTAATTCCATATTACCGGTACCTTTAAATTCTTCAAAGATCACCTCGTCCATTTTCGAACCGGTTTCTGTTAATGCTGTAGCGATGATGGTTAATGATCCGCCATCCTCGATGTTACGTGCCGCTCCAAAGAACCGTTTTGGTTTGTGCAGGGCATTGGCATCCACACCACCGGATAATATTTTACCTGATGCCGGGGCAACTGTGTTATAAGCACGGGCCAGGCGGGTGATAGAATCCAACAGGATAACTACATCATGACCGCATTCAACCATGCGTTTTGCTTTTTCTAAAACGATATTAGCAATTTTTACGTGGCGCTCAGCAGGCTCATCAAAAGTTGATGATACCACTTCGGCACGTACGCTGCGGGCCATATCGGTTACTTCTTCCGGGCGCTCATCAATCAGCAGGATGATCAGATAAACCTCAGGGTGATTTTTAGCAATGGCGTTTGCCACATCCTTCAGCAACATGGTTTTACCCGTTTTTGGCTGTGCCACGATCAAACCACGCTGACCTTTACCAATAGGAGAGAAAAGGTCCATGATGCGGGTAGAATAATTGCTCGCATCGGTAAATAAACTTAATCTTTCTGATGGGAAAAGCGGCGTTAAGTGATCAAATGGAACACGGTCGCGCACCTCGGCGGGTATACGGCCATTGATGGCTTCTACACGTACTAATGGGAAATACTTTTCACCTTCTTTCGGAGGGCGTATGCTACCGCGCACAGTATCACCTGTTTTAAGACCGAATAATTTTATTTGCGATTGCGATACATAAATATCATCGGGCGAGGTCAGGTAATTATAGTCAGATGATCTTAAGAAACCATAACCATCGGGCATAATTTCCAGAACGCCTTCGTTGACGATAACATTATCAAAATCAAGGTTAATGGCAGGCTCCTGGTTCTTAGGCTGATTTGGCGGGCGGCGCTCAAATTTCGCGGGACGGCTTTCAGTTGCAGGTTCTTCAGAACGGGTAGCAGTTTGTTCATCAGCCTGTTCGCCTGAATCTTCAGCAGTCTCAGCTTTTGCTTCGGCTGGTATATCTTCAGCTTCTTCCTGCTGGGGTTCATCATCCTGCAGGTCGAATAAATTGGTATCATCTAAGGGAACCTCAATACGAGGCTCATTTTTGTTGGTTTTTACAACGCGTACTCTTTTACGGGTTCTTTCACCGTTTTCTGCGGCTGCTTCAGGTTCAGCTTTTATCGGCGCATAGTTTGTTTCAACGGCGTTTTGTTGCATCCTGGCAGCCTCAATTAGTTGATTTTGTTCAACAATTCTGCTGATTAGCTGAGGCTTTCTAAGCTCATCTGCTTCTATAACACCTAAACTTTTGGCCATTTCACGCAACTCAGAAACGAGTTTGTCGTTCAATTCGGTTGTATCAGACATATAAATAATAGTTCAAAAGGAATATTTTATTTTGAGAGAAATTAACTTGCAATTTTGCTTACAGCAACATCTAAAAATTAATGAATAAAGTGGAATTTTTTAAATTGTTTCTTTAGTGCAAGAAAAATTCAAAGGATAACGCTGCAATTGTACTCAATTAATTTTATAATTCAAAATTTTGAAAAAATATGTTTTAATAACGTGACACTTAGCTTATTTTTTAGTTTTTTTGGGCATCGAAAAAAACTAAAGTCCGCCCATGATATCGCGCCAGCAATTAATAGAGCAAATTAAACAAAAAAAATCTTTTTTATGTGTTGGCCTGGATACGGATATTGATAAGATACCGGCCTTTTTAAAAGAATACCCCGACCCGATATTTGAGTTTAACAAACGCATTATTGATGCCACCAGTGATCTTTGCATCGCCTATAAGCCCAACGCCGCTTTTTATGAAAGCTATGGTGTAAAAGGGCTTCAAAGTTTGATAGCCACCTGCAAATACCTGCCCGAAAACACGCTGAATATTATTGACGCCAAAAGGGGTGATATCGGCAATACATCAGACCGGTACGCCAAAGCATTTTTTGATGAGGCCTTATCAGGTATGAATTTTGACGCCATAACAGTGACACCCTACATGGGCAGCGATAGCGTAACCCCTTACCTCGCTTATGAAGGGAAATGGGTGATCATCCTTGCACTTACTTCATCTGCCGGCAGCAAGGATTTTCAATATTTGCACACCGAGCGTGGTTTTCTATATGAAACTGTGATCCAAAAAGCCAATACCTGGGCTGGCGCCGACAGAATAATGTATGTAGTAGGGGCCACCAAAAGCCTCGAATTTGTAAATATCCGCAAACTGTCACCTGATCATTTCCTGCTTGTTCCCGGCATTGGTGCGCAAGGAGGAAGTTTGGAGGATGTATGTAAATACGGTATGAACAAGGATTGCGGGCTCATCGTAAATTCTTCACGCGCTATTATCTACGCCTCAAACGGTGAGGACTTTGCCGATGCGGCAAGGGCCGAAGCCTTAAAAGTTCAGCAGCAAATGCAGGTGGAGTTGGAAAAAGCAGGGATAATATAATTTCGGATTTCGGAATTTTGATTTCGGATTTATTTTTAGTGAAAAAGGAAACTTACGAAGTTTTCAAAACCTCGCAAGTTTTTCTATTTTTATCAAATACCTTAACCTTTTCTCTATGTATACTTCTACAAATCCACATTCATTAAAAAATTTCATTCTTTTGTTCTCATTTATAATTGTGGGAGCTTTCCTGGGGTGTTCGTCTAATACATCAAAGCAAAATAAAAACGATTCAAACAACAATGCAGCCGCTAAAGCATTACAGAGCAATCCTGATTTTAAAGGATTTTTGAGAAAGTTTAAAGTCTTATCGTTGCCGTTGACCATTAAAACATTAGAAATTATTGTAGATTCTTCAAAGAAGTTGAATAATAAAGACAATGCTTTTATTAAATCGGAGTATCCAAACGAAATTTATGCTTATGGTATGTTACCTGATACTGAAGCTAATTATAAAATCATCTGGCTTGCGCCAGCTGAAGTGGAGGTGCCTGTTTTAACTACATTTACAAAAGATGGAAAAAAGATAAAAGAAGAGGGACTGGGTGTGGGTGGATGTGGATCAGATTGCGGATTTAGCTGTAAGGAATTTATAACTATCAATAAAGAGCTTACTATATTTTCTCGTGATTCAATAAACAGTACTGATTGTGATACCAGTGGCAATCCTATGGAAAATACAACAAAGAAATATATCAGTTATAAAACAGGTAAAATAATGAAGGATGGTAAAATCAGAATGTCTGCCATATTAGAGAAATCAACTAATTGAATCTTTAATATTCTCAAACTTAAGAGATCTTACACATTGGTT
The DNA here is from genome assembly GCA_035489035.1 of Mucilaginibacter sp. Taxonomy (GTDB): domain Bacteria; phylum Bacteroidota; class Bacteroidia; order Sphingobacteriales; family Sphingobacteriaceae; genus Mucilaginibacter. The sequence continues at coordinate 108,765 of DATHKT010000034.1, forward strand.
TTAAGTTCAATTGGTAACGTCGTCATCTATCACCCAAACACCATCGTCCGTTCAGGATACCGGATGGCATAGTTTGATACCATATTCCTGATATAATCATTGCCCGGGTACGGGGTGAGGAAATTTTTAAGCTGCTCCAGGCTATCGGCATTAAAGTAGTGGGAGATATAACCCATGCCATAAAACTGCCCTTTTTCAATCAGAATACAGCTATGTTCATCGGTTTTGCGGCCTTCATCGCGGATAGCGAAGGTTGGCAGGGCTTCCTTCAATTCGTCAATAGCGCGGTTCACTTTTTTATTGTAGTCCTGCACACTTTCAATGCCTTCGCAGGCGCACACATGCTGCTTAGCACCGGTGCAAGGTTCATTATTGGTTTGGATGAAGCATAGTTTAGGGCAGAGCTCAAACGCATCGATTAATTTGGTAAGCATATTGCGGCCATCAAGCAGGGAATTACAGGTATATAAAGGAGTTGATAGCTTGCGCCGTTTATCTACTGCCAAACGCAGGTAGCCATTCTGATCTTCAAACGCATACAGGCCATAAGCATGCTCAAAGCGCTTTAAGGAGCGATTATACTGGGGCCATAAACGTTTGATCTCTATCGCTTCCAGTACAAAGGCGATCAGTTCGGTACCGCAATCCTGGTAAGATATGTGATGAATATTTCGTAGGAATTCCTGCCGTTGAAAGCCGGGGTTGTTCCCGCTGAAATGACTGCACACCCGTTTTTTAATATTCCGGGCTTTACCTACATAGATGACCTTACCCTTTTCATTGTGAAAATAATACACACCGGGCGAAAAAGGTAACTGATCGATATCCTGTTTAGGCAGGTTAGGCGGCAATACCTGTTCCCTCGACCGCTGTTTTAATGCTTCGTTAATATGGTTTTCCTTATCGCTTTGCAACAAGATCGAAAATAAAGTGGCTGTAGCCTCGGCATCCCCGGCGGCACGGTGCCGGCTTTCATTATCGATACCCAAATGCCGGCATAGCTTGCCCAAACTGTAGGATGGCATGCCCGGAAGTATCTTGCGCCCAAGCCTTACAGTACACAGTTTACTGCTCTGCAGATCATATCCCGCAGCTGCTAAATGAAATCGTATAAATGAAAAATCAAAATTGACATTGTGCGCCACAAATATTTTCCCATGGAGCAGGTGGTAAATATCGGCTGCCACATCCTCAAATGACGGGGCATCCTGTACCATTTCGTTGGTGATGCCTGTTAAGGCACGAATGTAAACCGGGATGTCCCTGCCGGGATTGACCAGGGTGCTGTATCGTTGGGTTACTTTTTTGCCATCATGCAGGCATATAGCAACTTCCGTAATGCCGTTGGCATTGGCATGGCCCCCTGTGGTCTCGATATCAACAATGGCGTACATAATGTCAAATGTAACAGAAATTTGCTAATTTCTTTAGTTGGAAAGTTGAAATGTTTTAAAGTTGTAAAGTTATAAAAAGAGAGCCGTCAGATTTTTCTAACGGCTCTCTTTTATTTTCTTGAAGTGATAGGAACATTTCAACTTTAAAACATTCAAACCTTACAACAATCTTACTTCTTCTTAGTCTGCACCTGTTGTTGCTGGCGCATCATTTCTTCCATTTTTGCCTGGAAACCTGATTTCTTTTTCTTCTCCTCGGGTTTCTTTTTATTCTCCTGTATCTGTGCGTGGATTTTTTTATCATCCACCATAAACCTGATGAGGTATTGCTGAAGGAAGGTAAGCATGTTGGCCAGGAAGTAGTAATAGTTCAAACCTGATGGGTAGCTATTCAGTGTAACCAGGAATATAACAGGGGTGATATACCCGATATATTTCATTTGCCCGGTAGCGCCTGATATCTGGTTATTAAAATAGGTATAAACCAGGGTGGATATCGTCATCAGCAAACACATCAAACTGATGTGGTCCACACTTCCCATTCCCAATATACTTATTGGCGCAAAACTAATTACCGAATCGTATGTGGAAAGATCATGCATCCACAAAAAGCCTTCACCTCTCAGCTCAAATAAACTTGGGAAAAAGCGGAAGAAAGCGATCACGATAGGCATTTGTATCAGCAAAGGCAAACAGCCGCCTAATGGATTAACTCCCGCCTTTTTATACAATTTTAAATATTCTTGTTGCAATAGGGTGGGATTATCATCACCAACTTTCGCTTTGATCTCATCCATCTCCGGCTTCAAAATACGCATTTTGGCCATTGACAGGTAAGACTTGTAAGTAAGCGGCGAAAGCACCACTTTGAGCACAATGGTCAGTGCCAGAATGATCAGCCCGTAATTCCAGTTAAACTGTTTCAGGAAGTTGAATACCGGTAATACCGCGAAACGGTTGATATATTTTAAAGGCCCCCAACCCAGGTTAACCAGTTTTTCAAGATCATGTCCCTGCGCTTTTAATGTAGAAAAACGGTTAGGGCCGAAATAAAACTCCAACGGTACAGCTCCATCAGCGGCACGTGTAAAGGACAGATCGGCCTTCATTTGCTTCACATCCGCATTATTGGTGACATCCGTACTTACCGAAAGATTTGATTTATCAATACCTTGCTTCGCGATCAATACATTGGAGAAGAAGTGTTGTTTAAACGACACCCACTGCATTTTTTTATCAATGATGTTTTTCTGCTCGTCTTTGCCTTCGCTTAACCAATCTACCTCATTATCCGTGTTTAAATAATACACGGTCGAGTATTGGCGCTCCTGGTGCACATCTTTTTCCTGTTTATGCAAACTTGCCGCCCAGGACAGATTAACCGTACCGCTGTTGGTAATTACATTATCCAGTCCTGTAGGTTTGATAGTTAAACCTACTTTATAGCCGGTACCTTTTAAGGTGTACACATAATCAATGTATTGTGTAGCGCTATAATTTAAGCGCATAGTTATTGATGATGAATCTTTTTCGGCTACACTGAGGCTTTGTGCGCTGGGGGTAAAATAAAGCTCATCGGTATTGATGTTTTTATCCTGCGCCCTGAAAACCAATCCGAAGTGATCTTTATCACCATCGAATAATATCAATGGTTTTTTGTCGGCTGTTTTATAATTCTTCAGTTCAACCGAATAAACGCGGCCACCGCGGGTGGTCAGCTTTATACGAAGCTCCTTGTTTTCAACAGTGATCAGCTTTTCGCTGCCCAAAGTGGCTGCGCCAAAAGGGGTTTTCGAAATAGCCGATGTATCAACTGCTATAGCTGCTGTTTTTTTTGCGGTGTCGGTTTTTATTGCGGCTGCCGGTGCTTTTGCATCAGTTACTCTTTTTAAAGAGTCCTGTACCAGCTTTTCTTTTTTTATTTCAGCATCCGAGGGCTTTAAAAGGAAGTAAGACCCCAGCATGATTAAAACTATCAGGAAAAACCCTGTGTATGTATTCTTATCCATTTTTCTGTTAACGTACGTGCATCAATTATTTCTTGCGGGCATATGCCAGCGAAGCGGCGACAAAGTTAACAAAAAGTGGGTGAGGATTTGCAACTGTTGATTTTAATTCGGGATGGAATTGTCCGCCTATAAAAAAGGGGTGATTTTTTAGTTCAACGATCTCCACCAGGTTGTTGTCCGGATTGATTCCTGAGGGTATTAAACCGGCATCTTCGTACTGTTTAAGGTACTTATTATTAAACTCGTAGCGATGACGGTGGCGCTCGGTAATATGGGTTTTTCCATATATCGCGGCGGCTTTGCTTCCCTTTTTAATGTCGCAGGCATAAGCGCCCAAACGCATGGTGCCGCCTTTATTCTTGATCTTCTTCTGCTCTTCCATCATGGCGATCACCGGGTGAGGAGTATGCTCGTCCATTTCGGTACTGCCTGCTTTTTTCAGGCCCAAAACGTTGCGGCCAAACTCAACTACTGCGCATTGCATGCCTAAACAGATGCCAAAGAAAGGAATATTGTTTTCGCGAACATAACGTATGGCCTCAATTTTACCTTCAAAACCACGTTCGCCAAAGCCCGGTGCAACCAGTACCCCATGCAGGTCCTTTAAACGCTCGATGGCATTTTCCGGGGTTAACTGCTCCGATGGGATATATTCTACTTTAACTTTACACTCATTCCTCGATCCGGCGTGTATGAATGATTCAGTGATCGATTTATAAGCATCCGGCAGCTCTACATATTTACCTACCAGGCCGATGCGTACTTCGGATGTCGGATTTTTTAAGCGGCCTAAAAAGTCTTTCCAGCTTTCCAGGTCGGGTTCGTTTTTATGGGATAACCTTAATTTGGTCAATACGATCTTATCCAGCTGTTCTTTCAGCATCAATAATGGCACATCATAAATAGTTGAAGCATCTATCGACTCAATAACGGCGTTGATATTCACGTTACAGAAAAGCGCGATCTTTTTGCGGATATCCATGTTGAGGTGATGCTCAGTACGGCAAACCAAAATATCCGGTTGGATACCATACTCCAACAACATTTTAACTGAGTGCTGGGTAGGTTTGGTTTTTAATTCGCCGGCTGCTGCAAGAAAAGGTATTAATGTTAAGTGGATCACCAGCGAGTTGCCTGTACCGATCTCCCACCTGAATTGCCTAACCGCCTCAATATAAGGCAGCGACTCGATATCGCCCACGGTACCGCCTAATTCGGTGATCACGATATCATAACGGCCGCTTTCGCCTAATATGCGGATGTTTCTTTTGATCTCATCAGTGATATGCGGAACCACCTGCACGGTTTTACCTAAAAAGGCACCTTCGCGCTCCATATTGATCACATTCTGATAAATACGGCCTGTAGTAATATTATTGGCTTGCGAGGTTGGGGTATTCAGAAAACGCTCGTAGTGACCAAGGTCAAGATCGGTTTCGGCACCGTCTTCGGTCACGTAGCATTCACCATGTTCATAAGGGTTTAATGTTCCGGGATCGATATTGATGTAAGGATCGAATTTTTGGATAGTTACTGTATACCCGCGGGATTGAAGTAGCTTGGCTAATGAGGCTGAAATAATGCCTTTCCCTAACGATGAGGTCACACCGCCCGTAACAAAAATGTATTTAGTCATGATGATCAGTTGTATTGGCCCCCGGTTTTTACACCTGTGCCGATTGTTTGTGTACGGGATACAAAAGTACGAAAATTTTCAGGAGTTGAGTAGTGTAGGTTATAATTGTTGAAAAGGTTTAGGGATGTTGAAAAGGTGGAAGTAGAGATTAGAGATTAGTTAATAAAAAATATGTATAGCGTTCAGGTATTGTATTATTTGCTGCCAGTTCCTGAATTATTTGCCTGATCCGTATTATACTTATGGATAAAATAGGTCAACTTTTTTAAACTGAAATCGCTTTCGTTTTTAAACTCATCCACTAATGCTTTGTCCTCCGCCATCAAATTGGCTAAATATTCCCGGCGCTCTTTCCGGCTGCCGTCTGTAAAAATGGTATTTGATTTTATTTCCTTCAGCGGGCCACCGTCTTTACTTACATACCAGTAATAACTACGGTTGTTGCCATATTGACTGTATGAAACTATCAGTTTCTCGTAAAAACTGATCTTGCCTCTTTCCAATAATTTCAGGTATTCCGGACTATCTTGCTCAGGCAAGGTAACAACTACATACGTGCTGGAGTCTTTTGCTGTATAGTATTCTTTGATCTCTTTAGTGGTTACCTTGATAAACTTGCCGGTTGAAGTAATAGCCTGATATTTTATCGCGCCAAATAAGGTGGTTCGCATCTCACACCTAATGGTGTCATTATTGTTAGTGATGACATAGTTATAAATTGATTTTTGAGCGAATGAGCGGTCAAATAGCAATACAAGGCTAATTGTAATTAATAATGAAATGCCGGAAATTTTCATTGTGATCAGTTTACCAGATTAAATATAGTTGGCTGATTTGATTTCTGCAAGTTTTATCCGGTGATCGAAAAGTCATATCTACCTGTAACAACGCCTCGTTATCAGGCTCTAATGCCAAAACTGATCATGAAAAAGCTTTGGAGTGATCTAATTTCATTGACAGTTTACAAACCGATACTTTAGGCAAATGATTAAAAAATACTCAGTTTTAATGGGAATATTAATTTCGTTGATTTTAATAGGGGTAGCCATTTCAATTTACCCGGGCGGCACCATGTTCGATGAATATACTACCGGGTTTGACTGGGCAAAAAATTTCATGAGTAACCTGTTTGGGGAAAGGGCGTTGAATGGCGCTGAAAACCCTGCCCGGATCTGGGCATACACTGGAATGATCTTACTGCCATTTACATATGCGGTATTTTTTATTAATATGTCAAAAAAAATACCTGATAAAAATGCTGGCTATATTCTGAAATATTTGGGTGTAGCAAATATTTTCTTTACTTTTTTAACTGTAACATATTTGCATGACATCATGCTAATCATATCAACGACTTTATTTTGGACATGTTTATTTGTTATCACGGTTTTTATCCTGAAGACAAAACTTCATTTATTTAAGTTCTTTTGCATCATTAGTCTTTTGGTTTTTTATTACAGTGTTTACTTATGGGGCATAAGTGATTGGCATTTATTGCCGATAACGCAAAAGATAAATTTTGTCACCTCAACATTACTAATCTTAGGGCTTGAGTATTTTACCAAACAAGAAGATTTTGCTCATATTAAACGGAGAAAAGATAAATCCGAACTAACATATAGCTCATAGGTCAGACAATCTTTCCAGATCATCCGGCGTATCAATAGCATAAGTCTCCAGCTCCGTTTCGGCTACTTTAATTTTATAGCCATTTTCTATCCAGCGCAGTTGTTCCAGGCTTTCCGCCTTTTCTAAAGAAGACACCGGCAGTTTAGTGACCTGCTGTAAAATATCGGCACGATAACCATAAATGCCGATATGCTTAAAATAGGTGAAATGACTTAACCACTCTTTTGGTTCCTGCCCGCGTACGTGGGGCAACGCCGTACGCGAAAAGTAAATAGCCTCGGCCCGTTTATTGATAATTACTTTGGGCGAATTGAAATTTAGTAATTCTGCTACGCTTTGCATCTTTTTTATCAAGGTGGCGATCTGCGTACCTTCATTATTGAAACAACTGATGACTTTGCTGATCTGTTCGGGGTCGATATAAGGCTCATCGCCCTGAATATTGATGATCACATCGTATTCCGGGTGTTTTAGCGCGACCTCGGCGCAGCGGTCGGTGCCGCTTTGGTGATCGGATGAGGTCATCACTGCCAGGCCGCCAAAGGCCGCTACGTGGTCAAATATCCGGTCGTCATCAGTAGCTACAATAACTTCCGATAAATGAACACATTTTTTAGCCTGTTCATACACCCGCCGGATCATGCTTTTGCCGGCAATATCCACCAATGGCTTGCCCGGAAAACGAGTAGAGGCGTAGCGTGCGGGTATGATGCCGAGGGTTTTCATTGCTTAAATTTTATTGTTTTAAATGCTTTCAGCGCCAATTCCTGGTCTTTGGCTGATAAATTTTTGCCATTCATCTGGAAATTAAAATTCGAAGAACGGCTGTGAATATAAATGCCCGTCACTCCCTTTCCTGCTATTTTGGGCCAGATAGTTTTGATAATATATTTTTCCGTAGTATCCACCAAAATATTCTCGCTTTTGATTTGTTGAGGAATTTTAACGGGCAAGTACACAGTGTCGCCTTTATAGGTTAAATCAGCTATGTAATCTGCCAACGGGAATTTATTTTGTTGCTCTTTGGTTGGTTTATGGATATATTTTTTTGCCTGGAAACATGGATCAGCCTCAACTTTAACCAATGATGAATCGGTTATCCCCTTTTCTTTCATTTGTCTGGCCTTTTCATTTTTCACATTGAAAACAGCCGTATAAGTAATATCAGGTTTATACAATGGGCAATCCATTAGCCAATCCTCTTGTTTTAAATACTCACCTTCAGTTGGAATAAGGTGATTTGCATACCCCATGCTGCTACAATCAAAAAAAAGTGACATACTTGAGCCGGCTATTCTCCCGGTAAAGGAATCTTCACCCTGAATTTTTTGATAGTTCCATTCTTTGGGAATTGATATTTTGAAGGCGTCCAGATCAAGTTCTTTCCAGTCTCCATCTATCAAAGCACAGCTTGTGATCAATGGAATCGCAAGAATAAAAAGCCATATTTTACTTAGTGTTCGGTTCATAATGGCAGAATATCATACGTATAACGTAACACGTACAACGTCAAACTTAAAATAATCCGTGTATTTCCCGTTCTATCATTTGCACAATAGTGGCCATGTCCTCGGTATTATTGGCAAAATCAAGCTTGTCCTTATCCAGTATCAACAGCTTGCCCAGTTTATAACCGTTTATCCATTTCTGGTATTTTTCGTTCAGTTTGGATAAATAATCCAGCCGGATGCCAATCTCATATTCCCGGCCACGGCGCTGGATATTATTTACTAAGGTAGGTACCGATGCTTTCAGGTAAACCAGCAGATCGGGTGGTTTGATAAAAGCGGTAATGTTATCAAAAATAGCCTGGTAATTATCATAATCACGGGTAGTCATCAGGCCCATATCATGCAGGTTTTCGGCGAAGATATAGGCATCTTCATAGATCGTCCTGTCCTGGATAATATTTTTGCTGCCTTTTTGGATGTCAACGATCTGCTTAAAACGGCTGTTCAAAAAATAGATCTGGAGGTTAAAGCTCCAGCGTTTCATGTCGCTGTAAAAATCCTCGAGATAAGGATTGTTATCAACAGCTTCATAAAGGGGCTCCCATCCATAGTTTTTGGCGAGTAATTCGGTAAGCGTGGTTTTCCCGGCGCCTATGTTTCCTACAATAGCAATGTGCATCCGTTTATTTTAGTTCTGGTTAATTATTGATGGTTCATAGGCTTTTGAATGTATAAAGGACATATCTTGCTATGAGCCACTAATATACATTATGAACAATGAACTATCAACTTTTAGTTCATAGATATTAGTTCATAGATCATAGTTGATAGTTCATAGCTATTTAGTGTGTCATTAAATATTATTCATTGGTAATTTGATCTGCTATGATCTATTAACCATCAACTATGAACTCCTTATTAGAAACTCCTGAACCCAATAATTTCTCTTATCTCGCGGATAGTTCTTGAAGCGCTTTCGCGTGCTTTGATAGCTCCGTGCTTTGCAACCTGCCGTAAATAAGGGGCGTCGGCAGCAATCTCATTTATTTTTTCGCGGATAGGGGCGGTGGCTACGATCATATCTTCGGCCAATTGTTTTTTCAGATCACCGTAACGGATCTGAACGTTATTATATAGGTTGTCGAAGTGTTCGTACGTATCAGCTGATGAAACCACTTTCATCAGGTCGAACAGGTTTTGTATCTCTACAGGTTTTTCCTGGTTCTCAGTAGTGGGGCCGCTATCGGTAACCGCACGCATTACTTTTTTGCGGATCACTTCGGGTTCGTCAGCTAAATTAACCACATTAGATTCCCCCTCTGATTTTCCCATTTTTCCCTTCCCGTCGAGACCGGGTATTTTCACCAACTGGTCGCTGAAATTAAACGCGTAAGGCTCGGGGAAATATTCTTTATTGTATAAGCGGTTGAAACGGTTGGCAAAAGTGCGCGCCATTTCCAGGTGCTGCTCCTGGTCTTTACCTACAGGCACTTTGGTAGCTTTGTGTATAATGATATCCGCTGCCATTAAAACGGGGTAGGTGAGCAAACCGGCGTTCACATTATCCGGCTGGGCGCGAATTTTATCTTTAAAGGAGGTGCTGCGTTCCAGTTCGCCCACATAGGCGTTCATATTTAAATACAGGTACAATTCGGCAGTTTCGGGCACATCTGACTGTATATAAATGGTTGCTTTTTCAGGGTCGATACCTGCCGCCAGGTATTCAACCAGTACTTGCTTTACATTGCCATGCAGGTCGGCAGGGGTAGGGTGCGTAGTGAGTGAATGCAGATCTGCAATAAAAAAATAGCAGTTATATTGATGCTGCATTTTCACAAAGTTTTGTATAGCACCATAATAATTACCCAGGTGCAATTTCCCGGTGGATCGAATACCACTAACAACAGTTTCCATGGGGCGAAAGTAAGGAATTTTTATATTTTTGATACCGATGAAATTGATATTGAAGAAAGCGCACACTTACCTGTATGTGATCAGCGTGACTTTTTTCTACTTTTTGATGTACCCTATTCTTTATTACTTTTCGCGTAAGCCTGCTGATTATAAATATATGAACAAGGTGAGGCGGGCATGGGCATTTTTAAGCTCAGTATTTGCAGGCATTTTTTACCGGTTTATTTATGAAATGCCCTTCGACCGCACAAAATCCTATATTATTTGCCCAAACCATACCTCTAACCTGGATATTTCAGCCATGTGCCTACTGGTAAAAAATGATTTCAGCTTTATGGGAAAAGAGGAATTGACGGAAGGCATAGTAACTAAATTGTTTTTCCGGACGGTGGATATACCGGTTAACCGCGACAGTAAAATGGCCTCGTTCAGGGCATTTAAAAAAGCCATAGAAAAACTCGAAAACGGTGTAACAATGATCATATTCCCCGAAGGGAAAATAAGTGATGATTACCCACCGACCCTGCATCCTTTTAAAAACGGCCCGTTCAGGCTGGCCATTGAAGGGAAGGTGCCGGTAGTACCTGTTACCATAATTAATACCTGGGAAATATTATGGGATAACGGAACAAAGCATGGCAGTCATCCCGGAATTTGTAACATATATGTACATAAGCCCATAGAAACTGCTCATTTGACTGTGGATGATGCTGATGCTTTGCGGGATGAGGTGTGGCGGATCATTCAGCAGAAATTGGCAGAAATAAAGCCTTAGTGTGAACGTTACATTATTCTTTTGCAATTTTTCATGATGGTTTTATACTTTTGGACACGATGAAACTGATCTTCAAAAAAGCGCATCGTACTTTTTACCGGTACAGCCTGGCTTTTATCTTCTACGTTTTGTGGCCATTTATTTATTTCGCTTCGCGCAAACCCTCGCGTTATCCCATGATGAACGTGCTGCGGAAAATGTGCGCCTTTTTCAGTTCATCCATATCAGGCATATTTTATAGGGTAAAAATGGAGCGGCCTGTCGATTGGTCGCGCACTTATATTATATGCCCTAATCATACGTCTAATTTGGATATTATGTCGGTTAGTCTCCTTTTAAAAAATAATTTCTGCTTTATAGGCAAGCATGAATTATTGGAGAATCCATTATTGGGCATCTTTTTCAGGACTATTGATATTCCTGTTAATCGCGATAGCAAAATATCATCTTATAAGGCTTTTAAATATGCAGGTGAGCGCCTGGAGGCAGGTATGAGTGTGGTGATTTTCCCGGAAGGAAAGATTTCTAAATATTATCCACCTCAACTGCAGGAGTTTAAAAATGGGCCATTCAGGCTTGCCATCGAGCTGAAAATTCCTATTTTACCCGTTACTTCATTAGATACCTGGAAGGTAATGTGGGATAGTGGCAGCGAATATGGCAGCAGGCCGGGGATTTGTGATATATTTGTACATCAACCCATTGAAACAGTCGGCAGAAGCATTGACGATGCTGATGCATTGCGGGATGAGGTTTATAACGTAATTAAGCAGAAACTGGACGAACATGATCATTGATAAAGAAACTGTAGAAAAGGTAGCTCATTTGGCCAGGCTGGAACTTTCTGAAGATGAAACGGAAAAGATGATAGCCGATATGAATAAGATACTCGGTTTTATGGATAAGCTGAATGAGATAGATACATCAGGTGTGGAGCCGTTGGTTTATATGACGGATGAGATCAATGTTTTGCGCGAGGATGTTGTGAAACAGGAGATCACACATGAAGAAGCCTTGCAAAATGCCCCAAAACACGATGATAATTACTTTTTAGTAGCAAAGGTGATAGATAAGTAAGTCCGAAAGTCAGCAAGTCGGAAAGACCGGAAGTTAAAATCCACTTTCGGACTTTCCGACTTGCTGACTAAAAAAATATTTCCCTGTAACATTTCACATACCCTTAGAGTCAAAACAGAAAACGGATGAAGCCATTAATTACCACTAAGGATACATTTACCACTAAGGATACATTAATTACCATTAAAGATATCGGCCGTAAGTATGTGATAGGCAGTGAAGTTATTCATGCGCTTAAATCAGTAACCTTAACTATCAATAAGGGTGAATTTGTGGCACTAATGGGGCCTTCAGGGTCAGGAAAATCAACCCTGATGAATATCCTGGGCTGCCTGGATACACCAACCAAAGGCGAATATATCCTGAACGGCATCGATGTAAGCCATATGACCGACAACGAGTTGGCCGAAGTGCGTAACTCTGAGATCGGTTTCGTGTTCCAGACATTTAACCTGCTGCCCCGTAATACTGCACTGGATAATGTGGCTTTGCCATTGATCTATGCCGGTATTAACAAGGAAAACAGACAGAATCGCGCTAAAAAAGCTTTGGAAAATGTTGGCTTGGGAAACCGTGTTGACCACAAGCCTAACGAACTTTCGGGCGGACAGCGCCAACGTGTAGCCGTAGCCCGCGCGCTAATCAATGATCCATCTATCATTCTTGCAGATGAGCCCACAGGCAACCTGGATACTAAAACATCCATCGAGATCATGGGGCTGATTGAGGATATCCACGCCAAAGGGAATACCATCATCTTAGTGACCCACGAAGAAGACATTGCCAAGCATGCCCATCGCATCGTGCGTATGCGCGATGGATTGATAGAAAATGATTATGCCAATACCGATATACAGACGGTTGAAAGGCACACTACGGCAGTCTGAACCGTTGATTTTTTTGATTAAAGGATTACGCTGATTTTTTTAATCTTATTAAGTTTATTGCCACCACTTGGCATTTTCCACTTTTTCGTCATGCTCTCTTAGGCTTTGCCAGCCGTATTTTAGATATTTATCAGAGGGCGAAAATTCACCAGCGCCCATATCCAGGTCGCTGGAATTCGGCACCCTGAAATCTCCCCAGTTACATCTTTTTGCTATTTTGGTTTTGTAATCTATCCATTGTCCAACAAATTGGTTATTGGTATAGCCGTCAGCATTTGATTCGATATCATCATAACGAACCTTATTACTTTTATCTAAATAAAAGCCGGATTTAAAAATCCCTTTAAAGAACCCTGAATGATTTTGTTGTTCGGCTTCAGCAAAACTATAATCGCCTATAATTACAAATTCACCTTTGATTCCCTTGTTTTTATACTCATCATCAACGCCGTAAGACGTGACTTTTAGTTTTCGGATATTTGATATTGTAATGGTGCCTCTAAATTCGTCAACATTATTTTTAACCATAGACTTGCCATAAATATGATAAGTATCGGGTGATACAGCATCTTTGGTTACAGTGATAAATTTTATCCTGATACGCTGATAGTTATCGCCGATAAATCCATAAACCATAGAATTATCGGTATGCGTAACAAGGCTTGAAAAATTGTGTTTGATCAATTGATCTTTAAACTCTTTTTCAGATAAATATTTGCTTTTTAATTGGTCTTTTTTAAATCTTTCAGCCTCGGTTTGGGCGAACGTAACAGAAAGGTTTAAAAGAACCAGGCAGGTGAGTAAAAAGCTTTTCATAAGATCAATTTATCGGTTCCTGCTTCAATTCACCCTTATCTACCCACCACCAATACCATTTACCGCCGGTGGCTTTAGCGGGATCAAAACTTGCTGCATCAAAGCTTCCATTACCGGTTTCAGTACCCTGTAACTCATATACTTTGAGAGCCTGTTTATTGCGGTTCCAGGTGAGCGGCTGGTTTGGCTTGCATATTTCGGGTGACTTTTTGCTGTCCGTTAGTAAAAAATAAGCTTTGCTGCTTCCCAATACTACCGCTTTGCCCTTTTCATCTACACATACTGCGGTATGTTCATCAGCAGCAATGCCTTTAGCGAAAATTGGATAATCATTAATTATTCTGGCTAAAAATGCTACATGTCGCCCCTGCCGCTTGCGGGTTAGATAGTGCTGGTCAGTGATCACATTCTTTAAAAAAGGCGCATGCAGGAAGTCGTTGTTGTAAACCTTCACCAGGGTATCAAACGGATTGGTTAAACCCTCGCGGGCTGTAATGCTGCCGTTTTCACCGCTGTAATAAAATCCACCCAGCACCGCGCAGCCTGCGCTGGTGCCGCCAACCGGGACGTGCTTTACATTCAACAGGTAATTGATGGCATCCATTGTTTTGGTGCCCCTCCAATATTTCATATAGTTGGACTGATCCCCGCCAGAAATAAATAGCATTTCGGCGTGCCTGATGATATATGCTACTGTATCATTGTTAGCTAATGCCCTCGAATCTATTTTAAGCGTTTCTACCGAATTTACTTTGCCAAGACTGTCGATGTAAGGATTATAGGCATCGGTACCCGTTGCCCTTAACACCACTACATCCCCACCGCCGCCGCGGCTGATCATCCATTTAAATGCCGCATCATCATCTTTTCCGCCGCCTATCATGGCAGTGCCGCCACGAGTGGGTGTTTTTACATCGGCCGTATCGCCAATAATGCCGATTGAGCCTGGCCTGCCGGGAATAGGCTTATTTGATATATCGATATGCGATTTTGGATGGACACCGTTAAAAATACTGCTGAATGTAAGGGCGAGGAACAAAAGATATTTCATAAGGAAGGATTATAAATTAAAGATAGGAACATATTATGAATATATTCCTCCGGATGGATCAGCATAGTGAGCATAACCGCACCACAAACTCAGCCAGGTAAATAGCCTTTTCGGGCGATATAGGTTTGCGATTACCTATAATCAATGTATGGTTGACGATCTCTATCACAAAATCATCTTCCCTGATATCCATCACCGCGTTCCTGAAATTACGGTCGATACTTGTAATCGCTTTTTGATGGTCATTCACCAGCACATAAAAAGTATCGCTGAAGGCCTTATCTTCTGCAAAATCCAGTTCTACAGGATGTATCAGCTCGATTATTTTATCGGTAAGCGTTTCGGGCCTGATCATAATCCGGCCAAAATTATGCTTTAAATAGGCCAATGCCCAGGTTTGGTATTCATGGAAATGGGTGAACCCGTTTTTGTGCCCCAAAGCTTTATGACAGGTTTCAACAAAAAGGACATAGCAATCGTTTTGCGCGTGTTTGATCACATAAGAATCACGGACATTAACATCCTGACAATTTTTGAATACTTCGAAATCCTCTAAATGAAAATCAATAGCGCCGGTAAGCTCTATATTAAATTTACCTTTTAAGGTTTTGTAGGTCTCATGGAAAGTGTCGATATGTTCTCCATTAAGTCCAACGGTATCAAATGGGTAATCCATGCACAAGTATAAAGATTTCGGGGTTGAAATTCAAAGGCCCCTTAATTCAATAATTCAACTAATCAATAATTCAATCACTGATAAGGCTGCATTTTCCCGCATGAGCAGGCACAATTAGCATCGGTAACGCCAAGTTTTTGTAAAAAATGCTGATAGAATCCTATGCGGTCATTCATGCTGAACATGCTTTCGCCATGGTTACATTCAACCGCGCCATTGATAATATTGATGGTCATGCCAAAACCCGGAAAGCGGCCTTTAGCCCTGTCACCTGCATTTGGCTGCCATTTACCAATCATCACATTATGTGCAGATGGTTTATAGGTTTGCGGGGTCATCCAAAAATAAATGGCAACCTTAAAGGCGATAACTGGGTCGGTCTCTACCAGTTCGGGATTATTTAACAGCACCCTTTTGTCCCCAAAGATACAATCGGAGGCGTAGCCATAATTGCCATTGTAGCTTAATTGTAAGGGACCTCTGCCATAATATTTTTTTCCCGGAACCGGTGGGTAGTTGTCATTTTCGGCAATGTAGGATAGTGACGTATTGCTCTCATGGATCAGCATCAACCCATCATCGTATTTGCCATTTTCACCATGGCGGGTCTCGTGCGCTATATTGGCAAAAAACGCTGCGAGTTCCTTCTTATTGGTTTGCAGGTCTTTTTCACTGCAAAAATTACCATAGTCTATTACATAGGAGCTGTCAGGTTTCTTTTTTGCCCAATCTTCGTTCCAATCCTCGTCCTGGCGTACGATGACCGATTTGCCGGTGCTTTTGTCTGTCCGGGTGAATTGATAAACCGATACGGCGCGCTTCACGATCTTAACGCTGATCATATTCATTTGCCGTATAGCCTTTATAAATGCCGCGTAACTATAAAATTTATCATGCTGCGGGAAAAGATCGTTAAATTGTTTTTCGCTCAAAAAACTGCTTACCTGGATATTTGAGGCAACAGGGGGCTTATTATTGGCCCCGCCGCACTTAAAGCTTAACAATAAAATAGCAGATAATATGATGGGTGTAAGTTTGGTTAATATGAAATTGGATCTCATGAGATAAAATTTAATCCAAACGGAATGTATAATATTCAATTTTGTCAAATCAAAGTTAGTAACATTCGCGGCAGCTAAGTGTTTGTAATGCTTGTGTGACATAAAAGTTCGATAAAATTTTAAAAATAAATCTTGAATTGCGCATTTGAAATTCGAAATTGCGGGAAACATTCTAAGTGATGAAGATATATACCAAAACCGGCGATAAAGGCCTCACCTCATTAATAGGGGGCACGCGGGTACCCAAACACCATTTGCGTATTGAAAGCTATGGCACGGTAGATGAACTGAATTCGTATATCGGGCTGATACGCGACCAGGATATCGCGGTACATGACAAGCAAATGCTGAAGGAGATACAGGACAGGCTGTTTACTATTGGTTCGTCACTGGCCTCTGATCCTGAAAAATCGAGGATGATAATTCCCGATCTACATGATGCTGATATCGAGTTGCTTGAAAAAGAAATGGATATTATCAACGAACAATTGCCCGAATTGCGTCATTTTATTTTGCCGGGGGGCAATAATGCCATTTCATTTTGCCATATTGCAAGATGCGTATGCCGGAGGGCCGAACGTTTGTCTGTTCACCTGTCTGAAGAAAGTAAGGTAGATGAGAGGGTAAATATTTATCTGAACAGGCTGAGCGACTACCTGTTTACCCTGGCCAGGAAGATCGGGAACGATTATAAAATACCTGAAAATCAATGGATACCACGGGTGTGAATTTTTAGAAAAAATTTATTTGATAATCAATTTAAAAATATTATACTTTTGCCAAAATTAAAATTTACCGAATAACTTAAAAATATATGTATTGGACACTTGAATTAGCATCGCACCTTGAAGATGCGCCATGGCCCGCAACTAAAGATGAATTGATTGATTACGCTATTCGTTCCGGAGCGCCCGTTGAGGTTATTGAAAACCTGCAGGCCCTGGAGGATGATGGTGAACCGTATGAAAATATAGAAGAAATATGGCCTGATTACCCTACAAAAGATGACTTCTTCTTTAACGAAGACGAATATTAATTTGGTGTAAACACTAAAAAACCCTGCGAATGCGGGGTTTTTTGATTTAATAGCCTTTTGGAATGGTTTTAGTAATGATATAAGATCATTATCTAAATTAAAACATTCACAAAATGAGAGGTTTACTTTACATCATCGCTGTTATCCTGGTAATAGGATGGGCGGTTGGATTTTTTGCCTATAATCCAGGCAGAATAATACATGTGCTTTTGGTAATAGCAATTATCGCGTTGCTTTTGGGGGTTATCCGAAGGGCCTGATCCGTCAGTTTGCAGTAGGTAGTTTGCAGTTTGCCCGCGCGGTTTTTATTTGCAAACTGCCACTGTAAAATGCTTACTGATAGACTATGAACTTTTAAGCAAAAGAAACTCTGCTATTGCGATATCTTCGGGGAAGGTGATCTTTATATTTTGATAGCTCCCGTTGATAAGATTGATATTTACGCCGGTTTGCTCCACAACGCTGGCATCATCCGTAAAATTAACATGAAAAGGCTGTTGATAGGCTTTTTTTAATTGGGCCGATTGGAAGGTCTGCGGGGTTTGTATCAGATAGATCTCATCGCGAACCAAACTGACCGACCTGTTATCCTTTATCTGCCTTACCGAATCACGGCTTTTAATGGCCACTATGGCATTGCCATACTGTATGGCACACTCATAAGATTCGTCAATGATCGTCCCATTGATAAGCGGCCTTACTGCATCGTGTACTGCGATAATGCTATCTTCATCATCAATTAAGCCTATTCCATTTTTAACAGAGTGAAAACGTGTTTCGCCGCCATTTACTAATTGATGTGGAATGGTAAAATTATGCTCCGAGCACAATTCGTTCCAATAATCGTGCGAATCAGGCGGAAGTACTACTATAAGTTGCGGCTGGGTTTGGCACTTATAAAATGCATTGATGGTATGCATTAAAACAGGCATGCCATTGAGCAGTAAAAATTGCTTTGGCACGGATGATTGCATCCTGCTGCCCGAGCCCCCGGCTACTATTATGGCGTATGTTGGGAAGTCATTAGTCATTAGTCATTAGTCATTAGTCATTAGTCAATTGTTCGGCTAACGAAGGTATTAAGCTAATTAAAATAATGACTAATGACAAATGACCAATAATCGATTAGATGATCAGCATAGCATCACCGTAACTGAAAAAGCGATATTTTTCTTTTACAGCAACTTCATATGCATTCATCACATGCTCGTATCCACCAAAAGCGCTCACCATCATCAATAAAGTAGATTCTGGTGTATGGAAGTTGGTGATCATGGAATTTGCGATACTGAAATCGTATGGAGGAAAAATGAATTTGCTTGTCCAGTCGTTTGCGGCTTTTAAGCTTTTTCCGGCTGATACGGCTGATTCAATAGCACGCATAGATGTGGTGCCCACAGCGCAGATCCGGCTTTTTCTTTCGATGCCAGCGTTTACAATATCAGCCTGCTTTTGCTCAATAATAAACTGTTCCGAATCCATTTTATGCTTAGTCAGATCCTCCACCTCAACCGGGCGGAAAGTACCCAAGCCAACGTGCAGGGTAACCTCTGCAAATTCAACACCTTTCAATTCAAGGCGTTTCATCAGTTCGCGGCTGAAATGCAAACCGGCAGTAGGAGCGGCAACAGCACCTTCGTGCTTGGCAAAAATGGTTTGATAGCGTTCTTTATCCTCGGCAGTTGCTTTTCGTTTAATATACTTTGGCAACGGTGTTTCGCCTAAAATTTCCACATTGCGCCTGAACTCTTCATCAGTGCCATCAAACAAGAAACGGATAGTACGGCCACGGGAGGTGGTATTATCCACCACTTCAGCGATCAGCAAATCGTCATCACCAAAATATAACTTGTTGCCTACGCGTATTTTACGGGCGGGGTCAACCAATACATCCCACAGGCGAAGTTCCTTGTTTAGTTCCCTTAACAAAAATACTTCTATGGTGGCGCCGGTCTTTTCCTTATTGCCATACATACGGGCCGGGAATACTTTGGTGTTGTTAAGGATCATTACATCCTTGTCATCAAAATAATCTAATACGTCTCTGAATATTTTATGCTCAATTTTGCCTGAATCCTTGTGGAGAACCATTAAACGCGCTTCGTCGCGGGTGTTGGCTGGTGTATGTGCAATGAGTGACTCGGGCAGGTTGAATTTAAATTGAGATAATTTCATGTTAAAACAAATGAATTTTTAGGGCGCAAATGTACGAATTATTTTGTGGATTTCGATGTTTTTTTTATGATTACACCGATTGCCATTTTTTTAGTTAAACAAATAAAATACTGTAACTTAACGGTCAGTTAGTAGTCAAAGCAATAACACCATTTTTTATAATTTGATTTATCAATCTGTGAAATCATAAAATAATCGGTGAAATCCAATACAATATGATCTTTTTAAAACTTTTCCGCGAAAGCTTTTTGTTTGCTTATGACGCGTTGAGGCAAAATAAATTGCGCACCCTGCTGTCATTACTTGGGGTTACTATAGGTATTTTCCTGATCATAGCTGTATTTTCGGCGGTGGATACCTTGCGTGATAACCTGCAGAAAAGTGTAAATAAGCTGGGTAATAATAGTGTATATGTACAAAAATGGCCCTGGGGTGGCGGCGAGGATTTCCCCTGGTGGAAATATTTGCAGCGCCCGGTACCCAGGTTAAGGGATTTTGATGAATTACAAAAACGCAGTCAAACTGCACTGGCAATGTCCTATGAGATCAGTTTGGCCAACAGGACCATTAAATATTTAAGCCATACTGTTGAGGGAGCCGAGATCGGTGCAACATCAGCGGATTATAATAAAACATGGAATTTTGATTTTGAGAGCGGGCGATATTTTACCGAAATCGAATCGCGCACAGGAGCCCCGATTACCATAGTGGGGCATGATATTGCTGATAATCTTTTCCCCGGCGGCAATGCCATAGGGAACAGGATCAAAGTAATGGGCCGTAATGTTACCATAGTAGGAGTTTTCGCGAAGGAAGGAACGGATATATTTGGCATATCTCATGATAAATCTGTGATGCTGCCGCTAAATTTCGCGAGGGGTATGCTTGATATTCAGAATGAAAAATACGGCCCGCAGATAGTTGTAAAAGGCAAAAACGGACTTAGTGACGAAGATGTTGAAAGTGAGCTCAGGGGATTAATGCGCTCGATAAGGCGATTAAGGCCAAACCAGGAAGATAATTTTGCCTTAAACAAAGCATCCATAGTTTCAAACCAGCTGGACCAGTTATTTGGCGTTTTAAATAAAGCAGGGCTTTTTATCGGTATATTTTCTATCCTGGTGGGTGGATTTGGTATTGCCAATATCATGTTCGTATCGGTACGGGAGCGCACCAATATTATAGGCATACAAAAATCATTAGGGGCAAAAAACTATTTTATCCTGCTGCAATTTTTGATCGAATCCATTATTCTTTGCCTCATGGGAGGGCTCATTGGTCTCGGAATGGTGTATATAGGTACAATACTGGTCAAAATGGCTATTGATATACAGGTGGTGCTGGGCATGAAAAACATTATTATTGGTATTGGCACTTCGGTATCCATTGGGATCATATCCGGGATCATCCCGGCTTACTCGGCTTCAAGGCTTGATCCTGTTGAAGCGATACGGACGAATTAGTGTTTGTTAGTTGATTGGGTTGATTGAGTTAAGTGATTGATTAATTTCCATTTGCTCTTTTATAGTTAGTCTAACCTATCAACTCAATCCAACCAAATCAACCCCCAACCAACTATCCTATAATTTTTACAAATTGTAAACTTTCGCGGTGTTTATAATACACGGATTTATTTACATTTGTTACGTTTAAAAAAAACGTCTATGTCTGATACAGCGCAATTAAAAATAGGTGATAAAACTTATGAACTCCCGGTTATTGAGGGAACTGAAGGTGAGAAAGCAATTGATATCTCTAAACTCAGGGACCAATCCGGGTATGTAACGCTGGATATCGGGTATAAAAATACAGGAGCTACACAAAGCTCCATTACTTTTTTGGATGGCGAACTGGGTATACTGAAGTACCGCGGTTATCCAATAGAGCAGCTTGCCGAAAAGTCGAGTTTTATTGAAGTGGCCTATTTGCTTATTTATGGCGATTTGCCCACCCAGGATCAATTGACTGAATTTCAATATCAAATAAGCCGCCATACATTGGTGCATGAGGATATGAAAAAATTTTTTGATGGTTTTCCGTCAAAATCACATCCTATGGGGCAACTGTCGTCATTGGTTTGTTCACTATCAGCTTTTTATCCTGAATCATTAAAATCAAACCAAACAGATGAAGAGCTTAACCTCAGCATTATTAAAATGCTTGGTAAAATGGCTACTGTTGTTTCTTGGATATACAAAAAGTCGTTGGGTCATCCTTATATCTATCCTCAGAATAAATATGACTACGTGACCAACTTCCTGCACATGACCTTTGGTCAGCGTACAGAGCAGATAGAGATAGACCCGGTTATAGTGAGCGCTATGAACACCTTATTGATCCTGCACGCAGATCATGAGCAAAACTGTTCTACATCAACTGTGAGGATCGTAGGCTCGTCAGAGTCGAATATCTATGCATCGGTATCTGCCGGTATTTCTGCCCTATGGGGGCCGCTGCATGGCGGCGCAAACCAGGCAGTTATCGAAATGCTGGAAAAGATCAAAGAGGATGGGGGAGATACGGATAAATGGATAGCCAAAGCAAAAGACAAAAATGATCCTTTCCGCCTGATGGGATTCGGGCACCGCGTATATAAAAATTTCGATCCGCGCGCCAAGATTATTAAAAAGGCCTGCGATGATATCCTGGAGAAATTAGGTATTGATGATGAGGTATTGGCGATCGCCAAAAAACTGGAAGAAGTAGCTTTAAAGGATAAATACTTTGTAGACCGCAAGCTATATCCTAATGTTGATTTCTACTCAGGTATCATTTACCGTGCATTAGGTTTCCCAACAGATATGTTTACCGTATTATTCGCTTTAGGCCGCTTGCCGGGCTGGATAGCGCAGTGGAAAGAAATGAAGGAGCATAAAGAACCTATCGGCCGCCCGCGCCAGATCTATGTGGGAGCTGTTAACCGGGATTATACTGACATAAAGAAAAGATAGGATTTTTTTGATTGAGGTTCATAGTAGAGGGTCAACCATAAGGAAAATTTAAACTTGTGAAGTCTTTAAGATTTCGCAAGTTTTTTTATGCCCTGATTGTTCGCATTTTCAAATCAACGAAATCATAGCATCAAAAAAATCAACGGTTCAAACCAATAAAAAACCCGCCCCGGTAAAACCGGGCGCGGGCCATTTCAATCAATCAACTTTGTATTTTATTGTTTTACTAGTGTGTATTGAGCAGTTGCATCATCTGCTGAAGGTGCAAAGGTAATTGCGTAAGTTCCGGATGAAGCTACAGGTATATCGTTAACATCTGATGAAGCTAATGTTTTTCCATCACCGCCTGTTTTAGGAACTCCGAAGCTGGTTGTCCAGTCATGGTTTTTTCTAACTTTAAAATGCCCGGTTGAAACCAAAGGAACATTGATCGTCCATAACTCGCTGCCATCATTGATATATTTCATATCAGTATCAGTGCCCCAACCTCCTGCAGTTGCATCACCAATAACGCTGTAATACCTTGCTGGTTTTGCAAATGTAATGGTGTTGGCATTGATATTAATAGTTACCTGGGTTTGTCCTGCCACAACCGGCCCATAAAAATTATTAGGGGCATCGTAGGCTACGGTGCTGCTCACATGGTCTTTAGCATCATTGGTAGCATATTTGTGATCCCACTTTTTAGCAGGTAACACCAAAAACTGGCTAAGGGTAGCAGGGAAGTTAATGATACCGGTGTAAACACCATTGCCGGTGACAGATATCAAACTATCTTCGGCCGGACCCGGATTAGCCCATCCTGAAAAATCTCCGGTTATATATAACCATGATGTCAGGTTAAATGGTGTAACAGTAAGTGACAGCACATTAGAATAAACAGGAGTAACAGCAGAACTTACAGAATGTACGATACGTACATTAATTTGTGAGGCTACATCCGCCGGTAAATTCAATTTCAGCACTAATGCATTAAACGCCGCAGTACTAAATCCTTGCGAGAAAGTTTTGGTACCCATTGAAAAAGTTGTTGGGTTTGCCCAGTTATCATTCGCCGCATCAATTTGCAAGGTGTTGGTTACAGCGGCGCCTGTATAGCCATAATCAGCTTTGTTAAAACTGAAACTGATAACTTTGCTTGTATCGGGAAGCTTACTCTTATCCAGTACCAACGTAGTGGCATTAGCGGTTAATGCCCCAGGTTTACCACCATTTGACACCACCTTTACCCCGTCCTTTTTACATGATGCCAGCATTAGCAGCGCTACACCGCCAATGGCTAAAAAATTTGTTAAAAATCTTTTCATTTTTCTTTTTTTTTAATTAACTCACTTATTGTTCAAGAAGTCAAATTCAAGTATTTCTAATAGCCCTGGTTTTGTTTTAAAGTAGGGTTATTGATCATATCTGTTGATGGTATCGGCATCAGGTTACGGAAGTCTTCAACGCCTGTACCATTTGCTGCACCGCCTTTCCAGGCCCATAAATAATCGGCTGTAGTAAACTTGCCGAAACGGATCAGGTCGGTTCTCCTGGTGCACTCAAACAACAGTTCGCGTCCACGTTCATCCAATATGAATGGCAGTGTTAACTGTCCAGAAGTTATGTTGCCGGTTGTGCTGCCATCATAAGCCCTGGTACGGATTTCGTTAATATAACCAAGTGCTATATTTGTACTGCCGCCAGTACCGCCACGCAATACCGCTTCGGCATACATCAGGTAAACATCAGCTAAACGGAACAATGGGAAGTCGGTATCCGGGAAGTTACCCGTAATGTCTGTACCCACAGCACCGGTAGAGGTTACATTCCTCCATTTTTGAATAGCATACCCATCTGTAAAAGTAAATTCATCTTTTATATCCAGGTTTTGACCATTTGTAAAGAATAGTGCACGCTTGTCGGTATTGCCACTAATATCTGAAAACAAAGACACATATTGTTTAGTTGTACGGAAACCAGACCAGCCGCCAGATTTAATTCCGAAAGCAACCGGGTCCATCAAGCCACCTACCTGAGCATGGATCAGGTAAGTCATGCCACCATATCCTTGTGTATGAACACCATCTGATTCGATCGGGAAGATCATCTCATTTGACTTGTCATTATCAGCCAGGAACATGTTTTTG
Source organism: Mucilaginibacter sp. (assembly GCA_035489035.1). Lineage (GTDB taxonomy): Bacteria > Bacteroidota > Bacteroidia > Sphingobacteriales > Sphingobacteriaceae > Mucilaginibacter. The sequence continues at coordinate 133,432 of DATHKT010000034.1, forward strand.
AAGTGTGGCTCAAGTGTATAACCGGCCGCGATCACTTTGCTTGCATAAGTAATAGCATCGGTGCTGCGGTCGGTACCGGTGTATACTTTGGCATTCAGATATAGTTTTGCCAGTAAGGTCCAGGCAGCAGCTTTATCAGCGCGCCCGTATTCAAAACGCGGAGCGCCCAGGTCGCCGTCAATAGCTATTAATTCGCTTTCAACATATTTAAACAGGTCGGCACGTTGTATCTGTTTAGGGAAGAAAACGCCAACATTATCATTTTCTGTTACAAACGGCACATTGCCAAATATATCAAGCGCATGATAATAGGCCAGGGCTCTTAAAAAGCGCGCATCGGCACGGTATTGCTTTGCCAACGCTAAGTCACTACCTGCGATACCATTGCTGCTTAACTTGGCATCACTGGTTTGGCGGATGAACTCGTTATCTAATGAAATTTCATAAAATATGCGGTCATACATCGCGCGGATGAATTCGTTCTGGTTGTTCCAGTTCATATCGTGCAGGTTATGCACGGTTCCGTCATTCCATACGATCTGGGCCTCATCAGTAGTTAATTCCTGCATATTGAAGTATTCGCGCAGATAATTTGAGAAGCCTTCATCAATGCCTATTACGTCAGGGTTACCGGCAGGGCCGGCTTGTCCGCTTAATGCAAATGAGGTATACAATTTAGCCAAAACCGGTTTGTAATTCTTGAAATCTTTGTAAACATCGGCAGTGGTTAGCTGGCCGCCGAGAGGAACCAAATTCTTTTTACACGATGTGATCGTGACTGCGGTACCCATTACTGTAATGAGAACCAAGGTTTTTAAATGTCTTATTTTCATGATAATATTATATTTCATAATAAGTTAATTCTTTTAAAAGGCCACGTTGATACCTAACGAGTACACACGCGGTCTTGGATAAAGATTGTTGTCGATGCCTGATGATACTTCCGGATCAAGGCCTGTATATTTAGTTACGATGAAAACGTTCTGAACGTTGGCTGTTACTTTTAAACTTGTTAAACCGGCAACCTTGCCAAAATTATAGGTCAGGTTGGCGTTATCCATACGCAGGAACGAAGCGTTTTCTACATAATAGTCTGAATATAACTGGTATTGCTGGAAATTAGTTTGCAGGATGCTGTTAGGAATATTGTTCAGATAACCCTGGAATTTTAAGCCTGCATAAGCACCATTGCTGGCCTGCACGGCATTGTAAACATAATTATCCAGGTTGGCACGCAACGTAAAGCCCAGGTTCCATTTTTTGTAGCTGAAGTTTGAATTAAAGCCCATAAAAACAGTAGGATTTGGATGCTTATAGAGATAAAAATCATCAATTGTGTTGCCGTTACCATTCCGGTCAACAAAAACGCCTTCAAGCGGTTTGCCATTCTCGCCATAAACTTGTTGTTTTACATAAAAAGAGAATGGGGTATATCCCCTTTTTACCAATTCTATAGTATTACCTACCCCACCTGGGATACCTCCATAAGCACGGGAAGCTTCAGGATCATTAACAGCGGATATATTTTCTGTTGTAATTTTATTATATGAAATATTGTAGCCAAAAGACCAGTTGATATCTTTTGAAGTAATTGCAATGACATTGATATTAAAATCAATACCAGTTGAATGCAGGTTACCAATATTAGCGTATACGTGGTTAGTTAGGTTTGTTCCTGCTCCAACCTGAGTATCGAATAATAGATCCTTTGTCTTTTTATAATAATATTCGACGCTGCCATTGATCCTTCCATTCAGGAAGCCATAGTCAAGCGCAATGTTTGAAGTTGCTGTTTGTTCCCATTTGATGAGCGTGTTGTATGCATCGGCACGTAATGTATTTGTAAATGCACCGCCAAATTGATAGCCGGCACTAATATTGCTTGGATCATATACCGCCAAATAAGGGAATAAAGATCCTCCTATATCCTGCTGGCCGGTAACACCATAACCAACCCTCAGTTTCAGGTCAGAGATAGCATCAACGCTTTTCAGGAATGATTCTTCTTTAATTCTCCAGGCTAAAGCAACTGAAGGGAAGTAGCCATTACGGTTTTTTTCGGAAAAACGTGATGAACGGTCATCGCGTATCGTTGCTGTTAACAAATATCTATCCATAAATGAATAGTTTAAACGGCCGAAAGGTGATTCAATATAATATTGACCCGGAAATTGTTGTTGGCCTACAGAAAGCTGTGTTGTCCGGTCTGCCGCATAATTATTTTCAGTTTTGGTATAAAAGTGAAAATATTGGTAGGAATAACCAGCCTGCACATCTAAATGGCTCTTAATTGCTTTAAAATCCTTAGAGTATTTTAAATAATAATCAGCGTTGTAAGTATAATTTTCACTGAAATATTGAGAATAAGCACCCTGGGTTGTAAAGGAAGCGGCTGCTGTTGCCGGTGTAAGATTATTTCCCATCCCATCAGTAATATCGCCACCAAAGGTTGCGTTAGCTTGCAATTCTTTTAAGAAAGGGAAGGTATAATTAAGTGAAAGGTTTCCGAGTCCTCTTTTAGAATATCCATGGCCTGTACTTTCATTTAATAACCCTACGGGGTTACGCGGTGCCAAACTGCTTGGATTGCCGTTGCCGCTGGCATCAAGCCATTCAAAATAGCCTCCGTATTTGGTATTGCCTGAATATACAGGCTGTGTTGGATCAAAAACAACAGCTGAGCCGATGGCCCCCTGATTAGCAAATAATCTATCAGTATAAGTCCCTTTAATATTAAAATCAATCTTAAGGCTCTTATCTAAAAAATCGTGGTTTATGTTTAATGCTACTGTCGTTCTTTTTAAATTATCCCTCTTCAAAATACCATCCTGATCCAGGTAGCCAATTGATAAACGGTATGGAAACCCTTTTATGCCACCTGTGAAGCTGATGTTATTATCTGTTGAAAAAGCCTGTTGATAGATCTGCTTCTGCCAATCAGTATTAGCAGTGCCAACTTCAGCCTTTTGAAGGTCGGTTAAACCGGCCTGCGCACTGCTGGTAACTTCACGGAACTGCGCTGCGGTAAGTACCGGAGCTTCTTTGGTGATTTTTGACAATGAATTTAATGAGCTGAAGTTAACAGTCAGTTTATCACTGCCCTTGCCTTTTTTGGTAGTGATGATGATTACACCATTGGATGCACGTGAACCATAAATAGCAGTGGCCGAAGCGTCTTTCAGGATGTTGAAGGATTCAATATCATTCGGGTTAATGGTTGCAAGCGCATTATCAATACCTGCTATACCTGAATTACTAACCGGTACACCATCAATAACGATCAGAGGGTCATTGCTGGCTGAAATGGAAGCACCCCCACGAATACGGATAGTGCTACCGGCACCTGGAGCACCACTATTAGAGGTAATTTCTACACCAGAAACTTTACCGGTGATCAAAGCCTCGGGCGTAGTGATAGGGCCCTGGTTAAAATCTTTGGCAGTAATAGACACAACCGAACCGGTCAGATCTTTTTTCCGCGCAGTACCATAACCAATAACTACCACTTCATTTAAGTTTGTATTTTCAGGTTTTAATCCAAAATCTAAGGTAAGTACGGAATTACTTACAGTTGCGGTTTTTTTGGCGGCTATGTAACCTACAAATCTTGCGGTCAGCGTATAGTTGCCGGATTTTACACCCGTAATGGCATAGTTACCATTTGCATCGGTAACCGAACCGAGCGTGGAGCCGTCAATACTAACGGATGCGCCTGGAAGGGGTTGGTTGGTCTCATCAACCACCTTACCTTTAATGCTTCCTGTTTGTGCAAATGCCATAACTGACATCATCAGAAATGCACAAAGAAGCATGTACTTTTTTGAGTAATTTTTTCTCATACTTTTTTTTGTGTGTGAATAAAAATGGCGTTTTGCGCCGGTTATAAATTGGTTTGTTAACTTTGCTTTAACAGCATGAGACTAATTTACATTAAGAAGTAATAATTCCAAATTTTATATAAAAGATAATTTTCAATCATTTAATTAAAGCAATTTTAACTTTAAGGAAATGTTTTGAGGGTGTAATTGTTATACAAAAAATTGAATATTTGTGCCAAATTTTATGAATAGTGATGGTTTTACCCGAAAGCAAAGTGTCAAAATTACACATTTAGCAATTTTACTTTAATGCAAGCATTTCCGGGAACGTTCCCGGAGAAATAACTGTTAATGAGACAATTTAAAATGAAAAAAAAATTATTTTTCTGCGCGTTTTTGCTTTTCAGCCAAAGTTTTTTGTTGTTTGGACAGTTAAAAATAACCTTCAAAACAGGTAAAATTCCACCGGTAAACGGAGCCAATGCAAGCCTGTTTTTGGCAGGCGATTTTAACAACTGGAACCCCGGCGATAAGGCCTTTGAGCTAACCAGGAATGAGGCAGGCGGGTACCAGCTTTTAAAAGTTTTGCCCAAAGGTGTTTATAACTTTAAAATCACCAGGGGAAGCTGGCAAACGGTTGAATGCAATGCCACCGGGAGGGCTATTGGTAACAGGGGCATTACTATTTCGAATGATACTACTGTAACATTGAACATTGAAGGATGGCAGGACAATTTTAAACCTGAAGAGAGGAAGCATACTGCCACAGCAAATGTGCAGATCATCAGCGAAAAATTTGATATGCCGCAGCTGGGCAGGCAACGACGGGTGTGGATATACCTGCCTGCAGATTACGGGTCATCTCATAAAAAATACCCGGTGATCTATATGCACGATGGGCAAAACCTGTTTGATGAATATACATCCGGCTACGGCGAATGGGGTGTTGACGAAATACTGGATAAATTAAAGGCAAATGAGCAATGCATAATTGTTGGTATTGACCATGGAGGCGAATACCGGATAACCGAGTATGACCCCTATGATTCAAAATATGGAAAAGGCAGGGGAGGAGACTATGTGGATTTTTTAGCAAAAACATTAAAGCCTTATATCGATCAACATTACCGAACCAAAACCGGTGCACGTCATACTACGATTGCCGGCAGCTCGATGGGAGGCTTGATATCGATGTACGCCGCACTCAAATACCCGGATGTGTTTGGCAATGCAGGTATCTTTTCGCCGGCATTCTGGATTGCGCCCGATGTGTATAAATATGCCGAACAACAGGCTATCAATAAGCATTCGCGGTTTTACTTTGTTTGTGGTGATGCCGAAAGTGAAACTATGGTGGCGGATATGAAAAAGATGGCAGATCTAATCCGTTCGAAAGGGATAAGTGAACAGAATACGCCCGAGGTGATCATCAAAGGCGCCAAACACAATGAAAGACAATGGAATGGTGATTTTCCGGATTTTTATAGTTGGCTAAGCCCCCTCTAAATCTCCCCCGGTAGGGGAGACTTTTTATTCGTTTTGGTTTTTTTAAGTCCTCCCTTCCGGGGAGGATTTAGGTGGGGCTCAATCTCCATCCTGGCTGGTATACAACCAGGTTTCGTTATTACCTACGGGCAGGTTCACCATTTCGCCACGGTTCATTTGCCACCATAAGCGGAGGCGTGGTTTTTCCCGGTTGCCTATCTCATTCATCGAGTCGGCATCGTACAGGCGGCCGTTTACCATTACATATTTTATCTTTTGGCTATTGCGGATATCAGTAAGCGGATTATCATTTAGCACGATCATATCAGCCAGCTTGTTGGTTTCCAGCGACCCTATTTCCTTATCCATGCCTAAATAGGACGCTCCATTGATTGTTGCGCAACGTATAGCCTGCAAAGGCGACATGCCGCCTTGTGCCAGCATCCAGAGTTCCCAATGCGCCCCAAGGCCCTGTAACTGCCCGTGTGAGCCCAGGTTGACCTTTGTGCCGCCATCTGCAATTTGCTTTACATACCTGGAAACCTCGATATGCCCATAATCGCCATATTCGGCGGTTGACCTCCGGCGCGAACGTGCATCAATAATAAATTGCGGCGTGAAACTCAACAGGTGATCGTTTTTCCAAACATCTGTACGGTCGTACCAGTAATTCTCGCCCCATTGGCCCCCATAGCATACAATGAGGGTAGGTGTATAGCCCGATTTGCTGGCATTCCACAAGCTTTTTACATCCTTGTAAACAGGTACTACGGGTATATTATGTTCAATACCGGTATGCCCGTCCAATATCATATTCATATTGGTAAAATAGGTAGAGCCGCCCTCGGGCACCACTTCCATCTGTAGTTCGCGTGCGGCTTCAATAATTTGCTGGCGCTGCTCACGGCGCGGCTGGTTGTAAGTTTTGACGGAAAATGCCCCTACAGCTTTCAATCTCCTGATATTTGACCGTGCATCATCCAGGCTATTGATAACCACTTTAAAATCCCCATCGGCCCCATAAAGTATGGTTCCGGTTGAGAACACCCTAGGGCCAACCATGTTGCCGGCCTTCAGCATCTCTTGCTGGCTGAATACCATTTCAGTATTGGTAGATGGGTCATGCGAAGTGGTTACACCAAAGGCAAGGTTTGCATAATAGTTCCAATCCTGCTGCGGCGAAATGCCATCCGGGCTTGGATGTAAATGGGCGTGAACATCCACTATACCGGGCATAATGGTTTTCCCGGTAAGGTCATACACTTTAGCATCAGCAGGCACAGGTATATCCGATGTTTTGCCGATCAAAGCGATCTTATTTTTATCAATAATGATAGTGCCTTTTTCAATTACCTCGTCACCCTTCATGGTAATAATGCGCGCATTGGTAAAGGCAATTTTCCCGTCAGGTACGTCAGCTTTTAATTTCAGGCCGATATCAGTGCCCGCGGTATCAATTACCGGAGTTTTATCATCCGCCCCGACTGCAAACGGGAAAGCGTTGCGTATATCGCGGGTAAAGTACTTAGGCCCTAAAGTCCACATCAGTTTTTGACTGTCCTTACTCCAATGCAGGTAAGTCCCGGCATCGCGCGTCAGCTTATTAAGAGGGATAGCTTTGTTGGCAGCCGACAGATCCTGCGGATTGCCTGTATGCACCAACGGGGTAATGTAACAGTTAAACAATTCGGTAAATGCCATCCATTTGCCATCGGGGCTTGGGGCAAACTGGGTGGCATAGGTAGAAGTATAAAGCGTTTTTTGATTGGCGCCGGTAGTATCCATCATGCGGAACGTTTTTTTATCCCCATCCGAACTTTGGTAATATATTTTTGAGTCGTCAGTAGAAAATTGGGGGCGGATACCATTATTAATGACCATTTTGGGAGTTCCGCCCGCTGCAGGCATCATGTAGATACCCGGGTTTTTTCCAAAAGAATATCCCAATACCGCGTTCCCCTCGCCCTTACGGAAAATGACCTTATCGCCTTTGTTTGAAAACTTAGGTGCATAATAAAAGCCTTTATCTGCTGTAAGGCGTGTTACCATATGTGTGGTTAGATCTATACGGTTGATAGAGCCTTTTAATTCATCGTTCCAATTAACATAGATCAATGATTTACCATCGGGACTAAATGCGGGATCGTATTCAAGATCAGCTGTAGCTGTGATGCGCCGGGGGATACTATCCGGCAGGGTTTTAACATAAATATATCCTGCCGCATTAAAGGCCACCTGTTTCCCATCGGGAGATGTAGTTAATTGGCGAATCATCTTAACGGGAAATTCGTCCTGGAAAACTTTTTGCTGAAAATGGAGAGACTCAGTAATAGTTTGCTGCGAAATAACCTCAAACGGAACCTCCGCGGCATATAAAGTAGTAATATCAAGGTTCCATATTTTGCCTTTTGCATAAAAAATGATGTTCTTGCTATCAGGTGTCCAGTTAAAATTGGGATACACGCCAAAAATAGCCCATGTCTCCTGCTGATCTTTCGAAAGCTCATCATACACCGGCCATTCTTCACCGGTTGCCAGGTTCTGTAAATAAAGCACAGATTTTAATCTTACCCGTTTTACAAACGCAAGTAATTTACCATCGGGCGATATTTGAGGCCGGCAGGCGCCACCCGCGCCGCCTGCTACAGATTCTATTTGCCCGGTTTCGCGGTTTAATCTTTGTATGGCATAGATGCCCTGGTTGGGGTCTTTGTTGTATTGAAAATAAGGCCCCTGTGTTACGTCCTCACTCCAGTAAACATATTTACCATCGGGCGATACAATGGGTTCACCCGCATCCTGCTGATCGTTTTTACGCTTAGTTAGCTGGATGCCCTCGCCGCCGGTTTTATGGTACAGCCACATTTCTCCCGCACCAAGAGAGCGCGTGCCTGTGAAATGTTTACGGGCCACCAAATATTGCCCATCAGGTGTCCATGATGCATTGTTCAACAACCTGAAATTCTCTTTGGTAACTGCATGCTTGTTGGTGCCATCGCTGTTCATGATCCAGATATTGTCGCCGCCATCTTTATCGCTGGTATAGGATATCTGCTTGCCATCTGGGCTGTAACGGGGCTGCACTTCCCATGCTTTACCCGTAGCTAAAGTAGTAGCCTTGCCGCCTTTTATGGGTATCGAATAGATATCACCCAAAAGATCGAAAACGATGTTTTGACCATCCGGGCTTACATCCAAATCCATCCAGGTGCCTTCATCGGTACTAATCGTTACTTTTTTAGATGGCCCGGGAGGGTTTTCTACGTTCCATTTCTGGGCGTTGGCCAAAAATGCAAAAAGGATAAAAACGGAAAGGAGGAAGAACTTTTTCATAGCAGCTTATGGAATGGCAAAACTAAGTCAAAAGATTTAATTTCACTATAATTTCAATTGCACACCTTGCAGGGCTGAATTAATTGGAATATTACTGAGCTATTCTCAAAGAGAAAAAAATAAATAAATATTTTTAAGCTTGATTATTTAATGATTGTAGCCTATTAATGCAGTAAAGTAAATCTCATTTACTATTTTGCTGAGCCCTGTTAGAAATAGCGGGGCTTTTTCTTTTATATAAATTAAATAGGAAATACTAATCCTAACACAATCAGGATGAAACCTAAAAAGCATAGAATTAAACCTGCACTTGGTGTTGTGATTTTAAATGATCCTATAACAAAGTTCATTTCAATTATACTTTCTGATTTGGTTTGTTTTAGCATTAAGGCGATTCCTTTATATATCAAAAAGAACCCGACTAATTCAGGAATTATTTTGTGAATTTCATTCACCAATAATTCGTTTAAACGATTTTGCATTGAAAATCAATTAAAAATTAATACACTGTTTAATGTTCTACAGTTCTATTAATTAATTGACTTTCTATATAAGTGGGGGAGAAAGGAAAATTAGTTCAATAAGACTGCAAACAATTTAATTTGCACTGAGCCATACACTTCAGATTTTAAGATTTAAAATTTTGTAGTATTAATCACTTCAAATTTATTAAGGAAATTTTAATATTCCAAATTATTAATTCACTGCTTTCTTTTGACAGGTGAAGCGTAGGGATTGTATTTCCCGTTAGCAGTTAATAACAAGTCATATTTTAAGTCCCGGTTATTTAAAGATTTTGCAAATTTAATAAGATTCTCAGCCAAAGAACCAGGAACCACATCGAGCCATTCACTAAAATCATTACTTCGGGAGTTAACAATCTTATCATTTTTATATTCTATTGTAGATTTGATTTGATATTGTTTATTAAGGGTATCAATAGTTACCCTCATAACAGCATTCCTTATATAAGAACCCTTTTTTGTATGCACTTTCTGATATAGGTTAGTCCATACAATTACAATATTTTCTCTGATTTCATAATTTGCCAATTGTTGAATATCATCCGCTAATGTATCAACAAGGTAAATAGCACCTTCAGCAGTACCATTAAGGTACATCCATCGATTATTTTGAGCAGAAACTTTTGCACCGATAAGGGATAGGAATAGCAATAGGATTAAGGTTTTAAATTTCATAATTGTGACAAATAAGGTAGTTAAATATATGACTAACTTTTGAAATATTAATCCTTTGAAAATTATGTAAATAATAAAGCCCCTCCGTTTGAAGGGGCAGTTAAAGATTTTCCATAAATTAATAATTTACGTTAAATAATTTACTTTTTTCTCGTTTGAGCCAAATCTGATGCAGCTACACTTTTTTGCGCAGATGTTGATTTAGGGTTACTAAGAATTTTTGAGGCTTGAGAAGCCACTTTTGCTGAAGTTTGTTTTGAATTAGCCATTTTGTGTTATATGTAGCTTTGTTGATACTACAGTATAAATCTACACTTTTGACCCCAATACTAAAAATGTTAGTTTTCCACAAGGGTTGCAATTTCCCACATTTAAAGATTGTTAACAATAAGGTAAAATTAGTGTCCAACTCTCACTTATTAATCGTGCATATATCCCATTAGCTATTCAATATAGAATATTAAGAGAATATGCCATTGAATTAAAAAATGTTTGGTGTTATCCCTTAAAGTTGATCATTGCTTTTTGGGAAAAGTAATTTTCCTGATCCTGAAGTTGCCATTATCACATACATACAGGTCGCCAACAGTATCTACCGTCATGCCCCTGATATAATGGAAGTTAGCTTTTAAAGCTTCGCCGTCTTTATAGCCCGGCTCGCCTGTGCCGGCTATGGTGGTTACTATGCCGGCAGCTGATACCATGCGGATCAGGTCCTTTGTTTCGGCAACAAAGATATTGCCTTTGGCATCAATGGCCATACCGCTGAAATTATCAAAACTTGCTTCAGTAGTAGCCTTGCCATCAGTAAGGCCCTGCTTGCCATTGCCCGCGTAAGTGCTGTAGGTTTGATTTCCAACATCAACCTTAATAATGGTATGGGTTTCGTTTGAGGCGATGTATAAAAAGCCTAATGAATCGGCGGCTAATGCGTTTACCGTATATATTTTCGCTTTTATGGCCGGGTGGGGATGCAGGAAACCGCTTTGATCATCGCCAATCAGTGTGGTAACATCGCCATTGGGCGTGATCTGCCTGATGGTATTGAACGTAGTGCCGGCTACATAAAAATTGCCTTGTTTGCTGATAGTTATACAATCAGGTTGCGCGAATCCGGCGGCATTACCCGGGCCATCCTGGTCGTAGGAACCATGATCACCGTTACCCGCTAATAGCATGACCTGGTTATCGGGAGCTACTTTATAAATTACATTCACGAAATCATCGCTGATGTATAAGTTACCTTTAGCATCGCGCGTAAGCCCGGAAAACTCGGCAGAGGCAGCGATCTGTGTACTTAAAGTAGTGACCTCACCCGCGGGGCTGATTTTCCTGATCTTTGGTGAAAAATCACTTATTACATATAAGTTGCCGTTTTTATCAATGGTAATTCCCAAAGGGTTAAAAAAGCTTGCGGCTGCGCCTGTTCCGTCAACAACGGCCTGGCTGCTATTGCCAGCAACAGTGGTGACCATCGGTACAGGTGTTACATTGATTGTTGAATCGGTGGGAGGTACAGTGACCGGTTTTGGGTCGTGTGCTTTATGATCGCAGGCTGTAAAGCCAAATAACGCAATAAATAGTACAAGGTGTAGGTTGTTCTTTGTGTTAGTACCCATGAAAAATAGTTGCCCTAATAGATTATCAGCCTGTTTTTTATAGTTTCAAAGATAAGATAAGCGGGCAAATTCGAAAATATTAATGCATAATGTAGTTAAATGGTCACGTTGGATGTGCCATTGCCGATTACTAAATCCGAAGTTGTAAATTCGGCATCCGAAATTTAAAATGACTATCCAGGAGATATTAAAACAATATTGGAACCACGATACCTTCCGCCCCTTGCAGGAGGAGATCATCCAGTCTGTTTTATTGGGCCGGGATACCTTGGCTTTGCTGCCCACCGGTGGCGGCAAGTCGGTCTGCTTCCAGGTTCCTGCTTTGGCAAAGGAGGGGATATGTGTCGTTATTTCGCCGCTGATTGCGCTGATGAAAGACCAGGTGGAAACCTTGAAGGCGAAAGGGATAGAGGCCATGGCCATTGTATCCGGCATGAGCAAGCGTGAGGTTGACATCGCGCTGGATAATTGTATCTACGGGCCGGTTAAATTTTTATACCTGTCGCCCGAGCGGCTGCTTTCTGAATTAGTCAAGGAGCGCATTAAATACATGAATGTCAACCTCATTGCGGTTGATGAGGCGCATTGTATTTCGCAATGGGGCTATGATTTCAGGCCGCCTTATTTGCATATCGCCGATCTGCGCGAACTGCACCCTGATGTCCCTGTATTGGCCCTTACAGCTACGGCTACTGCCGAAGTGCGGGATGATATCCAGCAAAAACTTTTATTTAAACAATGGAATGTTTTTCAGCAGAGTTTTGAGCGGAAGAATATCAGCTACGTGGTGCAGCATGATGAAAACAAATTTCGCAAGTTGCTGGATATTCCTAAAGGTGTTAAAGGCAGCGGTATTGTTTATGTACGAAGCAGAAAAGAGACTGCTGAGATCGCCAAATTTTATAATGAAAACGGGATCAAGGCTGATTTTTATCATGCCGGGCTTACCATGGAGCAGCGATCATCCAAACAGGAAAGCTGGAAAACTGACCATACCCGCATTATAGTAGCCACCAACGCTTTTGGAATGGGTATTGATAAACCCGATGTGCGTTTTGTGATCCATAAGGATATGCCCGAGAGTTTGGAGGCCTATTACCAGGAGGCTGGCCGGGCAGGGCGCGATGAACATAAGGCTTATGCCGTATTACTATATAATTATGGAGATCGTCTTAAAAATGAAAAGCGATTCCTGACCAATTTCCCTACGGTTGATGAAATTAAGCTGGTATATCATAGTCTGGGCAATTACTTCCAGTTGGCATATGGGACAGGCGAGGGGGTAAGCTTTGATTTGGACCTGAGCGAGTTTTGCGCGCGTTTTAAGCTCGATCCCACCAAAACCATTAATGCTTTAAAGTTTTTGGAACAGGATGAATATTTGTCGTTCAACGAAAGCGTGTTTTTGCCTTCAAGGTTCAGGTTCGAGGTTTATAACGAGGAGTTGTATAATTTTCAAATTCAAAATTCTTCGTGGGACCCGTTCATTAAAACCCTGCTGCGCTCTTATGGCGGATCATTTGAAAATTACGTGCGACTGCGCGAGCACGACCTTGCCCGGCGGAGCAACCTGAGTGTACAACAAGTAATGGAGGGACTGAAACAATTGCAGGAAATGGGGATACTCAATTACCTGCAGCAAACCGATCAGCCGCAAGTCACTTACCTGCGACCACGGCAGCATAATAAGGATCTGATCATCAACAAACGCTACATAGAGGAACGCAAAGCCATCTATCGCAAAAAAATGGAAGCGGTGTTTGCCTATGCCGAACACAAAAAATGCCGTAGCCAAATGTTGCTGGCTTATTTTGATGAGCTTGACACACATAAGTGCGGCGTATGCGATGTGTGCCTCGAAGAAAAGCGGCAAAGGAACCTTACCGAAACGGCTGATAACATTACCGGCGAGATAGTAGAATTATTAAGCGTAGATAACCTCACCATCGGCTCATTGATCACCTCGCTCAAAACCGGTACCGAAAAAGACCGGATAGAAACCGTAAGGCTGTTGCTGGATGCCGGCAAGATAAAGACGGATGGGGAAAAATACTATTTGTAAGTCTGAACCGCTGATTTTATATGATTATCCTGATTTCGCTGATTATGATCACTACTGATAGGCGGTTAAACTAACCACCAACACAAAAATTCTTCATCTTTTCACCGACATATTTCCGGCGTTCACCGGGAAAATCATGGCGTACATCTATTTGACGGTATTTTGATGTAACGTTTTTATTTTGACTACGTCTTATGGATGTATTTAAAAATAAAGAAATACAAAAACTACTGACAATCAAAATAATAATATAATGAAAACTAAAATTTTATCCTTCGTAACTATCGCAGCCATAGTATTAGGAATAAGCAATTCAACATTCGCAGCAACTAAAGATGGTGGTGCTGCTAAAAATAACGAAGTAAGCACAGTGCTTACCAATGTAAGCAAGATCAACAAAATCGAAATTCACGGAAACGTTGAGTTATATGTATCAGAAGGTACAAGCGACCAGGTGAAGGTTTACAACCACTACTATGCTGAGAGCGCTTTGGTACAAAGCCAAAAAGGCGTGTTACGCATATCATCCTACACAGATCAGAAATTAGTGGTTTGGGTTACTGCGGAAGACCTGCGTGCCATATCAGCTTATGATAACGCCGAAGTAAAATCATTTGGTAAGCTTTCACAACTTGAATTGAATGTGGACTTGCACAACAACGCGTCAGCCAAATTGAACCTGGATAATTACAGCGCCAATGTAACTGTAGCAGATCATGCTAAAGCCGACCTGAGTGGTTATGCTAACCAGTTCCACCTGAACCACGATGTGGCCACAAGCATAAACAAATTCAACTTTGCCGCCGCTCATTACAGCGAAAATAAAAACCTGCCTGCCAATAACAACTTCATAGAAGTGGCCGGTATCTAATTCAACTTTTGCAAAAGTTCAACATATATTTTAGAGAGCTATCTGTTAGGGCAGGTAGCTTTTTTTATGCTTCATTCCTTCATCCGGGAACGTAATGGCGAATTACAGCTTTGTCAACTTTTTAAAAGTTGACAAAGCTTTCAAATACCATTAATTTTGATGTACTAATAGACGAAGCTATGTTAGACGAACTAAGTAAAAAAGACAAGAAAGCTGCCCGGGAGATAATCGGCAAGGGCTTGGACAGAGATTTTAAGAGGGGATTGCTTGAATTTGAAGTCATATTGAAAAAATGGCGAAGCGAATCAGAAGATGATCGGGACTGTTATCATCGCTTGTATGAGTCAGTATCCCAGTTTAACAAATATCTTAAAAGAACATATGATTATATGCCAGGCTCACGATACCTGGATGTGTTAACCTTGCAGCTTCGCGATCAATTAATCGATGCTACAGAACTCGACGCATTAAGTCAGGAACCGAAAGATTACATCTTACGTTTGGCTAACCGGGAGTGATCGGGTTAGTCTATTACACCCAAAGGAAAAATATCCTACTGACTAACCCGCCATTTTGAAATCATCACATTACCAAACCTAATGCCGATATTTATACTAAATAAATTTTAAGGTTATGGAAATCAATTATTGGTGGATTGGCCTTTTTCTGCTGGCGGCAATAGCGCTGATCATCTGGCTGATCAAAAGAAACCGGAAAGATGAGAAGGAATTTGAGCAGGAGATCATACAAAAGGAACTTAAGCCGGAAGATCATGATGATGACGAGCCGGTTCCTTCGTAAGCACCAAACGTTCCTACCGGAACGTGAATTTCCAACCGTACTGTTCAACTACCAACGAGGCGTTCCGATGGAACGCGCAAAAAAAGACAACACAACCTGCCTTTACTGTGATTTCGGGGTAGGGATAGAATGTAATTAGAGGTATGGAAAAGGCATTTGTGCCGTTCGTTTGCCTGCGGCATCCGCCCACCACCATCCGCCAAACTTTTTCACCGACCAAATTCCCCGGTTTACCGGGAAAAACCCCTCCTACAACTAATAGAGGCCATTTTGCTGTAACGTATTTCTATTGGGATCGTCTTATTGGTGTATTTGAAAACATAACAAAACAACAACAGACACTCAAAATATTAAATATCATGAAAACTAAAATTTTATCCTTCGTCACTATCGCAGCCATAGTATTAGGAATAAGCAACACCACCCTCGCAGCTACTAAAAATGATTCAGCTGCCAAGAATAATGAAGTAAGCACAGTGCTTACCAATATAAGCAAGATCAGCAAGATCGAAATTCACGGAAACGTTGAGTTGTATGTATCTGACGGTTCAGCCGACCAGGTAAAAGTTTACAACCGTTACTATGCCGAAAGCGCAATGGTTCAAAACGAAAACGGTGTATTACGCATCTCATCATACTCAGCAAAAAAACTGGTAGTTTGGGTTAGCGCTTATGACCTGCGTTCAATCACCGCTTATGACAACGCTGAAGTAAGATCATTCGGTAAACTTGCACCTATAGGCATGGAGATCATCTTGCACAACAATGCTTACGCAAACCTTGACATGAACGGTTACAGTGCAAACATCACCGTAAACGACCGCGCTAAAGCCGATCTTACCGGTAACGTAACTGATTGTAACTTAAAATGTTCAAAATCATCAAGTGTTAACAGTACTAACTTTGTAGCCGATAACATGAACAGAACTGATGCTGACAAAGCAAAGAAAAACATAGAACAAGAATTTGTAGGATTATAATCGAAACAAATAAACTCAACATATAATTTCAGAAGCCATTCATTTAAAGAATGGCTTTTTTATATTTGATGTAACCAAAGCCATGTATAGTAAGTCCAAGCAATAAAACCATCTCAAACCATTAACCCAATCAACCCAATGAAAAAGACATATTTAGGCGCGATATTATTTATAGCGATAGTTTCGCTCACTGCATTATCATCCTGCAGGTTCAAATGCATAAAAGGATCAGGCCATGTAATTACCGAAACGCATAAATTAACCGAATTTAAGCAGATCGATATTTCGGGCGGATTTAAAGTTAATTTAAAGCAGGACAGCAGTTTTGTGGTAACCATTAATGCCGATGATAACCTGATGAAATATATACACTCATCTATAGATGGGGATAGGCTGCACATTTACACCAAAAAGAATATGTGCGGCAGCGGAGAAATGACGATCACCATCGGGGTGAAAAACCTGGAAGAACTTAAAGGGTCGGGGGCTGTAGATTTTGGTGCTGACGGAAAGATCACTACAAAGGATCTTAATATATATTTGAACGGCGCAAGCAAAATCAATCTGGACCTGAATGCAGCCAATGTAATCACCAAAGGTACCGGTGCAAGCGAAATTAATTTGAAAGGCCAGGCAAGTTCACACAAAGTGGATCTGACAGGCAGCGGTAAATTATACGCATTAGACTTTGTAGTTGGCGCCTACGATATTGAAACAACCGGGGCCAGCCATTGCGAGATCAATGTTTTAAAAGATCTGAATGTGCATACCACTGGTGCCGCCGAAATACAGTATCGCGGCAATCCAACCAATGTGAATAGCAGCAAAACCGGCGCCGCATCTATTACCAAGATCAATTAAGAAAAGCATAGTTCAAGTAACTTAAAGAGCCCCGGTTTACAGGGCTCTTTTTTTTGTGCCCTGATTAGGTGAATTGCACCTGTGGTTAATTTTTCAAAAAATTATTAATACCTTTGCACTCCCAAAACAAGACACATGCAGATCAACTTAAATGCATGACTGACATGGGATTTTAAGTTAAAAAATACGCGGAAAAACGATGAATATTTCAAAGGAAAACATTGACAATCTAAATGCAATTCTAAAGATCAATATCAAACCCGAAGATTACCAGCCAAGGGTAGATAAAGCGATAAAAGAACAGGCTAAAAAGGCTAAAATACCTGGTTTCAGGCCCGGTATGGTTCCTCCGGCACACATCAAAAAGATGTATGGCAAAAGCATTTTGGTTGACGAAGTAAATAACCTGCTTTCGGATACATTGAATAACTATATCACCGAACAACAACTGGATGTATTGGGCCAGCCGTTGCCTAAGTTTGATGATAGCAAACAATACAACTGGGATTTTGCCGATGATTTTGAGTTTAACTACGAGGTAGGTTTAGCGCCTGCATTTGAGGTTGATTTTTCATCAAAGGATAAGGTTACCCAATATGTGATCAAGGCGGATGACGAAACTTTGGCCGCTCGTATCAAAAATATACGCCGCAGCTATGGCAAAATGACAAATCCTGACGTATCGGCAGATGATGATGTTCTTTATGCCGAATTAGTACAGCTTTCGCCTGATGGTTCTGTTTTTGATGAAGGAATAAGCAATACAACATCTGTTCGTTTAGACCAGGTACAGGATGATAAGGTAAAAAAATCTCTGATCGGTTTAAAAAAGGATGACGTAATAACGCTGGATATCCAGAAGGCCTATAAAAATGATGCGACACGTATCGCGGCCATATTAAAGGTTGATGAAGAAACAGCGGCTGAGTTGAAATCAAATTTCCGCTTAACGGTTAAAAATGTAAACCGTTTGGAAGAAAGTGATTTGAACCAGGAGTTCTTTGACAAATTATTTGGTGAAGGTACTGTAACTACCGAAGAAGAATTTAGAGCTAAAATTACCGAAGAAGTAGAATCAATGTATGCCCAGGATTCGGAGCGCAAATTGCAAAACGACCTGTATACGTTGAGTAATGAAAAGGCTAAGTTCGATCTTCCGGATGAGTTTTTGAAAAGGTGGCTGAAAGCTACTAATGAAAAACTGACCGATGAAGAATTAACAGGTGGTTATAAAGATTTCGCTCAAAACCTGAAATGGACCTTGCTGGAAAACAAGATCATTAAGGATAATAAGATCGAGATCAAATACGAAGAGGTATTCGGCGCTGCTAAACAACGCCTGGAGGCACAATTCAGGATGTATAGCCCGCAGCCTATCAGCGATGAGCAGTTGGGACAATACACCGTTCAGTATTTACAGAATAAAGAAGAGGCCAACAAGCTGTTTGAAGAAGTAAAAGCAGGCAAGGCCTTAGATTACCTGAAAAGCGTAGTTACTTTAGAACAAAAAGAAATATCTGCTAAAGACTTTGCTGAGTTAGTAAAGTAGGCGAGGCGTTCGGCGCAAAGATTTAATATTAGTACTAAACCAAAGCAACTCAGATAAAGGGTTGCTTTTTTTTTACAGCAGCTTTTTACCTCACCATGTAATTTTACTTTTAACACAGTAATTATATTCAACTAAAAACTATATTTAACGCAATAAATAAACACAGAAAAATATCAATCATGGACAATATAGATAGAAACGAATTCAGAAAATACGCGGTAAAGCATCACCGCATCAACAGTATTTATGTAGACAAATATTTGGCTGGCGTTGACAGAAACGCGATGCCATCAGGTATAGCTACTACCGTACCAAGCGGCATGACACCATATATTATCGAGGAGCGCCAATTGAACGTAGCCCAAATGGACGTGTTCTCGCGTTTAATGATGGATCGTATCATATTTTTAGGCGATGCCATTTATGATAATATCGCTAACATCATCCAGGCGCAGTTATTGTTTTTGCAATCAGCAGATGCTAAGCGCGATATCCAGATCTACATCAACTCTCCGGGCGGTTCGGTTTATGCCGGTTTAGGCATTTATGATACCATGCAGTTCATATCAAACGATGTGGCAACTATTTGTACCGGTATGGCAGCATCAATGGCTGCAGTATTATTATGCGCCGGTACGCAGGGTAAAAGGGCAGCGTTGCCACATTCAAGGGTAATGATTCACCAGCCATCAGGTGGTGCGCAAGGTCAGCAATCGGATATCGAGATCAGCTACCACGAGATCACCAAGTTGAAGAAAGAACTGTACCAGATCATTGCCGACCATAGTGGCGCTCCATTCGAAAAAGTATGGGATGCATCAGACCGTGACCATTGGATGATTGCTGAAGAGGCCGTAGAATTTGGCATGGTAGATGAGATTTTGCGCGGAAGTAAAGGAAAGAAATAAAAAACAATGCGCTTGATTAAAGCGTATTAACAATAATTATATAGCCAAAGGCGTTGCAATAATGCCGATAATTTATTAAATTTGGTTATACATCAGATAAGATGAATAAAAACAGCAAAGAGATAAGGTGTTCGTTTTGTGGTGCTGGTAAGCAGGATTCCCTGATGCTGATAGCCGGGCTTGATGCACATATTTGTGATAAATGTGTGAACCAGGCTAACGAGATATTGGCAGAAGAGCTGAAAGTACGAAAGGTAAAAACATCACCTTCAGCACCTGCATTGTTAAAGCCTGCCGAAATGAAAAGTCACCTGGATCAGTATGTTATTGGCCAGGATGATGCAAAGAAAATACTGTCTGTAGCCGTTTACAATCATTACAAACGTTTAGGTCAGCGCATTGAAAAGGATGAGGTTGAGATAGAAAAGTCAAACATTATTATGGTGGGAGAAACAGGTACGGGTAAAACCCTGCTTGCCAAAACCCTTGCCAAAATTTTGAATGTTCCTTTCTGTATCTGCGATGCTACTGTATTAACAGAGGCCGGTTACGTGGGCGAGGATGTGGAAAGTATCCTGACCCGCTTGTTACAGGCTGCTGATTATGATGTGAGCGCTGCCGAAAAAGGGATCGTATATATTGATGAGGTGGATAAAATTGCCCGTAAGAGTGATAATGCATCCATTACCCGTGATGTATCCGGCGAAGGTGTGCAACAGGCTTTATTGAAAATCCTGGAAGGCACGATGGTTAATGTTCCACCACAGGGCGGGCGTAAGCATCCCGATCAGAAAATGATCACGGTGAATACTAACAATATCCTGTTTATATGCGGTGGTGCTTTTGATGGTATCGACAAAAAGATAGCCAACAGGCTGCGCACGCAAACAGTAGGATATAAGATGTCGCACCATGAAGGTGAGGTTGATCTGAAAAACCTGTATAAGTATATCACACCGCAGGATCTGAAATCATTTGGTTTGATACCCGAGTTGATAGGGCGTTTGCCGGTATTAACTTACCTGAATCCATTGGATAGGAATGCGTTACATAACATCCTGACCGAGCCTAAAAACTCATTATTGAAACAGTACAAAAAACTGTTTGAATACGAAGGTGTAAAGCTGGAGTTTGACAATGAGGTGCTTGATTTTATTGTAGATAAAGCAATGGAATTTAAATTGGGCGCCCGTGGCTTACGCTCGATTTGCGAAGCGATCATGATCGATGCCATGTTTGAGTTCCCTTCTAAAAAAGATGTCAAGAGATTAAGTGTGACGTTAGATTACGCGCTTGATCAATTTGAAAAATCTGATCTTAAAAAATTAAAAGTAGCTTAACAATAGTAATAAGCTTAAAACTTATATTTGTAACACAAACCCTGGTGTAACGCCGGGGTTTGTTGTATAAAAGCAATGTCATGCTGAACTTGTTTCAGCATCCCACTTATAGGTCTACACTATACATGTCTGCTTATCCTGTGAGGTGCCGAAACAAGTTCGGCATGACTGAAAGGAGAACCCATGAACGAAGAAAAAGCCATCAAAAAAGACGCCATCGATACCCCGAAAGTAAAAGAAGTAGAGTCGGCTGTAAAATCTGGACTCAAAACAAAGGAAGCAATTGTGGCCAACTGGTTGCCACGGTATACCGGCCGGCCGTTAGCGGATTTTGGCGGATACATTATCCTGACCAACTTTTCTAAATACCTGCAGTTGTTTTCTTTATGGAATGATAACGCCCCGATTATGGGTATCGATAAGCCCATGCAAAGCGTTTCGGCCAATGGGATAACTATTATAAACTTTGGTATGGGCAGTTCGGTGGCGGCAACTGTAATGGATCTGCTTACCGCCATCAAACCCAAAGCAGTTATTTTTTTAGGGAAGTGCGGCGGACTCAAAAAGAAGAATAGTGTAGGCGACCTGATATTACCCATAGCGGCCATAAGAGGCGAGGGGACATCAAATGATTACCTTCCCGCCGAAGTGCCTGCACTGCCCTCATTTGCCCTGCAGAAAGCGATATCAACCACCATCAGGGATTTTGGTCGCGACTATTGGACCGGTACCTGCTACACCACCAACCGCCGGGTATGGGAACACGATAAAGTCTTTAAAAAATACTTGAAAACTTTGCGCGCCATGGCGGTTGATATGGAAACAGCTACCATTTTTACAACAGGTTTTGCCAATAAAATACCAACCGGCGCTTTGCTCTTAGTATCCGACCAGCCTATGATACCTGAAGGTGTAAAGACCGCCGAAAGTGATTCGAGCGTAACAGAACAGTTTGTGGAAACACATCTGCGCGTTGGCATCGAATCGCTAAAGCAATTGATAAATAATGGGTTAACGGTTAAGCACTTGAAGTTTTAATGGTGGTTGATAGTTAATTAAGTCGGATTTGGTTGATTGAGTTAAATTTTCATCAATTTCATCACTTATTTAACCAACTCTGCTACTTACCGATCATAACCTTCTTCATCCCTTCCCGGCCATAAAAAACTGGGAAGTACATCATTTCTGCCTTGGCAGGATTGAGATTGTAAATACCATCATAACGCGG
Organism: Mucilaginibacter sp.; assembly: GCA_035489035.1. Lineage (GTDB taxonomy): Bacteria > Bacteroidota > Bacteroidia > Sphingobacteriales > Sphingobacteriaceae > Mucilaginibacter. The sequence continues at coordinate 155,486 of DATHKT010000034.1, forward strand.
CAGCAGGTTAATGGTGAACGTGTATTTACCTTGCTTAAGCTTCCTGCTAAAAATGCTGACCCGATCTTTAAAGCATTCCCGGTGCGCCTCGTTCTCCCATGATTGTTCCTTGTTTTCGTAGGAACATCCTGCCGGGATCGGGATATTGATCATTACATAATCGGCATCACCTTTAACCATGATCTCTGCCTTCAATTGAATGGGTTCGCCTCCCTTTAACCTGCTAAGCTTGTCACCAGTTTTTTCGAACCAGGTATCAACAGTAAAATCCTTATTTGTTTTTTGGGGAGCTTTATTCCAGTATTGCTGGTAGCCGGTAATATAAATAGGTAAGGTTCCGGTTTTACTTAACCTGATCTCATTATCTTTCAAAGTGGTAGTATAAGGAAAGACGTTTACAGTTTCAGTTTTGGCGCCACTGATGATTAGCGAGGCCGGTTTTAATTGCTTGCTTTCCATTAGCAGATCAGGTAATATAGTTTCCAATATTAAAGCGGATTCATAAGTGTTTCTCCACCCTCCATCCCTGCGTTGTTCTAAAAAGTATCCCCGTATTTTTGTCAGTAGTTCGGCATGTTTGCCTTCATTCTTAATGATCCGGTACGCCAGCACACTTAATTGAATCGAATTATCAAAAAACTGGTAACTGTCTTCGCCCCAATAAACATTGCCAAACATGGTATGGTGCATGGTAGCTAAAAGACTGTCAATTGTTGCGTGTGATCCAACCTCCTGTTTTAGCAGCATCAGTTTGAAAATATTGTAACGCGATGCTTGTTTTTGAGCCAGGTTTTCCTTGTTGATAATGGTAATATATTTTTGATAATCGACTTTAGCGTCCAGTTTCCGAAGTAACTGCAGGCAGATAAGCTTGTCCTGGCCCCTATAACTTTCCAATTGATAAACCAGGTACTCCGTTAATTTTTGCTCATCCAGGTTGATACCATAACCTTCTTTTTTGGCATCCAACAGGGTCTCAACCGCATGCAGGCTTATCCAAAGTTCTTCGTCAGTATCCTTCCACCAGCCCCATGTCCCTTGTGTTTTACGATTCTGCTCAAGCTTTTTAATGATTTCCAGCACGTTTTTTTTGTGTTGAAATGGCTCATTCAAAAAGGCTTTAATTCTCTTTTCAGATAATAAACCGATCAGTTTTGAGGCAAGCTGCTCATTACACAAATATTTGTAATCCCTCAAACGCGATGCTTCCTCGGCCAAAACAGGTAACACCGATGTTTCAGCCCGGAAAGTCACCGGCCCCATCGCCGGGTCAAATTTCAGGTTAATGCTGGTATCCCGGTTTAAAGCTTCAAATATACCAACAGTCTCCTCAACCCCTTGCTGAATAACCGGTATTTTCCTTCTCTCACCATCAAAATAACCATTATCACGTTTAACCGTATATTCAAAGGTCAGGCTGTCGGTATTTTCAGCAGTAATGCTTAAAGTATCTATTTTTGAATTCGTAACACTTAGCGCGTCATTTTTAATTTCCTTACCATTATAGCTGAAAGTCCTGTTTACGTTTACCGCATCAGCGTTATAATTCATTACTTTACCTATAATGTTCATTTGATCGCCCGCAACAGCAAACTGTGGAGATAGGAAACTGGCGCTTAACGGTTTGAATGATTTGATCTGCCCTTCCTTAAACCCGGATTCCTTTTGACCATTTATGGCAATAATAAAGGTGCGCCAATTGGTAATATCATCCGGGAAAGTACTGGTAAAAGTGGCTTTGCCGTTTTCATCAGTACTGAGTTTAGGTTGCCAGTAGCCATAATCGGAGAAGTTTTTGCGTAGTGATTGCTCAGTATCCTGTGGGGTTGCCACTGCAGCAATATTTGCGGTTTTCTGTTTATTGGTGGTGATAAGCACAACACCATTAGCCGCCCGGCTGCCATATAAGGCGGTAGCTGCCGCGCTTTTCAATAAATTAACTTCACTTATCATGGAGGGGTCTACTCCATCAAGGTTTTTGACGATAACACCATCAATAATATAAAGCGGCTCCTGTCCGGCTATATTTGAAGTTCCACGTATATGGATTTTATCACTTGATCCCGGTGCTCCTTCTTCTATGAGTGAAAACCCCGCCGCCTGCCCCTGCAGCATGGATACCGAAGAAATTGAACCTGTAACACTCTTTCTGCTTTGTGTGGTATAACCCGTTACTACTACCTCCCGGAGCGCTGAATTGGCAGGATCGAGTGTGATCTTTACAAAACTCCCGGGCATTATGTCAACTTCCTTAGTAATATATCCTATAAAGCTGATCACTAATTTGCCCGAAACCGGAGCCTTTAAGCCAAAATTGCCATTCACATCGGTAACAGCACCGAAATTTGTTCCTTTAATTTTTACCGTCGCACCAATAACAGGCATTTTATCATCTCCGCCACTAACCTTCCCGGTTACATACCCGCCAAATTCTTTATCGCTGGCATATCGATCATTAAAAGCTTCCTTTATTTTTAGAGCGTCATTCTCGATATTATAATCCGAATTATCGTACCGCCCCGTCCTGCTATTGATAATAGCGCTGATCTTTATACTTACCGAGTCTTTAATATGTGTGGCCGTTATTGGCAATTTATAATAGTTAATGCCATAAGGTTTTATGCTGATATTTTCTTTAATGTCATAATTATCACCCCTTAACAGGTACAGCACCCGGTAATTGCCTTTGCGCAGGTAACCCAGGTTAACGGCGTTCCCAGGATATATTCTTATAAAATCAGGATCGCCATAGCGATAGATGATCACGTTTTTGATCAATATCGGCTCTTCTTTTTTCTTGATTTGCTTGTCAATTACAAGCTGCCCTGCCGGGTTTTCTTTTACATAACTATTTACAAAAAGTTCCTGCGAGTTGCTTCTCAGATCCAGGTATTGCTGCCAGATACTATCTGCCCTGGCTTGCGTAAGTGCATATTGCGTGTAATCATCGATGCCTGGCACAGAGGAAAGAACTTTATTAAAAGGGTAGGCTGTCGGGATACTTTTTTGCTTCAGAAAGCCGGGCTCAAAAAGATAAGAGAAACCAGGTTCGGCCAAAAAGTGTACCGGCTTTTCGCCATACAGATCGAAAGTAGCATAGTTACCTTGCAAAGGGCCGGCAAGTATATTCCTTCGTGTAGCGAACTGCGGGTTTAAAAATAAAATGTGATCATTTTGCTTGATCAGGGCCATCTTCTGATCAAAATTATCTATCATGGTGATCATATATTTATTGATCAACTCCGCCTCATAGCGGCCTAAAGTATCTGATACTTTGGTTGATGGTAAATAGTCAGCATTCAGGCTTAATATCAATTTTTTAGAGGGCTCCACATACACACTATCCAGTTTTATATTCCGATGGCTGGTCCTGAACCTCAGCGAGTGCCTGCCGGGTGCAACCATAAAACTGTATCTGCTCAGTTGCTGGGCCTGGCTAAAATATACCGGCTTTTCATCAATATAAAGTATATGCACGGGTATTATATCGCCATCTTTTACAATAAATGGCGAGATCTGGGTGATGGTATCAACAACCGGTTCTGCTATTTTATATAGGCTTTTTGTATGGGTAAATTGATAATAAGCAATACTATCAAGCCCCATTTCGCGTCCCCAGCGGTTCCAGTTAAGTTTTATTGTCCCACTGGCATCAACCTCATCCGTTTCAAAAGGTATTTTTGTTTTTGGGGAATTGTATGACCGCCCGAGGTAGGGAACATAAGGTGCGTGATAATCTTTGAATTTACCGGTAATTGACCAGGCAGTCAGGTCTGTGTTGGCAACCGGCTTACCGGTTATATCAGTAACTACTATATCAGTTTGCACCTGTTGCCCCGGGTATATAAATACGGGTTGTTTAACATTGATATTAAGCATATCATCCCTGTAAACTATGGCCCCGGTTTGTTCAGATTTACTTTCGCCGCCCCATATGTAATTTACCAGGCAGGTTACAATTTTCGACTCACTGAACGCTCTTTTGTAAAACAGATGATCGGCCCGCCCGGCATCAATTATATCCTTTCCCGCGAAGATAGTGTACCAGAAAGTGAGGTTGCGGGGATTGTTAACCTTAATAAATAAGGAATCGATACTACGTTCTCCTGATACGGATATATTGGCTTCCTGTTCTTTAAGCTCAAAATCAGTATCCGCACTGTCTGTTTCTATGTTATAAATAGCCGCAATAGGGTTAATTATTATTTTTGAGGGTAGTATTACTTTTACTTTCGATAAGGTATCATCGTTCGCGTTTATGGCGCTGATCCATGCAGAAGATTTGATCTCTTTTCCAAACTCTTTATAAGTGCTTTTTAAAGTATCGCCGCTTAGTTCATTGACGATATTGTATCTTTCATATTTAAACGAGGCCTCCAGACTTTGGCTATGATGCTCATTTGCTGAATTCAAAAAGTCTGCAGTAATTTCGTAATCGATATCAACTTTTGGAAAAATAGAATCGGGAATAATAACCTTTGTTTCGCCAATCGGGTCAAGTTGCACTTTATGCACCCATAAGGTATCGGGCACATAGGCAGTCAGGGTTTTATAATAGCTGGCCCTGCTGGTTGTCAAAGTAATAGTGACGCGTCCATCGGGTACCGGCAGGTCATTTTCATCTGCAGCTTTTAAGTAAATGGCCGGCTTGTCGCCAGGCACCTGCTCTTTTTTGTCTAAACGCGCGTTAAAGTGGATAGATTTTAATTCATAATCTTCATACCTGAACCTGCTTGATATTAAGATTTTGTGCCCATCCGCACCCATGTCATCATCTCTTTTGAGTTGGCCTTTGGCAGGCTTTGTTTCCCCTGGTTCTTCCAGGTTAATGGTATAACTTTCGTCCAATGTTAGTTTTAAACTATCATTTAACACAAAACTATATTCGTAGGCACCATCACGGTAACTGTTTACAGTGCCTACAACTTTGCTCTTATTATTGTAATTCCCTATTTTCACCAATAGCTTTTTTTCAGTAGCAGGTTTCTTTGAATGGGTATTCAATATGTAGGCTTTGAGTTTCACGGTGTCGTGAGGTTTATAAATTGGCTTATTGAATACAATAAACCCGTTATATTCATGTCTTATCATGTAGCTATTCGTGTTCCGGTCGGATTTTTTAAATATTCTTTTTACTGACTCCCACGCTGATTTAAACCAATTTTTATCATTATCGTCATCACGGTCATATCTTTCCTCTTTAGTAAGAAAAAAATTGGCTACACCTGCGTAGTCAGCCTGTATTATGTTTTCCTTTTTTGAGTGTTTAATATGATAAGTTTTACTTGCATCATCATACGACACAAGTCTTCCATTAATCCTGACGGTAGCATCTTCGATGTTTTTCCCCAGTTTATCCAGCAAAGCAAAGCGCTGGTCATATTTATTGGTAAGCAGTTTGAGATTGGCTGAATGGTTTTCGATCAAAGCATATTTGAGATCGTTTTTTTCAGCAAATACCTTCAGATAATTCCCGGGTGGTAGTGTGTTTTCCCAGTAAGGGTTGGTTTTAAATGAATCAACAAGGGCATGCAGTATATTATCACTGATGACCTTATCCGGATACTTATAAAATTTCAAAACATCTTCAGGTTTTAGCCGGTAGATATAAGTATAATAGCTGCTTTGCCTGCTTGGAGTGAGAGGCTTTTGTTGCGCATAACCGATAAGGCTAAAACAACTTAAAAACAATAAACAGAGTGTTGCCTTTTTAATTAATTGTGACATGCGGGTTTAGAATTTAAATTAGGCATTGTAAAATAAGGATATTAATCAGGGTTAATATCTATAAGATGCAAAAGGATTTACTTTTCCATAAATTAATAAATATAACTTTATAAGGTTATTTTTGAAGCAGACACCCGGGTAATTCCGGTATACAGATATTAAATCATGTGGCACAACAATATACTCGAAACCATAGGCAACACGCCGATGGTAAAACTAAATACAATAACTAAGGATATCCCGGCTACAGTTTTGGCTAAGATAGAAACTACCAATCCCGGTAACTCTATTAAGGACCGCATGGCCCTTAAAATGATTGAAGATGCCGAAAAAAGTGGCAAGCTTAAGCCAGGCGGAACGATCATCGAAGGTACGTCAGGCAATACCGGTATGGGATTGGCTATCGCGGCTGTTATAAAAGGCTACAAGTGTATTTTCACCAGTACGGATAAACAATCGAAGGAAAAGTTTGATGCCTTGCGCGCTTTTGGTGCCGAAGTGATCGTTTGCCCCACAAATGTTGATCCGGAAGATCCGCGTTCTTATTATTCAGTTTCATCCCGTTTGGAGCGTGAGGTGCCCAACTCGTGGAAACCCAACCAGTACGATAACTTATCCAATTCGCAGGCACACTACGAGCAGACCGCCCCCGAGATTTGGGAACAGACAGAAGGCAAGATAACGCACCTGGTAGCGGGTGTAGGTACAGGAGGAACTATATCGGGCATAGCGAAATATTTGAAAGAAAAGAACCCCAATATCAAGATTATTGGTATTGATACTTACGGATCAGTATTTAAGAAATATAAAGAGACAGGTGTTTTTGATAAGGATGAAATATACCCATATATCACGGAAGGCATAGGAGAGGACTTTTTACCGGCAAATGTTGATTTTAGCCTGATAGATCATTTTGAAAAGGTTACCGATAAGGATGCCGCTTTGATGACGCGTGAGGTGGCTTTGAAGGAAGGTATTTTTGCCGGCAACTCAACAGGTTCGGCAGTAGCAGGGGTATTGCAGATGAAGGATACATTTAAAGAAGGCGACGTGGTAGTGATCATCTTCCCGGATCACGGCTCCCGCTATATGGCTAAAATGTATAACGAAGACTGGCTGCGCGAACGGGGTTTTTTAAAGGACGAAAAACTTACCGCCCGCGATATCATCAAAAAGAAAGAACGCCAGGAAATTATTACTATAGATTGCGAAAAGAGCATATTGGAAGCCATTAATGTCATCAAATCGCTCAATATTTCACAAATACCCGTTACACAAAAAGGAATGGTTATCGGCAAAATAACCGAAAGCGGCATATTAGATGCGCTGCTGGAAAATCCCGCACTCAAATCGTATCCCGTACAAACTATCACCACAGCGTCATTCCCTTTTGTTGATCTGAATACATCAATCGACAAAATATCAGCCATGATCAATAGGGATAATATTGCGGTACTGGTGGAGGACCAGGGGCAGATTGAGATCATTACGCAGTATGATATTATTAATGCGATATCAGGGTAATTTTACGTGAATAACGAAATAGCGAGTATAAATAGATATTAGATGCATTGGGTTTTCTCTATCTCATATATTGTTTTGAGTTTGACGGCTTTTGTTGTTAACTGGATTTTAAATAAACGATATGTATTCGTAATCTTTTTATTGATTGGCTTCATATATTTTATAATATCTATATATGCATCTTACCATAAAATGCAGTTTGCATCATTTCTTTCCTGGATGTTCTTTTATATTTTAACCTATCAAATTTTAAGGGGTTTCTATGTCAAGCAAAAGAATATGGAGCCTATCATAACAGGATATTCAAATTATGATATCCGAACAAATCGAAAGATTATTTATTCGGATTATATATTTACAGTTTTAATACTTATCATACCAGCATTGCTTTCCTTTATACTGGATAAGATTATAACGGCTTATTCTGGAAATATGTTAATTATCTGAGCAATCAAATGTTCACCATTTCTTAAATATTACAAAAACCGCCAATACGATCAATCCAAAGCCTACCAAATGGTTCCAGGCCAATTTTTCATTCTTAAAAAATATAGTGGTGAAAAGTATAAAAACGGTTAGCGTAATAGCTTCCTGGATAGTTTTGAGCTGAACTAAACTGTATGGTCCGCCGGTTTCCTGTGACCCGGCCCGGTTTGCCGGCACCTGGAACACATATTCAAAAAAGGCCAGTCCCCAGCTGATTAATATGATGGAGATCAGCCCCAAACTTTTACCCCAGGAGTAATCCTTAAATTTTAAATGCCCGTACCAGGCAAAGGTCATAAAGGTGTTGGAGATAAACAGGAAGATGATTGTTTTTAATCCGCGCATTTAATAAAGTTTTATATCAATACTTGATACAAAAATATTTTTTTCAGGTATCCGCAAAATATGAAAATTTGCACATCTGCACATTAACATATTTGCATATCAAAAAATCATTCCAGCCTTTTCTTAGCCAGCTCTTTGGTGTACCGGGCATTAAGTAATTCAGGTTTAGGGTTTACCAATAGAAAAATACCGGTGCCTTTTTCCCTTGCATAAGGCGATTCCACTTCACCAACCTTGGTATAGCTTTCGAGCCATGATGCAAATGATTTAACATTTTCGCCGCCGTTGTCGTCAACATAAATGATATAGTTCGCGTTAAGATTATCAGGTGCCCAAAGCGTAAAGCTGCTGGCGAGGCTTACCACGTCAGGCAAATTGTACCGCTTGCCAAAATGATGTATAGCGCCTGCTTCGCCGTAATTATCGGCATATATTTGGGTGTTCTTTTGTTGTTCCGGCGTTAAACTATGATAAGCTTTTGCTACTTTCTCTGCCATCTCATCCCAGCCGAACATATCAGCATAATCCTGTGTCAGCGGGTGTAGTTTATGATCTTCCCAAGTTGCGGCAAAACGAAAGGCAGGTACACTTTTTTCCACAAACCGGAACATGCCCAGCGTTTGGTTTAACGATAAAAACGGAAGCAGAAGTGGAAATAGCAAAAGGTTGGGCAAAGTAAATAATACAACCATGACGGTGCGCATTACATAGGCCCTGGCCTTCAACCAGCGTTCAAAGCCATAACCGCCGGCAGCGAAAAGCATTGGGTAGGCACCAAACAGGTAATAATTTTTACCATTCATTTCGAGCAGAAAGAGAAAGATCAGTATAAAAGCCAGCGCTAAAAATTGAAATTTTCGCATCCTGGGCGAAAATAATAAAAAGCCAAAGCCAATAAGCCAAACAAACAGGGCTATGCCATTAACAACAATTTGCTGCTTGATGAACTCCGATGGTTTGATATAATCCAGTTGCTGCGCCTGCAGGGTTTTCATATGGGTAATAACCGGCAGATGATGCCTGAACTGCCAGATAAGATTAGGTAAAAATATGATCAGCGCAATTGCGACAGCTATCAACACATGCCGGCTCCACAAAATACGCCGTTGCTTGGTTATCAGCAAACCCAGGATCAAAGCCACGGTAAAGAAAGCCATGGTATATTTGGTAAGCATACCCAGGCCAATTACTGCACCCAGCAGGTAAATATATTTAGGGGCGGAAGTATTCATATACCTCACAAGAAGATAAACAGCCAATACCCACCACAGCTGATCGAACACCACGGGTTGAAACAGGTAACCGCTTGCAGCAAAGGCAGGTGAGAATATGAGTGATAAACAAGCAAGCGTGATGGCAAACTTTCGCCCACCTAATTCAACAACGATCTGCCCGGTAAACCAAATGATCAATCCGCTGAAAAGGGTACTGAATATACGTGCTGCAAAAACAGAGTCGCCAAAGAATGTATTGCTTATTTTGGCAAGTACCGCAATAAATGGAGGAACTTCCTTATAGCCCCAATCAAGGTGATCACCTAATGCCAGGTGTAAAAGCTCATCCCTGTGAAAGCCAAAATGCGACATGGCCAACAGGTTTAAACCTATTTTAATAGCAACAAAGATCAGTATGAAACTGGAGTATTTCGATCTGTTGTTCTTATAGCTGTGCAAATTTTATAGGTTTTGATAAAGATAGATATTTAGGCAGAAAGGTGAAAGGTATTTTTAGACCGAAAGTCCGGAAGTCGGAAAGACCGAAAGTTTAAGTAAATATTCTTTCAGACTTATGCAGACTTTCGGACTTCCTGACTATCTTCTATATTCTCACAATATCAGCTCCAAGCGCCCTTAATCGTTCATCAATATGCTGGTATCCGCGCTCTATCTGTTCTATATTATAAATAGTTGATTTACCTTGTGCGGATAGGGCAGCGATCAATAGTGAAACCCCCGCACGAATATCCGGTGATGTCATGGAAATGCCTCTCAGCTGCACTTGTTTATCCAAACCAATCACGGTTGCGCGGTGCGGATCACACAGGATGATCTGTGCACCCATATCCAGCAGCTTGTCAACAAAAAACAAGCGGCTCTCAAACATTTTCTGATGTATCAGCACCGCGCCTTTTGCCTGTATGGCTACAACCAATACGATACTCAACAAATCCGGAGTAAAGCCTGGCCAGGGGGCATCAGCAATGGTCATGATGGAACCATCAATAAAGGTCTCTATCTCGTAATGGCTTTGGGCAGGAATGTAAATATCATCGCCACGGCGTTCCAGCTTGATGCCTAAGCGTCTAAAGGTATCCGGTATAATGCCTAATTCGTCATAATGAACATCTTTTATAGTGATCTCCGAGCCTGTCATGGCCGCAAGACCAATAAAGGAACCGATCTCTATCATATCCGGCAGTAGACGGTGCTCGGTACCACCAAGTTCAGTCACTCCTTCAATGGTCAGCAAATTTGAACCAATGCCACTTATTTTGGCGCCCATGCGATTGAGCATTTTGCACAATTGCTGTAAATAAGGTTCGCAAGCAGCGTTATAAATGGTGGTTGTGCCTTTGGCTAATACTGCCGCCATTACTATGTTAGCTGTTCCTGTTACAGAAGCCTCATCCAATAAAATATAAGTCCCCTGTAGGTTGGAAGCATCTACATTGAAAAATCCATCTGCAGGATTATAGTTAAATTTGGCTCCCAGTTTTTCAAAACCTAAAAAGTGGGTATCCAGGCGCCTTCTGCCTATTTTATCGCCACCCGGTTTTGGGATAGAAGCTTTGCCGAAACGCGCCAATAATGGCCCTACGATCATGATGGAGCCACGAAGTCCGCCACCTTTTGTTTTAAAGGCTTCTGATTGAAAGAAATTAAGGTCAATAGTTTTTGCCTCGAAAGTATAAGTATCGGGCGCCAGTTGATTAACTTCCACACCCATATCGCCAAGCAGTTCGATAAGCTTGTTAACATCCTTTATATCCGGGATATTACTGACGGTGATCTTTTCGCTGGTTAAAAGAACAGCCGAAAGTATTTGCAGCGCCTCGTTTTTTGCACCCTGTGGTATAATTTCGCCTTTCAGGGGCTTACCACCTTGTATTTCAAATGCGTTAGTCATAGATAGATTATAGTTGATGGTTCATAGTTCATAACAACTTCAACAGTAGCAATTGGTTTTAATAGCTTTTGCAAAGATTAAAATAATCCATCATTTACCATGAACTATTAACTATGATCCATGAACTAATAAATCAATACTTTCTCGGCCCGCCGCCTCCGGGGTTACGGTTGCGGTTATTCTGATTATTATTATTATTGCGTGGATTATTATTACTGCGTGCCCCACCGCCACCACTACCGCCACCACGGTTATTTTGGTTGTTATTGGTACGGCCCCTGTTTGTATTGGTGTTGGTATGAGGGTTGGTACGATATTCAACACGTGCCAGGTTAATGTTTTCTTCCACCTTTAACTGACCTTGAGATAACGCCCGCAGATCTGCCAATATAGTTTCGTCAGCAACAGAATCTTTGTTCCATTGCACATAAGCCATTTTCATGAAATTGGCTATTGCCTGTACCATATGTTGCTTGCGATCAGGCTCTTCAATAGATTTTGCCTTTTCGATCATCAGCTCGATGGTTTTGCCATAATGCTTGTACCTGATACGCTGATGCGGATATTTTAATGGTTCAGGCTTAAGATGGATAACCTCCATTGAAGGTTTAGGGTAAGGAGAATCTACATCGATCTGGAAATCAGAAATGATGTGCAGGTGATCCCAAAGTTTGTGCTTAAAATCAGCAACATCCCGAAGGTGAGGATTTAAAAATCCCATCAGGTCTATCACTACCTGGGCATACCGGTTACGTTCTTCTTTGGTTGGCAGTGCAACAATATATTTAACCATATTTTGCACGTTCCGGCCGTATTCGGATAAGATCAATTTATTCCGCGTGGAATTATAATCAAATTGTGGCATAGTTTCTTCAGCCATATAAATTAGTTTAATGAAATTTAGACATTAAAATTAGCGCAGATCCCAGGATAATAATGATGGGCGGCTAAAGTTGAGTATTTATTGTAGTAGCACAAATATAATGCAATTGCACGAATGTGCAAATTATTTATCGTTGGCTGTTCTAAGATTGAAAAGTTAAGGTTGAATGTTGGTTGCAAATACGCTTTTTATAACTTTACAACATTCCAACTTTACAACATTGCAACAGAAAACAACCATCACCCACACTGATATTTATAGGTTCAGCATTCCCATGGAGCCCTTTACCATAGCTACCGGGACAATGGACCATGCACAAAATGTTTTTATCCGGGTGCATACGGATGCCGGGTTTTATGGAGTAGGGGAGTGTTCCGCGTTTCCGATGATCGTTGGCGAAACGCAGGATACTTGCCTGGTGATGGCACGCGAATTTGCCCAGCTGTGGAAAGGTAAGGACTCGCTTGACATTCCAGCACGCCTGCAACAATTACATGCTTTTACCGCAGTAAACACAACCATAAAAAGCGCCTTCGATATGGCTTTGTATGACATAGCTGCTAAAAATGCAGGTTTACCGCTGTATCAGTTTTTAGGTGGAAATAAACGCGTAGTAGAAACTGATATTACGATAGGCATAGCCGACCCCGCATTAATGGCACAAAAGGCACTTGATTTTAAGAAAAGCGGAGCTACCATATTGAAAGTAAAACTGGGTAAAGACGCTAAAAGCGATGTAGAAAGGGTGAAATTGATACGACAAGCTGTAGGCAAGGAATTAAAAATCAGGATTGATGCCAACCAGGGCTGGAGTTTTGAAGACGCTGTTTTTGCGCTGCAGGCCATAGGTGCGTATGGGGTTGATTTTTGTGAACAACCTATGCGTACCTGGTATGATGACCGGCTGCCCGAACTGATGAAACTTTCGCCGGTGAAAATTATGGCTGATGAAAGCGTTTACAACCATCATGATGCCCGGAAACAGATCAACAGTAACTCATGCGATTATATCAATATCAAAATGGCCAAATCCGGTGGCATTTTTGAGGCAAAGCAAATACATGACCTGGCTGCCGAAAAAGGCATTGCATGTATGATGGGCGGGATGCTGGAGAGCCGCATTGCTTTAAGCGCCAAACTGCACTTTGTTTACGCCAGCCCGAATATCAAATTTTACGATATGGATACCTGTATGCTGGGCCATATTGTCGACCCATGCAAGGGAGGAGTTACTTATGATGGATACTTATTAAATATTAATAATATACCCGGAATAGGTGCAGACGCTAAAGATGATTTTTTAGCTGACTGTGAGGTATTTACTGTATAAATGTCAAATAATTAATAGGCAGAAGTCGGTTATGATTCGGACCCCTGCTTAAAATATTATTTTGACAATTCCTCGAAATATTTGTGGAACAAGGGGATGGTTTCTATCCCTTTATAGTAGTTAAAAATATCATATTTCTCATTCGGCGAATGTAGCGCATCACTATCCAGGCCGAAGCCCATTAATACAGTTTTTAAGCCCAATTCCGCTTCAAATAAAGCAACGATTGGGATACTGCCGCCGCCTCGTGTAGGTATGGGTTCCTTCCCAAACGATTCGGCAATGGCTTTTTGAGCTGCTTTGTAGGCTATACTGTCAGTTGGCGTTACCACAGGTTCGCCACCGTGATGTGGTGTAACCTTCACTTTTACATAAGCCGGGGCAATTTTATTGAAATGATCAGTAAAAAGTTGGGTGATCTGATCAGAACTTTGATTGGGAACAAGCCGCATCGAAATTTTAGCACTGGCTTTTGATGGTAATACGGTTTTGGCGCCCTCACCTATGTAACCTCCCCAAATGCCATTTACCTCCAGGGTTGGCCGGGTTCCGGTTCGCTCAAAAGTGGTATACCCTTTTTCGCCCCACAATTCATCTACACCAAGGTCTTTTTTATATTCTTCTTCGTTGTAGGGAGCATTGTTAAGAGCTTTCCGTTCTTCAGGTGTCAGGTCAATCACATTATCATAAAAGCCTGGTATGGCAATATGGTTGTTTTCATCATGTAATGAAGCGATCATTTTAGCTAAAATTGTAGCCGGATTGGCCACAGCACCACCATATACCCCCGAATGAAGATCCCGGTTCGGGCCTGTTACTTCAACTTCCAGGTAAGATAATCCACGCAGCCCGGTCTCCAAGGATGGATTTTCCATACTGATCATAGAGGTATCGGATATCAAAACTACATCTGCTTTAAGCCTTTCCTTATTCGCTTTTACAAAAATACCCAGGTTTGATGAGCCTACTTCTTCTTCACCCTCTATCATAAACTTAATATTACAAGGCAGGCCGCCATTTTGCATCATCAGTTCAAAAGCTTTTACATGCATGTAAAATTGCCCCTTATCATCACAGGCGCCCCTGGCATAAATTTTGCCATCGCGGATTGTCGGCTCAAAAGGCGGCGTTTTCCATAATTCGAGCGGATCTGGCGGTTGTACATCATAATGCCCATAAACCAATACGGTAGGCTTGGATGCATCTACTATTTTTTCGGCATAAACTATGGGATAGCCGGCTGTTTCGCAAACCTCTACCTTATCAGCGCCGGCATCACGTAGTTTTTGCGCTACATAGGCAGCCGTTTTTAACACATCTGGTTTGTATTTTGGATCAGCGCTAACGGAAGGAAAACGCAATAATTCGAATAATTCGTCTAATAAGCGTTGCTTGTTTTGCTCCACATATTGCTTTATGTTCTGCATAGTTATTCAATTTGCAGCAAATATAAACTTTATGTGAGTATCCGCTTTGTTTGATGGTGATTTCGCATACTTTTTCCAATGACTTTCGAAAAAGCCGCAATAGGCGGACAAAAGGTAAAAGGGCTGTAATTTAATAGGTAGGTAGATATATCTTTAATATATACAATATGTATTTAATAAGCTATATCCTGTGGGATGAGAAATAGCACTTTCATTGACTTACACCTCATACTCAAATGAGAAGCAAACCTGAAATTATCATCTCAATCCCTGTCAATCTGTGCATGTATATTGTAAATCAACATATATGCAACCCCAGTAGCAAGCAACTCAATGTAAGTTGCTGCTTAATAATTATTAATGACCGTAATTAGTCAGCAGTACCTAACTCTTTTCTGTCGTTAGTAGCAGTATGCTTAGTGGTTTTAGCATCAGCAGTACCCAACTCTTTTCTGTCATCAGCAGTACCTAATTCTTTTCTGTCAGAAACGGTATCGTGTTTAACCACGGTAGTGTCGCTTTTAAAAGAAGCTAATACGCCTGTAGATGCGATTAATAGAGCAGCGAAGATTAATTTTTTCATGTGAATGGTATTAAAATATGTATAAATGGTTAATTAAATTCTAAAAGTTGATTAGTCAGCAGTACCTAACTCTTTTCTGTCGTTGGTAGCAGCATGCTTAGTTGTTTTAGCATCAGCAGTACCCAACTCTTTTCTATCATCAGCAGTACCTAATTCTTTCCTGTCAGAAACGGTATCGTGTTTAACCACGGTAGTATCGTTTTTGAAAGAAGCCAACACACCTGTAGATGCAATTAAAAGAGCAGCGAAGATTAATTTTTTCATGTTTGAATGGTATTAAATGGTTTTTTATTATGGTTAATTTTATTGCTTTTTATAAATTCAATTTCTTCTGTTTTACATTCAGATGACAAAACTCTGATGCTTTTGAGTCTTTTTTAGACACAAAAGCATCATTGACATGGTAGCCAATGCTTAAATTTTGTCCTCCGAAAACTACTACTCTAAATCGCGTTATGTAAACTGTATAAACTCTTAACAACCTGTTTTTTATCTCTGAAATTGCATTTTTCGGGGTTTTGAGGCCATTTTGATACAATTTTTCCTTAAAAGTCGATAAAATTTAACAAGATTATCAAAAAATACACGAATAAAACAAGCTTATAACAGGCTATTAGTTAGTCGCTTACACTTCTTAATTAAAGTAATAAAAACAAATATAACTAACTTTTTCAGAATAAAAAATTTTGTTATAAAATATTTAATGCATCATTTTTGAAATCATTTCCGTAATAAGGGTGTTATGATATTTATTCACTTGTTCGAAACCACTTTTTAGCAGGATACAGATTGATGAAAAAAGTTTACTTAGTTATTTTTTTCCTGTTTGCAATTCTGATCAGGGTTCATGCTGAAGATGTTTCGCTTGACCAGAAGAATCAGGATACATCAGAGGTGAACCTATTGAACAAGCAGGGCTACCTCATCCATTATACTGATCATGAGCAAACCATTAAAAAAGGACAGGCCGCCCTGGAACTTGCCCTAAAACTGAATTACACTAATGGGATAGCCGAATCATATCGTATAATGGGAATCGGGGAGGCTTACGCCAATCGTGAAGCTAAGGCTATTGCCAATTACCTGAATGCTCTATCCTATTTTAAGATCGCTAAAAATGTTTTAGGCGAGGCCAAGGTTTATAATAATATAGGTAACCTTTATTTGACTATTGATTATGATCAGTCATTAGATTATTTAAACAAAGGATTAAAAATTGCCGAAAGTTTAAATAATACTAAACTTATCGCTTCCATTACTTTAAATCTCGGGAACGTTTATCTCCGAAAAAAGAATTTCTCACAGTCGTTAGACTTTTATAGCAAAAGCGGGGACTTGTTTACCAAGTTGAATGATAAGCTTAATTCCATAATATGTTTGCAGAATACCGGGGTTATCTTTTTTAAATTAAAGCAATATGATAAAGCCGAGCAATTACTTTTGCAGGCGAATGCACTGGCAAAAGGCCAGGATATGAACACAACCATAGCTATTATAGACCTTACCCTGTCTTCATTATATATAACAAAGCAAAAATATACCGAGGCGCGCAAATTTTTGGATGAGGGGATAGCTTACGCCCAGGCAACCAAGGATGATAAGCTTGAGGCTGATTTTACGTATAATTCATATCAGCTTGAGTTCCACAAAAAGAACTATCAGCAGGCATTAGTTTACCTGCACACGATATATGAGCGGGACAGCACGGTGCAAACCAATATGCTTTCTTCAGATTTGAGCCTTATGCATGAACAACACGATCAGCAGGAGAAGCAGAAGGAAAATGAGCTGATCATAGAAAGACAAAAAAATGACCGGGTTAAGTTCTGGTGGGCCGTATCAGGTTCGGGATTATTGCTGATTGTAATAGCGTTGCTCGTAGGAAATGTGAAACGCAAAGCAAAAACCAACTCGCGCCTTACTGAATTAAACAGCGAGGTATCAAGACAAAAAGATAACCTTGACCGTATTAATCATCACCTGGAAGAAATAATAGATGAAAGAACCCGCGATCTCCAGATCAAAAATAAGAAACTATCCGAATACTCCTCTTACTTATCGCACCAGATACGTGGCCCTATTGCTACACTTAAGGGGCTGATGAACCTTGAAAAGGAAGGATTGGTTGATCAGAAAGAATGTATCAGCATGATGGATAAATGCGTATCAGATATCGACGAGAAAATTATTGATATGAGTGATATCCTGCACGATCCTAAAAGGACAAGCTTCTAAAGCAACTATTTCCTTCCAGAAAAGTCAATATTTTAAGCCGGAGTATTAATTATCCAACCTGTTCCGCTGCCAAAGATTAAAGGAATTTATCACTCATAGCGATAAGCCTTATTTAGTAAGGCGAACTGGCATGTATCTGAGGAGCTATAAGCCCCAAATAAACACAATACCAGGATATCATTTGCAGGATCAGCAGTGTCCGGTGCTTTTTAAAGCCTTCGGTTTCAAAAGCGAGTTTCTCATCGCCTGCTGTAACGAAATACTGTACTTCACCCTTCTTAGGTGTAAATGGCGACTCTTGAACATCAACTACCTTAATCTTCAGTTTGCTTTCAGGGTCGTGAATGGTTCCTTTTTTCATGGAACCACTTTTTGCGATCGAAATCAAATAATTTAGCATGATAGATATATATTGATACATCTATTTAACGCAATAGTTACTCCAAAAATACTTATTCAGGGAATTAATCCTGATATTTTAGGTTTATTTGATTTATTAGAAACCTTTATTTCTTAAAATTAAGAATATTAAGTTATACTTAATTTTAAGAAATAAAATATCCTGTAACTCAATTCATTAACATGCTTATGTAAATGAAAAGTGTCGTGTTTACTAAACAATAGTGTTACTAAACTGCAATTGAGCTTTTGTTTCGCAGCTCTTCATACAACTCAATTACCTTACGTTGTAAGCTCGCGATCTCAGTTTCACGGTCAGTAAGTTTCTTTTGAATAACATTCAGGTGTGAAGGTACCGGTTCGGCCTGCTCGCTATCTACCGTAAGCAACTGAACAACGCTCACTTCGTAGATGTTTGCAATTTGCTCAAGACGCGATAAGTTAACATCGGTAACACCTGTTTCAATTTTTGAAAAGGCGGGGATAGAAATGCCTAAACGGCTGGCTATATCTTCCTGGCTCCATCCATGCTGATGACGTAAGATCCTAATGCTTTTGCCAACAGATTTGTTTGCTGTTTTTTTTATTAAATCACTCATAATTAATTGTACCTCAATAGTTAGGGTTGCGGATATCATTCCAAAGTGTGTGCCACGATCATTTTACGGCTTAATTAATGGTTTTTTACATAAAAAGCAAAGTTTGGTTGATGCGTATCGGGGAAATTTTTCTACAAGATAGAAAAAATATGGTTAAATTATTAACCATAAATCAATGAATTAATGTATACGGAAATACTTAATTAAAGATAATACTTAATTAGGAAATGGAATAAACAATTAGTTAATAATCAAGCGCAATTTGGCAAATTTCAAAAGCAACTGTTTTTGACCTATTTCTTTGAAAAATATAGTAGCTTTTACATCGGGCTTATTTCCTTCTAAGCTAATTACTTTCCCAAAACCAAAGCGTTCATGTTCCACTTCCATACCTACCTGCAGGTTTGAAGTATCAGAAGGAGTGAAGCCGGGTGATGGCACATGAGCCTTTGCCAGTATGGATGTGGTTTTAACCTGTGCGGCTTTCGGTTTCGAAAAAGTATCTCCACGCTTACTCCAGGCATTCCGCTCATCATCAAAAAAGGGATTGCTGCTGCTTACCGGTTTTGCTGTAAAATCAAGTTCAAGGTATTGTGCATCAATTTCATCCAGGAAACGGCTTGGTTCGCAGCTTATTAATGTGCCGAATTTAAACCGCGATGTAGCATAGCTTATGATCAGTTTTCGTTCCGCGCGGGTTACCGCTACATAAAACAGGCGTCTTTCCTCTTCCAGGTCGCTGCGCGAGTTGAGCGACATTTGCGATGGGAAAAGATTTTCTTCCAAACCCACCACATTAACCTGTGGAAACTCAAGCCCTTTAGAAGAGTGTATGGTCATTAATGATACCGTATCGGCATCCTTATCATTTGCTTTATCATCGTTGGTGAGCAAGGCGACGTCCTGCATAAAAACTTCCAGCCCTTTTTCTTCAATATCTTCCCGTTCCGAAAATTCCTTGATGCCATTAAGCAATTCCTGTATATTTTCGTAGCGGTTAAGTCCTTCAACGGATTTATCTTCATACAGATCTTTCAGTAAGCCTGAATGTTGCGCGATGTGCAATGCAGCATCATAAGCCGAAAGGTTCCTGGTGATCACCTGGAAACTCTGTATCATGGTCGCAAACACGCCGACCGGAGCCGAACTACGCCCATCAAGGTATTTGGAAGGGTTAACGACAACCTCCCATGGTGTGACTTTATTCTGGTCGGCGCTTAAAATAATCCGGTCTATGGTAGTATCGCCAATGCCGCGGCGGGGGTAGTTGATCACCCTTTTCAGCGCTTCTTCATCACTTGGATTAATGGTGAGCCTGAAATAGGCGATCACATCCTTAATTTCCTTACGCTGGTAAAAGGATTGACCGCCATATATCTTATAAGGTATATTCAACTTGCGCAGGGCCTCTTCCATCGAGCGGGATTGCGCATTGGTACGGTACAAGATGGCAAAGTCATGCCATTTCATGCCTTTGGTTGACCTTTCCTGCATAATGCCCTCGGCTACGATCTTACCTTCCTCGTTGTCGCTGAAGGCCCGCATTACTTTTATTTTATCACCTTCCTCCTTTTTGGAGAAAACTTCTTTTTTAAGCTGCTCCTTATTGTTGGCGATAATACTGTTGGCCACATTTACAATATTTTGGGTAGAGCGGTAGTTCTGCTCCAGCTTAAATATATTCAGATCAGGATAATCCTTTTCAAAATTCAGGATGTTTTGGATATTAGCTCCGCGAAAGGCATAAATACTTTGGGCATCATCACCCACCACGCAAATATTCTCGTTAACAGCAGCCAGCTTTTTTACAATGAGGTATTGTGAAAAATTGGTATCCTGGTACTCGTCCACCATCAGGTACTTAAACTTGTGCTGATACTTGTTCAATACATCCGGAAAGTTTTTGAGCAACTCGTTGGTTTTAAAAAGCAGGTCGTCA